>CAWEDF010000051.1:0-177887 GCA_963807655.1 uncultured Acidobacteriaceae bacterium | reverse complement strand
CCCTGCGATGACGGTCGCGCTGACAGTGGCGACTGCGAGGAGCAGCCTGACGGTGTAACCGCCACGGCTCAAAGTAGCTCAGCGCTAGTCACGCAGAGCCCAACAATGATGACCGAAGGTAGTTCGTCGACTAATGACAGGACCGGCACAGTTCCAGGCTGGCTTGGCCGTCGCTATCCGTATCGCGGCGTCGGGACTTATCAACCCAGGTAGTTCCGCGAATGCCAAGGGCGGAGACAGATGGAATGATCTCCGCCCTTGGACTATTGACGTTCGTCAATTTGAGCCAGCACGCGACAGTTCCCGGTTTGTCGGCTAACCGGAAGCTATCCGGCTTTCACGGCCGGCCTGTCTCCGCCGTCGCCATATGGTTGAACGGCTTGCCGTCGTTACGTCCTGCAGTCTAGGGCGTCCGATTCTCCTTCCCCTGGCTTTCGCGTACAAGAGGCCGGCTCTGACGTTCTCGCGGATTATGTCCACCTCGAATTCCGCCAGGGCCGCCATGATGCGGTAGAGTAGCCGGCCTTGGGGCGTGCTGGTATCAATGGATTCGTGGAGACTGACGAAATCGACATTCAGCGCCTGGAATTCATCCAGCCAATTCACCAGTTCACGCGTAGACCGGGCAAAGCGGTTTAGGCGGAACACAACCACCACGTCGCACTTCCTCTGCCGAACCTGACGCAGCATTTCCTGAAACTGTGGCCGCTGACTCTTTGTGCCACTCATCTTGTCGACGAATTGAGTTACTGTCCAATCACGACGCCGGCCAAACTCGCGCATCTCCGAAAGCTGCACTTCGGGATTCTGCTCCTTGTCCACGGTCGAGACGCGCGCATACAAGAAAGCTCTAATTACTTGTGTCATAAGTCTCCTTAAATCGTGACTGTAAGTTGTTGGCAGGAAAGAACCGATTTCTCTCGTTTCTTATGTAGCAAAATGATTTGTTTGTGAAACGTCTATGGGTAGTCCAGGGCTATCCCCGAGGAGATCGTCGCTGTACGGGCAAAAATATAATGTACCAGCGTCGGGATTTTGGAGGCATGGGCGATCCACTGCTGCACCCTCAGCGTGCATCACCTAACACAACGCGATGGTTCACGTACTCTCGCAGCTTGCACGCCTGAAGATTGACTCAGCCGCCGTTGCCCACACTGCGACCCGAGCATCCCTGTCGATGTCGGTTTGCGTGATGCGGCGGCTTCGCCCGTTTTCTGGCGATGCGCCCTTTGTGTGATTTCCTCCGAGTGCATTTGTATCACATCAATAGCGTATAAACCAAATGCAATCAACAACTTAGCCGGATAGCCGCCCTGAGGTATATGTTATTTTCCCAAAGCTGAAGGTGTGCAAATGTCCTGAAACACGCTCATACTAAGAGCATTCTGGTTCTACTGCCGTGAGAGTGCAACAATGGAAGGCGCTCCTATGGAGACGGGGGAATACTTTGAGACTTGCGATAGTTCAACTGAGCGATATTCACATCAAGACTCCCGAAGACCTAGTCTTAAAAAGAGCCAGCGCTATAGTGTCCGCAATCAAGAACGCCGCCCCCACAGCCACCGCGTACTTGTTAGCGGCGACAGGCGACATCGCATATGCGGGGACAAAGGAACAATATCAACTAGCTGCGTCGCTCTTTTCATCGATTATGAGTGGCCTGGAAACCAGCGAAACTCCCGGTTTCCAATTCTTCATTCCCGGAAATCACGATCTAGATTTTACAGGCCAACCTGATACCAGGGCCGCGTTGCTACAGCACGTTAGGAAGAACTTTGACGCCATCAACCCCGCGGGAGAGACGGTCAGGCAGATACTGAGCGTTCAGAGTAATTTCTTTGACTTCGAAGCAGCCATGCTGAAATCTTCGCCGCGCCCCGAGAAAGACCGTTTGGTGTACGGCTTTACATTCGAGGTTGACGGAATCAAATGTCGAGTTAATTGCCTTAACACAGCATGGGTGTCCACAAATCCGGAGATTGCGGGGACTTTAGTGTTTCCGCCAAGCTTGGTAAAGCAGTCCGCAGACGTGGCTGATATAGAACTATCTGCCTTTCACCATCCGCTCAATTGGTTGACTCCGGAGAATGCGCGGAGGCTTCGCGTGGCCGTCGAGAGTACGGCTGACCTGATCTTGACTGGTCACGAACACGAAACATCAGTGTATTGGAAGCAGGACGTTGACACTGGAAGCACACAGCATGTCGAAGGTGCTGTGCTCCAGGTAGATGGCTCAACGATTGATTCTGCTTTCCACGTCATCGTCATTGACGACACAGTCACAAATTATGAAGTGTTTGTGTGTTCTTGGAAAGATAGTAAATATAGCTGTAAGAGCCTAGGGAACCATCCATTTATTCGCAACACACTGGCGCGAAAATCGGTATTTCAACACTGTGCCAGTTATTGCAAGAGTCTCGCTGACCCTGGGTTGCCGATTCTATCCCCGCAAGCACGACATTACAATTGACGACCTCTTCGTTTATCCGACTCTTGGATGCAAGAATCCAGA
Organism: uncultured Acidobacteriaceae bacterium; assembly: GCA_963807655.1. Taxonomy (GTDB): domain Bacteria; phylum Acidobacteriota; class Terriglobia; order Terriglobales; family Acidobacteriaceae; genus Sulfotelmatobacter. The sequence goes on along the minus strand of CAWEDF010000051.1, from coordinate 175,375 downwards.
AAAGAAATTTCAACTACTTCGAAACATAGACGGTCGCGATGTTCTCGAATTCGTGCGTAACATTCCTCGACTTGTCATTGTAGGAGATGAAATGTCCGGCAAGACGTGTCTTGCCAAGAAATTGTGCGGGGATCTGCTACTAAACGGTGCATTTGTCCCGGTTCTCGTTAAAGCGAAAGACATCGATGGATACCAAGCCCGCCACATCCGGCGTCTCCTCAGAGAATCGGTTGAGGAACAATACGGAACGGAGTGGAGCGATTCCTATTTCGATCTTGATGTGAGTCAACGTGTAATCATCGTTGATGACTGGCATGAGCTGAAGTTCGCGACAAAGGGTAAGGGCGCTGTTATAGATCAGCTCAAGGCTCATTGTGGGAAGATGATTTTTCTTACTAGTCGACTTTATGCCCTGGAGGAGCTGGCGGATGCTGGCCCTGCTCGGACGATGTTTGCTGACTTCCAGTTTTGCGACATTCAAGAATTTGGCAAACGCTCTGCCGGACGCCTTATCGAAAAGTGGCACGCTTTGGGCCACGAGGATTCGGTAGATCCACGAGATTTTCATTACGCTGTTGCTTGCAGCGAAGACAAGGTGGCTGCCGTAATTCGGAAGGGACTCTTTCCTACTTTCCGATCTTCATCATCGGTCTTCTCCAGGCGGATGTATCGTCTTCTTCGACTGCGTCGCGGAATGCTGGTGCGTATGGTCACATTGTCGAGCTAATAATCACCGACAGGCTCACGTTGGTCAGCCAAAGTTTTGCGACATCGGCACGATGTACACGTATCTGTCTCGAATTGCCTATTGTATGTCCAGAAGGACCGCACGTACCTGTCAGGGAAGGAGATAAGCGATGTGCACTCTGAGTACTGCACTGTTTTTGGCATGCGACTATCGGAAACCCAAATCCTCCCAACCTCACAGAAGCAAAGATCCTTCTAAGGAAGGCGACTCTTATCGGTTTGCCTATAAAGGTCTGTATTGTTACAGCATGGCTCGATATTTATTCGAGAACATGGTACGCTGAGTCCTCTCTTCGGTCAGAGTTAGACCATATGACAGATCGACTGGCGTGGGAAGACTATACGAACATCGTAATGTTTTATCTATACCTGAGTCGTGATCCCAAGACAATCGAACGGTTGTTGGCAAACGCAGCAAAGATATATGCAGAATGTCGGCCTGCGACCTTGGATGACGACGTGCTGTTTGTCAACCAGTTGATTAAAGGGGAAAAGCCTCAGAAGCTGCTCCTCCCTAGCTCCGATATTTCGGTTAATCGAGACGAATATCGACAGAGTCAAGACACAATCCAAGAATCGGAAGGGTCACAATCGTTTCCAGCCCCTGATAACCGGGTACCCTATGAACCAACGTTAAATGAATTGGTGAAAATAGCGATAGGTCTTCAAACATTGAGGGTTATGGGCCAAGTGTTGCGGAACTTTCCGGGAGTGTTGCCGAAAACACCAAAGCAAAGGCTTACAGAGGAGAGTTATTTGCTAGGTTTGCGCCTGTTACGGAGAGTGCTTGATTTGGCAGAGCATCACATGCAGGAATTGCGCACATGCTTTGCCGAGGTTTTGAAAGAAGCTGATCCCTTCATTACGCAGGCAAAACTGGCCGAGGGAGCTGATCAGACGTTGATCTGGTTCACAGGAGCCGCCGCTTACGGTGTAATCAAGCGGATTTCCAGATCGGTGGGTCTAAAAGATCTTGAACTGACCTTCGAAGAAGTGCGCAAAGGGCTTGGCCCGCTTACATCGGTCAAGCTCATTCATTTATCCATATTCTTGGAATACTTCCGGGACGTTCCAAGAGTGAGATTTCGAGCTTGAAAGGGATCTGAGAAAAAACCATTTCTCGTATAAGATTCTGAGGGATCTGGTGACCGACTTTTTGTACCTCCGAAACACGGATTTTCGTTTGTCGCAAGAAATGGGACAGCTCTTCGAGATCGAAACAAGCCAGCCTTCATATATGCTCAATAAAGCAGTCGGAATTGAGACCGACGCCGCTTAGTTTTTCCGGAAGCTCTGTTTCCAGCGCACAATGCGGCGCACAATGGCTGCCGAATACCAGCCCTTTGCCCCGTTTGTTGTGTGGGAATCCGCTCGTATGTTCTGCGTGTCATGCGCGTCGGCAATCAGGCCCCGCAACACCCGCGCCACGGCGAGAACGTTGGCCTTCCCCATCTCCGCCCGCTCAATCCGCCCGTAGGTGGAAGGATGATAGATCGGCACGCAAACCGCCTTATGGTCGCCTATCTGTACATTGAACCGTTTGCCATGTACTTCGCCGAGGATTGGTTGACGTTGGAGGCACCACCTCATGGCGTGCGCGCCGACCGCCACAATCACGTGTGGCTGGCAGCAGGCGATGTCCGCCTCAACTAACGGACGATCACGCTTGATCCCCAAACCAAGGGCTTAGGGTTGCCCAACTTGTAGTCGATGCACACATTCCAGCCGCGGAAGTTGTCGAACTCCAGTCCGGCGCAGCGGAACCACTCGCGGAGAGTATGGCCCGCGCTGCCGACGAACGGAACGCCCTGATCGTGCTCCTTCTTGCCTGCTGCTCGCCCAGAACGTAGAGGTGGGAGGGAACAGGGCCGTGGGCGGGTACGATGGGGGCGGGAGACGGACGGGGCACCTTGATGTCGCCGATGGAACCGGCGGGTGCCGGTCCGTATTCACCCTTGGCTTCAGTCGGCGGCGCGCTGGCGTTGCATATCTCACACTCTCTCAAGTGTACAAGTTTCGTGCCAGGAAAGTTGTGTGCAGAATCGTGTGCAATAAGTGCCGCTAGTGCCACACTTGACCCCAGAGACCCGCTCTAAATGCTTGATTCTGCGTTGGCCGACGCTATGCCGACAACTTTCCAAGCTGGATGTCGCCGGTTCAATCTCGGTCTCCCACCTCCATCAATTCTCCAGCACCAGCCGCGAAATTTATCAAGCAGTGATTCATGAACATCACCGCGCCGACCGCGACCATGAATTCGTGTGGTCGTCGTTTGTGCATGCGGCCCGAGGTGTACGATCATGAAAACCAAAGCAGTCGTAATTGGGCTTCTCGCTCTGTCTCTCGTTATAGGTACGGCCGCGCAAGATGCTGCTGCGAGAAAACAGTTTGCGGAAGTGGTCCGGAAAATGACGCTGAAGCAGATGGGCAGCAACCTCGCCCCCGGATTAATCTTACAGCTGAGGGACCAGATGCGACTCTCTACATGTACCACCTGCCTGGGATCACCTTTGACATATGCAGGAGTTTGGCTGAAGGTGTTCGGGAAAAACGTCACACAATGGGCTTTACTCAGCTCGTCTGCACGGGCGGTGTTGGGGACATAAGATTTACCTCTGATATCAGCGCCCAGCCTGCGTTACCCGCGAAGGCGAATTCAACTGTTATCGCCGAAGCTGCATTGCCGGTGAAGACAAATCCAGCGGTGCCTCAGCAAGCACAATCTTCACAAGTCATCAAACTTCCTCTTCCGGTACAGGGCCAAAAAGCAAGAAAGAAACCAGCGGAACAACCCGTCTCTCAATATATGAGAGGAGCAGCAATAATCTACCTTGAAGCACTGCAGGCTCGACGATAGATGTAAAGATGGAGAAAGTTGCAGAAAAGTAACAATAGGCGGTGAGTTTGAGGTGGAAGGTGAATTGGACAAAACCACGAAGCCACTTGATGATCGTATCCAAATCACTGTATCCGAACAAGGTAGGCCAGCGGGTGATAAACAATTGTGGGAGCTGCTACAGAACACAAAGTATGCCGCTAATGCATTCTTCTCGGGCAAAGGCAGGCTCCTCTCAGGAGTGGCCCGTGGAGATAAAGATCCTGACGCCGAAAAAGAGATGAAGGTGTGGATGCAGATCTATGCTCATTGCTTTGGAGCAGCGCATGAGATTGCTCTTGAAGGTAAAGCCTACGAAAATGACTGTCATTCAGATATTGACACAGCGGTAGAAAAGGATATCAACACCTATTCTGAGCAGCAATGCAAAGAAGACAAATTCGTGTGGAAGGATGGGATGTGTCATGGCTCAAACTGAAACGGGTAGCCAATGTGCATGTTCAATTTCTCCCGCGCACTGAAGTTTGAGGCAACTCCCCGGCGAGCCGGTTTGAATTGGACCGTAATGGACCGTACTCGGCTGGCAAGTGCAGGCAGGTCAATGAGATAATTTGGGAGAGCGCGTCGTTCGCAACGATGGGATCGCCAGCTCGATCCGGTCTCAATACAGCTCGGTTTTGTCGGGGCCGGGACGCATTGCCCGCTACGTGCCAAAGCTAACAGATTCAATGGACGTCGACTCAATGGACTTCTTCCAAGCTTCCACGAGACTCTGGGATTCCCCAACAAAGGCCCTGACGGTCTCTTCAGTCAGTTTGGAGAATTTGGTCATTGGGTTCGATTTGGTTAGGACTTCTTCCCGGTTGAACCCGGGAAGTTTAGCGATGGCTTCACGATACTTTTTGAACGCGTCGGATGGTGCCCCGCGCTTCGAATGTCGCTCAGTGCATTCTGCAGGGATTCGGGATATGCCCAGAATATCGGTTGTGGCTTACCTGCGATTTCGGACTGAAAGGATGCCCCGACCGTGCCAGGTTTAACGTGATTTCCCGCCATCTCCCAAAGTTCTCCGAGAAGTGTGAGAAGTTTCCGGCTATGATCATCGAGGCAATTTTGGATGACCTCTTCGAAGGTAAGAATCTTTCTACTCGATTGCGCTTGCTGCGGCTGATTGAGTTGTCCATACCGTTGAGGTACTAGTATTTCGACTTGGCCTTGTTTGTAGAATCCAAGCTCAAGGGCCTCAAGCTGCAATTCACTCCCCCTGCTCGACACGTACGCGATGATTTTTTCCAGTTCAGGATTTATCGTGTCAACCGCGATGATGAGCTGAAACTTTCCTGATGCCAGGTTGCCCTCGACGCTTTGCTTGAGCTGATCTTTGTCAATTGAGGGATCCTTCTCATACAGTAGGTTCAGAAGTGATTTTTTTTCTCTTTTCAGAAAGAAACGGTCAAGATCGTCAAATGACATGCCCCAAAGGTAGGCGGCGTACTCTAGAACTTGCCCGATCACTTTCCTACGGATTTCTCCGTTCCGGGCGAGCTTTGTCTCAACGATAAGGATGTTTCCCTGGGCATCCACACCAACCAGATCCGTGAAACCGCTACCGGGCAATCCCGCTTCTCGGGTGAAGATGGCTGCTTGATCCTCGACCTTTGTTGGAATGAGCTCGGGCGAGTCATAGAGCAATTTCTGAAGTTGTGCTTCGTCAGCAAAGATTACGTTCTCGGTTTTTTCCCATTTCCCACCCTGGTTGCGTATCACGATGGCCATGCCCAAGATCATACGGCGGCCAGGGGGCCGGTGCCTAACAAATTGGTTTCACCGCAAAACGCCGCAAAACCATCCTTATTGGGGGCTAAAATCAGTGGTTGGCGCGGCCTATGTGCTTTGGAATCAGCGGGCCATTTTGAAGTCCGACGGGTTCAAATCCCGTGGGGACGCCAAGATTCTAGAGGTTACTGGCCGCCACCGCCCCGCCCAATTCTTTAGGGGCCGTAGCGAGGTCCATAGACGTGGCTTTTTGCGTTCTTCTCCGCTTCCTTTTGCTACCATTGCCCGGTGGCCAATCCTGTAGAAGCTTTTTTTAGCGCGCTGGCCAAGTATTCATGGCGAACACTGGTCGGAGTTTTTGTTGCTGCCGGTGCCCTTCTATTTTTCCCGGACCAGTTGAAAGTGAGGGAGTGGGCGCTGCCCTTGCGCGGGTATTTGGTTGGGGCCTTCATTTTGACTGGCGCTGTGCTCTTGACCCACTTGGCTACCACGATTTATGAACGACGGCGAACGCTGCACGACAAGCGAATCGACTTGCGGATGGTGGCTGGCAGCCCCTTATACTCGACATGGAGCGTAGGTCAGCAACCGCTTGGCAAGAAACCGATGTTGATACTCCTGTGCCAGATGAACTTTGCGCATTACGAAGATTTCAGTGTAATTATTAAGGATGGCTATCTGAAGGGCACCAGATCAGTGCTTCCCATGGCTGATCTAGTTGTCGAGGGCAGCTGCGACGACTCGACATCAATCTGTATTGGCGTATCGCCAGTTACGGCCAGGCCAGGAGAGAAGTTGAGCGGTAAACTTGTTTTTGTGGACCAGTTCAACGATCCACACGTCAGCGAGAAGATTACCTTTAGCCCGAATACGATACCAACCGAACTTCAAGGCAAGAGATTGTTGACGTCTCCAAATTGCGTTTTTTGCGGCCAACCTGTAACGCTCGAAACCCAAGCGAAGGAAGCACAGATGACGGCGCACACCGCTTGCATATGGCCATAAGTAAGGTTGTCGTATGCATTGCGGGTCGGTGTCTGCTCAGGGTCACATCGCGGGCCGCCAACACTCCGTGCCGTGATGTGGCAAATCTCGCCTATGACCGTTTCTCCGTCGATTATGGGCGAAGTGCACCTAGGGAATGCGCATCTGTTGCCCGACTTGGCAAATAGCTGTTTGAGTCGCTATGCTTGGTCCTGTTGGCTCGTGGCGCTTGTCGTTCTCCAAATGAGCTAATCAAAACATTTGCAGTAATTTTACATGGAGTGAACATGTCTCGATACTTGTTACGTTTCAAGATTGAAACCTGTCTGACGTACGACAACAGTTTGATGGTAGCGGTGGGAGAGCACCAGATCATCTTTCTTTTTTTAAGAAAGCACATGACGACGGATCCGTTATTGCCCAAATCCAGCTGGATGCACCTGACAACGTACAGGCTTGGGGCAAGGCGGCAAGCGGCCTTTTGCCGCCAGTTCTTGACGCGCTGTCGTTCTCGACGGGAACGCCGCTGCTCCTCAGAGACTGTGAACTCGTGCTGAAAGATGAGGCTGGCAGCACCAAGAGGCGTGCACTTTATGTAGGCCATCTACACATTCCATCACTTGTTCCGTTAGGTGACGTTGAGATAGAGGAGATGAAAAAACTTCTTGCAGCGGGAGAAGATTTGAGACTGCCTCTCTGCTGGCAACGGTACGCGCTTGATAGGGAGCTGGCTCTCGAACAGTTCGTTTTCAACTGGCTTGCATTTGAAGCTCTGGCAGGCGACACCGACGTCCCGAATCGCTGCCCGAAGTGCCAGAAGGAGTTGGAGCACTGTGGACGTGTAGTCAGCCATCGGAGTTCAGACAAGGCAGCAGCAAGACACATTTTTCAAGCAACCTATCCAAATACGACCGATCACGAGTTTAACGCCGAGATTTGGGGCAAGGCCAGGAACGCCGTGTTTCACGGAGCCCAATACCCAGAACCCAAGTATCTTGTGGAGTTGGATGCTTATTCCCAGCGGTTACACGCGGCTGCAGTTCGGCATATTTCTGAGACACTGAATCTCGGTAATCGGCCTAGGCAGTTCCGAAGGTATGGAACTTTGCATCGTCGATTCATCTATTTTGAATGGGCGACCCAAACGCCCTCCGAGCCGTTTCCGAGTGATTGGCCCGCCGAGCATTTGGTCAAAATGTCTCAAGAAGATAATGCCAATGGACCTGCACATCAAGAGGCGATGGCGCATGGAGTAACCTTCTTAGACCATAGGGAATTTTCAGGTTGGTGAGTCTTGGGGGACACTCCTAAGTATGTTGACGGGAAGCGGCCTTCAATCCACATTTCTGGTGCATCCCAGGTGCGGATTTTTGCAAGACTTTGGCAGAATCCTGAGTAAACTGCTCACGTGCGAGCGACCGTGAGCTTTCGTGCTGGCCATTGTCTTCGCAATTCTTAAGAGCGTCTAGCAGGGGTTGAGGCGAACCACCTGGCTTCCGCAAGTTGCGTCCATTTTGCGTCCAAAATATTAGGGATTTGCGAAACGAAAGTCCTGCTGATTCAATCGCTTACGTTGATTGAATACAGCCCTGAAAAGGCTGCGCTCTACCATTCCCCCATGGGCATGTCCCAGTTTGGGCGCGCGAGGTTGGCGACCGGTAACTGAGTGCCTTCACAAATTTGAGCGTTCACTCCCACGCTGTCTTGGCACATGCTGGGTCGCACAACCTGGGTCGAACTCTGATCTCGACGCTTCAGCGCGGGCCTCGGGGTCATTTACCTTGGGGGTGTGCACCGTGCACCACCAGTCGTCCTGATTTGCGAAGTGGCAAATCAGGGGAGTTTTGATCTTCTTCAAATCAGCCGCATCGACGTGCGGAATACCATAGTCCACTCTCGTGCAATGGTGCGCGGAGCACCCGGGCTACTTTTCGCTGCATACGTTTCCGATTGCCGCTCTTCCAACAAGATTTAGCAAAAGTGCCATCACGAAAGGGTGGGCTTTGGCTTGCTTCGTCAACGGACTTGATTGCAAGAAATGTGGTTGCCATACGTCTCTGGAAAAGAGAACGTAAAGTTTGGATTTGGCTACCTAATGTTTCCTAAATGTTTTAGGGAGATAATGGGGTCAGATCGGGGATAGCTTGGTTGAAACTTTTGTTAAATTGCGAAAAACACTGTATGTTATTGAATTCACAAGCCGGGGTTGGTGGCCTCAATCAAATCCCCCTCCCGGCACCAGCATATCGAATGATGTGCCACTGGCCCGGCATGAATCAGGCCGGAAGGGCTGAGGTTGGAATCTGGAGCGCCTGGTTGCGGAGCGCGTCAAACAGAATGCTGGTCAGGTAACGCTCGCCGAAGTCGGGCAGGACTACTACGATCAGCTTGCCTGTATTTTCTTTCCGGCTTGCGACCGTCAGAGCGGCGACCACGGCTGCTCCTGACGAAATGCCCACCAGAAGTCCTTCTTCTTTGGCGAGACGGCGCGCCATATTTACGGATTCATCGTTGGTGACGGTAAGGACTTCATCGATGTAGTCGCGGCGGAGAATGCTGGGCACGAAACCGGCGCCGATGCCCTGGATCTTGTGGGGCGAAGGCTTGCCGCCGGAGAGCACCGCGCTGTCTGCAGGTTCGACGGCGACCGCTTTGAAAGAAGGCTTCTTTGGTTTGATGTATTGGCAGACGCCAGTGATGGTGCCGCCGGTGCCGACTCCGGAGATCAGGATGTCGGCGCGGCCGTCGGTGTCATTCCAAATTTCGGGGCCGGTCGTCTCGAAATGAATCTTGGGATTGTCGGAATTGTCGAACTGCTGCAGCATGAAACTATTTGGAGTCTGGGCGAGGATTTCGTTGGCTTTGGCGATGGCGCCCTTCATCCCGTTGGGGCCGGGTGTGAGAACAATCTCCGCGCCAAAAGCGAGCAGCAGCACGCGCCGCTCCAAGCTCATGGTTTCCGGCATGGTCAGGATGAGCCTGTATCCCTTCACGGCAGCCACGAAAGCCAGGCCGATGCCAGTGTTCCCGCTGGTCGGCTCGATCAGCACGGTTTTGCCGGGCTGAATTTTTCCGGCGCGCTCGGCTCCGGTGATCATGCTGACGCCGATGCGGTCTTTTACGCTGGCGCACGGATTCGAACTTTCCAGCTTCGCAACCACATCGGCAGCGCAGCCCGCGGTCACTTTGTTAAGCCGGACCAGCGGTGTATTGCCGATCAGCCCGGTCACGTCGTTAGCGATCTTCATGGTCGGTCTTCCTCCGGCTCCTGGGTTGGATGCCTGGTTTATTTGAGTTCCGATTGGTTTCAGAAGAACCAGTTCATTTTGGCGGCCGCGTGATCGCTCCCTGCGAGGCCGATGAGACCAGCGCCGCGTATTTGGCGAACACGCCGGCGGGATAGCGCGGCTGCGGCGGCTTCCACTCTTTCATACGCTGGCGCAGAGCCTCGTCGCTGATCTCAACTTCCAAGATTCGCTGGCTGACGTCGAAGCTGATCATGTCTCCATCGCGGACCGCGGCGATCGGGCCGCCCAGCGCGGCTTCCGGCGAGACGTGGCCGGCCATCAATCCATGGGTCGCGCCGCTGAAGCGGCCGTCGGTCAAGAGCGCGACCGAAGATCCCAAACCTTCGCCCACAATCGCGCCGGTGACGCTCAGCATTTCGCGCATGCCCGGGCCGCCTTTAGGGCCTTCGTTGCGGATTACGACGACGTCGCCGGATTTAATTTTCTTGCTGTTGTCTGTGTCTTTGCTGGTCACGGCGGCCATGGCATCTTCTTCCGATTCGAAGACTCGCGCCGGACCGCGGTGCTCCAGACGCTCATGACCGCTGATTTTTGCTACGCAACCCTCGGGCGCGAGATTGCCCTTCAGAATCACCAGGCCTCCAGTTTTTTTAAGAGGCCGATCGAGCGGCGCGATCACTTCCTGTCCGGGAGTTTCGACGGCGCTCTCGGTTTCCGCCCCCAGCGAACGTCCGGTTACGGTTTTTGCCGCGGTGTGAAGATGATTTCCGCGCAGTAATCGGCGGGCCAGTAAACGTACTCCTCCGGCGCGGTGCATATCGGCGGCCACGAAACGTCCAGAAGGTTTCAGGTCGGCCAGCAGTGGAGTGCGTGCGCTAACCACCTGAAAATCGTCAATCTGCAAATCGACTTCCGCTTCGCGAGCGATCGCCAGCAGATGAAGCACCGCGTTGGTCGATCCGCCGGTCGCGGCCACGGAGGCGATTGCATTTTCAAAAGCGTCGCGCGTGAGAATATCCCGCGGTCGTACTCCCTGCTGCAGCAGATTCAGCACGACCTTGCCGCAATCGAATGCAACCTGATCCTTGGCGGCATCCATGGCCGGAACACTGTTGAAGCCCATGGGAGAAAGACCGATCATCTCCATCACGGTCGACATCGTGTTGGCGGTGTACTGACCTCCACAGGCTCCGGCGCCGGGGCACGCCACGTTTTCGAGGTCGTGCAATTCCTGATCGGTAATTTTTCCGGCGGCGTTGGCGCCTACGGCTTCGAAAACGTCTTGAATGGTGACGTCCTTGCCGCGATAGCTGCCCGGCGCGATGGTGCCGCCATAGAGCACGAGCCCGGGAAGATCTATCCGCGCGAGAGCCATGGCTGCGGCTGGGATCGTCTTGTCGCAGCCCACCACGCATACAACGGCGTCGAACAATTGGCCGCGGCAGACAAGTTCGATCGAATCGGCGATCAACTCACGGCTCACCAGCGAAGCGCGCATGCCTTCGGTGCCCATGGTTTCGCCGTCAGAAATGGCGATGGTGTTGAATTCCATGGGAGTGCCGCCGGCGGCGCGAATGCCCTCTTTCACTTTGGCGGAAAGCCGCCGCAGGTGAAAGTTGCAGGGCATGGTTTCGATCCAGGTGTTGGCCACGCCAATCAGCGGCTTGCGCAGGTCGTCGTCGGTGAAGCCAATTGCCTTGAACATGGAGCGGGCCGGAGCGCGGTCGCGCCCGTCGGTAATTCCGCGGCTGCGATGCTTGAGGTCCATGGGGAAAGATTACAACATGAGGCGGCGTCTAAAGCTGCTGTTGAATATATGGGGCTTTACGGCGCGGTTTGAAGCCGCGCCCTTTCAAAGCGGCGTCAATGAATTTCAGCGGCTTGGGAAGAAAAACGGGAAACCCGCAGTCTGGAATGATGCCAGAAGCGCATTCGAACCGCAGGTTCCCCAATCGCATGACGCTTACCCAGGTAGCGTTCATGCTGTGACACTTCCATACCCGAAAACGAAACTTAAGCCCGCGCGGCCCGCGCCGACTGCTCCGCGACGCTTGCCGGCGGATGCGGTGCCCATACTGCTTCATCGTGCTCCCGCAAAGCCGCGCTGGAACGTACCTCGACCACATCCACGATCGCATGCCACTCGCGGTAAAGCTGGCCGATCTGTTTGTGCGAGACCTCCAGCAGCAGGGTAACGGCGTGATCCTGCCCGGCGTACTCGGCGTGCACCGACGTGAGATCGAGCCCCCGGCGCGAAACCGCGTTCAGGATGCGCATCAATGCGCCTTGCGCGTTGCGATAACGAATGTGAAAGACTTGCATGGTAGCTTCCTCTCTAAATTTTGCGGTTGTGCGATTGGGTGATTTGGCGATTGAAACCGGGAGCTTCCTGAGTTTTCAAATTGCACAATCACCCGATTGCTCAATTACTCAATGCCTTTGTCTTCAAACACCATCTCGGAAAGCGCCGCTCCCGCCGGAACCATCGGGTAAACATTCGCTTCGGGATGACAATCGAACACTAGCAATTCTGCATTCGGCGAGAGCAGAAAGTTCTCGATGAGATCCCCTGTTTCCGCCGACACCGGATACTCTTCCATGGCAGCCTCGTTCAGGCGCCATCCGTGAATCTTGTAAGCCTTCGCGATCTCGACGAAATCCGGATTGTCACTCAAATCGGTCTCGGCATAATTGCGCGCATAGAAAAGCTGTTGCCACTGCCGCACCATGCCCAGATATTTGTTGTCGACGATCACCATTTTTATGGGCAGTCCGAGACGATGCACCGTGGCGAGTTCCTGAATGTTCATCTGAAATCCGCCGTCGCCGGAAACGCAGAGCACGCAAGTCTCCGGCTTGGCCAGTTGCACGCCCACGGCGGCGGGCAGGGCGAAACCCATCGCACCCAGGCCGCCCGAGGTAATAAAGCCGCGTGGCGACGAAGACCGGTAACGCTGCGCCGCCCACATCTGGTGCTGGCCCACGTCGGCAATGATCACGTTTTCTTCGGGCAGGCGACTGAAAAGTTCATCGAGAAAACGAATCGTCGGCTGCGCCAGTCCCCGCGGATCAAGCTCGGCGCGCTCCGGCCCGCAAGCTACCGCGCGCCAGCCGCTCCAGTCGGGCAGGGAAGCGTGGCGCAACTCCGCGTGAAATGCGGGAATCGTATCTGCGAGACTTCCAATTACCGGCAGCTCACAAGCGCGCACCCGGTCAAGCTGCGCCGGATCAATTTCAAAGTGGACGATCTTCGCATGAGGCGCAAAGCGCGTGGGATCGCCGGTCACGCGGTCATCCAGGCGCGCTCCGAACACCATCAGCAAATCGGTTTCATGCAGAGCAGTGTTGGCCGCGCGCGTCCCGTGCATGCCCACCATGCCGAGGTAATATGGCGCTTGCGGAGGAACCGCGCCCAATCCGTGAACCGTGGCAAACGTGGGAACATTCAGGTCGTCGAGCAGTTGACGCAGTTGCGGAATCGCTCCCGAAAGTTTTGCCCCCGCGCCGACAAGCGCCACCGGTCTGGTTGCCCGCTGCAGCAAGGCCACAATCGTGTCGCTGAATGCGCCATCCGCCTTTGCATCGGCCGGCCGCGCGTGGGGAGCGAACTTCACCGGCCCGGAGAAGTCTTTCTTGGCCTTCAATATGTCGGTAGGAATGTCGATGACCACCGGCCCCGGCCGGCCGCTGCGCGCCCAGTAAAATCCCTCGGCAATCACCTCCGGAATTTCGTCAATCGTGCGCACCAGCCGGCTCCACTTTGTCAGCGAGAGCGTCACCCCAAAGACATCTGTCTCCTGAAACGCGTCGGTGCCGATCATCGCCGTCCGCACCTGTCCCGTGATACAGACCAGGGGAACAGAATCCATCTTCGCGTCGGCGATGCCGGTCACCAGGTTGGTCGCGCCCGGCCCGCTGGTGGCCATGGCCACTCCAACTTTTCCCGTGACCCGCGCGTATCCTTCCGCCGCGAACGCCGCGCCTTGCTCATGACGCGTCAACACATGCCGTATGCCGCTTCCATCCAGAGCGTCGTACAACGGCATAATCGCGCCCCCGGGATAACCGAACACCAGGTCTACCCCCTCGGCGCGAATGCACTGCAGAACGATTTCGGCTCCCTTAAGCATTCACCGCAACCTTCTTAGCCTCGTCCTTCGGCATCTCGGCCGGTTTCTTCGTCTCGCGTCCTGGCAGCCAGCTCATCATGCCGCGCAACTGCGCACCCACGATCTCGATCGGATGCTGTAACTCCTTCTTACGCAACTCGGCGAAGTGATGGCCGCCGTCTTGGTTCTCTTTGATCCACTCGCGAGCAAACGTGCCGTCCTGAATGTCGGCCAGCGTTTTCTTCATGGCAGCCCGCGTGGCATCGCCCACAACTTTTTCTCCGCGCGTCAGGTCGCCGTACTCGGCTGTGTTCGAAATCGAGTAGCGCATCCGCCCGAGGCCGCCTTCGTAGATCAAGTCGACAATCAGCTTCACCTCATGCAGGCATTCAAAATAAGCGATCTCCGGGGCGTAGCCGGCCTCGACCAGCGTCTCGAATCCTTTCTTGATCAGCGAAGTCAACCCGCCGCACAGCACTGCCTGCTCTCCGAAAAGGTCGCTCTCGGTTTCTTCCTTGAAAGTGGTTTGCAGAACGCCGGCACGGGTCGACCCGATCCCGTGCGCGAAGGCCAGCGCATATTCGTGAGCGCGCTTGCTCGAGTCCTGCTGAATGGCGATCAGCGACGGCACGCCGCGCCCTTCGGCGTAAACCCGCCGCAGCAGATGGCCGGGGCTCTTGGGCGCGATCATGACCACGTCAACGTCATTCGGCGGGACGATGGTCTTGAAATGAATGCTAAAGCCGTGCGAGAAGCCAAGAATTTTTCCGGGATGCAGATAGGGTTTGATGTACTGCTCATACACCGCCGCCTGCGTCTCATCCGGCGTGAGCACGTGGATCCAGTCGGCGCGCTTGGCGGCCTCATCCGGCGCCACCACCACCATGCCATCGGCACGGGCCTGCTGCGCGCTGGCTCGCGTGGGTTCCAGCCCGACGACTACCTTGTAGCCACTGTCGCGCAGGTTCTGCGCCTGCGCGTGTCCCTGGCTGCCATAGCCCAGGATGGCGATGGTCTTGCCCTTCAGGGCGTTGGGGTTGGCGTCGTGTTCATAAAAAATTGTAGCCATCAGCGTGCTCCTCTCAGACAAGGGGAGGGAAAGGCCCTTGTTTTCTTGGGGATGGATTCCGGTCAACCACGAGTCTGGGGGAGGGCCGGAATCCATTTTGTACAAACCGACCGGTCGGTCGGCAATAGACAGATGGTATCGTTGCCCCGGTCCGCTGTCAAGCAGGAAGTCGGGTTCCCAGCCCCTGAAAGCCCGAATGCGGAACATCTTCCCCGAAATCTTCGTATCCCAAACTGAAGGGAGGCACAATTATGTACTGCAACTCTTGCGGCAAGACCATCGCTGAGGATGTCCGCTTTTGCTCCTACTGCGGCAGCGTGGTGGGGGTGCGGCCCGCGCCGAAGAAACTGATGCGCACCCGAGCCGACAGAAAGATCGCGGGCGTTTGCTCCGGGCTGGGCCAGCATTTCGATCTCGACGTAACCCTCGTGCGCATCCTCTGCCTCTTCATCACGCTCGCGACCGGAGTCTGTCCGGGCGTCGTCACCTATCTGATCGCCTGGATCATCATTCCATCGGAGCCGGAACTGAAACCCGTGCTCGCAGCACAACAGCCGGTGACGACCTAGGGGGCTTGCGGAGCATGGCCTTCGCTCCCGGCGAGGGCACCCCGCCAATCTCTCAAAATTTTCTTCTCCCACCGGGAATATTTTCTGTACTGCTCCAGTTTTAAGGATATGCAAGCCGGAGCATGCTGGACCCTCGCCTAAGTAAGCGCCGGGCTTCGCACAAACCACAAACAACAAAATGGAGGTTACAAAGTCATGTCTCGTATCTCGGCCATGCTCGCGCTAATTTGCGCCTTCCTGCAGGTCGGTCCCCTTGCGAACGCAGCGACAACCGGAGAACAGAATCCAGCTCAGCAGGTCAACGCAGTCATCGAGTGGAATCGAACTCTTCTGACGATCGTTCGCACTCCCCTCGCTCAGCCCGCCACAATTCACTCAACTCGCAATTTTGCAATTTTGCACGCCGCCATCTTCGACGCAGTCAATAATATCGAGCCAAGGTTCAGTCCGTACGTTGTGCGTCTTCCCGACGTTTCCCGGAGCGCTTCCCAGATCGCCGCGGCGGATCAGGCTGCCCATGATGTCCTCTTGTCCCTATACCCTACGTTTCAAGCATCGTTGGACACGGAGCTGCAACAGGACTTGGCGGAGCTTCCCGATAATGCGGGGAAAGCCGAGGGCATAACCGTTGGGCAGGAGGTCGCCAGCCTATTGCTCGCTCTGCGCAGCGTTGATGGAGCGAATGCACCTCAACCGACGTTTGTTCCGGGAAATCAGCCGGGCGACTACCAGTTGACTCCGCCGAATTTTGCGCCTGCGGATTTTACCCAGTGGCCCAATGTCATTCCCTTTGCCCTGCAAAGAGCCGATGAGTTTCGTCCCGGCCCTCCTCCGGCACTCACAAGCGAGATTTACACTGACGTATTCAACGAAGTCAAAGATCTGGGGCTCGTTACCAGCACCACGCGAACCGCGGATCAAACTGTGATCGGCGAGTTCTGGAACGGCAACATCCAGGACTTCTGGAACGAGATTGCGCAGACTGCGGCGCTTGCCCATCACCTCAGCCTGGAGCAGAGCGCACGTCTGTTCGCGCTGCTGAACATAAGCCTTGCCGACACTGCGATCGCGTTTTTCGATGCCAAATATACGTACAACTTCTGGCGTCCGGTCACGGCCGTGGAGTTGGCGGGTACGGACGGAAATCCGCAAACCGTCCGCGGATCCAGCATGGCTTCCGCTGAGCACGAAGACCGCTCCCGATCCTTCGTACCCCGGAGCGCACAGCGCGATCAGCAAGGCGGGTGCGACCGTGCTGACTTTTTATTTCGGTAATCAGTTCACCTTTGATGTCACTTCCGAATCGTTGGCAGGAGTGACGCGGCACTTCACCAGCTTCTCCGCAGCCGCCGAAGAAGCGGGGCTGAGCCGAATTTTCGCGGGCCAACATTTCAGAACGGACCACAATGCGGGCAAGACTCTGGGCAGGAAGGTAGCGGAATCCGTCGACGACCGAATCCTGCGTAAGGAGGACAAGTAAAGATCAGCTTACTGACATTGTCTTCGTTGCCAGTCAAAGGATTCCTCGGGACCGGCGCCACCTTCGAGGCTGATCTCAACCTCGTCGTGCAGTTGGTGATGGTAGTGGCGCTGGTTGCGGGGGTCCTTCTTGCGAAACAGAAACGTTACCGAGCACACGGTATTTGTCAGACGACGGTGCTGCTCCTCAACTTGTTGATGATCGGGCTCGTGATGTTGCCCGCGTTCCAGCGACAAGTAACTCCAAGGTTTGCCAGGGCGTTTCATCGCTCGTATTACGCTGTGCCTGTGATTCATGCGGCTCTGGGAATGGCGGCTGAGTTTATGGGACTTTATATAGTTCTCGTAGCGGCCACTAACTTTCTTCCGGTTTGGCTGCGCTTCAGAAACTGGAAGCGGTGGATGCGAACCGAGTTTGTGCTTTGGTTAGTGGTTGTGATCACCGGTGTCGGGACTTACTACGCTTGGTATATTGCTCCCTTCCGCTGAAGGTTCGGCTGGAACCCCTGGGCTGGAAGCTAGACGCCCATTGGCATTCCCGCCCGCAACTGTTTACCATGTCACCCGATGGCTCGTGATACCGCGGTCGATTCCCGCCAGGAAATCCTGCGCACCGCCGCCCGCCTGTTCCAGCAGCGTGGCTACGACGCAACTTCCATGAACGACGTCGCCGCCGCGCTCAAGCTGAGCAAGGGCGGCCTCTATCACCACTTCCAGAGCAAGGACGAAATCCTGTTCGAGATCATGAACCATGCCATGGAGATCACGCAGGAACGCGTGCTCAATCCGGTGCGCGGTATCGCCGATCCCGAGGAGCGCCTGCGCGCGCTGATCCGCCTGCACATCGAGGTCGTGCTAAGCCCGCGCGACCGCGAAATCACCGTAATGCTGCACGAGAACCATCCCCTGCCGCCGGCCCTGCGCAAACGCATCAACGCCCGCAAAAAAGAATACGTTCACTTCCTTGAAAACCTGATGGAGGAAGTGCAACGAACGCGGCACGCCAGAGGCAGAGTCGGCCCGCACGCAGCTGCGTTCGCCTTACTGGGCATGATCAACTGGATTTACCAGTGGCACAAGCCGGAAGGCGAACTGCAGGCTCAGAACCTGATTCCACAATTCACCGACCTCATCTTCGGAGGCATCTTCGCGTGAAGACAACCTTTGCCAGCTTGCCGGAGATCGAGGAGCAGCGCGCCCAGAGCGGCAAGCCCTACCGCGAGTTTCTCCGCGTGCCGGCGATCAGCGCCGGTCTCTACGTCCTGCCCCCCGGAGCCACAGACCGGCAAAAGCCGCATCGCGAAGATGAGATCTACTACGTGGTCCGCGGCCGCGCCCGCTTCAAAGCCGGCTCCGAAGACCGATGAAGAAGACCGCGAAGTATCCCCAGGCAGCGTAATCTTCGTCGCCGCCGAAGTCGATCATCGCTTCTACGACATCACGGAAGAACTGGCGGTGCTGGTGTTCTTCGCGCCCGCAGAAACTTAGACATGCGCGCAATGAATTACCCGATCGATACCCATGCCCCCGGAGACGTGGCCCGCCGTTCGCGAGATCTATCGCGAAGGCATCGCCACCGGCGAGGCAACCTTTGAAGTGGAGCTTCCCGATTGGGAGAAGTGGGATAGCAACCATCGCAAGACTTGCCGGCTAGTAGCGTTGGAACCGTTCGCGGAAGATTCCCCGGAGCGTTTGATTCCTCTTCGAGACCTTCGCGTCCTCGGCTGGGCCGCGCTCAGCCCGGTTTCCGTCCGCCGCGTTTACGCTGGAGTTGCTGAGGTCTCCGTCTACGTGGCTGCCGCAGCGCGAGGCAGAGGCGTTGGCAAGTCGCTGCTAGAAGGCCCTGATCGAAGAATCCGAACTCAACGGAATCTGGACCCTGCAGGCCGGCATCTTTCCCGAGAACGCTGCCAGCATCGCAATGCACAAGTCCTGCGGATTCCGCAAAGTCGGCGTGAGGCGCCGCATCGGAAAGCTAGGTGAGACCTGGAGAGATGTGCTCCTCCTAGAGCGGCGCAGCACGTCGGTCGGCACGTAGCTCCGCAAAGAAAGGGCGAGCCGCAAAGGCTCGCCCCAAGTCTTCCAGGTTACGCCGCCAGCTCTTTTCCGCCGACTTCACGCCAGGTCGTAGCGATCAAGGTTCATCACCTTGTTCCACGCCGCGGCGAAGTCCTTCACAAACTCCTCCCTCGCGTCGTCAGAGGCATAAACTTCTGCGATTGCCCGCAGTTGGGAGTGCGAACCGAAGACAAGATCGACGCGTGTGCCGGTCCACTTGATTTTGTCAGTCGCCCGATCGCGCCCCTCAAACACGTCTTCGGATGTTGTGGAGGCCTGCCACTTCGTATTCATGTCGAGCAGGTTGACGAAGAAATCATTGGTCAGCGTCTCGGGCCGGTTGGTGAAGACGCCGTGTTTGGCATGCCCGAAGTTCGCATTCAGGGCGCGCATGCCGCCGAGGAGAACCGTCATCTCGGGGGCAGTCAGTGTCAGCAGCTGCGCCCGATCCACCAGCAACTCCTCCGCCGACAGGGGCTTTCCGTTTCGGAGATAGTTGCGGAACCCGTCCGCGGCCGGCTCCATTACGGCGAAGGAGTGCACGTCGGTCTGCTCCTGCGAAGCATCGGTGCGTCCCGGCGAGAAGGGAATCTTTACGTCGTGGCCGGCCTTCTTGGCAGCTTCCTCGACGGCTGCGCACCCGCCCAGAACGATCAGATCAGCAAGCGAGACCTTCTTACCCTTGACCCCACCTTTGTTCCCGCCTTTGTTCCCGTTGGACCGCGAGCTGTTGAACTCCTTTTGGATCGCCTCCAGCTTCTGGAGAACCTTCGCCAGTTCGGCCGGCTGGTTCACTTCCCAATCTTTCTGTGGCGCAAGGCGAATGCGCGCCCCGTTCGCCCCACCGCGCTTGTCGGAGCCGCGGAACGACGCCGCCGATGCCCAGGCAGTCGTGACCAGTTGAGAGATCGACAATCCGGACGCGAGGATCTTTGCCTTCAGCGCGGCAATGTCCTGCTCCCCGATCAATTTATGATCCACGGCGGGAACAGGGTCTTGCCACACTAAGGTCTCCTTCGGAACCAGCGGACCAAGGTAGCGCGCGATCGGTCCCATGTCGCGGTGCGTCAGCTTGAACCACGCCCGCGCAAACGCGTCTGCGAGCTGATCGGGATGCTCGTAGAAGCGCCGTGAAATCTTTTCGTAAGCAGGGTCGAGCCGCAAGGCGAGGTCCGTGGTCAGCATGGATGGCGCGTGGCGCTTTGACGGATCGTGCGCATCCGGCACCTTGCCGTTGCCTGCGCCATTTTTCGGTGTCCACTGATGCGCACCGGCCGGACTCTTCGTCAGTTCCCATTCATAGCTGAACAGGTTGGTGAAGAAGTTGTTGCTCCACTTCGTAGGCGTCGTGGTCCAAATCACTTCAAGTCCGCTGCCGATGGTGTCACCGCCGTGACCTTTGCCAAGCTTATTCTTCCATCCGAGGCCTTGATCCTCAATGTCGGCGCCTTCTGGTTCGTTGCCCACATATTGAGCAGGAACGCCAGCGCCGTGGGTTTTGCCAAAGGTGTGACCGCCGGCAATGAGCGCAACCGTCTCTTCGTCATTCATCGCCATGCGGGCAAAGGTCTCCCGGATATCGCGCGCCGCAGCCAGCGGATCCGGCTTTCCATTCGGCCCTTCCGGATTCACATAGATCAGACCCATCTGCACGGCCCCGAGCGGCCTCTGAAGATCACGATCGCCGCTGTAGCGCTCGTCCGCCAGCCACTTGCCCTCTGGGCCCCAGTTCAAGTCTTCGGGCTCCCACACGTCCGCGCGCCCGCCGCCAAAACCGAACGTCTTGAAGCCCATCGATTCCAGGGCGACGTTGCCCGCGAGAATCATCAGGTCGGCCCAGGAGATTTTCCGCCCATACTTCTGCTTGATCGGCCACAGCAGCCGGCGCGCCTTGTCGAGGTTCACGTTGTCTGGCCAGCTATTGAGCGGCGCGAAGCGCTGCTGCCCGGCTCCGGCGCCGCCGCGGCCGTCGCCGATGCGGTACGTGCCCGCGCTGTGCCACGCCATGCGAATGAAGAGCGGCCCATAGTGGCCAAAGTCGGCCGGCCACCACTCCTGCGAATCCGTCATCAAGGCATGCAGGTCCTTGATCACGGCATTCAGGTCGAGGCTCTTGAACTCCTCCGCGTAATTGAACTTCTTGCCCATCGGATCGGACTTTGGGGAATGCTGGTTCAGGACCTGCACGTTCACCTGGTTCGGCCACCAATCAGCATTCGTGTAGGATCTGCGAGCGCTGTGCGCTACTGGGCACTTCGATTCGGTTGCGGTGTTTTTTTCTTTAGCTTCGGGGACAACACTCCCCGATGAAGTCGCGAGTGTATTTTCCATATGTTTTCATCCTTCGAATTTTGATTGCGTACTGCGTGAAAAATCTATTTCTTGGCGCTGCAGCGGCGGCAGAGGCCAAACACCTCGACCAGCGGCTGCGTAAGCTCAAAGCCGCGCGGCGCAAGTCGCGACAGCTTTTTGTAGTTGATGAAATCCCCTTCAATATCCTGCACCGCCTTGCAGCGCGTGCAGACCAGGTGATGATGCGGTTCAAGATTGCCTTCCACCAGAAGCGTGGAAGCATGAGGGCTGACCTCCCGCAGCAGTCCGTGTTCCACGAACAGCCGCAGGTTGTTGTAGACAGTGGCTAGAGAAATCGATGGAGTCTTCCGCCGGACCTGGGCAAGGATGCTTTCGGGCGAGTAGTGTCCCGGCATGGCCACAACAGCCTCATAAATAACCTGCCGCTGATGCGTAGCCGCCAGGCCGCACTTCCAAGCCAGTTCGCGAAATTGTTCGTGAGCCGAAGGCACGGGGAAGACTCTGTGTTAGATGAGAATTATTATAATCCAAGAATGATTGGTAAAGTTAAGACGCTCGGAAATGCTCGTCTGCCCTCTTTTCTTATAGTGCCCATTGTGGGCACATGCCATCATGAATTTGTGATGGATGCCTGTGCGGATCATCGCTCGTAAAACGCCAAGGAGTTTTGTGGAGTCACTCCGTGGCAGCAAAGACCAGAAAGCCGTCAAGTCGGCGCTGGATTCTTGGTTCCATGAAGTCCAAGCCGCGGATTGGCATAAGCCCGCCGATGTAACCGCGCGCTACGCCAACGCCAGCATCGTGGGGAGCGACCGCGTCGTGTTCAATCTCAAAGGCAATGACTACAGGCTTGTGACCGCTGTCGATTATCGCCGGCAGATTGTTTTCATCAATGGCTCGGCACGCATGCGCAATACGACAAGATCGATGTAAGGAAGGTTAGTTATGGAGATTAGGCCCATCAAGACCGAATCCGATTATGCGGCGGCCATGCGTCGCATTGAAGCAGTCTGGGGCGCCACACCGGGCACTCCCGAGGGGGACGAACTGGAGATCCTCGTAACGCTGGCAGAAGCCTACGAGCGCCAGCATTATCCCATCGACCTTCCGGACCCTGTCGAAGCCATCAAGTTCAGGCTGGAGCAGGAGGGCAAGGACTACCGCGCCTTGATCGGAGTGATCGGCCAACGCACCCGCGTGTATGAAGTGATGCGGCGGGCCCGTCCCTTGTCCCTCAACATGATTCGCAGGCTGCACAGCAAGCTGGAAATCCCCGCCGAGGCGCTGATTCAGCCGGTTTGCAGGGGGGCGCGTGCTTCGCGCTCGATTCGCTCGCGCCGATCCACACGCCGGTCAGCCTAAGAGCGAGCCCCGAAGTCCTAGGCGCACTCCTCCGACGCCCGAATTTCAACAGCCGGTGAAACCGCTTCGGGAGACTTCGCAGCCACTGCCCGCTCTCCGCGCCGGATCAGCACGATCGCTCCCAGAATCGCTACTGACGCCAGCACCACGCGCATGGTCAATGGCTCGTGCGCCAGCAGCCATCCCAGAATCACTGCGACCACCGGATTCGCATAGGTGTGCGTCGCCACCAGCGCCGGCGGAACCCGCTGCAACAGCCATGTGTAAGCCGTGAAGGCCACGACTGATCCGAATGTGATCAGATAACCCAGGCCAAACACGGACCGCAACGAGATCGCCCAGTGCGTCTGCTGGAACTCGCCGGTGACTCCCGCGGCGATCAGCAGCATCAACGCGCCGCAGAGCGTAGGCAGCGCGGTTCGCCCAAGTGCATCCGAAGGCAGCTGGAGCCTCGGCGAAACCACAACCCCTAACGACCACGACAGAGAACCCAGCAGCACAGCCAGCAATCCCCACAGGCTCGAACCTTTCACGGTGAGTTCAGCGCCAGTGAGCATGGCCACGCCCACCACGCCGAGACCCAAGCCCAGCGCGCTAAACGGGCTGATCTTCTGCCGGCCCATCATCCAGGCGAGCACCAGAATGAACATGGGTTCGGTCGCGATCAGCAGGGCCGCGAGGCCCGATCCTACGTACTGCTCCGCCCAGTGCAGCGTGCCATGCCCGATCAGGAAGAAGAGAGAGCCCAGCGCAAATCCCGCCACCCACTGCTGGCGCGTCGGACGAAAGCCGCGCCACCAGGCCCAAGCCAGCATGATCCCACCCGCAATCGAGTGCCGGATTCCCGCCGCCACCAGCGGCGGAATGGTTTCAACCGCATAACGGATCGCGAGATACGTCGATCCCCAGATGAGATAAATCGCAACAAAGGCGAGCGCCAGCTTGATAGCGTCACTTTTGGCTTTATTCTGCGAACTCGTGAGTTTGGGTTGAGGGACGATCACGGGTCTACCTCCAATGTTTATCATCTTGCCGCTTCGGAGCATGGCCATAATTTGGGAAGATTGATGGAGAAGCATGGGAACCGACCTCCGGGTCTGCTAACCTACAAAACTGCATTCATAGGTTATAGAGGATACTAGCCGACCTCATATAACTTGTCAAGACTATTTTGATGGTTATATGATCTGGAAGGAAGATTTCACCATTTCACTATGACCGAAACCAAACTCGAGAGACGACAGCCACCCAAATTCGAATTGATCGGGGGAAACGTCTGCCTCGATTTCGTCAACACGCTCGACAATCGTCCGAGCGCCCAACCCAAAGAATTACTCAAGAACTACTACGAGCTGACGCGTTTCGGAGAAGACACCGGCATCCTCACGCCGGCGCAGCTTGATTTTTTCTATGACCGGGCCCACCTCGCGCCTGACGAAACCAAAGAAGCTATGCGCCGGGCCATCAACCTGCGCGAGTCGCTTTATGCCATCTTTATGGCGGTGCTGAATAAGCAGAAGGCGCCGCAACTCGCGATGGACAGGCTCAATGCAAACCTCCACAACGTGGCGATGCATTCGCGGCTGGTACAAACTGAGGGCCGGCTGGTGTGGCGGTCGACGACATGGCGTCCGCCTACGACGCGATGTTGTGGCGATCTGCGCGCGGCCGCGGATCTGCTGGCCTCGAGCGACGTGGCGCACGTGCGCGCCTGCTCGTCGCCCACCTGCCAGTGGCTGTTTCTCGATACCAGCAAGAATCATCACCGCCGCTGGTGCAGCATGAAGCAGTGCGGCAACCGGGCCAGGCGCGGAAGTTTTATGCGCGCAAGAAAACGGCGGGCTGAGGCGGCCATCTTCCCCTTTACGCTACCATGTTATTGCTATAACATCACTGAATGGGTGTAACATCCACTCGGCCCGCGCGCCCTGGCTGTTGCTGGTCTTCAGCCTGCCGGCGAAGCGGGCGAGCCAGCGGGTGGAAGTCTGGCGCAAGCTGCAGCGTTACGGCACTTTGCCGCTGCGTTCCTCCGGACACGTTCTGCCCAATTCCCCGGCGAACCAGGAGAAACTGGAGTGGCTGGCCGCGACCATTCGCAGCTACAGGGGCCAGGCGTCGCTGGTGCAGGTGCACGCCTCCGACGATCTGCCCGATGCGCGCTTGCGTCAGCTTTTTCTTGAGGCGAGCTCGCACCATTATGAGCGCCTGCTGCGCGAATTGAAGAAGCTGGTCAGCCTGCCGCATTCCCAACGTCCGGCAAGACAGTTGAGCCGGCTGCGGCGCAGGTTTCAGGAGATCGTGGCAACCGACTTTTTCGCAGACCCGTTGCGGGCGCGAGTGAAAAGCCATTCTGGCGCGGGCGGATGAGGCAGAACGCGCTTCTCCGAAACGCAAAGCCAAAGCGGCGGAGTACCGCAACCGGGTATGGATCACCCGTCCGCGCCCGGGAATCGACCGCGTCTCTTCCGCGTGGCTGATTGTGAGATTCATTGATCCCAAGGTGAGGTTCGCGTTCGCCGACGATCCGGAGACTCATCTGGCGGCGGTGTCTTTCGATATGTTTTCAGCGCAGGGCTTCGGCCATCGCGAGCAGGACTGCACTTTCGAGACCCTGTGCAAGGAGTTCGCCATTCGCGACGGGCGCGTCCGGCGGATCGCGCAAATCATTCATGACGCTGACCTCGGCGACGAGAAGTTTGGGCGCGTGGAGGGCGCGGGGTTCTTCACCAGGTGCTCAATGGTTGGGCAAGGCAGGAGGTTCCTGACGAAGAGCTTCTGCGCCTCGGGATGGAATTGATCGAGGGACTTTATAACAGCAGCGGCTGAACGTGGCTCATATCTCCCCTTACACTGTTTCGAGTTCAGCAGAAGTAACTGAGGAAAAATTCAATGATGACATCTCGGCCATTCGTCAGTGTGCATCCTTCCCGTACCGAAGCGGAATTCATACGAACTCTTCCGATTCTCTTTCTCTTTGCGCTTCTGCTGAGCCCGACTGGGATTGGACGGGCGCAGGCGGACTCCGGGCTCGGTTGGAAACCAGTGGAAGAGGCGATGGGGCGCCCTGGCCAGATCCAACCCGGAGACGTCATGCGCTTCGCCATGCCGCGCAAGGACCTGTATGTGACTCTGGGGGGCGTCTCGATCAAACCGGGTTTCGCGCTGGGCTCATGGGCGGCGTTCGTCCACACCGAGCATGGAGCGATGGTGATGGGTGACCTTGTGCTGACCGAAGACGAGGTTGGGCCGGTGATGCGCAAGCTGCAGGAAGGTGGAATTCAGATCGCAGCGGTGCATAACCATCTGATCGGCGAATCGCCCCACGTCGTGTACATGCATATTGCGAGTCACGGCGACGCTGTGAAGATGGCGCGTGCGATTCACGACGCGGTTGCGCTCACCAAAACGCCGGGACCGGATACTGAGCAGCGCTCCTGCGGCGGCCGAGGCTCTGGGACTCGATCAGAAGGGCGTTGAAGATGCCCTCGGGCGGAGTGGAAAAGTAAATGGAGGAATCCTGCAATTCGGTGTGCCTCGTGCTGAAACCGTCACCGAAAATGCGATGGTTGTGCCGCCCTCCATGGGCATCGCCACTGCAATCAACTTCCAGCCGACTGGAGGGGGGAAGGCCGCGATCACTGGGGACTTCGTGCTGGTGGGAAAAGAGGTGAATCCCGTGATGAAGGCTTTGGGTGAGAACGGAATCGAAGTCACGGCGGTGCACAGCCACATGCTGATGGAAGAGCCGCGGTTGTTCTTCATGCACTTCTGGGCAAACGATGATGCGGTGAAACTGGCGAAGGGGCTGCGGTCAGCGGTGGAACTGACGAACTCAAAGAAATGACCGCAATCAGCAATAAGAAATCCACAACGAATACGGCGCCGAACTCAGAAGCCCAGGGTCCTCGATCCACGCCCGTTTCACTCGCCCAGTTCACGAGATACTTCCTGTGGCTGGGGACAGTTGGCTTTGGCGGCCCCATTGCGCTGGCGGGACGGATGCAGCAGGACCTGGTCGACGGCCGCGGCTGGGTTTCGCGGGAAGATTATGTGGAAGGCCTGGCGCTGGCGCCCCTCGGCGCCGGGGCCGCTGGCAGCGCAACTGGCGATGTATCTCGGCTATGTGCGCGCCGGCATTCTGGGAGCGACTCTGGTGGGGATCGCATTTGTGCTGCCGTCGTTTCTGATGGTGCTGGCCTTGTCGGCAGCCTACGTGCGCTACGGCGGGCTGGATTGGATGCAGGCAGTTTTTTACGGCATTGGCGCGGCGGTCATCGGCATCATCGCGCGCTCGGCGGTCAAACTAACCAAGCTCACTCTGGGTAAGGAACCGTTGCTGTGGGGAGTTTTTCTGGTGCTGTCCATCTCCACCGCGTGGACTTCGCGGGAGATCATCTGGCTGGTGGTGGCCGGAGGCGTGCTCAACCTGGCCGTTAAGGCAATTCCCGCGCAAAGAGCGTCCGTTGCGAGCATTGTTTTGCCGTTGGGCCTGGCTCTTCCGGTGAGCGGTCCCGTGCTGCAGATTTTTCTGTTCTTCGCCAAGGCCGGACTGTTTGTTTTTGGCAGCGGCCTGGCGATTGTGCCGTTTCTTTATGGCGGCGTGGTCGAGGGACATCACTGGCTCAACGACCGGCAATTTGTCGACGCGGTGGCTGTGGCCATGATCACTCCCGGTCCGGTCGTGATTACGGTGGCTTTCATCGGATATGTTGTGGCGGGAGTTGCAGGCGCCACGGCTGCTTCGCTCGGAGTCTTTGTTCCCGTCTATCTCATGGTCGGTGCTGCTGGCGCCTTCGTACAAGCGTTGGGCGATGAATCCGCAACTGAACGCGTTTGTGCGCGGAGTAACGGCCGCCGCCACGGGAGCGATTGCCGGTTCGGTCGTGGTGCTGGCGCGGCGCTCGATTTACGACTGGCCCACGGTCCTGATTGGCCTCGTCACGCTGGCAGTGTTGTTCAAGTGGAAGGTGCCGGAACCGTTGCTGATTGCAGTGGCGGCGCTGGTGGGATTAATCCTGCGAGGGCATATTCTGTGACCTCACGAAAGCGCTCTACTCGCGCGCGGCCATCGGCGAGCTCGTTAACGAAGGGAAAAAAGCCGCACGCGCTGGAAGCTCGCGCCGCTCCGGCAAAGAGAAATAACAGGTGTGTAGCGCGTTTCTGAATTCCTTCAACCTGGGCTGGGACGAACCCCCCATCTATCCGCATGACCGAGACGGCTACTCGATTTTATGCGGCCTGGCCGCGCTGCGGACATGCTCTGGTTGCAGCTGCGACTTGGCGGCATCTCTCCAATTGGCCGTGCTGCCCAGCGCCGTCGAATGACTCCAGAGGTGACCGTCGGTAACCTTTACGGTACAGCCTGGGCCGTAACATGATCAGCGTAGGGTCCAAATAAAGCAAAAAGAAGAGGAACGGTCTTGCAATTAGCGAAAGTTCTTGTAGTTACCCTGGTGCTCGGGCTCGGGAGTTCGATCGCCTCTGCCCAAAACACGTCCACCGACACGGTTCGTAGCCGGATACCTGGCGACGGCGCGGTAAAGGGCGACACTAAACCCAAGCCGAACCCAGTCGGTCAGCCCGCGACCGACTACCATCCTGCGGTCAAGACGAAACCCGCAGCGGCACCGCCCTCACCAGTCGTAACTAAACCTGCTGCGAAGGCGACGAAGGACTCGAAGTAAGTGAGTCTTGAGGCCCCAAGGCGCCCACTCTTCGAAAACGACTTGTAAAACGACGAAGAGTGGGTAAGCCCGGTCTCTCACTGCGACTGAACCCAATCGTGATCGCAAAGCGGTAGATATCCCAGTCAGTAGCCTCCCTTTCGCTTCCTGCCGACATAAGTCTCGGTGTGGGATTGGTTCCCCGGAGGTATGTTCTGTGAACTGCAGTGGGTCGCAAGGTAGCGTCAGGCCGCGGCGCCTGTACTCCTGGTGATCCCCGATGGCGAAGTGCTCAAGAGCCAGCCCAGAAGAGGGCCGAAGACCAGGCTGAGCCCCAGGGTCTCCCAGAAATGGGTGCGGGCCACGCTGGCTGGCATCAGCGAGTTGGGCAACAGAAGCGCGGTGGTCCAGGCGGCCAAGAACAAAGCAGTGGCCGTCGCAGCCTCCTACTGCGCCACGCGGAGCATGCGGATCAGCGGGTACATGAACGCGATATAGAGCAGGGCGCGAAACGTTGCCAGCGGAAATATCCAGGGGTTGGTTAGCCAGTTCCCCTTCAAAGATGCGAAGAAAGTGGGCCATTCGGGGCCGCGTATAGTACGTCCGCAATTCAGGGTTCTGCCAGGCCACGTAGTAGCCAAAGAACATGTAAAGGAACACGAACGCGACAACCAGCAGGGAGACTCTCCGTGCGGCGGAAGCGGCTCGCATCCGTGCGGGCGCAGGAGGAGGAGCAGGCACGGGGACCCGCCATTTGCCCAGCACCAAGACCGCCAGAGGCGCGAACAGGGCGGTGGCAATCGCTCCTTGCAGGAAGATAGCCCTTATCAGGCCGGGGGGGAACTTGTTCGACAGAAAAAACATTGATTCAATCTGGTTGACCACCGTCGAAATCCCGTACGTGCCCACGAATATTGCGCCGGCCAGAGTCCAACCGTGCCAACTCGACCGCAAAATCAGATAAGACTCAACCGTTCCCACGCCAAGGGAAAAGGCGAGGAGAGGGAGGAAGATCTTGCCCGGGACCGGATCAGTTGCAGGCGGTGTTGGTGGAGAGACCTGCGCAGGCTGCGGAGCCGTTTGAGACGAGGTCTGGGCCGGACGGCCCTGCTGCGCTGCCCGATCCAAACCAGACAAGGATACGCCGACAGCCATGCAGACAGTAAACAGCAGGCAAACAGCTAGGATCTTAAGGCCTGTTCCGGCAACCTTCTTGATTGGCATAAACCCGTTATCGAGGGACGCGCCGTGAATGACTTCTGCTCTGATGATCTCCCATCATTGTGGCAGCTTTCGGCGGGGTTGTCAGCGACTAGGCTGATTTGCAGCGTCGGACCGCCTCTCCGCTACAATTGAAAATTCACCAGGAGACCTCCGTGGTCGCTCGTCTTTTTCTGTCGTGCTACTGGCCGGTTCGGCGTCCGCCCAAAACGCGGTTCACTACACCGCCACCAATGCCAACGTGAAGTACCTGTTCGCGACGGCGGAGCCGGTTGCGCATTTGAAGTCGGGCGACATTCTCGATACCAACACGCTGGATTGCTTTGGCAACGCGCTCAGGAAGCCGGGGGACACGCTCAGCATGGTGAAGGGCGACAATCCGCTGACCGGGCCATTTTTTGTCGAAGGTGCGGAACCGGGCGACACGCTGGCCGTCAAGATTCTCGAACTCGAAGTCGATGGCGACACCGGCGTGGGCGCGTTCTCCCGGGATTTGGCGCGCTCAACGAGACCAACTACACGCCCATGCTGCATCCCCGCTGCCCGAACATCTGGTTTTACCACATCGATCACGCCGCGAACACGGCCACCTTCAAGGCCCACGATAACGATTTCTCGGTGAAGATCCCCTTGCATCCCTTCTTCGGCTGCATCGGGGTCGCGCCCGCGGAGGGTGAGGCGCGCAGCTCGGTGGTCCCGGCCGAATTCGGGGGCAACATGGATTCACCCGAAGCCAGCGTCGGGAACACAGTTTATTTTCCGGTAAACGTGAAGGGCGGCCTGTTCTATATCGGCGACGGCCACGCTGCCATGGGCGACGGAGAAATCGCCGGCACCGCCATCGAAGTCCCCCTGAAAGCGCGCGTCCAGTTGAGCGTCATCAAGGGCCGAACCATCGCCTGGCCACAGTTTGAGAACGACGACGCCATCATGACCGTTGGCGCCTATCGTCCGCTCGACGACGCACTGCGCATCGCCTTCACCGAACTCGTCCACTGGATCCATAAAGACTACGGGTTATCGGAACTCGATGCTTATGAGCTGCTGTCGAAGGTCGCGAAGATTCACCTCAACGAAATGGTCGATCCGAACTATGTGGTCGTAGCGTCGATTGAAAAGAATATTTGCCGCCGAAGAAGATAAGTGATGCGGAAGGCAAGGGGTGTTACCTATTTCTGTTGACCTAATGGCGCCGCTAATGAAACCGCTACCTGATGATCGGCGAAAGCGAGGTTCACTAATGGCCGCGCTCCCTAATAACTGGAACCAGGGCTCCTGGCCGGAATTGCCGCTGGAGGCCTGGCAGGATACCTACGCCACGCTGCACATGTGGACGCAGATCGTGGGCAAGGTGCGGCTGGCGCTCAGCCCGCGCATCAACCACTGGTGGGAAGTTCCGCTGTATGTGAGCGCGCGGGGATCACCACCTCTGCGATCCCTTACGACGGCAATCTTCGAAGTTCAATTCGACTTCATCGACCATAAGCTGACGATCCTGACCAGTTGGGGTCCGTCGAAGACGCTGGCGCTGAAGGCGCAATCAGTCGCCGACTTCTACGCGGAATTCATGTCGGCCTTGCGGTCGCTGGGCATCGAGGTAAAGATCTGGACGATGCCCTGTGAGGTCCCGAATCCGGTGCGCTTTGAGAGGATAAGCAACACGCCTCCTACGATCCCGAATATGCGCACCGCTTCTGGGAGATATTGGTCTGTCCGACAACATTTTCAAGGAATTTCGCGCAGGCTTCATCGGCAAGGATAGTCCGGTGCATTTTTTCTGGGGAAGCTTCGATCTCTGCGTGACGCGCTTCTCCGGGCGGCGGGCTCCGGAAGCGCGGGCGCCGATCCCGTTACGCGCGAAGCTTATTCGCATGAAGTGATCAGCGCGGGATTCTGGCCGGGCAGAGGCGACATTCAAGGCGCAGCGTTTTATGCCTATGCCGCGCCCGAGCCTTCGGGTTTTGCCGAGCAAAAGTGCAGCCAGCGGCGGCCTTTTATCATCCACAGATGAAGGAGTTTCTGCTGATGTACGACGACGTGCGCCGAGCCGCCTCACCCCGCCAGGCGCTGCTCAGTTTTTTTGCAGAGCACTTATGAGGCAGGTGCGAAACTCGCGCATTGGGATCGCAAGGAACTCGAAAGAATTTGACCTAAGAATTATAGGAGATAGAAATGGCAAAGAAATGCAAGCACCTGGATCAGATCAAGATCACGACCACCGACACGCTGTCTGCGAAGAATGCGTCAAAATAGGCGACACCTGGGTTCACCTGCGGATGTGCATGTTATGCGGGCACGTGGGCTGCTGCGATTCTCGAAGAACAAACACGCCACCAAGCATTTTCGTCACACCGGCCATCCCGTGATGCGCTCCATCGAGCCCGGAGAAGACTGGATCTGGTGCTACGTGGACGAGATGATTGCGGGTGAAGTCGCCGCGTAGGATCTTTATCCCGCGCTTCAAAAAGATCAAAATAGCCATATCCCAAAGGTCTTAACCGCGAACGTCGCGAAAAAAATCCGCAGAGGCCGCAAGAGAAGAAAAAAAGCTGTGCTGTTCAGTTTTTCAACGACTAAGCTTGGGCTAGAAAGAAAAAAAGGCGGGAAAAAATTGAAAGGGCCGTGACATTGGTTATGCTCTAGCCGCCAACTCCTGCGAGGGAGTCAACCGCGTGGACGCATGTACCGTCACAGCCCCTTGATGCGATCACTGTTTTCACAGTCCCGGACCCCAACTGCCCCTCGCAGAGCCGTCGGTTTTTTCAGGTTTGGTTGCCCTGCAAGTTGCCTTGCCGGACTGATCACCCAGTCTATTCGGGCCAGCAAATTTTATTTCGCTGTCCCTTTCAACCGTCGACGGAACCAACCTTAACAGATGTTCATAAATGTCAACGCAAACTATTGGTGCAACGCATCAGCTTGACCCTGTGGATAACGAACAACGTAACCTATTGCAGCACGGAAGTTTATGAAGATGCGTGTTGAATTGGGACGGGTTTTACACAAAAACTTACACAACCCCCGCGACCTAGAAAAATTCTCAACGCGAACCCAAAATTCATCTTGACGCAGAAACAATCTCGGCGCATCTTGCTAACAGCACAAAAGAATTACTGATGTCAGAACTCGTGGCCTATGTGGACGGTGGTTCCTTGGGCAATCCGGGGCCATCGGGTATTGGGGTGGTCATCGATGGCTGCGCAAGCGGCCCTATCCCGCATCTCGCGGTGGATCGGCCATCAGGATAACAACGTTGCCGAATACGTGGCGCTGCTGGAGGCGCTGCAGTGCGCGCTGTTCCTGAAGGCAAAGGCGCTGCACGTTTACTCGGATTCGCAAGTTGTAGTGCGGCAGATGCGTGGCGAGTACATCTGCCGCAGTTCGCGCCTCTACTCTCTGCATTGGACTTGCCGCAAGCTGGCTCGAACCCTCAGTTTCTCCATTTCTCACGTGCCGCGGGAGGATAATGCCGAAGCGAATCGGTTGGCGAATACAGCGGTGCGGGAGCGGGAGTGGGTCTTAAGTGTTGGGTGTCAGGCGCGGAGCGGATGCGTCTGCGCTCGCGAACCCAAGACCTATGATCTAAGACCTAAGGACCTAAGACCCAAGCTCGTCTCTTGACACCGTCCCTTCTCCGAGCGAGACTCCAATTACTGACGTGGGCCATGGATCATAGCTCAATTGCCGACAGCATCGCCGCAGCTAGGATTGCCGCTGCCAACGCGCGTCCGCCCCAGTCTTTGGAGACCGGGCCCCGCTTTTCGGGAGAGGATGACGGGCAGTCGCTGGCCGGAATCTCGCCCAGCGCGATCTTGATGCCGCGCTGCAATTGCTCGCCGAGCGCGCCCAATACCTTACCGGAGCCAGTGGGGCTGCGATTGCCCTGCGCCGCGGCGGACACGCCGACATGCTGTGCCGGGCCAGCTCGGGACCGAACGCGCCTGAGTTGGGCGCACTGCTCTCCATGGAACATGGGCTTTCGGGGGAAAGCGTGCGCACGCGCCAGGCCCTGCGTTGTGACGATACCGAGACTGACCCGCGCGTGAACCGCGAAGGCTGCCGGCAGTTGGGCATTGCGTCGGTGGTGGTGATGCCGATCGTGAGTGAACACCGGGTGCTCGGCGTCTTCGAGCTTTTTGCAGGGAAGCCGCACGCTTTTGGGGAGCGTGATCTCTCCGCCTTGCAGCGCCTGGGAGAAATGGTGGAGACCGCGGTGAAGCACGCGGAGGCAGCGCAGCGTCTAACCGGGGTGTTGGAATCGGGAGTGGACGCGCCGCCCTCAGATGCGGTAGTGTGGCCGAGACTCAGCCAGTGAATCTGCTTCGGTAGCTCCTCGTTGCGGATTTGGCGACCGTGGTGCCGGAGGAAGAAACTCGTCTCCGGGAACCCGGAAGAGGCCGTGCTGAAAAAAACAGAGCTGGAGCCCGAACTGGTCCCGAAGAAGCCGCTTTTCTGGTGGGCCGCTCACCAAGTTCAGCCGAGGGTCGGCCAAGCCGCTGCGGCCGGAGAGTCGATCCCCGTGCCTAAGGAGTTGAGAAATTTCCAGAAATGCAAGGCTTGTGGCTTTCCGGTATCGCAGGAGCGCACGTTCTGCGTGGAATGCGAAGAGAAGAAGTGGCGCGGCCAGCGCGTTCCGTAGCTTGGCGAAAACTTGCGATTGCCAGATCGTCTTCTCTCTACTTCGATTCTTTTCCGTGAATGCTGTCCTGCGACAGATTACAATTCCTTTCCTGACTTTCAAGTTTTCCACGCGGGAGGGTTAACCATGGCACGAACCATGCGCGGGGTCCTGCGCCATTGCTGGCTGGTGCGCTGTCTGCTGAGCGGGTTGGCCGCCGCCCCAGAGTGCGGAGCAGCGCACTTCCCGCTACATGGAGTCGGTGCGCAAGCAGCCGCCGTTATTGCTGGCCTTTGTGCGCGACCTGCCCAAGGGTGGAGATCTGCATAATCATCTGGATGGCGCGATCTATGCCGAAGATTTGGTGGATTTCGCGGCATCGGGCGGGCTTTGCGTGGACCGGACGTCGTCGCGGCTGGATCTGCACCACCTTGCGACTCCTGTGAGAACTACTCGGCCAAGCCAGCAGGTCCGGTGCAGCTATGGCGATCACGTGCTTTACAACCAGATGATTGACGCCTGGTCGATGCGCAACTGGAAACCGGGCGACGAATCGGGCCACGATCATTTCTTCGCAGCGTTCGAGAAATTCGGGCTGGCCTCGCACACTCATGTGGCGGAGGGAATTGCCGCGTCTACGAATCGCGCGGGCATGGATCATCTGCAATATGTTGAGTTCATGCACACCGCCGACGGAGGAGCCGCGAAGCAACTGGACGGGAAAGTCGAGTGGAGAGTCGAATGGAACCGGGATTTCGCCAAGATGCGGGAAGCCTTGCTGAGCGCCGGTTTGAAAGACGTGGCTGCGGAAACCAGCAGGCGGCTCGCCGCTGACGACGGCAAGGCCAAAGAGATTCTAGAGTGCGGCACCGCAAATGCTGCGCCTGGATGCGATGTGACCGTGCGCTATCTTTATCAGGTGCTGCGCGGTTTGCCGCGTGGGATTGTCTGGGCGCAGATTCTGCTGGGATTTGAGCTGGCGTCTTCCGATCCGCGATTTGTGGGGCTGAATCTGGTGATGCCGGAAGACTGGGATCTGCCTCTCCCACGACTTCAACGAGCACATGGCCATGATCGATTATCTGCACGGCGTTTATCCTAAAGTGCACATCACGCTGCATGCAGGCGAGCTACACCATGGGACTGGTGCCACCGGCAGCCATTGACGTTTCATATTCGTGCGTCGGTCGAACGCGGCCATGCCGAGCGCATCGGCCATGGGGTTGCTGTGATGAACGAGAAAGATCCGATCGGCTTGCTGCATGAAATGGCGGAGCGCAATGTGCTGGTGGAAATCTCGCTGACCTCGAATGACATGATTCTGGGCGTGAGCGGGGATGAACATCCGCTGCCGGTTTACATGAAGCACAGCGTTCCGGTGGCGCTCGCGACGGATGACGAGGGCGTGTCGCGGTCTGACATGACGCATGAATATTTGCGCGCGGTTGAGAGTTATCACTTGTCGTATGCGGATTTGAAGCGCATGGCGCGGCAGAGTCTGGAGCACAGCTTTCTGCCGGGTCAAAGCTTGTGGACGGACACGAAACTTGCGTTTCGTGCTTCGCCGGCATGCGTAGGCGATGCAGCAGGGCGCGAAGAAGCCTTCGGCGGCGTGCGAGCAGTTTCTGGCTGCCAGCGAACGCGCTGGCTTGCAGTGGAAACTGGAAGGTGACCCGCGAAGTTCGAGAAGAAATATTAAAACGTAGCGCCGGCATGTGCCGGCTGTCGCGATTGAATCTTGCTGACAGCAGTGGAGGCGGGACGCCTCCACGACAGCCGCCGGGACGGCAGCGCTGCCTGAAATTAATGCCCCGCAAGCCGCGAACTTTGATCGCCCCGCCCCTCGAATGGCAGATGAGCGCATCGCCTGTTTTCTCATCCCATCGTGCCGGTGCTGGCCGAGCGCGGCGGAACGCAACTGCGCACTCCGCTGCCGGTCGTAGTGGTCGACACCCGAGAGCAGATTCCACTCTCGTTCCGGCGGTTCAAAGGCTGGTTTCCCAGGGTCGAAATGCACGCCCTGGCGCTTGGCGATTACAGCGTAGCGGGGATGGAAGGGTCGTGCGTGGTCGAGCGCAAAGATCTTTCTGACTTGGTCAGCTCTTTCACCGAGAATCGGGCCGCCTTGCTGGGAAGCACCACCCAGCACATCGGCCCGAACTTCCTCACAGCCTGCTCGTCATCACCGCGCCGCTGAGCCAGATCAAGAGCACCTATCCCTACGGCCGCGGCAACCCGAACCGGGTTACGCAGTCACTGATCGCAGTGTTGGTGGGCTTGCGTTTGCCCTTTGTCTGCACAGAGACGCACGAACTGGGAGAGGAAATAGTAAGCGTTATCTTATTCTTATCAAACCTTCCTTATATGATTCGCTGAGGAGCACAACGGGCACGGGCGATTTCTGGTGGATGACGATTTGTAATCCTTACCCTATGGAAGATCAATTCATACACGCCGAGAAAGCCGCGCAATTTGTTTTGCGGCAAATTACTCTGCGTCCACAGATTGGTCTGGTGTTGGGTCCCGGCCTCGGCGGGTTTGCCGATTCTCTTGGCGGCGCGGCGCGCATTCCTTACACCGAAATTCCCGCGTTTCCCGCGGTCTACTGCGATCGGGCATGCTGGACAGTTGGTGATCGGCACGGCGGGCCTTGTTCCCGTGGCCGTGATGCAAGGCCGCGTGCATCTTTATGAAGGATATTCGGCGCAGGAGGTCGCGTTTCCCATGCGCGTGTTCGGGCGCATGGGCATTCGCGCCGTCATCCTGACCAACGCGGCAGGCGGGATCAATCTGAATTATCAGCAGGGCGCGCTTGTGCTGATCCGCGACCACATCAATCTGCAGGGAGCGAATCCTCTTAGTGGGCGCGAATGACGACCGTTTCAGCGTGCGCTTTCCTGACATGAGCGCCATTGCTCCTGAGAAATGCTATAACTAGCTGGCTAGGCAAGAAGCCAGCAAGCTGGGAATGACACTGCACGAAGGCGTTTACGCGGCCCTTCTTGGGCCGGTTATGAGACGCCCGCCGAGATTCGGTATCTGCGAACCATCGGCGCCGACCTGGTTGGCATGTCGACTGTGTTCGAGGTGATCGCGGCGCGTACCCAGGGTGATATAGGTAATCGCGATCTCGTGCGTCACCAACATGGCGGCCAGGATCTCGATCAGCCACTCTCGCACCAGGAAGTCATCAAAGTACGGGAAGACCCTCAAGACCAGGCTTTGAAGCGTTGCTGCGCGCCGTGCTACCGAGGGTGAGGATGATTTAGGGATGGTTTCCAAATAATTGTTGTCATCCCTCGTTTCGCTTGCGATGATAAGTCCCTCGCTTCGCTCGGAATGACGGAACTCTTACTTTCCCGCCCGGGGAATAAACAATTCCACCGGCGGAGTCACACCGTACACTGCGGAAAAGCTTCCCTGATTCAGGGCGAGGCCAAGATGTCCGCGCGAGTCGATATAGAGCAGCGGCTGTTTCAGCGGCACATCGCTGAAGGTTCGCACGAACTTGATCTTCATTTCTTTTCCGCCGATTTCACTGGAACTTCCTGGCCGCGCTGGTAGCCGAGTTTGAGGAAATCCTCGGCATCGAGGTTGGTTACCAGATTGCCGAACGGGCCGTCGGTGGCAATCACTTCCGCTGTGACTCCCGCTCGTCGAGCCGCGCTGCCTTCAATTCAGGCGCACCAGCGACGCGACCGGCATCTCAGGACCGACCTTGGTCCAATCGTCGCCGCGGGCCACGTGCGCTCCCACCGGAGAAAAAATATCGCGGCCGTGGAATGTAGAAGATAGCTTAGTACCGATCATCCAATCGGTGTTTGTGATCTCGTGCACCGCCTCGATGCCGTCGCGCTGCTCGACCAGCGTGAGCAGGCCGTTATCGGGCAGCACGAAATACTGTCCGCGCTTCGACTTGGCGACGATGGCTTTGCGCGTGCTGCCCACCGTCGGATCGATGACGACCACGAAGACCGTCCCCGCGGGATAGTAAGGCGTGGCGCCATCAAGAAAGCGCGCGCCATCGAGAATGGAAAACGGCGTCACTTGATGGGTGAGGTCGACGATGCGCACCTCGGGCATGATCGAATACATCACACCGCGGCAGATGGCGACGGATCGTCTACTACGCCGAAGTCGGTCATGAAGACGATGGTCTGCGGATATTTCGCGGTTGCGCCGGGCCAGCGCAGAAAGCACAAGCATCAGCGCAAGCAGAATAACCGACGCGGAGGCCTCAAGTTGCGAAGAAAATTATCCCGACTTGGTTTCGAATGGTCGCGACTTCTAGTCGCGGCGCCAAGCGGAATATTAACCGCGCCTTAGCCGATAGGGTCTCCTCCATCAGGGGTGCAATTCATGGGTGCAAGAATACCTGGGACCGTCATGCGCCGCAAATTATGCGCGCCGCCGCCCTCCGATCTATAATGTGCTGTCAATTCATTGCACGACCGCAAGGAGGCTTTATGCCGGAAGTTATCCCCGAGAAATATCGCGATCTGTTTGAGAAGCGCGCCTTCGCCAACCTGGGCACGCTGATGCCCGATGGCCGGCCGCAGGTTACGCCGGTGTGGTGCGACTTTGATGGCGAACACGTTATTTTCAACTCCGCCAAGGGACGCCAGAAAGATAAGAACGTCCGCCGCGATCCGCGCGTGGCCATGACTTTGGTGGACCCGGAGAATCCCTACCGTTATCTCGAGATTCGCGGCCGCGTGGTCGAGATCACCGAAGACGGCGCCAGCGCACATCGACAAGCTGGCCAAGAAATATCTCGGGGTCGACAAGTATCCCTATGGCCAGCCCGGCGAGGTGCGCGTGATTTACAAGATTAGCCGGAGCACACGACGGTGATGGGATAGAACTCAAGATAGCAATTCGGGGTGTGCAGTGTCGAATCAAACAAGCGCTCTCGAATATGGTTCTGATCTGCGGCAGTCTTGCCTGCGTGTCTCTCAACCTATGGCCGGTTAAGGCTGGACCTTCACCTCCGCTGTTTGTGTTGCCACCTTGTTCTTGCCATCACGCTCATGTTATTCCGGAAATTGCCCGTGCCAGCGAATGAAGTCCACACCGGCTTGGTTAGGGCGCATCGGGTCTTCATCACCTGGGGTTTATTGGAGCCTTTGGAATTATCGTGTACATTCTTACGTCTTCTCGGAACGATGTCAGAGGCATCTCGACTTGGGGGGTCGTGCTCATCTACCTATGGGGCGGGTTTGTCGTTTGGTGCTATTTCTGGGCCGCCCGATGGTACAAGCGCAAAGCAGATCAGTCCGCAGTCGGCACGAAGCAGGAAGAGGGAAAGTGGGCGGCTCGGTTTGTGCCCTGCGTCTGGCCCGCCGAGGGCTGGATTTTCATTGACGTGATAAATAAGTGACAACGCCAATCACTGAAACCGACCTCACCTCCCTCGATATCCGCTGGGTCCGCCCGCAATTCCCCGCGCTGCGCAAACTGTCAACCGACATCCTGCCGTCTTCCTCGATGGTCCGGGCGGGACGCAAGTTCCGCAGCGGGTGATTGACGCTATCTCCGACTACCTCGGCCGGACAACGCCAACACTGCGGCGCCTATGCGACCAGCCGCCGGACCGACGCCGTGGTCGCGTACGCGCGCGCTGCCATGGCTGACTTTCTCAACTGCAGCGCTGATGAAATCGTCTTCGGCCCGAACATGACCACGCTGACGTTTGCCATGTCACGCGCTTTGGCCGGGGATGTGGCCGCGACCTTGGCCCCGGCGACGAAATTCTGGTCACGCGTCTCGATCACGATGCCAACGTTTCGCCATGGCTCGCGCTCGAAGAAAAAGGCGTGACCGTACGCTGGGCCGAGATCCATCCGAAAGACTGCACCCTCGACGTCGACGATCTGGCCGCGAAGATCAACGAGAAGACCAGCTTGTCGCCATCGGCTACCCTCGATTGCAGTCGGCACCATCAATCCCGTCAAGGATATCGTTCGCCTTGCCCACGGTTTCGGGGCGCTTGCCTACGTGGACGCCGTGCACTACGGCCCGCACGGCCTCATCGACGTGGCTGCGCTCGACTGCGATTTTCTGGTCTGCTCCACTTACCAATTCTTCGGCCGCACCTGGGCATCCCTCGGCAAGCGCGAACATTTGGAGCGGATGCGGCCTTACAAGGTTCGCCCCCTCACCGCGCGTCCCGATGCGCTGGGAGTGGGGCACGCTCAACCATGAGTGCATCGCCGGCATCACCGCCTGTGTGGATTACTTTGCCGATCTCGGCCGCCGCACCCATCTCTGCAGCCCCTGGCGGCCACGCGCCGTGCCGCGATCGTTGCGGCTTTCGCATCGATTCATCACTATGAACATGCGCTGATGGATCGCTTGATTGTCGGGCTTTCCGAGATTCCAGCTAAAGCTCTACGGCATTACCGATCCCGATCGCTTGGAGCGATGTCCTACGCTCGCCGTCGCTTGGTCTGATCCGGACCGCCGACCCACTCCTCTCGCGCTCGCCACCAAACTAGGAGATCGCGGCTCTTCACCTGGGACGGAAACTACTACGCATTGAACCTCACCGAGCGGCTGGATGTGGAGAAAACCGGAGGCTTCCTGCGCATCGTTCTCGTGCACTACAACACTGACGAGGAAGTGGATCGCCTGCTGGGGGCCCTGCGGGAAATCGTTGGAGGCGTAACTGAACGCCCTCAGGCTAGGAAATACGAGCACCGGGGCTGAAGCCCGTTTCCATTTCTGGACGCCTTACGCGGCGCTTAAGCGCCGCTCCCCCACGTCACTGCCCGCGTTCGGGGTCGCTGCCGGCGCGGCTTGAGCCGCGCCCTTTCAAGTCCTGACTCAAATCGCCAACGGGCGCAGTTTCGCTAGTTGCTCTTCGCTAGGGAATTGGCGGGCCCGGTAACAAACGGCGCCAAATCCGGTTCCAGTTCCAGCAGATTTCCAACCACGGATGCGGCTGCTTCCCAGGGAACTACAAAATAATCGGGGTTCTCAACGTCTGCCATGAAGGCAATGTTTTCCGATCGGGGCAGGGAACTGTCAATCCCGTTAGTCCAAACGCAGGCGCTGTAGGCGAATCCATCTTTGCGTTGCGTAAACCTTGTAACTGGCCAAGAAAATCTCGATGTCTTCTATCTCGTTAATTTCATTCAGAAGCTTTTGCTGCTCAGAGTAGTCGATGGTATCGCGCCGCCGCTTATCTTCATCCACATTTCCCGGAGAGATTTATCTTCGGGGACATAGATGTTCCAGGTCCCATCGACCAGCACGTAGAGGTCGGGCGAGAGGGGATGGTCCTGGTTGAAGTGATTTTCCATTCCGCCCTCCAAGATGGCGGCGAGTCCGGCCGAATTGTTGGTACCGGTCACCACGAGTTGGTCGCGGCTCGGCACGAACGCAATCGGATCACCGTCGATCGAGAGACGATAGATCAGTTCCGTCAGCAAGATGCGCGAACTGTCGTAGGAGTCGGCCACTCTCCCCAGTAGACGCCGTTTCGGCCGGCAAAACGATTAGGATCGGTCCGCTCCCAGAGATTATCCTTGGCGGCCTTGAGCGCTTCCTCAGGGGTCACCCTCCACTGCTCAAAGACATCGCGATTGATGGAGGTGATGTTGCGTTTGGTGTCAAAGCCGAGCCCGACCGCCAGTCCGCCGGCAAGATTCTTGAGCACGACGTCTACTCCTTGATCATTCTTGTTCTTGCGGTTCAGGAGCTGAATCATGCTGAAGTAGGCGGCATCGCGGATTACGGGCATGAGGCTGGGTTTTACGGTCGCGAAGTCGGAGGGAATCGAAGGCAGGTCAGGGATGGAAGCCGCGGCCGTAATGAAGTCAGAAAGTATGGACTGACGGGCGCTGCGAGGGGCGGTGAGAAGTTGGCGTAGACGTTGCCGAGAAAAATTGTGGCTCCGCCGGGCAGCTTGAGAGAAAAATCGCTTCCGGACTGATCGATCTTTTCTCTTGATGCCAGTATTGATGCCGGCCTTGTGAAGGGCCTGCACTATCATCTCGGCAAAGTCAGCCCGGCTGGGCTTACCTGAGAAAACTTTGTCTAGAAGATTCATGGCGTTCTCCAACTGGGCGAGCGAGGTGGAGAGAGAAAACAAAATCCTTCCGCAGTTCAGGGCAAGCTGCTGCGTCGCCCGGAAATGGAAAGGCGGCGGGAGCGCGATAGGCGAAGGCCGTCGCGAAGGGTCACGGCCAGCGCTTGGCGGTGTCGTCCCATCCCGCTGCGCGGACCGGCTGCGCCGCCGGGACCACTGGAGGCGCCGGAATGCGGATCGGCTGCTGGGGTCCGTTCACAGCGGTGGCCAGTGCCGGTTTCACCATGTCCGAGTTCATTTCTGTTCCTTCGGACAGCAAGGGAGCCACCAAGCGCAATGCTTCCACTTCTTTTTCCAACCGGGTGAGCTCCATCTCTTTCTGCCTTAAAACCTCGTAAACGTTCTTCATAGACAGGGCACCTGTAAATCAGTTGTAGGTTCGACCAGCTTTTCTCGAACTTTAAGCAGACTTATCCGGGTTGTCAAGGAATTAAGCCTTGGCAAGTCATGTTCTGGCAAGCATACTCGATTTTGCGGCGCACGCTACGAAATCCTTAAGGCCTCTGAGATTTTCGAGATTCCCTCCCCGGTGCGGCATTCCCCGGATTTTCACAGCCGGCGGAGAGGTGCAAAATACTCAGCACGCGGTTCCGGGCCGACTCTGGATCGCGAAAACCCGCGCCCCGCACGCCTTCTGCGCGGAATTCCCTGGTGAAACTGCACAAAATCCGGTCACCCGCCTGTGGACGACCTGCACTCGGTTGAAAATAAATCAGATAGAGGCGCGCAGTTTTTGTTGACTGCAGAATTAGAAAGAGTAAAAAGGGAATCGTTCTTTGACAGTTTCTTAAGTTTTTCCGGTTGGTGCGGCGTCCGGGGCTCAAGCTGAGTCACCCTCGACATTGCAAAATGGGGAGGGAAGGCAAGCAAGGGTCTATAGCAAAGCGCTGGTCGAGACGAACGGGAAACCCAGTCGAAGGCAAGACAGAGTTCCGAGGCGTTGGGTAGGTTTGTCCAGTTGGCGGTAAGCCCGGAGCCCGAGCGAAGATCGTGCGCAGCGGCCCCGCAAGGGAAGCAGCGAGAGCAGGTCAAGCAAGGGTCTAACGCGAGCTACTGGCTGAGACGAATGGACACAACACCACCTCGGAACTCTTTATTTTTTGGTCGTCCACTCCGTGTTGTATCCCGCCTCGATAGCTGGGTTCGACATGCGTTAAAATTTCGTTCCAAATGGACTTCAGCGGCGTCCTAGTCACGGATAACCTCGCGTACGAGCTTTTCCGGTCTGCTCATAGAGAAAAGCTCCTGTTTTCACAGAATCTGCACAGCGAAGATCTTGAAAATCTGTCGGGGCGTGACCCGGCGGTTCTGCGGAGAGCCTTGTCACTTCTCGTACTATTCGACCGGGTCGTAATACACGACCTGAACCCAGCTTTCAGGCTCCCCGACCTAGAAAGGGACGGAATTGTCGAGGTTGTCCCAAGCCCTCACGAGACCATCGAGGTTGTGCCGCTGCCCACGCGCTGGAGAATGGGCCCTCTGGCTAATCGAGGCAGGCCGCCCAAGGAGTTGTTGCGGTCCCTCTCCCTTATCCAGCAGCTTCGACCATTCGTGGTTAATCGCGTAAGTGTCGCCGTCCGCGACCTTCAATTCTTCTCAGCACTCGCACGCGGGATGCGCATTTCGCGGAAACAGCTCGTCGAGTTGTTTCTTGATTACGTGATCGCCGTTGCGCAGGGTGACACGGCCGCCCTACGCGGACATGCCTTTGCATCCGCCCTGCCAAGAAAATTCTTGCGCGAGATGACCTCGGGATTGTTCCGGACGGACGAGCCGTTGACCGCGCCGGATACCGCAATCATTTACGCCATTCTCGCCGCCTATCAGATAGCCGAGATCCAAGCCGTATCTGCGAGGGTGGGCCTAGGAGTGGCAACGCACCACTACGGGGGTGTTTTTCGTTCCGAAAGCGCTCTCGCTGGCGACAAGCTCGATGCCATATCGGCCGCAGGAAGGTTTCTAACACTGCGAGCGGCCTTCGCTGAGGAAGGCGGTCTTTGGCCACGGATCGATACAATTAAAGATGCGTTAGCGTTGCGAAAAGATCCGCGATTGCAGAACGTGCGCTCTCAGCTAGCCCTGTTGCATGGCGGCCTAGCGACAGGCGATCGCGACGCTATTTCCGAGGCTAGGCGCGAGATCAGGAAAGCGCGTCAGCGTCTACAGCGCAGGGCTGGGTGGGACAGGG
Organism: uncultured Acidobacteriaceae bacterium; assembly: GCA_963807655.1. GTDB lineage: Bacteria > Acidobacteriota > Terriglobia > Terriglobales > Acidobacteriaceae > Sulfotelmatobacter. The sequence goes on along the minus strand of CAWEDF010000051.1, from coordinate 131,043 downwards.
CACTGCGATGGGTAGCCTACTTGTCTGTTCCCGTTGGCGTCGCCGAGGTACTCAGCGGGACGCCACCCCTTGTCGGAACCTCAATCGCCGTGATCGGAGCAGCGGAACCGCCGGGTCAAGAAAGGTCGAACGAGATAACGAATGGGTGCTTTTCGGGACATGAGGCAACGCGAGCTACTGGGCAGAGAGGAACGGATCCAACACCACCTCGGAACTCTTTTATTTTTTTGCACCAGTTCTCAGGTCTCTGCAATCAGTTCTCAGCTCTGAACTTCAACCTCTGAACCCTCACGTGCGACCCCTCACGTCTCGGCGTATTGCTCGATTTCTGCAGTCTAGGCAACCCCAGCCATGAAGGAGGATTTCGCCGTTTGTGAGAACTGAGAACTGAAACTAGGCTTTCTTTTTGGGCACGATCACCCACACCGTTCCGCGATCCTCACAAAAGCGGCAGTGATCCTGGCCTAATGACTTTCCCGTTCCGTGGCATTCCAGGCAGGTGGCTACGATGTGCAAGTCCTGAAGTGAAGTGTCGGGGAGCTTGGCCGGGTCCTTGAAAGTTTCGGCCTGATGGAAGTCGCGCAGCCAGAAGACCAGCTTGCCTTCGAGAGTTTCGTGGTCGTTGGTGGTGAGTTCCAGGCAGCGCTGCGGCCACCATTCGGGAATGTCGGCGTAGCAGATCAGGTCGCCTCCGGCATCGAACAGAGCGCCGGGATCAGTGCGGCGATAGAACTTCCTGCATCGGGAGCAAGCAGTGATGCCTAGCAGGCCGAAGGCGTCCTTCAGGCGGTCGAGGTCAAACTGTTGGCGGGCGAGGATCACATCAATGGGAGCTTCGGGGTTTTCAGGCATGGACTTAGGATACAACCCGCAGACCTGCCGGGGCGAGGCTAGCAGCGCAGCAGTTCGATATAGCTGGGGCCCGCACCGCAGCCGGGACGGCGGCGCAACTCTAGTCTACATGCTCGCCGGCCTCGAAGCCTTCTTCGGCGCGGGGCAACACATCACGTTCGCCGGCGATCCAGACATAAATCGTGGGCAGCAGGAAGATGCTCATGATGAGGGCGGCGATCAGGCCTCCGACAATAACGATAGCAAACGGGCGCTGAGAATCGGAGCCAATGGCGTGCGAGAGCGCGGCCGGCAACAGACCCAAAGTCGCCACCAGCATCGTCATCATGATGGGGCGCAGCCTTAAGACCGCGCCTTCCACGGCGGCGTCTTCGATGGTATAGCGCCGGGCGCGAAGCTGGTTGATGTACTCGAGCATGATGACTCCCGTCTGTACCGACACGCCGAAGAGCGCCAGGAAACCTACGCCGGAGGAAACGCTGAAATTAGTCCCGGTAAACCAAAGGGCAAGCAGGCCGCCGATGGGGGCAATGGCAATGTTTGCCATGATCAACAGCGTCCATTTGAAGGACTTGAACATCGTATAAAGAATGATGAAGATGATGAGGATGGTGATCGGGAGCACGATCATCAGCCGGGCATTGGCTCGCTGCTGGCTCTTGTATTCTCCCTTCCCAGTCGAGCGTGTAACCGGACGGGCAACTTGACCTGTTCGGTGACCTTTTTGATTGCCTCTTCGACGGTGCTGCCGAGGTCCCGCCCGCGGACACTATATTTGATGGCAACATAGCGCCGATTGCCCTCGCGATAGACTTCGGATGCCCCATCGGTCATGCGGATCCTGCAAAGTTGAGCCAGCGATACGCGCTCGCCGGAGGGCGCTAGCAGGCGAATATTCTCGATTGCCTCCTTCGTATTCCGGTATTGCGGGAGGTAGCGCAGAGTAAGATCGTATCGCTGCTCGCCTTTCAGGACCTGAGTGAGCGCGCTGCCGCCGACGGCGGTTTGAACCGCATCCTGCACGTCAGAGACGTTGATTTGGTAACGTGCGGCGGCATCGCGGTCGACGGTTACGTTCAGATTGGGCTGGCCGAGGACGCGGAAGACTCCAAGATTCTCAATGCCGTTGATTTTTCGCATGATACTGACGATCTCATCGCTTTTTTCTTCAAGAACTTTTAAATCGTCGCCGTAGATCTTCGTGGCCAGCGCGCCTTTCACTCCACTCACGGCCTCTTCCATATTGTCTTCGATGGGCTGAGAAAAGCCCCAAAGTGACGCCGGGGATTTTATCCAGTTCGCGATTCATGGCGGCAATCAGTTCATCTTTATTCTGATGAAACACCGGCCGCCATTCTTCTTTCGGCTCTCAGGTCCACAAAGTATTCGGTGTTAAAGAAGCCGGTGTTATCCGTTCCGTCATCCGGGCGGCCTACCTGGCTGGTGCATCGCGGGACTTCCGGAAAAGAGCAAAGAACGATTCGCGCCTGGTTCGCGACCCGGATGCCTTCGTCAGGGCCGGTGCTGGGCGCAAGAGTACCGCGAACCCACATTGCACCCTCATCCAGATGGGGCAGAAATTCGGAACCGATGATGCCGCTGAATGCGAGGTAACCCCCAACAACGGTCAGCAGCGCGCACACGCCGACCGTGATCGCACGCCGGCGAATCGCCCAGCGGAGGGCGTCGCGATATCGTTCGCTCACATAGGTCATGACCGGGTTACGCCATTCGTGCGCGCCCTTCGCGAACGCGAAACTGGCCAGCACGGGCGCGACGATGATTGAGAAGAGCAATGCCCCCAGCAGCGCGAAGGCCACGGTCCAGGCCATGGGATGAAAGAGCCGGCCTTCCACCCGCTGCAGCGTAAAAATCGGCAAGAAAGCGGTAATGGTGATGACTATGGCGTAGAACACCGGGCGCTGAACTTCATGCGAGGCAAAACTGATTATTTCGTTGGAGTCTTGCTGCCGTTCCCGATGGCCCAAGTGACGCACTATGTTTTCGACCAATACGATTGCGCCTTCGACTACCACTCCGAAATCCAAGCTCCTAAGGAAAGAAGTTTGCGGGAATGTGCCTTTTAAGTCCAGACAAATCGATGCGAACAGCAGGGCAAAGGAATGGTCACGGCGACGATGAGCGCGCCGCGAATATTGCCGAGAAACAAGAACAGGATGATCGAATACCAGAATCATCCCTTCCGTCAGGTTGTGAAGCACGGTGTGGCGGTGTAGTTAACCAGGTTGCTGCGGTCGAGGAAGGGGACAATCTTAACGCCCGGAGGCAAAATATGATCGTTCAGTTCCTGCACTTTTTGGTGGATGCCCTGCAAGTGCGGTCTCCGCTACCGCGCCCTTTCGCAAGAGGACGATGCCTGACACTACATCGTCGTTGTCGATAATCTTTCCGTTTTCACGGTGAATGGCCCTGGCGAACTGGCCAAGGCGGATCTTCGGACCCTGCGAAACTACGGCGATGTCCTTTATGCGGAGGGGAGTGCCGTTCTTAGTCGTGATGACCGTCTCTTCAATGTCGTGGACTCGGTCGACCAGTCCGACCGCGCGCACGTTGATCTGCTGGAGACCTTCCTGAATGAAACTTCCGCCCGCGTTGGCGTTGTTGTTGGTAAGTTGCTGCTCGACCTGGGCCAGGCTGAGACCGTAAGCGACCAGTTTGTTGGGATCGACGCGAACCTGGTATTCGCGGGTGGGGCCACCGAAGCTGGCAACATCGACAATATCGGGCACCGATTTGAAATGCTTTTCGACGACCCAGTCTTCGATGGACTTGAGTTCCATTGGGTCATAGGCGGGATTGGTGCTGCGCAGAGTGAAGAAATAAATTTGACCGACCGGGCTCCAGTCGGTACCCATTTGCGGCACCACGCCCGGGGGCAGTGTGACCTGGCTGAGCCGCTCGAGCACCCGCTCGCGGTTCCAGTTGTTGTCGGATTCGTCGTCGAAGATCAGCTTCAGATCGGAGAGTCCGAAGAGCGAGAAGGAACGCAGATGTACGACATGCGGAATGCCGTTCATCACGACCTCGAGCGGGATCGTGACTTGTTGTTCGATCTGTTCCGCCGAAATCCCAGGCCATTGCGTAATGATCTCGACGTAGTTGTCGGCTACGTCGGGATAGGCCTCAATGGGCAGGCGCTTGAACGACACGATGCCCGCGGCGAAAAGGATCAGGGCCAGTGCCAGCACGAGCAGCCGGTTGTTCAGCGCGAAATCGACGACGCGGCGAATCATTTATCGCTCCACCTTTATTGCTCCACCGTCCTCTCAACCGTGTTTTGCAATGCCAAAGCGTTTGAAACGACTTGGTCGCCGGGCTTGATGCCGGAGACAACTTCTTGCATGTTGCCGGGAAGCATGTTGCCGGTTACTACTTCCAGCCGCTTGAAGTGTCCGGGTTTTAGCGGTGTGTAAACCCATTCGCGATCATGCAAATGCAGAATGGCAGTGGCCGGAACCGCGCTCCGCGTTTCCGCCTGCTTGCCGTAGAATGTGGCGGTAACGAACATGCCCACGCGCATCAAGCCTGGATTGGCGACTTCAAGCCGGACTTTCGCCGTGCGAAGGCCGGGATCGAGAACCGGGAGAATATTGTCGACGCGTCCCTTCAAAACTTTGTTGGGATAGGCGTTCAGGTGGATATCCGCAAACTCACCGATGTGTACGGCATCGAGATCGTTCTCGTAAGCGTCGCAGACGATCCATACATGAGAAAGGTCGGAGATGGTGAAGGGATTGGGGCCGGACAAGCCTTGCACTCCGGATGCGCTGGTGACTTGCTGCTCGGTGATCACGCCGGATGTGGGCGCGACGATGTCGACGATGCCCGACGGGTGGTCTTTGTCGATGCCGAGAAGCCTCAACTGTTCGGTAGCGGCATTCAGGACTGCCTTGGCATCGCCTGCGGTGTTCTCCGCTTGTTCAAGCGCGCTCTTGGCGGTCGCCCCCTTTTCGTAGAGAAGCTGGGCGCGCTCAAGCTGGACACGCGCAAGGCGGTCATCGTTCTCGGCTTTCACATAGGTCTGGAAAGCGCCGGAGACGTCGTTGCTGCGCACTCTCAGCAGCAACTGGCCTTTCTTCACTGTATCGCCGAGTCTCGCCTTAATTTCTACGACTCGTCCTGACGCCAGCGAAATCACGGGCACGGCGCGCGAAATATCGGGCTGCACCACGCCGGTGACATTCAGAGCGGGAGCGGCTTTGTGCTCGATCGCCTTTACCAGGGGAAACTGATCGGGGTGGTCCACTTTGAAATTGTTGGCGTCCAGGTCAGGCTCGACGGTAGCCGCGGGCGGCGCCTCGGCCTTGGGGTCAGCCTTGCCATCATTGCAGCCGATGAGGAGGAAACTCAAAGGCAAGCAAAGAGTTGGTGCGAGGACGAAGCTGATGAATTTGGGTTTCATTGAATTACCTCCCGGCCCACAGCCATGTTCAACTGCGCCGCAGAAGTCAAGTAAGAGCCAACCAGGTTCACGTAATTTAACTGCACACCGCGGTACTCCGCCTGTGCGTTCAGGAAATCGAGCAGTGACGCGCCGCCATGCTGATAGGAGAAAGTAATGGTGTCGCGCACGCGGACTGACTGCTGCAGATATTTGGCCTTGTAAGGCCGCAGCAGAATCACATTGCTCTCGACGGTGGCGTAGCTGGAATCCACATCACTGAAAACCTGGGCTTCGGCCGCATCGCGCAATTTTTCGTTGCGCTGGATATCGAGTTTTGTGCGCAGCTTCTCGCCCTGGTTGCGGTCGAAGATGCGGAAGGGGATGCTGACGCTGACTCCGAGTGTGTTTATGCCAAATGGGTTATTGTTGGATGAGTTGTGCGTATACCATGCACTCAAGGTCGGATCGGTTGAGCCGTTGGCGATGGCCAGCTTGTGGTCGGTTTGAGCCTTGTCGACGGCCTGGATGGCGGCTTTTAAGTCGGGCCGGGTGTCGAGGGCGATCTTGCGGAACTCGTCACGCGGCATGAGTTGATCGCTGAAATCGTACGGCCCGGTCACGTCGACTTGGTCGAGGGCAATTCGGGAATTCAGGAGCGTGAGCAATTGGATCTTTGCGGTTTCCAGGCTTTCCTCGGCAGATTGCAAATCCGATTCATATTGCACCCGCTGGAGCTCCAACCGGTCGAGATCGATCTGCGCAATGTCGCCGGCGTTGAAGCGAGTTCTGCTGATCTCGAGCACGCGGTCGTAGTAGACAAGGTTATCTCTTGCAAGCTGCAGCACCGCTTTCGCCTGCAGGGTTGACAAAAAGGCGCTGCGCAAGTTGAAGAGTAGGGTTCGTTCGAGGTCGGCGTGGCTGGATTCGGCAATCAGGGTCGCCTTTTTTGCGCTCTCCAGACGTAACTCGCGCTTGTGCCGCCGTTCATGCAAATAGCTGATGCCGGGAGTTTCATAGGTGCCTGCGAACGGTCGCCAGATGCCTTTCTCAGGAGCGATCTGGGTGCCGTCAATCGACAGAGTGAAATCCGGGTTGGGACGCAAGAATGCGGTGATCTCCTGCGCTTTCGATTCGTCGATGTTGAGCTTGTCGGCCAGCAGCTTGGAATTGCTCAACTCGAAGCGGTCTTTCACCTGCTCCCACGTCCAGGGTTGAGGCGGAGACTGCGGCATCGTTTGCGGAGCGGCCAGACCCGCGTTCCCCAGCACCGCCAGCAGTGAGAACCACCAGAATCTCTTAAGCATCAGCATCCCTTACCGTCCAAAATACATGTGAACTTCGTGAACTTCTAGAATTTCGTAGAGACGTGGCCGGCCACGTGTCGCCGTCAGGATAGCCGCTGCATTCTTCAGTATCTGGTCTCCCTTGTAAGGATTCCCTAAAGACGGATTTATTGCTGCAAGCCATCAGGGAACGTCAAGAAGCAAGAAGGATGATCGGCGAACTATCCGGGGAGGGAAAAAGGAGGGGCGCGGCCGGCGTGGAAAGCGCAGGGTCGCGGCAACGGGGATGCACAGATAACGGAAACATCCAGCAGCCCAACTTCCGGAGCCACCAGCCGCACCGGACTCGCCACCCTGGCGGGAGGCCCTTGCAACCGGTTGACCCAGGCCGAATTCCTGCCGCCTCCTGAGTGGCGTACGGTGCGTTTGCTGATGGAGGAATCTTCCATCTCGGCCCGCATCACGTGCAAATCGTCCGAGGCCGAGATCACGGGAAACAGCAGGACCAGAACGCATCCGAGGGCAAGCAGACATTGCAGCGAACTAAACCGGCGCACGCTCTGCCGCCACACCCAGTAAGCCGGCAGTGCCAGCAGCAGCCACGCAAGATTCAGAAGCAGTTCCATCCGAAGTTTGTTATTTCTGGTTTTCTAGTTTCCGGTCTCTGGTTTTCGGTCTCAAAGGAAACGCTCGCTTAAAGGCGCAAGAAATCGCCTTGACAAAGACGCGAATGGCTAGTTTTTCAGAAACCCCAAACTCAAGTCAACGTGACCGCGGTACCGCCGTAATCCCTGGAAGCTAGAAACTGGGAGCTAGAAACAAGAAACTGCCCCTACGGCCCCACCACGACCTGCAGCGCCCCCGGCGTCTGCATCCGTTGCCGGTAGATCGCGTTCCGCCTGGCCACTTCACCGACGAGGTTAACGTAGACCATATAGGTACCGTGCGGCAAGGTCTCGCCAAAGGGCAACGCCATCGCAATTGTGCCCTTCTTCAATGGAAAATGCTGGTAGCCGATCTCGGTGGCCCGTCCGTCCTCGGCGACCGCCTTCACATCAAAGGTCAGATCCATGTCGTCCGCTGTGGTGTTTGTCACCTCGACGCTGCCGTCGATGCGGTTTGCCGTGACGTGTGCCGGAACCTTCCAGGCCAGCTTGATGCCCTCTTCCACCTTGATCACAAATTTCCTCTGAACTGTCTGTTGGGGGTTGTTGCTGTCACGCACTGCAACCGCAAACTGAAATTCGCCTGCCCGCTCTGCGTCTCCGTGCAGCACTCCGTTGTCTTCAAGCTTGATCCCGGGCGGCAACGCGCCACTCTCCACACGCCAATGCAGCGGCGGCACATAGTTGCCCCGCGCGCGAAAATTCACCTGAAACGATCCAAGCGGATACGTCGCAGGCAACTCTGCCGGCTCAATCACCAATCCCTCATCTTTGTCTTTATTATCTTTATCTTTATCGTTGCGACGGCTTGTCCTGCAGGGCGGTCGCGCTCAAGGTCACCAACAGCACCCATGCTATTGCGGCAAAACATCCGGGCCAGCGGAATTTCGGTCCCCAAGTCATGCTTAATCCTTCAAACCCCACGAGGATCGCACCAGTAACTCCATGCTACCCGAATTAGCAATTGCACGCAGATAACGGGAACCAGAAACGTGGCCGCCAAATCCAAGAATGTAAAGAACTGTATAGCTTGCGCGCCGCAGATTTTCTTTTGTGCAGGCGCTACTTGTTCCCGTGGTTCGGGTTTAACGCAAGTGAAATCACCTGTGCTAACCTCGGAATTAAAGGTGACTTGCTTCACGATTTGCTCTCCGGAGGAGTTATGTCTGTACGCAACGCTCTTGCTTTGTTCCTCGTACTTTCCACGCTCGCGCTTCTGGCCGGTTGCGGAAATGGCAGTGGTATTACCAACCCGGTAGCCCCTCCCGGCGGCGGCTTCAGCAAGAGCGATCTGAATGGCACCTACGTCTTCTCGGTCTCGGGCACCGACAACTTTAACGGAGCCCCGATTGCGATCGTTGGTACCCTCAGCGCCAATGGGAGCGGCGGGATCACCGGCGGCACGATGGACATTAATGACCCTAATTTTACCGCCCCAATTCCCAACTTATCGATCAGTGGCAGCAGCAATTACAACGTCGGGGTGGATGGACGAGGAACCGCCACACTCGATGTGTCTACGCCGTTCGGCAGCAGACTCATATTTGATTTTGTGCTAACGTCCAGTTCGCACGGATTCATCATCCAATTCGACGGCAACGCGACCGGCAGCGGCACGCTGGATCTGCAGGCGGCCGGCCTTACCCAAAGTTCGTTTGCGGGCTCTTATGCCTTCAGCTTCGCCGGAGTCGATTTGGCGGGCACCGGTGCGTTCGCCACCGTAGGGAACTTTACCCTCGACGCGAATGGGACGATTACGTCCGGTCTGCAGGATTTCAACGACAACGGCGTGCTTGTCTTCGCGGGCCAGACGCTGGCTGGGCAGGTGATTCTTGGACCATCCGCTTCGCCCACGACGCTTCTAACCACAACCCCGTACTCTGAAAAGTTCGACGTGTATGCGATTGATGCCACGCATCTGAAGTTTATTGAGATGGACACGCTTCCGATTGTTTCCGGGGATGCGTTCTCCCAAACCAGCACCGCGGTGCCAACTGGCAACCTGGCCTTCACCCTGGGGGGATTCGTCTCAAACAGTCCGTTTGCGTCAGGGGGCTTCATGGTCACTGACGGAGCGGGCAACATCACCGCCGCCTCTACCGAAGACTTCAACAGCAACGGAACCCCTGGATCGTCTCCATCGTTCTCCGGCACCTACACCGCCGGGGGAACTGGCCGATACACATTGGGAAGCTTCTCCAACTTTGTAGGAGGCTCGCAATTTGCGGCCTATCCTTCCAGCGGCGGCTTGCTCCTGCTGGAGATCGACACCACTAGCCTCGGCATCCTGAACGGCGCTGCGCATGCGCAGACACCGGGTGCGGCATTAGCCACATCGAAAGGCTATGGGCTAAACCTTAGCGGCGTGAACCTTTCGAATGGCGTCGAGGTGGACGACATCGCCGAATTTAGCGCAGAAAGCAGCGGAACCACCGCAATCGGCCTGATTGATGAAAACTTTGCTCCCGGCGGCATTCCGATTTTTGACCAAAAGCTCAACGGCACTTATACCGGACCGGACTCCAGCGGACGCTTCGGTATCTCAGCCTCGGCGGGCAACAGCAGCAACAGTACCCTGAACGGCGGATTCGGGCTCACGGTTTACGCCGCCGATGGCACGACATTCCCATTCATAGAAACGGACAATGGTCAGGTCGCGACCGGGGTTCTGGTTCTGCAGACTCCCTCGTCAGCCATCCCTGGAGTGGCACAATCGCGGTCGCACATGTTCGTCGCCCCGCCCTTAATATGGCCACGGGCGGCTAGCCTGAAAAAGAAGTAGCAACTGTGTTGCGGTAACCACTGGGCGCGGCCGCCGGTCGCGCCCTTTTTCTGCGGCATCTCCAATCCAGGATTTCCCAGCGAAATCCTTACCCCGCGAAGCTTCCCGCTGTGCCCTCGTGACCTTAGTTACCTTTAATGAGTGTCTAAGGTTCAAGCACAATGAAACTTAAGCCTTGAGCCCTGTGGAGACGAAGAGTGTTCTACCGACGCTTTTTGCAAGTTCTAATACTGGTATTCATCGGCGCCTCGCTGGCGTCGGCGCGGGATGTTGCCCTGGTTTCCAACAAGTCGAATGCAATAAGTGTGATCACCCTTGCCGATCTGGTCAAGGTTTGCAAGGCCCAGACCAGCCGCTGGCCGGATGGCAAGCCAGTCACCTTTGTTATGCGCGCCCCGTCGGTGCCGGCAATGAAGGTGGTCCTGGAAAAGGTTTATGGCATGTCGGAGAGCGAGGTCAACGCTCTTATCGCTACCTCTAATCATGGACGCCTAAACCGTCCCGCCATCGTGGTCGCCACTTCCGATGAAGAACTGGTCAACAAGGTAGCGTCGGTTCCCGGAGCCATTGGTGTCGTGGACGTCTACTCCATCAACAGCAGTGTCGAGGTGGTCAAGATTGCAGGCAAACTTCCGCTGGAACCGGGCTACTTGTTGCATGGCAAATAGCAGTGGTCGGTGGTCAGTGGTCAGTGGTCAGTGGTCAGTGAAACCAGTGGTCCGTGGTCAGACGTCGTGCCCTTCCCATGACGATTCATGAGCCTTGATAGGCTTTATTGAAGGCAGGTTTGCTGGCCAATGACCAGCGACCACTGGCCACTGAAGTTGAATATGGCAGCTCCGGGCAAAAAACTCGCGACCAACAAACTGGTTGCCCCTTATGTCCGCCGTTTTCCGCGCTTTGCTGTCGATACCCGCATGCAGGTTCGCATGTTTCAGGCCGGCGAATTCCGCAGTTGCTGGGGACGCTCCACGGAACTTGGCCAGGACGGCATTGGGGCTACACTTACTGGCGACCTGGAAACCGGCGAAATTGTTTCCCTCGATATACCTCTGCCCCTCAGTCCCTATCCCCTGAAAGTGCGGGCGATTGTGCGATACCGGCAGGGTTTGCGCTACGGCTTTGAGTTTCTCACCCTGAATAACACGCAGCGCGACGTGATCCGCCGGGTGTGCGAAATGCTCGCCACCAAATCCGGAACCTAATTCCCGGACCTCCGACAAGCATGAAGACACTTATCTGGGTGACCACCAGATGGTGGAGTGCGTGCTAGTGAGCTACGGGCAGGTTGCTGCTCCAGCAGTCGGCGACGATCAGCCATGCGCCGAGACGGCGCCAGGCTTTCAGGTACTTGCCCCGTTCAGCCACGATGGTGCCATCGGGCTGGCGTACGGCTACGCTGTAGCGGCCGATCTCTATGGCGAGGTCACCGGAGGATTCTACGCGGACAGTCTCGAGGCGCAGGTCTTCGTATCCGGCTTCGCCGATCTGGTGGAGCAGGCGCTCTACGGCCTTGGGGCCAGAGGCGGGGTCGTGGTGGGGCGCCATGAATACGCCATCTTCTGCGAAGAGGGCGGCAACCTGATCATAGTTGCCGGTGTTGAAAGAAGTGACGAAATCCTGAGCTAGATCGCGAATGGTGGACTGCACGTCCAAGAACGGACGTGAATCGGTCAGGGAATTGGAGTAAGGCCGATACATCTACTACCTCCTGGGGGAAGGCGAAGAGCGGCCTCCATCGCCGGATGGACTACGCTCTGCAGTTCAGATGGATTCTAGCGCAAACGGGCCTGTGGAAGGATGAAGATTTGTGAAGAGGTAAAGAAAAAAATTGGTTCTGGGAGTGCCGGTTTAGAGGAAGACCAGCGACTCCAGAAATCGGTCGTCAGCCCGATTCAACTTTCTTGTTGCGCGCCAACGGTTTTGTGAAGTAATATCGCCTCGCCTTCCCCATGGCCTGTTCCGTCTCGCGGCCTTCGTTGTGCCTTCAACAATCATCCGGTACAAGGAGCGGAACCTCATGCTAAAAAGAATCTCTCAGGACCATTCGGACGCTCAATCTCTTTTCTGGCCGTGGCGCTGGCCCTGGTGGCGTTCGCCGCGGTTGCAACACCGCTGGCGCAGGCGCAAACTTTCACCGTACTTCACCAGTTCGCGGGCGGAGCCGACGGACAAGATCCTCTCGACGGCAGTTTGATTTTGGATCCAATAGGAAATCTCTACGGCACCACCGACCTGGGCGGCAGTGGAGCCTGCAGCGGCGGCTGCGGAACGGTATTCAAAATCACTCACAGCGGCCACGAAACCGTGCTCTACAGCTTTACCGGCGCGAATGGAGACGGCAAGTATCCTTACGGATCGCTCATCCGCGACTCGGCCGGCAACTTCTACGGCACGACCTATGGCGGAGGCACATCCGGCGGCGGTTGTAACGGGTACGGATGCGGTACCGTGTTCAAGCTCACGCCCGCAGGCAAGGAGACGGTGCTCTACAGCTTCAGCGGAGGCTTCGATGGCGCTACGCCGCAAGCTGGACTCGTTCGCGACTCCGCAGGAAACCTGTACGGCACGACCTACCTGGGCGGCGCCTACAATTGGGGAACTCTATTCAAGGTGGACGCGGCTGGAAACGAAACCGTGCTGCACGATTTCGACGGCTCCACGGGCGACGGGGGAGACGTAGTCGGCGGTTTGATCCGGGATTCCGCGGGCAATTTCTACGGCACCACCCAGGGCGGCGGAAACTCTGGGTGTGACCCGAACTTCGACATCGGATGCGGAACGGTTTACGAGTTATCCGCGGATGGTACGGAGACCGTGCTTCATCGCTTCAATTACTCCGGTACCGGTGGACAGTGGCTGGGAGAAGAGCGCCTGCTGCGCGATACCGCAGGCAATCTCTACGGCACGAGTCAGGCCGGACATTCCGGCTCGGGTTGGGGAACGGTTTTCAAACTGGATCCGGCAGGGAACTTTACCGTGTTGCATTCTTTTTCCGGCGGCGCTGGTGGGGGCAATCCCTGGGCGGGGGTCGTTTCCGATCCGGCCGGCAACCTCTACGGCACGACTCCCGAAGGCGGCGGCGGTACTTGCCTGGGCTTTGGCTGCGGAACGGTTTACAAGCTGGCCGCGAGCGGAAAATTCACGGTCCTGCACAAATTCACTGGGCAGTCGGGAGACGGCGGCGTGCCTTGGGCAGCTTTGGTAAGAGATAATGCGGGCAATCTTTACGGCACCACCGAATTGGGCGGACTGGGAGATGGCATTGTGTTCAAAATAACGCCCTAAGCGCAAGTTGAGCTGTCCGCGGTGCGGATTTTATTTGAGTTGCTTGGATTTCCATTGAGTGGGGGCGATTTGTTGACTTTTGCAACGTTGAGGGCGGTTAGGGTCCCTGACAACGTGTTCAGTCTCCGTCTACAATGACCGGGGATGTAATTTTGCGGTCATGATGAGGAGAGAGTGATGGAACGCAAGGCAAGCGCAGTGTGGAAGGGCGGACTGAAGGATGGTAAGGGCGCGATTTCGGCTCCGGGCGGAGTGCTGAAAGACACACAGTATTCGTTTACTTCACGGTTTGAGAATGGGCCGGGGACGAATCCGGAGGAGTTGATTGCGGCGGCGCACGCGGCGTGCTTTTCGATGGCGCTTTCGGCGCAACTGGGCGGGGCCAATCTGACGCCGGAGAGCATCAGCACCAACGTGACCCTCACTATGGAAAAGCTGGATTCGGGGTGGACCATTACATCGAGCCACATCGATGTAGTGGGGAAGGTTCCGGGAGCGGATGCGGCCGCTTTCCAGAAGTATGCCGAGGCGGCGGAGAAGGGCTGTCCGGTATCGAAGGTGTTGAACGCGAAGATTTCGATGACGGCGAAGCTGGGGTAGGACGAGCTTCGGGCTTCAGGCTCCGGGCCTCGGGTTTCGCAATGGCGTTCGTGGTTTGACAGCCTTTGATAGGACTGTAAAATAGATGTGTTGGTCTTCCTGACACGGCGGCCTTAGGGCCGCCGCTGCATTGCAATTCAGATTGCCATCGTGGCGGAATTGGCAGACGCGCATGGTTCAGGTCCATGTACCGGCAACGGTGTGGGGGTTCGAGTCCCTTCGATGGCACCAAAGAATGTTTCTTTCCCAGGTTTCTAGCGGAGTACCGTGTTTGCTCTCTACGAGATAAGACCGACAGCTTCGTCGTCGATGAGCTAGTTGTGCGTGTGCTTCCGCTGACACGCGAAGTCCCGTACACTTTCTGGATGAAAAATTCTGTGGCTGCCATCTGGCGAGTAGTGTGCCTGTTCCTAACGCTGTTTGGAACATGCGCGGCGCAGAAGGTGCCATCACGTTTGACGATCTGCTGGTGAATGGAGAGTTGCCGCCGGGAGTCTCGCGAGCGGAGACTGCGAAGAACGTGCTTGAAATTCTGAAGAAGCGGCACGTGCCTCCGGTGTATGGATTCATCAATGCACAAAAATTACAAGGAAGCACGGATGGGGCGGAGGCGCTGAAGCTTTGGGCGGCGGCGGAGCCAGTGGGGAACCATACTTATGCGCACATAGATCTGGAGCAGAACTCTGCGCTGGCATTTGAGCGGGAGATCGAAGAGGACGAGCCCGCGCTGGAGTTGCTAAAGGGAGACATGAAGGATAACTGGCACTGGTTTCGTTATCCGTACCTGCACGAGGGCGACACCGTAGAAAAACGGCGGGCGGTGCGGGCCTATTTGAAAGCGCACGGGTACAGGATTGCGCAGGTGACGCTGGATTGGGAAGACTACTTGTGGAATTTTGCCTATGTTCGCTGCGCTGCGAAGAACGATACGAAGACGATTGAGTGGCTGCGGTCGAGCTACTTGAACACGGCTTCGGAGTTTCTTGACTTGGGCCGGGCGCAGGCGAAGCTGATTTACGGTCACGAGATCAGCTACGTGCTGCTGCTGCACCTGGGAGCGTTCAGCAGCACGATTCTGCCGGAGGCGCTGGACCTGCTGAAAAAGAAAGGATTCACGCTGGTGACGCTGGAGGAGGCACAGAGCGACGCGGCGTATGACGGCGATCCGGATGTGGGGCTGCACGATGCCGGCACATTGCTCGATCAGTGGATGCAGGTGAAGCAGATCAAGTATCCGGAGCACGCAGAGAAGCCTTACAAGGAGATTGAGAGCGTCTGTAAGTAAGGGAAACTTTGCCCCGGCGCACCGACAGGAAGCTTAAATCGCGGAGAGCGCTGAGAAGTGCCGCGGAGTTCGCGAAGAGGAGCGTTGGTTGATAGCAGGGTTGGAGTGCGATTCGCGAATCTTTCCTTCCCGTATAATTCAGGCACTCGATATGCCTGTTTCCCTTGATCTAATTGTTTGTTCCACGCGCAGAAGAGTGGGTGAAGCCAAAAGCGCTACTGATTTGCGGGATCTAGAGCGGCGGGCGGAACAGCACGTACCACGCGGGTTTCGGCACGCACTGGAAGAAAGAAGCCAAGCTGGCCTTGCGGTGATTGCTGAGTTGAAGAAGGCGTCGCCTTCGAAGGGATTGATTCGTGCTGAATTTTGTGCAGAGGACTTGGCGAGAGAATTGGAAGCGGCGGGGGCGGCGGCGCTCTCGGTGCTGACGGATGAGGAGTTCTTTCAGGGGTCGCTCGGGAATCTTCGCAACGCGTCGGCGGCAGTTAAGGTGCCGTGTCTGCGCAAGGATTTTATCGTGGACGAATTTCAATTGCTGGAGGCGCGGGCGAATTCGGCAGACGCGGTACTGCTGATCGTGGCGCCTTTGTCGCAGAAGGAGCTGACCGGGCTGGCTGCGAGCGCGCGGGCGCGCGGGCTGGACGTTCTGTGCGAAGTGCATGACGAGGAAGAATTGCAGCGGGCTTTGGATGCCGGGTGCGATTTGATTGGGGTGAACACGCGTGATCTGCGGACGTTTAAGGTGGATGCGGAGACGGCGTTCCGGCTGGCGGAGCGGCTTCCGAAGAACGTGTTGAAGGTGGCGGAAAGCGGCATTAGGTCGGGAGAAGATATTGCGCAGTTGCGGGCGGCGGGGTATCAGGCGTTCTTGATTGGGGAGTCGTTGATGCGGGCGGATCGGCCGGGAGAAGCTTTGCGGGCCCTAGTGGCTGGCACCGAGTACCGGGTATCGGAGTGAGCATTGAGACGTTTTACAACTCGCTGACAAATGGTTTTATGACTTGGGTGAAAATTTGTGGGATGACGAATTTAGAGGATGCGCTGACCGCAGTTGAGGCCGGGGCGGATGCGGTGGGGTTTGTGTTTTACGAGAAGAGTCCGCGGAAAATTAGTGTTGAGGTGGCGCGGGAAATTGTGGGGAAATTGCCGGAGCGGGTAGATAAGATCGGAGTCTTCGTGAACGAGCCACCGGAGCGAGTGTCGGCCGTAGCAGATGAGACAGGTCTTACCGCCGTCAGCTCCATGGCGACGAATATATGAGTCACAAAGCAATACGCCCTAAGGAGAAAGACATTCTTCTGTCCTGCCCGTGGTTGACATGCTTCGGGAGATGCGTGGCCAATCCAGCTTCTTCGGGATTCAGCGATTCCCGAGAGATGCTGCGGTTCTCCTCGACTCAGGGAATCAGGAACAGCGAGGAGGTACGGGTCGAACCTTTGCTTGGGGAGAGGCATACGCCTTCGTTTCAGTGTTACAGAAGTTGTACCCAGTGGTGATCGCGGGTGGACTCTCTTCTTCCAACGTGGGGTGGGCGGTTGAATACCTCAAGCCTTGGGGTGTCGATGTTGTGTCTAGCGTGGAGGCTCAGCCGGGAAAGAAGGATCCGGAGAAGGTGCGGGCCTTTGTCAGGGCGGTGCGCGAAACAGATCGGAAGACGGGTTAGCGATGGCTACGGTTCCAAAAACCATCAAAGTCAAAATCCCCACCCCTTCGGCGGGCTCAGGGCAGGCTCTAGCCGCAAAGAGCGCGGCTAGGATGGGGTACCCCCGCGCTTTTGTTTCCGAGAACGTTCCGGGGCGGTTTGGCGTCTATGGTGGCAGATACGTTCCCGAGACTTTGATGGCGGCGCTGGAGGAGTTGGAGCGTGAGTATGAGAAGGCGAAGCGCGATCCGAAATTTCAGCGGCGGCTGCAAGAGTTGCTGCGGACTTATGCGGGGCGTCCTACAGCGCTTTCGTTTGCGCGGCGGCTTACGAAAAAGCTGGGCGGGGCGAAAATTTATTTGAAGCGGGAGGATTTGCTCCATACCGGGGCGCACAAGATTAATAATTGTCTGGGACAGGCGCTGCTGGTGGAGCGCATGGGCAAGCGGCGGGTGATCGCGGAGACCGGAGCCGGGCAGCACGGCGTCGCTACCGCGACGGTGTGCGCGCTGCTGGGTTTTGAGTGCATCGTGTACATGGGAACCGAGGACATGCGGCGGCAGGAGTTGAATGTGTTCCGCATGCGGTTGTTGGGGGCGGAGGTGCGCGGGGTGGAGTCGGGCTCGCGGACTTTGAAGGATGCGATCAACGAGGCGATGCGCGATTGGGTTACGAATGTGCGGACCACGCACTATTTGTTAGGGAGTGTGCTGGGAGCGCATCCTTATCCGACGATGGTGAGGGATTTTCATCGCGTGATTGGGCGGGAGGCGCGGGCGCAGATTTTGAAGGCAGAGGGAAAGCTGCCGGCGGCGGTGATTGCTTGCGTGGGCGGGGGATCGAATGCGATCGGAATTTTCTACGAGTTCTTAAAGGATAAAAGAGTTCGCTTGATTGGAGTTGAGGCCGGTGGCCGCGGTGAAGGGCTGGGCGAACATGCGGCGCGGTTTCGCGGGGGTTCTCCGGGAGTGTTGCAGGGGACTTACTCGTACGTGCTGCAGGATTCCGCAGGGCAGATCGCGAATACGCATTCGGTTTCGGCGGGGCTGGATTATCCGTCGATTGGCCCGGAACATGCGGCGTTGAGAGATGCGGGGCGGGCGGAATATGTTCCGGCGTCGGATGCGGAGGCGCTGGAGGCTACTACCTTGTTGGCCCGGACTGAGGGAATTATTCCGGCATTGGAGTCGGCCCATGCGGTGGCGGAAGTGGTTAAGCGCGCGCCTGGGATGAAGAAATCGGACGTGGTGATTGTGAATGTTTCGGGGCGCGGGGATAAGGATATTGGGATTTTGCGGGAATCTCTTTCGCGGGATTGAAAGTCAAACCCTTTAACACAGAGGTCACAGGGGTTCACAGGGTAAGTCCAGTTCAGTCTATGCCTTTATCTTTCTACCAAAAGCCGGCGTTGGTGGTTTATGTGACTTGCGGGGACCCGGATCTCGCTACTACGCAAGCGGTTGTGCGGGCGGCGATTGAATCTGGGGCGGACGTGATTGAACTGGGCGTGCCCTTCAGCGATCCGGTGGCGGATGGGCCGGTGATACAGCGGGCCAGTGAGCGGGCGTTGCAGCATGGGACATGCCTGGCGCAAGTGTTGACGCTGGCGGCGGAGGTGCGGGAGCATGCGCAGTCCACGGGGCTGGTTGTGTTTTCATATTTGAATCCGATCTTACGGATGGGGATGGAGAAGTTTTGCACGGTGGCGCGGCATGCGGGAGTAGACGGGGTGCTGGTCACGGACTTGCCGGTGGAAGAAGCGGGTGAATATTTGCAGGCGATGCGGGCGCACGATCTGGCGCCGGTGTTTCTGGCGGCGCCCACGAGTCCGGATGCGCGGCTGAAGCGGATTGCGGAGGCCTCGCGGGGATTTGTGTATGCGGTGTCGCGGACGGGGGTTACGGGGGCGCGGCAGCAGTTGGCGGAGGATGCGAAGAAATTGGTGCGGCGATTGCGGCGCGTAACTAAAATGCCGATCGCGGTTGGGTTTGGGATTTCGAATGAGGAGCAGTTTGCCGAGGTAGGGAAGTTTGCGGACGCGGTGGTGGTGGGGAGCGCGATTGTAGAGACGATCGAGCGAAATCGCGGGCGGGAAGCGGCGGCCGTGGGAGAATTTGTAACCAAGCTTTCAGCCGTCAGCCATCAGGCGTCAGGCAAGGCGTCATGATCCGCACCGATGCGAGCCGTGTCTGCGGGTGATTAGTAAATGTCACACTAACCAGGACGCGAATTTGCTGACGGCTGAAAGCTGACGGCTGAGGGCGGGGCTTCATGGATATCGCAGATTGGCGAAAGAAGATTGATGAGCTTGACCGGCGGCTGGTGGAGTTGCTTTGCGAGCGGGCACGGGCTGCGGTGGAGATTGGCCGGCTGAAGCGGAATACGAATCTGCCAATTTACGAGCCGGAGCGGGAGCGGATCGTGTTTGAGAATGTGCAGAAAATGAATCGGGGTCCGCTGCCGGGGCGGGATCTGGTGCGGATCTTTGAAAGGATTATGGATGTGATGCGGAATATTCAGAAGGAAGGGATCGCGGCCAAAGCGGCGAAGGCGGAGACGGAGTTGGACTCGGACGTGAATGATTGAAAACCGTCGTTGGTCGTTTGTCGTTGGTCGTTGGCTGTATGGGCGCTGAAGCGGCCTGGATGGGGTGGGATTGTTCGTTGAGTGGGCTGGATCGCTGGTGGAGGATACGACAGCGGGTTCCTCGCTTTGTTCGGAATGACAAGCGGTATAGCGAATGACAAGGCGTAGCTAAGAGCTAAGCGCCAGAAACTAGAAAAACAGAAACTAGAAACAGAGATCTTCTTATGATTGTGGCGATGCAGGACATTGCGGACGAGGGGCAGATTCAGCAGGTGATCGAGCACCTTGTGAAGATGGGGTTTGAGGTGCACCGTTCGACTGGAGCGCGGCAAACTGTGCTGGGCGCGGTGGGAGCCGGGATTGATTTTGACATCCGCAACCTGGAACTGTTGCCGGGAGTGCAGGAAGTCCATCGCATCAGCTCGCCGTACAAGCTGGCGGGGAAGAGTTTTCGTCCGGAAGGTACGGTTGTCAAGCTGGCGAATGGTGTGGAGATTGGCGGGAACGAAGTGGTGGTGATGGCGGGGCCCTGCTCGGTAGAGACGCGGGAACAGCTTTTTGCGACAGCGGAAGCGGTGGCCAAGGCAGGGGCGCGAGGGCTGCGGGGCGGAGCATTCAAGCCGCGCAGTTCTCCTTATTCCTTTCAGGGGCATGGCGAGGATGCGCTGAAATTGATGCGCGAGGCGGGAGAGAAGTTCAAGCTGCTGGTGATCAGCGAGGTGATGGAGATCTCGCAGATTCCGATGATGCTGCCGTATGTGGACATTCTACAGGTGGGGGCGCGCAACATGCAGAACTTTAATTTGCTGCGCGAACTGGGGAAGGTGCGCAAGCCGGTGCTGCTGAAGCGCGGGATTGCGGCGACTTTGGAGGAACTACTGCTTTCGGCGGAATACATTATGGCGGGCGGGAATTACGACGTAATCCTGTGCGAGCGCGGGATTCGAACGTTCGAGACGTACACGCGGAACACAATGGATATTTCGGCGATTCCGATTATCCATAAGCTATCGCACTTGCCGATGACAGCCGATCCCTCGCATGGAACGGGGCGGCGCGACAAGGTGGCGCCGATGGCACGGGCAGCGGTGGCGGCCGGAGCCGATGCATTGCTCATTGAAGTGCATTGCGACCCGAACAAGGCGTGGTCGGATGGGGCGCAGTCGCTGTTTCCGGAGCAGTTCGCCAAGCTGATGGATGAGCTGCGGATGATTGCGCCAGCGGTGGGGACGAAAAATCGGGTAGGAATTGAATCATTGTGTGATTTGAGTGATTTGAATCATTGATCGCGGATAGGTCCCGCACCGGTGCATATTCTTTCCACTTTACTGATCCAATTGCACTCATTGTCTCAATGACTCAATTCTCTTTATGGCGATCCGGCAAATCACGATTATTGGGACGGGGCTGATCGGCGGGTCGTTTGCGCTGGCGCTGCGCAAGCGGAGGTTCGCGGGTCGAATTGTGGGGTGTGACCGGGAGTCGGCGCTGAAGAAAGCGAAGATGCGGGGAGTGATCGACAAGGGATTTGTTGAGCCCGCGGACGCAGTTCGCGGCAGCCAGTTGGTGGTGCTGGCGACGCCGGTTCTGGCGATTGTCGATTTGATCGGGCGGTTGGGTCCGGGGCTGCCGGCAAGTACGTTGCTGACAGACGTGGGTAGCACCAAGGCGATGGTGGCGGAGCGGGCGCTGAAAGTGTTTGGGAAAAATGCCGGCAAACGATTTCTGGGTGGGCATCCGATGGCGGGCAAGGAGCACAGCGGCGTGGATTTTGCGGACGCCGATTTGTTCCAGAATGCGGTGTGGTTTTTGACTCCGCTGCCAGGACAGAATCTGCGTGGGGGAATGTTCGAGGAATTTACGGGATGGATCGACAAGATCGGGGCGCGCCTTGCAATGCTGCCGCCGGAGGATCACGACCGGCTGTGCGCGTGGATCAGCCATGTGCCCCAGATGATTTCGACGGCGCTGGCGGCGGCCCTGGTCGAGGAGTTTGGAGAAGAAGCGCCGTTGCTTCCGGCAGGCGGGCGGGCTCTGCGGGAGATGACGCGGATTGCGGCGAGTCCGTATTCGATGTGGCGCGATATCGCGATCAGCAACAAGAAGAATCTGGAGGATGCGCTGTTCAAGGTGGAGCAGCGACTGGCGCACATCCGGGAGAATCTGGCGACGCGAGCGCTGGCTGCGGAATTTGAACAGGCGCACGGGCTGAGGAAGAGTGCAGGGAAAAAGGCGTAAGGCAGTGATTAGTGGTCAGTGGTTGTCAGTGGTCAGTGGCCAGTTATCGATTGAGATCGACCGACACTGGTCACTGACCACTAGCTACCGCTAGCCACTGACCACTGATTTCTTTAGAATCTGGACGTTATGAATAAGGTTGTGGGCTACTGCGGATGAGGCGATTCGCGATGTGGGCGATGGCTCCGTGATCATGCTCGGAGGATTTGGCCTGTGCGGGATCCCGGAGAATCTGATTCGCGCGCTGATGCGGAAGGGATCGAAGAATCTCACCACCATTAGTAATAACGCGGGAGTGGATGGATTTGGCGTTGGATTGCTTCTGGCGGCGGGGCAGCTCCGGCGGCACATTGGAACTTACGTGGGAGAGAACAAGCTGCTGGAATCGATGGTGCTGGCGGGGAAGGTGGAACTTGATCTGGTGCCGCAGGGAACGTTTTCAGAGCGCATTCGCGCGGCGGGTGCGGGGATTCCAGCATTTTTTACCCCTACCGGGGTGGGAACCATTGTTGCGGAGGGTAAAGAGACGCGCGAGTTCGAAGGCCGGGCCTACGTGATGGAGCGCTGGCTGAAGGCGGACTTCGCGTTCGTGAAGGCGTGGAAGGGCGACCGGATGGGAAATCTGGTGTACCGGAAGACGGCGCGGAATTTTAATCCGATCATGGCGACGGCGGCGAAGGTGACGATCGCGGAAGTGGAGCAGTTGGTGGACGTGGGTGAGTTGGATGGGGATTCGATTCATACGCCTTCGGTATATGTGAAAAGGATTTTTCAAGGGGAGTTGTACGAGAAGAGGATCGAGAAGAGAACGTTGAGGAAAGTGGTCAGTGGTCAGTGATCAGTGCCGATCAGTAACTGAAGCACTGGCCACTAGCTACCGATTACTTGGAGCACGTGAGCGCAATGCCAAAATCTGAAAAAGACGTGGAGAAGCGCGAGCGGATTGTGAACCGGATTGCGCGCGAGTTG
The DNA here is from genome assembly GCA_963807655.1 of uncultured Acidobacteriaceae bacterium. Lineage (GTDB taxonomy): Bacteria > Acidobacteriota > Terriglobia > Terriglobales > Acidobacteriaceae > Sulfotelmatobacter. The sequence goes on along the minus strand of CAWEDF010000051.1, from coordinate 108,448 downwards.
CGGGACGGGTTCTATGTGAACCTGGGCATTGGGATGCCCACACTGGTCGCGAATCATGTTCCGCCGGGGATGGAAGTTGTTCTCCAGTCGGAGAACGGGATGCTGGGGATTGGTCCGTATCCGGTGGAGGGCGAGGAAGACGCCGACCTGATCAATGCGGGCAAGGAGACGGTAAGCGAGATGGCGGGGACGTCGTATTTTTCGAGCGCGGATTCTTTTGCCATGATCCGCGGGGGGCATGTTGATTTGAGCGTGCTGGGAGCGATGGAAGTGGATGAATCGGGAAACCTGGCGAACTGGATGATCCCGGGAAAAATGGTGAAGGGGATGGGCGGGGCGATGGATCTGGTGGCAGGGGCTCGGCGCACGGTGGTGGCGATGGAGCATACGACGCGCGAAGGCGCGCCCAAGATTTTGAAGAACTGCACGCTTCCGCTGACTGGCGTGAAAGTTGTGGATACGATTGTGACGGAGATGGCGTACATCCGGGTGACGGAGCGGGGGTTGGTGCTGGAGGAAGTGGCTCCGGGGTTGACGGCGGAGGATGTGCAGCGGGCGACCGAGGCGAGGTTGATCGTGAGCGAGAATTTGAAGGTGATGGAGTGTCTAATCGAGGTGCGGAGTGTCGGGAGGCCAGGCAAATAAGGGAGCGAAAGAGTTGCCGAAACTGGTGCCGGCCGGTTCCCTCCATAAGGCCTTGCTCATGGAAGCAAGAATCTGACCTTGCTCCAATCTGTGGGGCTGTTGGTATTTGCCGTGCTCGGCTTGGAGATCGGAACTGCGATGTTACGGATCGCAGGCTTGTGGTTTTTTCTTTGGGGATTCGCTATGTCGCTTTGGGGATTGGTAATGCTGTTCAATGGCTCCAAGGGAGTTATAAGGGCAATTCGAAGAAGATACAGTCCGTCCGTGAAGACTCCTGGCATTCGCTAAGCGAATTGTGCTCCACTCACTTAACCGAAATCTCTTGCTTCCCGTTGCTCATATCCGAAACGGCGCTGCCAGCAGGCGAAATGGCAGTGTGATCGCCAGGTAGATGATTTCCAGAACGCCTTGGACCGCGACGCCGATGATACGGAAAGGCAGCAGTAGCAGCCAGATGAAGGGATAGGCGACGAGCGCCAGCAGAGCCAGCGGCCAGCAGAGTATGAAAAGTATGCACCACAGGAGGAAAGTGAACATTGATGAAGCCTCCTTCTTTTCCTTCTATTTAATTGTACGGCTTCGGGGTTGGAAAAGTTCCGTTAAGGCGACTGGGTTCTTGGGAATGCCCTTCAAGGCCAATCGCCGCGCACGGTAAAAGGGATCCTTCGACTGCGGTTGTGCTTCGTTTTCGCGAAGCACAACCTTCGCCCAGGATGACAACGATCGCGCGCTATTCATAGCGCAGGGCTTCTGCTGGGAGAGTTCGGCCGGCCGACCATGACGGGTAAATCGTCGCCACGAAAGAAATCCCGATGGCTCCGAGCGCTACGAATATGCCATCCAGCAGGCGCGGGGCGAACGGGACGTAGTCGATGGAGTAGACCTCGGGCGAGAGCGAGATCATGTGGTAGTGGCCTCCCGCGTAGGAGATCGCGTAGCCCAATAGTAGGCCGATGGTGGTGCCGATCACGCCGATCAGTACTCCTTGCGCAATGAAGACGTTTCGCACTTGCGCTTTACGCGTGCCCATCGACATAAGCACGGCGATGTCTTTGGTTTTTTCCATGACCATCATGATCAGGGAAATCAGAATGTTCAAGGCGGCCACGAAAACGATCAGTCCGGTGGTGATGTAGGTGACCAGGCGCTCCATGTTCAGGGCGTGAAACAGGGCTTTGTTTTGTTCTTTCCAATTGGTGGCCATGAAGCCCTTGCCAGCCGCGTCTTCCAGTTGGCGGGCAACTATGTCTGCCTTATCGATGTCGTCGACCTTGAACTCGACTACTGAAATCAGATCGCCGAGCCCAAACAATCGCTGGGCATCGGATAGCCTGGTGAATGCCCACGACGAGTCGTAATCGAAGAAGCCGGAGTTGAAGATTCCCACGACGCGGAAGCGGCTGTATTTTGGCACCATGCCGAACGGGGTCAACTCGCCTTGCGGGCTGGTCACCAGGACGACGGAACCGACCGTTGCGCCAAGATTGTCTGCCATGTCCTTGCCGAGGATGATGGGCGGCATTGCTATGACACGCGCGTGCACGCCGGCTAGTGAATCAGGAGAATCTTCGGTCGCTGGCGCTCCCTGGGCAGGCGAGGCGGCTGTCCCCACATGATCTTTATCTTTGTCTTTATCTTTCTCCGGCTCGGAAGACGTTTCTTCGAGGGCTGTTGCTGAACCTTCTTTTATGGTGTTGAGCAGCTCGCCGACCTTGCGCTCAGCGGCTGGAATCATGCCTTTGAGAACGGCGCCGCGGGCGCGGGGTCCGCGAGAAATCAGCACCTGTTCAAAGATCGCCGGAGCGGCGGCGACCACGTGTGGTTGTTTGGAAAGGCGGTCGAGCAGAGGCGGCCAATCCTTGATGCCGTCGTCGGCGACGCGTAGGAGGCTGACATGGGAAGTGGATCCGATTAGGCGCTCCTGCAAGTCCTGGCGAAAGCCGTTGTTGATGGCTAGCGCGACGATGAGCGAAGCCACGCCCGCGGCTACTCCTACAATCGAAATGCCGGTGATGATGCCGATAAACGCCTGGCGGCGTTTGGCGCGCAGGTAGCGGGTCGCGATGAAGAGTTCGAAGCGCATGCGAGCTTTCAGTTGTCAGCTTTCGGCCAAGTCGGATTATAACTACCGGCTCTGGGCATTTGTGGAATCGGGGAAACAAAAGCTTTCAGCGCGGAGGTCGCTGAGAACGGCCGCGGAGAAAGCAGAATTGGAGCCGCGTTACATTGATCAGCTCATATCCTGATTCTTGGCAAAACCGCGGGCACTCTGGATCGATACTGGCGGTATTCGTCGCCGAACCTCGTCTCCAACTCCACATCCTCCAGATGAATCATTACTGCACCGGTCATGATCGCAAATGCGGTGAGCGCCCAGCAGACTGCCAAGCCAGTACCCACGCTCCAAGCCAGCATCTCGCAGAGATGGCCCAGGTAGACAGGATGGCGCACGCGGGCGCGAATGCCGGTGGTCACAAGGCGCTGCTGGCTGCGGTCGTGCCGGATCTCGGGCAATCCGCTGAGCTGGCTCAGGCTGAAGTCGTTCTGAGAGAGTTTGTAGAGCACAAGGCCGGCGCAGAATAAAGCGGCGGCGGGAATCCACGCCCAGGGATTCTCATAGAGAGCCAGGCCGCGCCAAGGGGCTGTAATTGCGCCCACGGTCGCCCACATTGCGATCCAGATGGGAAGGAGAATTCGATACGGCGATCGTCGGCGGGAGCGCCAAAACTCTGCTCGCGGATGAATCAGCAGCCAGAACGCCGGGATGGTGGAGTAGACGACGCAGGCGATCCAGGCGACGGTTCGGAGCAGCGTCAGCATCAGTCGATTCTACCCGCTGCCTATGGCGCGCCATGCACGTCTTCTCATTCTGTGGCACATTAGAGGTTCACCACACGAGATCAATGCCCGCCCCCGCCGATTCCAGAGCTGGACGGATCGCCTTTACGCATCCGGGTTTCGTGCTGTTTCAGATTGCGCGCTTCCTCATTGTGGCCGCGGTCGAAATGCAGGCGGTTGCGGTGGGATGGCAGGTTTATGACATCACCAAACGCGCGCTCGACCTGGGGCTCGTGGGGCTGGCGCAATTTCTTCCGGGCATTTTGCTGTTTCTGGTTTCCGGCCATGCGTCTGACCGCTTCGACCGGCGCAAGGTGCTGGGGGCGTGTTATGCGGGGTACGCGCTCTGCTCGGGGCTCTTGCTGGCGATCGCGGAGGCCGGCACGCATTCAGTGCGACCCATCTACGCCGTGCTGATTCTGCTGGGTGTGGTGCGTTCGTTCAATGGGACAGCCAGCCGTTCGATTCTGCCGCAACTGGTTCCCGAAGAACACTTCGCCAACGCTGTGGCGTGGAATGCGAGCACATTTCAGGCCGCCACAATTCTGGGACCATCGCTCGGCGGAATTCTCTATGCGCTTTTCCGCGGGCCGTCTGCGGTTTACGCGGCGGCCATGCTGACCGCTGTGGGCGCGCTGGTTTCCACCTTCCGCATCAAGACTCGTCCGCAAGCGCGGCGGCGCGAGCCCATGACCGTGAAGACGATCTTGGCCGGATTGCACTTCATCTGGCGCGAGAAGCTGGTGCTGGGGGCGATTTCGCTGGACTTGTTCGCGGTGCTTCTGGGCGGCGCCGTCGCGCTGCTGCCGGTGTACGCCCGCGAGATTCTGCACACCGGGCCGTGGGGTCTGGGATTGCTGCGGACCGCCCCGGGAGTGGGCGCAGCAGTGATGGCCGTGGCGCTGGCACATCGTCCGCTGCGCGGCCGGGCAGGGCCGACGCTGCTGTGGTCGGTGGCCGGCTTCGGAATCTGCACCATTCTTTTTGGCATCTCGACCAGCCTGGTGCTCTCACTGTTCTCTCTGATCTTCCTCGGTGCGGCCGACATGATCAGCGTGATCATTCGCGCGACTCTGGTGCAGTTGCGCACGCCCGATGAAATGCGCGGGCGCGTGATGGCCGTAGACATGGTTTTTATCGGGACTTCGAATGAACTCGGCCAGTTCGAGTCGGGACTGACGGCGCAGTGGTTTGGCACGGTTCCTGCCGTTTTGCTGGGTGGTGTGGGAACGCTGGTGGTGATTGCACTCTGGGCGTGGAGATTCCCTGAACTGCGCCGCGCGGGCGAACTCAGCGCCATGAAGAGCGTGGCAGATGACGCCGGGGAAGCGGCGGAGAGAGCGCAGTAGAGAATCACCCGCAAGAAGCTGCCATGAAAAATACGAATACGAGCATAAGGAACAATTGGAATGGTTTGGTCGAGCGAAGGTTGGAGGACATGACACGCCGATTCTTGCAGGCGGGTCGTGAGGGTGAAAGCGGCCGTCTGGCCGCGCTGGGCGGGCGAATGCGGACATGTACGGATGGCGGTTGAACAAGTAGTGGTGGTCTTTACCTGGTGCGTATCAGCGTCTTGGCTGCTCCCATATTTTCGTAGCGATCATAGACTCGCACCACCACTACGTGCTCAGACGAAAGCGCGCCATCTTTCGCGGCTTCCGGCGTGACTTTGAAATCGTAGCTCTCCATCCGGGCGTCGGAGAGATGGCCGACCGGCTCCACATACTTCCACTCACCGGCGTCGACGGAATATTCCGCGCGCTTGATAGAAGAAAATCCATCGACCGCACGAAACGTGACATGAAGCTGCCCACTCTCGACGGACGCCGCCAGATTCTCGACGCGCGGCGGGGTCGTATCCACCTCAAAACGGCGGCTTTCTTTGGACGCCGTCAAAGCCTCGCCGGGCGAGTGCGACGGCGCATCCGAGGCAACCACTTTCACCGCGTAGCCGCCATCGGGCAGCAGGCTGGCGTCGAAGGAATACGCCTTGTCGGTGAGATTTTCCTTGAGCAGCAGCCAGCGCGTCTCACCGTCACCGCGGTAATAGACGGAATAGACCAGTTGGTCATCGTTCTCATCGTGCGCGCTCCACTTCACCCCGATCGAATCGCGATCGCGGGAACTGGGAGTTGAGGCTTCAAAGTGTGTCCCTGATCCGCCGAAAGAAGATCCGCTGGAATCCGATCCGCCCTGACCCGAAATCTTCGGCATAGGCTGGTATTTAACGCCGACCGAGACGGTCACGTCGTCGATTTCAGGAGCTGCGTTTTTGGGCAGGTAATTCAGCGCGACGCTGTCCACGCTGGGCGGCGAGGTCCCCGCGTGCAGCACAGCTTTCCACTGGGCGTAGCGAGCGGATGGAACTCCGGCTTCGCCGTTCTTGGTGAGGTCACTTTTACTAAGGTCGATCTTTTTCCACGGACTCCAGTTGCGGTCGGGATTGTCCACGTTGCCGCTGCGGGCATAAAGGTCCACGCTGCCCGCGCCGCGAAATTCGGCGCGTCCCCAGCGCGAGAAAATCTTGGCGTCAAACACATCGCTCTCGTAGGTGCCTTCCGCTTGCGGCTGGGGACCAAGCAGAAAAACTTTCCCAAGATTGCTGGTCGCGGCGTACAGGCCACCGCCGGGAGCGCTGACAAACGCGGTGACCTGCGAGGCCGGCCCCTTGAGCAAATCGGAGAAATCATCGAGGCCGGTAATTGCAAAAATGTGGCCGCGATTGCCCGTGCCGGCCAGCAATCGCCCCTGGGAATCGAAGGCCAGCGCGTAGACAATGTCCTCGCGCGAGGTCCAAACTTTTGTGGGCGAACCATCCGGCGCTATGCGGTACACGTCCGAGCCGCCGCTGGCTCCGCCGCCCGGGAATGGAAACGGTCCTGCCGTCTGAGGAGCGCTGGGCGCCGGCGTGATTGTGATTCCTGGAGCCGGCGTGGTGGTAGTGACCGCGGGCGCGGTAGCTCCCAAATTGAGAAGAGCTGAGGCCATGCTGGTCCCGCCGCCGCTGCGCTTCTCGCCGACCGCTGCGGCATAGATGTTCCCTGCCCGATCGACCGCCAGCGCTGTGATCTCCTTTTTCGGCGCGCTGTACAGCACGAACCCTTCGCCCGCGGGAGAAATGCGATAGACCAGACCGCTGCCGTCGGAGCCGGCAATCAGGTTTTCCTGGGTATCGAAAACCAGGACGCGAACGTGTGTTTCATCGCTCTTGAAGAAGACCGAGTGCTCGCCCTTCGACGTAACACGGTAGATTTCTCCGTGATCGCCGGTGGCTACATAGAGGTTGCCGGACTTGTCCAGGGCCAGGTCCCAGATATATTTCGTACCCGGTTCGAAGTAGACGGAAGAATTCCACGAGGGATCGGCGGCGGGCTTGGCTGTGTCTTTGTCTTTATCTTTGTATTATCTTTATTCTTGTCTTCGTCTGATTTGTTTTTGTCGGAAGCTGTGTCCTGAACTGGATCGCCTTTTAACTGCCGCCCCTTGCTACCCGGTTTGTGCTCGAGCTTGTAGACCTTTCCATCGGGAGCGGTAGCGGCATAGATCGCGCCTCCGGGGCCAGTCCGGAGCGCCTGCACCTGTAGCTCTTTGGGTTCGAAAATTATCGTGGCTTTGCCCTCGGGCGTGATGCGGTACACCCGCGCTGGCGCGCCGGCCGCCACATAGACGTTGCCCGCATCGTCGGCGGCGATCGCCCAGATGTAGGTGGAAGGCGTGGCGTACAGGCTCTTGAACGTAGGTGCCAGCGCGAGACCACCCGCGCTGCGGATCGCGATTCCAGCGGCCGTGCCTTTGGTCAGTTCCTCAAATCTTGACTGCTCCCAGGTGCGCGTGCCCTCGGCGAATGCGGTCGAAATCAGTCCGGAACCGCTCAAGTTTCTGAGAAGAAGGCCGGCTAGAAGAAAGAAGAAAAGCTTTCGCGCACTCTGCAATTTCATACCTCGAAGCGATGTTATGGAAGAATATTCAGGTTAACACGCGGACTGGTGCGAGGTCTGCCAGAACGCCTCGCTTCGCTCGACGGACAGCCGAGGCGCCGTCCCTACACGGCCCGGCGGGAGTGCAATTCTCTGCTATCGTAGGATGGTATCGTAAGACATCATGCATTCTCCGCGCCAGGATCTGCTGCGCTTGCTTGCTTACAAGTCTTTCCGGCTGGGCGAGTTCAAGCTCTCTTCGGGCGGCACCAGCGACTACTATATCGACTGCCGCACCACGACTCTTGACGCAAAGGGTGCGCGACTGACCGGCAAGGTGTTTTCCGTCGAAATCCGGCAGCGGGGTTGGAAGCCGCAGGCCATCGGCGGCCTGACCATGGGAGCCGACCCCATCGTGACGGCTGTTTCAGTCGTGAGCGGCGACCTGCATGGCTTTCTGGTGCGCAAGGCCGAAAAGCAACATGGCACGGGACAGCGCATTGAGGGCTTTCGTGAGAAAGGAGCGCGCGTGGTGATCGTCGACGATGTTTGTACCACCGGCGCGTCCACGGTGCAGGCGATCGAAGCGGCCCGCGAATTTGGATTCGAGATTGTCGGCGTGATGTGCCTGGTGGAGCGGGAAGAAGCGAAGGGAAGGACGAGTGTGGAGAAGGCCGCGACCCCGGCGCCGTTCGTTTCAATCTTCACGGCGCGCGATGTCCGCGCCGAGCACATTCTTCAGACGGACGACACCGCGCCTATGATTTTCGCCGTCGCGGCAAGTTGCGAAATCTGCGGCCGGCCGGCCGTGACAAACGTTCCGGGAAACCGTTGTGCGGCGCATAAGGTAGGTCTGACCAACGACGAACGAATAACGACCAACAACTGACTCATGATTCAAACTCTCGAATGGACGGACCACGGCGTACGCTTCATCGACCAGACGAAGCTGCCCACGGAAGAAACCTACGTAGTCTGCACGACGCACGAGCAAGTCGCCGACGTCATCCGAACCATGGTGGTGCGTGGAGCGCCTGCCATCGGCGTGGCTGCGGCCATGGGGATTGCGTTGGCCGTCAAGAATTCGAAAGCCGAATCCACCGGCGATTTGAAACGTGACTTCGACCAGGCCTGCGACTTAATCGGCAAGACTCGCCCGACCGCCGTCAACCTATTCTGGGCCATCCGCCGCATGCAGGAGAAGTTCGAGCGCGCGCGCATTCGTCCCATCGCGCAAATCAAGCAAGACCTCATCGAAGAATCGCAGCGTATACACGCCGAAGACGTCGCAGCCAACCAGGCCATGGGACGCCACGGCGCAACGCTCATGCCGAGCGAAGGCGGAGTGCTTACCCATTGCAACGCCGGTGCGCTGGCTACGGCTGGGTATGGCACTGCGCTGGGCGTGATCCGCGCGGCGGTTGAGCAAGGCAAAAAGATCCACGTCTACGCCGACGAAACCCGGCCCTTCCTGCAAGGCTCGCGGCTTACGGCCTGGGAGTTGATGAAAGACGGCATCCCCACGACGGTCATTTCCGACAACATGGCGGGCGCCGTGATGAAGCAGGGCAAGATCGGAGCCATCGTGGTGGGTGCCGACCGCATCGCGGCCAACGGTGACGTCGCCAACAAAATTGGGACCTATACCGTTGCTATTCTGGCCAGGGAGCACAACATCCCGTTCTATGTGGCCGCGCCGCTCTCGACCGTCGACTTCGCCTGCCCCGACGGCAGCAAGATTCCCATCGAGCAGCGCAACGTCAAAGAAGTCACCCACATCGCGGGAAAGCAGATGACGCCGGACGGCGTGTCCATCGAGAATCCCGCCTTCGACGTGACTCCAGCAAAATATGTGACTGCGATCATCACCGAGCGCGGCATCGCGCGCGCACCCTATGAGGAATCTTTGCCCAGTCTGGCGGGTTCAGAAGCCAAGGTCGAGGTCTAGGAATTCTTGTTTTGTTCCATATGGTTCGAACGTGCCATAGCGGAGCTTGGGTACGGGTGTGAGAAGATTGGCCGTCCTACCGTTCCCGTCGGCGGAAAACTCCGGCAGGGCGGAGTGGACCCTTCGGAGGCAGTGTGCATCTAATGGAGCTGGCGGCGGAACAGGTCACGGAACAAGACGCGCTGCTCCGGGTTCAAGGATTAAAGAAGGTTTTCCGGTCCGGCGAATCGGACCTGGTGCTCTTTGAGAGTTTATCGTTTGAGGTGAAGCGGGGCGAGATGCTCGCCATCGTCGGAGAGTCAGGGACGGGGAAGAGTACCTTGTTACACATCCTGAGCGCTCTTGATCACGCTTCCGCGGGTGACGTATACTGCGCCGGATTGCAACTGAATGCGATGTCGGCGGACGAAGCTGCGGAGTTTCGCAACCGCGAAGCGGGCTTCGTATGGCAGTTTCACTATCTGCTGCCGGAATTCACGGCCGCGGAAAACGTGGCGATGCCGCTGCTGGCACGGGGACGCACCTGGGCGGAGGCCGCGCCGCAAGCTTCACGGTGGCTGCGTGAGGTCGGGTTGGAGCAACGCGGGCATCACCGCTCGGGAGAGCTTTCCGGCGGAGAGCAGCAGCGGGTGGCTCTGGCGCGGGCCCTCATTACCGGTCCGAAATTGTTGCTGGCGGATGAGCCTACCGGCGACCTGGACGGACAGACGGCGGAAGCGGTTTTCGAGTTGATCGCGCGACTACATCGCGAGCACCAGCTCACCTCCCTGATTGCAACGCATAACTTGTCGTTCGCGCGGCGCTGCCATCGGGTGTTGCGGCTGGAGCGGGGGCACGTGGAAGAGATCAGGCCGGAGTCGTTGCCGGCGTAGCCGGAACGCGGCAGCAAGAGGCAAGATTAGTAAGACAATGTGCAAGAAATTTCGCACGTCGGCGGCGGAGGGATCCGGAGCAGGTACCTTCAGTAACATTATAAAAACGTTCGGGTACTTGGGCTGGGTGGCTGTTTGATTGCATAATAACGATAAGGCTGGTCGCGCCTATCAGGGTTTTCGTGGCCAGGCCGAGCGGGTTGGAATTCTTCTCGGCCGCAGGAGTCAGGGGGAAGGGCATTATGTTTGAACGTTATACGGAGAAAGCCAGGCGCGTCATCTTTTTTGCGCGCTACGAAGCAAGCCAGTTCGGGTCTCCTTATATTGAGACCGAGCACCTGCTGCTGGGGCTCCTGCGCGAAGACAAGGCCCTGACGAACCGTTTTCTGCGCTCGCACGCATCGGTTGAATCGATCCGCAAGCAGATTGAGGGTCACACCACGATTCGGGAGAAGGTTTCGACTTCGGTGGACCTCCCGCTGAGCAACGAATGCAAGCGCGTGCTCGCCTATGCCGCCGAAGAGGCAGAGCGGTTATCGCACCGGCACATTGGGACTGAGCATCTGCTGTTGGGATTGCTGCGGGAAGAGAAGTGCTTCGCTGCTGAGATTCTTCACGAGCGCGGCTTGCGCCTCGCGACCATTCGCGAAGAATTGGCCCGCACCAGCCAGGAAAAAGCGCAGCCGCAACGGCAACGCGAGTCATCGCTCTTGAGCGAGTTTTCGCGCGATCTTACCCAGGCGGCGATGGACAGCCAACTCGATCCCCTGGTCGGCCGCGACGGAGAACTAGAACGCGTCGTACAGATTCTGTGCCGCCGCACCAAGAACAATCCTGTGCTGATCGGTGAGCCCGGTGTAGGCAAGACGGCCATCGTCGAAGGCCTGGCGCAGCGCATTGCCGACGGTGAAGTTCCGTCATTCTTAGCCGACAAGAGAATCCTGGCGCTCGATCTTTCTTTGATCGTCGCTGGAACGAAATATCGGGGACAGTTCGAAGAGCGGCTGAAGACCATCATGAAAGAGCTGATGGAGTCGCAGAATTCCATCATCTTTATTGACGAGCTGCATACCCTGGTCGGCGCTGGATCAGCCGAGGGTTCGCTCGATGCGGCGAACATACTCAAGCCAGCTCTGTCGCGTGGCGAAATTCAGTGCATCGGCGCAACCACTCCCGGCGAATACCGCAAGTCGATCGAGAAAGACCGGTCGCTCGAGCGGCGTTTCCAGGCGGTAAAAGTTCCTCCACCGAATGAAGCGGACGCGATCAAGGTGCTGTTCGGCATCAAGGACCGCTACGAGAAATTCCACGCCGTCACCTATACGGACGACGCCATCAACTTTGCCGTCTCGCATTCGAACCGCTACATTCCAGATCGTTTTCTGCCCGATAAGGCAATTGATCTTGTCGATGAAGCCGGAGCGCGGGTGAAGCTGCGCCAGACTTCGCAGCCCGAAGAGATCACGGAAGTCCAGAAACGGATCAAGTTCATCGTGCACCGCATGGAGAACGCCATCGCGAACCACGAGTTCGAGAAGGCGCGTTTCTACTCCGACGAAGAACGCAAGGAGCGCGAGAACCTCCGTGCTCTGCGCGAGAAATATCATCTGGATGAATCTTCGACCGGCGTAGTCGGCCGCGAGGACATCGAAGATGTAGTTTCGCGCTGGACTGGCGTTCCCATCACCTCGATCAAGGAAGAAGAGACGCAGAAGCTGCTGCGCATCGAGGAAGAGCTGCACAAGCGGATCATCTCGCAGGATAAATCGATCAACGCGCTGGCCCGGGCGATCCGCCGTTCGCGCGCGGGTTTAAAGAGTCCGAACCGCCCCATTGGCTCGTTCCTGTTCCTTGGGCCGACTGGCGTGGGCAAAACGGAAGTCGCGCGCACGCTGGCGCAGTTCATGTTCGGAACGGAAAAAGCTCTGGTCCGCTTCGACATGTCCGAGTTCATGGAGAAGCACTCGGTCTCGAAGCTTATCGGCTCTCCTCCGGGCTACGTCGGCTATGAAGAAGGCGGCCAGCTTACCGAGCGCGTGAAGCGGGCGCCGTATTCCGTGGTGCTGCTCGATGAAATCGAGAAGGCGCATCCCGATGTGTTCAATATTCTGCTGCAGGTTTTTGAAGATGGCCAGCTTACCGACGGGCTCGGCAACACGGTCGACTTCAAGAACACGATTCTTATCATGACGTCGAACATCGGCGCGCGGCACTTGCAGAAGCGCGAGGGCTTCGGTTTCCAGTCGACCAAGGACGAAATGGTTTCCGGCAAGGTCGAGGAACTGGTGAAGGGCGAAGTGAAGCGCACCTTCAATCCTGAATTCCTCAACCGTCTGGACGAGATCATCCTGTTCCTGGCGTTGAGCGAAGCCGACTTGATCCAGATTCTGGAACTCATGGTCACGCAGCTTAACACGAATCTGGCGCAGAAGGCGATCACGGTCACGGTCGCGGATGAGGCCAAGAAGTGGATTCTCAACCAAACGCTCACTGACCGCACCTACGGAGCGAGGCCGCTGCGCAGGGCGTTGCAGAAATACATTGAAGACCCGCTGTCCGAGGCGCTGATTCAGGGCACCATCACCACGCGCCCCGCATTCATCGAGGTCTTCCTCGAAGACAACAAGCTGTTCTATCGTCCGGTGGACGCGGAAAAGAGCACTGAGGGCGTGCTGTTGTACGAGAACAGCTAGCAGTTAGCTGTCAGACTTTCAGCCGTCAGCACAAGCTGACGGCTTTTGTTTTTGCGACCAACTCCGCTCCGGATGAATCTGGAGACGAGAGGTGTTCACGCGGGGATCGTCATGGACAAGGTCAACATCGCCGACAAATTCGCCAAAATCTCGGAATACTGGAAGCCCTACATTGCCGCTGAGTTGAACGGCCAGCACGTGAAGCTCGACAAACTGAAGGGCGAGTTCGTGTTTCATCACCACGAGCAGGAAGACGAGATGTTTCTCGTGGTAAAGGGACGCTTCCGCATGGAATTCCGCGACCGCCACGAGTGGATCGAAGAAGGCGAGTTCATCGTGGTGCCGCGCGGCGTCGAGCACCGGCCGGTCGCGGACGAAGAATGCTGGCTGCTGCTTTTCGAACCGGCCTCTACGCTGAACACGGGCAACGTCGTCAACGAGCGCACGCTGCCGCAACTGGAGCGGGTTTAGGGGACGTGGCGGGAAGACATAGCAAGCTACGTCTCCACGACAATTTCATCGAAGAACTTATGGAACTTACTGTCTACTCTGCAGCCTGGTGTCCGGATTGCCGCGCCGCCAAGCGCTTTCTGGCCCAGCACAACATCGCTTACAAAGACATTGACATCGAGACCACACCGGGCGCGGTCGCTGAAGTTGTCAAACACACCGGCAAGCAAGCGATCCCACAGTTCGTGATTGACGGCGAGTGGGTGCAGCCCTACACCCCCGGCAAGGGATTTCTCTACGACGCAATGGCCAAGCGCCTGGGCATCGGGAAGCCCTAATTTGAAATCTAGATCGAAATAAAGCTGCGCCCTGCCATCCTCCAGACATTTTCGGTATCCCCTGTACATCATCTTCCGTACCGTGGAAAAGCTGTGCCGGACAAGGGAACATAAGCACTCATGTCCGGACCGGAGATTCCGCAGGAGCCGAACGCAGTCAGCGAAAGCTGGCAGCAACTGGTGCAGGCCACGCTGGCAGTCGTGTTGCTGGCGGGTGCGGTGGCCATGTTCCACTACTACGCGCCCGTCGCCGCGCAGGGCGCGCAGCCGGATGAACTCCACAAGCAGGTGCAGCAACTTACCCAGCAGGTGGAGCAACTCGAGAAGCAGCAGGCGATGCCGGCGCTGGTGCTGAACCGCTATCGAAATTCCATCGGCTACATTTATGGCGTATATCAGGTCGGATTTCCCCACCAGTCGCCGACGATTCGGGCGCGCGTTTCGGGCACCGGATTTCTGGTGGGCAACGGCCTGCTGGCCACCAACCGCCATGTGGCCGAGCCCTGGTATGGCGACACTGAGGCCGAAGGGCTGATCGATCGTGGCGCAACCGCCATGCTGGAGAGTTTGGTGGTCTTCCTTCCGGGCTCGCCCCTGCCGCTGAGTTTGACGCCGGGCACGGTCTCTTCCAGCGGCGATCTGGCCGTGCTGCGCATCGAAAACAAAGATGCGATACGCGGGATTGCCGTGCTGCCCTTGGCAAAAACCGTCGCCTCGCCCGGAGAGCTGGTAACCGTGATCGGCTATCCCATGGGCATCGCCGGGATGGTGGCCAAGTCGCCCAGCGGGATCTACAAACGGCTCGCCTACCGCCACAATGACATCACGGCGGCGAGTGAACTGGCCGCGCTGTCACTGATTCGTCCCTCGACCACGTGCGGGCATCTGGGTGATGTAGTGGGCGACAAGCTGATCTACGATGCGCCCACTGCCCACGGCGGCAGCGGTGGCCCGGTGTTCAATTCCAATGCCGAAGTGATCGGAGTGAACTCCGCCTACATAGACGGATTTTCCGGCGGAACGCTCGGAGTCTCAGTCGAAGCGTTGCGCCCTCTGATCGCTGCGGCTCTAAGCAGGCCCTGATTTCCGGCCGCGAACCTCCTTAGAAGTCAAGTCCCTGGTTCTCCACTCTGACTTCCAACTCCGTAAGAACCTAAGACATCCCGGAGGGTTATGATGCCCTCAAGTTTATGGAGGTTAGCCCGGCTGACCACCGGCAAGAGTTCGAGCCCGGCCGCACCCATGCGATGGAGCGCCAGATCGAGCGGGTGGTCGGTGTGGACGTGGGGGAAATCGCGCGCATTTACGAGCCCGCCAATTGGCTTGTAAGCGGCGTCCGCGGCCAGTTCTCGCTCGAGGGTTGAGCGGCTGACCACTCCGGCCACCCCGCCCTGATCGATCACCGGCCAGGCGCGAAGTTCGCTGGAACGTATTTGCTCCAAGGCTTCTCCCACGGTCAGTTCGGTTTTTAGAACCTCAGTCGCCGGCCGCATGGCGCGGATGACCTGGCGGCTCTCACGCTGGTTGCGCGTCTCCGCTGTCGGAAGGTGGATGCCATCCTGTAACGCCAGGACATCATAGATGGACTCCCGCTGCAAACGGCGGGAGATGAAGAGGCTCACCAGATTCGAAATCATCAAGGGAACAATGACAGCGTAGTCCCGTGTGGTCTCAAAGATCATGAGCACTGAGGTCATCGGGGCGCGGAGGATTCCGGCGAAAACCGCCCCCATGCCGACAAGAGCATAGGCTCCCGGCGTAGCGGTCTGGGCTGGCAACAGTCGGTGGGCGATGCTCCCCACCGTGCCTCCCAGCATGGCACCGATGAACAGGCTGGGACCGAAAATGCCTCCGGCATTGCCCGAGCCGTAACTGGTCGTCACCGCCAGAAGTTTAAGCACCACCAGCAGGGCCATGAGTTTGAGAGCCATTCCGGTATTGAGGACTTGGCCGACATATCCATAACCTACGCCCAGGACCTGCGGCACAAACCAGCCCATCAGACCAACCACCAGTCCGCCTACCGCGGGTTGAAGCCATAGCGTTTTCTCCGGAAACCGAAGGAAGCGCTCGCGCGTCATCAGCAGGAGCTTGGTAAACGCGACAGACACCAGTCCCCCGGCCACGCCCAGCACCGCATAGATGCCAAACTCCAGCGGATGAACCAGTTGGTACTGCGGCACTTTGAAAAGAGGGTCGTTGCCCAGAAGCAAACGCAGGGTCAGCCAGGAAGACGCGGAGGCCAGAACCGCTGCGCCCATCACCGGCGAATGCAGATCGCCGACAATCTCCTCCAGCGAAAACATTACTGCCGCCAGAGGCGTGTTAAATGCTGCCGCAATGGCTGCGGCTGCTCCTGCGGGTATTAACTTTTTTACTTGCTCGGAGTTCAATCCCAGGTGGCGGCCCAGCACGGAGGCGATGCCGCCTCCCACCTGCACCGAAGGCCCCTCGCGCCCCAGCGGGATTCCGCTGGCGAGTGTGAGTGAAGTACACAGGAATTTGCCCAGCGTGGTGCGTGCCGTGATTACGCCGTCTCGGGCGAACAACGCCGCTTTGGTTTGGGGTACGCCGCTGCCTCGCGCCCTCGGGAAATAGCGGGCCAGCAAGTATCCCGCGCCCAGCGAGCCCAGCACTGGGATGAGCACGCGCCGCCACGCTGAACTGCCGACAGGATACAGTCGCATCCCAAGCCGTTCCGTGACCAGAATGAACGCCACAACCGCCAGGCCCGTCAGGACGCCTATCACCAACGCCAGGACCGTAATAACCTGACCCTCGCGCTGGTTCAAATAGGCGGTCCGGTGGTTCGACAGAGTTGTCCACCAGCGCTCGTTCGTTTTGCTGGTTTCAATCATTCTCGGAGGTTTGACCTCAGGATCATAATCCTGTTGGGTTTGTCTTTGCTCTGCTGTGCCAAAGCTATGGAGCGGGCAATTCTTCTCCATTGGAGGTGAACCATCCTGGCTCGCGCACGTGTTCATCCTGGAATCGCCGTAGTCGCGCGGCCATCACGCCGCTGCGCCCGAGGTAGCCAACGGCTTTTCGATGCTCGGAGCGGTCGACCACGGGCAGCCGTCCAATGTCATTGCGCAACATTTTCGAAGCGGCCTCTGACACAAGCTCATCGGGATGCGTCACTACCAGCCGCGTCGCGCCTGCCTCCTGAATGGTCATGGCTCCAGAAGAATCGTTGTCAAGCGCGCGCAACAAGTCGCCGCGGGTGATGATGCCGCACAGCTTTCCGGCGTCATCGAGGATCAGCAAAGCCTCGTGGCGAGCGACTGCGGGATCATGTTGCGCAATGCGCGCCGCCAGGGCGCCCACGGTGGTGTTAGCCGGGATGGAGGGAAATTCCTGTTCCATGGTCTCCCCGACTCAGGCTTGGGAAAGAACGTCCGCTTCATAGTCCTGATGGACGTGCAGTCCGCGGCGCGCCAGTTTTTCCGTCATGATCGAACTTGCGGGCATCAACAGCATGGCGATGCCGTCGGCGATCACGCTGACCAGCATCAGTGGCAACACGGAGTTGTAGTCTCGCGTGATTTCGAACGCAAAGATGATAAACGTAAACGTAGCGCGCGAGGCCGCAGCAAAAACCGCACCCATGGCCACCAATGCGAAAGCTCCTGGGCGAAAGGTGCGCGCCGGGCACGAAGTGATTGCAGACCATAGCGAAGATGCCCCCCATGGCGGCGCTCCACATGAAGCACGGCGCCAGCAGTCCGCCGGAAGTGCCGGAGCCAAGCGACACCGCCAGGGCAGCAGCCTTGGCCAGCATCACGACCAGCAAAAGTTTCCAGGCGAGCTGGCCGTTGAGAATGTCGCCGATGGTGTCATAGCCAACGCCAAGCACGCGCGGCACAAAGAATCCAATGATGCCCAGGCCGAGCGCGCCGATGGCCGGCCACCACACTTCGTTGACAGGAAGTTTGTCGAACTGATCTTCCACCCAGTAGAGCAGCTTGCTGAATCCCACTGCCGCGAGGCCGCAGATCAGTCCTAACACGAGATAAAAAGGCAGGCCGCGTGGGATAGCGAAATCCATCGCGCTGACCTTGAACATCGGTCCCGCTCCCAAAAGCTGCATGTGGACGGCGGTCGCCAGAGTGCTTGCGATCACAAGCGGGATGAACGAGCGCGATTTGAATTCAAACAGCAACAGCTCAATGGCGAGGATCACGCCGGCAATTGGCGTGTTGAAAGTGGCGGACATGCCGGCGGCGGCGCCGCAAGCAAGCAGCACCTTGCGCTCGACCGCGGTAGTGTGGAAGGCCTGCCCGACGAGCGAGCCGATTGCTCCGCCAGTTTGAATGATCGGGCCTTCCGCACCAAAAGGGCCGCCCGTCCCGATCGCAATCGCCGCCGAAATGGGCTTCAGGATCGCGACCCGCGGCGCGATCCGGCTGCGGTTGAACAACACCGCTTCCATAGCCTCCGGAATACCGTGCCCCTTGATTTTGGAAGTTCCGTACTTGGCCATCATTGCGACAATAAGTCCGCCAATGACCGGAGTGACGATTACCATCCAGCCCAGGTGGTTGTGCTGAGCGCTGGAGAAGTCAGCCGACCAACGATGGAAAAAGAAAAGGTTCGTGAACAGGCCGATCAGCTTGTATAGCGCAAGGCGACGACCCCGGCCACCAGGCCGATCGCAGCGGAGAGCAAGGACACCAGCAGCATGCGAAAGGGTGCGGGTGGTGGCGAGTCGATGGCTGTGGGAGTGCGGTTCTGGTCTGAGAGGCTCGGCGAGATATCGCTCATGAATGTTACGGTTTCCCTTTTTCATGCATCGAGGCAGAATGGGCGATCGTGCCCTCGCTGCCTTCCCGCATGATGCGGCGAAGCGCGGCCACCAGCTCAGGACCGGCGGAGCGCAGTTCGTCGTGATGATGAAGCGCCAGTTCGCCGAGAACCTTCTCGCCCTTGGCAGTGAGCGCGAGCAAGACTTCCCGGCGATCCTTCTGCGCCCGCGTGCGATGGACAAATCCGCCCGCCTCCAGGCGATTCACCAGCTCAACGGCGCTATGGTGGCGGATTTGCATGCGAGTGGCCAGTTCCCGAATCCGCGGCCGCACTGCAGCCGGCATGCCCTTGATGGCCAGCATGAGTTGATACTGGCCACGCTCCAGCCCCGCCTGCTTCACCTCTTGCTCGCTGAAGTGAAGAAAACGGCGGATCTGGTAGCGGAACTCCGCCAGCGCCTGATAGTCCGACAAGGTGAGCTTCTTCATGCCGCCGATTGTATCGTCCCGCGATCCAGTAGATTATAGTATATCGTAGAACGATACAGATTGGGAATCGACCTAGCGCTCACGGCCGGCCGGTCATGGCCTGAACCAGCAGGAGCGCTCCGATACTCGCCAAACCGAGGTAGATGTATCTAAGAAAGGCTTCTCCCTGCAGGCGGTGATTGATCACCCTGCCGAGGAAGACGCCCAGCAGCGTCACCGGAAGCGAGAGCAGAAAATAATGGGTTACGGCGTGAACCCAGAGTCCGGCCAGCCAATAGCCGCTCATGCCAATGAGGCTGGCGGGCAGGAAATATCCCTGGAGCGTCGCCCGGAAGTGCTGCGCGGACCACTGTCGCATTGCGCCGTAAATCACGAGTGGCGGGCCATTCATTCCGTAGGCACCGCCCAGCACGCCGGCACAGAACCCGCAGGCGAGGAGCCATCCTCGACTGTCCCGTCGTAGATGCAGGGGCGTGCGGCCGATCAAGGAGTAGACGGAGAACGCCACGATAACCGCTCCCAGTATGGCCTTCACCACTCTTTGATGAGCGCTCGTCAAAAGCAGAAGACCGAGCGGGATGCCAAGAAGGGTCGAGAGCACCAGCCACAATGCGCTCCGGAGGTGGATTTTCCTCCAGTCCTGCACGACAACGATGCTCGCTATGGTAATCGAGACAAGCACTGCCAGTGGGGCGGCGACTTCCAGCGGGATGAAGAAAGCGAGCAGCGGAACCGCGATGAGAGCTTCGCCAAAACCGAAGGCGGACCGAATCAGCGTGGCGATAAACACGATGATCAAAACCTGCAGTGTGGTCGCGTCGATGGGGATCTCCGAGGCGAGCGGAATTCCACCGCGTGAAGACCACTCGCGTCCATCAAATACATTTTCTCACGGTCCAAACCCATGACATGGGCTGCTATCATCGTCCGCGTGCCCGATTGCCGCTGTGTTACACTTTGTTTTCGCAAACAAGCGCCCCCTGACACAGGACATTCGATCCGCACATGCTTCTTTCCAAGGATTATGTGGGCTACCTGGCCCGCGAAGTTACCAAGAAACTGATTGCCGCCAAGGCCATCGAGACCTCGTCCGTGCCCAAAGTCACGGAGCGCGTCCATGCCGCCCTGCTCGAAGAACTCACCCTCGAAGACCGCATCAATGACGAAGTGCGGGTCATCCTCGAAGCCTATGCCGAGGAGATGAACAAGACCGGCGCCAACTACCAGGAGATGTTCCGCAAGGTGAAGACCGAACTGGTGCGCAAGTACAAGGCGGTGCTGTGAGACTGAGCCGCGACAAAGTGAACGTGCTGGCCCGAGCCGTCGCGGACGCCCTCAAACAGATGGACGAGGTCGACTTCATCGAAGACCCCAACACTATCCGCCAGGAAACCCGCAAGATCCTCGAAGACCTTCTCAACCACGAAGAGAGAATCGATCAAGCCGCCCGCCTGAAGATCGAAAGCCAGAAGCGCACCATCCTCGAAGGTTCGCAGGAGTGGGACATCCTCTACCGCAAGTATTACAACGAGGAAGTGAAGAAGCTGGGCGTGTAGCCTGCCGCCGAGTCAAATCATAATTTCAACTTGATTTCGCTATCCGTCGTCGGACTGATTCGCCGTTAACTCCGCATCACAGATCCTTTGCCTGACCGATTCGCTGGCGCGTTCGCACTTCTACAACAAAGACGCGACAACCGAACGCTGCCGGACGCAGTTGTCTTGTGGGAAGAGGGTCCATCTCGTAAGATTGCTGCCATGTCGGCCCTCCCGGTCACAATCGGCCAGACGCTCAGTCATTACCGCGTCCTTGAGAAAATCGGGGCCGGGGCGATGGGTACGGTCTATCGTGCCCACGACGAACGGTTAGATCGCGACGTCGCCATCAAAGTCTTGCCTCCGAGTGGCTTGGGGGATGATGAGGCTCGGAGACTTTTCCGCAAGGAGGCGTTGGCCCTCTCTCGCCTTAACCATCCCAATATCGCCGCCATTTATGACTTCGACCGGGACGCTGAGGTCGATTTTCTGGTCATGGAACTCATTACGGGTGTAAACCTTGCCTCGAAGCTCGCCCGCGGTGCTCTTTCAGAGGAAGAAGTTTTGCAGTTTGGCCAGCAGATGGCTCTGGCCCTGGAGCACGCCCACGGGTACGGAGTAGTTCATCGCGATCTAAAACCAGGGAACGTTATCATTCGCCCGGATGGTCAGCTGAAGGTGGTTGATTTCGGCCTTGCCAAACTGTTGACGATGGATGAATCTGCGCCCACCGAAACATTGAGCGGCATATAAGGGCTGGCCGGTACGCTTCCTTACATGTCGCCCGAGCAACTGTGGGGCAGACCTCCCGATTGCAGAAGTGATATTTATTCCGTCGGCGTGGTGCTCTACGAAATGGCAACGGGTAAGCGTCCTTTTCAAGGAAATGCCCCGACCGCTATTTCGGAAGCCATACTGCACACAGAACCGGTCTCGCCCCGCCAGTTAAGTCCGGCAATTTCGTCGTCCTTCGAATCCGTCATTTTGAAGTGTCTGCAAAAGGAACCCGTAACCCGTTATCAGACGGCTCGAGAGTTGTCCGCCGACCTCCGGCGGCTGCAAATACCCGGCCCCGGCATAACTGCTGGCCGGAAGCCGGCCAGCGTTCGCGCCCGCTGGGTGCCCATCGCTTTGCTGATTGCAATGCTGGCAGTCGTAGCGCCAATTTCTTTTCTTAAGGTCCGTGCCTGGCAGGCACGCGCGAAGGCCACGAGTCAAATTCCGAGCATCAGGTCTTTGGCAGTGCTGCCACTGGAAAATCTGTCGCGCGATCCGGAACAGGAGTATTTCGCCGATGGAATGACGGATGAGCTGACCACTGAGTTGGCACACATCAGCGCTTTGCGGGTGGTCTCGCGCACCTCCGCCATGCGTTACAGGCGGACTACCAAGACGTTGCCGCAGATAGCGCGAGAGCTGCAGGTCGACGGCGTGATCGAGGGCTCGGTGTTGCGTTCCGAGGGGTCCGTCCGTATCAACACGCAATTGGTGCAAGCGGAGACGGACAAACAACTGTGGGCCCATAGCTATCAACGCGAGTTGAAAGACGTTCTGCAATTGCAGGGTGAACTGGCGCATGACATCGCGGAGCAGATCAAGATCAAAGTCACGCCTCAGGAGCAACTGCGTTTAGCAGCCACGCGAACCGTCGAACCGGGTTCCCACGAGGCTTATCTCAGGGGTCTCTACCACTTGAATAAGGGGACGGAGGAGAATTACCGGGACGCCAGGAACGACTTCGAGGAAGCCATCGCACTTGATCCCAACTATGCACCAGCCTACGCGGGGTTAGCGGACTACTTTTGGTCCACGGACGAATTGCCGCCGCGCACGGCAATGCCATGGGCCAGGGAAAACGTTCTAAAAGCGCTAGCGCTCGACGACGGCTTAGCGGATGCCCACAAAACATTAGCGAGTATCAAATTCTACGGCGATTGGGATTGGGTAGGAGCAGAGAACGAGTTCAAGCGCGCTCTCGCATTGGACCCAAGCTATTCCGAAGGCCACCGCATGTATTCCGTGTATCTGTCGGCGATGGGGCGGTCGGAGGATGCTTCCGGCGAGATACAAACCGCCCAGCGGCTCGATCCTCTTTCCCTTTTCACCAGCCTGACCGCCGGATGGATTTCTTACTACGGGCGTCAATATGATCGTGCCCTGCAACAATGCCGGGGCGTGCTTGAACTAGACCCCAATTGGAGTGGGGCCCACGAGTGTCTTGGTGATGTTTACACAGTGAAGGGAAACTTCCCGCAGGCGATCGCAGAGGGCAAGCAGGCAGCAACCGATTCCGGTCATGATCCGATGCGTCTTGCCACATTGGCGCGCACTTACGCGCTGGCGGGCAGGGAATCGGATGCGCGGAAGATCCTTGCCGAACTGAACCAGGCTTCAAAAACCGAATACATAGCGCCGTATTTCTTCGCCACCATTGAAGGCGCGCTGGGAGAAAAAGACCAGGCGTTTGCCTGGCTGGAAAAGGGGCTCAATGGCCGCGATTCTTACCTCGCCCGGTTGAGAGTTGACGTTGCCATGGATCCGTTGCGGTCGGATGCGCGCTTCAAGATACTACTGCGGCGTGTTGGCCTTGCGAATTAGAGTCTCTTGCTTCTTACTTAAAACAGGGTACTTCGATCACAACCGCATTGCTCGCCTTGCCGTGAATCACTAGGAAATTCCAGTGAGGAGGATTACAGGGCACCGGGCCGGGCGGGACTGAAACCTGTGGAAGAATAGCATTTACTTTTTTCGAGAAAACCCCGTTCTCGTTCAGAAATTTCAGAAGTACTGTCTCGTCCTCCACCAGTTGCTTCGCGTTCGTGGTTCGCGCTCGCAGGATCGCGGTCTCCGGCCATTTATGACTGGCGTCGTTAAGTTGCCAAACTCTCAGCACATCAAGCTTTTCCCCGTTGATCGGCAGTTTGACCCAAGTGGGAGCGGTTTCCTTTTTCTTGTGCTTCATGGCAACCTCCCTTTATTACGCTGCGGTTCTACACCTTTTGGTTACGCAGAGTCAAATAGAACCCACGATCTGTCTGGTGGCGTTGCATGCGGGCAGGTGTCATCCCGAAAGCCACACTACCACCTCGCGGCATTCGTTGACTCGCGGATGCTGCGTCCGTAAGATGAAGCGACCCCCAAAGCCACGTATCTAGTGGGGATCGGCCTAATCAATGATCGGGCAGACCATCTCGCACTATCGCATCCTCGAGAAACTCGGCGGCGGCGGGATGGGAGTCGTTTACAAAGCCGAGGACACGCGGCTGCACCGTTTCGTCGCTCTCAAATTCCTGCCCGAGGAAGTTGCCCGCGATCCTCAAGCCCTGGCCCGTTTTCAGCGCGAGGCGCAAGCCGCGTCCGCCTTGAACCATCCCAATATCTGCACGATTTACGATATAGGCGACCAGGACGGCAAAGCATTCATCGCCATGGAATTTCTGGATGGCGTGACGCTGAAGCATCGGATTGTAGGCCGCCCGCTAGAGAACGATACGCTGGTATCGTTAGCGATCGAGATCGCGGATGCGCTCGACGCAGCTCATAGCAGAGGAATCGTCCATCGCGACATCAAGCCGGCGAACCTCTTCGTCACCGAGCGCGGCCACGCCAAGGTTCTGGATTTTGGTCTCGCTAAAGTCACCGCCGGGGCCATTTCTTCGAGCCTGCTCGCCGGTGCCGCAACCCAGGCCGCCAGTATCGACGAGCAACACCTCACCAGCCCCGGCGCAGCTCTGGGCACAATCGCTTACATGTCTCCGGAACAGGCGCTGGGAAAGGAACTCGATCCCCGCACCGATCTGTTTTCATTTGGCGCGGTGCTCTACGAAATGGCGACCGGCACCATGCCATTTCGCGGGGACACCTCCGCCGCTATCTCGAATGCCATCTTGGAGCGCGCTCCGATTCCACCCATTCGCCTTAACCCCGATGTTCCGGCGAAGCTGGAAGAGATTATCAACAAAGCATTGGAGAAAGATCGCAACCTGCGCTACCAGCATGCCGCCGATTTGCGGGCTGACCTGCAGAGATTGAAGCGCGACACGGACTCGGGACGACGAGCGCCGGCAGTGGCCGAGCCGTATTCCGCGCCTCCGGGCTCAGCTTCAGCTCAGGAAATATCCGCGCCGCAGCAAGCTTCGCCAAGCGGTTCCTCCGTCATGGCCGCGGCGCTTCCAGCGCAAACTTCTCCAGCCTCCTTGGCGCCCCGATTTCTTCCGAAACGTCTGATGCTGATTCTTGCGGCGGCCGCAGTCGTGCTCGTTGCTTTTGTAGGCTTCTTGTTCTTCGGCGGTCGAACTACGCGCCCGGCAGGCAGCTCGCAGCACAAGTCCGTCGCCGTGCTCTACTTCAACAATTTGTCGCAGGACCAGTCCCTCAACTGGCTGAACAACGGTCTCACCGACATGCTCACCACGAACCTCGCCCAGATCAAGGGTCTGGACGTGATCTCTACCGAACGTGTGATGAGCGCGGTGCAGCGCGCCAGCAAAGATGGCAAGTCGCTCGATCCCGCCCAGGCCCAGCAGGTTGCGCGTGATGCCGGCGCCGACGCCTACATCACCGGCGCCCTGTTAAAGATTGGCCCTACGCAACTACGCCTCGACGTTCGCGCGCAGGACACCACCACCGGCCAAATCCTTTTCTCCGATAAGCTCGAAGGCCAGGATCTACAGAGCATCTTCGGTATGGTCGACCGCCTCACTGCCAACATCGCGGGCAGCTTCCTGCCGAGATCGGAGCAACCGCAGAAAGCGCCTGAGATCGAGCAGGCTTCCACCTCCAACGTCGAGGCCTATCGTCACTACCAGTTGGGCATTGACTACGCTCGCCGCTTTCTTACTGCCGAGGCTATTCGCGAACTGGAAGAGGCCGTGCGTTTGGACCCGCAGTTTGCCCTCGCCTATATGCGTTTGGCTGATCAGTATTATTTTGATCAAGGCGATCTGCGGCGTAGCAACGAGATGGCAGTCAAGGCCGAGCAACTACAGTCCCGCCTGCCTCGCTATGAGCAACTCTCGCTCCAGGCGCTCAAAGCGCGCCATTCCCACGACATCGAGGCTGGGGCCTCCGCGCTTCAACGGTTGGTCTCCGAGTTCCCTCGCCAATCCAGGGATCGCGCTATCCTGGCTGCCATCCTGTCCACTCTAGGAAAGCGAGATCAATCTCTGGAGGTGTTCCGGCAGGGACTGGCGCTGAATCCGAAGGACGAAGACATTCTCAACTTTGAATGCTACCAATTGGCGGAGTGGGGCGATTTCAATGGCGCGCTGGCGGCAAATGACGCGTACCTCGCGGTTCGTCCCGGCGAACCCAATCCGCTTCGACACTCGTGGCGACATTCTCTTCATGGTAGGCCGGGATGACGAAGCCATTGCCGCCTACCACAAGGTGCTCGAACTGAAAGCGGACTTCGGCGATTACGTGGAGTATCTGAAGCTGGCCATCGTTTATACCGATCAGAAGAAACACGACATGGCCCATGCGGCCTTCCAGCAGTTTACTCAGCGCGCCTCTCCCCTCTCGCGCCTTTATGTTCCGGGCTTCGAAGCGCAGTTCAAGCAGTCGGAGGGTGACTTCGAAGGCTCGCTCACCAGTTATCGGGCGGCGGTGTCGCAACTGGGGCGCGCCAAACAGGGCGAGGCTGCTGAGGATTTCCTGCGCCGCATTCGCTGTTCTTTCTGTCCTGTTGGGGAAAGGCTCTGCTGCTCTCTCTTTTGCGCAACAACAGAAGCTCGATGACGAGCAACTATCAACCGTCGCATTCCTCCAAACCATGGCGGGAAACTCAACGGCCGCGCAACAGACTTGGCAGCGATTCGCCTCGAGCCATCCCGGGGTCGCGCCGCGGAAAATCGAGATTGAAAAAGCCTATGCCGATATTAGCGCAGCCGTGCAGCGCGGTGAAGGACAAACAGCATTGAGCCGCGCCGCCGACATTCCCGACTTCCAGGAACCCTACCTGCTCTTCCTCAAGGCCCGCGCTCATCTGCTTACCAATGACTATGCATCGGCCGAAGCCGAGTTTCGCGCAAGCTGGCGGCTCGACCGCTCGCTGGAAAACTCCAGGGCGATGGCAGGGCGATTTCCCCTGCTTGAAATCCTCTCCCATTACTACCTCGGCCAACTCTACGAGCGCACCGGCAAACACGACCAAGCCATTAACGAATACCAGGAATTCCTTTCTGACTTCCCGAGTTCGCAAACCAAGCTAGCCCAAGTCGGCGAGGCCCGCACAGCACTCAAACGGCTGATGCAGTAAAGAGGTGGTCAGTGACCAGTGACCAGTGACCAGTGACCTGTAAGTCTCCACGATTCGGGGTCTTGTTTTTCACTGACCACCGACCACTGCTCCCTGGCCACTGCGCAAAAAAGCCCCGCGCAACCTTCCGCGCGGGGCGTGCGAGCGTGGGACACCCAGAGGAAACTTTCAGGCTGCTTCCCGCCGCTTCTGAATGGTCTGCAGCGTCTGGCGGTACTTTTGCGCATTGCCCACGATCTTGCGCTGCGGCAGGCTGTTGATCCACAGTTCGTGGGGAATATCGCGGCGCTCGCGGCGCGTGCCGACCGCGCCCCGATGCAGAACGCTGGCGGGACGTTTGTCCTGCGTCTGCTGCTGCCAGCCGCTGCCCGCGCTTACGTTGAAGACCCCGATGTAGCCATTGATCAGCAACTGAAACGGAGTCGTGATCTTGTTCATGCGATCGAACTGAGTCGAGCCCTCGGTGCGGAAACTCTCAAACCATGCCGGGTAGACGAAATCGGACATCAGGATATTGTCGATCTGATAGCCCAGGCTGTCGTCCTCGCAGGCATCGCAGACTTCGTAGGCGTAGAGAGTTCCGGCGGTGTTGGTGTTCTGCACAAATACGGTGAGGTTGATGTTGGGGTCGCCGAGCATCTCCAGCAATTCGTGGCTGGCAGTGACGGTCCAGGATGTGCCCGCCTTCAGATCGCTGGCGGCGAAGACCTTGCCGATGGGCAGCCCTTCGGTGGTGAGATCGTGATAACCGAGAGCGTTGGCCTGGTCGGAGTCGTCGAGCATCACGAGCCACCAGGTTCCGCTGGGCGGTTGCGTGCCCTTGGGAACAATGGCGAGTTCGGCGTCGGTCCCCCAGACGGGACGGAAATCATTGGTCACTTGCTTCTGGAGCGCCGCCACGACGGGAACGATATCCGCGTCGGCCAGCACGGTGCTCTCGTTGATCACAGAAATTTGAATGGTTGGAGTTTGTGCGTGGGTGGGTTGAGGCATACAGTTTGGTCTCCTTTGCAGAAAGAAATTCGGAGAACGCGCAGCGTGACTTGCGTGACTCGTGAGAAAAAGCTTAAACGCTGATGGTGCTGAGGAAATGTTTGAGCCGCCAAAAAAGTGAGGCTTCAGTTCCAAATTGGAACTGAGACTTTGTTTTGAGGTAATGTTGCCGTAGGGACGTTGCTTGCAACGTCTCTGTCGGCGGCTTATTGGCCGCCAACCATGGGGCGCCGCTGCAAGACGCTGCAAGCTACGTCTCTACGACCGCGTTTGTGCTTTCATCCAATATGCTTTCAGCCGCTGCAATCAAGGGTGCAGTCACGCTAGCCGCCACCGAAGCGGGCTTTGATCTTGTTGGCGTCGCTCCCGTCGGCGACGCTTCGGAGCTGGAGTACTTTCCGCGCTGGATTGCTGAGGGGCACGCTGGCGAAATGAAGTACATGGCCGCGCGCGACGAGCAGGGACGCCTGAAACGCGCGTCTCTCGCCCACGCTGCGCCCTGGGCTCGCAGTGTCGTGGTGTGCGCCCTCAACTACAACACAGCGCAGCCCTATTCCACGCATGCGTGCGATCGAGCGCGCGGCTGGATCTCGCGCTACGCCTGGAGCCGGATGGACTATCACGACGCGGTGATGTTGCGCCTGCTGCAAGTCGAGGCGGTCGCGCGAAAGGCATGTAGAAGCGACGACCTCATCACTCGCTGTTATGTCGACACTGGCCCAATTGTTGAGCGCGTGGTCGCGAAGTACGCAGGCATCGGATGGATCGGGAAGAATACGTGCATCCTCAATCAGAAGCTGGGCTCGTGGCTCTTTCTGGGCGTGATTCTTACCTCGCTCGATCTGGTGACCAATTCGGATCAACCCAGCCTGCCTGCTCCCGACCGCTGCGGCAGTTGCACGCGCTGCATCGATGCCTGCCCGACCGACGCATTCATTGCGCCTTATCAGCTCGATTCCAACAAGTGCATCTCTTATCTCACGATCGAAAAGCGCGGCGCGATTCCAGAGGAGCTTCGTTCTGGAGTGGGGCGGCATGTTTTCGGGTGCGACATCTGCCAGGATGTCTGCCCCTGGAACCGCAAGGCTCCGGTGACTAATGCCGCTGAGTTTCAGCCGCGTGAGGAGTTGGTGAACCCAGCGCTTGACTGGCTGGCGGAGATGAGCGCGGAAGAATTCAAACGGGAACGCTTTCGCGGCTCGCCGGTGCGGCGGGCTAAGCTCACAGGCTTACGCCGTAATGCCGTAATAGCCATGGGAAATAGCCGGGACCAGAAGTTTGTTCCGCTGCTCGACAAGCTGGCGGGGATGAGGATGAGGTGGTCGCCGAGAGTGCTGCCTGGGCCGTCCGAAAGTTGACCTAGATCCAGATCAAAAAAAACACGGATCGATCTTGGTAAAATATCTGGAATCAACGAGTTACGGCTGTTCTAAAGCCTGTCAGAATTCTGGGTAAAATATTGGAAACAAATGACTTACCCGTAAAATATTACATTCAAAGGACTTAGGGATTCTTGGTCTGCTAAGTGCCTTGGAATCAGTGGGTCCTTTTGCAAAATATTGAATTTGCGAGAGTTATCTCATTGCTATTGTCTTTTCAAAGATCTACTTCGTAGAGAATAGGTTCGCACTCTTGGGAATCGAAGTCAAGGGAATTCGAAGTAGTGACGCCGTTTGAAAGGAGAACGACGCGAACCCAACGAAGGGCACAAAGGATCACGAAGGCTCTTAGTCCGTCGCTTCCGCTCCGGGCGGAATGACAAGAGTTGCCGGGCCGTCGCTGGCGCTCCGGCTCTCTGGCCGGAATCACGGAGTTGTGGGCTGCTCTAAACGTTCTTCACACTCGCCTACTGCTGATTTTTCTATCGAGTAAGTGTTGTATGCCGGATTCCCTTTTTACGGGTTGACTTCGGTAACTCGCGCTCCCCTTTCCTGGCAACTAATCTATTTCGAAGGGGTTCGTAACTTAAGGGATAGCCATGCCTGTTTTGAGCGGAATACGGCGCGCCGTGTGCACGTTGTTTGTGCTAGTGCTGACCTTTGCCGGTTTGGCTTCAGCATCGTCGGCTACACTCTTGCTGGAGGAGCCTTACGGCAAGCTGGGATTTTTTACGGCCACCGGACATGCGGCGGTGTATTTGTCTGGAGTTTGCGCTGCGACGCCGCTGGTGCTGCGTCCGTGCGAGCCTGGAGAACAGGGAATTGTTATTAGCCGCTATGACGGAGTCGGCGGCTATGACTGGGTGGCGATCCCGCTGATTCCTTATCTTTACGCGGTTGAGCAGGCGGAGGATGTTCCGCTACTTGCAGATCCGAAGATGGTGAATTTTCTGCGTGACCAATACCGGCGCAAACATCTGGAAGGGGTTGCGCCGGATCGGGACACGGGAGAAAGTCCGGGAGGAAACTGGTACGAGCTTGTAGGCACGGCTTACGACCGCACCACCTATGGATTCGAAATCGAGACCACGCGGGCGCAGGACGAGGCTTTTATCCGCGAGTATAATGCGGCGCCGAATCGTTCCCATTTCCATCTCGTCTCCCGCAACTGCGCCGATTTCGCCAAGGACGTCATCAACTTTTACTACCCGAGATCCCTGCACCGCAGTTTGATTGCAGATGTTGGAATCACAACTCCCAAGCAGATGGCGAAGACGCTGATCAAGTTCAGCGGGCGGCATTCCAAGTTGCAGTTCTCGCGCTTTGTGATTCCGCAGGTTCCGGGCAGCGCTGCGCGCAGCACCCCGGTGCATGGCGTGGTTGAGTCTTTCTTGAAGTCGAAAAAGTATATTGTTCCCAGCGCCGTGGCCAGTCCGGTTTTTGCGGGATGCGTGGCGGCGGTTTACGTTGGGACGGGGGCGGGACGCTTTGATCCGGCGCGGCAGGCGCTGGTTTTCAACACCGGGCGCGCTCTGGAAGCGCCGCTTGGGGCGGAGGATCGCCGCTCCTATCAGAGCGAACTGAATCATCTGGAACTGAATGTGGATCCCGTGGAGAAATGGAGACGCCTGTTGCGCCATGCCACACCGGAGCTCGATTCTGAAGGACGCCCGGCCATGCGGATTCGCGTTGGAGAAGAAGCGGTGAGCGTCGGCGTAGCGGGCAGCAACATCTTCGCCCATGACGCTCCGGAGCGGTTCACGGCGCAGCTTCTGCAGGCGCGGTTGCGTGCGGAGCTGCGGCGGGGAGCCCGCCCAAGGCTTCGGAGAGCGATGTTACGCGCGACTGGAATCTGCTTCAGGAGGCTATGAACGGCGCTGACGTCGAGGCGGCCGCAGGAGCGCAGAGACCGCAGCAGGCAGGTTCGCCGGCGCGCCTGGAGCATGCTGGCAACCAGCCCTGATGGATACAAGGCCTTGCGGCGCGGCTGGAAGCCGCGCCCTTTCAAAGCGCCACTATTGTTGCTGCTGCTCCGGCTGCTGTGGTGGTTGCCCCGGCGGAACTGCTGCGCCGGGCCTGCCGGGAGGGTAGAGTCCTGGTTGTCCGGGCTGTTGCTGCAGCTGTAATTGCCGCTGCTGCATTTCTTGCAACATCTGCTGCGGAGTTCTTACGCCAGGCTGTTCCGCTGGAGTCTGGGTTTGTTCCGCTTCCGCGGCTGCGGCCTGGTCGGTGTTATCGTCGGCGGCGTCCTCCGCAGGGTCGGCATCGGGAGCATCCGGCGCTGCCTTGGCTACCTCCGCGGACGGGGCCGCTTTATCGTCCGCCGCGGGAGTTGGCGTGTCGCCTGTCTTGGCCACCAGCACGACCCGCACCAGCAGGTTGGCGTTGTCCGGGGATCCCAACAGGATGTAATTGAAGCGTGATCCATTCAGCAGCTCGGCCATCACTTCTCGCGCCGGGCCCGGACCGAGGCGCGTTACCACTCGCTCACTGGCGGTGGGCGGAATTTCGATGTCGGCAGAAGTGTGCTTGCGCACGCCGCGAAGAATGTCGCCCAGCGTGGAGTTGGGGGCGACGATGGTCAGTTGCCCATCCTGATAACTCACTTGCGGCGCCACTGGCGCGATGGCATCTAACGGAACCTGGGGAACGGGCCCTTGCGGTCCGGAGGGCAGTGGAGGCGGCAAAGGCTGCTGCTTCTTGACTTTGTGTGCGCGACGCGGCGTTGAATTCGTGTCAGCGCGTCCCGCCACCGGCAGGCATAGGGCGCCGGCGACCAGCAACCCAGTAAACTTTAGTCTCGTGCTCATGAGAACCCCTCCGATTCGATCTTTTAACTCATTGCCCTATTCTGGGAGACGGTAGATGTGTAACAGCAATTTTAACACCGCTTTTGGCTTGCGTGGCCCTCGGACCGCCAACCCGCAGCCTCCCTACCTTATAGAACGTATTGACTTTGCTGTCTTGCAAGGCAAAATTTCGATACCCGGTGCAGACCCGGATGTGCAACTAGTTGCACTTCCTGGAATTTAAGCGGAGCGTAGAATCTGCTGGGAGACGAAAAGGAGTGGCTGACATAGGCTGCCTGTCGAGACGTGGGTTTCTAGAGAGCAGAACGGCGCTAGTTCAGCGCCTTCGCAGTCTGCTGCTCAGTTGCGCCGCGCTGGGGCTGCTGGCATTTTCCGCAGCGAATGTTCTGGCGGAGAGTTGCCTCACCGCCAGCGACATGGATGAGGCCACGCGTGCTGCCCTCACTCATACTGGGACTCGTTATTTCAACTTCGTCGCCGTGGGCGATGTGGCCTCGCTGCGGCGGAGCGCCATCCCGAACCTGGCGGCGGAGTTCTCCAGTATTGAGGAGACTGTGAAAGATAAACAGGCGGCGCTTGCCGGTTCCCAGGCCGCGGCTCGGCCTCCGTTTCTGCTGGAAGCGGAAGGCACTGCGACTATTCCGCGAGCAGAATTTTTCTGCGGTGTTTTCGGCAGGAGCGGCCAGACGCGCGACAGCGCGGCCTTTTCTCTCAACGGCCTTGCGCCCGGCAAGTATGGCGTGGTCATCCTGGATGCCTCGTCGCCCAACGGCGCACAAACGGTCTCGCTGATCCTGCAGCAGATCGGTTCCGAGTGGAAGCTCGGAGGCCTCTACATTAAGGCCGCACAATTCGGCGGGCACGACAGTGATTGGTTTAGCGCGCGTGCCCGCGACTTCCAGACTAAGGGTCAACTGCACAATGCCTGGCTCTACTACGTGGTAGCGCGCTCGCTGGTTTCGCCCCTGCCTTTCATGAGCACGGCGGTCACCGACAAGCTTTACGATGAGTCGCAAAAACTGCAACCCGCGGATTTTCCGGCAGAGGGCAAGACCGCGGATCTTCCTGCTGGAACCGCGACCTACAAGCTGACCGCTATCTTCCCTGAGTTCGTGGGTAACGATCTGGATTTGATCGTGAGATATCAGGCGAGCGATGTGTCCAACAGCAACCAGACTTATCAGAACAACGTTGCGATGATGAAGACGCTGCTGGCGAAGTACCCTGAACTGAGAGGCGCATTTACCGCAGTGGTTGCCCGCGCCGTGGACCCCGGCGGCCACGAGTACGGCACGCTGCTGGCGATGAAAGAAATCAAGTAGCAGGGTCAGTGGTCAGTGGTCTCAGTTCTTGCACTAGCATACAATCCTGTGGATTCTTGTCGTCTCGCAGACCTAAGAATACTGGGGCTCGCAGCTTTGGGCCGCTTCCTTTGCTTGGTCCGTCTGTCCACTCTGTGTATTCGATTTCGGCTACTAGTTCGGGCTTGACCCAGTAGACCTTTCTTAGCGCCTCCACTTCGCCGTAGAACGGGTTCTTTTTGGTTTCGCGTTTCTTCAACAGCTTCCAGATTTCTTCAAGCGACTTCTGGTCGAATCCGCTGCCCGCTTGGCCAACATGAATGAGGCGGCCGTGTTTGTCGTAAAGGCCTAGCACGATCGATCCGAAATGTGCGCGGCTGCCTTCGGGCTCAGTGTAGCCTCCGATCACGGCTTCCAGACGGTGCCTGATCTTGATCTTCAGCCACTCGCTGGAGCGATGCTCCTGGTAAATGCTGTCGCGCTTTTTGGCGAGAATGCCTTCCAAACCTTTTGCGCTCGCCATCTCGAACAAGGCTTTGCCTTGCTTTTCGTAATGGTCTGAGTAGCGGACGGAGTCGCCCGTGACTAGCAACGATGCCAGCTTTTTTTTCCGCTCCTCCAGCGGAACCTTCCGCCAATCGTAGCCATCGAGATAGAGCAGATCGAAGGCGTAATACAGCACGGGCACGTCCGACTTTGCTTCCCCGCGGCGGCCGCCGGGGCGAAAGCCGGTCCGCTGCTGCATCAGGCTGAACGAGGCGCGCCCATCGTCATCGAGCGCGACCACTTCGCCGTCGAGGATCGCACTCTTCGCATGGACAAACTTCGGCAGATCCCTCAGTTCGGGAAAGCGCTCGGTCAGTTCATTCTGATTCCGCGAGACCAGCCGTAGCTTGCCGTCGTTGATGAAAGCAACCGCCCGGTAGCCATCCCACTTGATCTCGAATAGCCAGTCGGGGCCGTCGAAGGGCTCGTCTATCGGGGTCGCCAGCATGGGGTGAATCGTAGAAGGCATGGGGCGCTTCACCCCGCCCACGCCGGAAACCAAAATCGCAGAGCGACGCGGAAGTCGCTCGGGATTTTGAATGCTTTTTGTTGGCCGGGGGTACGGGAACCCGTCGGCGGGGAAGCAGCTTGGACAGGCCAGGAGAGACTAAGGTTTTTCCCCTGCCTTTCTCATGGTCCTCCGCGTCCTCTGCGGTTTTGGTTTGTTCTTGCTTTTTTTTTTGCCCGTTCGCCGCCGCTTTCTTCTTGTCGAGCTTGGCGACGGCATTCGGCAAGCCAGGCTGCTTTTAATTTCCCGCCGCCTGCCGGACGGCTTCTCCACTCGGCCGATCCCGCATCTCCGGCGATCTCCGCCAGGCTGCGCTTGCTTAGCACCGACTCGTCATAGTCGTCGATGTCGTAGCCTTCCACCACGTGCTGGTCATGCTTCTTGATCAGCAGCCATTCGTTTCCTTTGCTTCCCGGACGACGGCCCTTCATCTTGACCAGCGCGAAGTCGCCTTTCAACTTCTTTCCATCGAGGCGGAATTTCAAATCGCCCTTGGCCAGCATGGCCGCCGCTTCGGCCTCGGTGCCCGGCACATATTTTCCCTGCACTGCAACCGGAGACAGCGGCTGCCACGTGCCCACATCCCACACCATCACCGTGCCCGCACCGTAGTTGTCTTCCGGGATGATGCCCTCGAAATCGAAATACGAAACCGGATGATCCTCGACTTGCATGGCCAGCCGCTTGTCCGCCGGATCGAGCGACGGCCCCTTGGGCACCGCCCACGATTTCAGCACGCCCTCCATCTCCAGGCGAAAGTCATAGTGCAGGCGGGTGGCGTCGTGCTTTTGCACGACGAAGCGGTGTCCTGCCTTGGTCTCGACTTTCGCGGGAGGCTCCGGCGTCGATTCAAACCGCCGCTTTCGTTTGTATTCTTCAAGAGCCATAGACACGATCATTTAACCACAGAGACGTGGTGGCGAGAGCTTGTGTGGGGAGAGGTTCTCTGGGAAAGGCTTATGTGGGGACGGACGCATTCGTCCGTCCAGGCCGAGCGAAGCTCGGCGGCTGCCGGCGCCACCACAACTCCAGACTCCGCTAGAATGCTTGCACACATGCAACGCGAATTTCCCGAAGTGCCGCTGGTCGGCGTAGGCGCGATCATCATCGAAGACACCCGCGTTGTTCTGGTAAAGCGCGCGCACCCGCCGCTGCAGGCCGAATGGTCCATCCCCGGAGGTGTGCTCGAAGTCGGCGAAAGAGTGCGCGACGCCGCTATCCGCGAGGCTCGCGAGGAAACCGGGCTCAGCGTCGAACCCGGCGAACTTCTCGGCGTCTACGACCGCATTCTGCGCGATCCCGACAAGCGCGTGCAATATCACTACGTTTTGATTGATTTTCTATGCCGCCGGGTTGTGGGGGATCTTGCCGCCGCCAGCGAC
This sequence comes from uncultured Acidobacteriaceae bacterium, assembly GCA_963807655.1. Taxonomy (GTDB): domain Bacteria; phylum Acidobacteriota; class Terriglobia; order Terriglobales; family Acidobacteriaceae; genus Sulfotelmatobacter. Next base: position 72,800 of record CAWEDF010000051.1, on the reverse strand, counting down.
GCCGCTGAAGTGCGGTGGTTCAGCCAGGAAGAACTGCCCGCTGTGAAGCTCGCGGAGGATACGCTGGATGTAATCCGCAAAGGTTTTCAAAGCGCGGGCAGGGGAGCGTAAGGGAACGTTACCTGGATTCCTGCAACAGGACCACATCGGACTCCGAGTGGTTGCGGAGCACGCCCAAGCTCTTGCCGTCCGGCGACCAGTGGAACGAGGTGATCTGCTCGGATGTAAAGTTCGTGATCTGGTGGCCGGGCGAGCCGTCGAGCGGCTGAATCCAGATATTGTCCACGCCTTTTTCCTGGATGGGATAGGCCACATTCTTGCCGTCGGGAGTGAATTGCAGGCCGCCCCGGGCAACGCGTGCGTCAGCCTTGAGCAGTCGCGGCACCGAGGAGCCGAGGTCGAGCAGCGCGAGCTTCTGTTCACCGTTCTGCGTAGCTGGATCGAGTACTTCCACCATGTAGGCCAGCATCTTGCCGTCGGCAGACAGCACATGTCCGCTGCCCGCAAGAAAGCTATTAGGCACGACGCTTCCCGGAAGCGGCTCAGCTTTTCCAGAGCCATCCAGCGGTACGCGCGCAATCCGCCGGCCGTCTTGATCGTAGTAATAGACCCATTTTCCGTCCGGGGAACAAATCGCCCGCGTGTCACGCTTTCCGTTGGTTACTTTTACCGGGCTTGAACCATCGGCATTGGCTCGCCAGACATTGGCAGTGTTCACACCGCCATGAAACATCCACGTAAAGATTAAGATGGTCGCTACCGCAAGGCGAAACATCAAGAGATTCCTGCGGCCGCATCGCCGATGAGTTGGGTTTGATCCTTGCCGTCGACCGTCGTGTGCAGGAGCCGCGGTCCATCGCCTATCAGCAAAGCTCCGTCGGCTGTCCAATTAAACCCACGAACTTCCCGTCCTGCCGGAAACACGGGCTTGAAATCCGCGCTCTGGCTGCCCGCGCCGGGAAGTATATGTAGACTCTGTGTGGTCTTGAGTTGGACCGAGGCCAGCGTCTTGCCGTCAGCCGAGCGCGTCAGAGTTATATACCGGTTGGTGTCGCGAGTGACGGGCTGAAGCTGTCCTCCGGCACTGGAAATGAATCCGATCTGCGCCCGCAAGAAGCTGGGCCCCGCTTGCTGGTAGAGGGCAAGAATTCCGCGGCCCTCGGGCAGGTATGTCAAATCGAAAGGCAGCTTATCGTTGAACGTGGCGAAGCGCTGGGTTTCTCCAGTATCAACATCCACCAACTGAATTCCGCCGAGAGCCTGGTCAGGCTGAAATAAGCTCACGGCGATCTGTTTGCCATCCGGCGACCAGCTCAGGATATGCCGACAACTCGGCGACCGGTGCAATCCGCAATATCTTCTCATCGTTACCGCTGAGATCGGCGGTGAGCAGCCGGATTTTGCCGATCTCGGGATCGTTCGCGCGAGCATAAGCCATGCGCTTGCCGTCAGGCGAAAAAGTAATTTCGCTGTCGATATCTTTGACCACGGCTTGCGCAGTCCCGCCCAGCACCGGCGCGCGGTAGAGGTTGTAATCGCTGTTGATCGGCATTCAGGGCTTTGCGGAAGTAAATGTAGTTTCCATCCGGCGAAAATGCCAGACTGCGGTAAGTAGAGGCTGAGGGCGGAATGACTTGCGTATCGCTGGCGGTGGGGACGTTGCGCAGCCACAAACTCTGCAAGCCGTTGTCGTCCAGAACACTGAGCACGTACTTCCCGTCTGGAGAAATCGCGGCCTCCGCTGCCTTCCCAGAATTCGTGACCTGCGTAACGGCGAAGTTCTGGAAGGGCGCTGCGCCGGGCCGGTGGAGCATCGAATAGACGCCATACCCGGCGGCCACCAGCAAGATGAGCGCCGCGATCGCGATCGCTCCTGCTCCCCACTTGTGTTGCTTGGCAACGGCGGCGACCGCGGAACTGCTGGTGTGCGCGGGCTGAGGTGGACCACCGCCTGAAATCGGAATTGCGCCGCTGGCTCGAAGCGGCGGCATTCGACAATGCCGGCGCCGCGCTGGAACCGCTGGCGGGGGCGAACCTCCGTCGCCGCCCGGCGACTGGACTCGGTGTCGCGCTTCAGGCGCTGCAAATCGGAGCGCAGGTCCGCGGCATGCTGGTAGCGCAGGCTGGGATCTTTTTCCAGGGACTTGTGGATGATTCGTTCGAGTTCCGCCGGGATTTGAGGATTCAGCCGAAGCGGGGGCACCGGCGCGCGGTTCAGGATGCCGTCAAAAATCTCCGCGGACGTGCTTCCTGAAAACGCCTGCCGTCCCGTGGCCATTTCGTACAGCACGATGCCGAACGAAAAAATATCGCTGCGGGCATCGAGATCGCGGCCGCGAGCCTGCTCCGGCGACATGTAGGCCACTGTGCCCAGTGTCGTGCCGGGACTGGTGAGATTGATTTCCCCTTCGGTGGCAGCTCCCCCAAGAGTTTCGCTGTTAGTGCTGGAGACGACCTTTGCCAGGCCGAAGTCGAGCACCTTGGCTTGTCCGCGTTCGGTTACGAAAATGTTGGCGGGCTTAATGTCGCGGTGGATGATGCCTTCCGACTGCGCGGCATCGAGCGCGTCGGCCACTTCGATGCCGACAGTGAGAATCGTCTCCAGAGGCAGGGGCACGCTGCCGATGCGGTGCTTGAGGGTGACGCCCTTCAGCAATTCCATTGCGATGAAGGGATGCCCGTCCGCTTCGTCGATGTCGTGAATGGTGCAAATGTTGGGATGGTTGAGCGCGGACGCGGCCTGCGCCTCGCGCCGGAAGCGCTCCAGCATGGCCGGGTCGCGAGCGAGTCCCTCGGGCAGGAACTTGAGGGCGACAAAGCGGCGAAGTTTGGTATCCTCGGCGCGGAAGACCACGCCCATGCCGCCGCCGCCAAGTTTTTCCAGCACGCGATAGTGGGAGATGACGCGGCCGATCGGGAATTGGTCTTCTGCCATGCGCTCCGAATCTTAGTTCCGCATGGCACCCACGTCAATCAGCGGATTGAGCAGGCAAGCGTTGTTCTATATATCAGGCAGGGTCCCGAAGCCGCACTAATTCACTTCGTCGTCGGCCCACTCCGCATCGCACGCATGACAGCGCCACGCCGGGCGCTGCACCGGCATCGGAACGCGGAGGAAGGCGCTCATGTAGGCGATGGGGCGGTCCAACTCCTGGAAGTTCACGTCCAGCGACTGGCAGTTGGGACATCGCGGCTGCTCGTAGAGTCCGACGCCCTGCACGTAGAGACCTTCTAGAATCGGCTCGGCGAGAATCTTGCGCGCGTTCTCTACATCGGCGGCGCGCACGTTGAGTTTAATGCCGCCGATGAAGTTCGAGATGAACCAGTCCAGGCGGACCAGGTTGTCGTCGGCCAGAAAACATTCGATGCCCGCCGACTCCAGACTGCCCTTGGCCAGCAACGCCTCCGGCAGGTCGCGAAACTGCTGGATGGTCACGAGTTCGCGCATTTCCATTTGCTGCCGCGGTTCCTGCGCCGGGTCGTCGGCCAATTCAAGGTGCCTGCGATCCATCTCATCTTCGAGCGCATCCCAGGCCATCTCAGTCAGCGACTCCGCGCTCTGGGCAAGCTTCTGCAGCTCTCCATCGGTCATGGCGGATAATTTTCCGCCAGGCGGCGCCGCTCTTGTTGTTCGTCCAGGTACGATTCGTCCAGATAGGGCACGACCCAAGGATACTGCGGGAAGGGCGATTCGACCAACTGGCACCGGTTTGTTCCGCAAGATGTAAAATGTCCGGAACGAAGGAAACGGGGCGATGCTTATATTTAGTTAGAACTTAGTCCAGAAAGGAGTTCGTCCAATGAAAGCAGTGACGGGTGTGTTTGCTTCTCCCTCGGATGCGCAACGCGCGCTCTCCCAGTTTCGCGACCTCGGTCTGGTGGAAGACCGGGTGACGCTGTTAACTCCCAAAGATAAAAAGCATGAGCCCGATGTTCCCATTTCCTCCACGGAGCAGCCGGGCATGGGCAAGGCGATCGGCGCGTTGATTGGAGGAGCGGCCGGGTTGTCGGGAGGTCCGTTGCTGGTGGCTGCACTTGTACCCGGAGTTGGTCCGATCACCGCCATCGGATTGTTGGGTGGAGCAGTGCTGGCGGCGGCCGGAGCCAGCGTGGGCGCGGTTGCAGGTGGCAAGGCGGAAGATGCAATGACCGATGGTCTGCCCGAAGACGAAATATTCGTTTACGAAGACGCTCTGCGCAAAGGCCGTAGCGTGGTGATCGCCATGGCAAAAGATGACGCCGAGACGGCTGTCTTCCGTGAGTTGCTGAAGGCGGAAGGGGCGGAGTCAACAGACGCGGCTCGACGAACAATGGTGGATCGGTTTGCGAAGTGCGGAACAAGAGCACTATTCAAGCCATGGCAGGAACTTCGGAAATGACGAGAAGTTCTACCGGCTGGGTTTCGAATCGGCGCTGCATGCTCGAACGCGCTGCATGGAATACGACCAAACCATGGCTGAGATGGATAGCAAGATTGAAGAACTAGAACACCAGTATCCCGGCGTGGACGTGGCTGAACCGTTCAGAAAAGGCTACGAGCGCGGTCGCGATTACTACCAGCAGTTGTGCGACGAATCCAAGGCTGCGTGAGGGTTGTAAGCGCTCGGCGTGTGGGCGGGAGTGGCTACGGACGATCATCAGCCCAACCACGACTACTCTGACCAGCATGACGACCCTTATGTAAAGTCCTGCGTCAAAGGCCTGGTCGCCGCGCTAAAAGTCGGTTTCCGTATGGACGTGTGAAGTAGCGCTGATGCGCTACTCCGCCTTCCCACTCTTTTCGTTGCTGTCAACGACAAACGGCCCGCAGTTGAACCTGCGGGCCGTCCGGTGGACTGTTTGGGATTGACCAAGAGGTGGTCACTCTACGTGGCCTCTCACGGCAACTCCCGGGTCTGGGACTAAAGCACGGGGCTGAAGTTCCGAGGATGAACGCCTTCGCGCGACCTACGCGATGCCTCCATCCGTATTCACCGGCTAGTGTGCGGGCTGTAGCTCCGGCGCGTCGTTGGTCCGACTGGCGTCCGAAGCCCCGCTTAGAGCAACCAGCTCTAAGTCTCAGCCACCTCACCTGGTCTTAGACTCCCACAACTGCCACTACAATCAGAACTTGTCATTCGACCACCTCCTTTCCGGTGTAATCGCAGATTAGTACGAAATCCGCGTGTGCGTCAACTGTACAAAAGTGGTCTCCCCCGGTAACGCAGCCCGACCGCAGCGTACACATCATTTCTCGCGCCTCAGGTCCCAGCGGAGGCCGAAAGAGTAAGTGGGTTTGTAGTACTCGCGTTGACTGAAGTACGGTGTGCTTCCGAAGTAGAATCCGAACACTTCATTGTTCAGATTCAGACCCTGAGCAATGGCGGTAAAGCCTCTTCCCAGATAAACGCTGCCCTGCGCGTCCACTTGAAAGTGCGAATAAAGGTACTGATCGCCGGAAGGACCTTTGATGCCGCCGGGGGTGGGATCGGGCGCAGGGTCGTTCATGTTCGGAATGCATGTCCCACTCGAAGTTACCTGCTCCCCATTCAAGCAGGCATTGAAGAAGTAGGCGAATATATTGGCGCCGTTATGGGCCATTCCCACACGCAGTGAAACTCGCCCCCGATCGTAAGTGGGACTGATATTCCATGTGTTGGGTGCTTGACGGAGCAGAGGAGGGTTGTCGTTACGGAAACCTGGGTTTACGTTCTTGGCCTGCGAAGTGGCATAGCTGTAATTCGCGGAGATACCGAGGCCGCTCAGGAACCCCGGGAGGTAAGTAAAGTGCTGCTGGAAGTTCAACTCCAAACCGGCGATGTAAGCGCTGCCTGAGTTGACCGCTTGATTGACAAAACAGTTTGCGGCGGGACAACCCGTGAAAGGCTTAGGCGCCGCTAACAAAGTGACGATGGGATCGCCCAGGCTCTTGTAGAAAAACCCGGCCTGAAACGCCCCCAGCGGATGGAGGTAACGCTCGTAGAGCACGTCGTAATTGTTGGCGTGCTCCGGCTTCAGCGCGGGATTACCAATGGTGAGAGTCGGGGGAGTCGTCGAATTATCCACGGCTGTTGCCGTGGTCAGGAAGGTGGGATCTGGACGAGAGAGTCCCCGCGCATAGACTAGACGGAGAGCAGAGTTGTTGCCACCATACAGGCGGATGCGCGCCGCAACGCTAGGCAAAAAGCTCACGTAGGATCCGCTGCCTTTAAACGTCAAGGTGTTGAGCGTGGTATCAAAGCTGACCGTGTTGTCCTGAGTTCCCTCAACGCGTAATCCGCCGACCAGGTGGACCGGCCCGAAATCAATGCTGTCCATCACGTAACCAGCAGTCACGCGCTCCACCAGATCAAAGTTGTTGGAGTTGCCGAACTGGGGTGCCGTTTGCGGACACAATGTAGGGTCGGAGGTAAATAAGCCAGGATTGGCTTTGAGGAACTTCTGAACTCCTTCCCAACTTATGCCTGGGCCGTAAGGATAGTGGCCGTTGTAATAGCGGTTGTTGTGGAAGCCGTTGAGGAACTGGGTAGCGAACGGCATCGTGGTCGGATCGATGGGACAATAATCAATCTCGAACGAATCATCAAATTTGTGACCATTGCGGATGTAAAAGCCGGTCTCCAAGGTGTTGCTGTGATGACCGAGATTGAAATTCTTGGCCAGAGAAACCGTGCCCTCAAGATTGAGCTGCGCACTCTTTCCATGAGCCGAATCCTGAATCTGGTTCAGTTGCAACGTTGTCGGATCGTAGACCTCGCTGAAACACGCGGGCGAAAATACCGGCAGGTAAGGGTTGGTTGTGGCTGAGTTGAGGAACTGACAGTTGCTGCTGGTCAAGGTAGAGAGAAATAAGGTGTGCGACTCGCCCCCGCCAATGGGGTTCAACATTCGCGCGCGCGCCGCCGCAAATTGCCAGTTAAGAAACGTTGTGCCAAAAACGTGATTACCGCCAACCGACAGATCGGCGACCTGAAAGTCGGGATCTCGTCTCTCGGTGGTAAACGGAGTTGAGCCATCGGCATTCGGGCCATTGTTGGGAATATTTGGACCGGGAAGAGGGATGCCGTCATTGGTGTTGACGATGTACTCGTAACGGTCTCCGTAGTCCTTGAAATCGGAGTAAAGGGTATGAACGTACAAGTTGGAATTTTCTGAAAGTTTGTAATCTACGCTTCCCCCGTAACCATAGCGCTTTCGGTCGTATAAGTATTGGCGGTAAGCTACGTTGGTAAAATCACGAACAAACGAGCCGTCCGGCTGTTGGAGCAGTCCGGGTACCGGCTCAATATCGTCGATGCCGCGGCCGTTGTAGTCGTACGAACCGCTGACCATCACACCGATGCGTTTGTTCACCCCAAAGCGCGAGCCGCCGGTGCCGCCGAGTTCGTAGACTTTCCGAGTGTCTGCTATCGGAGTGAAACCGCCCAAGCCGTAGAGGGAAAGCGTGGGCCGGTCGCCGGCTTTCTTTGTGACTAGATTTACTGATCCCCCGATAGCATCCCCGTTCATGTTCGGTTGCAGCGTTTTATTGATTTGGACGGAGTCGACCAGGTCCGCTGGAATTACATCGAGTTTCACTTGCCGCACGCCGCCCTCGGGCGAAGGAACCTCAACGCCGTCAATTGTGAGATTAGCCAGGCGCGGCTCGGTGCCGCGAATCTGCACGTACTTGCCTTCACCTTCGTCGCGCTCGAGCGTAACTCCTGGCAAGCGCCCGACGGCATCGGCGATGTTGGCATTGGGAAGGCTGGTGATCACCTCTGCGGGCAGGACGTTGAGAATATTGTCGGCGATCTTCTCTTCATTGATCGACTCGGCTTCGCCATGGGCTCGCTCGGCGGTCACGATGACGCTTTCTGCCTCGGAAGCCACTTCGAGCACAACATTCAAACGCGTTGTCTGGCCCGCAGTCACGGTGACGGTCGTCGTGGAAGGCAAAAATCCGACATAGTTTACCGAGACGGTGTACGTCCCCGGAGCGACGCTGGTGATGGCGAATTGGCCCTGGTTGTCCGATACCGCGGAAGGTCCGTGCTGAAGCTCCACACGTGCTCCCGGCAACACCGCGCCAGTGCTATCCTTCACGGTTCCGGCAATCGCGCCTCTGTCTGCCTGGGCAGCGCTGGGTGCAGCCCACACGAGATTCAACATCAAGACTAGGAATAGCGAACGGACGTACTTGCGCATGGCCCGAGCACCCCGCAGCAAAGAAGAGAAGAGCTTCCTGCCCTTATACGAAAGCAGTGTTACGCTTTTGTTAATGGCCCGTGAATTCTTCTTCACACTAGGTTTGTTTTCTGCCGGCAACAGATGCGGGAGAGACCTGATTTACGTTTGTGCAGAACGAACGGGGGTTAGAGGTCAATAAACGCCCGCTACAGATGGACGGCTATCGGTACGAAGGGGAACTTCCATGAAGTTGTCGACGATGCGCGATATTTTTCACCAGCGCTGTCCCCGGTGCCGCGCGGGAAATATTTTTCGCTATTCCGTCTTCCGGGGATTTCCCAAGATGCGGGAGCGTTGCCCGGTCTGCGATCTCAAGTTTGAGCGCGAACCGGGCTACTTTCTGGGCGCCATGTACGTTAGTTATGGTTTAGGGCTCGCGATCGTCGCGCTCATCGCCGCCCTGCTGTGGTCGATCACTGGCTGGTGGATCACGAAAGACACCATCTGGGCAGTAGTGATATTCCTACCCCTCGCGCCCACGATCACGCTATTTGCCCGCGTGCTCTGGATCTATCTCGACCAGACCATCGACCCCGAGCGACGGCCTTAGCGCATTTTCCGGGGCAACAATTTCCCAGCCTTTACGTACTTTTACGCGTACCCTTGCAACCCACATAGGTGTGTCCGGGTTCTTAATGTGATTCATGGATACAATCGGTGGGACGCCTCTGCGAAACACTCTCCCTGGAGAGACGTGGCTCGCCGGATGCGCTATTCTCAGATGCGCTGTTTTCAACCGGGAGAACGTGGAAATGATTCGTTTCGCTGCGGCAGCGATGGCTTTCATCATTCCGATTGGTTCGTTTGCTTTTGCTCAAGACGCAACGCCGAAGGTGCAGGTATTTGGCGGGTATTCGCTGCTACATCTGGATCATGGCGGACTCAACGGCGGGCTCCTGGACCTGGATCTGCATCAGACTTCAGACCCCTTCGCGGTGGCAAACTATTTTCTCGACGGCTGGAATGCGGAGGCCCAGTACAACACTGGCCGCTGGCTGGGGATCGCTGCCGATTTTGGCGGCCGCTATGGCACGCCAATCACGGCGTCGCGGGACCGAACCCTCGCGGGGCTTCCCAAAGAGACTGCGTATTCATTCCTGGCGGGCCCGGTGCTCTCATACCGGACGAAATCAAGAGTGACTCCCTTCGTGCATGGCCTGTTCGGTTGGGACCGAACCAGTTTGGGCGCGAGCACCATCACCGGTAGCGTGACCTCTCCGGTGTCTGTCGCCGCCACAAATTACACCGATTTTGCCATGGCGCTGGGAGGCGGGGTTGATTACAGACTGGCAAGGCGCGTGTCCCTTCGCTTGGGACAGTTGGACTGGTTCCATACCAGCGTCAATTTGAATAAGTTTTACGGAAACGCCTTCGGTACCGGGCTGATTCAGGGCCTCCGCACCAACCAGGCCAACCGGCGCTTCTCCGCGGGAGTTGTTCTGCGGTTCTGACGCGGGTCGGGTTTGAACGGCGACGACAGCGTCTCCCCCCGGTCGTACATGTACAGCGGGCATCTGGGACCTGTACTTCTGGCTGTCTACACTTGAGATCCCCCCTCAAGCTGGGTCCGATCATCCCCTTAGGTCGAAAACTTTCCAGGTGGGCTTTAACCCTTCCAGCGGAAGGCATTGGGCTGGGGCAGGCCCAGGTGGGCGAGCACGCGATAGGCGAACTCGCGGGCCATAACCTCCAAGGTAGCCGGCCGGTAATAGAAGGCCGGGATGAGCGGGAAGATGGTCGCTCCGGCGTCGGCGGCCCGGAACATGTTGCGGATGTGGATTTTGTTGAGTGGGGTTTCACGCACGCACAACACCAGCGGGCGTTTTTCTTTCAGGCAGACATCGGCGGCGCGCTCGATTAAGCGCGAAGCGGTGCCGTTGGCGATGCGAGCCAGAGTGCCCACGCTGCACGGGATCACGATCATGGCGTCGGCGGGATAAGAACCGCTGGCGACGTTGGCGGCGATGTCGGCATTCGACTGCTCTTTGATTTTGGACACCACGGTGATTTTGGACGAGGCGGCCCGAGCTGAGGGTTTCATTTTTTCGCCGGAAAGAATCTGGCGGACCAGATTCGAGCGGCCCTTAATGCCGAGTTCCTCGGCGAGCACGCGCAGGCCGGAGTCGGAAGCGATGAAGTTTACGGTATGAACGCGAGCCTCCCGCTCCACCGTGAGCAGAAGTTGCCGCAGAAAAACCGAACCGCTGGCGCCGGTGGTCGCGATGGTCAGATTCTGCGGCGGATGATTCGGCAAAGAGCCTCCAACGAGTTGACGCAAGCGCCACCCGAAGTTTGGAGCATAGGCAGTAGCCGCACAGGAGTCAAGGCGAAGACGGAAGGCTAGAAACTAGAAACCGGAAACTAGAAACTGCCCCATGGCATCCACGGTCAATTTGCGATCCCGCCGCAGCGCCGCGCAACTCCACGCGCTGGCCGGAGTGGAACGCGAAATCCGCGCCCAGGATTCGCACAGCCGCCGCAAATACCTTCGCGAGTTCAATCAGGCCTTTCGCAGCTACGATTCCATTCTCGATTCCGAGCAGACTCAGAACGTCCTCTATTCCGCCGATGTGGTTTTGATCGGCGACTACCATGCACTGCCCGCGGCCCAGCGCTATGCCGCATCGCTCCTCGAGCAGCGCGCGCTGGCGGGGGATCGCCGCGTCGTGCTCGCAGTCGAAACCATCTTCGCCCGCGATCAGCACATCCTCGAAGAATGGTGGCGCCGCGAGATTGATGAGAACGAACTACGCCAGCGCATCCGCTTCGATCTCGACTGGGGCTATGACTGGACGCCGTTCCACGAATTGCTGGTTGCAGCACGCGACCACGGCGAAGCCGTCTACGGTCTCGATTGCATGCCACGCGAAAACCTGCGCAAGATCGGTGCCCGCGATCGTCACGCCGCCGCCAAGATTGCCGAAATCCGCGAGCAGCATCCCGATGCGGTGATCTTCGTGCTGTTCGGCGAGTCGCACCTTGCTCCGGGACATTTGCCGCGCATTCTGCGCAAGGAAATGACCAACGCGAAAATCCTCATCGTACTGCAGAATATCGACGCGCTGTATTGGCGGGCCGCCGGTGAGCGCCTCGACAAAGTCGAGGCGGTGCGCGTGAACGGCGATGTCCTCTGCGTCTTTAATGCCACACCCCTCGAGAAGTATGAAAGCTACCGGCTGTTTCTCGACCAGTGGAGCCGCTGCGATACTGGTCCCGATTTCGCGCCCACCATCTACAACCTGATCGACAGCCTGGCCAGCTTTCTTGAAATCAACCGCTATTCCCCGCGCAACGGGACGCAGCCGAAGTTTCTGGTCGACATGCTGCCCGAGGTTCATGGCAACTCGTCGGACGCGATGCTTCGCCGGTTGCTGTCGCGCAAGGGGATCGGCGAACCGCAACTGGAGACCATGCTGGCCAGCGTGGCCGAACGCGGCAGCGCTTATTTGCCCGAGGTCAATGCGTTCCACATCCGCGAATTTCAGATGATGCACGCCGCCGAAGATGCGACTCGCTTTCTGCATCACGCCTGCCGGGGGCTGCCCCATCGCCTGAATGGACATGGCGCAAACGGCAATGGTGTGCAAGGAATCACGAGCGCCACGGTGGCGAGCGATACTTTTTACGCGCGGGTGATCGAGCATGCGGTGGCCTACTTCGGCTCGCGAGTGCTCTATCCATCGCGGCCAGCAGTAGAAACGGAAGATTCGCCTGCGTTGTCGCGCGCCGCGATCGAGAAAGTCCGCACAGGCAGCCATCCGCGTTGATGCGGAAAAGTTTGAATCGATCGCGCAGGATTGGGGATATCGCATCGGAACCCAGATCTACGCCACCTACCTTGCCGGCAGAGTGAAGCCAAGCGGCCTGCGCCGACTCTTCCTCGCTCATCTCGATCGGCCCGGACTGGCCCGTAAAGTCTGCACTGCGGTGATGGCCAAAGTCCGCTCCGCCAAGAAATAGCAGTTCCGCCAAAAGTAGCGCCGCCAGCGCTACGCCGAATGCTAATCTAGAGGCCGCCTTGAACACCGAATCCATCCGCCAACTTTTCGAGCAGGTGCGCCGCGGCAAACTTACCCCTGACGCGGCCGTTGATCGCCTTCGCCATTTGCCGTTTGAAGACCTGGGCTTCGCTAAAGTCGATCATCATCGCAGGCTGCGCGCCGGCATGCCGGAAGTGATTTTCGGAGAAGGGAAGACTCCGTTGCAAGTGGCGGAGATTTTCGCGCGGCTGGCGAAGCATGGAGGCAACGTTCTGGCCACGCATGCCGATAAGAAGCAGTTTGCCGCGGTAAAGAGGAAAATACGAGCGGCGGAATATCGCGAATTGGCGCGCGCCATCGTGCTGCAGCGCGATCCGCAGAAATACGGCAAGGGAACCGTCGCCGTAGTTTCGGCGGGAACCAGCGACATCCCTGTGGCGGAGGAAGCCGTCGTGACGGCCGAACTCATGGGCAATGAAGTCGAGCACTTCTACGACGTAGGCGTAGCGGGAATTCACCGCCTGCTGGCCAATCGCGAGGCGCTGATGAAGGCCCGCGTCATAATTGTCTGTGCCGGGATGGAAGGCGCCCTGCCCAGCGTCGTAGGAGGCCTCGTCGGAGTGCCCGTCATCGCCGTACCCACCAGCGTCGGTTACGGTGCGTCCTTCAAGGGGCTGACCGCGCTGCTCGGCATGTTAAACTCCTGCGCATCCAACGTCAGCGTGGTGAATATCGATAATGGATTCGGCGCGGGATACGTCGCGTCGCTGATCAATCGCCTTCCATGAGTGATTAAGCAAAGGAGGAGCATTCATGGCTGTCACACTGTCGGAGAATGCGAAGAAACTGATCGATCGTCCGAACTTTGCGCATCTGGCGACTCTCATGCCAGACGGTTCTCCGCAGTCTGTGCCGGTTTGGATCGGACGCGAGGGCGAGCGAATCGTTGTGTGCACCGGCGAGGGCTCGCTGAAGGCCAGGAACACGCGGCGCGATCCGCGAGTCGCCTTGTCCATCGTGGATTTTGCCAATCCCTACGATGAAGTCCAGATTCGCGGTCGCGTGATTGAGCGGCGGCCCGATCCAGAGCTGAAGGTGTTGGATCCGATCTCGAACAAGTACACCGGCAAGCCATTCCCCATGCGGAGTCCGGAAGGACGCGTTGCCTTAATCATCGAGGTGGAAAAAGAGCGCTACACCAAGCTCCCGTTTGAACACACCCCGCCGCAGTAGTCAAAAAAAAGGCGCAGCGAATGCTGCGCCTTTTCTGCCCTTCCCACCGTATTACATCCCGGATTGACCGGAATCTTTCTCCACCACCAGTTTGTTCTCCACGCTGAAGGCGCCGAACAACTGGCCGGCCCGCAGTCCGGCAACGGTTTTGTCCATGGTGCTATCCACGTAGCCGTAGAGCGTCACATGCCCGTTCACGACAATAATGCGAATCGGCCGTGCCGGGTCGATGGCGTACTTGCTCAGCACCGGGTCGCGGTAGATCGCCCGGGCGGCGCGCAGACGCAGCCCGTCGTCGAACGTGGATACCGGCTCGACTGAGATGCTGCTTACCACATCTTTCACACCGGGCTGGTTGTAGATGTCGGCGAGAGCCTCATCGCGGCCCACGCCGGTTCGATCCGCTCCCTCCACTGTGACCACTCCATCTTTCACGCCGAGCGCGAAATAGTCGAACGTGTTGTCGTAGCCGAGCCGCACATAAGTCAGCTTCTTAGCCAGTTTCTGCTCCAGTTGCTCGTCGGCCACGTTTGGCCCGGCGACGGCAATCAGGTTGCGCACGCCCGCAACGTTCGCGGTTTTTCGAGCGAGTTTGGACGCGTCCAGCTTGCGCTGGTAGAGATCGACCGTGCCCGTCAGGGTCACGATGCCGTCTTCCACGCTGGACTTCACATCTTTGAACTGATTTTTCTGCGCCAGTTTTTGGGCGACGCTGGTTTGAATTTGATTATCGTAGCGGGTCGCTGCCGCGGTTTCGGCGACAAGCGTCGCGCTCAACAACCCCACCGCCAGCATCGAACCCACAATTTTCATTAAGCCTTGTTTCTTTGTTGCCACTGCCGTTTTCAAGGTCACCTCCGACCCAGTTGACGAAACTTTACGATTTAACTGCCTGGTTAATTCATTCGATGCGAGGGTTCGAGGAGAAGATGCACTCGTCGGGGGACGCACAGTGAGGAATATCAGACGCAACTTTCTTAGGCTCTCAGGGTTGGATTAGTTAGCGAAGCATCACCGCCGGCGGCGGGCGCGCGAAGGCTTGGTGCGACCGTTTAATCTCGTGCCACCGTTGCCTTGCTTCCCAAATACGCGGGCAAATATCTTGTCCACGTTCTTCAATTGACGCTGCAGATTGAAGGCGTACTGAATCTGTTTGCGCGGAACCTTGCCCGTGATCTCCTTATCAGCCAGCACAAGCTGATGGAAGTCCAGGCCCTCTTTCCACGCCCGCATCGCATGCGTTTGCACCAATCGGTACGCGTCTTCGCGGGAAACCCCGTGCTCCACCAGATCGAGCAGCAATTGTCCGCTGAAGATCAGTCCGTGGGTGCTTTCCAGATTGGCCCGCATACGCTCGGGATAGACGAACATCGTCTCAATCAGGTTCGTGGTTTTGCTCAGCAGATAATCCACCAGAGTAGTCGAATCTGGCAGAATCACGCGCTCCGCCGAAGAGTGTGAGATGTCGCGCTCGTGCCATAACGCAACGTTTTCGAATCCCGCCTGGGCATTACCGCGCACCACCCGCGCCAGTCCGCTGATCTGCTCGCTGGTCACGGGATTCCGCTTGTGCGGCATCGCCGACGACCCTTTCTGCTTTGCGCTGAAGAACTCTTCGGCCTCGCGCACTTCGGTGCGCTGCAAGTGCCGGATCTCGGTCGCAATCTTGTCCAGAGTCGAAGCAATCACCGCCAGCGTCGCCAGATAATACGCATGACGATCGCGTTGGATCACCTGAGACGAAACCGCCGCCGCCTTCAGGCCCAGGCGCGCGCAAATCTTTTCTTCGATCCCCGGCGTCAGATGGGCGAATATTCCGACTGCGCCAGAAAACTTTCCCACCCGCATGTCTTCGGCCGCCGCCTTAAATCGCGCAATGTTGCGCTGCGTCTCCGAATACCAGTTCGCGATCTTGAAACCGAACGTGATGGGCTCGGCGTGGATGCCGTGCGTACGTCCCACCATGGCCGTGTCTTTGAATTCCCAGGCGCGGCGTTCCAGTACCTCCGCCAGGCGTTCGAGATCCTGCGAAATCAGCGCCGAGGCCTGTTTGATGAGCAGCGCCAGCGCCGTATCGACCACATCGTTCGAGGTCAGCCCGTAATGAAACCAGCGAGCATCGGGGCCGACGATCTCGGCCACAGCGGTAGTGAAGGCAATCACATCGTGGCGTACCTCGGCCTCGATTTCGTGAATGCGCTCCACGCTGAAATCCGCACGCTCGCGGATCGCGTGAGCCGCCGCTTTCGGCACCATGCCAGCCTCAGCCAGCGTCTCGGTCGCGGCAACTTCCACGGCCAGCCAGGTGCGAAAGCGGTTTTCATCGCTCCAGATGCGGCCCATTTCCGGGCGGGTGTAGCGCGGGATCAAGGCGAATGCGCCTCCTGTCGTTATTGAATAAATATGCTGCTGAAGGTGGGACATAGGATTCTAAATGGAGCGGGGGAAAGAGGCCAGCTTCCAATCCACCTCTGGCACCTTCCCACCCAAACGGCATACAATACTGTCGAGCCGCTATGTCGCCCACACCAGAAGATTTAACCATCATTAAAGATGACATGATCGCCTTCATTGAAGGCCATGGCATGAGCCGTTTCCACGGCTACGTGGATTACGACGAAGTGCAATGCGTCATGTGGGAGATGGGAACGAATCCGGACGGCTGGAAGGACTTCGTCGAACTGGCCAAGACGGCGGGCGCTCCGTTCCTGACCATGCATTCCTGGAAGCTGGAGCGCGAAGAACTGGATGAGTTGGTGCAGCGCCTTACCCAGTCCGAGTTCTCCGACGGAGACGACGTGGAAGATGCGCGCTGGCTGCGCGCCCACGTGGGCAGGGTTGGATTTCTGCAGTTGGGCTGGGCCTATCAAGGCTCGATGTTTCTCTGCGAAGTCAGCACCGATTGGTATGACCGCTATCAGCACCTGCTGGAAGTGTCGGAAGATTTTGGCGGCATTCCCATTGACGAACCGGATCAGGACGACGAGAACTAGCCGTGCGCTGGGAACTGGCTGGCGATGATCCAGTTCGAGTGCAGGCCCTGGCTGCGGCTCTCGGTGGCTTACCCGATCTTCCGATTTCGAATCGAGCGCGGAATTCACACGGCAATCCGCTTCCCACGCTGGCGCGCTTGCTCATCCGCCGCGGCCTGAGTGAAGCTCACGATGCTGCTCGTTTTCTCTTCCCGTCTGTCACCCATCTGCACGCTCCCGAGCAAATGACTGGTCTGCGCGCCGCCGTTGATCGCATCGATGTCGCCATCGAACGCAAAGAGCCCATTTTGATCTACGGCGATTACGACGTGGACGGCACCATGGCTGTCATCATTCTGAAAACAGCCATCGAACTTTGCGGAGGAGCGGCGGACTTTCATGTGCCTCATCGCATTCGTGAGGGCTACGATCTGCGCGACGACGTGATCGAGCGCGCCGCAGCTGCGGGAATCCGCCTCATCATCAGCGTCGACATGGGCATCCGCGCCTTTACTCCCGCGGAGACCGCCCAACGGCTGGGGGTGGATCTGATCGTTACCGATCATCACCTGCCCGGACCCGATGGCGTTCCAAGGGCGCTGACGGTAGTGAATCCTAATCAGGCGGGATGCGAATATCCCTACAAGCAGCTTTGCGGGGCCGGCGTAGCGTTCAAAGTCGCGCAAGGCTTGATGCAACGGCGCCTGGACGCGAAAGATCATGCGCGCATGTTGCAGTCGTTTATGAAGGTGGTAGCGATCGCGACCATCGCCGACGCCGTGCCCCTCACTGGCGAGAACCGTGTGTTTGCCAAGCTCGGCCTCGACGCACTGCGCCGCGCCGTGAATCCCGGACTCAAAGCGCTGCTGGAAGTGGCGCAGATTTCGAGCAAGCGTCCGCCCACCTCCACCGAAGTTGCGTTCCGCATAGCTCCGCGAATCAACGCTGCCGGCCGCATGGACGTCGCCCGCGACGTGATCGAGCTATTCAGCGTGAAAGACCCAGATCGCGCCCGGCTGCTGGCTGGAAAACTTGATCGTCTCAATGCCGAACGCCAGGAAGAAGAGCGCCGGATCCTGCGCTCGATTGACGAGCGCATCACCGGCGATCCCGCGCTGTGCGAGGCATACTGCATCGTGGTCGATGGCGAGGGCTGGCACCGCGGCGTCATCGGCATCGCGGCCACGCGAGTCGTCGAACGCTACCACCGTCCCACCATCGTCATCGCGCGCGAACGCGAGGAAGCGTTTGGCTCCGGCCGTTCCATTCGTCCCTTTCATCTGCTTGAGGCTGTCGAGTCGTCGCACAATCTCTTCACGCGCTATGGTGGACACTCTCACGCCTGCGGCTTCGCGATGCCGTCTGCGAACGTGCCTCAACTTCGAGCGGAACTGGATGCCTTCGCGCGTGCGCGCCTGACCAAGGCGGATTTCGACCCGGTTCTGGAGGTGGAGGCAGAACTCGATCTCGACGAAATCACTCCGGGACTGTTTCAAGTGCTACGTCTGCTCGAGCCCTACGGAACCGGCAATCACGAACCCGCATTCAGCTGCCGCGGCGTGCGCCTGATCGCCCCACCCAAGATACTGAAAGACAAACACATCAAACTGAAGCTGAAGGCCGGAGACGAGATTCGTGGGCACGAATTCTCACCTGAACCTGGCAAAGAGGAACTGTCGGTGGTGGCTATTCTGGCCACCCCGAACTGCCATCCCGATGGCGCAGCCATCAGGCGCGCAGAGAAAGCCGAAGCCAAAGGTTTTCAACTGAGAACTGAGAACCGGGAACTGAGAACTGCTGAAAAACTGAGAACTGTTTTTGACGCCCTCGGCTGGCACATGGCCGAACGCCTGCAGCAATCGCCGCTTCTGGCCGGCGACGCCATCGACATCGCCTTTACCATCGGCCACAACGACCACCCTGATTTCGGCGGTCTGGAATTGTCGCTACGCGATTTCAAGCCGCTTGACCACGCGATCTCCACAAAGTGACGAAGATTCAATGACCCCGATGTGTCACTGACCACTGACCACTCCGTCGAGGCCACTTCCGCTAAACTAGACGTAGCGATGCCCCTCCCCATCTACCGCCTACGACGCTGGCTGGCTGTGATTGCGGTGCTGTTTATCGCGGTCATAGCCGGGACCTATTTCTACGCCCGCCTGCGCCTCCGCAATGTGCTGAAGGAACTTCCCAACGAGATTGGGATCGACATCAAGCAGACCGCGAACGGTTTCCAGTTCTCCAAGTCCGACGGCAAGCGGACGCTGTTCACGGTCCAGGCCGGCAAGCTCAAGCAATTCAAGGCGGACGGCAGCGCCGAACTGCACAGCGTCAGCATCGTTCTCTACGGCCGCGATTCCTCCCGCTTCGATCAGATTTACGGCGATGACTTCTCCTACGACAAGAAATCGGGCAGCGTCACCGGTCACGGCGAGGTGCAGATCGATCTGGAGGCCAATCCAACGGGCGGCACCGGACCGGACCAAGGCACTCCCAGGGAACTTAAGAACCCAATCCACCTCGAAACCAGAGATCTGGTCTTCAACCAGGAGACCGGCGATGCTACTACCAATGCACGAGTTGACTTTCGTACGCCGCAGGCCAGTGGGTGGGCTGTCGGCGTGCTGTATTCCGGGAAGACGAACACGCTCACACTGCTGTCGCAGATTCACGTGACCATGGGCGGGCAAAATGCCGAAAGCCTTTTCGCTACTCACGCCAGAATCACCCACGACCCGCATGTAGCCGTGCTCGATCATCCGCACTTGAAGAATGAAAGCGGAACCGTGGAAGCGGAACAGGCGACGCTATTCCTGGGACCGGACAACGAAGTGCAGCGCGTGCTCGCTACAGGAAACGTGAATGCGGAAACCACGGGACAAGACACCGACACCATGCAGGCCCGCGCCGATCAAGGCGAGATGTTGCTGACGGGCAAGCAGAACCTGCTGCGAACGGCAACGCTGACCGGCAACGTCCATGTCGAGCGCATCGGGTCGCAACCGATGCTGGGAGATGCCGGACGCGCGATTCTGGATTTCCTCGGGCAGAATCAACTCCAGAAAGTGCACGCGATGGATGGAGTCCGGCTAGCGCAGCATGGCGCGCGCACCGGAGCGCCGACAGGTTCCGCATCCGCGCAGAATTTCGACCTAACCGCGCCGGCCGTAGATTTCTTTGTCGCGGAAGGAAAACGCCTCGATCATGCCGAAACATCTGGCGCGGCGAAGATCACGATCACCCCGGCTGAGAACTCGAACAAAGCCGGAGCGCAAGCTTCTGCTCGAACCGTCATCACTGCTGGCCGGTTTGACGCAAAGTTCGCCCCGACTCCCGAAGGCTCAAGCCGTTTAACTTCGATCCACGGTTCGCCCAATGCAAAGATCGTCAATCAAGCGCCGGGTCTGCCTGAACGCGTAAGCACCAGCCAGGCCCTCGATGCTGCGTTTTTCCCGGAAGGAGGGATTTCATCGGTCATCCAACAGGGAAGCGTCGCCTACGAAGACGGCCAGCCTCCCAGCAAACGAACCCAAGGTTGGGCGGATAAAGCTCTCTACACTCCCGCCGACCGAATCCTTGTGCTCACCGGTAGCCCGCGAGTGTCCGAGGGCGCCATGGTCACAACCGCCCGGACCATCCGCATCAATCGCGTCACCGACGACGCCTTCGCCGACGGCAACGTGAAAAGCACCTACAGCGAGCTCACTGAACAACCGGACGGTGCGCTGCTGGCCTCTGCCTCACCGATTCACGTGACGGCAGCGACCATGACCGCGCACAACTTCCCCGCCGTCGCTCTCTATCAGGGCAACGCGCGTCTGTGGCAGGATGCAAACATCGTCGAAGCCCCCTCGATCCAGTTCGACCGCGACCGCCGTTTCCTGCTAGCCCAGGGCACTGGCGCGGAACCTGTGTCCACGGTGCTGGTTCAGGCAAAATTACTCCAGCCGAATGGAGTCGAGGCAGATAAGGTTCAACCCAGTAAGGCTGAACCCGGAACAGAACACAAAGCGCACCCAAAATCTGAGGAAAAACCCTCCGACGCCGGCCCCGTCGCCATCACATCGGCCAAGCTCACCTACGCCGACGCCGAACGCAAAGCTCACTACGAAGGAGGAGTCCTCGCCAAAGGCACCAGCTTCACCGCCTCCGCCAGCACCATGGATGCTTATCTTCTGCCCCGGAGCCAAAGCTCAAACAATCAAACACTTGCCGGGCCCGGCCAACTCGATCACATAGTGGCGAAGGGCAGCGTGGTCGTCCAACAACCCAGCCGCCGTGCTGACGGACAAACGCTGGTTTACACGGCCGCCGAAGACAAATTCGTCCTCACTGGCGGACCGCCTAGCATTTTTGATGCCGAACGTGGCAAGATTACCGGGGTTTCGTTGACTTTCTTCAGGGCCGATGATAGGGTGCTCGTAGAAGGCAAGGCAAGTACTCCTGTGGTAACTCAGACCCGAATGGCACGGTAAATGCGTACTCTGGCCACGGATGAAATTGGCAAATCGTATCGTGGCCGGCGCGTTGTAAACGGTGTCAGCCTGCGGGTCGAACAGGGCGAAGTTGTGGGTTTACTTGGCCCTAATGGCGCAGGCAAGACGACTACGTTCTACGCCATTGTAGGCCTGATCCCCCCCGACACTGGGCGCGTGTTGTACGACGGTCAGGACATCACTGACGTTCCCATGTACCTCCGGGCCCGTCAGTATGGCATCAGCTATCTCCCGCAAGAGGCGTCGGTGTTTCGCAAACTCACGGTGGAGGAGAACATCCTCGCGGTGCTGGAGGCGCAGCCTATGTCGTGGCACGAGCGCCGCGAGAAGATGGAGAAATTTATCGATGAACTCGGGCTTGAGCACATCCGGCAAAACCGGGGCTATGCCTTATCCGGCGGCGAACGCCGGCGGGTCGAAATTGCCCGCTGCCTGTGCATCAATCCCACTTTCATTTTGCTGGACGAACCGTTTTCCGGGATCGATCCCATCGCCGTCCTCGACCTGCAGAAAATCATCAGCGGTCTGCGGGCCAGCGGCATCGGAGTGCTGATCACCGATCACAACGTGCGCGAAACATTGTCTGTAACCGACCGCGCCTACATCATCGACGACGGCCGAATCTTCCGCCAAGGCCAGCCCGAGCAACTGGCGGCCGATCCGGAAGTAAGGCGCGTGTATTTAGGGGAAAGCTTTTCGCTGGTGTGAGAAAAACGTCGTTGGCCCTTAGTCGTTGGTCGTTGGCAAACGCAAAAAAGCCCGCAGCAACGATGAACGGCAAACGACTAACGACCAACGACTAACGACATGGTTTTGCTTCAGCACAAACTGAGCGTCAAGCTATCCCAACGCCAGATCCTCACCCCGGGTCTGGTGCAGATGGTCTCCGTCCTGGCGCTCAACAAGCTCGAACTCAAGGACATGATCAACGCCGAGATGGTCGAGAACCCGGTTCTCGAAGAACTCGAAGAATCAGTCCCGTTGATCGATGAAGTAGGCCGCAAAGAAGAAGACCGCGATCGCCCCACCAAGACTTCCACCGAAGAAGCTCCCATTACCGCCGAAAAGAAGGACCCCTTCGAAGAAATTGACTTCGGCTCCTTCTTTCAGGACTATCTCGATCCAGGCTACCGCACCCGCGGCGAGATGGAGGAGATCGAACGGCCGTCATTCGAGAACTTTCTCTCCCGGCCTACCACGCTGACCGACCACCTGGCGTGGCAACTGGGAGCCTTGAGCCTGCGGCGCGAAGTGCGCGAAGCCGCCGAACAAATTATCGGCAACCTCAACGAAGACGGGTACCTGATCGCCAGCGACGAAGAAATGCTGGGCGTGGCGCCACCCGCGCCGCCAGAAGCCGATGCCGCTGCCGCGAGAAATATTGTCAGCGAGGCGGCTGCCCTGGGACTGGGACAGGACGACGAATCGCCGTCGGCCGAAACAACTTCCGAGGACGCCGCAGCGATCGATTCAAGCGGAATTATCGCTGGCGAATCGACCGCCTCCGAATTCTCCGCCGCTCCCGAGGTTGACGAGAATTCCCTAAGCGGCCCAGACGTTCTTGCCGCCGCCAGCTCGCCGGGCGAACCCTCCGTAGCTTCACGCACTGGAGATTCCAGCGCAGCCGTCGCTCCCGCGCCTGCTCGTCCACTCTACAAATCCACCTTCACGGCCGCCGATCTCCAGGAAGCCCTCGAAGTAATTCGCCAACTCGATCCCCCGGGCGTGGGCTGCCGCACTCTGCGCGAATGCTTACTGCTCCAGTTGCGCCATCATCAGCAACAGCTTGCGCTCCCCCGAAACGGAGAAAAAAGAAACGGAGAAAGGAACGGCGACAAAAACGGCAACGGCACCGCGCAGGTCTCGAGGATGCCATCGCCGTCGTCGACCAGCATCTGCGCGCCCTGCAGAGCAAACAGCACAAAGAAATCGCCAAGGCCATCGGACGTCCCCCAGACGCGGTGCAGCAAGCGATCGATTACATACGCACGCTCGATCCCCGTCCCGGCCTGCAATACAACAAAGTCTCGGCGCGCCTGATCGAGCCTGACGTAGCCTTTATCAAGCACGGCGACGAGTGGCTGGTGCTGATGAACGACGACGACCTGCCTCAACTCCGCCTCAACCCCGCCTACAAAAAGCTGATCACCCGCGACACCAATGACAAGAACACCCGCGATTACGTCAAGGAGCGCTACAAGAGCGCCATCCAGCTCATCAAAAACATCGAGCAGCGCAAGCAGACCATCACCAAAGTCTGCTACTGTATCGTCGCCCGCCAGCAGGATTTCCTGGAAAGAGGCATCGATTTCCTGAAACCCATGATGATCAAGGAGGTGGCCGAGGAAATCGGCGTGCATCCTTCCACCGTGAGCCGCGCCGTAGCCAGCAAATACGCCCACACGCCGCAGGGCGTCTTCGAATTGCGCTACTTCTTCAGCGAAAGCGTCCAGGGGCCCGAGGGCGGCAACACGAGTTTGCTGATCCTTAAACGCCGCGTCAAGAAATTGATCGACGAGGAAGACCCCAGCCGCCCGCTGACCGACGAGCAGCTAACCCGCATCCTGCAGTCGCAAGGCATTCAGGTAACGCGCCGCACCGTGGCGAAATACAGGGAAGACATGCGCATTCCCAGCACCCATCAGCGCAGAGTGAAAGAATGAACAAGTCAGAAGTAAGACGTCACAATGCAGAAGTAAGATGAAGAGGTTTACCCTGTGAACCTCCGTGTCCCCCGTGCTAAAGATTTTGATTTTGATTCCGCATTCTGACCTCTAACTTCTGATGTTGAAAAGCAGTGCCCAAAGCAAGACCAAGGAGGGGCGCCAGTGAACGTGGAATACACCGGCAGGCACTACGAAGTAACTCCCGCCATCCGCAAAGAAGTAGAAACCGGCCTCACGAAAATCCGCAAAATCCTGGGCGACGGATTTGAAACCAAGGTGATCCTCGCCGTAGAAAAGCACCGCCACAAAGCCGAAATCACCATCAGCCCGCGCAACGGCCCGCTGGTTGGCCTGGCCCAAGCCAAGGATATGATGATCGCCGTCAGCGAAGCCCTCGACCACCTCGAAAAGCAGGCGGTGAAATATAAAACCCGCTGGCAATCGAAGAAGCGCTCGGCCCGCAAGAGCGAGGAAGTAAAGAAGTGGAACGGCCACTCCGCCCAAGATGACGGTGCCGGCACGCAAACCAAAGTAGGCTTGACGGAAAAAACCGCCGTGCCGGTAGCCGTACACCGCTATCCTCCAGTAGCCAAGTCGACCGAGGTCCACCTCGTCCGCTCCGACGAAGCCGTAGCCATGCGCCCCATGACCCTGGAAGAAGCCATCAAGGAAGCCCACTTCCGCGACCGCGATGTCTTCGTCTTCCGCGACCCCAAAGGCAAAGTAATGATCCTCCACCGCACCCGAGACGGCAGAATGGAGCTGATCGAAGCCCCCTAGGAGCAAGTAGAAAGAACCGGCTTTCGACCTCTAAGTTATTTGTCATTAGTATTTTGCGGGGAAAAACGCGTCAAGCCGATCATTCCAAAAATTAGGTGGGAAGGGGAGAGGGTCACTAGAGGGTTCAGACCGGGCACATGCCTGACAAAACAGACCGGGCGGATTCCTGACACTGTGATCGATTCGCGAAGGCAGTCTGGCTCTTACGGTTCGGACAGTTTTCCTCCGTGCCCATTTGTCTACTTCGTGGTTCATGTTCTTGTTTCCGGCAAACGGCCCACTAGCAAAATTTCACTCCGCTAAGTCAAAACTGTGGCAGAATGGCTTTGTTAGAGCTGGGTCGTCTGGGGGGTGCGTATGTCCTACCGAAAGGCCTGCCTGATTCTTCTGCTGATTTCTTCCACTGCCGCACTGGGGCAGGTTTCTCATTCGGAGCAGGTGCAGATCGCGCCTCCCCTCATCCGCGCCGTTGATCCTCCTGCCCAGGACGCAACCGCAACCGATCTGGAACTGCAAGGCGACCGCTTGCGCGCCGACAAACTCTATCTCGATGCCCTCGATTATTACCACGCGGCGCTGGCCAAGAAGCCGCATGACGCGTCACTGTGGAATAAGGTCGGCATTACGCAACTCATGATGCAGCGCTACAAGGAAGCGAAGAAATCCTTCGAGCGCGCCATCAAGTCCAATCATGAGTTCGCGAATGCCTACAACAATCTGGGCGTAGTTTTGTACGAGAGCAAGAAGTACGGAGCAGCCGTCAAGCAGTACGAGAAGGCGATTGCAAAAGACAACAGTTCGGCGTCGTTCTTCAGCAATCTGGGAGCCGCTCATTTCTCAAAGAAGGAGTTTGAGCCCGCGGTGGCGGCTTACCAGCATGCGCTGGAACTGGACCCTGATGTTTTTATGCACTCCTCGCGCGCTGGCGTCCAGGCGCAATTGCCCAGTCCCGAGGACCGCGCCCGTTACAACTACACAGTCGCGAAGTTATACGCCAAGATGGGCTTGTCGGAGCAATCGCTCGAGTACTTGAAGAAGGCGATCGAATCTGGTTACAAGGATCTGAAGAATGTGTACAAAGACGTAGAATTTGCCGAATTGCGAAAGGATAAGCGTTTCACAGAGTTGATGGCATCCAAGCCCCTCGTGATCTCGGACTAAGTCGCGGGAACAATTACAAAGTTTTACAAAATTAGACGGAACTTCGCGGAGTTCTGGGGTTTAATCATTCAAATACTCCTGAAAACAACAGGGTGAGTAAGGAGAAACGGTAGCCCATCGGATGCTGACCCGAGCACGCCCCAAGCAAGCATCCGGTGGGTTTTTCTTTAACTATTGGCCATTCAGCTTTCAGCCGTCAGCTAATACACCTCAACCGATTCTGTCTGGTGGTTCGAGATTCTTTGGCTGGGGCAGGAAGTCCTTGAAGCGAGGGTTATAGTCCGCGGGGTTTGGTTCCTGGCTGACGGCTGCTGGCTGACGGCTGACGGCTGCTTCTCTCGCCCACGTAGTCTTCCACCACGCGCTTCCATTTGCCCTGGGCTTTCAGAATGAACTCGACGGCATCGCGCAGCGCGCCGTCGCCGCCGGCGTGAGGCGTGACGTAGTCAGCTTCCCTCTTAACTTCGGCCCGGGCATTTTTCACCGCGATGGCGAGTCCACTGACTCGCATGGCGGGAAGATCGACCACGTCGTCGCCGGCGAATGCGGCTTCTTCCGGCTTCAGTCCGGCTTGTCGAACGACCTCGTCGAAACTAGCGCCCTTATCCTCCACTCCTTGACGGATGTATTCCAGTTTCAAGTCGCGGGCGCGAAGAGCTACGGTCTCCGAGACGCGCTTGGTAATCAGCCCAGTCTTGAGGCCGCCGAGCCGGGCCAGCGAGACTGCGACGCCGTCATGGGCGTGGAAGCCTTTGACTTCGATCTGTCCGTGCGCGCTCTGCTGTGCGGGCTCCTGGAGCGAACTCGCCTGCGATGTCTCGGGAATGAAGAACAACTTGCCGTCGGTGAGCACGCCGTCTACGTCGAAGAGGAGGAGTTTGATCTTACGGGCTCGGGCTTGAGCGGAGAGTCTTGGCATCGGGAATCGTCGCATTATAGATGTAACAGATGATATCAGAATTGATAGGGAAATGTGATACAATCTTGACAGTCGAGATGGTGAAACTGGATATGTCTCTAGCCGCGCGGAAGGAATATCAAAGCACGACAGTCCGGCTGCCGCGACACGTGTATGAGCGGGCAAAGACCATTGTGGTCCGGTCGCGCGCTTCGAGTTTCAACGACTTTGTCGTCCAGGCCATTGAGGAAAAAGTACGAAGGCTGACGGAAGCGGAGATTGACGCGGCCTTCGCGCAAATGGCGAACGATGCAGACTATCAGCGCACTTCGATTGCGCTGGCCCGCGAGTTCGAGAAGAGCGACTGGGAAGCTTTCCAGGCGGGCGCTACTCCTGAAGAAGCCACACATGAGCAGTCAAAGATCCGCACTGCCAAAGCCCGTTCGCGGTGACATATTCAGCGCCAGGCTTGACCCCACCGAAGGCAGCGAGCAGGCGGGGACACGGCCGGTCGTGGTCGTCAGCCGCGATTCCATCAACGCCAACAGCCCGGTAGTGGTGGTTGTGCCCGTCACCGACGCGGCCAACGTCAAACGCTCGTACCCAAGCCACACCCATATTCCCAAGGGTTCGGGCGGACTGAAGATGGACAGCATCGCCAAGGCCGAGCAGATTCGCGCGATTCACGTTTCGGGGCTGGTAGCTTATTACAGCCGGCTGGACAAGGAAATCTTGGAGCGTCTAGAAGAGGCAATCAGGATCACGCTGGCGCTGCGATAGGCAACGGCCAGGAATTATTTCATCGCGGCAAATTTTCGGTCCTTGATGCGCTCGTCCCGCTTATGATCACGCTCGCGATCCATCAACAACGAAACCGGGTCCTTTATACCGGCCACGAAGCGCCGTGATGAGATCCGAGACGGTCTCTTTGCTCAGCTTGAGACGTTCAACTTTAGTGACTGTCTTCGGCTTCATGCCCCTAGTATATCCTTAGGCGAACAATTTACGAAACTCCTTCTTCCGGCTACAATATCCCAATGCCGTCCTTCCCCGCATCACTAGCCTGGGCTCACCCTCTCGTAGCCGAGTGGTTTGTCCAGCGCTTCGGTACGCCCACCGAGCCGCAGGAGCAGGGCTGGCCGCACATTCTCGCCGGCCGCACCACTCTGATTTCCGCGCCCACCGGCTCGGGTAAGACACTGGCTGCGTTTCTTGCCTGCATTGATCGCCTCGTGCGCAAGGCCCTGGCTGGCGATCTCGCCGATCGAACCGAGGTTCTCTACGTTTCGCCGCTGAAGGCGTTGGGGAACGACATCCAGAAAAATCTGGAAGTGCCTCTGGGAGAAATCCTTGCCATGGCCGGCGAGCGCGGACTGCTCATGCCGGAGATTCGGACTGCGGTTCGTACCGGCGACACGCTCATGCCCGAGCGGCGCGCCATGCTTAAGCGGCCGCCGCACATTCTGGTCACCACGCCGGAGTCGCTCTACATCTTGCTCACGGCGGATAAGAGTCGCGCGATTCTGCGCGATGTCGAGACCGTGATTGTGGATGAAATCCACGCGGTCGCCGACGACAAGCGTGGAGCGCATTTGGCGCTGTCGTTGGAGCGCTTGGCGGCGCTGACTTACAAACCGCCGGTGCGCATTGGGCTTTCCGCTACCCAGAAGCCGATTGAAGAAGTCGCGCATTTTCTTACCGGGACCTCAACGGCTGAAGCCACTCTCAATTCGCAGGGCTCTGCGGCGCGGCCGGAAGGCGCGCCCTCTCCAAGTCCTGATCCGGTCATCGTGAATATCGGGCACAAGCGGACGCTTGATCTCGCAGTCGAAGTTCCGCCGATGCCGCTGGGGCCGGTGGCTTCGAACGAAATGTGGGACGAGGTCTACAACCGGCTGGTGACGCTGGTCGAGCAGCACCGGTCGACGCTGGTGTTTGTGAACACACGGCGCATGTCGGAGCGTGTTGCGCATCAACTGGGGGAGCGCATCGGGGAAGAGAATGTGGCGGCGCACCACGGCAGCTTGTCGCGCAAGCTGCGCCTGGCCGCGGAGAAGAAGCTGAAAGAAGGCCAAGTGCGGGTGCTGGTTGCGACCGCGTCGCTTGAGTTGGGAATCGATGTAGGAACGGTCGATCTGGTGGTGCAGATCAATTCGCCGCGCGCCATTGCGGTGACGTTGCAGCGCGTAGGACGGTCCGGGCACTGGCGCGGGGCCGTCCCCAAGGGGCGGCTTTTTTGCACGACTCGCGACGATCTGCTGGAGTGCGCTGCTCTGGTGCGAGCCATCCGGCAGGGCGATCTTGACCGACTAATGATTCCGGAGTCGCCGCTCGACGTGCTGGCGCAGCAGATTGTGGCGGCGTGTTCCGCCGAAGAGTGGTCCGAGGATGAGATGTTTGCGCTGGTGCGGCGCGCGTATTCGTATCGCAATCTCGCCCGCGCAACCTTCGATGCGATTCTGGAAATGCTGAGCGAGGGCATTGCGGCCAAGCGTGGACGCTATGGCGCTTATATTCACCGCGATCGGGTGAATGGCAAACTTCGGGCGCGGCGCGGGGCGCGGCTGGCGGCGATCACCAGCGGTGGAGCGATTCCCGACAACTCGCTTTACGCCGTGGTGGCCGAACCCGACGGCGTTGTCGTGGGCACGGTAGATGAAGACTTTGCCGTGGAGAGCAACCGCGGCGACATCATGCTGTTGGGAAATACTTCGTGGATGATTCGTCGGATCGAAACCAATGCAGGCCGCGTGTTGGTGCAGGATGCGCACGGCGCGCCGCCAAGTGTTCCTTTCTGGCGGGGCGAAGCTCCGGCGCGCACCGAAGAGCTTTCGGCGCATGTGGGAACTCTACGGGAGAAGATCAGCGGGATGCTGCCGCAAACTTCACCGGTGGGATTTTCGGCGACGGAGCCGGAAGTGGCCGCCATGGTGGGCTGGCTCAAGGAAGAATGCGGCCTCGATGATTCCGGCGCGGAGCAGGCGATTGAATACATCTTGCAAGGGCGCGCAGTTCTCGGCGCGGTGCCGACGCAGACCACGGTGATTGCGGAACGCTTTTTCGATGAAGGTGGCGGGATGCAATTGGTGATCCACGCGCCTTTCGGCGGACGGATCAACAAGGCTTGGGGACTGGCTCTACGCAAGCGTTTCTGCGTAGGCTTCAACTTCGAGTTGCAGGCTGCGGCTACCGACAATGGTCTGAACATCGCCTTGGCCGAGCAGCACAGCTTCCCCCTTGCAGACGTGTTCAACTTTCTGCAGGCCGCGACGGTGCAGCCGATTCTGGAACAGGCGGCGCTCGACTCGCCGATCTTTGCTACGCGCTGGCGCTGGGATGCAAATCGTGCGCTGGCGCTACTGCGCTTTCAAAATGGAAAGAAAGTTCCCGCGCCGATTCAGCGTATGCGCTCCGACGATTTGCTGGCTTCGGTTTTTCCTGACGCGGCTGCCTGCTTCGAAAACATTCAAGGTGAGCGCCAGATTCCGGATCATCCGCTGGTGGGCGAAGTAATGAAGGACGTCCTCACCGAGGCCATGGATATTGATGGCCTGAAGTTTGTGCTGAGCGGACTGGCGGACGGGCGCATTCGTTGCCTCGCGGTCGACACGCCGGTTCCCTCGCAATTCTCGCACGAGATTCTGAATGCGAATCCATATGCCTTTCTCGATGATGCGCCGCTGGAGGAGCGGCGGGCGCGCGCCGTGCAGATGCGGCGAATGCTGCCGGAATCCGTGCTCGAAGAAGTGGGCGGGCTCGATCCGGCGGCGATTGCGCTGGTCCGGGAAGAGGCTTGGCCGGATGTGCGCGATGCGGATGAGTTGCATGATGTGCTGCATACGCTGGTGGCGCTGCCGGAGGATCGAATTAGCAAGGATGAATGGCGTTTCTACTTCGAACGCCTCTTGGATGAAGGACGAGCCGGAGTCGCTGCCATCGCCGAGAGCGAGACGCTCTCGGGACAGCCGGCGGGACCCTTCGGCTACGCTCAGGGCAAGCGCCCGCGTTACTGGGTTGCTGCTGAGCGTGCTCGGACTTTTTCGGTGTTGTTTCCTGAGGTGCGATTTGAGCAGGAGTTGGCTGAGGTGGAAACATTGGTTCCTGCTCGTGACGATGCTTTGCTTGCGCTGGTTACGGGATGGATGTCGCATCTGGGTCCGACCACCGCGACAGAGCTTGGTGAAGCTCTCGGGATTTCTTCCTCCGAGATTTCGAATGCTCTGCTGCGCATGGAAGCTAGCGGGACTGTGCTGCGGGGAAACTTCAGTGGCGCTGCTGCCGAGCTGCGCTCGGCTGGGCAGCCCGGGGCGGCTGTCCCCGCAAAAGAGCCTAAGACGGAATGGTGTGAGCGGCGGTTGTTGGCTCGCATTCACCGGCTTACGGTTGCGACTCTGCGCAAGCAGATCGAGCCGGTTACAGCGGCGCAGTTCATGCAATGGCTTTTGCGCTGGCAGCACGTGGCTGGGGGAACGCAGGTTGCAGGCGAACGCGGCGCGCTCGAAGTGCTTCGGCAGTTGCAAGGGTTTGAGATTCCGGCGAATGCGTGGGAGCGGCAGGTGCTGGCGCGGCGCATTGTGGATTACGATCCCAAATGGCTCGACCAGCTTTGCTTGACAGGGGCGGTTGGGTGGGGAAGGTTGTCGCCGCATCCGGCGACGCTGGACTCGAATGTGAACCGCGGAACCGAAACGCAGCCCGGCGCACCTGCGCGCCAGCGGCGGGTGATTCCTACCAGCGTTGCTCCGATCACTTTTTTCGTCCGGGAAGATGCGGATTGGATGACGCCGCGGCATCCCGGCGCGGAACTCTCAGAGAATAATGGACTGAGCCACGGGGCGCAGTTGGTGCTGGATTTTCTGCGGCAGCGCGGGGCGTCGTTCTTTGCCGACATCGTGCGTGGCACGGGCAAGCTGAAAGCGGAAATCGAGACCGCGCTTTGGGAGCTGGTGGCCGCCGGCCTGGTGACCGCTGACGGCTTCGACAATCTGCGTTCGTTGATCGATCCCAAGCGGCGTGCCGGGCAGGGCAGCGGGCGCGCGACGCGTCCGCGGCATAATCCTGGACGCTGGGCGTTGCTGCACGCCGATGAAGTTGTCGAGCGTCCTCGCGCGGTGGAAGCAGCCTGCTGGATGTTGCTGCGGCGTTACGGCATTGTCATCCGCGACGTGCTGGCGCGGGAGGCGAACCTGCCGCCGTGGCGCGAGTTGCTAGGGGCCTTCCGCAGGCTGGAGGATCGCGGCGAGATTCGCGGTGGGCGTTTCGTCGATGGATTTCTGGGCGAGCAGTTTGCGCTGCCGGTCGCAGTGGAATCGGTGCGAGCGATGCGCAAGCTCGACGCGGCTACGGGAACGATTACACTGTCGGCCGCCGATCCGCTGAACTTGGTGGGGATTCTGGTGCCGGGTGAGCGCGTGCCCGCGATTTCGGGGAACAGCGTCAGCTATCGCGACGGGATGGCGGCAAATGCAGTTCCGAGTACCGAGTACCGGGCGGAAAGTGCTTGAGTGTTCCGGCTGGAACATATTGCATTATGTTCCAACCGGAACATTTCGAAATGCAGAAAATTATCGGCGTAAGTCGTTGATTCCTCGAAGGAGCCTTTGGGTGGAGCAATCGAATCAAGGGGTTAGGCTGTGGAAGAAATGTCTACTTTCGGGGAGGTTCAATGCCCACTAAAGTAGACTTGACGGGGGCTCGGTGTACTTTTTAAGGTACGCAGTTTGGAGGGTAGGGCTTAAGTTTAAGAGCCCCACTTCTCGCAAAGTGCGCGAGAAATGGGGCACCCGGCACCCGGCGAGAAATGGGTACCCGGCACCCGGCAAGGATTTGCTAGTAAACGACGTCCAAAAAACCAGGGATCCGATGAGGGGGCCCGTCGGATCCCTGATTTGCGAAAGCTCGGAAGGAACGGAACAAAAAGCGCTTCCCCTATCGCCTTTTACCGAGCCGTTGCGTCCTGACATGATGCATGCCGCGTGCCAGTCGGCGCTGCGATAGGGTAAAAAATGCAGCCGTCCTCCCAACTCATTCTTGGTAAAGGGCTTATTTCTGACTGCGCGGTGACGCCCAGTGGAAGCTCGGTTCGCAGGCGTGCGCCGTCTGCTATCCGATCGGATAGCGATTCCTATCCGTTCGGATAATGGAACGACTTCAGTTCGGGCATGCATTTAGGGCCGAAGTGTGATAATAAGGCCGCGAGGTGAAGCTTGCGTCCCAGGCTGCTGGTGCTTTCCGGGCCCTTGAAAGACACGACGATTCCTCTGTCGGAGGGAGAAGTCACGATCGGGCGGGAGGCGTCGAATGGGATCGCGGTGGTCGACCCCTCGGTTTCGCGAAGACATTGTCTGTTGAGCGGAGAAAACGGACGATTTCTGGTGCGGGACCTCGACAGCCGCAATGGAACTTTGGTGAACGGCACCGCGGTGGAAGAGCAGGGTTTGCAGCACGGAGACGAGATTGCCGCGGGGGATTCCTCCTTTTTGTTTCTGCTGGAAGACGAAGATATTACGGCGGCCGCGAGCCGCGTGGAATTCGAAGACGGCCAGGCCACCGCGGAAACCACGATTATCCATCCCCGGGACGTGGTCTACCTGCAACCGGACCGTTTGTTGCGCGAGTTGCCTGCGACCTCGCGCGTAGCCCGCAACCTGAATGCGCTGCTCAAGATCAGCCGGATCGTTCATGCCATTCGCGATCTCAACGATCTGCAAGGCCAATTATTGGACTTGATCTTTGAAGTTGTGCCCGCGGGCCGAGGCGCCATCCTGCTGGCCGATCGGGAGGGTCATGAATTCAATTCCACGTTCGCACGCATGCGGCAGGCCGGGCAAGCCCAGTTGGTCAAGGTGAGCCGCACGGTAGCGCGCCAGGTACTGGAGCAGGGAATTGCGATGCTGGGCAGTGATGTGCCCAGCAGCAGCGAGTTGCGCGAAGTCGAGAGCCTGGCGGCATCGCAGGTGCGCTCGCTGTTGTGCGTGCCGTTGACCGTGTTTCAGCGGGTGATTGGATGCATTTATGTCGACAGCGACAGTGTCGGCAGCCGCCTTAACGAAGAGCATCTGCAACTGGTAACGGCGATCGCAGGCATCTCGGCTGTAGCACTGGAGAACGCACGCCGCCTGCACTGGCTGGAACAGGAGAACGAGCGACTGACGGTGGAGATCAGCCAGGAGCGAAGCCTGGTGGGAGAAGGCGCCCGCATGAAAGAGGTCTATCAGTTTCTGAAGCGCGTGGCGCCCACCGATTCGACGGTATTGATCGAAGGGGAGAGCGGAACCGGCAAGGAGCTGGCGGCGCGGGCCTTGCACCGTAATAGTCCAAGGTCCGGCAAGCCGTTTGTGGCCATTAATTGCTCTGCGATTCCGGAGACGCTTCTGGAAAGCGATCTGTTCGGCCACGAGCGTGGAGCTTTTACAGGTGCCGCGTCGTTGAAGAAAGGACGGCTCGAAGTTGGCGATGGGGGCGTGGTTTTTCTCGACGAGGTCGGCGAGTTGGCTCCCACGCTGCAGGTCAAACTGCTACGTGTGTTGCAGGAGCGTGAGTTCGAACGCGTCGGCGGGACGCATCCCATCAAAGTGGATATCCGGCTCCTTGCTGCTACCAACTGCAATCTGGAGCAGGCCATTCGGGAAGGGAGCTTTCGCCAGGATTTGTACTACCGTCTGGCGGTGTTGAGGATCACGATGCCAACGCTGCGGGACCGCAGCGAAGATATCCCCATGCTGGTGCGGCATTTCGTGCAGAAACAGGCGAAACGCTGCAAGGTGAAGCCTCGTCCGGTTTCCCGTGAGGCCCTGTCCCTGCTGAGGAACTATGACTGGCCGGGCAACGTGCGCGAACTGGAAAACGCCATCGAGCGCGCGCTGGTGCTGGGTTCGTCGGATATGATCTTGCCCGAGGATCTGCCGGAATCGCTGCTGGAGCGTTCTTCGGCGTCGGAAATGACCGAGGCGAAATATCATGCGGCGGTCAAGGAATTGAAGAGGCGACTCATTCTTGATGCCGTGGAGCAGACTCGTGGAAGTTATGCCGATGCCGCGCGCATTCTGGGCGTGCATCCCAACTACCTGCATCGCTTGATCCGCAATCTGGAGCTGAAAGAGGTTCTGAAGGACGCGCTGCGAGATCGCGCGAGCTGAGCGGGCTTTCGGGCGGGAGCGCGTAAGGGAGCAATTAGCAGTTAGCAATCAGCAGTTAGGGATTACGCGTGGCATGGGTTGAATGCTAATTGCTAATTGCTACTTACGGCAGCCGCAAGCGTATCAGCGCCGTAGGATCGAGATACGTGCCTTGCCATCGCACCCCGACGTGGAGATGCGGGCCTGTGGCGCGGCCCGTGCCACCGCTCAACGCGATTACCTGCCCGCGTTTTACCTGATCCCCCTCCTTAACTTTGAATTCCGAAAGATGCAAGTAGAGGGTGAGCAGGCCCTGGCCGTGGTCGACCACCACGAAGTTGCCTTCGAAATACAGCGGCCGCGCGAGCAGGATGGTGCCGTCATTCATGGCCCCGACAGGAGTTCCGCTGGGGACGCGAAAATCGAGGCCCATGTGGGGGCTTGATGTTTTGCCATTGAAGATACGCTGCGAACCGAAGACATCTGAAATGGTGGCGTCGGCCGGCGCGGTGAATTGCCCCGACCACTCGCGGCCGGGCGTCACCCGGTTCAGATAATCTTTTTTGATTTGCTGGCTCTCTTCGATTTGTTTCTGCTGCTCGGGAGTGGGCTCGGTGAACTTGCTTTCAACACTGAGCTTGGCCTGTATTTTAGGATACTTGCCGCGGGCGACGGCGAATTTGCGGCTGAAGGCAATTTTCGCGCTGGGAGCTTTGCCTGCCTCAGTTTCGCCGTTCAGTTCAAGGGAGTAGGTTCCGGGAACGGTGTCGAGGCTGATGCCCGCCAGCGCGTACCATGTCTGGGTTTTCGCGTCGAAGCTGAGGGTAACTTCATGTCCCAGCCAGGTTCCGCTCAATGATTGCAGTCGCGCCGGTGCTTTCACCTGAAACAACACTGGCCCACCATTGACCAGCCGTGCAGGCCTGGCGGCCACGTTCCAGTTCGCGGCCGGGGCCGCGGGGGCGGAAACACACAATGACCAGGCAAGAAAAAGAAATCCGAGAAGATTGGTTAGCCGGTCGCTCATCTCACAAGCCTAGCATTCCTTCCGTTGGCTTCGGCAATGATCCTCGCGGATGGCCCGGAAAGCACCGCGCACCATCTTCGTAGCCTGCTAGACTGACCAACACCATGACAACAAGAAGGCATTCTTCCGTGCGCCGAGATAAAGGTAACAAAGGGACCGCGGGATTCGGAACCCGCGCCGTGTGGTCGGGCGAGAGTCGCAAGGGTTGGGAGGGCGCCACGCAAATACCAGTAGCCCTCAGCGTGTCGTTCGGCTATGAAAATGTGAACGAGTGGCTCCAGGTGGCGCAAGGAAAGAGGCGCGGACATATTTATAGCCGCAACACAAATCCAACCGTGGCTGCTTTCGAAGAAAAGGTGAGAAACCTGGAAACGGCCGAAGCCGCCACCAGTTTTTCGAGCGGCATGGGTGCGATCAGCAATACGCTTTTTGCACTGCTGTCTCCCGGGGATCGCGTCGTGTCCATCAAGGACACGTACGGGGAACGAACAAGCTGTTTATCGAATTTCTGCCGCGGTTTGGCATCGAAGTGTCGTTGTGTGATACCAGCGATCACGAAGCAATCGAGGCGGCAATCGGCGAGGGATGTAAAGCCGTGTATTTGGAAAGCCCCACCAACCCGACCGTCAAGGTTGTCGATCTTGCCCGACTGGTCGGTTCGGCACACCGCCGACGAGCCGTGGTCATCGTCGACAACACCTTTGCCACGCCCATCAATCAGCAACCTATCAACCTCGGCGCCGATCTCGTGATTCACAGCGCGACAAAGTTTCTCGGGGGGCACGCAGATGCGCTGGGCGGAGTTGTGTGCGGCGGCGCTGGCCTGGTCGCGAAGATTTATCACTTTCGTGAGATCACGGGCGCCTGTCTCGATCCCATGTCGGCTTACCTGCTGCTTCGAGGAATGAAAACCCTGCATCTTCGAATCGAGCGGCAGAATCAGAGCGCCCTCAAGATTGCGCGATTCCTAAAATCGCACCCTAAGGTGGCGAAAGTCTTCTATCCCGGGTTGGAGTCCCACGAGCATTACGAGATTGCCCGTCGACAGATGCGCGGTTTTGGAGGCGTGCTCAGCTTTGCCATAAAAGGCGGATTCGATTCCGTGACATCTTTTCTGCCACGCTTGCGTTATGCGCATCTGGCCGCAAACCTGGGTGCCGTCGAAACCGTCGCTGGTCCGCCTTCGACCACGAGCCACGTCGAGTCCACTAAGGAGGAACGGGCGGCGGCGGGCATCCCGGAAGCGCTTATCCGTTACTCGGTTGGGATTGAAGACGCGGAGGACCTCATCGCGGATTTGAGTCAGGCGCTGGACAAAATCGTCCTCGCAACGCAGAGGCGTACACGATCTTGAGACGGAGTCAAACGCGCATGCGGACGCTGGTCTTTACGGCATTGGCCGTCTGCCTGCTCACCGCTTCGATGCCGGCGCAACAGGCTCCAGAAACTGTTTTGCGCGCCGACCACGTTGTTGTGCTCAAGAAAGAGCGGACGCTCGAACTCTTCAGCCAAGGCAAAGTGATCAAGACCTATAAGGTCGCCCTCGGAGGCGTGCCCGTCGGGCCCAAGACGACACGGGGAGATCATAGGACGCCTGAAGGGGTGTACGTTCTAGATTTCCGGAACGCCCACAGTCAGTTCTACAAGGCGATCCACATCTCGTATCGCAACGAGCGTGATCGCGCCCTCGCCCGCAAAAGTGGAGTTTCGCCCGGAGGCGATATATTTGTCCACGGACTGCCCAACGGTTTTGGCGCAATTGGTCCCGCTCATCGGCTGAAGGACTGGACGGACGGCTGCATCGCGGTGACAGATGAGGAAATTGACGAAATCTGGAAAGCTGTGCCCGATGGGATCGAGATCGAGATCAGGCCGTGAATCAAATAGGATTTGGTGGACCTGGTCTAGAAAGCTCGGCTGAAACCGCTCCGGCCATCATTTTTCGCCTTGACACCTCTACGGTTGGTGAGGATACTTCCTGCGGTCCCAGCGAAAGGGAGAATGGTCCGATGATGTCCGAGCCAGCACTGGTTATCGAACGGTATGAAGGTCCGCTCCCGGGGCAGCGGGTGCTGCGCCTGAAAGGTCCGCTTACGCAAGCGACCTCGTCACTGTTTCAGCGCGCCGTACGCGGCGAAGGCGCCGAAACCATGATTCTCGATCTGACCGAAGTGCCCTACGTGGATTCGGTGGGGCTGGGATTGCTGGTGGGCGCTTACGTAACCTGCCAGAAAACTGGACGCCGCCTGGCGTTCAGCGGGGCGAATGCGCGCGTCTTCCAACTGTTTGAGATTACAAAGTTGGAACCGTTCTTCCTGCTTTTTCCTACGCTTGAGGAGGCAGTCGAAGCCTTCACCAACGGCGGCAGGGCGTAGAACGAGACATCAAGCCGAGCGGCCGAGCGTATCCAGCGCCGCTTCGTTCAGAGAATTGGTGGACCTGGTCGGGATCGAACCGACGACCTCCCCGGCGAGGCCGGGGGCGCGCTCAGCTTTGCTTCATCGAGGCGTTTATCAATTCCTGAATTGATCGATGCGACTTCCAGCTCTTTAGCTGACGCTCGCGCCGTCGTGCCTCAGCCAGTATCGAACTGTTCTTGATATACCAACGTCCAAGGTCCTCGGCCGCGGGTTGAGATCGTCTGTCCGCGTTGATGCTCCGCCAAGCGAACCTCGGTTGTTCGGCGCAGCCGATGTAGAACCTTTCGCTGCTTTCGCTTCGCAGGATGTAAACGGCGGGCATAACGTGAAATTGGTGGACCTGGTCGGGATCGAACCGACGACCTCCCCGGCGAGGCCGGGGCGCGCTCAGCTTTGCTTCATCGAGGCGTTTATCAATTCCTGAATTGATCGATGCGACTTCCAGCTCTTTAGGTGACGCTCGCGCCGTCGTGCCTCAGCCAACGTATCGAACCGCTCTTGATATACCAACGTCCACGGTCCTCGGCCGCGGGTTGAGATCGTCTGTCCGCGTTGATGCTTCGCCAAGCGAACCTCGGGTTGTTCGGCGCAGCCGATGTAGAACCTTTCGCTGCTTTCGCTTCGCAGTATCTAAACGGCGGGCATTAACGCGAAATTGGTGGACCTGGTCGGGATCGAACCGACGACCTCTTCCATGCCATTTCTCATCTTCGACTGTAGCAGGGCGACACACAAAAAGCGCGAGTGATAACGAGGGGCAGTGTTCATGCGGTTCCGACGCATCTTCGCTGCTCCTCACCTGTACCCGAGCGAGAGCACCCGACAGCACCCGATGCGGGCAGGGATGGAAGGGTTATGACACAAGTCACGACACAAAATTCCACGCGGCGGGCGCGGGCCTTTAATTGTCCGAGCCCACCCCCAAACCTAGCCAGGGGCACCCCTTGTGCGCTCCGTTTTGCCCCAAAAAAATTCAGAACAAAATTGCTCCTTTTGTGCCGGTTCAGGGAAAATACGTCCCGGCTCAAACTCGCATAGGCTCACCCGCCTGACGGACGCTTTCTAGAAGAAACTCTCGCACCTGAAAGCGGCTTGCGCTTTGCACTTCGCGCATTACAATTTCGTGCGGGTACACTCATCATTGCGCGTAACTCCCGCAATGGCCGCTGGAATCGTGTCGGAAGTGTGGCCGCTGCATTCATTGCTGGGCTAAGTTGGCAAGCAAGATTCAAAATAAATGAGAGGAAACCTCTATATGCTTCCTCGTCCTCAAGACATCGGAAAGTGGTTTGGTGACGTAGCTTTGATGCTGGATCGTTACCGTCGCGAGAATGAAGCTCTTCGATTGATGCTTTTAGAGAAGGGTTCAACGAAAGCACAGATTCGTCGAGGAGTGAAACGGCGTGTAGATTTTTTGGAACCTTACGAGGAAGCTTCTGTGCTACTTCGTACAACCTGTGAAGAAATTCTAAAGTCGATTCGCGAGAGCGACCCTTTAGAGCAGCTCGCAAAAACTCTACCAGAAAAGGACAAGAGTGAAATGAGCTAGGACTGGTCGGCGTCTGCGGCGTATAATCCTCCCCAGACGCGCTCCCCAACAGAAACGCGACAACAAAATCAAGGCCCGGACTGGCATCCGGGCTTCTTTGTTGCAAGAGTATATCTTGCTCCGACTTTGCCAGAACCCCCGTTTTTCAGACTCGCTCAAACAGCTTCGGGAGACCCGTCTTCAATCCTTTCGCGATCCTCTCAACATTCACCAGCGACACGTTCCTGATGCCCCTCTCAATACCGCTATAGTACGTCCGGTGCAGCCCGCAGCGTTCCGCAGCCTCTTCCTGGTTGATTCGTTGCTCCTCGCGAATGCGGCGGATGGCGCGGCCAAATCGGATGCGGATGTCGAGCGGCATTGTCCGTC
This sequence comes from uncultured Acidobacteriaceae bacterium, assembly GCA_963807655.1. Lineage (GTDB taxonomy): Bacteria > Acidobacteriota > Terriglobia > Terriglobales > Acidobacteriaceae > Sulfotelmatobacter. The sequence continues at coordinate 32,921 of CAWEDF010000051.1, read as the reverse complement.
ATCTTGGAGGCATGCAGCCGATGCGTACACATCCGATGAGTCACATTGTTATTGACTGCTGATCCTCCGTGGGCCACTATGGACTCGCCCATCCTTGCCCTAAAGCGACGCATCTCTGAGAGGCTGCATGCTGACGCGAGTCACCCAATTATCGGTACTACTGCCAGTCTTGCTGTTGAGTGCGAACGGGCAGCCGCCAAGTGGTGGCACTACCTCTGGCGGTCGGGCGCAAAAGGGCGGTCAAATAGAAGCAGCCGGCGGGGTGCCGGTTGAGGTTGTCAGCGGAACCCAGCATAACAGCGACAGCTGCGGCCTCGTCGGATGCAATGAGGGCACGTCCTACGTGGTTCGCAGTACCGATGTGATGTACTTTCTCTCCTGCAAGCGGGAGGTCGTCTGGGAGGCAAAATGTCCGGTGTTGGCGGCCGGAGAAAAATTCAGCCTCGCTATTGATGCCAAGAACCATGTGCACCTCACGGGCACAAGGGTCGGTAAGCCAGTCGATATCAAGCTCGAATACGAAGAGTCCCGGAAACTGCCATCGGGTAATTCGCCAGCTGTGGCTAGTGCTGCCGCTCCACAAACCCCAAGTGCCGATCTTGCCACGGTTCCGATCAGTGACTCGGGCAACGCATTCTTAGCTCAGTGCGACACCGGCGGTGACGCGATTGGAAAGGAAGCCTGCAACGTATGGGTCGATGGATTCATGAATGGCCTCGTCACCGGAATGGCTGCCGCTACGCCAGGAGAAGCGGAGTTCGATACTGAAAAGAACGGTATAGTTTGCTTTACCAAAACCGCAATGTTTGGGCAGGTCTTCCCACTGATCCTGAAGTACATCAGAGATCACCCCGCAGAGCGTAAGGACCCAACAGCAGTCCTCGCGTTTTCTGCGCTACAAGAGGCATTTCCCTGTAAGCAGTGAAGGTGCGCTCTTTCCGACGCAGACCGTGCATTCCGCCCGCCTGTGGAAATCGGCGCGTGGCGGAATGCAGGGTACAAGGGTGTTTCTTCTAACTCTCTGACAGTGTTGCGACGCCCAAGAAAACATGCCCACTGCATGTAGCATTGAGAACTCAGGGAGTGATGTCTTTCGACCGGGGGAATCGGTTCAAAGGGGCAACATCCGCGACAACCCCCGAATTTGTTGAGTCTTTCTCTGCTCGGTCAAGCGCAACAAACCGTCTCTGTTGCACATCACGGGAGCCATGGAAACCCGCATGGGTACTGGCTTGTTGCCCCTGTTGCCCTTTCAAGGCCCGATGCGGGTAGGAGGGCAGGTAGCGTTTCCAGGCTTCTTGAAACTCCGCCCGAAGGTATCCTTTTTGGATTCCTACACCAAAACGAACATCACGAGGTCTAATGTCGAAACCCCGCAATAATTTTGCTAGGCCCTGCGCAGTCAGCGGACGACCTGACTTGAATTCTGCCCAAGGTGACTCCTCAAGCGAATTCAGGTACTTCAGAAGTGCACGAGTCTGCACACGGTCAGCACGGCTACTCGCAAACCACGTGCGGATATCTGTGAGCAACACCGTTCCAATGGACTCATCCGGGATCGCCTGCCCGGTGCACAAGTCTAGCAGTGCGCGTCTCGCCCGCAATGGCCACTCGCCTCCGGCAAGATCAGCGATGGCTAACAGAGGCTCGCAAACATCTTGCTGCCGGTCATTCAGCTCTTCTGGCAACGACGGACGAGACTCGCGCAACTTTTTCAGGTTCGCTTTCACCCAGCGCACCGTTCTTGCACGCAAACCGTCTGCAACTGGTCTCGCCAGTCTCTCCCTAAAACGCTCGCAGGTTTCCGTTGGCAACTTCCGCTTGAGCTTGATTGGTATGCACCGGTCTCCGACCGTATCGGGCAGCCTTCCGATGCCCGCGATGGCTTTGGGCGAGAACGTTGAAAAATCGCGGAGATCCCAACCCTCTCCGTTTCTATCGCACATGGAATAGGCCCCGTTTTTCTCAAACCCGCTGTTAAGCACACCCCGCAGCGTTTCCGAGTAATCGCCGCCAGCAGCAAAGGCGGTGTCCGACTCGTCCAGCAAGAGCGTTGGCCGCTGCGCGTGCGTTTTCCGCACGAGCACGGCTGATGTTACGCGCCCGGTGAGCCAGGGCTTCGCCACGGTCATGCTCAGGATTTTCAGGAGCAACGTTTTGCCCGAGCGAAAGACAGGGGAGAAGATGTGCAGGTACGGAGTGAAGTCCGTAGCATCAATGGCATGAGTGTGCGCCATCCACAGCGCACTCACGTCAGCCTGAGCCTGGCTCACTACCACATAGCGTTTGCTGAAGGTACTCAGATCGTTCAACAACGACTCACCATTTTCGGGAGTAGGTTTCCCCCGTTTACTGCCGTTCAACCTGCGGCTTGTGGCGCGGGGTTTCATCGGTAGGAGACTCCATGCTTTGCGGGTCGTTGCGTGAGCACTTATTTCGCCTCTGCGAGGAAACGTGCTATCTCATCTGGATGAAAGAGAAGTCTCCGACACAGCCGGACAGGGTGAAGTCTGCCCTTTTTCACCCAGCTTCGGACGGTGTGGGTACTCACACACAGGGCCTTCGCAACCGCGAGTAGCGGGAGTAATTGAGGAATAGGGTCCGGCATCACTCACCTCGCCCTCTGCTTTACGCTGCTTCGCCTTCCTTTTGTTGGTCGTGCCCGTCCCACGCCTCGCTGGATGATTCGGTCAACTTCACTCGCCGGTATCAGCCGACGAGCCCCGACGTTCACGGCAGCAACATCGCCGCGCGCAACCAGCCGCCGGATCGTGTACACGGATACTCCAAGCGTTCGAGCCGCGTCGGGAATTCCAACTAGCTGTGCGTCCATTTAAGCCTCCTCAAGATGCATTCTGCTGTTGACAGGAGCATCGGGCAGATTCATAATGCAGCAGCAGTGTGCTAGATTGCAATGCATAATATAATCTAGCAAGAAAATGACTCAAAAAACTCTAGCAGCGATTCCGGCGGCAAAACTCGAACGATTCTTGACGGAGCTAGCGAACCTTGCGGGGGTCAAGGATCGGGATAGCGCATTCATGCGCCTCCAAAAGCGATTTAGGGACATGCTGACTGATCTGCCGTCGGCACAAGAATGGTGCGATGGTCCGCGGGGAAAGCCACCTGGTCGGTTGCTGAAGACCTCGCCTCGTGCAGAGGAGTGCATCAGGATCGGATATCTCAGTGCCGCTGTTGCCTCGATATGGAGAGGACCGACACCGCGAGAAAGGCAATTCAGGGTACTGTTGCTGCATCGCGTCGTATCGGCCTTCAAGCCAACATTTCTTTTGCCGGTCGAGCAGTTGGGCCACCCAGGACCATTTGAGCAAGCGATCCTTCACCTACTCAAATCGGAAGATCGTGCAGTCGTCTGCGGAAACCCCGAGTGCCCGGCACCGCTCTTCTTTCGTAGTCGCACGAAGCGACGGCAGAGATATTGCTCGCCCGAATGCTCGGGGTTCGGGCAGAGAGTGGCCAAGCGGAAATGGTGGGCTACCAAAGGGGAGGACTGGCGAGACCAGCGGGAACGAAAATGGCAAAATCCATCGAAACGAAAGGAGACAAACGATGGCACTCGTAAAACGCGGTAGAACGTGGCACTGCCACTTCGTCGTCAACGGGCAGCGTTTCCGACAGTCCCTCGAAACGAAGGACTGGAGGGAAGCGCAGTCCAATGAAAAACAACTCATCGCAGAGGCTTCCGAAGGGAAGCTAACGCCTAACTCGACCACTCTCGCCCGGTTGCCCTTCGGACAGGCGGCGGATGAGTACGTCAGCGCAAGAAAGCTGGAGTTGGCACCCGCCAGCCAAGCGAAAGAAAAGCAGCTCTTAGTGCAACTGAGGATCTACTTCAAACAGGAACCACTCAAGGCTATCACCGTGAAGCGGATCACCGATTATCGAGCTTGGAGGGCGGAACAGAAGGTCGGGCCGGCCACGCTCAACGCAGAGCTAGGCATTCTACGGCGCATCCTCAAGCGGGCGAAGCTCTGGGCACGTGTTGCCGACGATATAAGGCCCCTCAGAGAGCCGAGCACCATCGGGAGGGCGATCACTGAGGAAGAAAAACAGCGGCTTCTCAAAACAGCTGTAATGCGGCCTGAGTGGGAGACTGCTTACCTTGCCGCGATCCTCTGCCTGAATACCACTGCAAGAGGCTGCGAGTTGAAAGGGCTGCAATGGTGCGATGTGGACCTGTTCGCCCGCACTCTGACGATTCGGAAGTCCAAGACGGCTGCGGGGGAAAGGGTAGTCCCTCTCACAGGCGTAGCAGTCTCGGCCCTTGCAAGGCTTCGCGGGAGGGCGGAAGGCTTTGGCACTGTGGAGCCGTCGCACTACGTCTTTGCTGCGTTCGTTCCCAAGTTCACATTCAACGGCAAGCGAGTAGTGGATTACAACGTCACAGGCTTCGACCCGACACGGCACCTGAAAAGCTGGCGCACGGCTTGGAGGACGTTGACAAAGAAAGCGGGCTTGCCTGGGTTCCGGTTCCACGATCTGCGGCACTGCGCTATTACTCAGCTTGCGGAGAACGGAACGTCCGATTCAACCATCATGGCGATTGCCGGACACGTTAGCCGTCGCATGTTGGAGCGGTACAGCCACGTGCGGATGGAAGCGAAGCGGACAGCGATGGAAACCCTTGCGGTGAGCACCAGAACGGCGGGTTATGACACAAACCATGACACAAAAGCGGGGATTCTGAGCACTCGCCCCGTCTAAGTTGTTGAGAAATTTGGTGGACCTGGTCGGGATCGAACCGACGACCTCTTCCATGCCATGGAAGCGCGCTCCCAGCTGCGCCACAGGCCCACGATTGAAGACAAAAACTCACGCGCCCGACAAATCGGGATCGAGGGAAGTATTCAATTCATTTTCGCCCACATTACGGGGATAGTCAACGCGCGTTGATTCTTCTGTTTGTTTCCACAGGCATGTTCTGTCATAATTGATCGTGCACCCCACCTGCACAAACTTTCAAACACAATTTAGAGCGAGGAATCGATGCCAGCAAAGTACATCTTTGTGACGGGCGGAGTTGTGTCTTCTCTGGGCAAGGGATTGGCCGCGGCTTCCATCGGCTGCCTGCTGGAGAGCCGCGGGTTGAAGGTCAACCTGATGAAGTTCGATCCTTATCTCAACGTCGATCCGGGTACGATGTCGCCGTTTCAGCATGGCGAAGTGTTCGTGACCGACGACGGCGCTGAAACCGATCTCGACCTCGGCCACTACGAACGCTTCACTCACGCCAAACTTTCCCGCGACAACAACTGGACCACCGGGCGCCTCTACGAGCAGATTATCGCCAAGGAGCGTCGCGGCGATTATCTGGGCAAAACCGTGCAGGTGATCCCGCACGTGACCAACGAAATCAAGGCGGCGATGAAGAAAGTGGCGCAGGACGTCGACGTGGCGATCGTGGAGATTGGCGGCACGGTGGGCGATATCGAGTCGCTGCCGTTTATGGAAGCGATCCGGCAGATGCGGCAGGAACTTGGACGCGAAGATACGCTGTTCGTTCACGTGACGCTGGTGCCGTTCATCGCCGCGGCGCAGGAACTGAAGACCAAGCCTACGCAGCACTCGGTGAAGGAACTGCTCAGCATCGGAATTCAACCGGACATTCTGCTTTGCCGCACCGACCGGTTCCTGGCGAAGGAACTTAAATCAAAGATCGCGCTCTTCTGCAACGTGCAGGAAGAAGCCGTGATTACTGCGAAGGACGTGGCCTCGGTGTATGAAGTGCCGCTGGTGTTCGCAAATGAAGGCGTGGACACGCTGGTGTTGAAATATTTGCACATGGAAGCGAAGGACCGCGACATTTCCAAGTGGGAAGATATTGTGCACCGTGTCTACAACCCGAAAGACACGGTTACGATCGGAATTGTCGGCAAGTATGTTGAGTATGAGGATTCTTACAAGTCGCTGAAGGAAGCGCTGGTGCACGGCGCGCTGGCGCACAATCTGAAACTTCAGTTGAACTGGATCGAGGCCGAGGGACTGGAAACCGGCGACCAGAGCAGCATCGACGGGCAACTTGAAGGGTATGACGGGTTGCTGGTGCCCGGCGGTTTTGGCAAGCGCGGCATCGAAGGGATGCTGATCGCGATTCGTTATGCGCGCGAGAATAAGGTTCCTTACTTCGGGATTTGCCTGGGAATGCAGACCGCTTGCGTGGAGTTTGCCCGCAACGTGGTTGGACTGGAAGACGCCAACTCCAGCGAGTTCGATCAGGCGACGCCGCATCGCGTAATCTATAAGTTGCGCGAACTGCGCGGCGTGGAAGAACTTGGCGGCACCATGCGCCTGGGCGCGTGGACTTGCAAGATCGAGCCCGGAACCCTGGCGCACAAGATTTACGGCAAGCTCGAAATCAGCGAGCGCCACCGCCATCGTTACGAATTCAATCGCGAATACGAAGAGCCGATGGTGGCGGCAGGGCTGCGCATCTCGGGCTCGACACCCGACGGAACTTACGTGGAAATTGTGGAACTGCCGGACCATCCGCATTTCATCGGCTGCCAGTTTCATCCCGAGTTCAAGTCGAAGCCGCTGGAGCCGCATCCGTTGTTCAGCACATTTATTGCGGCTGCCTATGAGCATGGCTCGAAACGGCGGGCGGAAAAGGAGACTGCTTCGGTTGAGATGTTTCACCGTCCGGAAAAAGTAGCGCGACGCTAAGAACAGTTTTCCAGTTTCCGGTTTCCAGTTTTCTAGTGGAATCGGCGCCGCTGCTGGCGAAGAACCTGAAAGAGGAGACTGGAAACTAGAAACTGGAAACTTGACACCAACTTCCTTCCAAATCGGCGATATCCGCATCGGCTCGGGCGATCTCTTTCTCATTGCCGGGCCGTGCGTGATCGAGAGCGAGGAGCATGCCATTCGCATGGCCGAGATTATCAAGGGCGTGACCCGGGCGCTGGAGTTTCCTTTTATCTTCAAGGCCAGCTACGACAAGGCCAACCGCACTTCGATTCGCAGCTTTCGCGGGCCGGGAATCAAAGAAGGTCTGCGCATTCTAAAGAAGATCAAAGACGAAGTGCAGCTTCCGCTACTCACTGACGTTCACGAAGTGGCGGATGTCGCCAGAGTCGCGGAGGTGGTCGATGTGCTGCAAATCCCGGCTTTTCTCTGCCGCCAGACGGATCTCGTAGTCGCGGCGGCGCTCAGCGGGCGCGCGGTCAACATCAAGAAGGGACAATTCGTTTCGCCTTGGGACATGCGGCACGCGGTGGAGAAGTGCCGCGAAGCGGGCAACGCGCAGGTCTTTCTCACCGAGCGAGGATCGAGCTTCGGTTATAACAATCTGGTTGTCGACATGCGCTCGCTTGCGATCATGCGCAAGTTTGCGCCTGTGATTTTCGATGCGACGCACTCGGTTCAACTTCCTTCAGCGCAAGCCGAGGATAGCGGTCCCACGGTCAGCGGCGGGCAACCTGAGTTCATCCCGGTGCTGGCGCGTGCGGCGGTCGCGGCCGGCGTGGATGGCGTTTTCCTCGAGGTGCATGACAATCCCAAGGTTGCGAAGTCTGACGGAGCGAATGCGCTCGAATCCACCAGGCTGCGCGACGTGCTGAAGGAATTGTTGGCGGTGAGGAAGGCGCTGGATGTGGCGCGTGCTACGCTGTAGGATTCTTGTTGCTTATTGCCTTCCTGAATAACCACTAAGGTCACGAAGGATCACGAAAGGAACCCTCGTCACGTCACGCCTTTATCCACTTTGTGTCCTTTGTGGTTGATCGCTTTTTCCGTGGTAAATTTGAATCTCTGCATGAAACAAATTGCCAACTGGGCCTTGAACGTTGCCACGGGGCGCGGTGCGACCTATGCCGATGCCCGCATCGTCAGCCATAGAAGCCGAGCGCTCACCACGAAGAACGGCAAAGTCGGCAGCGCGTCCGACGCAGAGTCTGCCGGGATGAGCGTGCGTGTGATTGCCGACGGTGCCTGGGGATTCGCCGCGTCCGAAGACCTGTCCCGTTCCGGAGTTGAAGCCAGTGCCGCTCACGCCGTCGAAATCGCGCGCGCCTCGGCGCAAGTGAAGCAGCAGGACGTCCGACTCGCACCGGAAAGGCCCGTCACTGCCGAGTGGACAACGCCTCATGTGATCGATCCATTCTCAATCTCAGTCGAGCAAGACATTGCGCTGTTGCTAAACATCGACTCCGAACTTCGCGCAGTTGCCGGCGTCACACTGGCCGAGACCAATCTCAATTTCAATCGCGAGGAGCAATGGTTTCTATCGTCGGAAGGAACCGACATTCATCAGACCAAGTATTCCACCGGCGCTGGCTATACCGCATACGCCTTTGCAGGCAACGAGATTCAAAAACGTTCGTATCCTAATTCTTATGGAGGGCAGTGGCAGAACAAGGGACACGAACTGATCGAAGAATTGAAACTGGTCGAGAACGCCCGCCGCATCGCGGAAGAAGCCGTAGCTTTGCACCACGCAGAGCAGTGTCCTGAAGGCACATTCGACATTATTCTCGATAGCTCGCAGCTTGGGTTGCAGATTCACGAATCCATCGGGCATCCCATTGAACTTGATCGCGTGCTGGGGATGGAGGCGAACTTTGCGGGCACTTCGTTCTTGACGCTCGACAAGCTGCGCACGCTGCAATACGGCAGCGAGATGGTGAACGTGGTCGCTGATGCGCGCCAGGAGCACGGACCGGGCCTCGGTACATTCGGCTTCGACGACGAAGGAGTCCCTGCGCAGTGCACGCCGATCATCACCAACGGATTATTCACCGGCTACCTTAGCTCCCGCGAGACCGCGCACACGATCGGCGAGAATCGCTCGGGTGGAACGCTGCGCGCCGAAGGCTGGAACCGGCTGCCCATGATTCGTATGACCAACATCAGCCTGCTGCCGGGAGAGAAGCCGCTGACGCTGGAGCAACTGATCGCCTCCACCGATCACGGCATCCTGATGCAGACCAATCGGTCGTGGTCGATCGACGACCGTCGATATAACTTTCAGTTCGGCTGCGAGATCGGTTGGGAGATCAAGGACGGCAAGCGCGTGCGCATGGTGAAGAACCCGTCGTACTCCGGAATCACGACCGAGTTCTGGAATTCGCTGGACGCCATCTGCTCGCGTGACGAATGGGTGCTCTGGGGAACGCCAAATTGCGGCAAAGGCCAGCCGCAGCAGGTGATGGGTACGGGCCACGGCGCGGCGCCGTCGAGGTTCAGGCAGGTCAAAGTGGGAAGCGCTTATCGGAGCATGTGACATCCGTCACAGGAGCAATTAGCAGTTGGCAATAGCATTAGGACCTTAAACGAGGTGCCTAATGAAAGACTTCAGGCGGCTAAAGGTTTGGGAGAAAGTTCATTTGTTGACCTTGGATATTTACAAGGTTATAGCACGCTTCCCACGGGAGGAAATGTACGGCCTCACGACTCAGATGCGCAGGTGCAGTGCTTCGATGGGGGCCAATATTGCAGAAGGTTGTGGTAAACAGGGAAATAACGAGCTCCATCGTTATCTGTACATCGCATCGGGCTCGGCCAGTGAACTGGATTACCACCTTTTGCTGGCGAGAGACCTGGGGTATTTGTCGGACGAGGATTATCGCCGTGTGGACCAGAACCTCGGTGAAGCAAGGAGAATGCTGACGGCGTTGCTACAAAAAGTGGGCACTGATCGTTTTGCTGCCAACTGCTAATTGCCGATTGCTGACTACTGAATGCTGACCAGGGACCAAGCCGCCAACATCTTTGATCGCATCAAGAGATTATCGAGTGCTGACGAAGTCGAGGTTCTCTTTTCCGGCGGACGGTTTGCGCTTACTCGTTTTGCCAACAACATCATCCATCAGAACGTCGAGGAAGAAAATCATATCGTCTCGGTGCGCACCGCTTTCGGCGGACGCACGGCCCGCGCCACGACTAATAAGTTTGACGACGAGAGCTTGCGGCGCGTGGTGGAATCCTCGGAAGCATTGGCCCGGGTGCAGCATCCTGATCCTGATTTGCTGCCTATGCCCGACAGTCGCGAAGCTGCCGGCAGCGCGGACCTTTCGCTTGCCGAAGGGAGCGTCCGCGCCGCACAACTTCCGTGCCGCTATTTCGCCCAGACTGCGGCCATCACTCCCCAGCTTCGCGCAGACGGCGTAAAGAAGATTGTCGAGGTTGCGCAGAAGCACAAACTCACCACCGCGGGCATTTTCTCCAGTTCCGAATCTGTCGAGGGCATCTTCAATTCGCGCGGCCTGAGCAACTGGCACACGCAAACTTTGGCGGAAGTCTCCATCACCATGCTGGCCGCGGATTCTTCCGGATGGCAGAAGGCCAACTCGCCCGACGTAACCAACCTCGATCCGCTGCGTCTGGGTGAAACTGCGGCGAAGAAGGCGATCGACTCCGTGCATCCGGCTGAAATTGCAGGCAGGGAAGTACACTGTCATTCTCGAGCCCTCCGCCGTGCTCGACATCGTTGGCTTCATGTTTTGGGATTATTCCGGCGTGGCGATCCTCGACCAGCGTTCCTTTCTTACCGGCCGCATCGGCAGCCAACTCTTTGGCGAAAACATCACCATTTGGGACGATGTCGCGCATCCCCTGCAAACCGGCTCTCCCTTCGATGGCGAAGGCTTGCGGCGGTTGCGGGTTCCGCTGGTCGAGAACGGAGTCGTCAAGCGCGTGGTTTATGCGCGGGCCACGGCTGAAAGAATGAAACGCTCGGAGCAGAAAGATAAGGCCGGCCCTATCGCACCTACCGGCCACGGATTTCCTTTGCCTAACGAAATGGGGGAGATGCCGCTCAACATTGTTTTTGCTACTCCGAAGAATCCGACAACACTCTCTGAGATGATTGCTTCCACCGAGCGCGGTGTGCTCGTCACGCGGCTGTGGTACATCCGCGAAGTTGATCCCTACGAAAAGATTGTCACTGGTATGACGCGCGACGGCACGTTTCTGGTGGAAGACGGAAAAGTTAAACGGGGAATCCGCAACTTCCGTTTCAACGAGAGCCTTATCCACATGCTCTTGAACGTCGAAGCCATGAGCGTTCCCCTTCGCTCCTGCGGCGAGGAATCGTTTGACATGGTCGTGCCTGCCATGAAGATCCGCGACTTTAATTTCACCGAAGTGACCAAATTCTAGCGCTCAACATTCAGCCTTCAGCACTCAGCTAGCTCTGGCTCCAGTGGGCTAAATGCTGAGTGCTGAATGCTGGCCTTCGCACTTAGCCCCGGTCTTAACTCACGTAAATTCCTTCTAATCCCCTCATCTGCAAGTAGTTAGCACCCTTTTGTTCCATGACTTCGGTAACTTTGCATGGCTGATTCGTGGGTGTACGCTGCCCATAAGTTCTGCAGAAATCCGATGCGCCAGGTGGACGTGCGCGCACCGGAAGGAAGGTCTCTTAGAAACGGTGTCAGGCGAAGCAACAGAGGAGCAACTGCCAGTGGATCCGCAGGCGCAGACGGCGATCAAGCACTATGCCGAAATGCAAAGTGCTCCGCGGTTTCCCTTGCATCTGCCCGTGGAGTTGCAGTCGCAGAGTGGAGCTTGCGCGGCGGAGACGCAAAACATCTCCGCTAACGGCGTGCTCTTCGCGATTGATCGCGACGTTCCCGTAGGTTCGATCGTGGACTTCACGATCCTGTTGCCCGGAGATGTCGTGGGATCCCGTTGCAATGTGCAGATTGATTGCCACGGCCGTGTGGTCCGCAGCTTTGAAGACAGAGGCCGCCGCGGCGTTGGCGTAGTGATTGACGAGTACCATTTCGAGCGAGCGTAGGCGCAAGGAAACTGATGGCGAGCACTTCACTCAGTGCGGAAGAAAATCACGGCGCTCAAGCCGGTGACGGCACCAGCCCGCTGATTCGCGTGATCCTGGCCGATACCCAGGCCATCTTCCGCGCTGGCCTGCGCAAGATCTTCGCCCTCGAAGACGATATCCGCGTGGTTGGCCAGGCTGAGACTCTGCCCCAGACGCAATCGGCCGTGACGAAGTTCTCCGCCGATGTTCTGATTTTTGAGTCGGCGCTGGCGCCCAATCCCGTCGAAGCGGTCGCGGAACTCTTGCGCCAGTCGCCGCAACTGAAGGTTGTAGTAGTCACACCCGCGGCGGACGAACAACTCACGCTCGATCTATTCCGCCGCGGAGCCCACGGAATCCTGTCGCGCGAGGTGGAACCGGAGATATTAGTCGAGTGCCTGCGCAAGGTTGCCGCCGGCGAACCCTGGCTCGAAAGCCAGGCTATCCACTGGGTCATGGAAGCCTATCGCGGCCACAACCTGCGGCCCTCGGGAGCGCGCCCCAAAGTCCAACTCACGCCCAAGGAAACCCTGATTGTTTCCTGTGTCACCCAGGGCATGAAGAACAAAGAAATCGCGATTCGCGTGGGGACGACCGAGCAGGTCGTAAAGAACTACCTGCGCAAGGTGTACGACAAGCTGGGCGTTGCCGATCGGCTAGAACTCGCGCTCTATTGCCTGAGCCACCATGTCGTCGATGGAGTCAAGCCGCCGGCGCTTCCTTCCACCCCGTGCCAGCCTGGCGATCCCATCAGCGCCCCCACTGTGCGCGCTGCGGCGGGTGGAGCTAGTTCCGGCGCGTCGACAGCTACCTCGAGTTCGGCTGTGACGGATCCGCATACGCCGGAGAAAATCTCCTGAGTTGGCTGCGGGTCTTTCTGCTTCAGTTCCACCTGCTTTAGTTCCTCCTGCTTCAGTTCCACCGGTTGCGTCCCGCTGCTTTGCCGATTTGCGCTCGCGCGTCCCTGTCCATAGAATGAACTGAGGCCAAGCCGGCGCGAATTCGCGCCGGCGCGGCGCAATGCGATAACCTCCCGGAAAGCTATCGTTTCCTTCCCAGGTTTCCGCCGGAGAGATGGCCGAGTGGCTGAAGGCGCACGCTTGGAAAGCGTGTTTACTCGAAAGGGTAACGTGGGTTCGAATCCCACTCTCTCCGCCAGATTCTGCTTGCCCGGTCGCAAATCAGTGCAAATCACGACACCCTCGGAATGGCAGGGCGAACCACCTTGAAGTTGCCTGAGGGCTTTTGTTGCACGGCAATCGGAGTTCCCACCGCGTCCAGCCATGAGCGATAGCTGTGGCGCAGAGCGTGGGTGCCCAATTTTCCGATTCCTGTTTTCATACCAGCCTTCTGAAACATCTGCGACACCCAGGGGTAAGAAACGGGCAAGGGACCGAGTTGAGCAGGGCTCGCAAAGATCCAATCGCTTTCCGACGCAAACCGTGTGCCCTGCCTCCAAGCTTTTAGCAGAGCGAGCATCTCCGCGTCTATCGCGATCTCTTCGCATAAGCCAACAACCGGTACCGATCGATACTTCAACGATTGGCGTAACGATTGGCGTAAGGAAGTCTCGTGCTATTTGTGATCGTACTCGAGCTTCGGGTACCAGTCTGTGCCGCGACCTTGCGGCGTCAGATCCAACATTAGCCAAAGAGGGTCGAGGTCCGGAGCGCCTCGCGGATCCTGTCCGGCGTCGGCCATCGCACCGCTCATCTCACCGCTGTAGAAGTGGTAAACGGTTCCGTTACGTCGGATGAAAACACTGAAGCCCGGTACGTCGCCGTCGCTGGGATTGACATAAGTGCGTGTGTAATCGCCGGACACGTCGGAGACAAACGGGAGGTTCGCGAAGCCGCAGTGTTTCTTATATTCCACCAGTCGCTCCATGGGCGAGCGCGCCGTAACGGCAATGGCGGACCGCTGGCGCAGATTGACAGCGATTCCATTCCAGGAGCTCAAAAACGATGTACACATGGGACAAGGCGCTTTGCGCTCTGGACCGTACATCATGCTGTAAACCATCAGTGTGTCTTTATTGCCGAACAGGCTGGAAAAGCGAATAGGACCAGTCTCGGAGAGGACCTCGAAGTCGTGCGGGACCTCTCCCCCATCGGGTAGTGCGCGCCGTTGAGCTGCCACGTGCTCGATGTGGCGGCGCAGTTCGATTTCTTCCACGAGAAGCGCATTTCGAGCCTTGCGATATGCCGCACTCTCGTTAGGAAAATGAGCCGTATTGGTGGCGACCAGCTCCCGGGCGGGTGAAAGCGTCTGAGCGACGGACATAATACCTCCCGGTAATATTCTAAGCTATTTCATACAAGGCAAAGCGTCTATCGACATAATGCGTCCAGAGTAGATTGTTTTCACCTCCCAACTCTTTGGCGAACCATACCGCGTTCGACGCGAAGCTTGCCTTCCAATCAATCTACATCGCCCCATCCCAGGTATTCACTGATCCGCGGCCCAAAGCTTCCTAAAAGCGGAAGACGATACCGGCTGATGGTTGGGCAATCTGCGTCCAACTGTCTGTGTTCAAGCCAGCCAGATTGAAGCTCGGTGCCTTGTACACCAATCCGCGATATTCGGCCCGCAATGAGAAATGCCTTGTGAAAGCGTATTCTGCGCCGACGCCGTATACGAACGCGGCTTTGGTTTCCAGCGTTGCACCCGCGAAAGAGCCACCAGAGTTGCCGGTTGGATTAAACACGAGGGCTCCGGCTCCGGCTAGAGCGTACGGTTGTAGCCTGGCAAAGCTGGGCAATTTGACTACTGCTGAGCCAGTGATTTGGTGGAGGTCGGACTGGACGCGGGCCGGTGTGCCGCCGAAGTAGAATTGTGTGTTGCGGTCATAGCCGTAGTTCGCTTCGGCCGAGAGCCAACGATTGAAGTTGTAACGATAGCCAAGAAGAAATCCGCCCGTCTCGTTCGCACGTTCGAAAACGCCGTTGCCTGCCGTGTCCTTCGTGAAAAATCCGGTGCCCTGGATGCTAATTTCTGAGCGGTTCTCCTGTGCGACTGCAGTGAGGGATACGATTGCCAGAACGCCCACAATCACCGCTGCCCGTTGTATCGAGTACTTCAGTTCCATCTTGGTCTCCTTTTGATTTCTGCGACGCCCGATTCTCGCGTTTGGCAGCCTTATCAGCGCTGGTTAAGAGGTTCATGGCAGCCATGATTAACACCTCCTCCAGCGTGAAACCGCGAGTTGTAATCTTCCACATGACCGCCTCACAATTGAAATTGGTTCGAAGCATCGCACCTCTCTCTAAGGCAAGAGCCGTGCCAAACTTCGGGGCACACGTAAGTGCTAGAAAACAGGGACGCTTATCGGAAAGTCATCAGTAGGGAAAGTGTTGAAAGTCGAAAGTGTCGATATTCTTGGAAGCCATGCTGACGCGGTAGCTGGACAATAGGTGAAACATTCACGCGGCTTGAGTCATCACTACTTGCGGGATAAGCGCATCTGTGTGTGAAGCTGCCGGCCTTTTTCGGTCGATCCGGGGATGGCTGCTTTTCTACTGCTTCCCGGTCGACAGCTAAGCTGAATGAATTTGACAACCTGCTGAGAATGGGCCCGAGGGCAGACTAGTTCCTCAATTACTTACCGAAGGCGCGAGTAATGCTCTAAAATCGCTTCGCTGGCGCAGTCTGTTGCGACCTGTAGAGGAAGCGAGGCATCATCTATTTGGGTAGTTGGGCTGAATTAAAGACCGGCCAGCGGCGAGTTTCTGGATTGTAAAGGCTATGGGTACAGACCCGATCATTGCGCCTCAGTGCGACAGCCACCGTTATGAGGCCGTGGTGCGCATCAGCGAGGCGATCGCCGCGTGCCGTGAACCTGAGCAGTTGGCTACTACTCTCGCGGACGAAATTGGCAAGTTCCTCAATTTTGACCACCTGTATCTCGTTGTGTTGAAGGAGAACTCCAAGGAAATCGAATACCTTCTGTGGGGCAAGAGCCCAATCCCTTTGCCGGACCTGCCGATGGAAGAGCTGCCGACGTGGGCCGCGATCAACAGAGGAGATCCGCAGCATACTGCTGATTGGGATGCAGAGGAGCGATTTCCCCGATTCAAGGAATACGCCAAGAAAATAGGGATTGGCTCGAGCATCCGCGTTCCCTTAATAACTCCGCATCGTCGATTGGGTGTTTTCGGAATTATCCGCGATTTGGTGAATCCATTCAGCGAAGAAGAAATAAGCTTCCTGGGGCTGATTGGGCGTGTCGTCGCCTTCGCGCTTGATGATGATTTGAATCTCAGGCGCGCGCAACATCAAAATGACCAGTTGCAGTTGCTTCTCGACCTGACGAATCGAATCACCTCAAATCTTGAACTTCGGGACCTGTTGCGCGCCGTTGCGGCGAACATACGCGAAGTCATACATGCCGAAGGTGTCACCGTCTCGTTGCAAGATGCAGCCTCGGAGAAATTCAAGGTATTCGCCATCGATTTCCCGCATGGAAAAGGGGTCCTCAAGGAAGAGTTGCTCGTTAGGCCAAGTACAGCTGTCAAGAAAGCCCTAGAGACCTTAAGACCCGTGGTCAGTCACACTTGCGACGGTAACGAGCTCGTCTCCGAAGCATCTGACATAGTGGTTGCGGAGGGTCTAAGGGCCTATTGCAGCATTCCGCTTGTAAATCGCGGCCGGGCGCTCGGGATTCTCTCAATTTTACGCACGACGGAGACTCCGTTTTCGCCGGGAGACATCGATTTCCTCAACCGGGCTTCAGGCCAGATTGCCATCGCTATTGAAAATGCTTGTGCATATCACGAGATTTCGGAACTCAAAGACAAGCTCGCCCAGGAGAAGCTCTATCTCGAAGAAGAAATCCGCAGCGAGATGAACTTTGAAAATATCATCGGAAACAGCCCCGCGTTGAAACATGTTCTGGAACTCGTTGAAACGGTCGCTACCAGCGACTCTACAGTCCTGCTGCTTGGGGAGACAGGTACAGGCAAGGAGTTGATCGCCCGCGCCATTCACGACCGCAGCCGCCGCAAAGATCGCACGTTTGTGAAGCTGAATTGTGCCGCCATTCCTACCGGCCTGCTGGAGAGCGAACTCTTTGGACATGAAAAGGGTGCTTTTACGGGTGCGATTATTCAGAAAGTCGGACGAATGGAACTGGCAGATCAAGGCACTTTGTTTCTTGACGAAGTGGGAGACATTCCCGTTGAAATTCAGCCCAAGTTGTTGCGCGCATTACAAGAGCGTGAATTTGAACGACTGGGGAGCACTCACACGCGAAGAGTAAATATTCGGCTCGTAGCGGCGACCAATCGCGATCTCGAACAGATGATTGCAGCCCGCGAATTCCGAAGTGATTTGTACTACCGCTTGCATGTATTTCCGATCCGGATACCGCCTCTGCGGGAACGTAAGGAAGACATTCCACAACTGGTGAGTTATTTTGTGCAGAAGTTTGCCAAGCAGATGCAGAAGAAGATTGAAGCTATTTCTCCGGCCGTCATGAAGGGGCTTACGGCGTGGGAATGGCCCGGCAATATCCGTGAGCTGGAGAACTTTATGGAGCGGGCGGTGATCGTGACGCGCGGCAGGTCGCTCGACGCGCCTCTCGGAGAACTCCGGAAAACGAATACGGTAGCGTTCCCGCATGCCGAGCAGCATAACGTCGAGCAAGTCGCTGGAGAAAGAGCAGATTCGCAAACGGATATAACCAGCGTTGCCGACGAATATGAAAGAAGGCAGCGTGATGAAATCATTCGGGCGCTAACTGCGTGCAGGGGGCGCGTCGGCGGTGCCGACGGTGCTGCCGCAAGCCTGGGAATGAACCGCACGACTTTCCTTTCTCGAATGAAGAAATTTGGCATCTACGCCAAGCAGTATGCGTGATCCCCAGCCGTAGCTTCGACATTTTCGACGCTTTCAACTTCTTCGACCTCGATATTTCGAGTTCTGGCATTACTGTCCTGAAAAGTCAGCGACTTACGGCTCCTCAGGTTTGGTGTGCGCCTTGCCTTTATCGCGAGTGGGAGAAGCAATGTTGAAGATCTCGCTCGTTGATAACGCCAGGCAGCGTCGGGTGATTGTGGAAGGAAAGCTCATAGCGCCCTGGACAGCCGAGCTAAGGAATGCGTGTCAAGAAGCAAGAGCAGACCTTCGTGGCCGCGAACTCGTCATCGAGATGAAACACATCACGACGATCAGCCAGGAGGGCGAAAACGTAATCCTTGAGCTGATTAACGGGGGAATTCGATTCCGCTGCCACGGCGTGTTTACAAAGCATGTAGTGAAAGAACTAACTCGCCGCGCAAGCAGGAATCTCGGGATACGAGCGAGTGATTGAACGGGCTCAATTTCAAGTTCGGGAAGAGGAAGCTATCGATACGCGGGTCGCGAGGACTTTCGCGGGATTGAGGAAAACAGAATGCAAAAGGCAAATGCGTGCGGCAGGAATGACGAATCCGATGAAATTCCAGGTGAAGAGGGGGCAGCTCAACAGTTGGAACAAATTCTGGCTAGTGGCCTCCCGTCTCTCTACAGAAGGGCATACCGCATCCTAGGCAATGCAGCTGACGCGGAGGACGCGGTTCAGGATGCCCTTCTCGCTGCCTATACCCACCTGCACCAGTTCAGGGGGCAGGCACAGATCTCTACTTGGCTGACCGCAATCGTGCTCAACAGCGCTCGATTGCAGCTACGCCGGCGGCTAAGACACGTCCAGGTGTCTCTCGACGAATGCACCCCCGATCTGCAACCAGTTTTAGTTTCGGAACGGCTAGCAGATCACCGGCCTAATCCCGAGGATGAATGCACAGAATCTGAGCTGAGTGCTCGCTTGACTCATTTACATAGTTACCTATCTCCCACTCTGCGTAGGGCATTTCAGCTGCGTGACGTTGATGGTTTATCGATCCGCGAAACTGCGCGGATTTTGGGAGTACCAACCGGCACTGTGAAGGCCCAGTCAGCACGGGCGCGACAAAGGCTCAAAGAATTGATGTGGCGTACCCTCAGGCCGCGGTCTCGCAGGCTGCCAAATCGATTGTTGCGTTTCGCAAACTCGGCGGTTCATGCCGGCGCTCTCGGGTAACTCGCCGGGACGCGCATTTGGTTGGGAAGAGAATGCCACATGCAGAATCAGGGAGAAAGCGAGTTTGCACGAACGCCCGTGCTAGAAAACAGCGCGTTCTTTACTTGTGTCCAGTGCGGTTATTGCGGATATCTCATTCTTGGCGGTTCGGCGAAGGAGTTACTGGACGAGGAGGAACGGCACGCAATCGACTGTAAGGCAACACACGGCTTGATCGGCGCAGGAAGCCGGGGGCTTACGAGCAAGAGCCGCGGGTTCTGCGGAAACCTGGCTGTTTGAGGTGGATTACGCCTTTATTTATCGCGGTTGCGAGGCGGTTATGAATGGACGCAACATTCTTCCGGCAGATACAGGAGTCACGGCAACGGGTTATTGCAACGCGATCCCTTTGCCCACGGATGTGATCAACGAACATTTTCCAGAAAAGCTTCGCGAAGGTTCGAGGGCGCGCAAGGTTTTGGGCGGAACAATGAGTACCGCTTGGCGGCAATACGATTGCAACTTTAGACGTCGCCAGCAACGTTTGAAAGAGATCCAGGGATATGCGTCGGTTCTGATCTTCTCCTGGCTTGGCACTCTGCTCCTTTGGGGATTTCTGTGGTGGGCTGCCTTCAGACTGCTTTGCTGTACGGTCCAACTTGTTCGGTACGTTCCGGGGTTACTGCCATGATTATAGAAGCTTCCTATTCCGACACTCTTAGGCCCGCACTGGCCTACGTGAACAACCTACCAGAGAGGGATCTCTGGTTGGCCGGAACGATGGATGTTTCACCGGTCGGACGGAAGCTTTGCCCTATATCACGTCAACTGGGGAGTACGGTCAACTGCCCACTTTCAGCCCTCACTCACCAGAATCCAAGAGCCGACCGGTCCGCAGGTGGTCACTTCTCTTACCTCCCCCCGCGAACAAAGAAAGCAGGTTTCTGGAGTGGTTGCTCCAATGAACGCTCCCCACTATTTCGAGACGAAGAAATGACCGAACGGGACCACATTCAAGTTCGAGAAGAACAAGCGAATCGATACGCGAGTCGGGAAGACTTTCACACGATCTTTAGGGAACATCTGGATGAGCTCTATCAGCTTTCGTTTCTACTCACTCGAGATCCGGCGATGGCCGAGCGATGCCTTGTAAGTGGTCTTGAGGATTGTGTAACGGGAAACCGCGCCTTTCGGGAATGGGCGCGTTCTTGGGCGAAGCGCACCATCGTCCAGAATGCAATTCGTGAATTAAAACCGCGACCAATCCATTCCGATTCCCCTCTGTCTGAGACCATCTTACCCGATATTGGGCAACTCTTGAGCGGTCCAGGCGGACATTTCGCATTCGACGCTGTGTTGGGCCTTGGAGACTTCGAGCGATTTGTGTTCGTCATGTCCGTTTTGGAGCACTACTCGGAACACGACTGCGGCCTTCTCCTCGGGTGCTCAGCTAAAGAAGCTCGAGAGGCTCGTAGCCGCGCTCTTGAGCAACTGATGGACTCAAGCCAACGGGATCTTTTGCAGAACCAACCTTTCATGCAGGAGAAAAAATGAAAATGACTGATTCCGCGCACTCAGTTCCGACCAGATCGCATTTGCACCCGGCAGTTGGCCATCGCGGCAATGCGCTGCTTCGGCATGCCAGGTCTGCTTGCAGACCAAGAAACAAGCAGGAGCGGGTGGGGGAGTTCCGATGTGGCTGATCGGAGTGTCTTATGCTGGCTTACGATCCCGATTGGAATATCGACGACCGAACTGACACGGAGATCTATGCTGCGATTCGTTATCTTGAGCCGGGCCTAACAAATGCCGCTCAACTGGATGCGGACGATCAGGATAAAGATAACGGTGTTGTGATCTGCGTCTGTTTATATGTCGCAATGTTACTTCGCTTTGCGTTCTTGTGGTTTTACTGGAGATGATGCATTTCTGGTAAGACCTGAAAATAAACTTGATTGAGTTTTCGCAGCCCGCACGCATTTCGGCACGGCAGCCGTCTTTGGCTCGCTACTGGGGCATTGGGCAGAGGGGGAATCGCGAGTCGCCTTCAGGCTTCATCGTGTGCTCAAGCTCAACGCTCGTCGCTCTCAACACTTTCAACAGATTCGTCACCCCACCCGACCCATGATCTTGGACCAAACTCTAGAGCTCAAAGACTTAATTCAGAGTGCCATTTGGCATGAGCCTTGCCTTTCTCCAGGAGTAATGGCACAGAAATTTCAAATGGAGATTGCAGCTATGGCTCACACTCAATCTCTTTCGCTTCTGCCGCGAAATGATCATTCTAGTCCCTTCATCGAGTTGCGACAGTCGCTGCCAAGTAAAGTCGCGGTCATCTCTCCATTCGCGGATCAACTCATGCACTTCATTTTGAAGTTTCGAAGCCCGGATGGAACTGAGGCTGACATCGAGATGGCGTTGCATGAAGCCCTCGCGAATGCTGTGATCCACGGCAACGGTGAGAACTCTTGCAAGCGCATTTACGTCGAGTGCCGTTGCTATATGGACGGAGAGGTCTCAATCACCGTTCGGGACGAAGGAAGAGGATTCGACAGCAGCGCAGTGCTGGATCCCACTTTTCTAGAAAACCTGCTGTTCACGCATGGTCGTGGGATCTACCTCATAAAGACATTAATGGACGAAGTCTCTTTCGAAGAAGGCGGTGCGGTTGTCATAATGCGAAAGAAATCTAACGCAAATTCAGCCGAACAGAGGAAACCATAATGATGCGGACATTTTCAACCTTCGTACTTGCAATACTTCGCGCCGGAGCTTTCGTGTCGGTGGCTCTTTTGCTCTCACGCCTCGGCTTGGCGCAAAATGTGGTGACCGCGAGGGCCACGATTCCATTCAATTTTTGGGCACAAGACCACGAGTTTCAAGCCGGGGACTATGTATTCGACAACGAGGTCCCAGGTTCAGCTACGATCCACCGTGAAGGAACAAATTCGGGTATTGGGGTCTCAATCATCCTCTATGCCGTTCCGGAGGAAAAAGAAAATCCCAGAGTGATCTTCGTGCGCCGAGACGAAAAGTATTGTCTAGTTGAACTCTGGGGTGTCCAGGACCGACACGTGGTTACCGCCGAATTCGAACATCGGGGCGAAGCCAGCGGACAACAACGGCAAGTGCCATTGACGATCGTGGAGTCACACGACGAATGATTTTTCAGAACGGGCGGTCAGCAGCATCCCAGGAGGCACGAGGCAGGAGTAGCAACGAAAGATGCCGAGAAACTTGATCGCCCAGTCATAAAAGGGAAAAATCAAAGGTGAGCGCAGTGAATACGCGAGGGGCCGCGCGGAATCGGCCCGACTGAATCCTTGGGAAGGTCTGAGACCATCTCACAGATGGCGAGTCATGGAAAACTCAAGTAGTGAAGAGTGCTGGTAGTCGATCGGATGATGCATTGAGAAGTAGCATCATCGGTGCGTTGAGCGATGCCGGATACGAGGTTTCCACCGATTATCGCGAGGGAATGAAGTTTGTCCTTGAGTTCAGTCCCGATGCAGTTGTATTGGGCGCAAATCCGCCCCAACTGGATTGTTGCGATCTTCTATCCGAAATCAAAGGATCCGAGCGCACTCAGAATATCCGCGTGGTGATGCTTTCTGCCGGAGGATCAGCCGAGCGGACGCGCGGGCTTGATCTCGGCTTGCGAGCCAGCGCAGATTCCTGGCTGCACTCGAGATCATAAGCGCCTTCTCGCCTATATGTCCCAGATGCATTTGCCATTCTGAAAAAAAGAGATTAGTCCATCTTCGCTGATCTTGAGCACATTTCCGAAACGCGAGGCCGAGATGGCCGCCGTGGTACGACCACCCTCGATGCTCTCGGGAAAGACATCGGTCAAGTCCGGGTGCTGTAGGATGGCCCCGAAGGCGAGCAGGTTCGATCCGGAATCCAGAACGATTCCTCCGTCGATCCTGGCCACAGTCTCCAGCACGGCGCTCGGAAGATCCATGATGCGCTTCTGGTGCAACAAGTAATGAAATTGGTCTTTTGCGCCTGCGACCGCGTGTTGGCCATGATTTGGAAGTGACGTAAGCAAATCAGTTCTCGAGACAAGGCTTGCTGCCATTTCTGGGTCGTCCAGCACAACCAACAAACCGCCGCGACGATCCTCTGCGAGATTCAAGGCCGTAGTAAACAAACGCTCTGCCAGTTCTGTGTTGCGGATGGCCTCTTTCCAAAGATCGTATTTACGCTGGGCGTCTGTAAGTCTCCATCGGCCATCCAGGAAGTGGTAAACCTGAACGCCATCAGCGAAGATCTTCATCTCTCCGTTGGGAGTAAGAATCATGCAAACATGTCCGCCGCACAGGGTCGCCCGCGCGTGCGTTTTATACCTTGCCGGTGGTGGGACGGGAAGATCAGTCGCGGCGAAAGGGCGGGCCCATTCCTCGACATCCACGATTTCCGCCAAGAATCCATTCTGATCCACCAGCGCGAGTGTCTGCAGCCCATCACAGAGACGATAGAAACTGCGAATTGAAGTGACCGCGGGAGAATAGGGCAGTGCGCCCGCAGGCGTGATGGGCGGCTCATGGCAGGGATCGGGGTATTTGCCGAATAGCAGCGCGCCCGTCGAAATACGCCGGTTTTCATATGTACTAAGAGAGCTGGTCCGAAGGACTTCAATCGTATCTTCTACCCGGTCCGGCCCTTGCCAGATGTCTTGTGCGTATGAGGCGCCATCAATGGACGCTGAAACATATCGATCCTCCGGGAGCCCACGAAAAAGCTCGAACCGTTTTTCTGCGCGATCGGTATCCGCGATCATCCTGTATCGCGAATCCAGGACCGCTCCAATACCTTTCAACAACTTCAGTTCTTCGGTGGAGAAAGCCTCGTTGCGTGTAAGTGAGTAGCGAGACCCGAGCCAAGACAAGACTAAAGAGGTCTGATCAGGACTCTCGGTCGTGACGCGGGCACCGAATTCTAAACCCGCTTCGATCGTTTGCAAGGTCGCCGACGGAAAAAAGTAATTGATTCCGCCTTCCACCAGCTTTCCGTAGAGTCCATCGATAAAAACAGGAGCACGAGTCTCTTCTGGCATGTAAACGGTCTCGGATTCCGACAATCAGGATGATTTCTTTAATCAGATGATGACAGACGACTGAGCGACTCACGGCCTTGCTGTAACTGGGCGGTGACGTTCTCTTGCGGATCACGCGAATAGTGAAGCAAGACAATTTCTCGAGATTGCTTTCGAATTGCCAGATTGTTCAAATCGGTTTTAGAAAAGTGGGACTGAGGGCTATTGCCGTCAAGAACTTCTTTACTCCGGCCAAGAACGCTCACGCTGTAGGCTGTTGTTTTCAGGGCAATTACTTCGAGCTTGTAGGTCCCGCTGATCGGCCCGCATACCTGGACAATTCCCCGGCAGGTATTCGTACGGCCCAGATCATCGCAATTGATAGCGCGTTTAGGCTGTCAAGTATCGGCTTTCTCGACACTTTCGACCTCTTCGACAGCTCCCGTGTTGCACTACCTGAAAATTTCCTTTTATTGGCGCTACTTAGCTTCGTGTCGGTTTTGGTATGCGATTTGCTTTTGCAAAAGAGTGCAATCGCGTGACTGACGCGCCTGAATCGACAAGACGACTCTTGGGCCACATTTCCCCCCAACCGAGCAGCGTCCCGAATCAGGCGCGCCAGTGACGCGATTGAAGAGGAAGTTAAGTAACCACGATTGAGGGGAAGAAATGATTAGGCAAATATCTACGGCTTTAGTTAGTGCTGTGCTCCTGCTGGATGCACTTGGCTGCAGCAACGGTAAGGTACGGGCTGCGGCCCCGCCTCCACCACCGGTCGTCGAAGTCGCGCCGGTCATTCAAAAAGACGTGCCGGTTCAGGGCGAGTGGATAGGAACTCTCGAAGGCTACGTCAATGCGCAGATTCAACCTCAGGTGAGCGGTTATCTGATTCGCCAGGATTATCAGGAAGGTGCATTCGTCAAGAAGGGGCAGCTCCTTTTTGAGATCGATCCGCGTCCATTTCAAGCCGTGCTTGATCAAGCCAAAGGACAGCTGGCGCAGGCTGAGGCGCAGATGGCGAACGCCGAAACGAACGTGAAGCGTGATATTCCCGAAGCGGAGGCTCACGCCATTCCGCAAAGTCAGTTGGATACGGACACGCAGTCGCTCCGTGGGGCGAAGGCGGCAGTTGAGGCCAGCCAGGCGGCGGTCGAACAGGCTCAGCTGAATTTGGGCTACACGAGAGTTGTCTCCTTAGTTGACGGAATCGCCGGCATCAACACTGTGCAGGTGGGCAACCTGGTGGGGCCGTCAACCGTCCTCACCGCGGTTTCGCAGGTCAGTCCGATCAAGGTTTATTTCCCGATCAGCGAACAGGAATATCTCCGCATGGCGGACGGCGGCAGTCCGGGGAGCGTGGACTTTATCGCTCATGCTTCACGAATCCCATTGGAGTTGACTCTAGCCGACGGCAGTACATACCCGCATCCCGGCAGAATCATCTTCGCGGACCGCCAGGTAAACACGCAGACCGGCACCATCCAGATCGTGGGCGAGTTCCCCAACTCCAGGAATCTGTTGCGACCGGGCCAATATGCATGCATTCAGACGCCAACCGGAAACATCACGGGAGCGCTTCTGGTACCGCAGGCGGCAGTTACTCAACTGCAGGGAACCTATCAGGTGACAGTCGTCGGCACCGATAATCGTGCGCAGCTCCGCACGGTACAGGTCGGACCGAGAGTGGGCACGCTCTGGGTGATCACGACGGGCCTGAAGCCGGAAGAACGCGTCGTGGCGGTTGGCGCAGAGAAGGCAAAAGAAGGCGGACTGGTGAATCCCACGCCATACAAAGAAACGGAGGAGCGCTGATCATGGCGAACTTTTTCATTCGACGACCCATCGTTGCGATCGTGATTGCGATCCTTACCGTCATCGTTGGCGCGATCACGATTGCGCTTTTGCCAATCGCACAATTTCCGAACATTGCCCCGCCGGAAATCTGGTTGCAAGCTAACTACCCCGGTGCTGACGCAAAGACTCTCGAGCAGTCCGTCGCGACGCCGATCGAACAACAAGTGACCGGTGTGGACAACATGGAATACATGTATTCCGTGAACACCACTAATGGTTCGCAAACGTCTCTGATCGTCGATTTTGATCTCAAGACTGATCCCAACACGGATCTCGTACTTACGCAATCCCGACAGCAACTGGCAAACGGTCAACTTCCGCCCGAGGTAACGAGCTATGGGATTAGCTTGCGAAAGTCGGCCACCGCTCCTTTCATGCTGGTCGGCCTATACTCGCCCCACGGCACCCGCGACGCGGCGTTTCTCTCTAACTATGCGTACATCAACCTCAACGACCCCATCGGCCGCTCCTATGGAGTCGGCCGGTCGGAGGTCTTCGGAGCCGGCCAGTATGCGATGCGGCTCTGGATAAAGCCCGATCAGCTGGCGAAACTGGGCATTACCGTCACGGATATTACTAATGCCATCCAGGCCCAGAACAAAGTAAATCCAGCTGGCCAGATAGGTGGCGAGCCAGCCCAGAAGAACCAGCAGTTCACCTACGCATTGCTGGCGAAGGGGCGCCTGAGATCTCCGGAACAATTCGGCAACATTGTTGTTCGCGAATCCCCGAATGGCGGAACCGTGCGTGTGAAAGACGTGGCGCGGGTGGAGCTGGGCCAGCAGGACTACAGCACGATCAGCCGTCTAAATGGGAAGCCCACCGCAATCATTGCCATCTACCAGCTGCCCGGTTCTAACGCGCTTCAAACTGCCGAGGGCGTCCGCAAGCTGATGTCCCAGATGAAGGACCGCCTTCCCGAAGATGTCGATTATGCGATATCGCTGGACCAAACATTACCGGTCAGCGAAGGCATGAGGGAAGTTGTCGAAACCCTGGTGATTGATTCCATGACAATGTCGGCTCCCTAGACCCGAGTAAACTTGGTGGTGCTAACCAACCAGAAGGCTCGGGAGAAAAGGAGCCGATATGTTGATTATAGGATGCGATTACCACCCGAGCTTTCAGCAAATTGCGTTTGTCGATACGGACACAGGGGAATTACAGGAGCGTCGCCTCGAGCACCGCGAGGAAGCAGAGAAGTTCTACCGTGGTCTTGGGGTACAGGAAATGAAAGTGCGTGTGGGGATGGAAGCCAGCGGACAGGCGCGTTGGTTCGAGCGACTACTGGGGGAACTGCACTTTGAGTTGTGGATCGGGGACGCTACCGAGATCGCTAGGAAGCGCGAACGCAAGCAGAAGACGGATCGCCAGGATGCACAACACATTCTGCGCTTGCTGCTGAAGGATGATTTTCCACGGATCTGGGTAGCGAGCTGGGAAAACCGAGATCTGCGGCAATTGCTGTGGCATCGGCACCGCATGGTGCAGGCGCGCACCCGCATTATGAATCAGCTGCAATCCGTAGCCCTGAACGAAGGCTTACGCTGCAAGAAGAGGTTATGGCGGGAGCACGGACGGGAGCAACTGGAATCGTTCCGCTTGGCACCATGGGCGAGCCGGCGACGACAGGATCTGCTGGAGTTGCTGGATCGGCTGAACCCGACGATCGCTGAACTGAGTCAGGCGATTGAGCAAGAGGCCGAAAAGTTTCCCGAGGCACGATGGTTGATGACCCATCCCGGAGTGGGTCCGCTGACGGCACTGGCCTTCGTGTTGATCATCGGGAGAGCGGATCGGTTTCAGTGTGGGAAGCAGATCGCGAGCTATCTGGGACTGGTGCCGTTGGAGGACTCGAGCGGGAATCGGCGACGACTGGGGCATATCACCAAACAGGGGAGTTCGATATTGCGCTTCTTGATGGTGGAAGCGGCTCAAGTCACAGTGCGCAGCCTTCCGGAATGGCGCAGTAAGTATTTCCACCTGATGATGCGGCGAGGACGAAAGACCGCCAAGGTCGCCATGGCGCGGAGACTCGCCATTTGTTTGTACTGGATGTGGCGCAAGGGATGGGACTATGAGCAAATGAAAAAGTTCGGTTCGCACGCGGGCCAGCCCGGAAATCGCGATGGTGTGCAGTAGAACATCGAGTAATTGATTGGGCAGCCCGCTCCTCCTTCACGGAGGAGTTCGAAGTAGTAATCATGATCGAAAGTGTGACCGAAGAGATGCATGGGTCGAACTGAGTTTCTGACCTGAACGATTACGAGCGAGCCTTTGGTTGGTATGGCAGAACCTTCAACGAGAGCGAAATGGCGCTCTTCGGAGTGCACGGAGCGGTACGCTCAAAAAGTGCTTGACAGGGATCCATATTGTCAGAGATGCGATTTTACTGGTCATCCTTGTGGTGTACCTCTTCTTGCAAGACTGGCGGGCCACGCTGATTCCTATGCTGGCAGTCCCGGTTTCGCTCGTCGGCACATTTGTCCTGTTCCCGCTATTCGGCTTCTCAATCAACACACTTTCGATGTTGGGCCTTGTCCTGGCAATCGGTCTGGTGGTTGACGATGCAATTGTGGTGGTTGAAGGCGTGCAGCACCATATCGAAGAGGGATTGGCTCCGAAGGACGCGGCTCTCAAAGCGATGGAGGAGCTCTCCGCGCCCGTTGTGGGGATTGCCCTGGTGCTGGCTTCGGTGTTCGTGCCTACAGCGTTCATCCCAGGCATCACCGGGAGGCTTTATCAGCAATTCGCCCTGACCATTGCCATTTCTGTGATCCTCTCTGCCTTCAATGCGCTCACGCTCAGCCCGGCGCTCGCTGGTTTGTTGCTGCGACCAAAATCAGAGGAAGGTGCCCACAAGCACCGCGGACCTCTCGGCAAATTTTTTGACGCATTCAATCGCTATTGGGAACGCAGTACCAATGGTTTTGTGCGCTGGTCCCACGCGGTAATTCGCAAGGGCGCGCTCGTGATGGTGCTGCTCGTTCTCTTCGGTCTGGGCGCGTTTTTCTTTGGTAACCGCCTGCCGTCAAGCTTTATGCCCGATGAAGACCAGGGCTACCTCTACGTCAGCATGCAACTTCCCATCGCGGCGTCGATGCAACGCACAAGCGAGGCTGGGAGACAGGTGGAGAACGTTCTCGCAAACATTCCGGGAGTTCAATACACGACATCTGTTATCGGCTTCAATCTGCTCAGCTTCGCGCACACCAGCTACAACGGGTTCTTCTTCGTCACGTTGAAACCCTGGAGCGATCGCAAGAGCAGGGCGGAACAGTATCAGGAAATAAAAACTCGACTGAACCAGGAACTTAGCCGTCTTCCCGAAGGGACTGTTTTCGGCTTCTCGCCGCCTGCGGTACCCGGTGTCGGCACCTCCGGAGGATTTCAATTCGTCCTGGAAGACCGCGCCGGAAAGGATGTGAAGTTTCTTTCCGATAACCTGGACAAATTCCTGGTAGCCGCTCGCAAGCGTCTGAAATCGGCATGATCAGTTCAACCTTTATCCCGAGCGTGCCCGAGCAGTACATCAATGTGGACCAGGACAAGGTACTCAAGCAGGGTGTCGCGATCAGCGATGTCTATCAAACCATTCAGGCATATATGGGCGGCCTGTTCGTCAATTACTTCAATGATTTCGGCCGCACCTGGCAGGTATATATCGAGGCCGAGGCGCCTTACCGAGCGAATACGCAAGACCTGTCGCAGTTCTATGTGCGCAACAACCAGGGCCAGAACGTACCGCTTTCCTCGCTCGCGAACTTCGAAACCGATTACGGCCCGGAATTCACCTTGCGCTACAACGAGTATCGCGGTGCACAGATCTTCGGCAGCGCTGCCCCGGGTTATAGCTCTCAGCAGGCCACCGCGGCCCTCGAAGATGTTTTCAATCAAACCATGCCCCACGAGATGGGCTTCGACTACGTGGGCATGTCTTATCAAGAGCAGAAAGCGCGCCAGGGTGTCCCAGCTTGGGCCATTTTCGTACTTTCACTCCTCTTTGTTTTTCTGATTCTTGCGGCGCTCTACGAAAGCTGGACGTTGCCATTCAGCGTCCTGCTGAGTACTCCCGTGGCGGTATTCGGCGCTCTCGCAGCTCTGTGGCTTCGTCGCTTCATAGTCGGCCTTTACATGCCGCCGTACATGGTCCAGATGGAGAACGACGTTTACACCCAGATTGGTCTGGTAATGCTCATCGGCCTGGGAGCCAAGAATTCCATCCTTATCGTCGCGTTCGCCAAAGAGGACTACGACCGCGGTATGTCCCTCGTCGATGCAGCACTTTCGGCGGCGAGGCTTCGGTTCCGGCCGCTGATGATGACCGCGCTCGCCTTTATTGTCGGGTGCGTGCCGCTATGGATAGCGTCCGGCGCAGGCTCAGTCGCACGACAGATTATCGGAACGACCGTGATCGGAGGGATGCTGGCGGAGACGTTTATCGGCAGGTTCTTTGTTCCGGCGATTTTCTATGTAGTTGAGAAATTCTCAGGCGCTGAGAAACGGAAAGCATTGCCACTCGCTCCCGCCGAGGCGCCCAGTCTGGGGGATTGAATTATGAAGAACACTGCACTCTTAGGAATCCTAGCCGTGCTGGTTCTGGAAGCCGGCTGCATGATGGGCCCGAAGTACAAACGGCCTGCGGTGAATGTTCCTCAAGAATACCGTACGCCGGAACCGCAACTGGCCACCCAAGCGTCGTCGCTTGGCAACGAGCAATGGTGGCAGCTTTATCAGGATCCGGTGCTCACACAGCTGATTCACACAGCCATTGCGCAAAATTATGATGTGCGTATCGCAGCCGCTCGAGTGCTCGAAGCTCAGGCGCAAGTCGGGATCACACGGTCCAACCAATTTCCGTCGGCGAGCGTCGGCGCCGACATTTACAGCCAACAAAACGCCAAGGTAACAAAAGTATTTCCCGCTTACCAGGTCAACGCGGGCGACCTGAATCTATCGGTGATCTGGAATCTGGACTTCTGGGGGAAGTATCGCAGGCAGACCGAGGCGGCTCGTGCCCAGTTACTCGCAACCGAGTGGGGACAGCGAGCGGTAATGTCTTCGCTGGTCGCTAATGTAGCGACGGCTTATTTCCAACTTCGGGCACTCGACAGCGAACTCGAAATCTCGAAGCGCACACTAGCCTCGCGGCAAGAGTCCCTCAAGCTAACGCAGTTCCTTGAAAGCCACGGCTCGAACTCCGGACTGGACGTGAGCCAAGCAGAGCAGCTCGTCTACACCGCGTCCGAAACGATTCCCGATCTCGAGCGGCAGATTCAGCAGCAGGAAAACGTGCTCAGTGTTCTGCTCGGCGAAAATCCTCAATCCATTCCCCGCGGACGCGCGCTTACCGAACAGCCGGTCCCTCAGAACGTTCCGGCCGGCCTTCCCTCGGAATTACTCGAGCGCCGGCCGGACGTCCGCCAAGCAGAGCAGATCATGGTCGCTGCGAACGCGCAAATCGGCGTCGCAAAAGCCTCATTTTTCCCAAGCCTGTCGCTCACCGGAGTGGGAGGGCTGGAGAGCAATGCCTTGCACAAGTTCATCAGCCAGCCGTCGGAGACTTGGTACGGGGCCTTCAACGTGAGTCAGCCCGTCTTCCAGGGTGGGGCGCTCCGCTCTCAACTCAGGCTTGCCCGCGCCAACTGGCAAGAAACAGTGTTCTCTTATCAGCAAACCGTTCAGAACGCCCTTGAACAGGTTTCCAATTCACTCGTCGCTTCTCAAAAAGACCGTGAGTTCCGCGAGCAACAGGAATTGCTCACGCAGGCAGCGCAGCAGACCGACCAACTGTCAGAGGTGCTTTATAAGAACGGCGGCGCGAGTTATCTCCAGGTGCTGACCAGCGAGACGAATTACTTCTCAGTGGAACTCAACCTGGTGCAAGCCCAGCTGAACGAGCGTTTGGCGATCGTTCAGCTCTACCAGGCCCTCGGAGGTGGATGGAAGCAATAGGGAGTGGTGAAAGACACTGGCGGAATACGGAAAAGGACAAGGGCGTTTAAGAGAATTCCGGTTCGGTGGATCTCTGAACGAACACCCATTATGAAGCGACTAGCATTTCTTTCAATCCTCTTCGCCGCGCTCATCGAGTTCGCGATTGATCGCGCAAAGTTCGACCTATGGATTGTGATTATTGCCATAGTGCCCCTATTGTGGAATCCGGTGGGACGGGCGCTTCGGATTACACGAGAAAAGTAACTTGTGGTTGGCAGCAACATGTACATGAGAAGCAGACTGAAAGCTTTGGCTGAGACAGAAGCAAGTCACCTGGAAAGTCGCGTACGTTCGCATGCGATCCAAAATCTACAAGATTCTCAGCCCGGAGCAGCAAAACAAATCGGCGATCTTGAACGAAAGCAGGCCACAGGGACTGTCGGATAGTGAGTAAAGGAGCCATCACCGTGACATCTGGAGAGAAGCAGCAATGATCAAGGAAATTCGGGTCGGAATCGTCGACACGCGAGCCCCAGCCGATGCGGGCGCGGAAATGGTTGTGCCGCACAGCCTCGGCCTCACGTATAAGACGACTATAGTGCAAGCGACCACACAATCCTTACCGGTTTCGGTGTTGGATCTCGTAGCCACGCGAGCAGGTGAGCCCGCGGGGAGCGCTATCGCGCAGACGGTGGAATTGGCGCGGTACGCTGAGCAACTGGGATACAAACGATATTGGGTGGCGGAACATCACTCCATTCAGGGACTGGCGTGCTCAGCCACGCCGGTGTTGATCGGACATATCGCCGCTGCGACGAAAACAATTCGAGTGGGCAGCGGTGGAGTCATGCTGCCAAATCATGCGCCGCTGGTGGTGGCGGAACAGTTTGGGACGTTGGAAGCGATCTATCCGGGGCGAATCGATCTGGGGCTGGGACGAGCTCCCGGAGGCGACTTTCAAACCATGCGCGCGTTGCGACGTGGATTGGCTCAAGAGGGCGACGATTTTCCGGCGCTTGTTGAAGAATTGCGGACATACTTGGGTCCCGAAAAACCAGGTCAAGTTGTGAAAGCAATTCCCGGACAAAACAGCAATGTGCCAATCACGTTACTAGGATCGAGCGGCTTCAGCGCTCAATTGGCAGCGGCCTTAGGGCTGCCGTTTGCGTTCGCAGCGCATATTGCCCCTGAAAATTTGTATGCGGCAGCGCAGATCTACCGAGAGCGGTTCGAACGGGTTTTGAGTACTGTCACCTGCTCTCGACAGTTCCAATTGT
>CAWEDF010000050.1:0-25985 GCA_963807655.1 uncultured Acidobacteriaceae bacterium | reverse complement strand
CGCGATCTTTGCGGTTAAAGGCTCTGGGATCGAAGTATTTTTCATCTAGATCTGGGCGGGACGAAATCCCATGTGCGATCGTGTTTAGGAATTTCGGGGTGGCAGCAGGCAGACGTTACACCCATTCCAGTGCGCCTTTTTTCCAAACCCAGATGTATCCGGCGATCAGAATAACCAGAAAAATCAGCATTTCCGCAAGACCGAAAATGCCGAGCGCCTTGAACTTGACCGCCCACGGAAACAGAAAAATAGTTTCCACATCGAACACCACGAACAAGATCGCAACGATGTAGTAGCGGACGGTGTAACGTCCGCGGGCACTGTCGATGGGGTCGATGCCGCACTCATAAGGCATCAGCTTGGTCTTGCTCGGATTGTCCGGGCGCACCAGCTTCGCCGCCAGCAGCGTGAGCGGAAGAATCAGGCCGATGACTGCGATGAAGATAAAGATAGGAACGTAATTTTGAGGCATAGTAAGCCTTGCGCGACCGCTCGCCGGGAAACGCCGAGCAGCTTATGTTACCGCCGATGGCACACGACTTCAAGGACGGATTGTTGAAGGTTCGAACCATTTATCGGGGAGCACGAACACGCTCCGGGCCAGATCGGACTTGAGCGTGGCCTCGCGATAGTAGCGGCTCAAGATGCCATCCTTCCAGACCAGCAAATCTGGATTCTGCCTGGCGAACTCTTCCCAGCCCGCGCCTTCGCAGTGAGCCATCCGCTCGCGGATCAGAAAAAAATATGCGCAGGTGATGGTCTCGTTATAAAGCTTCGGCTTCCCGCGGGCGGTCGCAAATCGCTTCAGCGCGCTGGCAAACTTCTCCAGCGCCTGCAAAACGGGGTACTCGCACAGATACGCGAACGCCAGGCGGACGTGATCCGCGTGGTGGAAAGAGTTTGCGGGAAGAGCGTCGTTCTCGAAGCAGCGGATGAGTTCTGCATTGCTCATAGAATCATTTGTAGCGCCGCCGTCCCGGCGGCTGGGAGCTTGCCCTGAGCAAAGCCGAAGGTGCGGGACGTCCTCGCCCGCCGCTTGGGCGCCAAGACACTCTCTCCCCCAACTCCAACGTCTCTATCCCTTGCCAGTCGCGACCGCCCAGGCCGCCGCGGTGTAGATGACGAGATTCCCAACGTTGTATGTCCCGTGCAGCGCGTGGACGACAATCGCCAGAACAAAAATTCCCGCCAGCAACCAACCTCCGCGCACTGCGGTCCGTGGAATCAGCAACAGGACGGCGCCGACGATCTCCCCCCATCCCAGCACCTGCCGCACGAAATCCGGCATGTGCGTCTTGGCGAAGTCGTGGGCAGCAGACGGCATCACAAACAGGACCGCTTCAATCAGGATCACAAGACCGAGAGTCCATTGCAATGCCGTGATGCCGCGATTCATTCGCTTTTCTGTCATAGAGTTAAGACCTCAACTGGACGAACTGACCTCTGCGGAGACTACAAGCGCCGGCAGCACCGTGGAAGAGCGGCGCTTCAGCGCCGCGTAAAGCCCATAAAATTAAACCGGGCTTTAGCCCCTGCGACACTATTTCTCCGCACTCCGCCTCCGCCCCGGCCGCGCCTTAATTTCCTTCAACCGGTGGCTCGCACTCGAATCGAGGTCAAAATCGTAAAACCGCTTCAACTCCTGAATGCGTTCGAGCGAGGCCGGACTGAACGGCGTTTTGCCGTCGAAGGCATGCAGCACGATGCCCTCCAGCAGATCGCCGAGGGTCATGTCGTGATACTCGGCGAAAGCCTTGAGGACTTTGAGCAGCCGCTTCTCCATGCGCACCCCGGTCTGCACTCGTTCCACCACTAGTTTGGAATCATCGACCATGTGTACCAATGTACCATACTATCTTGGTAACAACAAGCCTCTCTTTTATCTGTGTTCTGAGGCGCACGTCCCGGCGCGGGTTGTTTATAATCGCGTTTCAACGTTCCATCGGCCTCTGCGCAAAACGGGACGCAATTCCCAGTCAAAGGACTCTCTTGGCATTCGACGAAAATGTTTACGAGCTGCGGCGCCAGAAGCTGAAACAGATCGAGGCGCTCGGCCAAACCGCGTATCGCAGCAAGTATGAATTCACCCACACCATCCCGCAGATTCTCGCGGACTATTCGGACAAAGCCGCGGAGCAGTTGGAAAGCCCGCGAGTCAACGTGCGCGTGGCCGGACGCATCATGGCGATTCGATTGATGGGCAAGGCTGGCTTCTGCCATTTGCAGCAGGATGGAAAGCGGCTGCAGATTTACGTGAAGAAAGATGCGGTCGGCGACCAGGGCTTCGACTTGTACAAGCTGCTCGATCTCGGCGACCACATCGGCGTCAGCGGATATTTATTTCGGACGCGCACCGGCGAGCTGACCATCCATGTGGAGGAGATTACCTTTCTCAGTAAAGACCTGCTGCCCCTACCCGAAAAGTTTCACGGGCTTACTGACGTCGAGTTGCGCTACCGGCAGCGCTACGTCGACCTCGTGATGAATCCTGAGGTGCGGGACGTTTTTCTGAAGCGCAGCAAACTGGTGCAGTCACTGCGGCGCACCATGGAAGCGCGCGGATTCATCGAGGTCGAAACCCCGATGATGCAGCCCATCGCGGGTGGCGCGGTGGCGCGTCCGTTTGTGACGCATCACAACACGCTTGATATGGATTTATATCTGCGCATCGCGCCCGAACTTTATTTGAAGCGGCTGGTGGTGGGCGGCTTCGATCGCGTGTATGAAATCAACCGCAACTTCCGCAACGAAGGCCTGGGATGGCGCTGGAACGCGGAGTTCACCATGCTCGAGTTCTATCAGGCGTACACCGACTACCAGGGCGTGATGGATCTCACGCAGGAATTGATCACGCAGGCCGCGATAGATGTGACCGGGGGAACGAAGACGAAGTGGGGCGAGGTTGAGATCGACTGGGCGAACTGGAAGCGCCTGACCATGCGCGAGGCGATCATCCACTACTGGCCCAAGAAGGCGGGCGCGAAGCCTGCGATGAGCGACTTCGACTCTCACGATGGCGTTAAGAAACTGGTCGAGCGCTTCAATCAGGCGCACGCACACATGGCTTACGATCCGAAGGAGCCGCTGGGCAAGACGATTGCTAGTTTGTTTGAGGCAGTTGCGGAGGAGCATCTCGATCAGCCGACGATCATTTACGAGTTCCCTACTGCGGTGTCGCCGCTGTCGAAGCAGAAGCCGGACGAGCCGGAGTGGACGGAGCGCTGGGAAATTTTCGCGGGACAAATGGAGATCTCGAATGGCTTCAGCGAGCTTAACGACCCGGAAGATCAGCGGCGGCGTTTTGAGGCGCAGTTGAAAGAGCGCGAGCGCGGCGACGACGAGGCGCACCAGATGGATGAAGATTACATCCGGGCGTTGTCGTATGGGATGCCGCCGGCGGGAGGCGTGGGCGTGGGCGTCGACCGGCTGTGCATGCTGCTGACCGACTCGCATACGATTCGCGACGTGATTTTATTTCCGCTCTTGCGGCCAGAAAAAATCTTGACCACGGAGGGCACGGGGTCCACGGGGTAGTGCGAATGTTCCGGTTGGAACATTGTGCTGAATGTTCCAACTGGAACATTTCATTTTGCAGAAAAGTTTTGGCGTAAGTTGTTGATTCTTCGTGCGAGCTTTTGGGCTGGTCAATGGAATCATGGGGATAGGCTGTGGAAGAAATGTCTACTTTCGAGGGGGTCGAATGTCTACTAAAGTAGACTTGACAGGCTTCGGTTGTACTTTATAAGGTACGCGGCGGGGGAGCCAGGAAGCGTAATAACGACTTATCGTGAACGACCCTGCTCAAGTACGGCTGAAGCGGGATAAGGAGACGCAGCGGGCTGTGGCGGCTAGTTCTGGAGAGGCGGCGGCGGAAGGAGGCGAGCTGCGCTCGGCCGGACGGACGAGTGGGTCCGTCCCTACATGACCGGTTTACGCTGCGCGATAAATTCCCAGGACTTTGACGAACTCGGCTACTTCGCTTAGATGACGGAGGGCGTTGCGGGCGGGTTCGTCGTCGCCGCGGAGGAAGTCTACGTAGAAGACATATTCCCAGGGGCGTCCGCGCAAGGGGCGGGACTCGATCTTGCTGAGGCTGATGTCGCGGAGAGCGAAGACGCTCAGCGATTTGAACAGCGCTCCGGGCTGATTCTTCACCTTGAAGGCGATGGAAGTCTTGTTGGCGCCGCGCGGAAGCGGGCGCTGGTAGCCGGGTGCGGAGGCTGGGCTTCCCTTCTTCCCTGCGATTCCCGTTTTTCCCGGCGACTTGCGAATCAGGAAGAAGCGGGTGAAGTTGCGTTTGTCGTCCTCGATGCCGGCCTGGAGAATTTTGCCGGAGTATTCGCGGGCGGCGTGACGGCTGGCGATAGCGGCGGCGTCGGGAAGTCGATTGGCTACGACGTGCTTCACACTGCCGGCAGTATCGTAGAAAGCGACGGGCTCAATCCGCGGATGGTGGCGGAAGAAGTTGCGGCATTGGTCGAGCGCAACCGGGTGGGAGAGAACCTTGCGCAGAGCGTTGAGCTTAACGCCGGGGGCGGCGATCAGGTTGTGCACGATGCGCAGCAGGAATTCGCCTTGAATGAATACTTCATGCGTCAGGAGAAGATCGGCGTGCTCGGCTACCGTGCCGGCGAGCGAGTTTTCGATGGGGATAATAGCAGCGGCTACCGATTCGCGTTGCAAGCGGTCGAATACTTCGGCCGAGCGGGTACAGGGGACAACCGTGCAACGGGGCAACATTTGCTCCGCGGCTTCGTGGCTAAAGGATCCTCGTTCGCCTTGGATGGCTACTTTCATTACATGGCAAGGTAGCTGGTGCGGGCGGGAAGTGCAAATCGGTTGCACTGCTGACAAAAATCTTTCTCGCGGGGTTCGCTGAGAAAGGCCGTGGAGGGCGCTGAGAACGGCTACGCGAGATCTTTTTGAAGCACGAGCGCGTCTACTCCGTTGGAATAGTAGCGGGGGAAGGTTTTTATTACGCTGTAGCCGTGGCGTTTGTAGAACGACAGGGCGGAGACGTTGTCTACGGCGGTTTCCAGTTCGACTGATTTGCATTGCGCCTGGCGCAGACGATCTTCGGCTGCGCACAAGAGCAGCGATCCCACGCCGGAGCGGCGCGCGGCGGCGATCACGTCAATGGTGATTATGTGGCCGTTGGCGCGATCCGCTTCGCCGACTATGAAACCAGCTACCGGGAGTTTTGCCGAAGGGATCGGCGGAAAATCTTTCTTACTGTTGCCCGAATTGGGACCGGCCGGTTCTGACGGGGGAGCGTCTACGGCGAGTAGCGTGAACGACCCGCGGCGGTGGATGTAGAGCTTAAGTTCCGTCCGGGAATAGGAAATGCCGGGAGGAAAACACTGCCGATCGATGCGCCACAACGTGTCAAAGTCGGAGGGCTGGAAGTCACGAATGGTGAAGGGCACGGGCTATTGTAGCGGGTGGGACGGGGGGGACGCGGCGACAAGGCCGGTTATCGGGGAGGCCGTGGTACAAACGCCTTGCGGAGCCTTTGACAGCACCGGCGGACGAGGGGTCCTTCGACTGCGTCGCTGCTTTGCTTCGCGAAGCAACCAGTCCGCTCGGTATGACAGAGTAGAGCGGTTGGCGAGTTTTCCACAGTTAATTCGAGGTGGGCTGGCAGGAAAGTATGAATTGGGTCGATTGGCCCCTTGCTTCGCCGCAACCTCGGACGTACCATGAACATCATAAAGGAAGCGTTGTGAATCGCCTTCTGCTGATTGACGTGGCCGGTTCGGTCGCTCTGTTGGGGCTGTGGTACTTCGTGTTTTCCACCTACAACCGAAAGAAGGGAGCGGCGGCCTTGCGCTGGGTACAGACAGCTTGCGCCGGCAAAGGACGCATCCTGGAGTCGCACTGGGTGGGCAGCTCCAATCTGCAGGCGCGGTTGCATTTCCCTTCGCGCTGGTTCGAGAACGCGCAGGTAACGCTGAAGTTCAGGCCGCGAGCATTGCCGGTACAGTGGCTGATCAGTTGCTGGCAGCGGCAGAAAGAAACTCTCACCTTCGAAGCGGATCTGGGCGGTTCCCCGAGCTTTCATCTGGAAGTGATGCGGCACCGCTGGAGCGCCCACAACCGGGGGACCTCATCGCGCAAGCGCGACAACCGGGAGTGGGAGCTATACCAGCCCGGGCCCATTATTCTGACCACGCGAACGCACTGGAAGCGGGATCCCAGCGCGGAATTGAACGCGCTGATGTCAGCGCGGCGGCAGGACATTCTACAAGTGCACTTCCGTCCGGAGTCGCCGCAGTTCTCGGCTACGGTTCATCTGGAAGCGCTGGCCGATCCGGACGCGGCCGCGGGATTCGTCAGCGCGCTGCGCGAGATCGCGGCGGGAGCCTCGGCCCACCGGCAGTAGTTTCCTTTCTCACAGAGTAGCTACCTCACTGGAGCAAAGCCATTTCTGAAACACAGCCCTCAACGCAACCTGTGAACATAGTGCCCTATCCCCGGCCAAAGTCAAAGGCGAGCGGGCAGGAGTTTCCGCTCCACACATTCCCAGCCCACACATGCCCGCAGGAAAATCCTGTATAGAAGAACCGGATGATGCAGAAACTTGCACAGTAGTAATCAGGCGCCGGTTCGTTTTTTTGCTGGATTTATGGGCTTCGCGAGTGCAGAATTAAATTCTCCCCCAAAGAAGCTGTCGAAATCCGCGAGGTTCCGCGTTATACGTTACCGCTACAGGTTTGCCTGGAAGTGTGCCGGTGTATCCGCGGTTTTGTGGTTCTCCACCTTACTGTCAGCTCAGCCGGGTGTAACCTTTTCGCCGACCAGTCTGAGTTTCGGCAATCAGGTGGTTGGCGTGAAGAGCAGCGCGCAAGTAATCACGCTTACCAATACTGGAACTTCTTGCCTGTCATTGAATGCCATTAAGTTATCGGGGGGCAATCGCACCGACTTCTCGCAAACGAATACGTGCGGGGGATCGTTGGCGGTGAATGCGAGTTGCACCATCAGCGTCAGCTTCGATCCCTTGGCAATTGGCACTCGCACGTCCACCGTCAGCGTCACAGGGCGGCTTGATTTCCACCGTTCCGGTAGCGCAATCGAATAAACATTTTGGATACCCAGGCGGCTCGCCGACGGTCTCCGCCAACGGAAACAGCAATGGAATCGTATGGATCGTGGAAACCGACAAGTTTGGCAGCAACGGCAATGCGATCCTGCGGGCCTTTGATGCGGCCAAAGTTTCTCGCGAGCTTTACGACAGCACTCAAAAGGGCACCCGCGACGCCGCTGGCGCGGCGGTCAAGTTCGTAGTCCCAACGGTCGCGAATGGGAAAGTGTATGTCGGCACCCAGGATGAGCTGGACCTTTATGGCCTGCTGCCGTAGAGCGGTGGGACCGCGAACCCTTTGATGACTCTCGGGCAACACTTCCGCTAAGTGATCCTCACCTGAATTTGC
This sequence comes from uncultured Acidobacteriaceae bacterium, assembly GCA_963807655.1. Taxonomy (GTDB): domain Bacteria; phylum Acidobacteriota; class Terriglobia; order Terriglobales; family Acidobacteriaceae; genus Sulfotelmatobacter. The sequence goes on along the minus strand of CAWEDF010000050.1, from coordinate 18,552 downwards.
TCTTCCTTGACGCTGGACGCTGTACTATTGTTGCTATCCCATGAGTGACAGTTTCAGCAATCCGATTCCGCAGTTCGGAACAGCCGAGTATGCTACGAAGCCGGCAGGCGATCGATGCCAGTTCTGCCAGCAGCCATTGAGTGGAACTTACTACCGGGTGAATGCAGATCGGGCGTGCCCAGGCTGCGCGGAAAAGATGCGCAGCGAGATTGACAAGGACAAGCACGCAGCATATGTACGCGCTCTTATGTACGGCATTGGCGCGGCCGCCGCGGGGCTCGTTGGGTACGCGCTGATCGCGATCCTGCTGCAGGGCTGGGTGATCAGCTATATGTCGATTGGGGTGGGATGGCTGGTGGGCACGGCCATGATGAAGGGATCGAACGGAGTAGGCGGCAGACGCTACCAGATTGCTGCGGCTTTGCTGACCTACGCGGCAGTCTCGATGGCGGCAGTTCCCATCTGGATTCATTTCGCCGATCAAAAGAAGCAGCAAAGACAAACTCAGCAACAGAAACTGGTTGCTGACGAGCAGCGCCAGTTGGAGCAGGAATCCGGGCAGCGACCCTCGGCGCCTCAGCCCGTGCCCGGATCGGAGAAACCAAGAGCGGAGAGGCCACCGGTGAGCTTGGGAATGTGGCTGGGACGCGTAGCGCTGATCGGGCTGGCATCTCCGTTCATTCAGCTTCGGGGCAGTCCCGGATGGGGGGCGATGGGACTGTTGATTCTCTTCTTTGGAATGAGAATCGCGTGGAGGATAGCCGAGGGCAAGCCCTTCGGAATCTATGGACCATTTGCCTATGCTCCGCCAACATAACCCTAATCTGCGCCGCGCCGAAGATCGTTTTTCTTAGCCGTGTCTACTGTGAACCAAGACCTGACTCGCAATTGCAAACGCTGCTCGCGCGAACTTGCGCCGGGAGCGCTGGCGTGCGATCAGTGCCACGCCCTCGTACACTCGGAGGAACTGGAGCGCCTGTCAGCGGAAGCGAAAGCGCTGGAGGCTAATGGAAACTTGCGGCGGGCGCGGGAGACGTGGCTGACCGCGCTTCGGCTACTGCCGCCCACGTCGAGGCAAGCCGACTGGATTATGCAGCACACGCAAACGCTTGCTACTGACGATGCTGGGCGACAGCCTGCAAGGAGTGAAAACCAATGGGCTCAACCGATGGGACCGGCAGGCTCGATCGGAGTGCTGGGCGACCAGAGCAGAACTTCGCAGACACCGCGATTCAGGTGGACGTCCGTGCTGAGCTTTCTGGCTTTCGTTGTGATCTATTCGGCTGCGTCCGGGGTAAAGTTCGGGATCGGCTTCGCAGTGCTGATTTTGATTCACGAGATGGGCCACTTCGTTGACATCAAGCGCCGCGGCTTGCCGGCGGATATGCCGGTGTTTCTGCCGGGCTTGGGCGCGTACGTGCGCTGGCAGGCGCTGGGCGTTCCGCTGGAGACGCGCGCGGCGGTCAGCCTGGCCGGACCGCTGGCTGGATTTCTGGCTTCACTGGCGTGTGCCGCGCTCTGGTGGCAGACGGGCAATCCGTTCTGGGCCGCGCTGGCGCGTGTGGGTGCGATTCTCAATCTGCTGAATCTGATTCCTGTCTGGGCCCTTGATGGCGGGCAGGCCGCGCTGGCCTTGAGCAAGACGGAACGCATCGTGGTGATGATAGGTTGTGTCGCGTTGGGGTTGATGCTGGGACAAAATATGCTTTTCCTGGTGGCAGCGGGCGCGGGATATCGGGCATTCTTTGGCGGAGATCTGCCATCTCATCCCAGCCCGCCGACGACGATTTACTTTCTAGCCGTGCTTACGGCGCTGGGAGCGATCATCCGGCTGATGCCGGGACAGGGTTTGGGACTGCGATGAGGGGCTCACTCCCCATCTCGCCATTCGGATAAATCTCTTTTATACCTTCGATCAGCTTTTTTGATTGTCGAGGACTGCGCACTCGCGATACTCTTCTTGGTTGAAACCCAGCCAGTCAACAGCTTATATCCGTAGCCTTGCTTACCGACATCACTGCTGAGAATGAATAGGAGACCGAAGGATATCCATGCCCAACGAACTGCGTAATTTCCTGGCCCTCACCTACGACGAACTGGAAGACCTGAATCTAGAGGCGAAGGAGCAGCGCCGGAACCGCGTGCCGATCGGCAAAATCCAGGAGAAGCGGCTGAAGTATTTGACCGACGAGAAGCGGATCAAGGCCGTGACCGTGCTCTTCAGCGATCTGGAAGGCCGGTTGCACATGCTGGATTACGACAAGAAGTTCCTGATTAAGAGCTGGGACAATCTCACTTTTGACGGCTCTTCGATTCGCGGCTTCACGGCGCAGCGGGAGAGCGATCTGCGTCTGGGGATCGACTGGGCGGCTTTTTATTGGGCGCCTGCGGACGTATTCGGCTCCGGCAAAGTGCTGGTGTTTGGCGAAGTCATCGACAAGGGCGGAACGTCGTACTCGGCCGACATTCGCGGCGTGCTCAAGAATTATGCCAACGAGTTGTACAAGAAGAAAAGCTACACGCTCAACGCCGCTAACGAGATTGAAGGCTTCTTGTTTAAAGGCCCCGATGCCGAGCGCCGCTATCACGAAACCCTTAAGTTCGACTACGTCAACACGGGCGGCTACTATCACTCGCTGCCCGGCGATGCACTGCGCACGTTCATCGACACGACTGCGGAAGTGCAGCGCGCGATGGGCTTCCAGAATGAAAAAGATCATCCCGAGGTTGCGCCTTCGCAGTTCGAAATCAACTACGGGTACGGCGAAGTCGTGGCAGCCGCCGATCAGATTCAGCTCTACAAACTGATCTGCCGGCAAGTGGCGACGAACATGGGGCTGACGGCTTCGTTTCTGCCCAAGCCGGTGGTGGGCGTGAATGGCAGCGGCATGCACACTAATGTTTCCATCAGCGAGAACGGCAAGAATTTGTTCTGGGACGCCAAGGGCGAAGAGAAGCTCAGCAAGATGGGATGGGCGTTTCTGGATCGCATTCTTACGCATGGCAACGATATTTGCCTGCTGCTCAATGCCAGCGTGAATGCTTATCGCCGTCTTGATCCGCACTTCGAGGCGCCGAATCAACTCAAAGCTTCACCCGTTGACCGCGGATCGATGATTCGCATTCCCATCGGCAACGAAAAAAGCATGCGTGTGGAAGTACGCTCGGTCGCGCCCGACGCGAACCCGTACCTCGTCATGCTGTCGATCTTCAAGACCGGTATTGACGGCGAGACGGCGAAGATCAAGAACCTGCGGCAGGCCGAGCGCTACCTGCCCGACAATATCTACGACGCTTTGGCGAACTTCCGCAAAGCGGGGTGGACGACGAAGCTTCTCGGCGAAGACGTGAAGGGACGCTACGCGGATCTGAAACAGGCGGCCGCGGATCGCTGCCCGCGTCTGCTGGGGACTTTTGTAAAGGCGCCCGAGGTACAGTATCACCACGATGTCTACAACCAGTTTTTGTGGAATCTATTCTAGAACGCTGGGGTTCGTTTGTGCGAAATGCCCTGACCTGAAGGTCGGGGCATTTTTATTGTGGCCAGAGTTCGTTGGCATGACAATTCGGCGCCGGCTTAGCAGCTACAATGCCTGTCGGAGGATTCATGTCGAAATCGCGCAGGCAGTTTCTGACTCAGACATCGCTGGGGCTGTTGGCCGCGGCAACCGCGTACCGCAGCTTTGCACAACAGCCTGCTGACTTGCCGCCCGGAGCCCCTCCGGCGTTCGGGGCGGGACCTGCTGTTGGTCCTGAAGTCTCGCCGTCCACATTTGCCGAAGCGCAGAAGTTGGTGCGCTTTGAGTTGACAGCGCCGGAGCGCGCGATGGCGGCTGGCAGTTGGCGCCAGACCATGGCCGCGATCTACGAGCGCCGTACCGGACCACGCAAGGTCGCACTGGAATCGACGCTGGCGCCGGCGTCGCGCTGGAATCCTATATTGCCGGGCTTGAAGACCGGGCCTGAACGCGACCGGTTTGTCCGGAGCAAGGCCGATCCCGGCCCGCTGCCCGCACGCGAGGAGGACATCGCCTTCGCCTCGCTGACTCGGCTTTCGCGCTGGATCGAGCAGCGCAAGCTGACTTCCGACAGACTCACTCGCATTTACCTGAAGCGCATCGAGGAGTTCGATCCCAGGCTGCACTGCGTCATCACGCTTACGCGCGAGTTGGCTCTGGCACAAGCCAAAAAGGCTGACGAGGAAATCGCGGCCGGAAAATATCGCGGGCCGCTGCACGGAATCCCGTGGGGCGGGAAGGATCTTCTCGACACCGCAGGTATCCCCACCACATACGGCGCGGAGCCTTTTCGGAACCGCGTGCCTGCGAACGATGCCGTCGTGGTGAAGCGTCTGCATGAAGCCGGAGCGGTGCTGATCGCCAAATTGAGTTTGGGCGCGCTGGCGCTCAACGACATATGGTTCGGTGGCCAGACGATGAACCCGTGGCTTCTGGAAGAAGGAGCGTCGGGGTCAAGCGCCGGGCCGGGCGCGGCCACCGCTGCCGGACTGGTTGCTTTCGCGATTGGGAGCGAGACTGGCGGCAGCATCGTCAGTCCGTCCATGCGATGCGGGATTACCGGACTGCGGCCCACCTACGGCCGCGTGGCGCGGACCGGCGCGATGACTTTGTGCTGGTCGCTCGACAAGCTAGGGCCCATGACTCGCACGGTGGAGGATGCGATGCTGGTGCTGCATGCCATCTCCGGGCCCGAGGCCGGAGACCTGGCGAGCGTGCCCAGCAAACTTGACTTCGATGCTGCCGCCACCGTGCAGGGACTTCGCGTCGGCTATTTTCCTCACTGGATGAACGCGGCTCCCGCTACTGCCGTGGACCGTGCTGCTCTCGAGGTGGTTAAGCAGGTCGGCATGGTTCCAGTGGAGGTGTCGATTCCTGACTGGCCTTACGACTCGCTCGACCTGATTCTCTTTGCCGAGGCGGCAGCCGCGTTCGAGGAACTTACTTTGAGCGGGGGATTGGATCAACTCAAAGCTCAAGTTCCCGACGCCTGGCCCAACATTTTTCGCGAAGCTCGCTTCCTCTCGGCGGTCGACTTCGTGCAGGCCGACCGCTTCCGGCGCAAGGTCGCCGAAGAGATGGCCCGCGTATTCTCGCAGGTGGATTTGCTGCTGGTGCCATCGCTGCGCGACGAGATGCTGACTCTTACCAACTTCACCGGGCATCCGTCGCTCACGCTGCGCGCGGGCTTTGTCGAAGTATCGAAAGCGCGGAGCGATTGGGCGCCCGACCCTCATCACCCGGTGCCGACGTTCTCGTCGCCGCGCCGCGTGCCTCACGGCGTCACTCTGATCGGGCGCCTCTTCGACGAGGGTACGCTGGGCCGCGCCGGGCTCGCGCTGGAGCGGGCTTTTGGCGTGGTGGAGCAGCGGCCTCCGGGGTTCTAGGTCGGGGCGTGATGCGGTTTTCGGTGTATCCGTACCTGTTTTCGATGTGTACGTATTAGTTTTGTTTATGCGGTTCTAGACAAGAATCGTTGAATGGCTAGACTCAGAGACGCAAAGGAGAACTTTCCATGAAACGTATTGTTTCTGCGCTGTGCTTGTTTGGGCTCGCGATCGTGGCAATTCGCGTCAGCGCCCAGGTGAATCCTTACAAAGACGGCACTCCCGGCGTTACAGGCTATCGCTCGGAAGTGCTAGCGGAAGTCATGATTCAGGAGGACAAATTCACCCGGCTCGCCGAGGCCATCCCGGCTGAGAAATTGTCGTGGAGGCCTTCGCCGGATGTGCGTTCTTTCGCCGAAGTGTTCCTGCATGTGAGCGCGGCCAACTACAACCTCTACAAACTCGTCGGGACTCCTCCTCCCGCGGGTTTTGACGTCAAAGGATTCGAAAAATCGACCACTGACAAAGCGAAGGTCATCGCTACTCTGAAAGATTCGTTCGCCCACGCGAAGAAGGCGATCACGGCCATGCCCGACGCCGATCTCGATAAGAGTCTGGATTGGTTCGGCGGCAAGACTACCGAGCGCGGCATTCTGCTTTTCATCGTGCGTCACGCCGCCGAACACCTGGGACAATCGATTGCCTATCTGCGATTCATCGGCATCACCCCGCCGTGGACCGAGGACATGCAGAAGAAGCCTGAGGAGAAGAAGGAAGCGCCGAAAGTGAAACAGTAGCTCAAGCAGCTTCCGTAACAAAGGCCCGTTTACCGCGGCGGCAAGCCCGCGTTCAGGTTGAAGACGGTGCCGTCGGCGAAATGGCCTGTGGAGGCGTTACCACCCTGGTAGGTCGAACCCCAGAGCGTCCCATCTTTGGCTTGAATGATCTCCGCCGGATAGGCACCCACCGCGCCCGATGCGCCGAAGGGTGTAAGCGTCTGGATCAGCGCCCCGGTCGAGGGAGAAAGAGTGATGATATCTCCGTAGCCGGTGCTACCGTTGTAATCGGCGACCCAGAAATTGCCATCGCTGGCCAGCAGCAATCCATCCGGGCTACCGCCTCCGTTGCGCGTTGTATAGAACGGAAAGAGTTGAAGATTGCTGCCGTCAGTACCAACCTCGAAGAGTCCTTCGCCGCTTTCTCCGTAAATGTGGTACAAGCCGTAAAAGTTGCCGTTCGCTCCGAGAGCCAACGATTCCCCGATGGACGGCAGACCATTGGGCGATGGGAAATTCAGCGCAACCGACTGGAACGTTCCCGTGGCTGGAGTGTAGTGGAAAAGGTTCTGGCCCTGTGGCCCTGAGTCAAGCCCGTAGAATGTGCCGTCGGACGCCGCGATGAAGCTTGACGGAAATTCGTCCGTCGAGCCGGGGAAGTTGAAAACGACCTCATAGGCTCCGGTGGAGGGAGTTACCCGAAAGATAGTCCCGCAACCCTGGTAGAAAGAGCCGCAGTTAGCGGTTCCGCCCTCAAACGATGCCCCGTACAGGTTGCCATCGATGCCGGGCACGACTCGACCGCCGCCACCGCCCGTGCAGCCCGACTGGGAGCAGAACTTGTGGAGCACCTGAAAACCTGTGCCGGTTTTGCTTACGCGGTATAACACGCCTGAGCCGCAGTAGCCATTACAGCCGCCTACTCCGCCAAACAGAGTGGTGCCGTAGATCTTGCCATCGGATCCCTCTGCCACAAAGCCGGGAAGGTTGCCGTTCGGATACGTCTTGTTTGTACCCGCCGCGAAAGTGTGCAGTAGAGTAAATTTCCCGGCAGGCGTAACCGAAAATACGGTTCCACCGTTGGGAGTTGAGCTTCCTTCCATGGAATCCTGGGCGGCACCATAGAAATTTCCGTCGGAACCTTGGATAAGAGAATCGGGTCTACCACCGTTGGGACACGAACCTGATCCCAAACCTGTGCTATTGCAGATAAAGGTGAAAACGACGACTGGCTTCGGAGTGGCTGCGTAGGCAGAGGCTGCCAGCAAGACAAAACAAGTGGCAAATGCGAACATTCCTTTCATTGGACTACTCTCCTGGGACCACAGATTGTTGCAGGGGACAGGTGACTCTCGTCTTATATTCCGGGGGCGAGCGTGCAGTTGTCATCAATGTGTAAAAAATTGATCAGCATCTCGACCATGTCATAGTCCGCCTCACGGATTCTATGGGTATGCTAGATTCAGGAGCTTCATGGATCTCGCTCCCACTATCTCAACCCAGGGGCTCACTCGCCGCTTCGGAGAATTGCTCGCCGTCGACAACGTCGACCTGCGCGTGGCGCCCGGACAATTCTTCGGCTTTCTCGGTCCCAACGGCGCAGGAAAATCAACGACCATCAAAATGCTTACAGGGTTACTGGCGCCTAGTTCGGGGCGCATCGAAATCCTCGGGCTCGATCTGGAAACGAATCCTGTGGAAGTGAAGCGGCAGATCGGCGTTGTGCCCGAAGGCATGGCGCTGTTCGGACGGCTGACCGGATCGGAATTTCTGAACTTCGCGGGACGCATGTACGGACTCGACCGCGAGACCGCGGCCCAGCGCGCCGCGGAACTGCTCGACTTCATGCAGCTCGCCGACCAGCCGAAGCAGTTAGTCACCGACTATTCGCACGGCATGCAAAAGAAGCTGGCCATGGCGGCGGCTGTGATTCATGGTCCGAAAGTGTTGTTCCTCGACGAACCGTTCGAAGGCGTGGATGCCATCGCCGCCGGAACTCTGAAGGCGATGCTGCAGGGCATGATCGCACGCGGGGCTACGATTTTTCTCACCTCGCATGTGCTCGAGATCGTAGAGCGGCTTTGCAGCCACGTCGCCATCATTGATCGGGGGCGCCTGGTCGCGCAGGGGTCGCTCGAAGAACTGCGCGCCGGCGTAGAGGCGCAAACGCCCGCCGTACCGGGAAACGACTCCGGCGATGGCTCGAGTCCAGTGGCCACGCCGTCGAGCGAAAAGATGACGCTGGAACAGATCTTTTTGCGCACCGTCGGTGGCGCGCGCCGTACAGAACAGGAACTTTCCTGGCTAGGCTGAATAAATTCAGGCGCACCGGTGTGTCGAGCGCCTCAGATTACAGGGCCAGAGTAATTAGTCCACTTGACCCGGCGATGCCGGCAGCGTAAAACCCGCCCAAAAACGTGACTGACTCGGCAGGCTTGCATCAGCCTGCTAGAATTCCCCGATGCCAATGGTCTCGTGATACGAAAGCGCCAGGTCTTCCGTTTGCATTCTTAAATTCGTTGCCCAGGAGCATGGTATGAGCGCACCTCTAGACGATCGCTCAGTCGATCGTTCGCGAAGTATATCTCCGTCCCGCGAAAACAGTGAGACTGCAGTCTCCTCCTCCAGCCGCCGCCGCTTCCTCGGTAAATTAGGCAGTGCGGCCACGGTGACGATGGCGGCCAGCGTACTCGGCAAAGCTCCTGCTGCTCTCGCCCAGTCGAGCAGTGGCAACGGTTCCGCTTCGGGCCTCAATGCCCGGGTGGTGAAGTCCCTCGCCCTTCGCATCGGCGCGGCTACGACGGACTCTCTAGTCCCAGTTCCGCCGCACACCACCAACGGCGACGAGAACCGTTATCCCGACCACTCCGCCAGCTATAGCAAGGGCCTGCTGCAAGACGATATCGGAGTGGTGAATCCGGCGGCATGGGCTTCGTTCAAGAAGGCGCTGAAAAGTGGCAAGAACAGCGACTTTGAGGCGATTGTCATTGGCGGCACTCGTACCCTGAACGGGCCCCAAGGCGCCTACGCCTTCGATATGCAAGGTCTCGACTCGGTGCAGTTCGGCAATGCTCCGTCCCCCGGGGATCCAACCGGTCTAGCGGTCGTGCCTCCGTTCGACCAGATCTCCAGTGCGGCCTACGGTGCGCAATTGATCGAGATGTACTGGGCATCTCTTTTACGCGATGTAGCCTTCACTAACTACGCCACGAACGCCACGGCCATCGCCGCAGCCGCCGAATTGACCACCTTGCCAGACTACCGCGGCCCGAGAGACAGTCACGGGAATGTAACTACCGATCTGCTGTTCCGCGGGAACTTCCCGGGCGAAACCATCGGTCCGTATATGTCGCAGTTGATGGTTACCCCAACCAGCTTTGGGCAGCAGCCGATTGACCAGCTGATGAATACCTATCTGCCGGGCATCGACTACATGACGGACACCACAACTTTCCTGCAGGTTCAGAATGGCATTAGCACCGGACTGAGCAATCAAGTCGATGCGACTCGCCGCTACCTGCATGACGGGCGCGGTCTGTCCGCCTGGACGCACTCTGATGTGCTGTACCAGGGCTACCTCATCGCCTTCCTCGTGCTGACCACTTTGAAAGCGCCGCCGAATCCCGGCAACCCCTACATCGGCTCCAAGACGCAGAATGGCTTCTGCACTTTCGGCGGCCCGGATTACGCTGCCTCACAGGGAGAAGCCGCCGCTCGCTCCCTGGACCGCGTGTGGTACCAGAAGTGGCTGGTTCACCTGACGCATCGTCCCGAGTCGGGTGGAGGCGTCTTGCACCAGATACTCAGCGGCAATGGGAACAAAATCAACGCTACCTTGAACAAGAATGTGTTGAACTCGCAGGCCGTGGCGCAGAGCTTCAGCAAGTACGGTACGTATCTGCTGTCGCAGCCTTTTCCAGAGGGTTCGCCGACACATCCGTCCTATCCCACTGGTCATGGAACGGTGGCCGGCGCGTGCATTACTTTTTTGAAGTTTTTCTTCGACGAGACTTACGTAATCCCGAATCCGCAGGTGCCATCGAGCGATGGCCTATCGCTCGGGCCCTACACCGGTTCGGACGCGGGCCAGATCACCGTCGGTGGAGAACTGAACAAGCTCGCGCGAAACGTCAGCTTCGGCCACGGTGTCCTCGCCGGCATCCACTGGCGCTCGGATACCGATTGGTCCATGACCCTGGGAGAGGCGTTGGCGATCAGCGTCCTGCAGGACAAGGCCCAGTGCTACAACGAGAAGTTCAGTATTACGTTCACCAAACTCGACGGGAACAAGGTGACCATCTCGAACGAATAGCGAGCGGGCAGTTCGGTAGTGGTGCAGTTTTCACTCTGCACCTCTGCCGGCATTTATCCTTGTTATCCTTTGGGGCAATCTTTGCCAGCTTGTTTTCGTCTCATCCTGATTAGCCGAAACCAAGGGAAAGTGCTGGATTCGCCCGGCCCAGAACGTATTTTTTTTTTTAAAAAAAAAAAAAAAAAAAAAAAAAAAAAAAAAGGGCACAGCTTTTAGCTTGTTATGTCACCTGAAGCCGAAACTGAAGGCCGAAACGAGACGTCGTATTCGCCCCGGCCAGATACGATCATCGGAGCACGTAAGCGCTTAATGAGTGAACTCAATCCCACGCTGCGCCGCCGCGGCCAATTGTCAACCATTGCCTGGTTGCGCTGGCGGCTCTTCGTCAACTCGCTGCGCAGCACGCGGGGCATGCTGGAGCTGGTCTCGCGAATTATGGTGTCGTTCGCATTCGCCATTGGTGGGCTCGGCGGCGCTTTCGGAATGGGGGTGGCCGCATTTTTCTTCATCTCTCAGGGCAACCCAGAGATGCTCGCGGTCCTGCTGTGGCCCGTGTTTGTCTTCTGGCAGGTCTTCCCCATTATGGCGACCGCCTTCACTAACAATCCGGACTCCTCCGATCTTCTGCGGTTCCCTCTTAGCTACCGCTCGTATTTTCTGGTGCGCCTGGCCTATGGTGCGTGCGACCCCGCAACCGCGCTGGGCAGCCTCTGGTCGTTCGGAATTCTCGTGGGCGTGGGATTCGCGAAGCCGGAACTGCTGTCTTGGGCGCTGCTGGTGTTGCTGGCGTTCGTCGTCTTCAATCTCTTGTTCATGCAAATGATATTCGCCTGGGTGGAACGCTGGCTAGCTCAGCGCCGCACGCGCGAGATCATGGGCATTCTTTTTGTTCTGCTGATGCTGAGCTTGCAGTTGATCGGCCCCCTCGTGCAGCATTTCGAGAAGCATCCGCAGGCGGGTGTCCAACAGGATGTGCAACGGTACCTCGAACTTCTGGTTCCAGTGCAGGGCATGCTTCCGCCCGGTCTGGCCGCCGATGCCATCGCGCTGGCTGTGTATTCGCGATTCATGACGGGATTCAGTTCGCTGGCGCTGCTGTGCGCTTTTTTGCTGGTGATCGGTTACTGTCTGCACGTGCGGCTGCGGGCGCAGTATCGCGGCGAGAATTTGAGCGAGGTGTCCGCCGCATCGTTTGTGCCGAAAGATCGCTCGCTACGGCTGGGATGGAATCTGCGGGGATTCACGGCCCCGGTTGCGGCGGTCTTCGAAAAAGAAGTTCGTTATCTTCTTCGCAGCGGCCCCATGCTGCTCACATTGATCATGCCGCTTTTCGTGCTGGTCGTCTTCCGTTTCGGAGCCATGAATTCTGCCCGGCACTCCGGGATTTTCCTGGGGCGCAAGCCCGACATGGCGTTTCCCGCGGCTGTCGGATACACGCTGCTGGTGCTGACCAACCTCGCTTACAACAACTTCGGGGGCGACGCCGGGGGCATTCAGTTTTTCTACGCTTCCCCGGTGAGATTCCGTGACATTGTGCTAGCCAAAAACCTCACTCATGCCAGCATTCTGGCCATAGAGATATTTCTAGCGTGGATCGCGGTCGGCTTTTTTTACGGCCCGCCCGCGCTCGACGTCACCATCGCCTCGCTGGCTGGTCTGCTGTTCGCAGCCCCGATAAATTTCTCCGCAGGCAATCTGCTCTCGATCTTATCCCCGAAAAAATTAGACTATTCTTCCTTCGGGCGTCAGCGGGCTTCGCAGGTAACGGTGCTACTCAGCCTGGGAGTGCAGATTTTCGTCGTGGGCGTGGGAGCCGCCGCGTTCTGGATAGCAAAATCCTACGGGAATTTTTGGATCGCGACGGTGATCTTGCTGGCGCTGGCTGGAATCTCGCTCTCGGCTTACTGGATGATTCTTAACCGCATGGATGGCTTGGCCCTGCAGCGGCGGGAAACGCTGGTTGCCGAATTGTGCCGGGCGTAGCGGCCGGCCCACATCGGAGTCACGTTGAGAGTTGCGCAAGAGGCTTCCGAGAAACTATGATGCATTGCTCGTTAGCAAGCTATCCCCTTCTCACCCTGGAGACCAAATGAAACTGAGAACAATCGTACTGACGCTGGTAATGCTCTTTGTTGGCCTGACGCTGTGCTTTGCCGCGAACCCAACCCTTGGGACCTGGAAGCTCAACGAAACCAAGTCGAAGTTAACTTCCGGAACCCCTAAGAATCTCATTGTGGTTTATGAAGCCGCAGGCGACAGCATAAAATGCGTGATCGACGGTGTCGACGGTCAGGGGAAGCCCACGCATAATGAGTGGACCGGCAAGTTCGACGGAAAAGACTATCCCGTCACCGGCGATCCAAATTCAGATACGCGGGCCATCAAGCAGATCGATGACCATACTGCGGAGTTGACCGTCAAGAAAGGCGGCAATGTTACGATCACCGGTCGAGCCGTCGTCTCTGCTGATGGCAAGACCCGCACGGTCACACTAGGCGGAACCGATGCGGTGGGCAAACATGTCGAGAGCAGTGCCGTCTACGACAAGCAGTAAGATGCGCCGAAGTGGCCGGTGCCCGGTGAGCAGTTGACCTTCACTGCGCACGATCACTGGCCACTGATCACTTCTTTTCCGGATTCGCCAGAAACCGGTAGCCCACGCCGCGTACCGTAAGCAAGTGCCGCGGTTGCGCGGGATCGTCTTCGATGTAGCGCCGCAGCCGGACCATGAAGTTGTCGATGGCACGCGTATCAGTGTCCTCGTGCAGGCCCCAGACTTCTTCGAGAATCTGTTTGCGGGAGACCACCCGCCCGTCGTTGCGCACCAGGTGGCGGAGCAGTTCCGATTCCATCAGTGTGAGGTGAACGACATTGTCGGCAGTGCGCAGTTCGAGTGTGCCGAAGTCGATAGTCTTACCGCTGAAGGAAAGGGTTCCAAAATCGGTGACGCCTCCCGGGTCGGACGCAGCCGCCGCGTTTCCCGCCGGCTGGCCAGCGCGCATCCACTGGCTGCGGCGCAGCAGTCCTTGCAGGCGCGCTAACAGGATCGACAAGTCAAAGGGCTTGGGCAGATAATCGTCGGCCCCGGCGGCGAAGCCCTTTAACACATCTTCCGGACTACCGCGAGCCGTTAGCATCAGCACCGGCACGTAATTCCGCGCCGCGCGCAATTCCGACACAACGCTGAAACCGTCCTTGCCCGGCAGCATAATGTCGAGCACGATGGCATCGTAGTTTTCCTTCTTGCCGAGCAGGCGATCGGTGGCCGCTTCGCCATCGCCCACGATTTCGGCGGAGTAGCCTTCGGCCTCCAGATTGAAGCGCAATCCCTGCGCCAGATGGGCTTCATCCTCCACCACCAGAACCCGGCTCATTCCATCGACCTCGGCAGTTCCATCGTAATGGTGGTGCCCTGGCCTTCGCCTGGGCTTTCGGCAAACACTTTGCCGCCATGCTTTTGCGCAATCGACTTCACGATGAACAGGCCAAGCCCGGTTCCTTTCACGTGCGCCAGCGAACGATGGCTGACGCGGTAGAAGCGCTTAAAGATGCTCTTCATGTCATCGGGAGGAATGCCGACCCCGTGATCCCGCACGCTCAGCACGATGCGCTTTTCGTCGGGCATGTTCAGGCGCACGCGCACATCCACCTGATCGCCGGAATACTTGATGGCGTTGTCGAGAACGTTGAAAACAGCAGTGCGGAGATCCTCGTCACTGCCCCGCACGCGCATCCCCGCGCCATTGCCCGGCGCTTCCTCGTAGCGGAGAGCCTCCAGGGACAGATGATGGCGGGTTCGGACAGCGTCCATGCACTCGCGCACCAGTTGGCGGAAGTCGACTGCGGACTTCTCGCGTCCCGCTTTCTTGTCTCCGGCGCGGCCGGCGCGCAGCACCTGTTCCACCGTCTGCGCGAGGCGATCGGTATCGCTGAGCATGAGCCGGTAAAACTCCTGCTTCTGCGCTTCCGGCAGGTCGCGGCGCTGCAAGGTCTCCAGATGCAGGCGGATCGAGGCGACTGGCGTTTTCAGCTCGTGAGTAACGGCATTGATAAAGCTGTCGTGCTGTTCGCTGCGGCGAATCTCGCGCAGCAGGAAGGTTGTGTTCACGATCATGCCCGCAATGATCAGTGCGAAGAAGATGATGCCGAAAAACAGCAGCACACCTTCGCGCCAGTTGAGGATGATCCATCCAACATTGAGGGCAACCGCCAGCGCCACCAGGGTGATGCCCAGGAAGAGGAAGAAAACGATGGTTCCGCGGCGGCTCGTGATGCGCATGGCGTCAGGCTGATTTTACCGCGTTGACCTGCGTCTCGGAACATTCCGCTTGCTCAGGGCAAGGATCAAAATCCTCAACCACAGGGAACACAGGGGTAGATCTCTTCACGCCAAAAGACTTACCCTGTGTATCTCTGTGACCTCTGTGGGTAAAGGTTTGTTGCAGGCAACAAAAACCCCGACCGTGATGATCGGGGTCAAATTTCTGAGGGGATCAAAGGCTAGTCGCCCGCCGCCGCGCCCTCCGGCAGCGTCGCCGTGACCATCCGTCCGGTCGGCGTGGCCACCAGTCCCTTCTCCAGGTCAGCCAGCCTTACGCGCTTGACATCCCAGGCCAAGCCGAGCGTCTTCAGCGCCCAGATGCCGTACCAGTTCACGTCAACTTCATACCAGGTGAAGCCGTGCTGCGCTGCGGTGGGATGCGCGTGGTGATTGTTGTGCCAGCCCTCGCCAAACGTCAGCAGAGCAACCCACCAGCTGTTGGTGGAAAGATCGCGTGTGGCAAAACGCCGCGTGCCCCAGGAGTGCGTTGCCGAATTTACCAGCCAGGTAGCGTGCAGGCCAACCACGGTCCGCACGAAGATGCCCCACATCAGAAATGGTACTCCGCCAACGGCTAGTAATATGACACCTAGCACAATTATGGGTACGTAGTGATACTTCGTAATCCAGACGTGGAATTTATCTTTGGCGAGGTCGGGGACGTAGCGGGCCAGCGTGGTCGTGTCATGGTGCATGGACTTGCCCATGAGAATCCAGCCCATGTGCGACCACCATTTGCCGTCGATGGGCGAATGCGGATCGCCATCCTGATCCGAATATTGATGGTGAATGCGATGTGTGGCTACCCAGAAAATCGGGCCGCCTTCAAGGGCGAGAGTGGCGCAGACGGTCAGGAAATACTCAACCCACTTCGGCGTCTTGTAGCCGCGGTGCGTGAGCAGACGATGATAGCTTATGCCAATGCCCAGGCTGCCCGAAACCCACCACAGGAACATGGCGACGAACAACGCCTTCCATGTGAAGAAGAAAAGCGCCGCCACGGCGCCGACGTGAAACAGCCCCATGAATACCGCGGTCACCCAGTTGATTTCACCGTTTGCAGCTTGCCGTTTTTCCAGGCTTTCCAGTTCCATATCCAAAGTGGGCCCCATTTGCCGTTCTTGAGTTCGCTACCGCACACTCCTAACATATCAAGGAAATCAGGCAACCCACTGTAATACTTATGTAATAGCGGGATTCAGAGGCATTACCGAAGTACCGGAAGCACCTACCAGGTGGAGTGACCTACGAGGGCGCGGCCGGCGGCCGCGCCCCGACAACTCGACAAAACTCTAAATCACTTCAGGTTTAAGTCCTCAAGCGCTCTTCGGCAGCTGGTTCACAGCCTGTTCCATTTCCTCCATGGACGCATCGCGTTTGTGGGTGCCAATGGACCACTTGTGGCCAAAGGGATCCGCGAGCTTGCCGTAGCGGTCGCCCCAGAACATATCTGCGACAGGCATCTCCACGGTTGCTCCGGCTTTCACCGCGCGATCAAACGCAGAGTCCACATCCTCGAGGTAAATGTGCAGCCCCATGCCGGCGCCGCCAGTGCTCTGGGGCGACAGAGCACCAAACTGGGGGAATTCGTCCGCGAGCATGATGATGGAGTCGCCGATGAGAAGCTCGGCATGCACGATCTTGCCGTCGGGCGCTTTCATGGCGCCCCGCTCCACCGCGCCAAAAGCCTGCTTATAGAACTCGATGGCGCGAGCGGCGTCGCGGACAGTCATGTAAGGAGTGATGGTGTGGTAACCCTTGGGAATAGCTTCAACGGCCATGTTGGCCTCCTAACAGTGGAATTTCGGGCAACCGAGCTTACACCAAAACGCGGAGATAGTTTGTCAAAAGATTGTTACAGCGAGGTAAGGGCAACAACTAGAAGAACCGGGTTACGCCCTCTTGCAGCACCACGACGCGGTCCTCAATTCCAGCCGCGCGCGCCTCTTGCTCCAGAAGTTGCAGCGGCTCATCCACCGGCTCGTGCGACAGCCGAAAGGTCCCATAGTGCATGGGGACCATCCAGCGCGCGTTCAGGTCGAGAAAAGCGCGGGTGGCGTCTGCCGGACTGGTATGCACGTTGCGAAACGATGGAGGATTGTAGGCGCCGATAGGAAGCAGCGCCAATTCCGGCGACAGGCGCCGGCCAATCTCGCGGAAGCCCGCGAAGTACGCCGTGTCGCCCGCGTGATAAACCGAATGCCTCCCTGCACGCAGCACATAGCCGCCATAGCCGCGGTGCGAATCCCTGAGAATCCGCGCTCCCCAATGCCGTGAAGGAACGTGCGTCACCGACAAACTGCCGTGCCGCGAAGTGTTCCACCAGTCGAGTTCGACGATCTCGGAGAAGCCGAGGTCAGAGATCAAATCTGTCACATGGCTCGGAATGACGATGGCCGGGGCGGTTCCACGCGTGCGCAGATTGTTCTGCACGATGGCGCGCAACGACGGCCGGTGCAGATGATCGAAGTGTGCGTGCGTCACCAGTACCAGATCGATGGCCGGCAAATCGCGCACTCGCAGCCCGGGACGCCGCAGCCGCTTCAGCACAAACAGCCAGCGCGCGAAGTTAGGATCGATCATCACGCTCTTCCCGCCGATCTGCAGAAAGAAGCTGGAATGGCCGATGAAAGTCACCCCCAATTCGCCGTTCGAGGCCAGCCGCGGCTGATGGGTCTCTCCGCACAGCGGGGTTACCGCCGAATGCCGCACCAGACGCCCGAACTGCGACGCGCGCTTGCGGAGGGCCCGATTGCGGAGGGTTTGCTTGATCATCCTAAAGAAGACCTGCCTGTTGGATGAATACCGGAAGTCATTGGCACTATTTTAGTTCATGCCAGCCCAGAAGGCCCGTAATTCCTGCGGCTCCCAGATGACATTTTCGATTCGGCCACCACATCATAGCCGAACAAAAATTAAGAGATTAAGACATGCAACTCAAAAGCCGCCAGCATGGGAATGCCGGCGGCCAGATCGAATTAGAAAATTTTACTGCCCTGAAGTATTCACAACCCAGCGTGAGCGCGGAATTTCCCTCGTTCCTTCGTCGTCATAGTAGAAGTGCATCTCGTGATCCGACTTCGCGCCAGCGACCGGCTTGTCCGCCAGTCCGCTGAAGGTCGGTTCGCTGCCCGGAGCCGCCAGCGCGGTTTTCGTCGTATACATCGCTTCCGCAAGGGTGCTGCCCGTAGGCGCCTGCGCATTCGCAAACACGCCGAAGGGATTGCCGTTCACATACGACACACCAATGTAGTCCGCCACCATCGGCCCATTGTCAGAAACCGGCAGCCACGCCAGCTTCATCGGTCCAGCGATCTTCTTTCCCGCGGTCCACGTCGAACCGCCGTTAGTGGAAGTGACGTAGCCCACCTGCAGGTTGCAAGTGCTTTTCGTGCAACTCGCCATCGGATAGTAATAATAAACAATCGTCATGTGAGCCGTGCTTCCCGAAGTCGCGGGATCGATGCCAATGCCCGGCAGGAAGTGATCCACTGTGCTGGTGGTCGCATCGATCGGAATGCGCGTGACTTTGCTCCAGGTCGTGCCGTCAGAAGACGAACTCATTACGATATCGTTCTCCTTGCAACCGGTGCGGAAGCGGCAATCCGACCACACCACGAACACATTTCCGGCTCCATCGACGCCTACGGAAGGCAGATCCGGATTGCGCATTCCTCCCGCCACCAGGTGGCTCTGAATGCTCGCAATCGCCTGGCTCTTGCCCCAACTCACGCCTCCGTTGCTGGAACTGAACACGTCGATGCCGCCGCTCTGGAAAGGCACAATCACCGTACCGTTT
>CAWEDF010000049.1:0-34708 GCA_963807655.1 uncultured Acidobacteriaceae bacterium | reverse complement strand
CTAGCAGGTTGCCAAGAAAAAGCGTCGCAGCCGGGAGATTTGGGAAGGGCACGACTTCAGTCGTGCCGTAAGGGCCGAATAGGTCAACGTTTCTTCAGTCGCTGAGGTTCGTTGGCAAGCGAACGAGCTTTTCGGCGCCGCGCGCCTTTTCAGCGGCAGGCGTTACACCCATTCCAGTGCGCCCTTTTTCCAAACCCAGATATATCCGGCGATCAGGATGACGAGGAAGATCAGCATCTCCGCTAAACCAAAAATGCCGAGCGCCTTGAACTTGACCGCCCAGGGAAACAGAAAAATAGTTTCCACGTCGAAGACCACGAACAGGATCGCAACAATGTAGTAGCGGACGGTGTAGCGTCCGCGCGCGCTGTCGATGGGATCGATGCCGCACTCGTATGGCATCAGCTTGGTCTTGCTCGGATTGTCCGGGCGCACCAGCTTCGCCGCCAGCAAAGTAAGCGGAAGAATCAGGCCGATGACCGCAATGAAGATGAAGATAGGAACGTAGTTTTGAGGCATAGTAGACCTTGCAGCATCTTAACTGGCCCGACGAACTGTCGAGCACGCAATATTACCGCCGGCGAGGCGCGACTTCAAGAGATGCCGCAGGGGGGTAGTGGGCTACTTTGATTTCCTGAGCAAAAAATAAACTCTCACCTGGCCTTGGTTGACTTCAGGATTACCGGTGGCCGCCCATGAAGTCGTCACTTCACATCCAATCTTGTCTAGTTCGTTTAGCTTTTCCGTAATCTCTGTTGCTTCGTGTGCCCCGAAGCTCATTCTACAAAATATTCCCAGTGCATAATTATCATCCCTTTCTTACGCTGCTCTTTCACCCCTCCGCTGCTCGTATGCTTCCCAGGTAGCAACTAGGTCTTCTACACTCCACAGCCGATCTGTGACTCCACCGGCCATTGCCGGAGAGTTCAGCAAAGTGCGGTGAATCTTGATGAAATTATATGCGAAGTAGTTTGGAGCCGTAGCCGCCGCATGGTTCGCCAGTTTGCGCGAAAAGCCGTTTCGACAGCCGCGTGTTATCGCCTCCATGCTAGTCCGAACGCTCCAGTTCTGCCGCTCGACAAACGATGTTGAAACATGCCGAAAATCAGGCCGTCCACTGACCTCTTTCATGGAACATCCTGTGCAACGTGCCGGAGAATAGCGCGTCTCGTTCTCTAGGAGCGCACTGGAAATCTTGTGCAACTGCGCGTAGTCGGCCTGTCCGCCAAAGGCATCCTCAATCACATTCACGTAGGTTTCAGGGCATCCGTTGTGATTTGCGCACGGCCTTTGACGCGCTTCGCAATGTCATCTACAAAGTCTTTTGCTGTCACTAAATCCCGCTGTCCAAGCCTCCACGAGGGAACTAACTTGCTGTCTGCGTCTAAGCAGACCCAGAGCCAAATGCCGCGCAGACCCAGAGCCAAATGCCGCGAGCATCCGGGTTTTTGCGGGCTATTTCTTCGGTGCGGGTCTTGTCCTTGCAGTAAATCGGAACGCATGATCCTGATGGTAGGCGCACACTTCACCGACTTCGACCAAAAGCCGCATGACTGTCTTCTTAGAGACCTCCGTCATCCGCACGGTCGCCCGAATGAAATTGCCCTCAATCAGGGCAGATATTACTTGTGCGCGCTTAATCGTGCTTAGTTTATTCATGGCAACTACATGCTAAAGCGTATTGGCATGGATTGTCAGGCCCTATTTATGCGGGTCGCATAGAAAACTGCGAGCGAGTCACCATGCCATCTCTGCCGCCACTAAAGTAAGCAGACACAAGCAGACGGTCAGGGGCTCTGAAAAATATTTGTGTTTTGGGGCTTGCGCTGGCGGGTCGGCTGGAGTATAAGGTGTGTATCCCAAGAGGCGGGGACTTTGGGTTTTTAGGTTCTCTAGGCCAACCAAAGTCTCCCGCCGGGAGGTGATGCGCCCCATGAAGGCCGTGAAGGCCCACAGGGGCATCGGAGCACCGGGGGCGGTGATACCGCCCCCGTTTGTCTATTTTCAGTTCGGAGTGTACCACACTGAGTCAAGAGGGAGGCAAGCGATGAGTAACAAAACGCTAGATTATGCAGCTATTCTGGCAGATTTAGAAGCTAAGCGGGGAGCGCTAGACAATACAATTGCCGCCCTGCGGAATGCGCTCGTGCACGGTACTCTAGGTGAAATAGGAGAGATTCCGCCCCCTGCCGATGGAATTGCGCCGACGACTTATTCCAGTTTGTCAGCTAGCGGCGGTGAAGTTCCGGCGGGAGCATTCCTCGGCAAGAGCATTCCTGACGCAACCAAATTGTATTTAGAGATCGTGAAGAAGAAACAGACAAGCGCGGAAATTGCAGAGGCTCTTAAGAAGGGGGGCATGGAGACAAAATCCAAAAACTTCCCACAGATGGTTCACTCTGTGCTGGATCGTGCACGGAAGGCAGAGAACCCCCAGATTGTAAAATTGGATCGCTCACATTGGGGCCTAGCTACTTGGTATCCAGCGAGTTTGAGATCAGCAGGTAAGTATCAGGGGCGAGGGGCTGGACGCAAGAAAACGCGTAAGGGCAAGCTGGCGGGGAAGGCGGCGGCAAAAAGTACCGCGCTGGCCCCCATCTGGATGCCCCCGGCACCTAACGTATCGCAAGCCAAGGGCAAAGCGCACGAGCGCGCCGTGGAATATCTTCAGACCCAACCTAATGCCGAACACTCACTGGAGTCTGTGGGACATCATTTGGGAATGGGCATTAAAGGCGCACGGCTGATTCTGGGAAAGCTAGTTAAAGCTGGCAAAGTGCGGATGAGCGCACCTGGTATGTACACGGTTACTCCGTTTCGGCCAACTGTGGCGAGAATGACAGAGGCCAGCTAGCGCCCCCTTCGCTTCCACCGCGCTCGTGCGGCCTTTAGAGCTACTGCGGTGCGCTCTTCTGAGGTCATGGTTTCCATGCGGCGCTTGCCGCCGATCTTGCCGCCCTTCTTTCCCATCTCGGACATGATCCTCGAAATTTCAGACTTGGTAGAGCTGGGTATTGACTCTGCGGTGGAACGTTCAACCATAAGATGGGCCGCTTGGTTTACATCTGACGGTCGGTTGCTAATCCGCTTTGGCATATCCCAAGTATGCCACGATCCGCGCCGTCATCTGTTTGCAGCTCGAAACATTTGTCAGGTAGTACGAACACCTCGCGAGCTAAATCGGATCGCAGCGTGACCTCGCGGTAATAGCGGCTCAAGATGCCATCCTTCCAAACCAGCAGCTCTGCATTCTGGCTGGCAAACTCTTCCCAGTCCACGCCTCCAGCCCGCACCATCCGTTCGCGGATCAAAAAGAAATATGCGCAGGTGATAGTCTCGTTGTAAAGCTTCGGCTTCCCGCGGGCGGTCGCAAATCGCTTCAGCGCGCTGGCAAACTTCTCCAGCGCCCGCAGAACCGGATACTCGCACAGATACGCGAACGCGAGGCGGACGTGATCCGCGTGGTGGAAAGAGTCTGCGGGAAGAGCGTCGTTCTCGAAGCAGCGGATGAGTTCTTCATTGCTCATAGAATCATTTGTAGCGCCGCCGCCCCGGCGGCTGGGAGCTTGCCCTAAGCGAAGCCGAAGGGGCGGGACGTCCTCGCCCGCCGCTTGGGCGCCAAGACACTCTCGCCCCAACTCCAACGTCTCTATCCCTTACTAGTCGCGACCGCCCAGGCCGCCGCGGTGTAGATAACGAGATTCCCAACGTTGTATGTCCCGTGCAGCACGTGCACGACAATCGCCAGAACAAAAATTCCCGCCAGCAACCAGCCTCCGCGCACTGCGGTCCGTGGAATCAGCAACAGGACGGCGCCGACGATCTCGCCCCATCCCAGCACCTGCCGCACGATATCCGGCATGTGCGTCTTGGCGAAGTCGTGGGCGGCCGACGGCATCACAAACAGGACCGCTTCAGTCAGGATTACAAGCCCAAGAGTCCATTGCAATACCGTGATGCCGCGATTCATTCGCTTTTCTGTCATAGAGTTAAGACCTCAACTGGGCGAACCGACCTCTGCGGACTACAAGCGCCGGCAGTACCGTGGAAGAGCGGCGCTTCAGCGCCGCGTAAAGCTCATAAAAATTAATGGGCTTTAGCCCCCGAGGGTAGCCCCTATTTCTCCGCACTCCGCCTCCGCCCCGGCCGCGCCTTAATCTCCTTCAATCGGTGGCTCGCACTCGAATCGAGGTCAAAATCGTAAAACCGCTTCAACTCCTGAATGCGTTCGAGCGAGGCCGGACTGAACGGCGTCTTGCCGTCGAAGGCATGCAGCACGATGCCCTCCAGCAGATCGCCGAGGGTCATGTCGTGATACTCGGCGAAAGCCTTGAGGACTTTGAGCAGGCGCTTCTCCATGCGCACCCCGGTCTGCACCCGTTCCACCACCAGTTTGGAATCGTCGACCATGTGTACTAATGTACCATACTATCTTGGTAACAACAAGCCCTTCTTTTATCTGTGTTCTGAGGCGTCGCACGTCCCGGCGCGGGTTGTTTATAATCGCGTTTCAACGTTCCATCGACCTCTGCGCAAAACGGGGCGCAATTCCCTGTCAAAGGACTCTCTTGGCATTCGATGAAAATGTTTACGAGCTGCGGCGCCAGAAGCTGAAACAGATCGGGGCGCTCGGTCAAACCGCGTATCGCAGCAAGTATGAATTCACCCACACCATCCCGCAGATTCTCGCGGACTATTCGGACAAGGCCGCGGAGCAGTTGGAAACTCCGCGAGTCAACGTGCGCGTGGCCGGACGCATCATGGCGATCCGCCTGATGGGCAAGGCTGGCTTCTGCCATTTGCAGCAGGATGGAAAGCGTTTGCAGATTTACGTGAAGAAAGACGCGGTCGGCGACCAGGGCTTCGAGTTGTACAAGTTGCTCGATCTTGGCGACCACATCGGCGTCAGCGGATATTTATTTCGGACGCGCACCGGCGAGCTGACCATCCATGTGGAGGAGATTACCTTTCTTAGTAAAGACCTGCTGCCCCTACCCGAAAAGTTTCACGGGCTTACTGACGTCGAGTTGCGCTACCGGCAGCGCTACGTCGACCTCGTGATGAATCCCGAGGTGCGGGACGTTTTTCTGAAGCGCAGCAAACTGGTGCAGTCACTGCGGCGCACCATGGAAGCGCGCGGATTCATCGAGGTCGAAACCCCGATGATGCAGCCCATCGCGGGTGGCGCGGTGGCCCGTCCGTTTGTGACGCATCACAACACGCTTGATATGGATTTATATCTGCGCATCGCGCCCGAACTTTATTTGAAGCGGCTGGTGGTGGGCGGCTTCGATCGTGTGTATGAAATCAACCGCAACTTCCGCAACGAAGGCCTGGGCTGGCGCTGGAACGCAGAGTTCACCATGCTCGAGTTCTATCAGGCGTACACCGACTACCAGGGCGTGATGGATCTCACGCAGGAGTTGATCACGCAGGCCGCGATAGATGTGACCGGGGGAACGAAGACGAAGTGGGGCGAGATCGAGATCGACTGGGCGAACTGGGAGCGCTTGACCATGCGCGAGGCGATCATCCACTACTGGCCCGAGAACGCGGGCGCGAAGCCTGCGATGAGCGACTTTGACTCTCACGATGGCGTTAAGAAACTGGTCGAGCGCTTTAATCAGGCGCACACACACATGGCGTACGATCCGAAAGAGCCCGTCGGCAAGACGATCGCGAGTTTATTTGAAGCGGTTGCGGAGGAGCATCTCGATCAGCCGACGATCATTTACGAGTTCCCTACTGCGGTGTCGCCGCTGTCGAAGCAGAAGCCGGACGAGCCGGAGTGGACGGAGCGCTGGGAAATTTTCGCGGGGCAGATGGAGATCTCAAATGGCTTCAGCGAACTCAACGACCCGGAAGATCAGCGTCGGCGCTTTGAAGCGCAGTTGCAGGAGCGCGAGCGCGGCGACGATGAGGCGCACCAGATGGATGAGGATTACATCCGGGCGCTGTCGTATGGGATGCCGCCGGCCGGCGGCGTGGGCGTGGGCGTTGACCGGCTGTGCATGCTGCTGACTGACTCGCATACTATTCGCGACGTGATTCTGTTCCCGTTATTGCGGCCGGAAAAAACCTTTAACACAGAGGGCACAGAGGACTCACAGGGTAAGACTTAACGCTTTTTGGCGGAATGTTCCAGTTGGAACGTTCGTGTTGAGTGTTCCGACTGGAACATTTCATTTTGCAGAAAAGTTTCGGCGTAAGTTGTTGATTCTTCGTGCCGGCTTTTGGCCGGATCCATGGAATCAAGGGGTTAGGCTGTGGAAGAAATGTCTACTTTCGAGGACGTCGGATGTCTACTAAAGTAGACTTGACAGGCTACGATTGTACTTTATAAGGTACGCGGCCGGGGAGCCAGGAAGCTGATAATGACTTATCGTGAACGGCCCTGCTCAAGTACCGCTAACTCGAAAGGCACTACGACTCGATGGCTTTCATTGACTTGCGTGTTTCGCCGACGTAGGATTCGGCTCCAGTGATCGTCCAAGCATGATCAGCCCACCATGATCGGCCAAACCATCTCCCACTACCGCATTGTCGAGAAGCTCGGGGGCGGCGGGATGGGTGTGGTTTACAAGGCTGAGGACATCAAACTGGGTCGCTTCGTAGCTCTCAAGTTCCTGCCCGACGAAGTAGCCAAAGATCCGCAGGCACTCAGCCGCTTTCAGCGGGAAGCCAAAGCTGCGTCGGCTCTGAACCATCCAAACATCTGTACGATCCATGAAATTGATGAGCAGAACGGGCAAACCTTCATCGTCATGGAGTTTTTGGATGGGGTCACCCTGAAACATCGCATTGCCGGGCGGCCCATGGACCTGGAAATTGCGGTGCCTTTGGCCATCGAGATTGCCGATGCACTCGACGCTGCGCACAGCGAGGGGATTGTGCATCGCGACATCAAGCCGGCAAACATCTTCATGACGAAGCGCGGGCATGCCAAGATTTTGGATTTCGGACTGGCGAAGGTGATTCGGACTGTCAGTAGTGAGGTGCAACCTGCCGAAGCCACAGCGCCAATGACTGCGGTCAGCGAGGAGCATCTCACCAGTCCGGGAGCCACATTGGGAACCGTGGCCTACATGTCTCCTGAGCAGTGCGAGCCAAGGAACTGGATGCTCGCACGGATTTATTTTCGTTTGGCGTGGTGCTCTACGAAATGGTTACGGGAGCGCTGCCCTTTCACGGCCAAAGCGCAGGGGTGATTTGTGAAGCCATCATGAACCGGGCTCCGGTGGCGGTGGTGCGGTTGAATCAGGATGTGCCTGCCAAGCTCGAAGACATCATTAACAGGGCGCTGGAGAAAGATCGGGAACTGCGGTTTCAACATGCGGCCGACATGCGTTCGGAACTGTTGCGGCTGAAGCGAGATACGGAGACGGGACGTGCCATCGCTGCGAGTTCCGGCACGGTGGCGGTCGCACAAGAAAGCAGCTCGGAAGCTACGCAACCCAAATCTGCGGAACCCGAGTCTGCGCAAGCCAGGGCCGCCCAACCGCCGTCGCCCGCACCCGGTGCCTCGCCTGCGGTAGCTCCTTCGCCGTCATCGAGCGCGGTGAAGGTTGCCGAAGTTCCGGTCGCGGGCAGGAAGCTCTGGAAGGTTCTGGTTCCCGCCGCGGTGATACTTGTGGCAGTGGCAATCGCGGGAGCCTTCTACTACCGCTCGCGCTCGGGGAAACACCTCACCGACAAAGACACGATTGTGCTGGCGGACTTCGCTAACACCACGGGGGATCCGGTGTTCGACGATACCCTGAAACAGGCGCTCACCGTCGATCTGCAGCAGTCGCCTTTTCTGAATGTGCTGTCGGATGAGAAGGTGAACGAGACGCTCAAGCTGATGAATCGCTCTCCGCATGATCGGCAAACGCAGGAGGTGGCGAGGGAAATTTGTCTGCGCAGTGGAAGCAAGGCTATGCTGGCGGGCTCGATTGCGGCTCTGGGCAGCCATTTCGCGATCACCCTGAAAGCGATGAACTGCCAGAGTGGCGACTCCCTGGGTTCGGCAGAGGCGGAGGCGGATAGCCGGGAGAAAGTGCTGGGCGCGCTAGGCCAGGCCGCTACCGATCTGCGCGGGAAAATGGGCGAGTCGCTGTCCTCGATTCAGAAGTTCGACAAACCTTTGGAGCAAGTGACGACCTCTTCTTTGGAAGCGCTGAAAGCGTACACCGAGGCATATAAGATCGCCAATGAAAAGGGCGACATGGAAGCGCTGCCGTTCTTGAAGCGCGCGATTGAACTCGACCCTAGCTTTGCGGAAGGCTACCTTGGCCTTGGAGTGTCATACGGCAACCTGGGCCAGGACCATCTGTCGCGGGAAAATTATACGAAGGCTTACGAATTGCGGGAACGTGTGAGTAAGCGTGAGAGGTATGAGATCGTGACTTCATACTACCAATCCGTGACTGGAGAGCTGGAAAGGGCAGCCCAGCAGTACGAGCTTTATATCCACGATTTTCCCCGTGACTCTGATGCCCGCGGTAATCTCGGAGTCCTTTACACGCAACTGAGCCAGTACGAAAGAGCGGCAGCCCTCAACCGCGAAGCGTTGGAGATTGATCCGGATGCCTCCGTGGCTTATGCCAATCTGGCTGTGGATTATATGTATTTGAACCGGCTGGACGAAGCCAAAGGGGCACTGGACAAGGCCCTGGCGCGCAAACTGGACGTTGATTTTGTTCGATATGGAATGTATGCGCTTGCATTCCTGCAGAACGACCCGGGCGGTATGAAAGTCCAGGTGGAGTGGGCCATAGCAAAGCCCGGTTCTGAGAGCGGTTTTCTTGCATTGCAGTCAGGGACGGAAGCCTATTACGGACGTTTACGGAAGGCGCGCGAGTTCACTCGGCGGTCAGTGGACTCGGCCATGCGGAACGACGCCAAGGAAGTCGCAGCCGATTACGAAGCGCGTGCTGCCGTACGCGAAGCCGAATTTGGCGACGGGGCGGAGACCCGTCGACAGGCTGCGGCCGCGCTGGCCCTGTTCCCCACAGGACTGTATCCGAGGCTTTCGGCCGCGCTGGCCCTGGCTCAAATCGGCGACGACCGACAAGCCCAAAAGATAGTTGACCGGCTCAATGACGATTTTCCCCACGACACTCTCGTGCAGCAATACTGGATTCCCTCCATTCGCGCAAGGATCGAAGTGGCTCACGGCGATGCCGCTAATGCGATCGAACTCGTAAGGGCCGCGAGTCCTTACGACTTGAGCGGGGGCGGGAACCTGCTACCCGCCTTTGTGCGTGGGCAAGCCTATCTGTTGGCTCGGAATGGAACAGCCGCGGTTGCGGAGTTCCAGAAATTGCTCGATCACCCCGGCATTGTGATGAACTCGCCATTGGGAGCGCGGGCGCACCTCGAAATCGGCCGCGCCTACGCGATGGCGGGCGACACCACCAAGGCGAAAATTGCGTACCAAGACTTCCTCACGCTCTGGAAAGACAGTGCGTAGGTCCCCTTCTGCTCGAGTCGGAATCGACGTCAAAATCAAGATCAAAGTCAAAGGCAGCGGACAGGAGTGTCCGCTCCACACGGGCGCTTCGCTGGGCGGCCCGGCCGCTGTCCCCACAGGACCGGTTTAGGCTGCGCGATAAATTCCCAGGACTTTGACGAACTCGGCGACTTCGCTTAGATGGCGGAGGGCGTTGCGGGCGGGCTCGTCGTCGCCGCGGAGGAAGTCTACGTAGAAGACGTATTCCCAGGGGCGTCCGCGCAGGGGGCGGGACTCGATCTTGCTGAGGCTGATGTCGCGGAGAGCGAAGACGCTGAGCGATTTGAACAGGGCTCCGGGCTGATTTTTCACCTTGAAGGCAATGGAAGTCTTGTTGGCGCCACGCGGAAGCAGGCGCTGGTAGCCGGGTGCGGAGGCTGGGCTTCCCTTCCGAAGTGCAATTCCCGTTTTCCCCGTCGACTTGCGAATCGGCGACTTGCGAATCAAGAAGAAGCGGGTGAAGTTGCGTTTGTCGTCCTCGATGCCGGCCTGCAGAATCTTGCCGGAGTATTCGCGGGCGGCGTGGCGGCTGGCGATTCCGGCGGCATCGGGAAGGCGATTGGCTACGACGTGCTTCACGCTGCCGGCAGTATCGTAGAACGGGACGGGCTCAATCCGCGGATGGTGGCGGAAGAAGTTGCGGCACTGGTCGAGCGCAACCGGGTGGGAGAGAACCTTGCGCAGGGCGCTTAGCTTCACGCCGGGGGCGGCGATCAGGTTGTGCACGATGCGCAGCAGGAATTCGCCTTGAATGAATACTTCATGCGTCAGGAGAAGATCGGCGTGCTCGGCTACCGTGCCGGCGAGCGAGTTTTCGATGGGGACAACAGCCGCGGCTACCGATTCGCGCTGCACGCGGTCGAATACTTCGGCCGAGCGGGCGCAGGGGACAACCGTGCAACGGGGCAACATTTGCTCGGCGGCTTCGTGGCTAAAGGATCCTCGTTCGCCTTGGATGGCTACTTTCATTACAAGGCAAGGTAGCTGTTGCGGGAGGGAAAGTGCAAATGCCTGGCTTGGAGGGCACGAGCTCGTAACCGCAAAGTTTGCTAAGGCAGCCTAACAAAACCTACTCCTCACCAGTCGCGGAGATTCAGACAGCTGTTCCCCTCACTGCTGGGATGCTCAATCAATGAGCACACCTTTGCTTCCCAATGCTTTGTGGAATCTGATTCAACCGTTGCTCCCCTCTTCACCGCGCAGACCTAGGGGAGGCAGACGCCACAGACAGCACTGCGATCTCCACGTGGCTGCGCTTTGCCGCTTCTCTTTCAGCCTGCGTCGGAAATACCTGGCTTCCGGTTCCGTTGGCCGCGACCCAGACTTCGGAAAGAAAATAGGTGTCGCCATAGCGGTGAAAAACCACTCTGGTAACGCCCTCTGAGGCGTTGCCAAGCACGCTATGGGTTTGGACGATAACGCCCTGGTTCTGGGCGACGTGAATTCGGAGGTTCGTTTCCCCGAGAGGAGTAACGATGTATCTCCCCGGTGGAAGGGTACGATTGGCGACTACGAACGGGAAAGGAACGTTGGTGATAACATCGCCCCTCTTGGTTTGGCCGAAGCATGTTGATGCTGCCAAAAACAGGGACACGAACATAAGGGATTTTGTTGCGCTCGAGCGTTTCCTGAGAACGTCCAGCATTGTTGTATCCTCCTTTGATCGCCGACCCCGACCGGAGTTCAGTCGGAATCGCTTTACTAGGGGCAGCATGTGCGACACGGCAGTGAAAAGTCCTTAAGCGTTGGATTAAGATTTCCTAATTCTTGCTAAACGCTCCAATCTCAATGGCATGAACGAGATATACGAGTTCGGCCCCTACGTCGTGGATAGTGTTCGACGAGTCCTGCTGCAGGATGGCAGGCCTGTATCGTTGTCGAACAAGGCCTTTGGCGTGCTCGTGGTGCTCATCCGAGACCGCCATCGCGTTGTCCAAAAAGAAGAACTGCTGACCGGAGTCTGGCCGGACACCGTTGTGGAAGAAAACAATCTGACGGTTGCGGTTTATGGGCTGAGGAAAGCTCTTGGGGAAGGACTGAGCGACCGTCGCTACATAATTACTGTCCCCGGCCAGGGTTATCGCTTCGCTGCCGACGTGAGAGTTGTGGTGCAGCGTGATGACGAACCGACCAAGCCCGCACAAGCGGAGGAACGAGCGGCTGGAAGGGGCCGACCTTGGCTACTAGTGGCGGGAGGCACTGCGTTGCTGGCAGCGGTCGGGATTCTTGGGTACTGGCGAGTAGAGTCGTCGCGCGCTCCGAGAGTGCTGAACTATACCCAGATCACGAACGATGGAGCCGACAAGATCACGGTTCTGACCATCGGCTCTATCAACCCCCCAATGGTCACCGACGGGTCACGTATTTACTTCACAGAACAGCAGAACGGCGCGGCTGGGGTGATCGCACAGGTATCGGTTACGGGTGGCGCTACCGCACTCGTTCCAACCTCATTTCAAAATACTGCGGTGAACGGAATTTCGCCAAACGGGTCCGATCTGTTGGTTTACACATGGCGAACGAACGAACTCCTGACACCCATGTGGGTAATTCCGGTGATGGGTGGATCACCACGCCGGGTCGGCGAAACCACGCAAGACGCCGCCTGGTTGGCGGACGGGCGTATCGCTTACGCTGCTGGCCACGACTTGCTTGTTTCAAAGAGTGACGGGACCGGAGTGCAAAAGCTGGTGACGATGATGGGCTTGCCTGTCTGGCCGCGCCTGTCGCCCAACCGCAAGGTTTTCCGTTTTACACAGCATGATCCCAAGACCGATTCGAGTTCGCTGTGGGAAGTCTCTGCAGACGGTAGTCACCTGCATGCGCTTCTGCCGGGATGGAGCAACCATGGTACGGAATGCTGTGGCAACTGGACTCCTGATGGGAAGTACTTCGTTTTTCAATCTACCAGGGCCGGAAGAACTGACCTCTGGGTACTTCGCGAGAACAGTGGATGGCGAGGCTCTGACAATCTTCCAGTGCAGTTAACGGCAGGCCCGTTGAGTCTGTCCTTACCGCTCCCCAGTACAGACGGCAGGAGGCTCTTCGCCTTGGGAGACAGGAGACGCGGAGAGTTGGTGCGCTACGACACCAAGTCGGGTCAGTTTGTACCCTATCTCGGCGGCATCTCGGCGGTAGACCTCGTTTTCTCGCGAGAAGGGGACTGGGTTGCATACGTCACGTTTCCGGAAGGAGAACTGTGGCGCAGCAAGGTAGATGGAAGCCAGAAATTGCAATTGACTTTTCCGCCCATGGAAGTACACGCCCCACGCTGGTCACCGGATGGGAAGCAAATCGCATTCATGGGCCGTGATCCGGGCAACGTCTGGAGGGTTTATTTGGTGCCTTCCGAAGGAGGTTATGCCGCGCAGTCATTGCTGGAAGGAGATGGCACTCAGGCTGCGCCTGATTG
Source organism: uncultured Acidobacteriaceae bacterium (assembly GCA_963807655.1). Classification (GTDB taxonomy): domain Bacteria; phylum Acidobacteriota; class Terriglobia; order Terriglobales; family Acidobacteriaceae; genus Sulfotelmatobacter. The sequence continues at coordinate 21,803 of CAWEDF010000049.1, read as the reverse complement.
GTCGCCTGATGGAGATTCTTTGGTTTTCGCGGGGCTTCCAGAAGAACTATCGGGCGACAACAGGGCTACTCACGTCCAAATCGTTGATCTGAAGAGTCACGTTACTTCTTCAGTGCCCGGTTCCGAAGGGTTGTACTGCCCGCGTTGGTCTCCCAGTGGCCGTTACATTTCAGCCACGACTTCAGATGGGTCAAAGCTGATGCTTTTCGATTCCACCCGCAAGCGGTGGGCAGTTTTGACCGACCTATCGGAAGGTTGCCCCACGTGGTCCCGCAACGATGAGTATCTTTATTTTCAGACCTTCGATGTGAGCACGCCTGAGTTCGCCCGTGTGCGAATTTCGGATGGCAAGCGAGAGCACTTAGCGGGCATAGACTTTCGTCGCGGTGGCCAGCGCGATTGGTATTGGTGGAACGGTCTGACGCCAGACGGCTACTCCGTAGTGCTACGTGATGAGAGCACGGAGGAGGTTTATGCGTTGGACTGGGAACTTCCCTGACGAACCGTTAGTTCGGCTCAACAAGAAATCTCTAAGAAAGGCTGAGCAGATTCTTCTGCAGCACCAGCGCGTCTACTCCGTTGGAATAGTAGCGGGGGAAGGTTTTTATTACGCTGTAGCCGTGGCGTTTGTAGAACGACAGGGCGGAGATGTTGTCTACGGCGGTTTCCAGCTCGACTGATTTGCATTGCGCCTGGCGCAGACGATCTTCGGCTGCGCACAAGAGGAGCGATCCCACGCCGGAGCGGCGTGCGGCGGCGATCACGTCAATGGTGATTATATGGCCGTTGGCGCGATGCGCTTCGCCGACTATGAAACCAGCTACCGGGAGTTTTGCCGAAGGGATCGGCGGAAAATCTTTCTTACTCTTGCCCGAATCGGGATCGGCCGTTTCTAACGGGGCAGCGCCTACGGCGAGTAGCGTGAACGACCCGCGGCGGCGGATGTAGTGCTTAAGTTCCGTCCGCGAATAGGAAATGCCAGGAGGAAAACACTGCCGATCGATGCGCCACAACATGTCAAAGTCGGAGGGCTGGAAGTCACGAATGGTGAAGGGCACGGGCTATTGTAGCGGGTGGACGGGGGGACGCGGCGACAGGGACGGTTATCGGGGAGGCCGTGGTAGAAAACCTGGCGGAGCCTTTGACAGCACCGGCGGACGAGGGATCCTTCGACTGCGTGACTGCTTGCTTCGCGAAGCAGCCAGGCCGCTCGGATGGCAGAGTGGAGCGGTTGGCGAGTTTTCCACAGTTAATTCGGGGTGGGCTGGCAGGAAAGTATGAATTGGGTCGATTGGCCCCTTGCTTCGCCGCAACCTCGGACGTACCATGAACATCATAAAGGAAGCGTTGTGAATCGCCTTCTGCTGATTGACGTGGCCGGTTCGGTCGCTATGTTGGGGCTGTGGTACTTCGTGTTTTCCACCTACAACCGAAAGAAGGGAGCGGCGGCCTTGCGCTGGGTACAGACAGCTTGCGCCGGCAAAGGACGCATCCTGGAGTCGCACTGGGTTGGCAGTTCCAATCTGCAGGCGCGGTTGCATTTCCCTTCGCGCTGGTTCGAGAACGCACAGGTAACACTGAAGTTCAGGCCGCGAGCGTTGCCGATACAGTGGCTGATCAGTTGCTGGCAACGGCAGAAAGAAACTCTCACCTTCGAAGCGGATCTGGGCGGTTCCCCGAGCTTTCATCTGGAAGCGACGCGGCACCGCTGGAGCGCCCACAACCGGGGGACCTCATCGCGCAAGCGCGACAACCGGGAGTGGGAGCTATACCAGCCCGTCCTATTATTCTGACCACGCCAACGTACTGGAAGCGGGATCCCAGCGCGGAATTGAACGCGCTGATGTCAGCGCGGTGGCAGGACATTCTACAAGTGCACTTCCGTCCGGAGTCGCCGCAGTTCTCGGCTACGGTTCATCTGGAAGCGCTGGCCGATCCGGACGCGGCCGCGGGATTCGTCAGCGCGCTGCGCGAGATCGCGGCGGGAGCCTCGGCCCACCGGCAGTAGTTTCCTTTCTCATAGAGTAGCTACCTCACTGGAGCAAAGCCATTTCTGAAACACAGCCCTCAACGCAACCTGTGAACATAGTGCCCTATCCCCGGCCAAAGTCAAAAGCGAGCGGGCAGGAGTTTCCGCTCCACACATTCCCAGCCCACACATGCCCGCAGGAAAATCCTGTGTAGAAGAACCGGATGATGCAGAAGCTTGCACAGTAGTAATCAGGCGCCGGTTCGTTTTTTGCTGGATTTATGGGCTTCGCGAGTGCAGAATTAAATTCTCCCCCAAAAGAAGCTGTCGAAATCCGCGAGGTTCCGCGTTATACGTTACCGCTACAGGTTTGCCTGGAAGTGTGCCGGTGTATCCGCGGTTTTGTGGTTCTCCACCTTACTGTCAGCTCAGCCGGGTGTAACCTTTTCGCCGACCAGTCTGAGTTTCGGCAATCAGGTGGTTGGCGTGAAGAGCAGCGCGCAAGTAATCACGCTTACCAATACTGGAACTTCTTGCCTGTCATTGAATGCCATTAAGTTATCGGGGGGCAATCGCACCGACTTCTCGCAAACGAATACGTGCGGGGGATCGTTGGCGGTGAATGCGAGTTGCACCATCAGCGTCAGCTTCGATCCCTTGGCAATTGGCACTCGCACGTCCACCGTCAGCGTCACAGGGCGGCTTGATTTCCACCGTTCCGGTAGCGCAATCGAATAAACATTTTGGATACCCAGGCGGCTCGCCGACGGTCTCCGCCAACGGAAACAGCAATGGAATCGTATGGATCGTGGAAACCGACAAGTTTGGCAGCAACGGCAATGCGATCCTGCGGGCCTTTGATGCGGCCAAAGTTTCTCGCGAGCTTTACGACAGCACTCAAAAGGGCACCCGCGACGCCGCTGGCGCGGCGGTCAAGTTCGTAGTCCCAACGGTCGCGAATGGGAAAGTGTATGTCGGCACCCAGGATGAGCTGGACCTTTATGGCCTGCTGCCGTAGAGCGGTGGGACCGCGAACCCTTTGATGACTCTCGGGCAACACTTCCGCTAAGTGATCCTCACCTGAATTTGCTCTTCCTTGACGCTGGACGCTGTACTATTGTTGCTATCCCATGAGTGACAGTTTCAGCAATCCGATTCCGCAGTTCGGAACAGCCGAGTATGCTACGAAGCCGGCAGGCGATCGATGCCAGTTCTGCCAGCAGCCATTGAGTGGAACTTACTACCGGGTGAATGCAGATCGGGCGTGCCCAGGCTGCGCGGAAAAGATGCGCAGCGAGATTGACAAGGACAAGCACGCAGCATATGTACGCGCTCTTATGTACGGCATTGGCGCGGCCGCCGCGGGGCTCGTTGGGTACGCGCTGATCGCGATCCTGCTGCAGGGCTGGGTGATCAGCTATATGTCGATTGGGGTGGGATGGCTGGTGGGCACGGCCATGATGAAGGGATCGAACGGAGTAGGCGGCAGACGCTACCAGATTGCTGCGGCTTTGCTGACCTACGCGGCAGTCTCGATGGCGGCAGTTCCCATCTGGATTCATTTCGCCGATCGAAAGAAGCAGCAAAGACAAGCTCAGCAACAGAAACTGGTTGCTGACGAGCAGCGCCAGTTGGAGCAGGAATCCGGGCAGCGACCCTCGGCGCCTCAGCCCGCGCCCGGATCGGAGAAACCAAGAGCGGAGAGGCCACCGGTGAGCTTGGGAATGTGGCTGGGACGCGTAGCGCTGATCGGGCTGGCATCTCCGTTCATTCAGCTTCGGGGCAGTCCCGGATGGGGGGCGATGGGACTGTTGATTCTCTTCTTTGGAATGAGAATCGCGTGGAGGATAGCCGAGGGCAAGCCCTTCGGAATCTATGGACCATTTGCCTATGCTCCGCCAACATAACCCTAATCTGCGCCGCGCCGAAGATCGTTTTTCTTAGCCGTGTCTACTGTGAACCAAGACCTGACTCGCAATTGCAAACGCTGCTCGCGCGAACTTGCGCCGGGAGCGCTGGTGTGCGATCAGTGCCACGCCCTCGTACACTCGGAGGAACTGGAGCGCCTGTCAGCGGAAGCGAAGGCGCTGGAGGCTAACGGAAACTTGCGGCGGGCGCGGGAGACGTGGCTGACCGCGCTTCGGCTACTGCCGCCCACGTCGAGGCAAGCCGACTGGATTATGCAGCACGCGCAAGCGCTTGCTGCTGACGATGCTGGACGACAGCCTGCAAGGAGTGAAAACCAATGGGCTCAACCGATGGGACCGGCAGGCTCGATCGGAGTGCTGGGCGACCAGAGCAGAACTTCGCAGACACCGCGATTCAGGTGGACGTCCGTGCTGAGCTTTCTGGCTTTCGTTGTGATCTATTCGGCTGCGTCCGGGGTAAAGTTCGGGATCGGCTTCGCAGTGCTGATTTTGATTCACGAGATGGGCCACTTCGTTGACATCAAGCGCCGCGGCTTGCCGGCGGATATGCCGGTGTTTCTGCCGGGCTTGGGCGCGTACGTGCGCTGGCAGGCGCTGGGCGTTCCGCTGGAGACGCGCGCGGCGGTCAGCCTGGCCGGACCGCTGGCTGGATTTCTGGCTTCGCTGGCGTGTGCCGCGCTCTGGTGGCAGACGGGCAATCCGTTCTGGGCCGCGCTGGCGCGTGTGGGTGCGATTCTCAATCTGCTGAATCTGATTCCTGTCTGGGCCCTTGATGGCGGGCAGGCCGCGCTGGCCTTGAGCAAGACGGAACGCATCGTGGTGATGATCGGTTGTGTCGCGTTGGGGCTGATGCTGGGACAAAATATGTTTTTCCTGGTGGCAGCGGGCGCGGGATATCGGGCATTCTTTGGCGGAGATCTGCCATCTCATCCCAGCCCGCCGACGACGATTTACTTTCTAGCCGTGCTTACGGCGCTGGGAGCGATCATCCGGCTGATGCCGGGACAGGGTTTGGGACTGCGATGAGGGGCTCACTCCCCATCTCGCCGTTCGGATAAATCTCTTTTATACCTTCGATCAGCTTTTTTGATTGTCGAGGACTGCGCACTCGCGATACTCTTCTTGGTTGAAACCCAGCCAGTCAACAGCTTATATCCGTAGCCTTGCTTACCGACATCACTGCTGAGAATGAATAGGAGACCGAAGGATATCCATGCCCAACGAACTGCGTAATTTCCTGGCCCTCACCTACGACGAACTGGAAGACCTGAATCTAGAGGCGAAGGAGCAGCGCCGGAACCGCGTGCCGATCGGCAAAATCCAGGAGAAGCGGCTGAAGTATTTGACCGACGAGAAGCGGATCAAGGCCGTGACCGTGCTCTTCAGCGATCTGGAAGGCCGGTTGCACATGCTGGATTACGACAAGAAGTTCCTGATTAAGAGCTGGGACAATCTCACTTTTGACGGCTCTTCGATTCGCGGCTTCACGGCGCAGCGGGAGAGCGATCTGCGTCTGGGGATCGACTGGGCGGCTTTTTATTGGGCGCCTGCGGACGTATTCGGCTCCGGCAAAGTGCTGGTGTTTGGCGAAGTCATCGACAAGGGCGGAACGTCGTACTCGGCCGACATTCGCGGCGTGCTCAAGAATTATGCCAACGAGTTGTACAAGAAGAAAAGCTACACGCTCAACGCCGCTAACGAGATTGAAGGCTTCTTGTTTAAAGGCCCCGATGCCGAGCGCCGCTATCACGAAACCCTTAAGTTCGACTACGTCAACACGGGCGGCTACTATCACTCGCTGCCCGGCGATGCACTGCGCACGTTCATCGACACGACTGCGGAAGTGCAGCGCGCGATGGGCTTCCAGAATGAAAAAGATCATCCCGAGGTTGCGCCTTCGCAGTTCGAAATCAACTACGGGTACGGCGAAGTCGTGGCAGCCGCCGATCAGATTCAGCTCTACAAACTGATCTGCCGGCAAGTGGCGACGAACATGGGGCTGACGGCTTCGTTTCTGCCCAAGCCGGTGGTGGGCGTGAATGGCAGCGGCATGCACACTAATGTTTCCATCAGCGAGAACGGCAAGAATTTGTTCTGGGACGCCAAGGGCGAAGAGAAGCTCAGCAAGATGGGATGGGCGTTTCTGGATCGCATTCTTACGCATGGCAACGATATTTGCCTGCTGCTCAATGCCAGCGTGAATGCTTATCGCCGTCTTGATCCGCACTTCGAGGCGCCGAATCAACTCAAAGCTTCACCCGTTGACCGCGGATCGATGATTCGCATTCCCATCGGCAACGAAAAAAGCATGCGTGTGGAAGTACGCTCGGTCGCGCCCGACGCGAACCCGTACCTCGTCATGCTGTCGATCTTCAAGACCGGTATTGACGGCGAGACGGCGAAGATCAAGAACCTGCGGCAGGCCGAGCGCTACCTGCCCGACAATATCTACGACGCTTTGGCGAACTTCCGCAAAGCGGGGTGGACGACGAAGCTTCTCGGCGAAGACGTGAAGGGACGCTACGCGGATCTGAAACAGGCGGCCGCGGATCGCTGCCCGCGTCTGCTGGGGACTTTTGTAAAGGCGCCCGAGGTACAGTATCACCACGATGTCTACAACCAGTTTTTGTGGAATCTATTCTAGAACGCTGGGGGTTCGTTTGTGCGAAATGCCCTGACCTGAAGGTCGGGGCATTTTTGTTGTGGCCAGAGTTCGTTGGCATGACAATTCGGCGCCGGCTTAGCAGCTACAATGCCTGTCGGAGGATTCATGTCGAAATCGCGCAGGCAGTTTCTGACTCAGACATCGCTGGGGCTGTTGGCCGCGGCAACCGCGTACCGCAGCTTTGCACAACAGCCTGCTGACTTGCCGCCCGGAGCCCCTCCGGCGTTCGGGGCGGGACCTGCTGTTGGTCCTGAAGTCTCGCCGTCCACATTTGCCGAAGCGCAGAAGTTGGTGCGCTTTGAGTTGACAGCGCCGGAGCGCGCGATGGCGGCTGGCAGTTGGCGCCAGACCATGGCCGCGATCTACGAGCGCCGTACCGGACCACGCAAGGTCGCACTGGAATCGACGCTGGCGCCGGCGTCGCGCTGGAATCCTATATTGCCGGGCTTGAAGACCGGGCCTGAACGCGACCGGTTTGTCCGGAGCAAGGCCGATCCCGGCCCGCTGCCCGCACGCGAGGAGGACATCGCCTTCGCCTCGCTGACTCGGCTTTCGCGCTGGATCGAGCAGCGCAAGCTGACTTCCGACAGACTCACTCGCATTTACCTGAAGCGCATCGAGTGAGTTCGATCCCAGGCTGCACTGCGTCATCACGCTTACGCGCGAGTTGGCTCTGGCACAAGCCAAAAAGGCTGACGAGGAAATCGCGGCCGGAAAATATCGCGGGCCGCTGCACGGAATCCCGTGGGGCGGGAAGGATCTTCTCGACACCGCAGGTATCCCCACCACATACGGCGCGGAGCCTTTTCGGAACCGCGTGCCTGCGAACGATGCCGTCGTGGTGAAGCGTCTGCATGAAGCCGGAGCGGTGCTGATCGCCAAATTGAGTCTGGGCGCGCTGGCGCTCAACGACATATGGTTCGGTGGCCAGACGATGAACCCGTGGCTTCTGGAAGAAGGAGCGTCGGGGTCAAGCGCCGGGCCGGGCGCGGCCACCGCTGCCGGACTGGTTGCTTTCGCGATTGGGAGCGAGACTGGCGGCAGCATCGTCAGTCCGTCCATGCGATGCGGGATTACCGGACTGCGGCCCACGTACGGCCGCGTGGCGCGGACCGGCGCGATGACTTTGTGCTGGTCGCTCGACAAGCTAGGGCCCATGACTCGCACGGTGGAGGATGCGATGCTGGTGCTGCATGCCATCTCCGGGCCCGAGGCCGGAGACCTGGCGAGCGTGCCCAGCAAACTTGACTTCGATGCTGCCGCCACCGTGCAGGGACTTCGCGTCGGCTATTTTCCTCACTGGATGAACGCGGCTCCCGCTACTGCCGTGGACCGTGCTGCTCTCGAGGTGGTTAAGCAGGTCGGCATGGTTCCAGTGGAGGTGTCGATTCCTGACTGGCCTTACGACTCGCTCGACCTGATTCTCTTTGCCGAGGCGGCAGCCGCGTTCGAGGAACTTACTTTGAGCGGGGGATTGGATCAACTCAAAGCTCAAGTTCCCGACGCCTGGCCCAACATTTTTCGCGAAGCTCGCTTCCTCTCGGCGGTCGACTTCGTGCAGGCCGACCGCTTCCGGCGCAAGGTCGCCGAAGAGATGGCCCGCGTATTCTCGCAGGTGGATTTGCTGCTGGTGCCATCGCTGCGCGACGAGATGCTGACTCTTACCAACTTCACCGGGCATCCGTCGCTCACGCTGCGCGCGGGCTTTGTCGAAGTATCGAAAGCGCGGAGCGATTGGGCGCCCGACCCTCATCACCCGGTGCCGACGTTCTCGTCGCCGCGCCGCGTGCCTCACGGCGTCACTCTGATCGGGCGCCTCTTCGACGAGGGTACGCTGGGCCGCGCCGGGCTCGCGCTGGAGCGGGCTTTTGGCGTGGTGGAGCAGCGGCCTCCGGGGTTCTAGGTCGGGGCGTGATGCGGTTTTCGGTGTATCCGTACCTGTTTTCGATGTGTACGTATTAGTTTTGTTTATGCGGTTCTAGACAAGAATCGTTGAATGGCTAGACTCAGAGACGCAAAGGAGAACTTTCCATGAAACGTATTGTTTCTGCGCTGTGCTTGTTTGGGCTCGCGATCGTGGCAATTCGCGTCAGCGCCCAGGTGAATCCTTACAAAGACGGCACTCCCGGCGTTACAGGCTATCGCTCGGAAGTGCTAGCGGAAGTCATGATTCAGGAGGACAAATTCACCCGGCTCGCCGAGGCCATCCCGGCTGAGAAATTGTCGTGGAGGCCTTCGCCGGATGTGCGTTCTTTCGCCGAAGTGTTCCTGCATGTGAGCGCGGCCAACTACAACCTCTACAAACTCGTCGGGACTCCTCCTCCCGCGGGTTTTGACGTCAAAGGATTCGAAAAATCGACCACTGACAAAGCGAAGGTCATCGCTACTCTGAAAGATTCGTTCGCCCACGCGAAGAAGGCGATCACGGCCATGCCCGACGCCGATCTCGATAAGAGTCTGGATTGGTTCGGCGGCAAGACTACCGAGCGCGGCATTCTGCTTTTCATCGTGCGTCACGCCGCCGAACACCTTGGGACAATCGATTGCCTATCTGCGATTCATCGGCATCACCCCGCCGTGGACCGAGGACATGCAGAAGAAGCCTGAGGAGAAGAAGGAAGCGCCGAAAGTGAAACAGTAGCTCAAGCAGCTTCCGTAACAAAGGCCCGTTTACCGCGGCGGCAAGCCCGCGTTCAGGTTGAAGACCGTGCCGTCGGCGAAATGGCCTGTGGAGGCGTTACCACCCTGCACGTAGGTCGAACCCCAGAGCAGTCCCATCTTTGGCTTGAATGATCTCCGCCGGATAGGCACCCACCGCTGCCCGATGCGAACCGAAGGGTGTAAGCGTCTGGATCAGCGCCCCGGTCGATGGGAGAAAGAGTGATGATATCTCCGTAGCCGGTGCTACCGTTGTAATCGGCGACCCAGAAATTGCCATCGCTGGCCAGCAGCAATGCTCATCCGGGCTACCGCCTCCGTTGACGCGTTGTTATAGAACGGAAAGAGTTGAAGATTGCTGCCGTCCACGTACCAACTTCGAAGAGTCCTTCGCCGCTCTCTCCGTAAACTGTGGTACAAGCCGTAGAAAGTTGCCGTTCGCTCCGAGAGGCCAACGATTCCACCGATGAGACGGCAGACCATTGGGCAGATGGGAAGTTCAGCGCAACCGACTGGTTAACGATTCCCGTGGCTGCGAGTGTAGTGGAATAACGGTTCTGGCCGCTGTGGCCCTGAGTCAAGCCCGTAGAATGTGCCGTCGGACGCAACGCGATGAAGCTTGACGGAAATTCGTCGCTGGTCGAGCCGGGGAAGTTGAAAACGACCTCATAGGCTCCGGTGGACGGAGTGACCCGAAAGATAGTCCCGCAGCTCCTGGTAGAAAGAGCCGCAGTTAGCGGTGTCCGCCCTACAAACGATGCCCCGTACAGGTTGCCATCGATGCCGGGCACGACTCGACCGCCGAACCGCCGCCCGTGCAGCCCGACTGGGAGCAGAACTTGTGGAGCACCTGAAAACCTGATGCCGGTTCTTGCTTGACGCGGTATAACACGCCTGTAGCCGCAGTAGCCATTACAGCCGCCTGACTCCCGCCAAACAGAGTGGTGCCGTAAATCTTGCCATCGGATCCCTGCGTGCCAGCAGAGCCCGGGAAGGTTGCCGTTCGGATACGTCTTGTTGGTACCCGGCCGCGAAAGTGTGCAGCAGAGTGAAGGTCCCGGCCGGGGTGAGCGAAAATACCGTTCCGCCGTTGGGCGCTGAGCTTCCTTCCGATAGACATCTTGGGCGGCGCCATAAAAATTGCCGTCTGAACCCAGGGTGATGTGAACCGGCCCGGCCGCCGTTCGGGACACGGCCCCGGTCCTCTGGAACCGGGTGCCGTTGCAGATGAAGGTGATAAACCGGCGACTGGGCTTCGGTGTGGCTGCGAAAGCCGAGCCGGCTAGCAAGGACGAAACGAGCGGCGAATGAGTAGCAGCTTACCTCTCATGGGAACTACCCTCCTGTAGGACGCACAAATCTGTTGCAGGGGACAGGTATGACCGCTCGCTTTTATATCCCGGGAGCGAGAATGCAGTTGTCATCAAACATGTAAAAAATTGATCAGCATCGCGACCACTGTCCCGAGGCCAAGGGCTGGCGAATTCTACGGGTGTGCTAGATTCAGGAAGCTTCATGGATCGTCGCTCCCACTATCTCAACCCAGGGGCTCACTCGCCGCTTCGGAGAATTGCTCGCCGTCGACAACGTCGACCTGCGCGTGGCGCCCGGGACAATTCTTCGGCTTTCTCGGTCCCAACGGCGCGGGGAAATCAACGACCATCAAAATGCTTACAGGGTTACTGGCGCCGAGTTCGGGGCGCATCGAAATCCTCGGGCTCGATCTGGAAACGAATCCTGTGGAAGTGAAGCGGCAGATCGGCGTTGTGCCCGAAGGCATGGCGCTGTTCGGACGGCTGACCGGATCGGAATTTCTGAACTTCGCGGGACGCATGTACGGACTCGACCGCGAGACCGCGGCCCAGCGCGCCGCGGAACTGCTCGACTTCATGCAGCTCGCCGACCAGCCGAAGCAGCTGGTCACCGACTATTCGCACGGCATGCAAAAGAAGCTGGCCATGGCGGCGGCTGTGATTCATGGTCCGAAAGTGTTGTTCCTCGACGAACCGTTCGAAGGCGTGGATGCCATCGCCGCCGGAACGCTGAAGGCGATGCTGCAGGGCATGATCGCACGCGGGGCTACGATTTTTCTCACCTCGCATGTGCTCGAGATCGTAGAGCGGCTTTGCAGCCACGTCGCCATCATTCATCGGGGGCGCCTGGTCGCGCAGGGGTCGCTCGAAGAACTGCGCGCCGGCGTAGAGGCGCAAACGCCCGCCGTACCGGGAAACGACTCCGGCGATGGCTCGGGTCCAGTGGCCACGCCGTCGAGCGAAAAGATGACGCTGGAACAGATCTTTTTGCGCACCGTCGGTGGCGCGCGCCGTACAGAACAGGAACTTTCCTGGCTAGGCTGAATAAATTCAGGCGCACCGGTGTGTCGAGCGCCTCAGATTACGGGCCAGAGTAGTTAGTCCACTTGACCCGGCGATGCTGGCAGAGTAAACCCGCCCAAAGCAGTGACGGGCTCGGCAGGCTTGCGTCAGCCTGCTAGAATTCCCCGATGCCAATGGTTTCGTGATCGAAAGCGCCAGGCCTTCCGTTTGCATTTTTAATCGTTGCCCAGGAGCATGGTATGAGTGCACCTCTAGACGATCGCTCAGTCGATCATTCGCGAAGTATATCTCCTTCCCGCGAAAACAGTGAGACTGCAGTCTCCTCCTCCAGCCGCCGCCGCTTCCTCGGTAAATTAGGCAGTGCCGCCACGGTGACGATGGCGGCCAGCATACTCGGCAAAGCTCCTGCTGCTCTCGCCCAGTCGAGCAGTGGCAACGGTTCCGCTTCGGGCCTCAATGCCCGCGTGGTGAAGTCCCTCGCCCTTCGCATCGGCGCGGCTACGACGGACTCTCTAGTCCCAGTTCCGCCACACACCACCAACGGCGACGAGAACCGTTATCCCGACCACTCCGCCAGCTATAGCAAGGGCCTGCTGCAAGACGATATCGGAGTGGTGAATCCAGCGGCGTGGGCTTCGTTCAAGAAGGCGCTGAAAAGTGGCAAGAACAGCGACTTTGAGGCGATTGTCATTGGCGGCACTCGTACCCTGAACGGCCCCCAAGGCGCCTACGCCTTCGATATGCAAGGTCTCGACTCGGTGCAGTTCGGCAATGCTCCGTCCCCCGGGGATCCACCGGTCTAGCGGTCGTGCCTCCGTTCGACCAGATCTCCAGTGCGGCCTACGGTGCACAATTGATCGAGATGTACTGGGCATCTCTTTTACGCGATGTGGCCTTCACCGACTACGCCACGAACGCCACGGCCATCGCCGCAGCCGCCGAATTGACCACCTTGCCGGACTACCGCGGCCCGAGAGACAGTCACGGGAATGTAACCCCCGATCTGCTGTTCCGCGGCAATTTCCCCGGGGAAACCATTGGTCCGTATATGTCGCAGTTGATGGTTACCCCCACCAGCTTTGGGCAGCAGCCGATTGACCAGCTGATGAATACCTATCTGCCGGGCATCGACTACATGACGGACACCACAACTTTCCTGCAGGTTCAGAATGGCATCAGCACCGGACTGAGCAATCAAGTCGATGCGACTCGCCGCTACCTGCATGACGGGCGCGGTCTGTCCGCCTGGACGCACTCTGATGTGCTGTACCAGGGCTACCTCATCGCTTTCCTCGTGCTAACCACTTTGAAAGCGCCGCCGAATCCCGGCAACCCCTACCTCGGCTCCAAGACGCAGAATGGCTTCTGCACTTTCGGCGGCCCGGATTACGCTGCCTCACAGGGAGAAGCCGCCGCTCGCTCCCTGGACCGCGTGTGGTACCAGAAGTGGCTGGTTCACTTGACGCATCGTCCCGAGTCGGGCGGAGGCGTCCTGCACCAGATACTCAGCGGCAATGGGAACAAAATCGACGCTACCTTGAACAAGAATGTGTTGAACTCGCAGGCCGTGGCGCAGAGCTTCAGAAAGTACGGTACTTATCTGCTGTCGCAGCCTTTTCCAGAGGGTTCGCCGACACATCCGTCCTATCCCACTGGTCATGGAACGGTGGCCGGCGCGTGCATTACATTTTTGAAGTTTTTCTTCGACGAGACTTACGTAATCCCGAATCCGCAGGTGCCATCGAGCGATGGCCTATCGCTCGGGCCCTACACCGGTTCGGACGCGGGCCAGATCACCGTCGGTGGAGAACTGAACAAGCTCGCGCGAAACGTCAGCTTCGGCCACGGTGTCCTCGCCGGCATCCACTGGCGCTCGGATACCGATTGGTCCATGACCCTGGGAGAGGCGTTGGCGATCAGCGTCCTCCAGGACAAGGCCCAGTGCTACAACGAGAAGTTCAGTATTACGTTCACCAAACTTGACGGGAACAAGGTGACCATCTCGAACGAATAGCGAGCGGGCAGTTCGGTAGTGGTGGGGTTTCACTCTGCACCACTGCCGGGTCGGACCCTCGCGTGCTGCGATGACCGTTCTGGCCGGGCGAATCCACGTCCCCCTTCGTTTCGGCTGCAGGACTGACATAACAAGCTAAAAGCTTGCCCCAAGGGTAAATGCCGCATACTGATTGCGGCGCAGACGGGAAGACTAGAAAACCTAACAGAGAACTTAGAGCGGAACCGGTATCTCGTCAAAAGAGCCGGAAGGGCACAGGCATTTCTTCTTAAGGACACCAAACCCGGCTACTGGCGGCCCATTTGGAGGACGGCCAGTAGTACACCCAGGCACGGGCCATTTATGAGATAGTTCAAGCAACATCGTTGCGGGGTAAGCGCTTAATGAGTGAACTCAATTCCACGCTGCGCCACCGCGGCCAATTGTCAACCATTGCCTGGTTGCGCTGGCGGCTCTTCGTCAACTCGCTGCGCAGCACGCGGGGCATGCTGGAGCTGGTCTCGCGAATTATGGTGTCGTTCGCATTCGCTATTGGTGGATTCGGCGGCGCTTTCGGAATGGGGGTGGCCGCATTTTTCTTCATCTCGCAGGGCAACCCAGAGATGCTCGCGGTCCTGCTGTGGCCTGTGTTTGTCTTCTGGCAGGTGTTCCCCATTATGGCGACCGCCTTCACTAACAATCCGGACTCCTCCGATCTTCTGCGGTTCCCCCTTAGCTACCGCTCGTATTTTCTGGTGCGCCTGGCCTATGGCGCGTGCGACCCCGCAACCGCGCTGGGCAGCCTCTGGTCGTTCGGAATTCTCGTGGGCGTGGGATTCGCGAAACCGGAACTGCTGTCTTGGGCGCTGCTGGTGTTGCTGGCGTTCGCCGTCTTCAATCTCTTGTCCATGCAAATGATATTCGCCTGGGTGGAACGCTGGCTAGCTCAGCGCCGCACGCGCGAGATCATGGGCATTCTTTTTGTTCTGCTGATGCTGAGCTTTCAGTTGATCGGCCCTCTCGTGCAGCATTTCGAGAAGCATCCGCAGGCGGGTGTCCAACAAGATGTGCAACGGTACCTCGAACTTCTGGTTCCAGTGCAGGGCATGCTTCCGCCAGGTCTAGCCGCCGATGCCATCGCGCAGGCTGTGTATTCGCGATTCATGACGGGATTCAGTTCGTTGGCGCTGCTGTGCGCTTTTGTGCTGGTGATCGGTTACTGCCTGCACGTGCGGCTGCGGGCGCAGTATCGGGGCGAGAATTTGAGCGAGGCGTCCGCCGCATCGTTTGTGCCGAAAGATCGCTCGCTGCGGCTGGGCTGGAATCTGCGGGGATTCACGGCCCCGGTTGCGGCGGTCTTCGAAAAGGAAGTTCGTTATCTTCTTCGCAGCGGCCCCATGCTGCTCACATTGATCATGCCGCTTTTCGTGCTGGTCGTCTTCCGTTTCGGAGCCATGAATTCTGCCCGGCACTCCGGGATTTTCCTGGGGCGCAAGCCTGACATGGCGTTTCCCGCGGCTGTCGGATACACGCTGCTGGTGCTGACCAACCTCGCTTACAACAACTTCGGGGGCGACGCCGGGGGCATTCAGTTTTTCTACGCTTCCCCGGTGAGATTCCGTGACATTGTGCTAGCCAAGAACCTCACTCATGCCAGCATTCTGGCCATAGAGATATTTCTAGGGTGGATCGCGGTCGGCCTTTTGTACGGCCCGCCCGCGCTCGACGTCACCATCGCCTCGCTGGCTGGTCTGCTGTTCGCAGCCCCGATAAATTTTTCCGCAGGCAATCTGCTCTCGATCTTATCACCGAAGAAATTAGACTATTCTTCCTTCGGGCGTCAGCGCGCTTCGCAGGTAACGGTGCTAATCAGCCTGGGAGTGCAGATTTTCGTCGTGGGCGTGGGAGCCGCCGCGTTCTGGATAGCGAAATCCTACGGGAATTTTTGGATCGCGACGTTGATCTTGCTGGCGCTGGCTGGAATCTCGCTCTCGGCTTACTGGATGATTCTTAACCGCATGGATGGCTTGGCCCTGCAGCGGCGGGAAACGCTGGTGGCCGAACTGTGCCGGTCGTAGCGGCCGGCCCACACCGGAGTCATGTTGAGAGTTGCGCAAGAGGCCTCCGAGAACCTATGATGCATTGCTCGTTAGCAAGCTATCCCCTTCTCACCCTGGAGACCAAATGAAACTGAGAACAATCGTACTGACGCTGGTAATGCTCTTTGTTGGCCTGACGCTGTGCTTTGCCGGAAACCCAACCCTTGGGACTTGGAAGCTCAACGAAACCAAGTCGAAGTTAACTCCCGGCACCCCTAAGAATCTCATTGTGGTGTATGAAGCCGCAGGCGACAGCATAAAATGCGTGATCGACGGTGTCGACGGTCAGGGGAAGCCCACGCATAATGAGTGGACCGGCAAGTTCGACGGAAGAGACTATCCCGTCACCGGCGATCCAAATTCAGACACGCGGGCCATCAAGCAGATTGATGAACATATTGCGGAGTTGACCGTCAAGAAAGGCGGCAATGTTACGATCACCGGTCGAGCCGTCGTCTCTGCTGATGGCAAGACCCGCACGGTCACACTGGGCGGAACCGATGCGGCGGGCAAACATGTCGAGAGCAGTGCCGTCTACGATAAGCAGTAAGTCGCCGAGCAAAAACAGAAGTGGCCGGTGCCCGGTGAGCAATTGACCTTCACTGCGCACTGATCACTGGCCACTGATCACTTCTTTTCCGGATTCGCCAGAAACCGGTAGCCCACGCCGCGTACCGTAAGCAAGTGTCGCGGTTGCGCGGGATCGTCTTCGATGTAGCGCCGCAACCGGACCATGAAGTTATCGATCGCGCGCGTGTCGGTGTCCTCGTGCAGGCCCCAGACCTCTTCGAGAATCTGTTTGCGCGAAACCACACGCCCGTCGTTGCGCACCAGGTGGCGCAGCAGTTCCGATTCCATCAGCGTGAGGTGAACGACATTGTCCGCAGTGCGCAGTTCGAGTGTGCCGAAGTCGATAGTCTTGCCGCTGAAGGAAAATGTTCCAAAATCGGTGACGCTTGCCGGGTCGGACGCAACCGCCGCGTTTCCCGCCGGCTGGCCAGTGCGCATCCACTGGCTGCGGCGCAGCAGTCCCTGCAGGCGCGCCAACAGGATCGACAGATCGAACGGCTTGGGCAGATAATCGTCGGCCCCGGCGGCGAAGCCCTTTAACACATCTTCCGGACTACCGCGAGCCGTTAGCATCAGCACGGGCACGTAGTTCCGCGCCGCGCGCAATTCCGATACCACGCTGAAACCGTCCTTGCCCGGCAGCATAATGTCGAGCACGATGGCATCGTAGTTTTCCTTCTTCCTGAGCAGACGATCCGTGGCCGCTTCGCCATCGCCCACGATTTCGGCGGAGTAGCCTTCGGCCTCCAGATTGAAGCGCAATCCCTGCGCCAGATGGGCTTCATCCTCCACCACCAGAACCCGGCTCATTCCATCGACCTCGGCAGTTCCATCGTAATGGTGGTGCCCTGGCCTTCGCCCGGGCTCTCGGCGAACACTTTGCCGCCATGTTTTTGGGCAATCGACTTCACGATGAATAGGCCCAGCCCGGTCCCTTTCACGTGCGCCAGCGAGCGGTGGCTAACGCGGTAGAAGCGCTTGAAGATGCTCTTCATGTCATCGGGAGGAATGCCGACCCCGTGATCCCGCACAGCTCAGCACGATGCGCTTTTCATCGGGCATGTTCAGGCGCACGCGCACATCCACCTGATCGCCGGAATACTTGATGGCGTTGTCGAGAACGTTGAAAACAGCAGTGCGGAGATCCTCGTCACTGCCCAGCACGCGCATCCCCGCGCCATTGCCCGGCGCTTCCTCGTAGCGGAGAGCCTCCAGGGGCAGATGATGGCGGGTTCGGACAGCGTCCATGCACTCGCGCACCAGTTGGCGGAAGTCGACTGCGGACTTCTCCCGTCCCGCTTTCTTGTCTCCGGCGCGGCCGGCGCGCAGCACCTGTTCCACCGTCTGCGCGAGGCGATCGGTATCGCTGAGCATGAGCCGGTAAAACTCCTGCTTCTGCGCTTCCGGCAGGTCGCGCCGCTGCAAGGTCTCCAGATGCAGGCGGATGGAGGCGACCGGAGTCTTCAGCTCATGAGTGACGGCATTAATGAAGCTGTCGTGCTGCTCGCTGCGGCGAATCTCTCGCACCAGGAAGGTTGTGTTGACGATCATGCCCGCAATGATCAGGGCAAAAAAGATGATGCCGAAAAATAGCAGCACTCCTTCGCGCCAGTTGAGGATGATCCATCCAACATTGAGGGCAACCGCCAGCGCCACCAGGGTGATGCCCAGGAAGAGGAAGAAGACGATAGTCCCGCGGCGGCTCGTGATGCGCATGGCGTCAGGCTGATTTTACCGCGTTGACCTGCGTCCCGGAACATTCCGCTCGCTCAGGGCAAGGATCAAATCCTCAACCACAGGGAACACAGGGCTCTTCACGCCACAAGACTTACCTGTGTATCTCTGTGACCTCTGTGGTAAAGGTTTGTTGCAGGCAACAAAAACCCCGATCGTGATGATCGGGGTCAAATTTCTGGGGGACTGCAAGTAAGGCTAATCTCCCGCCGCCACGCCCTCCGCGAGAGAAGCCGTAACCAACCGTCCGTTCGGCGTGGCCACCAAGCCTTTCTCGAGGTCCGCCAGTCTTACCCGCTTAACGTCCCAAGCCAGCCCAGCGTCTTCAACGCCCAGATCCCGTACCAGTTCACGTCGACCTCATACCAGGTGAAGCCATGCTGCGCCGCGGTGGGGTGTGCGTGGTGATTGTTGTGCCAGCCTTCGCCGAACGTCAGCAGAGCCACCCACCAGCTGTTGGTGGAAAGATCGCGCGTGGCAAAACGGCGCGTGCCCCAGGAGTGCGTGGCCGAATTCACCAGCCAGGTAGCGTGCAGGCCAACCACGGTCCGCATGAAGATGCCCCACATCAGAAATGGTACTCCGCCAATGGCGAGCAGTATCACACCCAGCACAATCATGGGAACGTAGTGATACTTCGTGATCCAGACGTGAAATTTATCTTTGGCGAGGTCTGGAACGTAGCGGGCCAGCGTGGTCGTGTCATGGTGCATCGACTTGCCCATGAGAATCCAGCCCATGTGCGCCCACCATTTGCCCTCGATCGGCGAATGCGGATCGCCATCCTGATCGGAATATTGATGATGAATGCGGTGGGTAGCGACCCAGAAAATCGGCCCGCCCTCGAGAGCCAGCGTGGCGCAGACGGTCAGGAAATACTCTACCCACTTCGGCGTCTTGTAGCCGCGGTGCGTGAGCAGGCGATGATAGCCCATGCCGATGCCCAGGCTGCCCGAAACCCACCACAGGAACATGGCGACGAACAACGCCTTCCACGTGAAGAAGAAAAGCGCCGCCACGGCTCCCACGTGAAACAGCCCCATGAATATCGCCGTCACCCAGTTGATTTCGCCGTTTGCCGCTTGTCGTTTTTCCAGGCTTTCCAGTTCCATTTCCAAGTGGGCCCCGTATGCTGGTCTTGAATTCGTTACCGCACATCTAACGTATCAAGGAGACAGGAAAGTCACTGTAATACTTATGTAATAGCGGGCTTCATAGGCATTACGGAGGTACCGGAAGCACCTACCAAGTGGAGTGACCTAAAAGGGCGCGGCCGGCGGCCGCGCCCCGACAACTCGACAAAACCTCTAAATCACTTCAGCTTTAAGCCTAGCGCTCTTCGGCAACTGCTTCATAGCCTGTTCCATCTCTTCCATGGTCGCATCACGTTTGTGGGTGCCGATGGACCATTTATGGCCGAAGGGGTCGGCCAGCTCCCCAGTAGCGGTCGCCCCAGAACATCTCTGCGACCGGCATTTCGACGGTGGCTCCAGCCTTCACAGCGCGATCAAACGCCGAGTCCACATCCTCAAGATAAATGTGTAGCCCCATGCCCGTGCCGCCGGTGGACTGCGGTGACAAAGGACCGAATTGCGGGAATTCGTCGGCGAGCATGAAGACAGAGTCGCCGATGCGCAGTTCGGCATGCATGACTTTGCCGTCCGGTCCCTTGCCTGACGCCCTTTTCCACCGCGCCAAATGCCTGCTTGTAGAACTCGATGGCGCCCGCGGCACGTCGCGGACCGTCATATATGGCGTGATCGTGTGGTAACCCTTGGGAACAGCTTCAACAGCCATGGTGCCCTCCTTTCTGTACGAAATCTGGTGCGAAATCCAGCGGGTCCAAAGTTACACCAGAAAGCGGCGGTCAGTATGTAGAACAAAGCAGCGTTAAAACCAGGTCGTCGCCAAGATGCGTCCCCCAGCCGAATCAGAAGAACCGGGTCACTCCCTCTTCCATTACCACCACTCGGTCCTCGATCCCAGCCGAACGCGCCTCCTGCTCGAGCAACTGCAGCGGTTCATCCACGGGTTCGTGGGAGAGGCGAAGACTTCCATAGTGCATAGGCACCATCCAACGCGATTTCAGGTCGAGAAAGGCGCGGGTAGCGTCGGCTGGACTGGTGTGCACGTTGCGGAAGCTGGCCGGATTGTAGGCGCCGATGGGAAGCAACGCTAGTTCCGGCGACAGGCGCCGGCCAATCTCGCGGAAGCCCGCGAAGTACGCCGTGTCGCCCGCGTGATAAACCGAATGCCTCCCTGCACGCAGCACATAGCCGCCATAGCCGCGGTGCGAATCCCTGAGAATCCGCGCTCCCCAATGCCGTGAAGGAACGTGCGTCACCGACAAACTGCCGTGCCGCGAAGTGTTCCACCAGTCGAGTTCGACGATCTCGGAGAAGCCGAGGTCGGAGATCAAATCTGTCACATGGCTCGGAATGACGATGGCCGGGGCGGTTCCACGCGTGCGCAGATTGTTCTGCACGATGGCGCGCAACGACGGCCGGTGCAGATGATCGAAGTGCGCGTGCGTCACCAGTACCAGATCGATGGCCGGCAAATCGCGCACTCGCAGCCCGGGACGCCGCAGCCGCTTCAGCACAAACAGCCAGCGCGCGAAGTTAGGATCGATCATCACGCTCTTCCCGCCGATCTGCAGAAAGAAGCTGGAATGGCCGATGAAAGTCACCCCCAATTCGCCGTTCGAGGCCAGCCGCGGCTGATGGGTCTCTCCGCACAGCGGGGTTACCGCCGAATGCCGCACCAGACGCCCGAACTGCGACGCGCGCTTGCGGAGGGCCCGATTGCGGAGGGTTTGCTTGATCATCCTAAAGAAGACCTGCCTGTTGGATGAATACCGGAAGTCATTGGCACTATTTTAGTTCATGCCAGCCCAGAAGGCCCGTAATTCCTGCGGCTCCCAGATGACATTCTCGATTCGGCCACCACATCATAGCCGAACAAAAATTAAGAGATTAAGACATGCAACTCAAAAGCCGCCAGCATGGGAATGCCGGCGGCCAGATCGAATTAGAAAATTTTACTGCCCTGAAGTATTCACAACCCAGCGTGAGCGCGGAATTTCCCTCGTTCCTTCGTCGTCATAGTAGAAGTGCATCTCGTGATCCGACTTCGCGCCAGCGACCGGCTTGTCCGCCAGTCCGCTGAAGGTCGGTTCGCTGCCCGGAGCCGCCAGCGCGGTTTTCGTCGTATACATCGCTTCCGCAAGGGTGCTGCCCGTAGGCGCCTGCGCATTCGCAAACACGCCGAAGGGATTGCCGTTCACATACGACACACCAATGTAGTCCGCCACCATCGGCCCATTGTCAGAAACCGGCAGCCACGCCAGCTTCATCGGTCCAGCGATCTTCTTTCCCGCGGTCCACGTCGAACCGCCGTTAGTGGAAGTGACGTAGCCCACCTGCAGGTTGCAAGTGCTTTTCGTGCAACTCGCCATCGGATAGTAGTAATAAACAATCGTCATGTGAGCCGTGCTTCCCGAAGTCGCGGGATCGATGCCAATGCCCGGCAGGAAGTGATCCACCGTGCTGGTGGTCGCATCGATCGGAATGCGCGTGACTTTGCTCCAGGTCGTGCCGTCAGAAGACGAACTCATTACGATATCGTTCTCCTTGCAACCGGTGCGGAAGCGGCAATCCGACCACACCACGAACACATTTCCGGCTCCATCGACGCCTACGGAAGGCAGATCCGGATTGCGCATTCCTCCCGCCACCAGGTGGCTCTGAATGCTCGCAATCGCCTGGCTCTTGCCCCAACTCACGCCTCCGTTGCTGGAACTGAACACGTCGATGCCGCCGCTCTGGAAAGGCACAATCACCGTACCGTTT
>CAWEDF010000048.1:0-8672 GCA_963807655.1 uncultured Acidobacteriaceae bacterium | reverse complement strand
ATCGCGCAAGAGTCAAAGTTCCGTAATGCTACATGGGATAGATGTGGGATGAGAAAACTGCAAGACTCTTTGCTCGACTCAAGAAGCGAAAGTGTGTGTTAATGCAGTTGGGAGTTCCACCCATGAAAAATTCAGACGTTGAGGCTCTAGGAAAGCTGGCATTGTTGGTGGGCGGGTTGTTCGTGTGCATCGACATTTCCCGCAAACAGGAATGCTTCACCGGGCGCTAGGTACATCGCCAAGGATGTTGAGACAGATCTGGTTGAGGATTTGACTGAGGATTTGGTTTTAGGCCGGGCATAAATGGCAAAGAAAACCACATACCACCATTATGAGGTTTCTTTCACGCTCAAGCTTGGGCCTGAGAAGATCACCGACATTCCAAAACTAGAAAAGGCACTCACTGACATTTTATGAGGACTTGATATAACGTGGAAAATTCACGATGCCGTTGAGTCTGCTGTGGGGTTGGTGGTTGTCCATGATCGTGACCGAATTTCACACATGGAAATGGAAACGACCCCGGTGAAGATCGTTCCCAGGTGAGCCAGGCGATTCAAGGTTCTGAGCACCCATGAGCATTTCACAATCCGAGTCATACATAGCGACGAATCCCCAATTCGAGCTGACGCACCCCGGCTCGCGGCCAAAACTTCAAAAGGGCCAGATGACAGTTGTTTACGAATGTCTTGAGCGGTTCGGACCGAGGCTCGCGCTGGCAGACTTGGTGCGCCACTGCAGGGAACAAGGTCACCAAACGAACGTAGACATCACTAAGTCCGTCCTCTACCACTTAAACCTCTTGCTGGAAGGCACAATAAATCGAATTCCGGGTGTCCAGCGTCCTGTGATTAGGGTTGTATAGTTCGATTCTTTTGGACCGGGCAGGCCCACCGGCATTTCTTCCTGCGGGGCCGTTTCCCGGGTTTCGTCCGTCTATCCCCCTGTATCCCCGAATTCCTCCACAGACCAGCCAGAAGGCTCATGAGGGATGAAAACAGTATCCTTGCTTTCATCGCACATCGTAGATGAATATGGGAGCCAAACAACAACTGGAGCAGTCATGCCCATGGAAGACGAACAAATACGTGAAGCCCTGAATGCGCACTGGCACGCGTCGGCAGTCGGGGATGCGAACGCGGAACACGATATTTACGATGACGACGCTATTTGTGACTATCCCCAGTCAGGCGAACGAATCCTCGGGCGCAGCAATTTGCAGGCCCTGCGGAGTCATCATCCCGGCAAGCCGTCCGGCTTCAACGTTAGGCGAATTCTCGGAAACGGAAATCTCTGGATCACGGAATACACAATTACCTACCAAGGGCGGCCGGCATACACCGTGAGCATTATGGAGTTCCGCAACGGTAAAGTCGTGCACGAGACACAGTACTTCGCGGACCCCTTCGAGGCTCCGGCCTGGCGAAGTCAATGGGTTCAGCGAATCGCCTGGCGCCGCGGTTGAGATTAGGGACTTTTACGGTGCGGCTCGAAGCCCCGCCCTTTCAAAGCCGTCCGGCTTCAACGTGAGCTTTACGCGGCGCTGAAGCGCCGCTTTTCCACGGTTCCGCGAGGGTCCGGGGCGTGCACCGTGGAAAATCAAGATCAAGATCAAAAGCAGCGGACAAGAGTGTCCGCTCCACAGGAGCACAGTCACAGGCAACTTCAACGGCGTCCCCTCGCCTATTTTGACCCCAATCCCGTAAGTGCTTTTCTTTTGGTTACCTTAGGTCAAGAGCCGTTGACACGTTTACCCCATGTCCGTTCTCCCGTAAGGTGAAAACTCCAGACCCGGTCCGCTCCCTCGGCCGGGATCCCCTTGGAGTTAAAGCATGGCTACGTATCAACATCATTTTCAGCTCGGCATTCTCCCCGAGCGCAAGATTGACAAGCGCGCGGTCGCCGCGGCCTACGCTTTCATCGTGCTGCTCGCTTTCCTCCTGGCGAACATGGGGATTCTGTTTCCGGACAGGATGAGTTTCAAGACGTATCGCGTCACTTCAGTGATTCCGCTTCCAGCACTCAAGCCGGAGCGGGCGCCGATCAAAGTGGTGAAGCCGGTGGTGAAGCCGAAGCTGCTTTCGCCGACGCCAGTTTTCGAACGTCCGAAGTTGATTGTGCCGCGTGAGGTACGTCACGTACGTGCTCCCGAGCCGGTGGAAGCGCCGAAAGTGGTGGTAAACCAGTTTGCCGCTCCTCAATTGAAGATCAGCGCGGGCGGAGCGCGTCCACAACTCTTGCATGTCGGAGACTTTTCGGGCAGCTCGGTGGCTCCCACGGTCAACGCCCCGGTGGAGAAGGTGCAGACCGGAGGCTTCGGCGATCCCAACGGTTTGAAAGGGACGGGCAAGCAGGGCGCCAAGCTGTATGCGGCGCAGGCCGGTTCGTTTGACATGCCGGCGGGTCCGGGACAAGGCAACGGATCGGGCGGGGCAAAAGGAATTAAGGGAACGGTAGCCAGCGCCGACTTCGGCAATGGCATCGCGACCGGAGGCAAGGGCGACGGCCGCAGCGGTGGGGCTGGAGTTTCCACCGGCGGATTCGGGTCGGAGCAGGTGGTACATGGCGGGCCCAAGATCGCGCAGGCAGCGGCGGGACCAGCCACTACTCCGGTAGAGATCACGTTCAAGCCGCAGCCGGTTTATACCGACGAGGCGCGCGGTCTGAAGCTGGAAGGCGAGGTTCTGCTGGAAGTGATGTTTCAGGCCAACGGGAGTCTGCATGTGAATCGCGTGGTCCGGGGCCTGGGTCACGGCCTGGATGAAGCCGCGGTCGCCGCGGCCAACAAAATGCGCTTCAAGCCGGCACTGCGGATGGGACAGCCGGTGGATTCGACGGCGATCGTGCATGTGACATTCCAGATTGCGTACTAAGAGTTTGAGTAATCGGGAAACTTTAGGTCAGAAGATTCGTTTCGTGGCCCTAGATGTGCGAGGCGAATTGAGCAAACGGTTCACGTCAACAAAACGGTTCACGGTCTTAGAGAAAGATCGAGAGACATTGCTTCAACCCTGGAGAGAAGAGTCATGCGTACTTGGAAATGGATGTTTACAGCTGCACTGCTGGTCTCGGTGAGCGCTGCCGGGCAGCAACCGGCGGAATCACAACCTTCGACGCAGCCTGACGCTGCGGCACCCGCGCAGACCGCGCCGACGACGTCGGCTTCTGACGCTCAGCCGTCAGCGCCCGGATCGCAGGCCACGGCGTCGACCGCTCCGGCGCCGACCCCGTCGGCCCTGCCTCAGCCCACCACCATGGATCAGGTGGTCGATCGTTTTATCGAACGCGAACACGGGCTCATGAAGGCGCTCTCCACTCGCACCCCGGTGGTCGAGACTTACCTGCAGAACCTGACCGCGGACCCGCAACTCGGCCCCGTGCCCAGCGCCGACCACTACTTCCTGGGCCGCATGGATATGGGCGAGTCGGTCGACCGCAAAGACTATCTGAAAGAGCAGGACAAAGGCATGGAGACCCGCCTGATGGGCGGCTTCCACAAGCTGTTTAAGGTGCAGTACCAGCCTCTGGGCTTCTCCTGGATGGTCTACGCCGACCGTACTGACTTTGACCGCTCGCACTATGACTTTCATTACATCCGCCGTGAATTTCTGGGCGACGTTCGCAGCCTGGTGTTTGACGTCACGCCGAAGAAGGGCTCCGGCAAAGGACGATTCCAGGGACGCGTCTGGGTAGAAGACCAGGATTACAACATCGTTCGCCTGAATGGCACCTACGCTCCGGCGCCGAAGAATTCCTACTTCTTCCACATGGATAGCTGGCGCCTGAACCTGATTCCGGGCTACTGGGTGCCGGCTTACATCTACAGCGAAGAAGGCGACTTCAGCGCTGGGGTCAAGAACAAGATGGCCTTCAAGGCGCAGACCCGCATCTGGGGCTACGACCTAAAGAAAGGCGACAAGGACGACGAACTGACGCAGATTCGCGTGGACAGCGTGAAGGATGAGACTCCTGCGCAGCAGGATGCGTCTCCGCTGCAGGCCGAGCGGCAATGGCAGCAGCAGGCGGAAGATAATGTCGTCGAGCGCCTCACCCGCGCCGGATTGGTCGCGCCCGAAGGCGATGTCGATCACATTCTCCAGACCGTGGTCAACAACCTGGAGGTTACCAACAACATCGACCTGCCGCGTCCGGTGCGCACTCGCGTGCTGCTCACGGCGCCACTTGAAACCTTCAGCGTGGGCAACACCATCGTGATCAGCCGGGGATTGATCGACGTGCTCCCCGACGAGGCCAGCCTGGCGGCGGTGCTCGCGCATGAACTGGCGCACATCGTGCTCGGCCACAATCTCGGAAGCAAGTATGCCTTCAACGACCGCATGCTGTTCTCCGACGACTCCACCTACAACAACCTGGGCTTCAGGCACATTCCAGAAGAAGAAACCGCCGCCGACAAGAAGGCTGTGGATTTGCTGAACAACTCGCCTTACGCGCAGAAACTCGACAACGTCGGCTTGTTCCTGAAGGCGCTGCAAGCCCGCGCTCCTCAGCTCAATGCCCTGTTGACCACGCACCTGGGCAATTCGATGGCATCAAATGGAAGAATCGACCGGCTTTCCGCTCTGGCTACCAAGGGTCCGGCGCTCGACAACAACAAGCTGGACCAGGTTGCAGCTCTCCCGCTCGGGGGGCGCGTCAAGGTCAATCCCTGGGACGACAAGGCAGAAATGGTGAAGACGGCTCCGGTCGCCATCACCTCGGCGCGTGACAAAATGCCGTTTGAAGTTACGCCCTTCTATCCGCGGTTGGCACGCTACGGCGCCTCGACTACACCGAGCGCCGCGCCGGCCACCGCCGCTGCCAACTCAACCCCAGGCAGCAACTGAAGCTCTACTCCAAGTTGCAATAAGACGAGGGCCGGGATCCGGAATCACCTTCCGGGATACCCGGCCTTCGTTTTTTGTAGCACACTCGTGGGCGAGTACATGGTATCCGGCGGAAGTTGTCTCGCGCTACTCAGGTTTCGTCTTGCCCTTCCCCGGCAGCCCCGCAGGATTTTCATGGGTACGTTCGCGGAAGCTTCCCCGCAACCCGGTGGCCAGCTTGACGCTCGATTCGCCGAACTTGTCGCGCAGGCGATCGGCGGCGGCCAGCGCATCTTTCCAGCGCTGCTGCCGGCTGCCTTCGAGCAAATTTATCTGATCAACCTGCGCTTCGAATGACGACGACTGCACTCCCAGCAGCCGCACCTGCATGCCCGGCTTCCAGTTCTTGCGAAACAGCGTACGCGCCTGCTCAAAGATTTCACCATCAAGCTGGGTGGGCGCCGGCAAGGTATGAGCGCGTGTGATCGTGGTGAAATCTTTGTAACGGAGTTTGAGCTGAATGGTTCGCGCGTGCAGGTTCGCTTCACGCAAGCGCCGCCCCACCATTTCGGAGAGCCGCATCAGCGTGGCTTCGAGCTGGCTGGCATCGGCGGTGTCTTCGTTGTAAGTATGTTCATGGCTGATCGATTTGGCTTCGGTGTCGGCGCCGACTTCGGCGTCGAACCATCCCCCGGCATCTTCTCCGCGGGCTTTGCCGGCCAGCGCAAGTCCCCATTTGCCGAATCGTTCTTCTAGTTCAGATTCTTCCAGGCGCGCCAGGTCTCCCACTTTCTTGATTCCCAGTTCGTGAAGATGGCTCTCCATCACCTTGCCGACGCCGGGAATCGCGCGCACATCGAGCGGCGCGAGAAACTTGGATTCGCCTCCCGGAACAATCCACAACACGCCGTTGGGCTTGGCCTGCGCGGATGAAACCTTCGCAATCAGCCGCGATGACCCAATGCCGATCGAGCAGTTCAGCTGCGTGTCTTCTTTCATGCGCTGATGGAGTTTGTGCGCGGCCTTCAGCGGCGGACCGTGCAGCCGCGCCGTCCCCGTCATGTCGAGGTAGGCTTCGTCGATCGAAGCCATTTCCACTTGCGGCGAGAATGCCGTTAGCACTTTGAAAACTTTCTCCGAGCACTCGCGATAACGCTCGGGATGCCCGTCGACAAAGATGGCGTGCGGACAGTGCTTGGCCGCGGTGCGCAGCGGCATGGCGGAATGCACTCCAAACTTACGAGCCTCGTAAGAAGCCGCCGAAACTACGCCGCGCTCGTGACGCTCGCCTCCGACGACAACCGCCTTACCTTTCAGTGAAGGGTCGTACAACTCCTCGACCGAGACGAAGAAGGCATCCATGTCGACGTGGAAGATGGTTCGGGCGAAAGCCGGGATCGGCGACGGCGCGGCCATGATAGCCGAATTCTAGCAGCCACCGCGCCAGCGCTGGCAGTGTCGCAAGGGATCGCCTATTTCTTCCGCTGCCCTGTTTCCTGCGCACGTAGATAGGCCGCAAGCGCCGTGTGGCCTTCGTGGCTTGCCCAGTCGGCAGGGGTGCCCCGCCACAGAACATCCTTCAAATCCAATCTTGCGCCGCGCTCGACGAGCAGTCTGACCATTTCCTCGTTGCCGGCGGCGGCGGCCTGGTGCAGCGGCGTGGAATGCGAATGACCGCCGACCGGGTTGTAGCGGTTTGGATCTTCGCCTGCGTCCAGCAACAAGCGAACGATCTCAACATGGCCAAACTGGGATGCAAGAGCGAGCGCCAGATGGCGGTCGTCTTTGGCTGCGTCGGGAAGCAAGCGGCGGAAGTCGTCGATGCGCCCCAGAGCGGCCGCGACCGGCAGGTCGACCCGAGCGCCGCGCCTGATTAGAGCGGGTACCGCTTCCATCTCGCCGTGCAACAACGCTGCATGGATCGTGCTCTCGGGATCGGCTCCGTGATCGCAGAGTAGATCTATCAATGGAAGCTGCATGCGGCATTCACGCGACACGCTGCCCGTAGCGACAAGCATGAGCGTCTCGTTCAGCGCTGACTTCTCCGCGCCCGCCTCGAGAATGACCTGGGCCACTTCGACGATATTTTTCGGCAGCTTGCCATGCCGAACCGGATTTCGGCGACGAACTCCAGCAGCGTGGGATTATGAAAATAGTTCCAGCCTTCGAACGCGACGTGCTGATGCACCAGCTTCGGATGCTGCTTCAGATAAGCGCGCAATCCTGCCACGTCCCCTGCGTCAATAAGGTCGACGGCGCGGCGAAATGCCGCGTCTTCGATTCGCTCATGATGCGGCAGATTCAGTTGATCGGTCAGCGTAGGTTTTTCAATATGCCTTTTCAGTCTGGCCCAGCTGGGAAATCCAGACTCGCGGGCGATGGTAAGCAGCGCGTCACTGAGTTTCAGATGCGCCGCGAAAATATCCTCGTCCGTGGCGCGATGGAAACGCGGATGAAATTCTCTGAGCCGCTGAGCCGCTCCTGCATCGCCAGCGGCGTGTTCCTTTAGCAAGTCTTTGGCTTGATACTTGAGATGATCGAGGTTGGGATTGGAGGGGAGGCGTCTTACCGGCATGGCGAACTTCCTTTCATACGCCCGAGGTCCGCATTTACGGGCAGAAAGTAAGTTCGTGAAGTTGGATTTGTACGAGCAGGTGGACTTCTGTCCTTTCCGCGGACCGGATGCGCCCTTTGCGCTTAGGAGGATCTTATCACGAGAAGTCGACGAGAAGGATAGTGCGGGCGAGAGGCCGGAGGGGCAGCGCCGTGGCCATGACGAAGGAATTCTGGCAGCCGAGTCGAGACGTTCAGGACGGTGCGCTTGCCACGGCCATGGCGGCCTCTGCGCATGTCGAGAAGTATTCGGGGTCAATGAGGGTGATTGTTGATAACGTCAACAATGATCGCGGGCGAGGTTCGTTTATTTCTCATCATCGTCTTCACTTTGGTCTTGCACGGAGCGACCGATTCCAAGCTGTGTAACATGGCCTCGGCGAAATGCGCGTCGAAAAATTACGGCCAGAGGAAAAAGACAAACCGCGCCAATGAGGCTGTTGGCGAGGACAATTACAGAGATGCCAATCAACGTGGTCTTGGTCCTGGCAACGAACGCCGGTTCGAGTAAACCAAACAGGCCTGAGGGATACGCAGGCCTGTCGCTCATGCTTTCCATTAGGGCCATCAGAAATAGGACCCCTATCCAATAGAGCCAGAGTAAAACGAACAGCTCGACGCCGCGGCGAAGCACGCCTCGGCGTGTTACCGCCTCCGCGTCTTCCAATTTCGGAGGCACCACGACTTTCGCAAAGTTCGTAACGAGCGCGATGCTGAGCAGCCAAAACGGTATCCAAGCCAGAATGATATAAGCTCTGAGCCCAATAAAGTAGGGGATCAACCAGCCAAGCGCAAAAGTTATCAGCATCATCAATCGGCGATAGGCAGGGGACACACGAATCGACGCGCCGCATGAAGGGCACTTCGAATAGGGTTCGTTTGGCTTTACGAATATCCTTACGTCTTCGAGCTTGATCCTGTCGCCGCAGTGCGGGCACGTCGTGCGTTCCGAGTAGCTTCCGATTAAGGATGAACGCGACATTAGGGACCATCAATCGACCAGAGGGCAAGACAGACCAGATGGTACAAGCAGCCTGTTCACTGTAGACGAAAAATCGCCAATACACTCATTGACCCGTGGCCGTTTCGCAGCGTCAGGTGGGATCTATACCAGGACTTTTTCTGCCGTAATTTGCACAGCCCCCAACGCCTGCTTCACCCGCTCATAAATCTTGCCGTACTCCCGGGCCGATGCGTTCCAAGAAAAATCTTTGTTCATCCCGTTGCGCATGAGTA
>CAWEDF010000047.1:0-11219 GCA_963807655.1 uncultured Acidobacteriaceae bacterium | reverse complement strand
CCTTCGCGTAAAGGTGACAAGTCTTGCCCAAGCGAAGCGAAGCTTGGGCGGGGGTCTTCAGAATTTTCGGCGATTCGACTCGGGACGGCCGCCTGAGATTGTGGGCAAGGAACTCGACTCAGCCGGCTTACTGATCCCCAGTAGTCGGTCTGCTTGGGATTCGTGACGCGCGGACAATGCTCTCTTAAGGGTTTAAGTTCGCTCTCGATTAAGGCCGTTTCCTCATCCTTTAAAGGTGGGCGTTGAAGTCGTCGCATAATTCCTTCCCCGAAAGATTTTATCATCAAGAGCTGCTGCCGATCTTTCGTCGCCAGTCGAGGATCCGCCCGAGCGAAGCTGGGACGGGGCATCCGATTGGCGATTTAAGCCGGGCCAGTCCGCCTTCGTATCTCAGCGGGCGCCGGTTGGCGCTGCCAATTGCTTTTTCAAATCTGGGCAAACGTCCGCTAGCGCACTCAAGGCGCTGGCCGCTAACGGGTGATGCCAACTTTCGGGATGTTCTTTGACGTACTTGTCAACGATGGCGGCAATTTGCTTGGCTTGCATACCGTCTGTACAGTGATGCAGCAGTTCAACCTTGTTCAAATCCGCCCCCAAAATGCCGGAAGCCATTAAAGCGTCAGAAAACCCCATCACGTAGTGATACTTTTCGACAGTGGATAAATTGCCAAAGTCTCCGCCTTAAGAAATTCACCCGGTATGTACCGCACGAAATCCCTTTCGGTTTGTTGCGCGAGCGAGGCCCCTAGCAAGAACAGAATGGTGATAGCTGTCGCCCTCTTGGGCATAGTCATTCCCCCCTAGGCGATTCTCTCCAAAAAGGTGTGGAAACTGTGCCCTTGCATTTTCCCAGCACTCGTCACAAATGCCTGTAGTTTGCTCTGGCCCGAAATTCTGCTCGCCTGTGCCCAAGCTATATCTGACCAGCAGTTTGACTGGCTTACCACACCGCTGGCCGAGTTCGTGCCCACAGACCTCTGAAGCGCAGCCACAGGGCATGGGGTTTCTCCGTTGTTACAAAAAGAGATTCCGATCAACGTGGGGATTTTACCCCAAGGAATGACCCGAGGAGTCAGTGATATTATTTCCAACTGGGAGGCGGGCGCATGGCAAACAAAGAGAAGCTGCTAAAAAGAAAAAACCTCAATCCAAACCAAAGCGTAGGTTTCCGAAGCCGGAAAAAAGGAAAGATTTCATACGTCCTGACCCAGCTTCCATTGGCTAACAGACATGGAAGACGGACAAATACGTGAAGTCCTGAATGCGCACTGGCACGCGTCGGCAATCGGCGACGCGAATGCGGAACACGATATTTACGATGACGACGCTATTTGTGACTATCCCCAGTCAGGAGAGCGAATCCTCGGGCGCAGCAATTTGCAGGCCTTGCGGAGTCATCATCCCGGCAAACCGTCCGGCTTCAACGTCAGGCGAATTCTCGGAAACGGAAATCTCTGGATCACGGAATACACAATTACCTACCAAGGGCGGCCGGCATACACAGTGAGCATCATGGAGTTCCGCAACGGCAAAGTTGTGCACGAGACACAGTATTTCGCGGACCCCTTCGAGGCGCCGGCCTGGCGAAGCCAGTGGGTTCAGCGAATCGCCTGACGCCGCGGTTGAGACTAGGGACTTTACGGCGCGGCTCGAAGCCGCGCCCTTTCAAAGCGGGGCTGTGGTTTTTACGTGATTGGGCTTTACGCGGCGCTGAAGCGCCGCTCTTCCACGGTCCTGCAAGCGTCCGTGCGTGCACCCTGCAAAATCAAGATCAAGATCAAAAGCAGCCGACAAGAGTGTCCGCTCCACAGGAGCAAAGTCAAACGCAACTTCAACGGCATCCCCTGGCCTATTTTGGCCCTAATCCGTAAGTGCTTTTCTTTTGGTTACCTTAGGTCAAGAGCCGTGGACACGTTTACCCCCTGTCCGTTCTCTCGTATGGTGAGAACTCCAGACCCGGTCCGCTCCCTCGGCTGGGGTCCCCTTGGAGTTAAAGCATGGCTACGTATCAACATCATTTTCAGCTCGGCATTCTCCCCGAGCGCAAGATTGACAAGCGCGCGGTCGCCGCGGCCTACGCTTTCATCGTGCTGCTCGCTTTCCTCCTGGCGAACATGGGGATTCTGTTTCCGGACAGGATGAGTTTCAAGACGTATCGCGTCACTTCAGTGATTCCGCTTCCAGCACTCAAGCCGGAGCGGGCGCCGATCAAAGTGGTGAAGCCGGTGGTGAGGCCGAAGCTGCTTTCGCCGGCGCCAGTTTTCGAACGCCCGAAGTTGATTGTGCCGCGTGAGGTACGTCACGTCCGTGCTCCCGAGCCGGTGGAAGCGCCGAAGGTGGTGGTAAACCAGTTTGCCGCTCCTCAATTGAAGATCAACGCGGGCGGAGCGCGTCCACAACTCTTGCATGTCGGAGATTTTTCGGGCAGCTCGGTGGCTCCCACGGTCAACGCCCCGGTGGAGAAGGTGCAGACCGGAGGTTTCGGCGATCCCAACGGTTTGAAAGGGACGGGCAAGCAGGGCGCCAAGCTGTACGCGGCGCAGGCCGGTTCGTTTGACATGCCGGCAGGTCCGGGACAAGGCAACGGATCGGGCGGGGCAAAAGGCATCAAGGGAACGGTAGCCAGCGCCGACTTCGGCAATGGCATGGCCACCGGAGGCAAGGGCGACGGCCGCAGCGGTGGGGCTGGAGTTTCCACCGGCGGATTCGGATCGGAGCAGGTGGTGCATGGCGGGCCCAAGATCGCGCAGGCAGTGGCGGGACCGGCCACTACTCCGGTGGAGATCACGTTCAAACCGCAGCCGGTTTATACCGACGAGGCGCGCGGTCTGAAGCTGGAAGGCGAAGTTCTGCTGGAAGTGATGTTTCAGGCCAACGGAAGTCTGCATGTGAATCGCGTGGTCCGGGGCCTCGGTCACGGCTTGGATGAAGCCGCGGTCGCGGCGGCCAACAAAATGCGCTTCAAGCCGGCGCTGCGGATGGGACAGCCGGTGGATTCGACGGCGATCGTGCATGTGACATTCCAGATTGCGTACTAAGAGTTTGAGTAATCGGGAAACTTTAGGTCAGAAGATTCGTTTCGTGGCCCTAGATGTGCGAGGCGAATTGAGCAAACGGTTCACGTCAACAAACGGTTCACGTTCTTAGAGAAAGATCGAAAGACATTGCTTCAACCCTGGAGAGAAGAGTCATGCGTACTTGGAAATGGATGTTTACAGCTGTACTGCTGGTCTCGGTGAGCGCTGCCGGGCAGCAGCCGGCGGAGTCACAACCTTCGACGCAGCCTGACGCTGCGGCAGCCGGGCAGACCGCGCCGACGACGTCGGCTCCTGACGCTCAGCCGTCAACGCCTGGGTCGCAGGCCACGGCGTCGACCGCTCCGGCGCCGACGCCGTCGGCCCTGCCTCAGCCCACCACCATGGATCAGGTGGTCGATCGTTTTATCGAACGCGAACACGGGCTCATGAAGGCGCTCTCCACTCGCACCCCGGTGGTCGAGACTTACCTGCAGAACCTGACCGCGGACCCGCAACTCGGCCCCGTGCCCAGCGCCGACCACTACTTCCTGGGCCGCATGGATATGGGCGAGTCGGTCGACCGCAAAGACTATCTGAAAGAGCAGGACAAAGGCATGGAGACCCGCCTGATGGGCGGCTTCCAAAAGCTCTTTAAGGTGCAGTACCAGCCTCTGGGCTTTTCCTGGATGGTCTACGCCGACCGTACTGACTTTGACCGCTCGCACTATGACTTTCATTACATCCGCCGTGAATTTCTGGGCGACGTCCGCAGCCTGGTGTTCGACGTCACGCCGAAGAAGGGCTCCGGCAAAGGACGATTCCAGGGACGCGTCTGGGTGGAAGACCAGGATTACAACATCGTTCGCCTGAATGGCACCTACGCTCCGGCGCCGAAGAATTCCTACTTCTTCCACATGGATAGCTGGCGCCTCAACCTGATTCCGGGCTATTGGGTGCCGGCTTACATCTACAGCGAAGAAGGCGACTTCAGCGCTGGGGTCAAGAACAAGATGGCCTTCAAGGCGCAGACCCGCATCTGGGGCTACGACCTGAAGAAAGGCGACAAGGACGACGAACTGACGCAGATTCGCGTGGACAGCGTGAAGGATGAGACTCCTGCGCAGCAGGATGCGTCTCCGCTGCAGGCCGAGCGGCAATGGCAGCAGCAGGCGGAGGATAATGTCGTCGAGCGCCTCACCCGCGCCGGATTGGTCGCGCCCGAAGGCGATGTCGATCACATTCTCCAGACCGTGGTCAACAACCTGGAGGTTACCAACAACATCGACCTGCCGCGTCCGGTGCGCACTCGCGTGCTGCTCACGGCGCCACTTGAAACCTTCAGCGTGGGCAACACCATCGTGATCAGCCGGGGGTTGATCGACGTGCTCCCCGACGAGGCCAGCCTGGCGGCGGTGCTCGCGCATGAACTGGCGCACATCGTGCTCGGCCACAATCTCGGAAGCAAGTATGCCTTCAACGACCGCATGCTGTTCTCCGACGACTCCACCTACAACAACCTGGGCTTCAGGCACATTCCAGAAGAGGAAGCGGCGGCCGACAAGAAGGCCGTGGATTTGCTGAACAACTCGCCTTACGCGCAGAAACTCGACAACGTCGGCTTGTTCCTGAAGGCGCTGCAGGCCCGCGCTCCTCAGCTCAATGCCCTCTTGACCACGCACCTGGGCAATTCGCTGGCATCGAATGGAAGAATCGACCGGCTTTCCGCTCTGGCTACCAAGGGCCCGGCGCTCGACAACAACAAACTGGACCAGGTTGCAGCTCTCCCGCTGGGGGGACGCGTGAAGGTCAATCCCTGGGACGACAAGGCAGAAATGGTGAAGACGGCTCCGGTCGCCATCACTTCGGCGCGTGACAAAATGCCGTTTGAAGTCACGCCCTTCTATCCGCGGCTGGCACGCTACGGCGCCTCGACTACACCGAGCGCCGCGCCGGCCACCGCTGCCAACTCAACCCCAGGCAGTAACTGAAGCTCTACTCCAAGTTGCAATAAGACGAGGGCCGGGATCCGGAATCAACTTCCGGGATACCCGGCCTTCGTTTTTGTCTGGAGCACCTGGTAACCAGTACCTAGTATCGAGAAAAGGCGGCTTTGGTACTAGGTATTCGGTACTGAAGACTTTCCTGTTTCGCGCCCAAACCGTCCTTCTCGTGATAATTCGGCCAAGAGCGCCGTTGTGCACCCCAGGAAACTGAACGATGTGAGACAATCTCCCGCGGCAGTCTCGAGTCGAGGCGATCCGGCTCTGGTCGGCAGGATGAGACAGATGACTGAGATCAAGATCTTGGCCATGGTGCTGCTGTGTGCCCGCCTGGCCTCCGCGACTGAGAAGTCGAACTTGTCCTTTTCCGCGCCCTATGGCTCGCATCGTGTGGGCTTTCGGGTGGTGCAGCAGTACGACTACACGCGCTCCTACAAACGCGTGGATGCCGAGGGCAATCTCATCCCAGGTGAGAGGGCCCGCCCCATCCAGACGCTGATCTGGTATCCCGCGCAAGCCGCCCTCGGCGCCCACTCGATGCTGTTCGGCCGCTATCTTCACCTCATGGCGACTGAGGACAACTTCACGCCCTTGAGCGCACAAGAGCGTGTCTTAAAGCTGAAAGCTCTCCTTCAGGCGAACTACATTAGCAAGAACTACGAGCGCGAGCGCGTTCAGGTGACCAAAGCCATCGAAGATGCGGGCCCGGAGGCCGGACAGTTTCCTGTGATCATCTATGCTCCCAGCCTGAGCGCGTCAGCCTTCGAGAACTCGGATCTTTGCGAGTATCTCGCCAGCCACGGCTACGTGGTGCTTTCCAGCCCCAGCCTCGGCACGCATTCGCGCGGCATGACCCTGGATCTGGAAGGCATCGAGGCCCAGGTAGGCGATATCGAGTTTTTGATGGGCTACCTGCGCACGATCCCGCAGGCGGACCTGACCCGCATCGCCGTCGCGGGCTGGAGTTGGGGTGGCATGACCAATATCTTCGCCGCGTTGCAGGACTCGCGCATTCAGGCTCTGGTGAGCCTGGATGGAGGCTTTCGTTATCAGCCCGCACGGATCAGGGAAGGCGAGACCGTAGGCCTGATCGATGCCGACAAGCTAACCGCACCCCTGCTCTACATCTCGTCCCAGCCCTACAACCTCGAAGAGCTGAACCAGCTGAACAACCAGCTGAAGATCGACAACTCCTACAACTTTCTCAACCAGTTGAAGTACAACGATACCTATCTGGTGCAGACCTCGGAGATGATCCACCCCGGCTTTTCCTCACTCTTCATCCGCTTTCGCGAGGACCAGTACTTCACCGACTATACTCAGGCTGAGTTCAGTGAGAATTACAGTTGGGTGGCCCGGTATGTGCTCCAATTCCTGCGGGCGTACCTGGAGAACGATGCTGCCGCTCGCCAGTTCCTGAAAAATGAGCCGGAGAAGAATTCGCTTCCACCCCACCTGTTCAAGATGGATTTCAGGGAGGCGCTGCACCCCGCCGCCAACATCCCCGACTTTGCCCACGAACTGGCGACGCAAGGCTTTGACAAGGCCACGGAGATCTACCAGCAGGCTAAAAAGAGCGATCCCGGCTTCAAACTCCCGGAACGCGACGTCAACCGCTGGGGTTACGATCTCTTAAGATCGGGCAAGGTAACCAAAGCGGTTGCCATCTTCCAACTCAACGTGGCCATGTACCCCGAAAGCTCGAATACCTACGACAGCCTGGCCGAGGCGCAGGAAGCCGCGGGGGGAGAAACAAAAGGCAATCGCCAACTATCGCAAGTCGCTGTCGCTGAACGATCAGAACCAGCATGCTCTTGCGCGGTTGAAAGAGCTTGAGGCGGGCAAGGCACAATGAAAGAGGACGTATAAGTGTCGCTCGAATTGATCAACTGCTGCTTGTACTAATCAGGTTTCGTCTTGCCCTTCCCCGGCAGCCCCGCAGGATTTTCATGGGTACGTTCGCGGAAGCTTCCCCGCAACCCGGTGGCCAGCTTGACGC
Organism: uncultured Acidobacteriaceae bacterium; assembly: GCA_963807655.1. GTDB lineage: Bacteria > Acidobacteriota > Terriglobia > Terriglobales > Acidobacteriaceae > Sulfotelmatobacter. Next base: position 4,203 of record CAWEDF010000047.1, on the reverse strand, counting down.
TCGATTCGCCGAACTTGTCGCGCAGGCGGTCGGCGGCGGCCAGCGCATCTTTCCAGCGCTGCTGCCGGCCGCCTTCGAGCAAATTGATCTGCTCCGTCTGTTGCTCAAACGACGACGACTGCACTCCCAGCAGCCGCACCTGCATGCCCGGCATCCAGTTCTTGCGAAACAGTGTGCGCGCCTGCGCAAAGATTTCACCATCAAGCTGGGTGGGCGCCGGTAAGGTATGAGCGCGTGTGATCGTGGTGAAATCTTTGTAACGGAGTTTGAGTTGAATGGTTCGCGCGTGCAGGTTCGCCTCCCGCAAGCGCCGTCCCACCATTTCGGAGAGCCGCATCAGCGTGGCTTCGAGCTGGCTGGCATCGCTGGTGTCTTCGTTGTAAGTATGTTCATGGCTGATCGATTTGGTTTCGGTGTCGGCGCCGACTTCGCCGTCGAACCATCCCCCGGCATCTTCTCCGCGGGCTTTGCCAGCCAGCGCAAGTCCCCATTTGCCGAATCGCTCTTCGAGTTCAGATTCTTCCAGGCGCGCCAGGTCTCCCACTTTCTTGATTCCCAGTTCGTGAAGATGGCTCTCCATCACCTTGCCGACGCCGGGAATCGCGCGCACATCGAGCGGCGCGAGAAACTTGGATTCCCCTCCCGGAACAATCCACAACACGCCGTTGGGCTTGGCTTGCGCGGATGAAACCTTCGCAATCAGGCGCGATGACCCAATGCCGATCGAGCAGTTCAACCGTGTGTCTTTTTTCATTCGCTGATGAAGTTTGTGCGCGGCTTTCAGCGGCGGACCGTGCAAGCGCGCCGTTCCCGTCATGTCGAGGTAGGCTTCGTCGATCGAAGCCATTTCCACTTGCGGCGAGAATGCCGTCAGCACTTTGAAGACTTTTTCCGAGCACTCGCGGTAAAGCTCGGGATGCCCGTCGACAAAGATGGCGTGCGGACAGTGTTTGGCCGCGGTGCGCAGCGGCATGGCGGAATGCACTCCAAACTTACGAGCCTCGTAAGATGCCGCCGAAACTACGCCGCGCTCGTGACGCTCGCCTCCGACGACAACCGCCTTGCCTTTCAGTGACGGGTCGTACAACTCCTCGACCGAGACGAAGAAGGCATCCATGTCGACGTGGAAGATGGTTCGCGGGAAAGCCGGGATCTGCGACGGCGCGGCCATGATAGCCGAATTCTAGCAGCCACCGCGCCAGCGCTGGCAATGTGGCAAGGGATCGCCTATTTCTGCCTCTGCCCTGTTTCCTGCGCGCGTAGATAGGCCGCAAGCGCCGTGTGGCCTTCGTGGCTTGCCCAGTCGGCAGGGGTGCCCCGCCACAGAATATCCTTCAAATCCAATCTTGCGCCGCGCCCGACCAGCAGTCTGACCATTTCCTCGTTGCCGTTGGCGGCGGCCTGGTGCAGCGGCGTGGAATGCGAATGACCGCCGACGGGGTTGTAGCGGTTGGGATCTTCACCCGCGTCCAGCAATAAGCGAACGATCTCAACGCGGCCAAACTGCGAGGCCAGAGCGAGCGCCAGATGGCGGTCGTCTTTGGCTGCGCCGGGAAGCAAGCGGCGGAAGTCGTCGATGTGCCCCAGAGCGGCCGCGACCTGCAAGTCGATGCGACCGCCGTGCCGGATTAGAGCATGTACCGCTTCCATCTCGCCGTGCAATGCCGCTGAGTGGATCGCTGTGCTGGGATCGGCTCCGTGATCGCAGAGTAGATCGATCAATGGAAGCTGCATGCGGCATTCACGCGGCACGCTGCCCGTAGCGACGAGCATGAGCGTCTCGTTCAGCGCTGACTTCTCCGCGCCCGCCTCGAGAATGACCTGGGCCACTTCGACGATATTTTTCGGCAGCTTGCCATGCCGAACCGGATTTTCGGCGACGAACTCCAGCAGCGTGGGGTTATGGAAATAGTTCCAACCTTCGAATGCGACGTGCTGATGCACCAGCTTCGGATGCTGCTTCAGATAAGCGCGCAATCCTGCCACGTCCCCTGCGTCAATAAGGTCTACGGCGCGGCGAAATATCGCGTCTTCGATTCGCTCATGATGCGGCAGATTCAGTTGATCGGTCAGCGTAGGTTTTTCAATATGCCTTTTCAGTCTGGCCCAGCTGGGAAATCCAGACTCGCGGGCGATGGTAAGCTGCGCGTCACTGAGCTTCAGATGCGCCGCGAAAATATCCTCGTCCGTGGCGCGATGGAAACGCGGATGAAATTCTCTGAGCCGCTGCGCCGCTCCTGCATCGCCGGCGGCGTGTTCCTTCAGCAAGTCTTTGGCTTGATACTTAAGATGATCGAGGTTGGGATTTGATGGGAGGCGTCTTACCGGCATGGCGAACTTCCTTTCATGCGCCCGAGGTCCGCATTTACGGGCAGAAAGTAAGTTCGTGAAGTTGGATTTGTACGAGCAGGTGGACTTCTGTCCTTTCCGCGGACCGGATGCGCCCTTTGCGCTGTGCTGATCTTATCACGACAAAGAAGGCGTCCGTGTCGACTTGGAAGATGGTGCGAGCAAGAGCCGGGATGTGCGATGCCGCGGCCATGCTAAGCAAATTCTAACAGCCATGGCAAAGTCCGCAGTAGAATCACCAGATGCGGCCGTCTGCGGGTAAAGCGTTTTTGCGCTCACGCCGAATCGTCTCTGTCCGCATAGCTCAACTTCTGGCCATAGCTACGCTGTTCTTACCCTCGCCAACGTCAGCACAGGCGGGCTTGAATCTCACCGGCGCCTCCAACTGCACGGCAGTCGATTTCGACACAACTCTTAAGTTCACTAACGGTCCGGGCGATTACTACGATATCGTGATCGACAAGCGAAATATCTCTCGCCGCACTTGCGTTTTCGATGGCCCTATGTACGGCCCGAGCATGGTCTACGATCAGGTTCCCGGGTTTGAGCCGATTGGAATTTGTTACGACTGCGAAAACCGCCTGTCGAACGGGCAATATCCAGTCCTCCACCCGCTGCCGATTGACCCAGGGCAGGCAGCTCGACAAGTATTTCGGTGGAAAACCACATCTTCGAAGGATGGGAAACCATGCGTTCAGCCAAAATGGACCGCCGACCCCGTTCTGCTTGTGGCCCCCTCTCTTCTGAAACCGATTTGTTCGGATGTGGAAGTGAGTCGATTCAGTTTAGTCCCTTCCGTAGATCCCACGCTCACACCTCAACTCAACCTGACGTCCGACAAGGATACGTACTATCAGGGAGAGTTTTTCTCTCTCCGTATCTCCCGCGCCGAATCCGGTTCTCAGTCGCCCTCGGAAGGGGAGAGATGCCCAACACTCTATCTGAGGGAAAGATCGCCGGACGGGACAACCCGCATTGACGAAGTTAAGCCCCTTTCGTTCAAAAGCTGTGAGCCTTACGCCCTCGGGCATCAACCCGGTGACTGGCAATCAGGATTTGAAATTGATTCGGGAGCGAACCGTCGCTGGGCAGGTGTCGGGGAGCACCAGGTACAAGTTTTCCAGCTGTCCAGCTCTGTCGACGCGCCGCAACTGCGCTTCACTTTCTCAAATGCCTTTCGATTTCAGATTGTCGATGGGGCAACCGTTCCTCGCAGGTGGGGTCCGCGAGTAGAAGGAATTGCTGCGGATCTGACCCTGGACAGCGACACGTTCAAAGTAGGGGAAGACATCTCGCTTCATTTGGCGGTTGCGAACTTTGATGCGGAGGTTCCGATCTACACCATGGATCCGGTCTGGGACCCATGCGATGTTGTGAGCATCGAAGTGCAGGATGCACATGGCCGCCCACTGCCAGTGGACGGACGCTTTCCAAATTGGTCTCTCTGCACGGGCCATGGGTTTGCACCGAGACAAGTGGAGAAAGGGAAGATTATTCCTTTGGAAAAGAAGTTGGGGAGCGGAGGGTTGGCTACCGAATCATCCCGGCACCTACACAATCGTAGTAACGTAGGGCTCCCTGCTTCGCACCCAAAAGAGAAAGGAGTGTCCGCACGTTAGAGCATCCGGGTGATCTTGAAACCTATGCGGTCGCGCGTGCGTTCGCGACGGTTCATGTTCTACCGGCGTTGCCCCATACCAACTGAAAGCTAATCAGGAACCCTTCAGACCAGCACCTTCTCTAGCACCGGCGCTGCCGCTCCCCGCGCCAACTTCACCCGCTCGTAAATCTTTCCGTACTCGCGGGCCGAGGCGTTCCAGGAGAAATCTTTATTCATACCGTTGCGCATGAGCA
>CAWEDF010000046.1:0-9339 GCA_963807655.1 uncultured Acidobacteriaceae bacterium | reverse complement strand
AAATCGTGCCGAGATTGTTCGTGCCACCCTGATAGGTCACACCGTAGAGACTGCCGTTGGTGTGTTGGCTCAACTGCCCCTGAGCCGCAACGTTACTGGTCCAGTCATAGAGGGTATTGAAGGTGCCGCTCAGAGAATAGTCATAAATTGTTCCGTTTCCGAAGGTGCTGCCAAGGTAGTCGAGGCCATAGAAATTGCCGTCCGTTGCTTGCATCACGCCGCCTGAAGCGTTCGTCCCCTCGCTGAAGATTGCCCCGAAACTGCGTCAAGATGCAGGAACGCGTCAAGATGCAGGAAAATGCACAGGTCCTTCCACCTTAGCTCTCGGTCAGGATGACGCCAGTTGGTTAGGCTCTACGATTTGTTCCCGGAACCCGCCGCCCGCCTCTGCTCGTTCATGCGGTAGAGATGATGCACTGGACTGGTTCCATGTCCCAGCGGATGGCCGGCGGCTATCGCCGAACTCACGTAGGTTTTGGCAAGCAACGCAGCTTCGGCTATTCCTCGACCGAGCGCCAAGTGGCAAGCCATAGCCGTGGCGAAGGCGCAGCCCGTACCGTGAGTAGAGTTCGAGCGCTGCCGCTCCGCCTTGAAGACTTCCTCTTCGACTCCGCTCTTCGCATTGAAGCTCAGCAGATCGATTGCTTTTTCCAGATGCCCGCCAGTGATCACCACCGCGGCCGAACCCATCCGGTGCAGCTTCGCGGCCGCCGTCCGCATTTCGTCGAGATCCGTCACCTTCAAGCCGGTGAGAGCCGCAGCTTCGTCCACATTCGGCGTAATCACATCGGCAAGCGGAACCAGTTTCTCGATCAGCAACCGGGTCCCCGCAGCATCCAGCAACTCGACGCCGGATGATGATTTCAAGATCGGATCCAGCACGATGTTGGGCACCTTAGCCCTGTAAGAGTCCAGGAACTCCACCACTGCCTTGACCACCTTCGCCGAGCCGAGCATCCCGATACGCACGGCTGCGATAGGAACGTCGGAGGCAAGCTCCTCCAGCGTTTCGCGCACCAGACTGGGATCCACAGCCTCCAGGCGGCGAACCCCGGCAGTCGACTGCACGGTCATGGCTGTAATGCAGGCCACGCCATAGCAGCCGTGAGCTGCGATCGTCTTAATATCGGCCGTCACCCCCGCCCCTGACGAGGGGTCAAAGCCGGCGATGCTCAGCACGATAGGTGGTTTCTCAGCCATGTCCGTTTATCCAAGACTCACGCGCAAAATCCTGCGTTGGAGCAACACTTACGGAATTCTCCTCTCTTCAACCTTGTACCTAAAACGCTCACGATAAACAACTTAGAAACAGTTCTCTGCAAGTCAATGATTCTACGGGAGATGTAAATTCTACCCTGGGTACAGCTCATTGAGTATTTACTATATGATAAACAGTTAACTTCATTGTTTTTATGGATATATCTATGATTACTCATGTTTAACAACAAGTTACGTAAGATATCTATTACTACCAGGTCACCCTAGGCCAGGCACTTTCGGGTTGACAAGCCCCTCCCATCCCCATAGCATTAACACAAGCTTAACAAATAACCTAGCTAGGACGACTCTTTGAGATGCGAGGAGAACTGAATGCGTGGACGTATTGCTCGTGGACTGATGATCGCCATTTGGATCGTCGGCCTGGGAGCGGCTCAGGGCCCAAACAACTCGGAGGCCAGTTCAGCCCAGATTAGGGCAGTTCCAGCCAAACCCGAAATCCGCAACCAGACTGGCAAAAATCAACCGTATCAGATTGGGACAGCCTCGTGGTATGGCGAGTATTTCGTTGGTAAACCGACCGCCAGCGGCGAAGACTTTGACATGTACGACATGACTGCGGCTCATCCGACACTTCCCCTGGGAAGCTATGTGCGTGTCACAAACCTGCGCAACGGACGAGCGGTCGTGGTCAAGGTAAACGACCGCGGTCCCATCGTACCCGGCCGTATTATCGATCTTTCCTATGGCGCCGCCCAGGTGCTGGAGTTCGAACATCGCGGCTTGCAGCAGGTTCGCCTGGATCTAGTCAAGCCCCGGACCAAGCGCCGCCCGGTTTTGGAAACCGTAGCCTCCAACTATCCCATGGCGGAACTCCGCTAGACACTTTACACTGTTAGGGATGTCGGCCACTCTCCCCCACCGCATCTCCGATCTGCGTAGTACCGATCCGCGAAGTAACGATCCGCGAACAAACGATCCGCGAGTCGTCGATTCTCGTGAGAACGACGTGCGAGAGAAGCTGATCGTTGCCCTCGACGTTTCTACCGCGGCGGCCGCACAGAAGATCGTGAGGGCCGTCGGTGACTCGGCGCTGACCTACAAAGTCGGCATGCAGCTCTACACCGCCGAAGGCCCGCAAGTGGTGCGGGATCTCGTCGCCTCGGGCCGTCGCGTCTTCCTCGATTTGAAGTATCACGACATTCCCACCACCGTAGCCGCGGCTGTGCACGAAGCCGCCCGGCTCGGGGTCAGCATGTTGACCGTACACGCCGCAGGCGGCGGCAAAATGCTCCACGCTGCCGTGGACGCAGCCCGCACCAACAACCCGGCTCTGCTAGTGCTTGGAGTCACCGTGCTCACCAGCCTCGACGAAAACGAGATGGAGAAAGTCGGATTTCGCGGAACCGTGCGGGAAGAAGTGCTGCGCCTCGCCGCACTGGCCCTAGACAACGGATGTAACGGCATCGTTACCTCCGCTCACGAAACCGCCGCCTTGCGCGCCGAACTCGGCCACAATTTCGCCATCGTAACCCCCGGCGTCCGCCCCGCCGGCTCAAGCCACGGCGATCAAGCCCGCGTAGCCACACCCGCGGAAGCCATTGCCGCCGGAGCAAGCCACATCGTCGTAGGCCGCCCCATCACCGAAGCCGCCGATCCAGCAGCGGAAGCCCGGGCGATTCTTGAACAGATCAGCTAATAGACACATGCCGGGACAGCTGCCGCGGCTGTCCGTCGAGCGAAGCTCAACTCGCCGTTCCTCCCGACGTTGCCGTTGCCAAATCACGGCCTCCAGTTGCAACCTATACCTATGCCAGAACTGCCAGACATAGCTGCCTACATCACCGCGCTCGAACCACGCATCGTAGGTCAGCCACTCCAGCGGGTCCGTCTCGCCAGCGCTTTCCTGCTGCGCACCGCGCAACCCCCGCTCGCGGACGTAGAAGGCCGTATCGTCCGCGAACTGCGGCGCGTGGGCAAGCGCATTGCAATCGGCGTAGAGGACGATCTTTGGCTGGTCCTTCACCTGATGATTGCCGGCCGCTTGCACTGGCGTGCGCCAGAGGCAAAGCTGGCCGGACGCCAGACTCTGGCAGCCTTCGACTTCCCCAACGGTTCCCTGGTTCTCACCGAGGCCGGCTCCAAGCGCCGCGCGTCGTTGCACGTTGTTCTCGGCGAGGAAGCATTGCGTTCCTTCGACGCCGGAGGCATCGATGTCTTCTCCAGCGATCTCAATTCCTTTCGCGCGGCTCTCACCGCCGAGAACCACACACTCAAGCGCGCGCTCACCGACCCGCGTCTATTGAGTGGCATCGGCAACGCGTATTCGGATGAAATCCTGCATGCAGCCCAACTGTCCCCGCTCGCTCTCACCCAGAAACTCAAGCCGCTCGATTGGGAGAAACTATTCGCCGCCACAAAGCGCACGCTCGGATTCTGGACAGACCGGCTCCGTGCCGAAGCGAGCGCCGCATTCCCCGAAAAGGTCACCGCCTTTCGCAAAGGCATGGCGGTTCATGGCCGCTACGGCGAACCGTGTCCAAGGTGCGGCGATAAGGTTCTGCGGATTCGCTACGCCGACAAAGAAACCAACTACTGCGCGCGTTGCCAGACCGGCGGCAAAGTCCTAGCCGACCGCAGTCTGTCCCGACTCCTGGGATCTGACTGGCCAAGAACGCTGGAAGAACTCGAAGCCCTAAAGCGCCGCTAGTTGCAGGCGTTCAACACGCGTCATTTTTTTTGCGGTTGACCATTTCTGATGACTATGGTCTAATATTTTTCATGAAAGAGGTCGCCATTTCCGAATTCAAGGCCAAGTGCCTTTCTCTTATCGACGAAGTCCAAAAAACGAAGAAGCCAATCTGCATCACTCGTTTTGGAAAACCCGTCGCCGAAGTTTCACCTCCTTCCGCCAAGGCGCAAAGATCAGATTGGTTTGGCTCGATGAAGGACGAAATCCAGATTCTGGGCGACATCATCTCGCCGGCCAATGACGAGGATGAGTGGGAGGTATTGCACGATGAAACTGCTCCTGGATACGCACATCTGGATATGGAGCATGCAGGGCTCGGATCGTCTGGGAAAAAGAACCGCGCAGGAAATCAAAAATCCCGAGAATGAACGGTGGCTCTCTCCGGTCAGCACCTGGGAGGCACTCACTCTTCATGCAAAGAAGAGAATTCACCTTCCCGAAGATATTAGCGCCTGGGTTGCCCGGGCGACGGCCACTTTCCGCGAGGCGCCCTTGACGCACGAAATCGCTTTGGCTGCCCGCCGTTTGCCGTGGGATCACAACGACCCTGCCGACCGCTTTCTGGCGGCAACCGCCCAAGTATTGAACCTCACCCTTGTCACCGCAGATTTTAACCTGCTCGGATTAGGAGAAATCTCGACTCTCGCGAACCGCTGATCGCGCTCTACCGCTCCGCCGACCCACTCTTTGTACGCCGGAGCAGCACAACAACGGCAACGGACCCATCACTTCAGCAAATTCCGCAGCACCGCCACCTCGGCCGCAATCCCTGTCCGCAGCGCCGGCTCCACATCCGGCGCAAACAGCGGAGAGTGATTCGACGGCAGCGTCGTCCCCGCTGCCTTGGCCTCCGCAAACTTCTCAGGTTCTGCTCCTCCAAGACTGAAGTAAAATCCGGGAATCCCCTGTTCGACGTAGTAAGAGAAATCCTCCGAGGCCGTGATCGGCTCTTCCATCACAACATTGTCCTTGCCCAGCGCCGCCTCCAGCGCACCGCGAAGCCGCTGAGCCAGCGCGGGATCGTTATACACCAGATCCGTGCCTTCATAGTGATCGAGCAATGGCGCGCGCGGCGCACCCGCCGCCTCGGCTTCAGCCTTGGTGATCCGCGCGATTGCCGCCAGCACCTGCTTTCGCACGTCCACGTTCCGGGTGCGAACGGTCAGCCCCAACTCAGCCTGATCCGGAATAATGTTGTTCTTCGTGCCCGCTTGGATATAGCCGACGGTCACCACAGCCATCTCCCCCGGCTTCACCTCGCGCGAAGTAATTGTCTGCAGCGCCAGAATGGTTCGAGCAGCAATGACAATCGGATCAACCGTAGTCTGCGGTGCCGCGCCATGTCCGCCTTTGCCGTAGATCGTGATCCGCAGCGAGTCCGCGTTCGTGTTGTAGATGCCTGGGACAATCCCAACCTTCCCCGCCGGCAGCAGGTTGCCCACATGCATCGCAACGGCCACATTGGGTCTGGGAAAGCGCGTCAACAAGCCGTCGTCAAGCATCATCTTGGCGCCGCCAATCGTCTCCTCCGCCGGCTGCCCGATCAGCATCAGGGTTCCGTGCCAAGAGTCTTTTCTGTGCGCCATGATCGCCGCCGTCCCCACAATCGCCGCCATGTGGAGGTCGTGCCCGCAGGCGTGCATGACCGGAACATCGTGTCCCGCGTCATCTTTGGTGCGAACTTTACTCGCGTAAGCCAGTCCGGTCTTCTCTTCCACCGGCAGCGCGTCAAGTTCCGTGCGCAGCATCACGGTCGGCCCCGCTCCGTTCTTCAAAACGGCAACAATCCCCGTTCCACCCACGTGTTCCGTGACCTCAAACCCAAGCCCGCGCAGCCGTCCCGCCAGCTTGGCAGCGGTTTGCACCTCGTGCGAAGAAAGTTCCGGATTCTGATGAATATCCAGGTAAAGCGCGTGCGCCTCGGGATAAGCCGCCTCGACTTCCTTGGAGGAACCGGCTTGACCGCCAGCGACAGCACTCAGAGATACGACGAGCACTAATCTTTTCCAGGTCATAAGTCCTCGGATCATATCTGGCACCTCAACAGGCTGCAAATAAGCCTGCCTTAATATTCCTGGCTTGCACGGAATCCCCAAATCCGCCGCCCCGGAAAATCGACTTGCAATTTCAGTTTTGGCATCTTCCGGCGGGGTGTACAATTTTCTCAGCAAGCACTGGGTTGCGTTACTTCGTTCGAATACCCGAGGTGCTAATGAACGTCCATATCAGTTACCGCCTGCATAAAACTCCCGCCGTAGAAAAAGATATCCAGCATCAAGTCGAAAAACTGCGAAGGCGACTCCAGGTCTTTCGCCCCGAACTGATCCACCTGAAGGGCATGGTCGAGGAGATCTCCGCCCGCGAAGGCACCAGCGTCTCCCTCAACCTGCGCCTCCCTTCGGGACAGATGGCCGTGCAGGCCAAAGCCTCCACCGCCGCAGCCGCGGTAAAGAGTGCATTCGAAGATTTGTTGCAGCAGGTCAACAAGCACAAAGATTTGCTGCGCTCCAGCCACAAGTGGACGCGCCGCCAAAAAGATGCTCCCGCGCGCCACAATCTTTCCGTACCCTTCGAGGAGACTTTGGCGGTGGTGTTTCCGGCAACGGTTTCTGCCGACGACGTGCGCTCCTACGTCAATGTGAATCTCTCCCGGCTGGAGCGCTTTGTAGAACGCGAAATCTATTTCCGCGAAGCCTCCGAGTTCATTGCGCCCGACTCCATCACCATGAACGAGGTGATTGACGAAACCATCGCCGCCGCCCTCAGCGACGGCGCAGAGGGCACTGACAAAGAGAAACCCGAGCGCCTCGCCCTCGAGCCCTGGCTCTACCGCCTCGCCATGCGCGCGCTCGATGAACTTTCCCGTCCCGATGGCGCTAACGGCGGCGCCGTCCACCTCGAAGATTCTGCCCGCAAGCCCAACGTCAAGGCCAGCGACGAGCCCGAACTGCAGTTCCATCAGCCCGATGAAGCCATCACCGAAGAAACCATCATCGCCGACGGCCGCGTGGCCACGCCCGAGCAGATCGTAGGCTCCGATGAGATGATGCGCCTCATTGCCTCCGCTCTGCGCGACGTGACTCCGGCCGATCGCGAAGCTTTCATCCTGCACGCCATCGAAGGCTTCAGCGTCGAGGAAATCTCCGCTATCACCGGCACTCCGTCGGACCGCGTACTGAACTCCATTTCTGCCGCCCGCGCTCACCTTCGCCAATCGCCCAGTCTCGCCCGTCAATTTAAGGGGCGGTACGCGATTACAGGCACCGCATAAATCGGCTTTCGACTTCTGGTTGCAAAAAGCACTGGAGAGGAACGAATGATTACCCGGGAACAGATTCAAGAACTGGCACAATTCGAAGATCAGGCAGCCTGCGCCCTTAGTTTTTACTTTCAGCCCACAGCACCGCGCAATAAAGCCCACAAGGAAGAAGCGATCCTTACGAAAGATCTGGCGCGGGAAGCGTTGGGTCGGTTGGAGAGCAGAAGCAGTAACGTTAAGCATAAGAACAAGGAACGATACGAGTCGGCCCGCGCCGACCTCGACCACATCGTGCGTTTGTCCCATGATCTGAGCGGCAGCGGCTCGCGTGCCAAAGCCGTGTTTGCCTGCTCGGCGCAGGGTTTCTGGCGCGAGTATGATCTGCCTGCGCAACTGAGCGCCACGCAGCTCTCAGTGAATCGGCATTTCCATCTGAAACCGCTCGCCCAATTGCTCGGAGCATTTCCCCGCCTCGGCGTCGTGCTGGTCGATCGTCATCGCGCCCGCCTTTTCGATCTGCGCCTCGGCGAATTCACCGAGCGCATGGATTTCTTTCATCCTCACACCCGCCGCGGCCGTGGCGCGGGCTTCGGCGGCTACGATGCCGGCCATGCCGAGCGCCGCGTCGCCGACGATGCTCTCCACCATTTCAAGTTCATCGTCGAGTTCATTAAGGAGGGCCTGGGTCCAGAAAAGGACAAAGGCATGTTCGAGTATTGGATCCTCGGCTGCCAGGACACGCACTGGTCGCAGTTCGAGCCGCAACTGCATTCCTATGCCAGGCAGAAATTGCTCGGCCGGTTTTCCGCCGAGGTCGCTCACGTGAGCGACGAAGAAATCCGCTCGCAGGCCGAGAAGATTTTCGCCGGGGCGCAGCAGCGCCGCTGCCAGGAAGTGGTTCGCGAAACCCTCAACCAGGCCCGCCACAATGCCCGCGGCGTCACCGGATTGCGCCGCGTGCTCCGCTCCCTTGAACTGGGCGAAGTGCAAACCCTCCTGGTCGGCCAGAATTATCACTCCCAGGCCGTCGAGTGTTCCGGCTGCGGCCACCTCGACGCCCACCTGGTGCACTTCTGTCCGGTCTGCGGCCGTGAGACGCGCGAGGTCGTGGACGTAAGCGAAGCCATCCTGCCCCGCGTCATTCAACACAACATCGAACTCTTCTACGTCAAAGACGATCCCGAGTTCGACAAGGTAGGAAACATCGCCGCCCTGTTGCGCTTCCGCTCCGAGCAGAACAAAAACGTGCCTGCCATCACCGACGCTCCGGCGCATCCATCCCTGGGCCGCCAACCCGGACTCGTAGGCCGCTACCGCGGCGCAGCCAGCGGCTGATTTAGCGCTGCCACTCAATTTTGAAAGGGCGCGATTTCCAGCCGCGCCATAAAGCCGACGATAAAATAACAGGGGGTGCCCCATTTCTCGCGTTCTTTGCGAGAAGTGGGGATTTTCTAGTTACCGTTGATGGAGTTCGTCACGCGAACGCGAAGACGTCCACCGCAAGTCGATTCCTTCACGTAGCCGTGCCAGCGCCCGCTTGCGCGCGCGCCGGTAAGTCTTGCGCTCGCTCCGCCGCTCGGCTTCCTGCTTGGCTGTCTTGGCCTTCATGAGAATCGCACAATCACGCTCAACACAATTCTACGTGGTGTTCCGAGAGCAACGCTCAACGAACAACACCGCATTTTCTTCCACGGCCCCATTGTGACATCTAACCTTGCGCCCCAAACCAAACTAGCCCATCATGGTCACGGCGGAGGCGGTACATCAAGCGGGCACAGCATAGGACCTAAATCCTTTGAGCGCAAGATTTTGCCCGTAAGTGATTGTGCCCCATAGATCAAATCGCATTTTGGCTCTAAGTCGATGATTCCAATATACCGGGGGGGAGGGGGGCAGGGGGGCAGGGGGGCTACCCTGTTTTCCCAAATCGGAACCGTCCAAACGATCCGGGCAAAGTCCTCTCAACCGCATCGCCGAAGAATTTTGTCAGCCGAAATCCACAGGCAAAACCAAGCCTTCACTACAGAGTCACAGAGACACAGAGAAAATCCCTGATTGGTTTTTTCTTTTTGGTTTCTCTGTGTCTCTGTGGTGAAAAAGCCTTTTCCCG
>CAWEDF010000045.1:0-72214 GCA_963807655.1 uncultured Acidobacteriaceae bacterium | reverse complement strand
CCCGGTAGCCGCATCTTTCGAATTATGTATGTCAGTCGTATCGAGCGTTCCTGTAACCCCGTGCTCCGGACTCAAAATCGCGTCCAGCGCGACTCCAGCAGCTCCAGCCAGCACATCAATCGTCCGACGCCCGTCCAAATCCACTCCCGTCTGGTTGGTCACCAGCCCAACCCGTTTCTTGCGCCCCGCAACCTGCAGCACGTCGAACCCACGCTCTTCCAGAGCATCAATCCCATTCTTCACCCTGCCATTGCGCGACGCTCATCCGCCAGCAGCGCTCTGCGCCTCGTTGTAGCCGGTAATGTTCTCTCCCCGCATCGCCTCTTTCTCGCTGGTAGTCAAAGGCAAAGCCGCCGCCACTGCCGTCGCCACCTTAGACCGCAAGGCAATCGCATTCCCCTTCCCCGCGGATGCACCGCATTCGTCAGCAAAATGATGTAAGTCCGCGTCGTCGGGTCATCCACATCGATGTTCCCGTAAACCCCGTGTGCCCAAACCCTCCCACCGGCAAAAGATCCCCGCGATTCGAAGAGAACGGAGAATCGATATCCCACCCAAACCCGCGCAGCACCGGAGCCGAAGGCGGCTGCTCCGGCCGCGTCATTTTCTCCACCGTCATCGCCGACAAAATCCCTCCGCCCCCATTCAGCAAAGCCTGCGCAAATTTCGCCAGATCGTCCCCGGTAGAAAACAAACCCGCCTGTCCCGCCACGCCGCCCATGCGCCGCGCCGTAGGATCATGCACCACCCCCGCAACATCTGTCATGCTCGTCATACTGCGTCGGCGCAATTTTCATCCGCCAAGCTGCCGGAGGCAAATACCGCGTCCGCATCATCTTCAGCGGCAAAAAAATATGTCGCATAGCATACTCATCCAGCGTCTCGCCCGACACCCGTTCCACTATTGCGCCCACCACAATAAAATTGACGTCGCTATAGGAAAACTTCGACCCCGGTGGATCGGCCGGCGTCTCCGCAAAAGCCATCCGGTAAGCCGTCTGCTTCCCCTCCCAACTCGTTTTCAAATCCAGATCCGGCTCCAGGCCAGAGTAGTGCGTCAACAGTTGCCGCACCGTGATCTCCTCTTTCCCATTCCGCGCAAACTCCGGCAAATACTTCGCCACCGGATCATTCAGCCTAACCTTGCCCCGCTCCACAAGTTGCATTACCGCCGTAGTAGTAACAATCACCTTGGTAAGCGACGCCACATCAAAAACAGTATCCAAAGTCATCACTTCGCGCCGAGGCTCCAAAGCCCGCGCCCCATAAGCCTTCCGGTAGATCACCTGCCCGTCATGACCAACCACCAGAACCGCCCCAGGAATGCTCCCGTCGGAAATCGCATTCTGGATAACCGCATCCACCGCCGGAAATGCCCGTGTGGGGACAGCCGCCCCCGGCTGTCCATCCGGGCGCAGCCCGGAAGTCTCGCCAGCGCCACGGCTGCCCGCGCAGAGGCTCGTCGCAGTCAGAACGCAAGCCAGCAAAATGGGGATGGCGAAAGCCACTCGGCGCGCTCTCAGCGGTAAGAAGGCCCCATAGTCCATCGATTTGGATTGAAAAGAAAGGATGCTCTGACTCTACACAACCCCGGCAGCATGACTCAAGAAACTCAAGTAAGGGAGTACCGCCTATGCCATATCATGGAAATCTCGATGACTCCAGATTCCCCACCGCTGCAGGCCGCCTTCGAGCACCAGGACGAAATCTTCGCACCGGCGTTTTTGCTCCTGCAAGAAGCCATCACCCGCCAAGCCTTCCCCGCCGCCTCTGTCGCTGTCGCGTATCGCGGACAGCTAATCGCCCTGAAATCCCTAGGCCACTTCATCTACGAAACGCCTTCAGGGGAATTAACAGCGGGTGCCCCGTCCTTCCCGCGTTCTGTGCGGGAGGGCGGGGATTTTGACTCTGATATCACCCCCACCACACTCTTCGATCTAGCCTCCCTGACAAAAGTAGTGGCGACAACCACCATGGCCATGCTCCTCTACGAACGCGGCCTTTTAGATCTCGAAGCCCCGGTCTCCGCCATCGTCCCCGAATTCATTCACGACGCCGCCAGAGATCCCCGCCGCCACGAAGTAACCCTCCGCATGTTGCTGGCTCACTCCTCCGGCCTGCCCGCCTACGAAAAATTGTTCCTCAAAGCACGCACCCGCGACGCAGTTACTCCAAGCCGCCTTCACCACGCCACTAGCTGCAAATCCCGCCACCCGCGCCGAATACAGCGACATAGGATTCATAATCCTCGGCATCGCCTTAGAACGCCTCGCCGACGAAACTCTCGACCGCTTCTGCCAGCGTGAAATCTTCGCCCCGCTAGCCATGACCAAAACAACTTTCAATCCTCCACTGGAAATCCGCGCGCAAATCCCGCCCACCGCCGACGAACGAGAAGAACCATGTGGGTCGGACACTCCTGTCCGACAAATGCCAGCGCCACAACCACCGCCAGGCGCAGGCTCAGCCATCCGCAGCACCTTCCGCCAAAGACTAATCCAGGGCGAAGTGCAAGACGAAAACGCCAGCGTCTTAGGCGGAGTGGCCCCCCACGCCGGACTCTTTTCCACCGCCCAAGACTTAGCCAAATTCGCCCACGCCATGCTCAACGGCGGCCACCCCATCCTCCGCCCCGCAACCGTCTCTCTCTTCACCCGCCGCGAACCCGCCCCCACAGCCACTTCCCGAGCCCTGGGCTGGGATACACCCTCCGCCTCGTCGCAATCCGGAAAATATTTTTCGCCAAACTCCTTCGGCCACCTCGGCTACACCGGAACCTCCCTCTGGGTCGACCCCACCCGCCAACTCTCGATCACACTGCTAACCAACCGCACCTGGCCCGACTGCTCCCATCAAGCCATCAAACAACTCCGCCCAAAATTCCACGACGCAATAATCGAAGCCATAGACGGAATCTGAGAAACCTCGCAGCGACATTCTTCTCTGCGAACTCCGCGGCACTCCTCAGCGCCCTCTGCGATTCAAGGCTTTTGCAGTGAATCGCCTTCATGTGCTGCACGAAGCGGTTAAAATGAACACGCCCCCAAAGGCTCCAACTGTGAAACCCAACCCATCCCCGCTCCGCCGACTCCGCACCGAACAACTCAACCAATCCGCCCACGACCTCGACCGCAAATCTTCCCTCGAAATCGCCAGACTAATAAACGCCGAAGATGCCACCGTAGCCCCAGCCGTGACCCGCGCCCTGCCCCAGATCGCCCGCGCCATCGATCAAGTCACCGCCGCCCTCCGCCGCGGTGGACGCCTCATCTACGTCGGCGCCGGAACCAGTGGCCGCATCGCCGCGCTCGACTCCCTCGAGATCCTGCCCACCTTCAACACCGACCGCGTCCACTTCATCATCGCCGGAGGCCCGAAAGCTCTAGCCTCCGCCTCCGAAATCAGCGAAGACGATTCCACCGCCGGCCGCCAGCAAATGTCCCGCCGCAAACCCACTAGGCAAGACGTAATCATAGGCATAGCTTCCAGCGGACGCACTCCCTTCACCCTGGCCGCCCTCACTGAAGCCCGCCGCCGCGGCGCCCACACAATCGCTCTAACCTGCAATCCCAACTCGCCGCTAGAGCGCGCCGCCAACTTCGCCATCGTCACTCAGGTCGGTCCCGAAGTCTTAGCCGGCTCCTCCCGCATGAAAGCCGGCACCGCCCACAAAATGGTTCTCAACATCATCTCCACCGCAGCCATGACCCGCCTCGGCTACGTCTATGGCAATCTGATGGTCAACGTGGTCCCCAAAAACGAAAAACTGATTCAGCGCGCCATAGGAATCCTCGAACAAGCCACCGGAGCCAATCACGAATCCGCCACCGGCACCCTAAAAGCCTCCGGCAACAGCACCCCGGTAGCGCTAGTGATGCTAGCCGCCAAAGTAACCCGCCCCCAAGCCCAAGCCGCCCTGAAGAAAGCCAAAGGCAACGTCCGCCAAGCCATCGTGCAAGCAAAATAGACAGCAAATCAACCCATGCGTGGGGACAGCCGCCTCGTGAGCTTGCCCTGAGCCCCAGCCAAAGGGTCCAGTCGAGCGCAGCGAGACCCTGATTGACCGGCATTCACACCCTGGCATATACTATTGTATATGCCATCGAACTGTTGCCCATAAAGGGGTGAAACATGCAGCGCAAAGCGAAAGTCTTCATGAATAATCGAAGCCAGGCCGTACGCTTGCCCAAGGACTTCCAGTTCAAGACTCAGGAAGTATTCGTCCGCAAGGAGGGCAGCGACGTAGTCTTGTCGCCCCGCCCGTCAGATTGGTCGTCCTATTTAGCCGAGGGCCCGGTCGCTTCGGCGTCCTTCATGGAAGGCATCGAAGACCTGCCTGTGCAAGATCGTGAACCCTGATGCCGCGCTACATGCTGGACACCGACACCTGCTCTTACATCATGAAGCGCTCGCATAATGTTGTTCTGAAGCGGCTGGCGAAAGTTCCAGTCAGCGACGTTTGCATTTCGGTGATCACGAAATCGGAGCTCCTGTTCGGGGTGGAAGTGTCTCCGAAGCGCCGGCAGGATGAGGCGGCGCTCGACGCCTTTCTGCGCTACGTCGAGGTTCTGGATTTTCCTGACAAAGCATCTTCGCACTATGCCAAAATCCGCGCCGACCTGAAGGCGCGTGGCGCCATGATCGGAGCCAACGATCTCCTAATCGCCGCCCACGCCCGCAGCCTCGGCCTGACACTGATAACCAACAACACCCGCGAGTTTCGCCGAGTCCGCAACTTATCCATCGAGAACTGGACAATGACTACCTAACGCCGAACTTCCCTTCCCGACATGTCATCCTGAGCGAAGTTGCCGCCCCAAAGCGGGCGGCAACACAGTCGAAGGACCCCTGTAATGCTTGCGCAATCAGAGGCGCATCAAATCGTTCCTAGCATCGCTCTGCATTTCCTTCTCGCCCGCATTCAGCTACAGTTGGACCTGTCAGCAGACGAAATCAAAAGGCTAGAGGATATCCGCGAAATTCGAAATAGCATCGCTCACGGAAACCCACCACAACTTACAATGCGGGACGTCGTGGGAATGAATGTCTTCCTTCGCGAGATCGCAGTTAAGCTGGCCGATCACCTATCAGAACACTATCTCGTAATCGAGAAGTATGCGCCGTAAGTGAACCTCGCAGAGGCCACGAACTTCCCAACCACGCCTTTCGTGGAAAGTGACCCTTGGGACTCCCAGATGCCCCGTGCCCTCTCGATTACCCATCCCCGCCTCAATTCCCCGCTAAAATAAACCGTTACCCAGAACTTCTAACCCAATGGATAAACTGGTAATCCGCGGCGGCTCCCCGCTCCTTGGCACCGTCCGCGTAAGCGGAGCAAAAAACGCCGCGCT
Organism: uncultured Acidobacteriaceae bacterium; assembly: GCA_963807655.1. Classification (GTDB taxonomy): domain Bacteria; phylum Acidobacteriota; class Terriglobia; order Terriglobales; family Acidobacteriaceae; genus Sulfotelmatobacter. Next base: position 66,863 of record CAWEDF010000045.1, on the reverse strand, counting down.
CCCCTGCATGGCCGCCGCTCTTCTAACCGACGAGCCGGTCATCTTAGAAAACATCCCACAAGTCCGCGACATCCAGACCACCCGCAACCTCTTGGCCGACATGGGAGCCGAAGTTGAACTAGGTTACGGACGCGCCCACCACCGCACCACCATTCACTGCAAAAATCTAGCCAGCCCCGAAGCCTCCTACGAATTAGTAAAAACCATGCGCGCCTCCACTCTGGTCCTCGGACCGCTGCTGGCCCGCTGCGGCCGCGCCCGCGTCTCCCTCCCCGGCGGCTGCGCCATCGGCCAGCGCCCCATCGACCTCCACATCAAAGGCCTTGAACTCCTCGGCGCAAAAATCAAGCAGGAGCACGGCTACGTAGAAGCCGCCGCCGACCGCCTCCACGGAACAGAAATCGTCTTCGACAAAATCACCGTCACCGGCACCGAAGATTTGCTGATGGCCGCCACGTTAGCGGAAGGCGAAACCATCCTGCAGAACGCCGCCCGCGAGCCCGAAGTCGCCGACCTGGCCGCCCTCCTGAATAAAATGGGAGCAAACATAAAAGGCGCAGGCACGCCCACCATCCGAATAAAAGGAGTGACGAAACTAAAAGGTGCGAAGCACCGCATCATCCCCGACCGCATCGAGGCCGGCACATTCCTGATCGCCGGAGCCCTCACCGGCGGCGACCTCAACATCACCGCTTGCGATCCCACTCACCTCGACGCCATCCTAAGCAAGCTCAAGCAGGCCGGAGTAAAAACCAAATCCACCGCCAACAGCGTCCGCGTCATGGGAGACAATCCCTTTACCGCTTCCGACCTGAGCACCGAAGAATATCCCGGCTTCCCCACCGACATGCAGGCGCAGTTCATGGCCCTGGCCACGCAAGCCGAAGGCACCAGCATCATTACGGAAAATATTTTCGAGAACCGCTTCATGCACGCGCAGGAATTAGTCCGCATGGGCGCCAACATAAAAATCGAAGGCCGCCGCGCCGTAGTCCGCGGCAAAACCCCGCTAAGCGCGGCCGCAGTCCTGGCCTCCGACCTCCGTGCCAGCGCATCATTAGTTCTAGCCGCGCTGGTAGCCGACGGCGAGACAATAATCGACCGCGTCTACCACATCGACCGAGGCTACGAGAAAATCGAAGAAAAGCTAAAAGCTGTAGGCGCCCAAATCCGCCGCATCGGCAACATGCTGCCGTAGGAATCCCTCTCCCCCATTCTCATGCTGAGCGCAACACGACGTCCACGAAGTGGACGTCGTGCGAAGTCGAAGACCCTGCCTTGAGCGAAGCCGAGGGATCCCTTGCACCTGTGCACAGCCTCCGTCTTTGCGTGGAATTTCCATTCCTGTCGCCTCCAGGTGTACCCTCATTTCGTACCACGCCTTCTGCTCTTTCTCTTCCGCTTCCTCCCTTCCAACTGAATCCCATGCGCCCTGACAATCGCCTTAATCAGCCCCGGAAACCTCTGCTCAATTTCTGCGCAGCGCGGAGTGTTCTGCATCTCCACTCCCATCCGCTCTCCCCGAATCAACCCCGCCTCCCGCAGCGCCTTAAAGTGCTGCGACAAAGTTGATTTGGGTATCTCCTTCTCGCTCACCGTAAGAAAGTTCGAGCAATTCTGCGAACACCGCGCCCCGGCAATTCCGGAAAAAATGGCCGCCCGCACCGGATCGGACAGGGCATGGAGAATACCTTCGACCGTAACGTCTTCAATCGAGGGATGAAAAAGAGGCCGCATAATCCCCACCCTACTCGCGCCCGGCTAATAGTTCAATAGTTCTTATGTCCAGAACTAATGAATCGCAAAGGCACCCTGCACCATCTGATCCAGAAGCACGGCTCAACGCCGCCCCAAAGGAGTCTCACCATGAGCAGCAAACTGAAAGGTAAAGTAGCAGTCGTCACCGGCGCATCCAAAGGTATCGGAGCCGGCATCGCCAAGTCCCTTGCCGCCGAAGGCGCGTCGGTAGTCGTGAACTACGCCTCCAGCAAATCCGGCGCGGATAAAGTCGTCTCCGCCATCACCGCCGCCGGAGGCAAAGCCGTCGCCGTCGCCGGCGATGTCTCCCAAGAAGAAGGAGCCAAGGGCATCATCGCCGCCGCCATCAAAAACTTCGGACGCCTCGACGTCCTCGTCAACAACTCCGGCGTCTACGAGTTCGCCCCCATCGAGTCCATTACCATCGATTCCTTCCACAAACTATTCAACATCAACGTCCTCGGAGTCCTGCTCACCACGCAGGCCGCCGTCAAGCACCTGAAAGAAGGCGCCAGCATCATCAACATCGGCTCCGGCGTAACCCGCCTCACGCCTCCCAACAGCTCCGTCTACACTGCGACCAAGGGAGCGGTTGACGCCATCACCGGTGTCCTCGCCCGCGAACTCGGACCCAAGAAGATCCGCGTCAACTCCATCAACCCCGGCATGGTCGAAACCGAAGGCACGCACACTGCCGGCTTCATCGGCTCCGACTTCGAGAAGGACTTGATCAAGCAGTCGTCGCTCGGCCGCACCGGCCAGCCCGCCGACATCGCCTCCATCGCCACCTTCCTCGCCTCCGACGACTCTTATTGGTTGACCGGCGAGCAACTCCTGGCCACCGGCGGCATCCGCTAAGGTTCACAAAACAATGATGACCCGTCCTTGTCCCTGCATTCTTTGCAGGGACAGGGTGGCGGCTTTGACCTCGGATGTGCTACGCCTGTGTAGAGCAGTGCCCCCGCCCCTTGTCTTTGACTTTGACTCCAGGGGCGGACCACGGACCTCAACTTCCTGTTCTGTTTTATTCGTCACCACCGTCGCACCGCCCCCACTCTCCTGTCGGACAGGCATCATTAGTCCACATATAAGTCAAAACTAAGTCCGTACTTAAAGGGAGCTCATAACTTCGGTAATTAGCGCCAGCTCTTTTGTCTGTGCAATCCTCATAGCATCCCGTTCGAATAAGTTGATGCGAAGATGTTACAGCAGTTAGATCATCAGATCGCCGGCACAATTCTGATCGCCGATGACTCAGCCGCGAACCGCGAGTTGTTGCAGGAACTTCTCACTACACAGGGATTGACCGTCATAGCGGTGGGGGACGGAGCAGCCGCCCTTAAAGAATTGTCCAGAACTCAGATCGATTTGGTGCTTCTGGATGTGATGATGCCTCACCTTAACGGGTTTGAGGTGTGCCAGAAAATCAAGAACAACCCAGAGACGTATCTGATACCTGTAATTGTAATTACAGCACTATCTGGCAAGAAGGACCGACTGGAAGGCATCAAGGTTGGAGCGGATGACTTCTTGAGCCGCCCCGTGGATCGAACCGAACTGCTCGCTCGCGTAAGGTCGCTGCTGAAACTTAAGCAGCGCACCGACGAATTGGAGCGGGCCGAATCGGTTCTGTTTACCCTTGCCCGAAGCATTGAAGGCAAAGATCCTTACACTCATGGTCACTGTGAACGCCTAGCCGAGTATTGCACCTGTGTGGGTCACCATCTAAAGCTCTCTGAGGATCACGTTATCGCACTCAGTCGTGCTGGCGTGGTACACGATATCGGGAAAATTGCCATACCCGATGCGATTCTCTTGAAGCCAGGACGTCTGACTCCGGAAGAATGGACAATCATCCGGGAGCATTCTGTCCTTGGCGAACGCATCTGCGCGCCCTTGAAGTCTTTCCGTTTCGTACTTCCCATCATTCGGCACCATCACGAGAAGCTCGATGGTTCAGGGTATCCCGATGGACTCCATGGAGAGGAGATCCCTGTGACCGCAAGGATCCTGCAAGTGGTCGATGTTTATGATGCGCTGACTACCGACAGGCCTTACAAGAAGGCCTTCTCCGTCGCTGATGCGCTACAAACTATGACGGAAGAGGTCGCCAAGGGCTGGTGGGATCCGCACATCTTCCATGAATTCGAGCGGCTAGTCGCCTCCGGTGCGTTCGGTCTCTTATCTCGGGGTACGGCGGCCGGACGCTAGGGGCTGCGCAAAAAGGGGGACGCACATTCGGCGGAGACGCTGAGGCGCGATTCATCCCGGTATTGCGTAGATGGCAGCTTCCGAGCACTTAAGGTTTGTTCCGCAGATTGAGGAGCCGCTTATGAAGTGGTCGATTCAAAAGAAAACCGGTATGGGTTTAGCGGTGGCGGGAATGATTCTGCTACTGGTGGCCGGGCTCTTATACCGGAATGGACACGGCTTCATCGAAGCCAGCGAATGGGTGTCACACACTCACGAAGTTCTGGCGGAGCTCGAAGCCACGCTGTCCGCCTTAGCCGAGGCGCAGACCGCGACCCGTGGTTTTATCATCACGGGACAAGAAACATTTCTGGAACCTTATCGGGCCGCGGTTCCAGCGGTCCGTGCTCACCTCGACCGACTGCAGTCGCTAACCGCGGATAACCCTCACCAGCAGCGCCGCCTCGCAATACTGCAGAACGCCGTTGCCGAAAAACTCGATTCGCTGCAACAGAACGTCGATTTGCGGAAGCAAGAAGGATTTGCAGCGGCACAACACCGTGTGGCGACCGGCATCGGCACCCAGCAGATGAACCAGATCCGGACTCTCATTTCCGAGATGAAGCAGGAAGAGGAGGATCTGCTAAAACGTCGCAACCGGGATTTCCAATCGAGCACTCAAAAAACTAGCGTGACATTTTCGTCCGTGATCTTACTGGAGTTCCTGCTGCTAGGTCTGGTCTATTACGTGCTGCTGAGAGACGTCACGGCGCGGAGGCGGGCGGAAGAGTTGTTACAGGAGAGCGAAGAACGCCATCGCAAACTGTTCGATAACAATCCACATCCAACCTGGGTCTTTGACCGGGAGACACTTCAGTTCCTGGCCGTAAACGCAGCCGCGGTGCGCAAATACGGCTATTCCACTGACGAATTCTTGAAGATGACCATCAAAGATATTCGCCCGCCCGAGGATATTCCCGCCATGCTCGAAAGAGTTGCCGGCATTCGCAATGGAATTGAGACCGTCGGTACCTTTCGGCATCGCCGAAAAGACCGAACTAACCTCGATGTGGAAATCACCTCTTATGCTCTGAGCTTTGCCGGCCGGCCTGCGGAAGTGGTCGTAGCGGTTGATGTCACCCAAAGAAAGCGGGATGAAGCGGAAAGAGGCCGATTCATTGAAAAATTAGCAGCCAGCAATGAAGAACTCGAGCTCCGTAATCGCGAGGTGCAGCGCGCCACCCAGTTAAAGAGCAAGTTTCTTGCCAGCATGAGCCATGAGCTGCGAACCCCGCTGAATGCCATTGTAGGCTTTTCGGATCTTTTGGCGGACGGCATACCCGGCGAACTTAACGTTAAGCAGAAGCGCTTCGTCAATCACATTAAACAAGGCTCGGCACATCTGTTGCAGTTAATTAACGACATTCTGGATCTTTCCAAGATTGAAGCCGGACAACTCGAACTTCGGTGCGAAGATTTCCAGGTCAAGGACGCGTTGCCGGAGGTCCTTTCCACCATCCTTCCACTCGCCATGGCAAAAAATATCCACGTTCGGCATCAGGTCAAGGCGGATATCTCAGTCTATGCCGATCGAGTCCGCTTTAAACAAGTTCTCTATAACCTGCTCAGCAACGCGGTCAAGTTCACGCCAAAGGATGGCCGAATCAGCATTGACTGCGTCGAGAATGGGACCGAGGTTTCGATATCCGTCACCGACACCGGCATCGGTATTCGCCCTGAGGATCAGGCGGTCGTCTTTGAGGAATTCCGTCAGGTTGAGGGAAACAAAGATTCCCCCAGTGAAGGCACCGGGCTTGGACTGGCGATCACCAAGCGTCTGGTCGAACATCAAGGCGGAAAAATCTCATTAGAGAGTCAGCCGGGAAAGGGTAGCCGATTTACTTTTACCCTTCCTTTGGGATCGCGGACATCTACGAAAAATCTTTCGGCCAACGAACTTGCCCGTCCTCACATCACAGCTGCTGGGCGTGCCGGAAAACCACTTATTCTGGTCGTAGACGACGAGGCTTCCTCCCGCGAGCTTATAGCTAGCTACCTCGATTCAGAATATCGCACGGTCATGGCCGAGTCAGGAGAGGAAGCCGTCAACCAAGCTCATCGGCTGCGGCCGGACGCGATTACCTTGGACGTATTGATGTCGGGCGGCAATGGTTTTGAGACGCTGGTCGCACTCAGAAAATCTCCCGAAACCGCCAACATCCCGATCATCATCGTTTCTATCGTGGACCAAAAGCAGGTCGGCTTCGCTTTGGGCGCGGCAGACTATCTGGTCAAACCCATTCGCAAACCCATCCTCCTGGAAACTATTCGCAAGCATGTGCCGCATCAGACCGACGACGATGCGGCTATCTTACTCGTCGATGATGACCCCAAGACTTTGGAGTTATTGCAGGAAACCCTGCGCTCCGCTGGATACGAAACTCAGAGCGTGCAAAGCGGGGCAAGAGCTCTGGAAGTGCTTTCCTCTAAACTCGTAAGTGCAGTCTTACTCGATCTGCTGATGCCAGGCATGGACGGCTTTGAGGTCATTCGCCATGTGCGTCAGGAAGCCACACTGAAAGAGCTGCCGATTCTTGTTATGACCGCCAAGAGTCTGACTCAATCTGAGGCGGCTCTTCTTAGTCGGGAAACCCAGGCTCTGTTTCAAAAGAATGGCCCCTGGCAGCAACAACTTATCGCCGAGGTTGGTAGGGTCGTTCAGAGCCGCAAGCGCGCAAAATCTGCGGGGCAGCCATGACCAGGATTCTCATTGCCGAAGACAATGCGGTCAACCGTGAACTCCTCCGCGAGCTTCTGGAAATGCGGGGATACGCAGTGGAGGAAGCATGCGACGGTCAGGAGGCGATTCACATGATTGAACAAACCCATCCGGACCTGCTCTTGCTCGATATCGGCATGCCGGTACTGGATGGTTTTGCGGTCGTGCGCAAGATTCGGGAGAATCCCCGCCTGGCCCACCTTCCCGTCGTGGCCGTGACCGCGTATGCCATGCAGGGCGATCGGGAAAAGATCCTGACTTCACAGTTTGACGGATATTTATCGAAGCCGGTCGATTCGCGTTCACTTGCTGAAGAACTCGACCGCCTTTTGAGCAAACCGAAGAAAGCATCCCAGAGCCAGCCGGGTGGAAAAGCAAGAGCAGCCAGTGGGGCTGGCGATGGTCCGGAGTAGTTGTCGCCGCGGCACTGGCACCTAGCGGTTTATTCGGTCCACTTGATCCACTTCGGCAATATACTTGCGGATCGACTCCTGGTTCTTTACGCTCACATTGGTGAATTGGATCCCTTGACGCTTTTCTCCGGCCCACACCACCGTGCCGGCCGCCTCGATCGCCACACGGGAAACGGGCAGCTCGAAAGACACTCGCACCGCATCCTCGGGTTTCAGGTCAGCGGTTTCAACTTGCATCCCACCTTGACTCAGGTTCCAGGTCACCCCGCGTACGGTTCGAGAACCCACCATGCAAACCACTTCTGCCTGTAGTGGAACGCGAATATATCTGCGTCGGTTTTCTAGCATTCCACCGCTCACAGTCCGGAATAGATTGCTCAGCTTTTGTCTATCCACAGGCTTCTGAAGAAAAAATGTCGCTCCAAGGGCAAATACCTGTTGCATGGTTTGTCTTTCGTCCCGCCCCGTCACGATGATGATAGGAGTGGATTTGTTCGAAGGCGACTTGCGCACAAGGCGGGCCAGTTCGAAACCACTCAGGTTGGGCATTTCCAGATCGAGGAAAATTCCGTCGAACCTCTCCTGATTGATTATCCCGACCGCCTTCTCACTGTCGCTGACCGCACGCACCTCGGCTTTCAAAGATGTGAACACCTCTGACATTAATTCCAGGCTTGCCGCGTCATCTTCCACGACAAGAAGTTTAAGGGCTGTCATGCGGCCATCCTCTTCCAAAGTCTTGAGCCCGGTCTCGCCCAACCATCATACGTCGCACAGCGGAGTTATCGTCAGCCGGTTCGGACTGGCGAATACTTTCTGATACTGGCACTCGTCTCCCGAACTGCCTCCAGCTTCCCTGCACCGTGAGTTCGCCACGGACCGAAAACAAATCGCTGTGGAACTTGGTCAGGGCGAACTGTCCTGCAAGGAGCGAAAGCGACGAAGCCGGACAGTTCGTGGGCAAGCGGGCGGGGAGCGCCACAGCCGTGGCGCAGAAGGAGCGAAGCGACGCCGGAGCCACGGCGAAGGCGCTGCCGACACGACCGAGCCACTTGCAAAACAAATCGGGCCGCCCGCAGGCGGCCCGTTGGTTTTAGCTGAAGCCCGAAGCCCCGTAGCCGAAGCCCGAGCTAGTCTCCCGCCACCGGCTCGGCCACTTCCGGCTTAGTGGCATGCGCTCCGTTCCCGTTGGCCTTGCCCAGCGCGCCCAGCGGAATGAATCCGTTCTCAGCGACGGCCGGTTTCTCTTTCAACACGACTTCGCGATAAAGCGAAGCCATCCGCGCATTGTAGGCTTCATCATTCTTCTGCGGCCCGCGATGCCCCGGAACCGGAGTCGCAGAATGGTCAACCGCCAAAGCCGCCTTCGCGTCCCGCGCCCGCTTCTTCTCCTCGCGCGCGTTCTTCGCGATCCCCAGCTTGTCCAGATCGTGCTGCAATTCGGTCGTCACGATGTTTTCGCGCAGCAGAAGCGAATGCGTAGCATCGTCCATCTGCACTTTCTTCCCGCCCGCAAAAATTTCGTGCCGCCCGTGCTCTTCATACCACTTGGTAAGCGTGGCCGTCATATGCATCTTCTCGATGATGTTCCGCCACCCCACCCCAGTGTTGTAAGCGCAGAACGAAATCTCGCCCTCCTGCGTCGCGTAAGGAATAATGCACTGCTCCGTCCGCCGGAAGTCGTAGTTAAACAGATCCTGAAACCACATCCCCGCAATAAACAGGAAGTTCCACCGGTCCTGCCGCCGCTTCATCACATCGTCCACTGTCCGGTCCGGGCCAACCTTCCCATAGTTCTTCCCCGTAGCGTTAAAGTTCTTGTCAAACTTCCGCAACAAATCCATCAACTTAAAATGCGTAGGCGCCTGATACGGATCGTAATTCTTCATCAAACACAAAGCCATCCCCACCACTGTAAGAAACTTCCCCCGAGCCGCATCATTAACCTTAGCAATATCCTTGGCCAGCTGATCCCCAGCCAGGAAGGCAGTAACCGGCACCGCTTCCTTAGTCTCCTTATCAATCATCACCGCCATCCCCGTCCCGCAATTTGGATGACAACCACAACTTAGTTGGCCCCAGTCGTTTTTCGCGTCGTTGGCGTGCATTAGGTCGGCCCAATCGCTGAAGGTGCCCATGAAGCTGATGGGGAACCAGTCGCGGCTTGGCTCGCCAAGGCCGGTTTGGTTTTTTACGTCGTGGGCCAGGTGACTTAGGGTGTAGCGCTGGGCTTGGCGGCGGTCGTCGGTTACGGCTTCGTCGCGGCCGGTGAAGCTTACGGGCTGGAAGCTTAGGAAGCTGATCGTCTTTGGGTTGTCCAGGGCGAACTTGATTATTCTTCCTACTTGTTCGTTGTTGATGCCGTTTACGATGGTTACTACCGGGACGATTTCTACTCCGGCTTTGTGGAGGTTTTCGATTGCTTTTAGTTTTACATCGAAGAGGTTGCCTACCATGCGGTGGGCGTTGGCGGCGTTGCCTATGCCGTCGAATTGGAGGTAGGCGTAGCGCATGCCGGCTTCTACGGCTTGCTGGCAGAATTCGAAACTTTTTGCGAACTCGATTCCGTTGGTTGCGGCCTGGACGGAGTTGTATCCGACTTTTCTGGCATAGCGGACTGCGTCGAGGAAGTATGGGCTCAATGTGGGCTCGCCACCGGAGAACTGCACGCTCATCTGCCGGCGCGGCTTGATGGTGATGGCGTTGTCTAACATCTGCTTGATTTCTTCCCACTGCAGTTCGTGGACGAAGCCTACCTGGTTTGCGTCCATGAAGCAGGGATCGCACATCATGTTGCAGCGGTTGGTCAGATCGATGGTGAGCACTGAGCCGCGGCCGTACTTTACCGTCGAAGAGCCGTGATGGTGGAGCTTCTCGTCGTTGTGGGCGGCGATGTCGCGGCCGGGGAAAACGTCTTCGAGGTGCTTGGAGAAATCGGTGTCGATCGACATCACGTCTTCGAAGTGGCCGTGCTTCGGACAGTCCTTGACCATCAGAATCTTGCCGTCGCGCTCGATGATGGTGGCCTTGATCTCTCCTACTTTTTCGTTCATCAGAACTTCGTGCGGGAGTTTGCCGTCGAGAATCTGCTGGCGGATTTCAGGGACACACTTCGGGCAGAGGGAATCGGTGGAGCGGGGCCAGCCGAGCGGCGGCTTCGACTTCTCGTAGGACTTGAGCAGAGGCTTGTCGGACCATTTCGGGGTGGGGGAAACGCCGGGGTTGATTCGGTTCAAACTTTCGAACACAACCCACGCACCTTTGGCGGCGGCGACTGCTGCTTTTTCTACGTACTTGATCGGCTTGCGCATGCTTTAGAGGCTCCTAAGCTTCTGGCTTCTAGCTTTCTTGGTCTTAGGTCTTGGGTGTTTGGTCTTAGGAAAACCTGGCAGGACTTTGCCTTGGCTTCATCTGAGATCCTAACCCACAAAACCCATTGCCTGTGGCTCTCCCGGGGAATTGAACCTGGTTAGTACAATCTGGTTCGTACACTTTTCCCTGGGTGTTGTTCTGATAGTCATGTTATTGGAGGGTAAGGAGATGCGCACCTTTATCCCAACGAACGGGGGAAAAACGGGGTTTAGCGGGGATATGGGGGATTGGGTGGGGGTAAGTTGTTGAAAGGAAAAGGGGGTTCGCGGGTTCGGAGACGGGGGACGGGGGCGGCCCGTTGCGCTTGTCCGACTACGGGCCAAGCTCTGCTTTCATCCCATCCCTGGGTGATGTCGCGGCAGCGGTCGGAGAACTGGTGTCCGAGTCCGGAACCTCGAAGAAAAAAGGATCGATCGAAACTGCCCTGGCAGTTTTTCCATCGAGGCCTAGAATTTGGTGGTGATCCCAGTCGTGGTTACGGAGAAATGTAGGTTCTATAGCCGGAAAATAGGACTTGTCGGGCGTATTATTTGCAGAGAAGATACCATAAAAGTTCTTTCCGACTGCATGCAATTCCAAGTAGTCTCCAATGTAGGGGTGAAAGTCTCTTGTAGGTTCGGTGGCTGGGGCTTTCGAAAGCGTTAAGTCCTTGGCTCCACTTCTAACGAGCGTCGTTGTCCATTTCTGCGAGTCCTTCTCGACGAGGAGTTGCTGAAACAAGAAGCCAACAACCCCGCCTTCATCGACGGCAAGCGCGGGGTTGGTCGCGCTTGATACTGTCCATTTGTCGGCAGAATCCCATGACGCCCCTGAGTCGTTTGATGAGCGAACATGTAGAGTATAGGTGCCGTTGACCAGGTCCGCCCATGCAAGATATACTTCTGCGCTATTGTTTGGATCGACGGCTATGCTAAGGCTAGCCTGATATCGCTGTTGGCCAAGACAGCAGGGCACTTCGTCCGAATCGTACGGGAACCGAATGTCTTTTACCACGCGGTTTCCCACAAGAGAGTCCGATGGATCCTTCAACTCTTCCAGCGACAGCTTGTGATCATTTGGGTCGCGACGACCCCGAGCTACAACAACGTCCCCAATCATTTGCTTGGTATTTTCGTCGTACCCGTGAATAGACATGAAGGCAACGTAAACAGTACCGTCCTTGTGCGTCGCGGGACGTATGGGAGGCAGGTCGAACCAACTCGTGCGTTTGTCCACCTTTCCAGAGTCGAAAATTGGTGATGGGTCGCCTGAATTATAGGATTGATGGAGCGAAGCCGTGGGGGCGCCATCGGGGTTTGAAACGGTATTGTCATTATCGCCTACGAAAACCTCGTCGGGACCGTTCAGGTTTGTTTCCAAATAAGGCTGATCTATGATGTGCTTTGCGTCCGGCGGTTGCTTAGTTAGTATCGGCGCGAGAGATTGGTCCGTGTCGATCGACCCGCGAACCACCAGAAACCACAGGTCTGGTTGGCGCAGAATTCCAGCATACAACTTCCCCGAGCGGCTGAATCTGAGAGTTGCGTCAGCCGTCCATGTAGCGGTCGGTAGCCAACATTTCAGATCCCAACTTATTCCTCCGTTTGTAGTATAGAAAACGGGCGCGAACTTCGGGTCGCAGTAGTTGATCCGTGGCGTGAAAGCACTGGCGACGATTTCGAGCGGATTCGCTGGATTAATAGTGAGGCTTGGCTCACTCTCCTGGTTAGTCTCGTTGCTAAAAGACTTCGGGATAACGTCAACAAGTTTTGCAGCGGTTTGAGCTGAAGCGCTAAGAGACAAGAGGGATATAACCACAAACGCAGGGAGACGGTGGCAATTCATTTTACTATCTCCTTAAGGATCTCTTATAATGAAGCTCTTTACGCCAGTCTTCATTGTGGCTTTCTTTTCTCGGCCGCCGGCTGCAAAGCTAAGACTTCCTTTACCGAATTCATTTGGAAAGTCGGTTGCACATCTGTCGGAACCGTGGCGGTCCACGTTGATGTAGTCGGGTCTCTCCTCAGAGCAAAGATGTCCGACGCTCCAACTTTGATTTGCCCGGTTTCTTCAGTATCGCCTGAAATGTGAGCCACATCTTGGCTAGTCTCCACCTGTACAGAGACTACGGACTTCTCAATTGAACCGCTGAGAACCTTGGTGATTTGAAGTTGAACTGTTTTTACCTGTGACCGATGTTCACTAGGAGGTCGAATGGGCAAGTGCTCGGATCCAGAAGCGGCCACTTCGGGCGTATTGGGAATGATGTTTAGGATTGTTCCCTGCACCACCGCGTCAGACTTTGCGATTCGATCGGAGACCGAGGCGGATAGCCCGAGCGGATGAATCGCGGGGCGAGTTCGGACTTCTCGGAGGGTTAGAATGTCCCCAGCCGAATCTCCAACGGCGGAAAATGTGTATCGACCATTTTTCTTGTACTGGGAGGGGTGATCAGTGAGTATTTCCACCTCTTGTGAACTGAGGTCTCCAATTGATTTCGGCGTCTGCTTTGACGTGTCCACTTTTACCCTAAGTCGGCCGCCTTGTGCGGTCTCGGTCTTGTCAATGACGGTGCCTGCTATGACAAAGGTTGGAGCCGTACTTTGCGGGTAAGCGATGAGACCTGAGGAAATCGTCAACACAACCAGAATTATTCGGACTACGGTTCCGCAGTACATTTTTTAATCCTCCTGCCTGAGGAACGACAATGCTGTCGATTCTTGCTTAGTTTAGCAGTTCATCAAACCCTCCGGTTTTCCCTGTGAAGGGCTATTTAGGCTTTGCGGTCGTGCTCGCCGTCGTGGAACTGCTGAATGCTTTGCTTATGTCATTGGTTCTAAAGGTAATTCCGAACGCAAACCGCGCTGTGTATCTCAATCTGGGTGTCAACTGTCCGAAGTTTGCAGGGATCGGGGAGCCATTTGAAAATCCGAACGGGATGTCTCCAAACTCTCCCCAGTGCTCGCCAGCGGACAGATAGAGCCTCTTGTAGATGCTCAACGACGCGCCCAGAAATGCGCCGAAGCTCGATGCACCGCTCTGAGCGCTTTGGAATACCGGACCCGTTGAAACTCCCACTCTGAACGGATCGCACCAAGATCCACATTTCCAGCCCGGGAAGTTATAGTTCAACAGTCCGACAACCGTGGGGCGAAATTTCCCTGTTTGTTCAATTGATAGGAAGTTGCCCGACTGTGTGGGGCTTGGTCGACTGTTGTAGGTGGGATTTGGCACCTCTGTGAGCAGCGTGCCGGCGCTAAATGTGAGCTGTTCACACACAATCGGCACTGTGGCGGTAACGGTCTTGTCGGTTGCCGTTCCCTGATAAAACTCGTGAATCGTGATGACGTAGGTCTTGCAAACCTTTGTATTACCGACCGTCGCGGTAACGGATGTAATTCCGCCGGATGGGAACAGCCTGCTGTACCCGTCTTTAATTGGTTGGACACCATCCGCATCTTTGCATGTCGCATCATTGATGAGCTTAGTGTATTTGTCGCTCACATATTGGCTCCAGGCCTTTTGCGTATCAGCTAGCGCAATGCTCGAAGTGCCTTTAGGCGCGAGATTCTTTTGAATCGCGTCTTTGACGTCCTTGACCATTTGGTCGCAGCTACTGGCCGCCTCAGCGGCCATGTTTTTCACGACGGCATTGTTAGGTAGATATTTGACAATCACATTAAAGTCTGAAAGCGCTTGATCTTGAGCCGTCCATTCTGTGGCATAGGCATACAAGAAGGGGTTAACTCCGGTTATGGTGACTTTTATCGTCCCAGGGTCCTCTTGATCGAAGGTCTTAGTAGATTGTGACCAATCCTGTATGAGTTCTTGCCCGAACAGCAGATTGGACAGCGAGATTAGGAGGATCAAACTAGCGCATCTCGTCATTGGCTGGCACGCCTCCATGGTTGACGGAGCAACAGGGCAGAAAACCTAGTCGCATTCTCATTTTTCGGCACCACAATCACGTTTCTGTTCCAAAAAACGAACAAGAGGAATGAAAACCCTTGGTTTTTGGTTGTTTCCCATTTGGCCATCTGAGTGCTTCGATCCCGCGATAGTTACGAAATCCGAACGGTGCATAGGCGCCCCCGAACCCAAATACGTGCGGCAATGTGATCGATAGCGATTGGCGGGGGCGGGAGATATCAACAGGCTTTTACGTCGCGGAAGAAATCCCTTCGGTTCCAATGCAAGTCAAAAGCGAACTAGAAGTGTGTCCGTCCTGCACGAACGGTACCTCCGGAGGCCTGGAGCTCCTTCTTCATTTTGCTTCTTATCACAGCGCTGAAGCGGTGCACCACCCCAACGCTTTACGCGGCGCTTAAGCGCCGCTCTTTCACGGTGGTGCTGGCGGCGCGTGGTGTCCCTCACTTCGGGCAGGATCGAGAGCAAAGTCAAAGTCAAGAGCAAAATCAACGTCAAGAGCAGCGGACAGGAGTGTCCGCTCCACACAGGTCAACACCAACATCAACTGCGCCGAGCTGCGCTCGGCGGACGGGTCAGAGACCCGTCCCCACACGGGTCCTTCCCACACGGGCCTCCCTACGCTTGCCTTTCCTACTCTTCTTGAAATCCTATTTCTTCTTCTGGGTCGTAGCCTTCGGGGTAAGCTTCTTCTGGATAATCGGGGTCTATGCAGGCTTGGATGGTTATGGTTGGTGGATTCGGAAGCGGGGGATCCAGTAAGTGCCAGGCTTCGCGGTATTTTTCGAGGCGCATCTTTTTGGCTTTGCGGTGGGGGTAGAAGCGGAGCATGGGCTGCGGGGTGCAGACTTCTACCGGGATTATGTACCAGATATCCAGCGGGACTACGTGGGCGGCTATGAAGTCGATGTCGCGTTTGGTGTAGACGGCGCGGCCTTTGCCTACGGTATACTCCGCGCGGGTTTCGTAGGCTCCGGCGCGGAGGCACTCGGTGCATTTGACCTGGATGCGGAAGAGTTTCACTTTTGGTCTCGGGCGGTTGTCTAGGATGAAGTCGTAGCGCTCGCTGTCTCCAAAGGGCTTGGAGATGGCGAAGCGGCGCTGGTCGGAGCGGTAGAGGAAAGCGATTTCGGAGTGCTCTCCGGTACGTTTGGGGTTGTGAAGGATGCTGCTGCGGGGCTGGCTGGGCTTACGACGGGACTTACGAGACTTCTTACGGCGATCCCTGCGGTGACCGGACATCGGAACTCCTGAGAGACGAAAAGGCGGAGCTTGGGGCTCCGCTTAGGCGGGATTTTTGGGAATATCCCTAAGCTTTATTTTAACATTGCTGGTCAAGTGCGGCGGTGCTTAGTAGTGGTGCAGCTTGACCCGGACAGCAGTGTGCGCACGAGAGATCCCTCGGCCCGCTGGAGAAAACGCGGGCCTTCGGGATGACGCCGGAAAAGAGGGATGCGCAAGATTTCCTCAAGTGCACCACCACCGGTGCTTACGGCGAACAGCAGGTTCCCTTCGACAAGCTCAGGGCAGGCACTTACCGGGCCTTCGTCCCGGTTCGGAATGACAAGGATTAATTTAGAGCTTCGCCCGGCGCTGAAGCGGGGCTCTTCCACATTGCACATTCACGCAAGTGATTTCATGCGAAAGGCAATTACCGGGGTACCGTTGTCTGATTTTGGCGTCTGGCCACATAATCTCGTCGTCGGTTTTGAGAGTTGGAACCATCGCCGATGCTTGAATCCTAGTTTGTAGTTAAATCCTGTAAGGAGCAAGACTTCAATGAAGCGTTTTTTCTGGACCCTGATGCTTACCTTGTCTTTAACTGTTGCTGCCTTTGCCGTCCGCACCGTCATGGTAAATGGGGCGGGAATGGGCATTGATGCTGACCAGTCAACCGCAGACTCAGCGGCGGATTCGCAGGCGCAAAATAACCTGCAGAATGCCTGCCCGGGTACTCTCAGTTCACGGAACAAGATTTTCGACCAGTGCAGTCCGGCTGGGAACAACTACGTGTGCAACGTCAACTATACCGGCATATGCCAGGTCGGCAACTAGGGCAAGTCCCTCCCTCAGTTTGTTAGCCCAGGTGTAGGAGCTTTGCGGCACGACTTGAAGTAGCAGCCAACAGCAACATCAAAACAACAGCAATACCAACTGCGCCGGGCTTCGCCCGGCGGACGGGTCAGAGACCCGTCCCTACACTACCAGCCCGGCGGACGGGTCAGAGACCCGTCCCTACAGTACCAGCGGGGTTCGGATTTGGAACTTTCGAGTGGGTGGGGTGAGTTTCTTTGCTATCCGAGGTCGCGAAAGTAGCGTCTAATAGGTTAGGTGGAAAGAATCGCGATGTCAGTCTTCGACGAGAAATATCGGGTGGTGGGAGTGGAGGCGGACCGCCTGCTGTTGCGCGGAGAGCACAGCGGCGAGGTGCTGACTATTCTGAACTCCGAGCCTGAGATTCCGCTTACGCAGGAAGAATATCCGGTGGGCAGATTGATTGCCTTGACGGACCCGTCCAGTGCGCCTCTGAATTAGCGAGGGCACAAAATTCCAGCAAAGATCAAAAACCAAAGTCAAAAAGCGGCGGATAGCCTGCCCTGAGCTTGCCGACGGGAGAGTCCGTCTACTCGAGCCTGCTGGAAACTGCATCGTACTTCCTGGAAATGTGGCAATGGAGTTAAGCTAGGAGGGACCAAGGACGTTGAGGAGGTCGTGTGCGCTGCGGACGATGCGGCAATGAGAATGATGAGGGCAACCGCTTTTGCGGGATGTGCGGGGCGGCTCTGGTGGCGAAGGGTCAGGCCGGCGGGCAGGCGGCTCGGGCTGGGGCGACGGGAGCGGGCCGTAGTGGTGCGGAACGGCTTCCGGCGACTGGTTCTTCATCTGCGGGGTCTTCGTCTGCTGGTTCTACGTCTGCTGGTTCTACATCTGCCGGTTCTACATCTGCTGGATCTACGTCTCATGATCGGTCCGATAGTGGGCCGAGTTGGCCGGTGATCAGCGGGGGGCCGTCGCTTCTGGGCTTGAACTTGCCGGCACCTGAGATGGGCTCGCGGCGAGGCGGAGGGCGGGGTGATCGGCAGACGGATGGCGGGCACGATGCGCTGCGACCGTCTTCCAGTGTGGACTATCTTCTCGATGATGTCGAAGAACCGCGGCGGAGCAGGGGCAAGGTGATTCTGATGGTGGCCGCGCTGGGGTTGGCGGTGGGATTCGGATACCTGCACTGGGCGCGCGGGGGGTTCGACTGGCTGAAAGCGGGAGATAAGAAGCCTACGGCCGCTGCCACGGATGCGGGGCCGAGTGGTGCGGATTCCGGGGGGGCGGCGACGGCTGCGGGTGGTGCGGCTCCGCAGGGCGGCGTTGCGGGAACGAGTCCGGCGGCGAGTCCGGCAGAATCGGTTGCGCCGCAGGCGGCTTCGCCGCAGAGTCCGTTGCAGGGCACGCCTTCGCAGAGCGCTCCGGGGGAGAACAGTGCTGGACAGAACACTATTGCGCAGAACACTATTGCGCCGAACAATGCTGCGCCGAACAATGCTGCGCCGGCCGTGACGCCGCAGAGTGGGGAGCAGCAGAGTGCTGCGCCTGGAAATGCGGGCGATTCGGGTGCGGCGGCGGAGGCTGGGGCTCGAGGCGCTGATGCGGATTCCGAGAAGGAGTCGGCTCCGGCGGAAGCGCCGCCGAGAGCGGCGGCGCGCAAGCCTTCCGCGGCGAAGGCTGCAGCGGCTAAACCAGTTGCGCCTAAATCTGTTGATTCAGTTACCGAGGCGGAGCGCTACATTTATGGACGCGGAGTGAGGCAGGACTGCGATCACGGGTTGCGGCTGCTGAAGCCGGCGGCGGCACAGTCCAATGTGACGGCGATGATTTCTTTGGGCGCGCTTTACCAGACTGGGACTTGTACTCCGCGGGATTTGCCGACGGCTTACCGGTGGTTTGCGCTGGCTCTGCACAAGGAGCCGGACAACCAGGCGCTGCAGAACGATCTGCAGAACTTGTGGAGGAAGATGACGCGGCCGGAGCGTCAGCTGGCTATTAAGTTGAGCCAGTGAGAGGCAGTGGTCAGTGGTCAGTGGTCGGTGGTCAGTGGCGGGTGGTCAGTGGCCGGCGGTCGGCCGACGGCTCGGTACGCGTCGGTGGTGGCGCAGGCTGACAGCAGGTTCCGGCTCCGCACGATCATCCGCTTTGCGGATGATCGTGTTGCGCTCGGAATGGCAAGAGTTTGCGAGCAGCGGGCGAGGATGCCCGCTGGACAGCCGCCGGGACGGCGGCGCTACGATCGCGCGCCGCGAACTGTATTACGACTGCCAGGTTACCACTTTGTCTTGGACTACTGCTGGTTCCTGGATGGGGCGGATGGGCGGAGGTTCCGGTTTGGAATCCTTCGGCGCCGGCTCTGACTCCATGTAGACCTTCGCGGCCAGCGACTCCGCCACTTTCGGCAACGAGATGCGCAGCGCTTCTTCTATTGTCTTCACATAGTGAATGCTGAGGTTCTCGACTTGTTCGGGTGTCAGATCCTCTTCTACATTCATTTTGTTTTCCGCGGGCAGAATTATTGTCGTGACTCCGGCTCGCTTGGCGGCCAGCACTTTTTCTTTAATGCCGCCTACGGGAAGCACGTTACCGCTTAGCGTGATCTCGCCGGTCATGGCCGTTAGCGGACGGATGCGATGTCCGGAGAGCAGCGAGACCAGGGTGGTTGCCATGGTAACGCCCGCGCTCGGACCATCCTTCGGAATCGCTCCGGCCGGCACGTGCATGTGGATGTCGTGATCGGCGAAGAAACTTTCGGCAATGCCCAACTGCGCGGCGTTCGAGCGCACCCAGGTTAGGGCTGCCTGCATGGATTCCTGCATGACCTGGCCGATCTGGCCGGTCATGGTGAATCCACCTTTGCCTTTCATGGCGTTGGCTTCGACGAAGAGAACGTCGCCGCCTGACGGGGTCCAGGCCAGGCCTACAGCCACGCCGGGGCGCTCGGTGCGCTCTTCGATCTCACCTTCGGTGCGGATCTTGATGCCACCGAGAAATTCCTGAATGATCTGCCCGGTGACTACGAGCTTCTCGGTCTTGCCTTCGGCGAGACGCCGCGCCTGCTTGCGGCAGATGGTGCCGATGGTGCGCTCGAGGCTGCGCACGCCGGCTTCGCGAGTGTAATGGCGAATCACGTAGCGCAGAGCTTCGTCGGGAAACTCGATTTGATCGGCGGTGATTCCGTTTTCTTCGACCTGCCGTGGAACCAGATAGCGGCGCGCGATGTGCAGCTTTTCTTCTTCGCTGTAGCCCTGGAGTTCGATGATTTCCATGCGATCGCGCAGGGGTTCGGCGATTGGGTCTAGCATGTTCGCGGTCGTGATGAAAAGAACTTTCGACAAATCGAAAGTGACGTCGAGATAGTTGTCGCGGAAGGTGGAGTTCTGCTCGGGATCGAGGGCTTCGAGTAATGCAGAAGCGGGATCGCCGCGGAAGTCACGGCCTACCTTGTCGATTTCGTCGAGCATGAAAACCGGATCTTTGGTTTCGGCGCGGCGAATGCCCTGGATGATTTGCCCGGGCAAGGCGCCGATGTAGGTGCGGCGATGGCCGCGGATTTCGGCTTCGTCGTGCACGCCGCCCAGCGAGAGCCGGACGAACTTGCGGCCCAGGGCTCGCGCGATGGATTTGCCGAGCGAAGTCTTGCCCACGCCGGGAGGTCCGACAAAGCACAGGATCGGGCCTTTCATATTCGGCTTCAGGCGACGGACGGAGAGATAGTCGAGGATGCGATCCTTGACTTTCTCGAGGTCATAGTGATCCGTGTCCAAAATTTCTTTGGCTTTGATGATTTCGATTTCCTGGCCGGAAGTCTTGTTCCAGGGCAGCACGGCTAGCCACTCCACGTAGTTGCGGGTGAGCGAGTAGTCGGCGGCCATGGGAGACATGCGGGAGAGGCGGCCCAGTTCTTTGAGCGCTTCCTTCTTTACTTCGTCGGGCATGCCGGCGTCGTCGATTTTCTTTTTGAGGTCTTCGACGTCGCGCTGGCCTTCATCCTGCTCGCCGAGTTCTTTCTGGATGGCCTTCATCTGCTCGCGCAGGTAATACTCGCGCTGGGTCTGCTGGACGCGGTCCTGCACTTCGCTCTGGATCTTGTTGCGCAGTTGCTGGACTTCCAGTTCCTTGGCGAGATGATGATTGATCTTCTCCAAGCGCGCGCGAATGTCGAGAGTCTCAAGTGTGTCCTGCTTGTCGGGCGTGGAGAGCGAGGGTAACGATGAGGCGATGAAATCCACGAGGCGGCCGGGTTCGTCGATGTTCAAGGCCACCGTAGATAGCTCGTCGGAGAGTGTGGGCGAGCCGGCAACGATCTGTTGGAAGAGCGTTAGCACGTTGCGCTGCAGGGCTTCGATTTCAGAACTGTCGGGCGGAACGCCTTCCGGGATGGGCGACACGCGGGCGCGCATGAATGGCGACAACTGCGTGAACTCGCCGAGACGCACGCGCTCCAGGCCTTCGGCAAATACGAACAGGCTCTGGTTGGGCATCTTGACGACTTTGTGGACAACTGCGGATGTGCCTACGGTGTACAGATCGCTGGCTTGCGGGCTATCAACACGGGCCTCGCGCTGTGCCACCACTATGATGGTTTTGTCTTCGCCGAGCGAATTAATCAGCTGAACGGAACTTTCGCGGCCTACCGTAAGAGGCAGGACGGCGTGCGGGAAGAGGACGGTATCGCGCACAGGAAGCACGGGCAAAGCCCGTACGTCGTTTGTTTCCCGATGCTTAGCAACTGGCTCGGAAAGCGGCTGTTGGCTCATTGGCTCTCCTTGAGTGTAACTGACTCAAGCTTTAGATGATACATGTCGGGAAAGGTTTCAAGGTTCCCGAACAGGTGGCTGTTGCATTCTATCGGCATTGTGCCCTTTGCGACATGATGCCCAAGGTACCGGGGCTATTGCGGAAGCGCGAGCCGACGCAGGCCGCTCTTTCGGCAAGGTGAAGGCATGCTTTGCGCACTCAACACGCAATAGTTAACTTTTGCACGATAACTGCGCGTATAACTTTGCGCTGTGCCTCCCCTGGAGTGGGGTGAATCAGAGCGTCGACGTGCCAACGGAGATTGTTCCGATTGTGATCAAAACCAATTTGGTGGGCCTGGCGATTAACAGCAACGGCATCATCGGTACCGTACCGGGAACGACACTGTTTGATCCTTCCGCTGCGAACTCGGCGTGCCTGGCCCGCCCAACGACGTTCCCTTGACTTTGTTCGGAGGAATCGCCAATCTTCCAGTCTGCCTCTTTTACCTTTGGCGGCACGAATGTAGGCGATACGCAATACCTGGATGCCTTCCAGCGTGCCAACTTCTGGAGCTTTACGAAAGGGCATGACTACCATGTGAAACTGGACCCGGTTACGATCACGAGTCCGGTCTTCATCGATGTGCCGGACGCGGATGGATTGGCCCTGGCCACCACTTCCCTTGGCCCTCCGTCTTTTTGCGCTCCGCTGGGAATCATTGACATCAACTGGTTTGACGCTTATCTGAATATCGTGGTGATTCCGTCGCTGGCTTCGCAGGGAGTGAATGCGGGTTCGCTGCCGATTTTTCTTCTGGCGAACGTGGTGATGGCCTCTCCGGTCGCAGACATCGCTGCTGCATTCTTGGCTACCACGGCGCCACGGGCTCTCAAACTTACTCACCGCAGGATTTCGACACAACCGGCGTCTTCGGATCCACCATTTTCGACACCAGTATCGCCGCCCACGAAAGTGGGCGAGTGGATGGATGACCCTCTGGGCGGCAACCCGGTGCAACCGTGGGGACATGTCGGACAAGTGGGGGGTGTTCAAACGAACCTCGAGGTGGGGGACCCCTTGACGGGACACGACGTTCCCAACGTAACGATGCCCAACGGCTACAGTTACCACTTGCAGGAGTTGGCGTTCTTCTCGTGGTTCTATGGAGCGCCTTCCATTGCGGTGAATGGCTGGTGGTCCGATAACGACACGTTCACTACTAATGAAGGACCGCCTTGCAGGTGAAGTGGAGCGTTAAGGATAAGGGCGGGCAACGGCGATGTTGCCGGTGGCCCGCCCATGTTGCACGCGAATCCATGGGTCCCTTCGACAAGCTCAGGGCAGGCTCTTCACGCCGCGAAGAACGCGGGGCTCAGGATGACATGGACTTTTTTGTGGGATGCGGATTCTGGATCAACCGATTTCATTTTGGAGTGAACTGGGCTAGATCGTAGATGCCTAACTTTTTCTCCAGTTCGGCGACCTGGTCTACTACTTTGAAGAAGCCTTCGTCGCCGAAGAGTTCGTCTTCCTTCTTTTCGAAGTCGTCGCCGAGCGCATCGTATTCGTGCGCAGAGACGACCGAGCGGAAGGCGGGGAACAGAACTGTATCTTCGCGGGCTTCGTGAGGACGGTACATGCGAAGGAAGGCGCGAAGAGCGTCGGCAAGCTTGTCGGCGTCGGAGACATATTTGAGAGTGGGAAGGGCCGCGAGTTCGCGGATCTGCGCGGTCAGGTGACGGCCAGCTTTGTGCTGGGTTAGAAGAGTCTCCACCAGAGATACGAGCTTGCCCGCTTTGCGAAAGCGGGGGAAAAGAAAATCTTCTTCCAGCTTCTCGTGGTATTCCTCGACGAAGTGGCGAATGATGTCGGCAGCGTTGACTAGCACGGAGCCGTCGAATGGTTGTTTAGCGTTGAGCATGCGGAGGTGGTCGTCGTAGATGAGCAGAATGCGATTCAGCACCCCGTGTTCACGCATGAGATCTTCTGCGGGAGAGATGCCTTCGGCGTCTTTCGGCTTGTCGGGGGATGGGGATTTTTGGGCAGCGGCCAGGGTGGGAAGCAGCAATCCCGCGCCGGCGATGGACGCGTGTTGGAGGAAATGGCGGCGGGTGAGGCGGCGAGTCGGGCATTATCGTGTACTTGAAATCTTCGTTCTTAACTTTCGTTCTTATCGGTGATGGTGGTCTCGCAATGGCTTTGACGCTCGCGCCTGATGGAAGGTTTGCCGCGGTGTGAGGGCGCCGGTCAGTGAGGTTCTTGTGATGTGTAGAGCAGCTACCCCTCAGCGGCTAAAGCCTTCTCTGAAACAAGCCCTTTAACGCAGCGCTGAAAAGCGCTGCTCGGCCCAAACCGCTGCTCCAACCAAACCCCTGTCTTCCCCCTTGTCTTCCTGGTACCCGACAATGCACTAGAAGTGGGGCAGTGATGTTTCTATACTTCGGTTCGTAGTTTGGGTTTCAGTAGTGGCAGCGCTGCCGTAGTGTCCGGTCGGGGCATTGGGTCGGCAGCGCTTTGCTTTTCCTAGCGAGAAGCGACCACGGGGGCTGAAGCCCGGATCATTCCTGACGCTTGACGCGGCGCTTGAGCGCCGCTCTTCCACGGCACTGCACGCTTTACGGCACTCACGCTGCCACGTTACAACGCGCATTTTCCCGGCCGATTACTTCATCTTTCCGGAACTGCTCTTGTCCGCGGTTCGTTGCGGGGTGTAGGGGGGCCGGTCGGGATTGAAGTTGGTGGTCAGATAATCGATTAGAGCGTCGCGGTCGGCAGGATCGACTACCGCTCCCCATTTTGTCATTTTGTCGACTTCTTTTGCCCACGTGGCTTTGGTTAGGCGCTGTTGGAGGATGATGCGGGCCTCGTGACATTCCAAGCAGGCGGTGGTGGCTTTGGGTTGCATGGCTCCGGCGGGGAGATCGGCGGTTGGGGTGGCTCCGGAGGGTTTTTGGGCTTGGGCGGAGAATGGCGCGGTTAGAGCGAGCAGAACGATGGTTGCGAACATTCTGGGATAGAGAGTGCGACCACGGGGGCTGAAGCCCGCGTCATCCGAGACGCTTGACGAGACGCTTGACGCGGCGCTTAAGCGCCGCTCTTCCACGGTACTGCACGCTTTCTTTTCCACGGTACTGCACGCTTTCAAGATATTCCGAGACATGTTAGGAGACATGGATTCTCACCTGATCTGCGGCGTTGTAGAGATAACCGCTGGGATTCCAAGCTGGGGTGGAGGGTTGGGTGCGGTTCTGGCTGTCGGTGGCTCGGGAGAGGATGGTGTAGTCGCCGCTTTTTGTGGCGCTCCAGTCGTAGGTCCAGAGACGCCAGGCGTAGTGGGCTTGCTCGTGGCCTAATCTGGCGGGATTCCAGGTTGCGCCGTTGTCGGTGGAGATTTCCACCTTGGTGATGTCGGCTTCGCCGGCCCAGGCTGCGCCATGGACAGCGACTTTGCCCGCCTTGACGGAGGCGCCGTCGCTGGGGCCGGAGATGACCGACTTCACGGTCAGTGCGGTTAGCGGGTGCGTATCTTCGGGCTTCACGGCATCGCCTGGATTGACTGGCTGGTTGGGAAAGCGATAGGCGGGGCTCATGAAGTTGCCGGCGAATTCTGCGTCGAGCAATTTAATTTCGGTTAGCCACTTGCAGGATGCCGCGCCGATCCAGCCGGGGACCAGAGTACGCGCGGGGAAGCCGTGGTGCTTGGTGAGTGGAGATCCGTTCATGCGGGTGGCGATTAGGGTGTCGGCGTGTAGGGCTTTCTCGATGGGGATGCTGCGGATGAAGGGCGGGACTTTGCCGGGGACTTCATCGAGTCCACGGAACATTACGTGCTTGCCGGTGGGCTTGACTCCGGCGCGCTGCAGAACATCGCGCAGGAGTGGACCGGAGAAGCGGGCAGTGCTCACCGCGCCTTTGCCCCACTGGACGCCGGGGACTTGAGGGCGAAGGAGGCTGCGTCCGTTGCCGGCGCACTCCAGGGTGTTCACTACTGAGTGAGTTTCTAGTTTGTTGAGGTCGGCCAGGGAGAGCGTGATGGGCTTGTCGACTTCTCCGCTGATGGAGAGACGCCATTCTTGAGCATCCAGCTGGGTTGGTTCGTACATGTGATTGCGCACGAAGAAGTGCGGGACGGGGGTTAGCCAGGTGTTGAAATATTCGACTGGAGTTTCCAGATCGATGAAGCGGTAGGAGCGGAGAACCATGCCTTCTTCGTTGGGGAAGTCTACGGATTGTTGCTGCGGGAGGGCCCAGGTCAACAGGGATGGGGCGGCGCCTGCTGCCAGGGCGGTGGCTGAGATTTGTTTGAGGAAGTTGCGCCGTGAGTTCACGTGTCGTACCTCGGGGGCTGAAGCCCTGATCTGTCTTCGTTAATCGCAGCCCTAAATTGCGCTGCGCCACACGAAATCAAAGCTACTCGGCGACATTATAGCCGCCGGAGAAGCACGATGAGGAGGCGTCTACTCACCCTTTTTGTCCCCCGACAACCATCGGCAGAACGCTGCTTTTTTCTTTTTCCTTCTTTTTGGGTCCACGCCTGGTTTTGGTGGAACGAGGGGCTGTGCCGGAGATCAGATCCGCAAGCGTGGTGTTTTCCAGAATCTTTGCGGCGGCGTCGCGGACGTCGAGAAAGACCTGATAGAGCGCGCGGTGGGGCAGATCGCGATCGATGAGCACGCGCAGTTGTTCGGCATCGGCGAACGGCGCCACCGGGCCATCGATCAAACGCATGATCTCGCTCAGAGGAATGTCGGCGGGTTCACGGCGCAACTGGTAGCCGCCCTTGGCTCCGCGCACGCTCTCGACCATGCGGGCGTTTTTGAGTTCGAGGAGAATGAGTTCCAGAAACTTTTCCGGAAGATCCTCTTCGTAGGCGATTTCGCGAATCTTGATGGCGCCCTGGTGATGATGGCGGGCGAGCATCATCATGGCCTGAAGAGCGTAAAGTCCCTTTTGCGAGATTTTCATGGCTAGCGATTATGCCACAACGTCCATTGTAATAGTAGACTTTATTGAAAGCAGGCAGAGCAAATACGAGTTCCTTTTTTCGCGGAGACCGCGATATCTCGTAACAGGAAAATGGTTCAATCACTTACGATGTCCGGTAGTGGGTCAGTTTGCCGGAAACAAGAACAGATCAACCACTAAGGACACAAAGGTGCACGAAGGAAAACCGCTGAAACGCTGAAACTAAGAGCCTTCGTGATGGGACTCGGGTCCGACGCGCAGCACTTGCAAGGTAATGTTGTCTGGGCCGCCGCGTTGCCGAGCCAGTTTCACCAAGGCGGCGCAGCACTCGGCTGGGGTGTTGCCGCTAACGGTGGTCTCCAGTTCTTCCTCGGTGACGACGCCCCAAAGGCCGTCGGTACAGAGCAGGAGATCGTCACCCTCGAGCAAGGTGAGAGCCTGCTCTGAGCTGTCGATGGCCACTTCCCTTCCCGCTCCCAGAGCGGCGGTGAGGATGTGGCGTTGGGGGTGCTTCTCGGCATCTTCGGCGCGGACGATGCCACTTTCCACCAGCCGGCCGACGTAGGAGTGATCGCGAGTCAGACGCAGGATGCGGGCATCGCGCACGAGGTAAAGGCGGCTGTCTCCGACGTGCGCGAAATAAAGCTGGCGCCCGCGGAGAACCAGGGCGGTGCAGGTGGTGCCCATGCCCTGGAATACGGGATTCTGCTCGGCGTACTCTTGAATGCGGGCATGAGCCTGGGCAAACGATTCCACCAGAGCGGCCTGCGGATCGTCCCCTGGGGCGGCATCATAAACTTCGCGAACCGTCTCCACTGCGAGGTGGCTGGCTTCCTGACCGCCTTCGTGTCCGCCCATGCCGTCGGCAATGACGGCTAATCGTCCTTTGCGCTGGAATTCGTCATCGCCGGCCGGCTCCCAATAGAGGTAGGAGTCTTCATTGTTCTCGCGTTGGCAGCCCACGTCGCTCAGGCTGGCCACCTCGATTCCGGGTTTCACATTCATGCATTCAACGGACACTGCTTCGCTACCTCAACCGGCGCGCGGAGACGAAAAAGATAACAAGCGGGAAGGCCGACTTCCTGCCGGGAGAAACCGAAGCCGCGATGTGCGGTCATTATAGACAAGAGGCGGCAGAAAAGGGCAATCCCACTTTCCAGTTTCCAGTTTCCTGTTTCCTGCTTTCAGTTCCGGTTTCCCGTCGCCGCTGCACGTATCTCAGACTGGAAACCGGAACTGGAAACTACGGAGTCAGAATTCTGGCAGTGTGACAGTCGAAGAAGCCGGAAATGCACGCGGAGAAGGAAAGAAAAAAGCGCATGAGAAATGTTGTGATGCGAACTCGAAGGTAAACGGCCGCTGATTACCAGAGTCACGGACACATCCGAGGGGTTGAATTCAGGACGGCCAAGGTTTTCCTTCCGACGAACAAGTTGAAGAATGTCATCTTTGATTGATCGCGTCGGCGCGGGCATCCGCAATTGGATTGAGAACGATCAGGCGTATAATCTTGCCCTGCTGGAGGGGTCTTCATGAAACTTACGGACACGATTGCATTGGTGCTCAAGAGCAAGGACAAGAGCAGGGTTGTTTCCGCAACGCCCGACCAGTCCGTCTATGAGGCGATTGAGAAGATGGCTTTGGAGAGCGTGGGCGCATTGCTGGTCATTTCCGGAGGCAAGTTGGTTGGCATCCTGTCGGAGCGCGATTATGCGCGCAAAGTAATCCTGAAAGGCCACTCTTCGAAGGAGATTCTGGTCCGCGACATCATGACCTCTCCCGTCGTCTTCGTGACTGCACGGCATACCGTGGACGATTGCATGAACATTATGACCAAGCACCACTTCCGCCATCTTCCGGTGATGGGCGAGAATGACACTGTGATTGGGGTGCTTACGCTGGGCGATCTGGCGAAGTGGATCGTCTCTGACCAGGCCGAAACCATTCAACAACTGGAAGGCTACATCACGGGACGATATCCTGGGTAAGAACTTTGCACTGCGAAGTGCTGCTAGTGCGCTTGCGCGGTCGCTAAATAACCTATAGGAATGCCTGCAGCAAATGGAGACCCTTTTACCGGCGTCAGCGATCCGCTCGAAGAGTTGACCGAAAAGACCGTGATCGTGCCGTCTACAAAGTTCGCAACCATCAAGAATTTCTCCGAGGAATCGAATGCGAGGCTCAGTGGAACCGCTCCCGTGGCGAAGGGAGAATTGCTGACAGGGGTCAACACTCCTGACGCTGGATCGGCTCCAAATGCGTAGACGTTATTATCGTCTGAACTGATCGCGTAAAGGAAATTCCCCGACTGATGAATCGCAATATGCTGGAAGCCCTTTCCCGGCGAGAAGGGTGATCCAGATATGAGGGATAGTGCTTCTGTATCGGGGTCGATCGTCATAGCAGCGATGCCCGAAGTCTGAGCACTCAAGGAGTTGGAAAGAGCGGCATATAAGAACTTCCCGGACGGATGAACAGCCACGCTGTATGGCTCACTATTCGGGTCGAGGGTGAAGGGCGATCCCGGAATCTGTGCCAGTACACCGGTATTCGGGTCGACACTGAAGAGGAAGAAGTCGTCTCCCGAACTATCGCTTAGATTGCCCGCGAAAAGGAATTTCCCGGCTGGCTCGAAAGCTGTCCCCAATATTTGTGTGGTGGTTGGAACAAAGAGGTATGAAGTATTCGACAGACTGCCGTTCGAGCTGTTAATCTCCGCGCCACCAATTCCGACCGGACTGCCGTGATCGTAATAGAGGAACTTACCGGACGGATCAACAGCGATCCCAAAAAGAATCCCCTGCCCACCGCTCGTCGAAAAACACGAACGGCGAGCCGGGAAGGTCGGACAGATTTCCGGTCGTGGGGTTAATGGAATACGCATACACCTGGTCGTTGGAATCAGTATCTGATACATAAAGATAGTTCGCGGCGGGGTTAGCTACGGGAACGCCGATGTCTGGCCCGGCAATTGTTGTAGGACTGCTCAATTCTCCAGTGCTGGGGTTTATGGTAAAGCTCAGAACCTCGTTTGCTCCGTTGGTGGCGGTCGCAAACAGAAACTCGGGGGTTGGAGGCGTGGGCGGAGGCGAGGTAGAAATGCTGCCTGGCGAACTGCCTCCTCCGCAGGCTGCCAGAGTCTGTAGGCAAACCAACAGCAACCACGCTTTGAGGATTGGAGGCATCGGGCGCCTTATGGTCCCGCAACCTAGTCTGAATTTCCGAAATGGAAACATAACCATCCCGCCTCTTGGACCGCCGAAACTGAGCTTCTAAGAACTGATCGACCCACACGTGAGACGCTCTTCCGGAGTGAGTTCCAGGGTCAATCTGGAGCGGGCAGCGTCGTCGTGGAACATGCGCACGGTTTCCAAAGAAAACTCGTGCAAGTCCTTGCCAATCAGGCTGACCTTTTTAAGTACGTCGGAGGTCACAGTAATAATGTGGCAGCCAATTTCGTCGGCCTGGAAGATGTTCAGGAGTTCCCGCGGGCTGGCCCAGACCAGCTGCGAGTTGGGCTCGGGCGCCATTATTTCGAGCGCCGATTTCATAAGCGGAACAGGATCGCGGCCGGTGTCGGCAACGCGTCCAGCAAAAACGGAGATGTAGGAGGGCGCGCCGCCTTTCAATGCTTTCGCGATGTGGCGAACCTGATCGAGCGCGAGCAGGGCGGTTGCGTTGACCTGAATGCCATCCGCACTCAAGCGGCGAATCAAGTTGTACATGGGTTCGCGGCGCGTATTCGTAACCGGAATTTTTACATAGACATTCGAGGCCCAGCGGGCGATTTTGCGCGCCTGCCGCTCCATTTCAATTTCATCGTCGGCGAACACTTCGAAGGAGATGGGGCGGTCCGGGATGAGCCCGAGAATTTCCAGAGCGAAGCGCTCGTAGTCGGTGACGCCCGCCTTCCGCATCAAGGTTGGATTGGTGGTGAAACCCTTGATGTAGGGCTGCCGGTAGAGTTCGAGCATGCTGGCCTTGTCGGCTCCGTCGGCGAACACCTGAACCCGCAATTCGGACACGGACTTCATCTTTATTGTGATTGTGAGACCCCTTCTAAATTATGAGACTCCTTCAAACTAGAGCCGATGATCCAGTCGGCGGCTTCGCGCAGCGATTTCACGACGGCTTCCGGAGGTTTCGCCGGCAGTCTCTCGTGATAGCCATAATCGATCAGAACCGTTTTGCAACCTGCGGCGTGGCCGGCATCGATATCGCGCCAGCGATCTCCCACGAAAAAGCTGCGTGACAGATCAATGTTGTGCTTGCGCTGGGCCTCGAGCAAGAGTCCGGGCCGGGGCTTGCGGCAATCACAGTCATCCGCATCGTCATGATAGCAGACGAAGATATCGTCGATTGGGAGAGAAGAGGCCAGCGCTCGATGGATGGCTTCGACGGCCTCGCGGGTGTGCGTGCCGCGCGCAACGTCGGGCTGATTGGTGATGACGAAGAGGGCGAATCCATGAGCCTTGAGATCGTGCAACGAAGATGCGACCTCGGGGAGGAGTTCGAGTTCTTCCGGGCCGGACGGTGGAAACGGCTTGCCGTGGCGTACGACAGCGCGGTTGAGGACGCCGTCGCGGTCGAGGAAAACGGCGGGGCGGAGTTGCGCGCCGCCGGAAGCGGTTGATTCCCACTTGGTCTGCTGCCGCTTCACCGCGGGATGCGAGACCAGCAGATGCCACACGACTGCCTGGAACGCTTCCGTGTGCGGAGTAATGTGAGCCGGATTCACCGTAGGAATAACGATGCAGACATCGGCTACCTTGGCGGTATGGCCGCCGTCGCGGCCAACGATGCCCAGAATTTTCGCGCCTGCACTTTTTGCATATTGCAGGGCCGCCACCAGATTGGGGCTGACATTCTTTTCGAGATCGCCGCCCCCGACTGAGAATACGAGCACAAGATCGTTGGCGCGCAAGCGGCTCACTCGCAGCCAAGCCTCGAACACCGTTGCCCAACCTTCGTCGTTCACGCGCGCCGTTAGTTCCGCCACATTGTCGGTGGGCGCGTAGGCTTCGATGCCCGCGATCTTGCGGAAATCGTTGACGGCATGGGACGCATTGGCAGCGCTGCCTCCCACTCCTAGGATGAACAAGCGTCCGCCAGAGGCGCGCGTCTCAGCCAGCAATGAAGCTGCGTTCTCGATGCTGACGCTGTCGAAGCGGTCGATCACATCCCTGGCTTCCGCCAGAAACTGTTGCGCGAATGTATTTTTTGCCATCATCGTTAGGATTCTTGCTTGGCTTCCCGTGCGGCGAGGAACTCGGCCGTCTCCCGCAGTCCCGCCGGCGAACCTATTTCGTAGAAGCGCTCATGCACTTCAAATGCCGCCAGCTGCTTGCGCTGCAGAAGATCCGCGTACAGCTCCGTAAGATCGCAAACTTTTCCGGCGGGCAAGGCATGGAATGCCTCGGCGCGAAATACTCCAAGCCCATAGTCGATGTGACGCATGCGCGGAGTGCGGTTTGTCTTGCTGTATGCGAGAATTTGTCCTGCCTCGAACTCGACGTTGCTGGTGTCCCACTTGCCTTCGTTGCGGAAGACCGTCATCATTCCTAACACATTCGCCGATTCGAACGTCTGCGCGATGGCAGCGTAGTCGCAAGGAAGATAGGAATCACCGTACATTACAAAGAACGAGTTGCCCAACTTAGACAAGGCTTTTCTGATTGCCCCGGCCGTGCCCAACAAGGCAGGCCCGTCGAATGAGTAGTCTACCTGAAGGCCCAAAGCAGCGCCGTCGCCGATTGCGCGCTCGACCAACTCACCGAGATGGGCGACGCAGAGCACGACGCGCCGGATGCCATTGGCGTGCAGCAAGCGCAGTTGATGCACGGCGAAGGGTTCGCCGTTAACTTCTATCAGCGACTTCGGCATGGTCTGGGTAATAGGCCGCAAACGGGTTGCGAGGCCGCCAGCGAGAATCGCCACCGTCAACAATGGATTCTCCTAAGAATGCGCCACCACCGTGGTTCCGGCAAAGTCAAACTGCATGCGGACTTCGCGGAGTCCCGCGCGTCGCATGACCGCCCGCAGGCGAGTTTTCTCTTCCGTGTAGAACATCAGGAATCCGCCGCCGCCGGCGCCAACCAGTTTGCCGCCAAGGGCCCCATTGACTCTCGCGAGTTCGTACAACTGATCGATTTCACCGTTGCTCATGCCCGGAGACCGTTTCTTCTTGTGCTGCCAATGCACGTTCATCAAGTCGGCGAACTTCTTCAAGTCACCGGCCAGCAGGGCCTCGCGGCTCTCGATGCCCAACTGCTTGGTGAAGTGAAGATTTTCGATCATCTCAGAGTTGTTTTGTCTGGTTCTTGAGTCCTGGTCGCGGAGAATGTCGGACGCGTTGCGCGAGCTTCCAGTAAAGAACAAGAGCAGGTTGTCTTCGAGGTTGGCCAGGGTTTCGGCGGGGATTTTCAGAGGTTCGACGATCACGCGATCATCCGGCAGAAACTGGAAGCAGGTGATGCCGCCGAAAGCCGAGATGTACTGGTCCTGCTTGCCGATGGGTTCGTTGAGCAACTTCAGTTCGATGTGGCAGGCCTGCTCGGCGAGGTCTCGCGGCAGCACGAAATCCCGCTTCAGAGTATGCAGAGCGCACAGCAAGGCGGTGGTGAAACTGCCGGAGGAGCCCATGCCGGTGCCGGCCGGGATGTCGGAAAGGCTGACAATTTCAAGGTAGGGGCCGGTTATGCCGGTGAGCTTGAGCGCCTCGCGGATGATGGGATGCTGGATCTCGTCGACACGCTCCACATCTTCGAACTTGGAATACTTCACAATGATCCGGGGACGAAACGCTTCGTTGAGGGTGATGTAGACATAGCGGTTAATGGCGGCGGAGATGACGAAGCCGGTATGCTGCCGGTAATAGGAAGGGAGATCGGTGCCGCCACCGCCGAGACAAATTCTCAGCGGACTCCGGGTGATGATCATCGAGCGGACCCGCATCCGGGGCCATACGCAATCGCAGGAACCATCCTCAAATGATATGCGAAGCGGCTCTCGCAGGTCGAGTGCAAGAGGCAGCTACTTGGTGTGCCAGCTTCGGCTAAGAAGCCGCTTCGCTTGGCGAGACAACCGAGGCGGCTGTCTCTACATCGGCGTCTATGCAACAGGGCGCAACGGGGCGCGCGTTATTCCATCTCGAAATCGGCGGTGCGGGTTTTGCTGGAGTTGCCCGCCGAATCGACGGCGCGCAACTGCACACGATAAGAACCAGGCTCCAGCGAAGCAACCGGCAGTTTGAGTCCCAGCGGAATGACAGGATCGCCAGCTTTTCCCTTGGGAGTCCGGCCTCCGGTGTGAAGTTTCTCTTTTCCGCTCTTGCGTTCCACGACGACCAACTCAAAAGCAACATCCGGAGGATTCGGAGTTTTCAGGAGTGGCTCGTAGACCTCCGCGTAGATGCCGGCGGTATCGGTCTTCTTGAAATGGTTGGAAGCCGAGGGCGAAATCTGCATTCCGAGCACCACCAGGGGGGTTCTGTCTTCGAGTAATTGGCTGTCGAGGCCGGTGGAGATGTCGGTGGCACGGCGAATGTCGTTGCTGAGCGCCACACTGCTGATGCTGAATTCCTGACCTCGGTAGGGTTCTATCGAAAGCGGCGTTTCAAGTTTGCCGAAGGTCTGGTTGCCGGAGCTGAACACGACTTTCAATTTGTACTCGCCGGAGGCGACGCCGAACTGGTTTTCGTAACGGTACGACTGCTTCCGGAATTCCTCGATTTCTTTCTTGTCGTCGAAGTCAACATTCACGGTATCGCTGAACCGCGCGGCAATCGACGCGTCCGGCTTGTATGCGATACCCAGGATGTTGATGGCGGCATGCTGTTTCCCTTTCACCTTTTCAAACTTGAGCGCCGCGGAAGGAATCTCCATGGCAAGATGGACCTGGGCGGTGTTGGGCGAGGTGTAGAAGAAAGGAGCCTGCATCAAGGCGGAGACGTTGCCCTGCATCTCGCCGCCGGCGCGGGCTTCCAGGTCTTTCTCGATGGGATTGCCGGCCAGAAGGTCGGTTGGCTTGACATTGCAATAACCGCTGCGTGCGCGAACCTCGGTTCCGCCGCGCTCCACTTTGACCTTCAAGGTGTGGCAACTCCCCTCGGGTAAAACTGTGGGCTTGTATCCGAGAAGGTAATACTGGTTTTGATCCTTGGCGATGCGTTCCAGCCCGCCCAGCAAATCGTTGGTGTTGAGGATGACAAAGCCGCCCGTACCATCGGCGAGTTGATAGAGAACTTGCTGGTTGTCTGAGGCGCTGGGAGGAAATTGCGGAACGATCTGCTTGGGATTGTAGGTATTGTACAGGTTGTTGTTGGATACAATTCCACCGCCGCCACCACCAGTCTTGCCGCCGCCAGTCCCGCCGCCACCGCTCTTGCCGCCTCCACCAGTCCCGCCACCACCGGTCCCGCCGCCTCCGCCGTGACCGCCGCCGGTTCCACCACCGCCTCCTGTTCCGCCTCCTCCACCGGTTCCACCTCCTCCATGGCCACCGCCGCCACCACCTCCGCCGCCGCGTTGCGCGAGAAACGGAGCTGGTTCGGCAAACTCCGCCAGCATGAGGGCAGGCGGGTGAGTGTGGTTACTGGAATAGTGAATTGTGGCCGGGACAAGTGATACGGATGCGGAATGGATCGAAGGCCTCGCCAGACGGCCCAGAGGATGCATATCCGGCGCCACCAAACCACGAACATCGATGGGATAGATGGCAACGTTCGACCTATTGCAGGTATCGATGACTGCGGCTAGTTCCGACTGGTATTCCATGGTCAGCGGAAAACCGGAGGTCAACATGACCAGCGTCTTGCGCCCTGGCACTGTCGACAGGCTTTTTGCCAGGCTCCGCAGAGCGAGCAGCACACTGCGGACGCCGAAATCAGCTTCGGCATTTCCAAGAGACGGCGCGGCAGGGGGAGCACCCAGGGACGCCACTGTGACCGGTGGCTCGGCGTTCGGCGAAACTGCAGATCCTTTAATGCCCATCACTACCTGCTTCAGCCGCTGAGCATTGGCCGTGAAGTTTTGCGAGATCTGCACACTGCCGCCGAAATTCGCAATAGCGATCAAACGGTCGGGGCCGGCATTGGCATCGATGAATTTCGCCGCGGCATCCCTGGCTTTGGCTTGATCACCAAAATCCATGCTAGAATTGTCAAAGAACAGGACGAGGTAGCGCGGCTGAGAGTTAGGAGAACCAGTGCTCTGCTCGAAGGAGAAACTGGTGATGTTTTGCTCCTTGCCATCTTCCCACACCTTGAAATCCTTCTGGGTCAGATCGCGAATGTAGTTCCCTTTCTTGTCGGTCACCACCGTATCCACGAGGACCAGACGGGTCTCCACACGGATGACCTCTGGTGCAGACTGGGGCGAGGTGGCAGGCTGCTGGGCATGCGCGACAGGGTGGTCGGAGCCGAGTTCGAGGAACATCCAGCCGCTAACCAGACAGATCAGGCCAATCAGCAGAACCAGCCAGCGATCGCGCATATGTAACCTCCGTTGTGGGCGTTTAACGAATCTCATTAACGAATCTCAACCGTCCCATTTTCCGCGGACATCAATTGTCCTTCCGTGTCCCTTACCACCAACCGGACCAGATAACTCCCCGGCTTTACGTCGAAGCTTGCCTTGAGTATTATGCCCGAGGGGAACTTATGTTCCAGAGTGTCATCTTTCAACTTCATAGTCACAGTTTCTTGCGTTCCCTGAATTAAGTTGCCATTGCGATTAAACAAGGCAGAGACACAGGTCAAAACGTTGTTATTTCTCCCCTCGACTTTTCGGAACCGCAGGTGATGTACGTCCACTTGGGCAAGAACGATCAGCTTGGCATCCTCGTCGCTGGTTTTGAAAAACTGGGTGCGCAATTTGACGGGAAGATTGTGAATCTCCTCCTGGGAGAATGTTGCGTCTTCGATTTCCTGCTTGGCCTCTTCGTCCGGATTGGCGAAATTCCTGGGGGCGTAATAGCCCCGGCGTGCCTGCAAGGTCAGCTTCTGCTGGTTCTTGAGCGTGACCTTGAGACTATGGAAGCTGCCGTCGAGCTTCAGATTTTGCGGAACGAATGCCAGCATGTAGGAATATTCCGGGGTCTCGGCAACGCGCCGGAAGCCTAAGTCGAAATCGTTGTTGTTGTGAAAGAAAGTGCCGCCGGTGCCGTCCGCTAAAATAGCGAGAAGGTCATCGTTGGCGGCGGCGGCCGCACTCTCGATCAAGGCTTTACCGGGAGGTGGCGCATGAGTGCTGTGCTGGCTGATGTCTCCGAACGGGAGGTTGGCATACAGCCCGCGTGCGTCCAGCGTGTTTATGGCGATTTGCGAGCGAACGGCACGATCGATGATATCGATGTATTCATACTGGAGCTGGGGAACGATAAACCCGGGAGAAACAAGGACCACACTTCGCTGGCCGGGCTTCCTGGAAACGGCATGGACCACATCCTTGAGAGAACCGAGAGCTATGCGGCCCTCGTGCTCCCCTGCATTCAATACATCGCCGCTAATGGCACTGACCTGCGCCGACAGATTTCCGACCGGTTGACCTTGAAGGTTCGTGGGCGCGCAGTCAAGCGCCTCCTGGAGAGCAATCTGTGCAGCCTGAGGATCTTTCTGGTTGACGATGAGATCAGCCTGATAGTAACTAATCTTCGGACAATCGCCCTCAAAACTGCCAGCGATGGGGTGGGGCTGCAGGCTTACCAGGGCTTCATGCAGCCTGGTGCGATCGTCTGTAAAGTCCAGGGTCGTACGACCTGAGGTGGTGAAGATGGCCGCACGATCGGTGGGCCGCAGCGTGGTTAAGTGGCGCTCCGCAGCTTCGCGGACATGGGCGAGATCGCCGAACTCCAAGTGCACGTCGTCGAAAATGTAAGCTACAAAACGTTCGGGTCCAGGAGCCGCGTTCACAGGATTGGGAGGCGTATCGCTGGAAGGAATATCGCTGGAGTTCTCGACCGCCTTCTGGCGCGCCTTCGCGGCGATGGTTCCGGGCTGTTCGACTTCGAACTGGGTGATGACTTGCGGCTTGCCTTTGTCGAAGACCTGAAAGTCCTCCTGCCGAAGACTACCAACCGCGTTGCCTCTGGAATCGCGGACGACGGCGCGCACAACCACCAGTCTTACGTTCACCTTGAATGTGGTGGGCTCATCGTGAGTGGCGATCTCCGCCGAGTCCTGCTTGATTTCAGACTGTGGGGCTGGCCCCGGGGTGGGAGTCTGCGGCGAGGCCTGCGCAAATGCAGGGGTGGGGCAAACGAAAAACCCTATCACGCACAGAAGAAAACAGGGGAACGACTTATGGACGAAGAAGCCCACTCTTGACCCAGCGTTCGGTGTGACCAGCCGCCTGGCTTCCGGAGAACTCCTCATAAAAACTCCATCAATCGCCGGGGGGGAAGGCAGGGCGGCCCGCAGTCGCTGCCCCAGAAGCTGGGAATCCCCTTGAACTTCCAATGCTGCCGAACAGTGTACACCCGCCACTGCTGCCGCGCGACATGGTTGAATGGAGTTCCAATGGCTGGCAGGATCCTTCGTCGTGAAGATCATGCTAGTTTGGACCACGAGCTGCAGATTATGAAATTCGATTGGAGCGAAGGCGCCCTGGCGGAAGGCCTGCGACTGTATGAAGCGGGCGAGTTTTTTACCGCTCATGAGGCTTGGGAAAGCGTATGGCTGGGGTCTCCCGAACCGGAGAAGACGTTCCTGCAGGGGCTGATCCAGGTGACTGCCGCATTCCATCACCTGCGACGTAACAATCCGCTGGGAGCCATGCGGTTGCTGCAAGCGGCGCTGCGCCGGCTGGACCGGTACCCGCCGGGCTTCGGGGGGATATCGGTCACGCTGCTGTGCCATGACATACGGGAGTGCTTGAGTACGCTTGAGGCGGGCGAATCAGTATCTCAACTGCTCTCGCCCCGAATACGCAGTCCGCAAGACTCCGCCTGAGCAAAGATAAGAAACTGGGCAGGTAGGCTTCTGTTTCAGGCCTTCAGCCAAATCACTGGAAAAGCGTGACCTAATCTGCGGAAATCAGAATCGCTGGTCACCAGCCTAGCCTTTTGTTCGATCGCCAGCGCTGCCGCAAAGCTGTCCACATAGTAAAGCTTATACTTTGCCTTTACATCGGCGGCTTGGAAAGCCCTGGGTCTGGTGGCGTCCACCACCTCGATCGGTAGCGGACTCACCGCGTGTACGGCTCTGAGTGCTTGCTCCGGTCCGGAGTCGCGGAGAATCTTTCCATACACCTCGCCGTAATTCACAGCTGACATCAGCACCTTTGCGCGCCCACGCCTGGCTTCTGTCAGAAGACGCTCGACTCTGGAAGCGCCCGGCTTATCCTGCAGAAAAGCGAATAGCGCGCTGGCATCGAAGACGTATGTCTTCATTTATCGTGTTCGCCTTCTTCGCGATGTTCTTTTTCCCAGCTAGCCAACAAGTCTGGACCGTCTGCCAGAAGGCCCCTAACGCGACTGATGTAGTCGTCAGTGATGGGCTGCAGGACGATGCGGCCGAATTGGTCCTCAAGAATTTGAACCTTGGTTCCCGCTTCAATCTTATGTTTTCGGCGAAGCTTCGCCGGAATCACAAGTTGGCCCTTGGAGGTAAACGTAGCACTCATGTCTGACATGCCTTACAGTATATCATGAGTAAGACCTTACTAATAAGTTGGAAAATACCCAGGCTTCCGCAATTTAAAACCTAAAACGTGATAACGAGCCGCAGCATTCGCCTCTCAAATCTTGCCGGCCTCCATCGCCGCTTCGGTCTGCAAACTCTGCAGATCCCGCGAGATCGTTGCCACAGCGAGAGTGCGTCCCCCGCGTTTATACGACACGGCACACTCCCGGGCATTAAGATTGCCGTCGATCTCGACCGAATCCCATCGCTCGGCGTGCCCCACATAGTTAATGGCGACGTCGTAGTGCTGACTCCAGAAAAACGGCACGGCATTGAATCGTTCGCGATAGCCCAGAATGTTTTTGGCCGCCACTTGCCCCTGGTGCTCAGCCACGACCCAGTGCTCTACCCGAATGCTCTCACCGGAATGCGGATCGGGCCACCGCGCAACGTCCCCGGCCGCAAAGACACCCTGAGCACTGGTTTCGAGGTATTCGTTGACGACGATCCCGCGGTCAATTGTCAGGCCAGCTTGCTCGGCCAGGGTCAAGGAGGGGCGCACGCCGACACCCAGAACGACGAAGTCTGCTTCAAGTGCGGAGCCGCCGGTCAACGTTAGTGTGGCTCCGTCAATCTTCCTCACGGTTTCTCCGAAGTGGAAGACAACGCCATGGGCTTCATGAAGCCTGCGAATCATGAGGCCGACTTCTGGACCCATCACGCGCTCCAGGGGTTGCTTGCCGGGCGCGATGATGTCCACCGCGATTTCAAGTTTGCGCAATGAGGCTGCAACCTCCAGACCAATGAAGCTCGCGCCGACGACGGCGACCCGCTTGGCAGATGCGGCCCTGGAAACGATCGCGCGAGCATCTGCAAACGTTCGCAAATAGTGAATCTGGGAGTCGGTAGCGCCCTCGATCTGCAGTCGGACGGGTTCGGCCCCGGTCGCGATTAGCAGGGCTTCGAACTCGTATGTCTTGCCGTTTTCCAACTGGACATTCTTCTGCGGAATGTCGAGCGCCGTCACTCGCGAATTGAGTACGAGATCGATGTTCTGTTCACGGTAAAAGTCTGGTAGTCGCAATCGCATCCACTCATCGGGCGCGGCGCCCACGAGAAAGTCCTTCGATAGATTCGGCCGGTCGTAAGGAGGCCAATCATCGGTGCTGATCATGGTCAGCGGGCCATCGTAGCCTTCCCGGCGCAGCATGTCGGCTGCACCAAGGCCGGCGGCGCCGCCTCCTATGATCACAACCGAAGCGGGAAGGCTCGGGCCGGCCGCGGAGGCGCGCAGATGCTTTCGATCTGGACCGGCAAGTTTCTCGCGCACGAACACCTTGTCGCCGATCCTTTCCACGCGCCAGCGCGGGATCGGATCGAGCGCGGGCGCACGCAAGGCTTCTCCAGTACGCAGGCTGAAACACGCGTGATGCAAGGGACATCGCAGGGTGTCCCCAACCACCGAGCCCCTGCGAAAGCATCCCGTGGTAATGAGTGCAGTTGGCGCCCACCGCGAGAAACTCGTCACCGCGGCGCACCAGGACGACGTCTTCGCCATCTACTTGCCCCAGGGCCATCGCTCCGTCGGCAAGATTACGAACGAAAACTCCATCTTCGAAATCGCGCTTCTTCGGGTCTTCCGTTTCTGCCATGTCTTTACCTGTGCCAGAGCCACTGTGATATCGGTCCTGGATTGAAGATGCTGCCGGGGGCTCCCATGGCCCGACTTTATTTGCTGGAGCGCGGCCTGCCAATGATACGGGCGGGGATGGGAGTGTTGCGCGATCTCGAGCCGCGGTGCCCCCTCGGCTAGTAGAATAACCAGGTCTGCGGCGCCGGCTGTTCGATCAGGCCGGACTCAGGCGCTGTTGAAATATTGCACCGGATTGCTGATCGCTGCAGCCAGGTCCTGCAGGAATTCCGCTGCTCGCGCACCATCCACTACGCGATGATCGCTCGAAAGCGTCAACGTCATCATGGGACGGACGCCGGGATGGCCGTCGACCGGAACGACTCGGTCGGTGATCTTTCCAACCGCGAGAATCGCGGCTTGGGGCGGGATGATGATCGCGGTGAAAGCATCGACGCCGTACATGCCGAGATTGCTGATGGTGAAAGTGCCGCCCGCAAGATCGGCCGGGCGGAGCTTGCCGCTCCGTGCCCGTTCGGCGAGGTCTCGCCGCTGCACCGCGATCTCGCCGAGTTCGATTTGCCGGCATTGCGAATTACCGGCGCGACCACGCCATCGTCCACGGCCATCGCTACTGCGATGTTGATCTCGGCATTGTTTCGAACGCCGTCGCTGGTCCAACTTGCGTTTATGCGCGGGTGCTTCTGGAGAACGCGCGCCACCAGCGCTAACCAGCAGATCGGTGTGCGTGAGTTTCACTGCCGCGACCGTTCAGTCGTTGATTCTTCATGCTTAGGCCCGAGCTTCTGCCGAGCCTCGTTCAGTGCGCCGGCATCCACTTCGCGGACGACGAAGAAATGTGGGACCGTCGTCCAGCTCTGCGTGGTTCGTTCCGCCATCAGTCTGGAGATGGGGCTGCTGCTTGTAACGGCAGCGGGCGACGTAGCGGTTGATTCCGCAGCGGCGAGTAATGTCGGAAGCGAGGATTTCTCCGCCGGGGCCTGATCCGCGCACATCGGCAAGATTGACGCCGCGTTCGCCGGCGAGGCGTCGCGCTTTGGGAGAAATTTTAATGGACTGAGTCGCGGCTTGCGCGGAATTCGCGGATTGATTCGGCGTTGAGATAGCAGAGGCTGGAATGGCAACTGCTGTCGTCTTTCTGCCCGATTCGACAGCAACTTCATCCGCCGGAGGCGCTTCGCCGGGACGCACGATCCAGGCGATGGTTCGGCCTACCGGCACTTCGGCCCCTGCCTGGATCTTGACGCCGGCCAGGACGCCGTCGCCGGGGATTCGATCTCCATCACCGCTTTATCGGTTTCGATCTCAAGCAGCGGCTCGCCCTTGACGACGGCCTCGCCCTCTTTTTTCAGCCACGAAATTAAGCTTGCCAGTTTCCTGCGCCATTTCGAGCGCGGGCATCACCACACTGATCGCCATATTTCCGCCATAATTGTTCGCGCAGTCTCAGTCGCCTACGCCAACGCGCTCTTGCCGCGAACTTGCTTCGATCATCTCGCGCACGCGCTTGCTTGGCTTCGATTCGGTTTCCCGGATCGCGGGAAGCGGGCCATCCACCGTGAAATAATGTCTGCCTGCCACCAGAAGTTCTTCGGCGGGGAAGCGCGTTATGATTTCGTGGCCGGTTTCGGTGACCACGATTTCTTCTTCGATGCGAGCCGCGCTCCATCCATCCGTCGAGGGCCAGAAAGTTTCAAGCGCGAACACCATCCCCGGCTTGATTTCGCAGGGGTGATCGAGCGAGACCAGACGGCTGATCACGGGCTTTTCCCAGATCGCCAGGCCGATGCCGTGACCATATTGCAGGGCAAAGCAGGATTCTTCGTTGGGAAAGCCGAACTCCTGCGCCTTCGGCCAAACGGAGGCAATCTCGGCCGTGGTGCGACCCGGGCGCACCAGTTCAATCGCCGCGTCGAGATATTCGCGGCACCGCTTGTACGCATCGTTCATCGCGTGCGAGGCGTATCCGATGGTGAAACAGCGGTAGTAGCAAGTGCGGTATCCCATGTAGGAATGGAGAATGTCGTAATACACGGGATCTCCCGGACGCAGCACGCGATCCGAGAACACATGCGGATGCGGATTGCAGCGCTCGCCTGAAATCGCATTCACCGCTTCCACATATTCGGAGCCGAGATCGTAAAGCACCTTGCTCACCAGTCCCACGGCCTGGTTTTCGCTCATGCCCGGCTTCATGGCGCGATAGAGCTCGTCATACGCGGCATCGACCATCATCGCGGAAGTGTTCAGCAACGTGATCTCATCGCACGTTTTGATCAGGCGAGCTTCCGACATCAGCGCCTGCCCATCGACGACTTTGATTCCTTCTTTCTGCAACGCAAAGAGAACTGGCAATTCGATGATGTCGATCCCCACCGGCTCTTTATGCAGGCCGCGCATTTCCAGTTCGATGCGAATTTTCTTGGCGACATCTTCGGCGCGCCCCATCTCCGGCGTCATGGCGCCGCGCAAAACGGAGATTCCGGCGCGCGACCGCTCTCCCAGCCAGGGGCAATGCAATTGATGGTGCTTTCGCCGCCGATCCGAAATCCCACAGAATTGGCTCGTCGTTCTGCGGAAGCAGCGTGAAACGATTTGCCTTGTCCTGCGCCCAGGTGCCGATGTGGGTCGCAGTCAGGTAGCGCACGTTGTTCATGTCGAAGCACAACAGCGCTCCCATCTCCGATTTCTTTAGGAGATCCTTGGCGCGCGCCAGGCGCTCAGTGCGCAAACGATCGAAGTCAACCCGGTTTTCCCAGTCGACCGCCATCGTTCCGTATGTGGGTAAAGCCATAAATATCTCCTTAGAGACGTTGCGTGTAGAGCCGTAGCTTGCTATGTCTTGCTTACGGCGTTCCTTCGATGGTGGCGACAAAGACGTTGCAAATTCGTTACTAACCCTTGCCGCACAGCGGGCGGGCGGCATCAAACACCGTCTGCTCGGTCGGCACGGTTGCATCTTCCAAAGGCGGCGAGAATGGAATTGGAACGTGCATCGCGCCCATGCGTTTGACCGGAGCGTCCAGATCGTAGAATGCGCCGGTGGCGATCACCGAAGCAAGTTCAGCGGTGACGCCATAGCGTTCGTAACCTTCGTCGAGAACGATCACCCTCGAAGTTTTCTTCGCCGATTCAATCAGAGTTTTTTCGTCGAGCGGCCACATGGTGCGCGGATCGACCACTTCGGCACTGATTCCGATCTCCTCGAGCAACGCCGCCGCGCCCAACGCCACCTGCACCATGCTGCTGGTGCGATCAGCGTGATGTCTTCGCCTACGCGTTTCACATCCGCCACGCCCAGCGGGACCGTGTAATCGTCAGCGGGCACCGGGCCTTTAAGTTTGTACATCATCTTGTCTTCGAAGAACACAACGGGATTCTCATCGCGAATCGCCGCCTTCAGCAGTCCCTTGGCGTCGTACGGCGTCGACGGGAGCACTACCTTCAAACCAGGAACGTGGCAGAACCAGGCATGCAGCGACTGCGAGTGTTGCGCAGCGGAGCGGCGCGTCGCTCCCATGGTGGTGCGCATCACCATCGGCACTCTCCACTTTCCACCCGACATGTAATGAACTTTGGCGGCCTGATTGACCATCTGGTCCATCGTCAAAGTGACGAAGTCGCCAAACATGATGTCGACAACCGGACGCATGCCGGTCATGGCCGCGCCCACGGCAAGCCCGGTGAAGCCCGCTTCGGAAATTGGAGTATCGAGCACCCGCGCTTTACCGAATTCCTCCAGCAGGCCAGAGAGAACTTTAAAAGGAGTGCCCGCCTCGGCGACGTCTTCGCCCAGAATGAAAACCGTGGGATCGCGGCGCATTTC
The DNA here is from genome assembly GCA_963807655.1 of uncultured Acidobacteriaceae bacterium. Lineage (GTDB taxonomy): Bacteria > Acidobacteriota > Terriglobia > Terriglobales > Acidobacteriaceae > Sulfotelmatobacter. The sequence continues at coordinate 22,601 of CAWEDF010000045.1, read as the reverse complement.
TTCCGAAAGCGCCTCGCGAATCGCTTGCGCGAAAGTCAGTTCACGATCGTTTTGCGCGTTGGGAGCTTCAGGCATACACATCCTCGTCCACTTCATTGACGGCGGGGTACGGAGCTGCCACGGCGAACTCGACTGCCTTTTTCATCTCTGCCTCAAGGTCACTCTGCACTCGACCAAGCTCCACCGCATCGGCGAGTTTCTGCTCGACCAGCCACTTCCCGAAATTCAAGATCGGGTCCCGCTCCGTTTTCCACATTTGTTCTTCCTGCTTGGAGCGGTAGTATTCGCGGTTGATGTCCCCAACGTGATGTCCATGGTAGCGATATGTATTGCAGAGCAGGAACGCAGGACCATCTCCACGGCGGGCGCGATCCACCAAGCGTTGCGCTGCGGCATAAACGGCGCGGACGTCCTGACCATCTACGCTAGCGGCTTCCAGGCCGAAGGCGGTTGCGCGAGCCAGGATATCGCCGGCCGTGGTCTCCGTATAATGCGTGTATTCCGTATAGAGGTTGTTCTCGCAGACATAAATCACGGGAAGCTTGAACAATTGCGCGAGGTTCATCTCTTCATAGAGCACGCCCTGGCCGAGCGCGCCTTCTCCGAAAAAACATACGGCCACGCGGCCATTACCCAGAGCCCGCGCTGAAAACGCGGCGCCCGTGGCAATGCCGACGCTGCCGCCCACGATGGCATTCGCCCCCAGATTGCCGGTGGCCGGGTCTGCAATGTGCATAGAACCGCCTTTGCCCTTGCAGTACCCGGCCCTTTTGCCCAGCAGTTCGGCGAACATTCGATCGGGGGAGGCGCCTTTCGCCAAACAATGTCCGTGACCGCGATGCGTGCTGGTGATGTAATCGGATTGCTCAAGAGCCTCGCAAACGCCCACTGCGACCGCTTCTTCACCGATGTAGAGATGCGCGAGGCCCGGCATCAATGCGCGCGTGTAAAGTTCGTTGACCTGCGCTTCGAATTGGCGGATAGCGACCATCTGCCGGTACATGCGAAGCAGATCGACGCTTTCTGAAATCTCGTTTGGCGGAGGAGCAGTGGTCATTTTTGTGCTCATCTTGGCACTCCCGACATCCGCGCCAAAACGTCGAACACGACGGCAAAGTCCAGTTTTTCCCAGCCCATGCCGCGAGCCGCAGTCAGAAACTCGTTGCTGACGGCAGTGGTGGGAAGGGGAACATTCAGCTTGCGGCCCAACTCCATGGCCAGGAGCATATCCTTCTGCATCATGTTGACGTCGAACCACGCTTCTTCTGGTTGCTGCAAAACGAACGGACCGCGGTACACGATCATGGGCGAAGCGATAGCGCTATTCACCATCACATCCACGGCAACGTCGCGGGGAATCCCGCTCTTTTCTGCCAGTAATACTCCTTCGCAGAACGCCATCATCTGAACCGCCAACTGCAAATTCACTGCGATCTTCATCGACAGCGCTACACCGTTGTCGCCGACGTGCGTTACCTTGGGCCCAATATCCAACAGCAAGGGCCTCAAGCGCTCGAAAGTTTCCTTGCGGCCCCCGACCATCACCGAGAGCTTGCCCTGCTGGAGCGTGATGACGCTGCCGGAAACCGGAGCGTCCACCATGTCGGCGCCCTTGTCGCGAACCTTCGCCGCCAGCGCGCGGCTCACGTCCGGGCTCACGGTGCTCATATCAACGTGGAACTTGCCAGCAGTCATGCCCGCAAGCAATCCATCCGATCCCTCGGTCACGGCCGCAAGTGCTGCGGCGTTCGTCACCATAGTGAAGGTCACATCCGAAGCCATCGCCACGGCCTTTGGAGAATCGGCAGACTTCATGCCTTTGCCGATCAACCACTGCGCCTTGGAGCGCGTCCGGTTATATCCGGTCACGGTGTGTCCTTTTTCGAGCAGGCGCGCCACCATGTTGCCGCCCATCACCCCGAGACCGATGAATCCAAGCTTGGCCATGCAGCAATTCCCTTTCGCTTACGAGTTCAGCTTGAACTATTTTTTCCCCAATGACGACGAATCCGCCAGCACCTGCTGGAGATGGGCGCGCATCGCTTCGCGGGCCGCTTCTGGATCGCCTTTCAGAATGGCCGCCAGGATTCGCTTGTGATGAAATTGTCCGCGCTCCGGTCCTCCGTCTACCAGGAAAATTCGCCTGCGCTGCTCGCGCAAAAGACCGACAATGGAATCCAGGAGCGAGAGAATCAGCGGGTTTCCCGCGGCTTCGGCCAGCGCCAAATGGAAGTCGAGATCCGCTTCCACATAAGCATCGGGATCATGCAGGCTGCGATCCATCACGGCCACGGCTTCCCGCATGGTGCTCTGCAATTGTTCCTCAATTCGGAGCGCAGCTAAGCCGGCAATCTCCGGCTCCAGCACCAGCCGCAACTCCCCCAGGTTCGCCGACCCCTCTTGTGGATTGATGCGGATCATCAGGTCAAGGGACTGCCGAATCGCATTGGAAGTCCCACTCGTCACGAACGTGCCGCGCCCGGAATAGGCTTCGACCAATCCTTTTTCGCGCAACGTCTTCACGGCTTCGCGCACCGCAGTGCGGCTGACGCCAAAGGCCTGCGCCAGGTCGCGCTCCGCTGGCAGTTGGTCGCCAGGCTTGAGCTGGCCTTTCAGAATGGAGTCCTCCACCTGCTGCACAATCTGCTCATACAGGCGAGATGTTTTTACCGCCCGGTAAATTGGTTTCGCAGCTAGCGAATCTAGCGCCCCGTTTGTCATTAGCCTCTACTCCTCAGGTTCAATCAAATAGATATCGTGGTCGAACCAATGTGCCACCCGAACTTCCGCCTACTGGATCGAAACCGTCTTGATGTTCATAAACTCGCGTATCCCTTGCGCCGCCAGTTCGCGCCCGTGACCTGAGTACTTCACGCCGCCGAAAGGCAGGCGCGGATCGGAAGCCACCATCTTGTTCAGGAAGACCATGCCGGCTTCGAGTTCGTTGATGAACCTTTCAGTTTCCGCAGGATCGTTGGTCCAGGCACTGGCGCCCAGCCCGTACCGGCTATCATTGGCGATGCGGATGGCCTGATCGACATCCTTCACGCGAAAGATGGACGCCACCGGGCCAAAGAATTCTTCCTGGTAAGCCGGCGAATCTTTTGGAATGTCGGCCAGCACCGTCGGCGCATAGAAGTTGCCAGGACGGTCCAGAGGATGGCCGCCAGTCAACACGCGCGCACCGGCAGCGACCGTTTTCTTGACGCCTTCGTCAAGCGAAGCAACCGCGTCTGCGCTGGCCAGAGGACCGAGTTGCGTGCTCTCTTCGAACGGATCACCCACGCGCAAATCCTGCATGCGTTGGACGAACTTGCGCTCGAACTCGGGGGCAATTTTCTCCGACACGATGAAGCGCTTGGCGGCAATGCACGACTGGCCGTTATTTTGAACTCTCGCGTCGACCGCGGTCGCAACCGCCGCGTCCAGATCGGCGCTGGGCATCACAATGAAAGGATCGCTGCCGCCCAGTTCGAGCACGACTTTCTTGATCCGCCGGGCGGCCGAAACTCCAACTTGGATCCCCGCCTGCTCGCTGCCTGTCAAGGTCGCGGCGACGACTCGGGAATCGTTCAGGATGCCATCGACCGGCCCCGAGCCGATCAGCAGCGTCTGAAACACGCCTTCCGCAAAACCGGCGCGCCGGACAATCTCTTCAATCTTCAGCGCGCATTGCGGAACATTCGAAGCGTGCTTCAGCAGTCCGACATTGCCCGCCATCAGCGCCGGCGCCAAAAAACGAAATACCTGCCAGAAGGGAAAGTTCCACGGCATGATGGCCAGAATTGGGCCGATCGGGAGATAGCGGATGAAGCTGCGCTTCACCCCAGTTTCCACAATCTCGTCGGCCAGAAATCGCTCGGCGTTCTCCGCGTAGTATCGGCAGCCCGTGGCGCACTTCAGCGCCTCGGCCACTGCTGCCTTCAAAGGCTTGCCCATTTCGAGCGTCATCAAACGGGCGCACTCGTCCTTTTCTTTTTCCAGAATCTCAGCCACACGCATCATCCTGGCGGCTCGGTCTGCGAACGAAGTTCTCCGATGCTCTCGGAACGCGGAAACCGCCAACTGCAGCTTCTGCTCAAGCTCGGTCGCGGTCAAAGGCTCGAAAATCTTCAGGACTTCGCCGGTCGCGGGGTTCGTAGTCGCAATTGCCATATGCTGGGTTCTTCCCTTGAGCCGGGAGCGGCGGCCCGATTTGTGCAGGCTAAGCCAGCCTGCCCTTGGGGGAGGGCTTGCTGGTTTGTGGTCGGACCAGAATACTACTTGACTGGTAGGCCGCGTCAAGGGTATATCTTCAAATCGCAACTTGGTTCAACAAAAACCACAGTTGTGTCCGAACCAAGAAAATGCTCTGCCCCGATTTGGAGGCTGCAATGCGTTCTCCGTTGAATGGCATTCGGGTTTTAGGGATCGCCTGCGTGGTCCTCGCCTTCGCTCTCCCCGTGTTTTCCCAAACCACAATGGGCCGCATTCTCGGGAGCGTTAGCGATCAGTCCGGCGCCGCTGTGGCCGGAGCCACGGTGGTCATCACCGACGTTCAGCGCGGCACTTCGCGGACCCTCGCCACCGATGCTTCCGGGGTCTATGCTGCTCCCGATCTGATTCCGGGGACCTACAAGATTCGCGTCGAAGCCAAGGGCTTCAAGTCGGTGGAGCGGACCGCGGTGACGATCGAGGTCGCAACTGATGTTCGCGCCGACTTTACTGTGCAGCCAGGCAACGTTTCCGAAGTGGTGGTGGTCGTGGAAGAGGTTCCCCTGGTCAATACCACCTCGGCCACGCTGGGCGGAACGCTGAGCAACAAAGAGATCAACGACCTGCCGTTGAACGGCCGCAACTATGAAAACCTGTTACAACTTCGTCCCGGCGTGATGCGTTATCCGGGCGGCGGATTCTCAACCACGAGCACGAACGGTTTGCGCGCGGAAGACAATGCTTACTTGGTGGAAGGTCTTTACAACAGCGAGCCCTTCTCCGGCCAGGACATTGTCAACGGATCGGGCGTAGTGGGAGATTCGGCGACCATTCTGCCCATCGATGCGATTCAGGAATTTAACATTCAGGAAAATTCTCCCGCTGAATACGGATGGAAACCCGGCGCGATCGTGAACGTTGGTTTGAAATCGGGGACGAATTCATTGCACGGCACAGCGTTTGCTTTCGGCCGCGACGGGGCAATGGATGCGCGCAACTACTTCAACTGCGCCAGCAATCCATGCGCTTTCGGGCAGTCTCCCGCTTCGAAAGTTTCGCGGAGCCTGGAACAGTTTGGCGGCAGCGCAGGCGGCGCCATCATCAAAGACAAGGCGTTCTTCTTCGGCGCTTACGAGGGCCAGCGCTACGACATCGGAAACTCCTTTGGCGGCGTCAGCAGCCCGTCGATGGTATCGCTGCCCACACCAGCGACACCCACTTGCACCTCTGTGCCCGGCGACTGTGGCGGGAGTATTCCAGATGCAATTGCCGATCTGCTGGCCAACGGCTACACGCCCGCAACCATCAGCCATGCCGCCCAGATAATCTCGGGCTGCACGGTTTCGGCAACAGGCGCGGTCACTTGCGACGGCACAGGCTTCCCCATCAATAACAACCCGACCATCAACATCGTCAACGGATTCCCCAACCAGGTTAATGTCGATAACGTGGTCGGCAAGGTCGATTACAACCTCAACGGACGGCACACTATCAGCGGCATGTATTTTTTCGGGAACAATTCCGGAACGGTCGAGGACTTTCCGGAACTGCAATCGCGTTGGCGGTCCAAGATTCACACCCGCGCCCAGGTGGTGGGAGGAAACTGGATTTGGACTCCCAACTCGCGCTGGGTGAATGAAGCCAGGGTCGGGTACAACCGGCTCTACCAGCCCACGCTGCCCGGCGATTTGAATACGCCGGCATCCACTTATGGCCTCAACACTGGCGTGAGCGGCCCCTTTACCGGCGGCTTGCCGCGTATCGGTTTTGCCGGAGCCTTCATTCCCGGACTGGGCGCTTTCAAGTGGCCGAAATTCCAGGGACCGGATACGAGAATCCAATTCATCGACCATGTTTCCTATACGGCGGGCAAGCATGCCTTCAAGTTCGGCGGTGACTTGCATCGTGACGGCGTCAACGGCGGCGCCTTCGGCAACGCCCGGGGAAGCATCACCTTTCTGGGCGGTAATGCCATAGCGGCAGGAGCCGGCTCGACGGCGCTGGAGGATTTTTTTGCCGGCCTTCCGTTCAAGGCATCCGTACAAACCGGCGATCCGCGGCGCCAAATCCACAACTGGTCTTACGCGGCGTTCGCACAGGACGACTTCCGGGCTACGAAGAATCTGACAGTCAACTTCGGGGTGCGCTACGAGTTCAGTTCAGTGATCAAGGAAGCGCACAACCGGCTGGGCAATTTCGATCCCAATTCGACCACCGGATTGATTCAAGTTGGAATCAACGGCGTCAGTGGCCCCTACAACGCGGATCACACCAACTTCGGTCCGCGCTTCGGCTTTGCCTGGGACGTCACCGGCAAAGGCAACACAGTAGTGAGAGGCGGAGTTGGTTTGATGTATGAGTCGGTGAACTGGGAATCGTTCCTCGCTTTCAACAACAGCTTTGGTCTGGCTAACGTCCCCACCGGGGCGATCATATCTGGTACCGGCACTACCAATACGACGGCCGGAGGCACGATCACGGCGGGCAATCTGGCAATCCCACCCGGCGTCATTCCCTCTTGGGACAGCCCTAACCCACTGTTTGGCAATGTCAGCGCAACCACGATCAACTGCGATCCGGTTAATGGATCGGGACCCTGCCCGATCATGAGCGTGGTCCGCAACCTGACCACTCCCTACATCTGGACATGGAACCTGAACATCCAGCACGCATTTACCCCGAATCTGTCGCTCGAGATTGCCTACGTCGGCAACCACGGTACGAATCTGACCGGCATTCGGGATATCAACCAGGAGACGCCGAGCGGCACCGATCCCGACGATCCGACCACCCGGCCATTCACTGCAAACGGCAAGTTCCCCTTCCTGAGCAACATCTTCCAGATGGGGAACATCTATCGCTCCAACTACAACGGACTGCAGGCGACGCTGAACGCGCGCAACTATCATGGCCTGAGCATGGTCGCCGGTTACACCTACTCGCATGCGCTGGATGATGTGGGCGCCAACTGGGATTTCGGCGCAGGATACGGCTTGCCGCAGGATTCCACCCACGTCGGCGCGGAATACGGCAACAGCGATTTCGATATTCGCCAACGTCTCACGCTGTCTCTCACCTACGCCATCCCCGGGAAGAAAGGCCACGGCCAGTTGCTGGAAGGTTGGGAGATCAACACGATTGCCACGATTCAAAGTTCGCAGCCCTGGGGACCGATTGATTTGACTACCGATCTCACGGGCCTCGGGGGGCTGCCGGTCAGCCCACCGCAGGCTACGCCGCAGCGCTGGGACTTTTTTGGCAAGCCCTCCGACTTCAAGTCAGGGTCAACGCCGCTTCCGTTTTTCCCCGGCACCAGCAATCCCGCCTGTGTAGCGCTGGCCACGACCCCGGACTTGCTGGCCTCACTCGGAACCTGGGGTTGCTATGCCAAGGGCAGTTCCATCATGATTCCGCCAGCCGCTGGGACGTTTGGCACGATGAGGCGCAACCTCTTCCCCGACTCGGGTTTCCGGAATCTGGATTTCTCGCTGGCCAAGAACTTCCACTTCGGCGAACGGTTGCGGGCGCAGTTCCGGGCGGAGTTCTTCAACATTCTGAACCACCCCAATTTTGCCAACCCCTATGGCGGACAAAACGGCTATGGACAAAACGATCCGGGAGCGCCTGGGTTCGGCTGCGGATGCACCACGCCCGACGTGGCGGCAGCCAATCCTGCCGTGGGCTCGGGAGGCCCCCGCTCCGTGCAGTTGGGGTTGAAGTTGACGTTCTAGCCGTATGTCAGGTTTGAGGGGGTGAAGGAAGGCTGGACGCAAAATTCGTCCAGCCTTTTTTCGTAGATCGCTCGTGTGGGCGACCGAGAAGGGGACCAGGTATGAAAATAACAAGGCTGTTTTCATTCACGTCTGTCTTGTTGATACTCTTCGCTTTCATTTCTAAGGGTGCTTCTGCTCAGACCGTTCCCAATCAGAAAGAGGAACGTCGCGAGCGCACCATCGACGAGATCAAGGCCGAAGCCATCCACCGCGCCGAGGTGGGACAGTATCCGCTCATCGCACTCGATCCCGCCGATATCAAAGAGGCGCTCAACTCCGTCCATACTCGCGACAAAGACGAGTGGGCGGCCGCTTTCATGAGAGTGGCCGATCGCTACTTCAACGAGGCGAAGTCGCTGGAGAAAACCGATCCCACCAAGGCCAACGCCGACTACATCCGGGCGTGGAGGCTCTACTCGTTCGGACGCTGGCCCATTCCCGCGTCCCCGGGCAAGCAACGCTCTTACGAAAAAGCCATCGAAGCTTTTCTGGCGCACGCGCGTTTCTTCGATCCGCCGCTCGAAGTCGTGCGCATCCCCTTCGAAGGAAAAGAGATCATCGGCTACCTGCGCTTGCCGAAGAATGCAAAAGGTCCGGTACCGCTGGTTCTCGCGGTGAACGGGCTGGACAGCCGCAAGGAAGATCTTGCCGAAAGTTTCGGAGCGATTCTTCCGTTCGGCGTCGGTTATCTCGCCGTCGATGGCCCCGGCACAGGGCAGAATCCGATCAAAGTCAGCGAGAATGCCGAGCGCGTGCTCTCGCGCGTGCTCGATTACATCGCGACCAGGCCTGAGATCGACAAGAACCGCGTCGGCATGCACGGTGTGAGCTGGGGCGCATACTGGGCAACGAAGATGGCAATCGTCGAACGCGCCCGGCTGCGTGGCGCAAGCGCGCAGTCGCCTCCGGTGGATAAATTCTTTCAAAAAGACTTTCTGATGAACTCGCTTCTGGGAAATCGGGAATATCTATTCGATCAGGTGCCCGCGCTCATGAACATTCTTGAAGGCGTACACACGCTGGATGAGTTGGGCGAGTATCTGCCGAAAATGTCACTGGTGCACCAGGAATTGCTGGGCAAACCGATGGCGCCCATGCTCATTCTCGCCGGAGTCAACGACACCCAGGTTCCCATCGACGACGAATATCTGCTGCTGAGCAAAGGCGACGTGCCGAAAGAAGCCTGGATCAATCCTCACGGCGGGCATCTCGGGCGGCAAGTTGGCGTGTGGCCCGATCCGCGCATCTTCAAAGAAGTGATCATTCCGTGGCTGGTGCTCACCCTCGCACCTGAGCCCGCAAAATAGAGCCTTACAGAGACAAGAGACAGACGACCAACGATGGAATCTCTTACACCTGCGCAGGCCAGTCCCGTGAATCTTGCACCGGCATCCGGCAAACTCCCTTTCTACCGGGAACTCTGGGTGCAGGTGATGGTGGGCATAGCCCTGGCAATCGTGCTCGGCTACGTGAACCCGGCCCGCGCGATTGGAATGAAGCCGCTGGGTGATGCCTTCATCCGCGCCATTACGATGATCATCACCCTGATCATCTTCTGTACCGTGGTCAACGGCATCGCCGGCATGGAGAACCTGAAGAAAGTCGGCCGTGTCGGTGGCATGGCGCTCATTTACTTCGAAGTCGTGTCCACCATCGCTCTCCTGATTGGACTCCTGGTGGGTAACGTCGTCCGCCCGGGCAGCGGCTTCAACGTAAACCTTTCCACCCTGGACGCCAAGGCAGTCGCCGATTACGCTGGTCAGGCAAAAGCGCAAAGCGTCACTGATTTTCTGATGCACATCATCCCGACGACGGTGTTCGACGCCTTCGCCAAAGGAGACATTCTCGAAGTAGTTTTCGTTTCCCTGTTGTTCGGCTTTGCGCTGTCAGCCGCCGGAGCGCGCGCCAAACCGCTGGTCGAAATCATCGACTCCCTCACTCATGCTGTGTTCGGCGTCACGAGGATTTTGATGAAATTCGCCCCCATCGGAGCCTTCGGTGCCATGGCCTACACGGTCGGCAAGTTCGGCCTGGCTTCGCTCGGTCCACTCGCCCGCCTGATCGGAACTTTCTGGCTTACTTCGGTGCTCTTTGTCGTGATCGTGCTGGGAGCCATCGCCTGGGCCGCCGGCTTTAACATCTTTCGCTTTCTGGCCTACCTCAAGGAAGAGATCCTGCTGGTGTTAGCGGTAAGTTCATCCGAGATCGCAATCCCGAATCTGATGGCCAAGCTGGAAAGACTCGGTTGCTCGAAGTCTCTGGTTGGCCTCGTGGTTCCCACCGGCTTTACCTTCAACACCGATGGAACAGCCCTGTACATGACGATGGCTGCTCTATTTGTGGCACAAGCGACTAACACCCATCTCACCCTGACCCAGCAACTCAGCATTCTTGCGGTGGCGGTTCTTACTTCCAAGGGGGCCAGTGGCGTGCAGGGCGCATCTTTCGTCGCGCTCGTGGCCACGCTTTCCGTGATCCCAACCATTCCCGTTGCGGGCATGGCGGTAATTCTCGGGATTGACCGCTTCCTGAGTATGTTCAGGGCCGTCGTCAACATGATTGGGAACGGTGTGGCAACGCTGGTCCTGGCGCGTTGGGAGGGAGAATTAAAGAGCGAAACACTAAGGCAACAGTTAGCCGGCTACAAATAACAAAATAAGTGGTTTCTGCATTTCAGATATCTTCGTCTTACGACCCCGGCTTGGCATTCGCATAATATCCCCGCCGGGAATAGACGTGGAGCTTGTGGCCAGATTTCTGGGCCACCACATCGATAGAGCGATAGTGGCCATTTGCCTCGAAGTGATCGGGCTTATAAGAGATGAGGTATCGGCTGCGGATTACTTGTTGCAGTTCCGCCAGTCCATGTTGCAAATCGCCGAGAGAATCAGGGAAGAAAGCTGCTCCTCCCGTTCGCGAGGCCAGCGCTCTCATGGCGTGATCTGCGACTGTATCGCTCGAGACTGTGTCCCTGAATTCTCTCGTGCTCACGGTGTACACGATCACTTCGTTGCGCATCGCAGTCTCAATCGCCTGCTTTAGAGTCGCCCCGCTGCAGTTGTCGTCTCCATCACTGATCACCACCAGAATCCTGGCTACAGGCTGCGTTTCGCGGTGGGCCGCCAGTTTGTCTGAAGCGAACTTCACGGCGTCCCAAAGTGTCGCCCATCGCATTGGTTTATACCTACTCGACTTTCGAAGAGGCCGTGGGAATCGCTAAGGCCAACATCTTGCTGCAGGGCAGGGGACACTCGGTCGCGATTCATTCCAATGACGTCAAGCACATTGAGGCCCTGGCAATGGCGATACCGGTAACCCGAGTTATCGTCAATCAATGTGCAACCACAAGCGCTGGTGGCAGTTTTATGAATGGTTTTGGGGCAACCACCACTTTGGGCACAGGTTTCTGGGGGAACACGGCGCTACAAGGAAATCTCGACTTTACGCACCTGATGAACTATACCAGGATCGGGAATCCACCCTCTGGCTCTCGGGTGCTCTCGGACGAGGAGATCTGGGGGGAATAGGCGTCTCCGGGGACAACGATCGCGAGTTTTTCTTAAGGATGTCTTTTCCGCGCGATGGTTTGAAAAACAATCGAGTAGCAATGCCTAGCCGGGTATATGAAAGTTTTGGAGTGTGAAGCCAAGCAATTGCTGGGACTGCGGGGGATTCCGGCCCCTGAGGGGCGTGTAGTATCCACTGCGGAGGAAGCGCGCGAAGCTGCCGACGCTCTCTACGGACCGGTTGTCTTGAAAGTTCAAATCCCGACAGGCAGACGGATGAAGGCTGGCGGTATACGGTTTGCCGGAACTCCCGCCGAGGCGGCAGCTGCACCGACAAATTGCTGCGCTCCGCCCTCTTCGGCTTCGATGTCCGCCATGTACTGGTCGAGAAGCGCTTGAACATTGCCGAGGAACTTTTTCTTGCCGTCACCTATGATGACCTGTCGAACTGCGCCATTCTGGCATCGAGGGCGGGCGGCATCGCCGTCGAAGATTGCGGCCAATGCTGTGCAAGAGCTTTTCGGCATTGCAGACTCCAGCACAGGATCTAGGAAGCGAAATCGCTTCAGAATTGGGCTTTCATGGCGAGCAATGTCCCAGCTTGGGCACTATGACGCAGGTCGCACAGTGCTTTGCGGAATGGGACGCGCTGCTGCTCGAACTGAATCCTCTGGCACTGAGACCGACGACCAATGGTGGGTGGCGGATGTTCATTTAGAACTCGACGATGACGCGATGTATCGCCACGCGGAACTGAAGCGTATTGCGCTCACCGCTGCTGTCGCGCCGGCGCACGGCCTTCGAGAGGAAAGCCGCCGAGATCGACAGTGCGGACCATCGAGGCGTGGCCGGCCGGCTGATTCCGTTTGACGGAGATTTGGGACTGCTCATCGGCGGGGGCGGAGCCAGTCTTACCACCATGGATGCGGTGCTCGACGCCGGATTGAGGCCGGCGAACTATTGCGAGATCGGCGGAAACCCCAGCGTCTGGAAGGTGAAGGAACTTACCAAGCTGATTCTGAGCCAGCCCAGGGTGCCGGCTGGCGGTAATCATGAATGTGGTGAACAATACGCGCTCTGACCTCGTGGCGCGAGGGGTGATCAAAGGCGTCGTTGAGAGCGGCGTGATGCCGGACGAAGTGATTGCCGCATTTCGTGTTCCCGGGTCCTGGGAGGACGAGGGGCAGAGATCCTGCGGCACTATGGTGTTCCCTGCTTCGGGCGGGAAACGACTCAGACCAGGTGGTGGAAGCGATCCATGGCAATCTTAGCGGCTCGCAAACGCGCGTGCTGGTTCAGGGTATTACAGGGCGCGAAGCTGCGAGCTTTACGCTCGAATCCATCCGCTACGGCACTCAGATCGTGGCCGGCGTCACCCCGGGCAAAGGTGGCCAGGAAGTCATGGCGTGCCGGTATTCGACGGTGGCGGAGGCGCGGGAGTCAGAAGCTGCACGGCCAGCATTATCTCCGTTCCAGCTCCTTTTGTTAGGGATGCTGCAACAGAAGCTTTGCAACGGATTAAAGCTGCTGGTGATACTGACCGAAAGGATTCCACGCAACGACGTGGTGGCATTCTGGAGCGCGCTCGCAGGCATGGGGCGGTGGTTATCGGTCCGAACAGTTTAGGGATCGTTTCGCCCGAGCTCGTCGCTTTGGCATGTGTGGCGGGGCCGTGGAATCTCTGCGGCGTGCGTACGCAGGGGCCCAGTCGGAATCATGTCGAGCAGCGGCGGCATGATGACGGAAATCGCCAGTCTCTTGACCCAGGCCGGAATCGGACAGAGCACCTGTATCAGTATTGGGGGCGACCCGATCGTCGGATCCACGTTTCTCGATCTGCTGCGGCACTATGAAGCGGACCAACAAACCAAGGCTCTGGTGCTGTTCTGCGAACCCGGCGGAAGTATGGAGGAGAACCTGGCGGAGCATCTGACGAGCCAAGAAGCCGATTACCAGTAATTGCGTTTGTCGCCGGTCGCTTCACCGATCGCATGCCAGGCGTTCGGTTCGGCCATGCCGGAGCGATTGTCGAGGGACTGCGCGGCAGCCCCGCGCACAAGATTGCATCCCTGAGGAATGCGGGCGTCTTAGTGACGGAAAACATGTCGCAGATTCCCCAGATTGTCAGGCGCGCGTTGGCAGAAGCAAATTGAGTGGGCATGTTCATCCAAATCGAAGTCGACGACAGGATGATGTCTGCGCCGCTTTGCGTGCTCGTTGGGACAGTTTGTCCGGTGGAAATCTTCGCCGTGGAAGGTGGCCGGCTTCGCGTGCGGCCCGAGCAGGTGGATGAATGTACCCTGTGCGAGCTGTGTCTGGATGCGGCGCCAGCTGGCGCCATAACGATTTCTCGGACCTATTCCGACAAGAAACTGGTGTCGCGGGGATCGGACAACACCAGGTGAGCAACACTTCACTCCCGGCAGGGGTGGATGTTGTTCGAAACTGATTGAACTGCGGAGTGAGAATGAATCGGCGTGATTTCCTACATGCCTTGTGCAGAGGAGCTTCGCTCTCGATTCTCACTGCCTTTACACGCACTGCCTGGAGTGTGGACGCGCTCGAGCAAAAACGCGCGCATATTTTTACGGACGTCACTTCGCAAGCTGGCATTCAGTTCAGGCACACGAACGCAGCCACCGGCGAGAAGTTTCTCATGGAAACCATGGCTCCGGGATGTGCCTTTGTCGACTTCGACGGCGACGGGTACCTCGACGTTTACTTCGTGAACGGCGATGTACTGCCGGGATTTCATAAAACACAGCCTTTGTCGAATGCGTTATACAGGAATAATCGCGACGGCACATTCACAGACGTTACTGACAAGGCCGGCGTTCGCGGCCATGGCTACGGAATGGGCGTGGTAGCGGGCGACTATAACAACGACGGATTTCAAGATCTTTTCATCACCGATTTCGGGTGCTGCATACTCTATCAACAATGGCAACGGCACGTTTACAGACGTTACCGCGAAGGCCGGGCTCGAGAACAGTGCCTGGGCCAGCAGTGCCGCATTCTTTGACTACGATAACGACGGATTTCTCGATCTCTTAGTGTGTCACTACGTTGACTTTAGCCTGGACCACAATGTGTTTTGCGGTTCCCCGGAACGGGACGCGGGTACTGCAGCCCCGAGAACTTCTCCGGCACGCCTTGCGCTCTCTACCACAATAATGGAGATGGGACCTTCACCGACGTCACTGTTTCGAGCGGAATCGGCAAGTACAAATGCAAGGGCCTGGGGGTGGTTACCGCTGACTTTACCGGAAACGGCTATCAGGATATCTACATTGCCAACGACCGAATCGGCAACTTGTTATTTCTGAACAATGGTGACGGAACCTTTCGGGAGGGTGGAACCCTAGCGGGGGCCTCTTACACGGCAAGTGGCCGGGCACAATCCGGCATGGGAGTCGCCACTGCCGATTACGACGGCGACGGCAGACTGGATATCGTTGTTACCAACCTTTCCATGGAAAGCTATTCCCTTTTCCACAATGACGGTAATGGTTTCTTCACTGAAGCCAGTTTCCCGAGTGGGGTTGGCGCACCGAGTCTGATGCTGACTGGTTGGGGCGTGGCGTTCTTCGACTACGACAACGACGGCCACGACGATCTCATCGCTGTAAACGGCCACGCCATGGACAATGTAGGGTTGGCCAGCCCTGACCTCGCCTATTTTCAGCCGGCGCTGCTGCTGCGTAACTCCGGCGGACGATTCACCGATGTCACCAGCGCTCACGGTGAAGCGCTTAAGGTACCGAGGCCATCGCGCGGCTTGGCAGTGGGCGACTACAACAATGATGGGAACATGGACCTGCTGATTTGTAACTGCAACAGCACTCCGGCTCTCCTCAAGAATGAAGGCAACGGAACGAACCACTGGTTGAAGATACAACCGGTCGGACGAAAAAGTAATCGTGACGGAATTGGAGTTAAGGTGTGGGTTACAGCCAGCGGCATGACGCAAATGAAAGAGCTGACCGGCGGTGGAAGCTATTTGTCATCTTGTGATCGACGGCTTCATTTTGGACTGGGCGCAAGCCGTTACGCGGAGAGCATTCGTCTGGTGTGGCCAAGCGGCATCAAGCAGCAATTGGATCATGTTCAAGGCGACCGCATCTTGAAGATCGAGGAACCGGCGGTGGCTCATTCGCCGATACGCGGCTAAAAGCCATGCGGGGACCAAAAGGGGGAAGCATGGGCGGCAAAGGGGTCGATCGCCGTGGATTTATGCGTGCGGCCGCCGGTTCGGCGGTGGCCGGCCTGGGTACCAGCGTATGGAGTGCAAAGGACCTTTGGGCGAAACCAGCCCAGGCAATTTGGAACCAGAATGCAGACGGGGCGAACAGTCACATGTATCCCGATCAAAAAGAAGCCGACATTTGGGTGTTTTCTGGACAATCGAACAGTCAAGGCTGGGGAATGTTGAAAGCCCCAGTCGAACCTGATCCGCGCATCCTGTTCTTCAGCGCCGACAATCGCTGGGTGGTTGCCAAAGAACCTTTGAATCCGCGTTTCACCAATTGGGATCCCGATCCCGTCCGTGAAAACATTCTGCTCCAGAGAACTGGAGTGGACTACCCCAGTGGCGCGGACACCGAGAATTTATCGAGCAAATGAAGCAGGACGATGTAGTGATGGGGGGACTAGGACCAGGCTTGGCCTTTGCCAAGCACTTGGTCGATTTGTGGACGGCCGTTGGGATTGATGTATTGCGGAGTGGGAGGAAGTCCGATCAAGTCGTGGGACCCAACCGTGAAGGGCTCGAATTATGCGGCAATGACCCGCCGGATCGCGATGGTGGGGGGCAAGATCAAAGGGCTGGTCTGGTACCAGGGCGAGAGTGACGCCATGACGCGGGGGGCAGAGGAAGTTTATGAGGCAGCGATTTTGCAGCTGATCGACAGCGTACGCAAGGATACTGGGCTACCAGATCTTGCGATTTTGTGCGTGCAAATAGGCCGGTTTGTGTGGGACTACAGCTCGCACGCGCCAGGTTTCGAGAAGATTCGTGACATACAGCGACGGCTGCCGTCCTTGCGGCCAAACGTACACACCGTAAGTGCATTGGACCTGGCGCTGGAGGACGCGGCGCATATCAGCTTTGAAGGCCAGCAGCGACTGGGCCGGCGGTTAGCGGAATTGGCTTTGAGCCAGGTGTACGGGCAACGCGATCATGGTAAAGGCATCGGCCTGACGGAAATTGAAGTGTTGCAGCCAGATAATCGGCGGCCGATGGTACGGGTTCGATTCAGCGGAGTGAGCGGGAAACTGACATCCCCAGGAGTGCCGACCGGCTTTGAACTGCGCAGTCGATTGCCGGCGCAGGAACCGGAGGCCCCGGCGGCCGAGGTACTCATGCCCGTCATCTACCGCGTGGATTTTGATCCAACGGATCCAGCAGCCATAATCCTGGGCGTATTTGACAACGCCTTGATCAACTCGGGAGGGGCGAAGTTCCACCCGCTGAAAGAGCCGTTCAGCATTGTCTATGGGCCGGGAATGAGTCCCTACGTGAACATCGTGGACCAGAAGGACATGTCGCTACCAGCCTTTGGGCCGGTGGAAGTGAACGGATGAAAACTGTGCAATCAGGCTATCCCCGATAGCACTGGCTCCCTTCTTGTGGGCCAAGAATGCCGACCACACTTCGGAGCGCGTTTCCCTGCGTTTCTCCCGGTCTGCCTTCCGCCCGCAGTAGCTCTCCCATAGATTTCCTCATTTCGGAAGTACGCCGCTGACACCCGTTTTTCGAATTAGTTTATTGACATATCGGCAAGGATTCTGATACAAAGCCACTCTTAGTTAGGACGGATGGCCGAACCGAACTTGGGCTCTTCCGATAAAGATCACTGCCTGTATTCCCGCATTACTCGAGGCAAAGCGCGGTGAGAAGGCTCCACGATATGAATGCCGAAAGGCAAAGGCTGATTCGCGCATTCTTAAGTGTGCCTTTGCTGCTGCCTGGTTTTTCCCGATTAGCTGCAGCGCATCCCTCCCCAGATTCGGCGGAAATCGTGTGGCAGCTCGGACAATTCAACCAATCCTCGGCAGAGTTTAGTGATGCGATTATTCCGGAGTCTCGCCCAACTTATGTGATTGGGAAAAGTAAGCCGAAAGAGTGGTGCGCCTTTCAACCGGGATCGGCCAACGGACGCTTCGGCAACCAGCCTCACCCTCGCTCTATCGACTTCAACCTGACAGCGCCGCCGACCGGGCTGTATACCATGCGGGTCGGGCTGCCGTGGAACATGCCGGCATTCCCGCGCTGCAGGTAGAGATCAACCGCAGAGCGGGACGCTTTTACCAGCACCCGATACTCGAGTACTCGATGGGGGATGGTGCCGCCGCCTGGTTTCCTACTTTCTCCACCTCCGTTGTTAGCTTCACGTTTCCAGCGCATTACCTGAAACTCGGCGTCAATCACGTTGTCTTTACCGCCATCGACGAACACGCTGCAGGCCAACAATTACCGGAGGCACCGTCTTGGGCCGGCGATTCGGGTGTGGTGTACGACGCCATCTCACTGGAGCACGAGAGGTCTGGATCCTACGACCCGAAAACCCTCACGGCGCGAATCGAACCCACAATCTTTTATCACCGCAATGACGGGATGCTTCGGGAGCAAGTCGACCTGTTTGTGGGATGGGGAACGACCGAAGCACGCTGAGATTGCGATGTCGATTAATGAGCGGACTTTCTCGCGGCCCTTTACTGCCGATCGCGATTTCGGTGAGCAGCGAATCTCGTTTGATGTGCCGGAGTTCACCGGTTCAACCTCGGCGAAGCTAACTATCGCATTCGACGGCCGTGCCTTTCGCCTCGACCAGGCGGTTCGCCCCGCCAAAAAGTGGATCCTGTTCGTCGTACCCAACGAGCATCTCGACGTAGGCTATACAGATTTCGTAGCCAAAGTGGCTGAAGTTCACAGCCGGGTGATTGATGAGGCGATGCAACTCATTGACGAGTTTCCGGACTTCCGCTTCACTCTCGATGGTTTCTGGGAGGCTGAGCAGTTTCAGCCGGACGCAGCGAAGAGGAAAAGGAACGATTCTACCAGATGGTCCGCAACGAACGCATTGTGGTGCCGCCGCAGTACGCGAGTCTGCTGACCCAATTTGCCAGCGCGGAAACCCTAATCCGCTCGTTGTATGCAGGCAGCGAGTTTCATCGCGCCACGGCGGTTCGGGCGATTATGTCAGCATCACCGATATCCCAAGCTTTACATGGTCCTCGCTTCTCTGCTGGCTGCCGGTGGCTTCAAGTACTTTATCGCAGGCAGCAACAACGACGCCTCGCCGATCTTGCTGTTCGGCGACACCACGAACATTCTCCATTCTGGTGGGAGGGACCCGACGGCAAGAAGATTCTGATGTGGTATTCGCGAATGTACACGCAGGTCGCAAGCCTTTTTGGGATGCCGCCCGACCTCGATTTAGGGGCCGAATCCTTGCCGGTCTTTTTGCAGATGTACGACCATCCCGGATATCCCTCCGATGCTGCCATCGTCTACGGCACTCAGCCGGAGAACACCGATTTTTTCACAACAAGCTTCCTTTGCCGCTGACTGGAATAGCAAATACGCCTACCCAGCCTTAAATACTCTTGCTTTCCCGAAGCCTTGGACTACATCGTAAAAGATTCGCAGGACTCGCTTCCCGTCGTGCGTGGCGATGGCGGCTCGTTCTGGGAATCGTTCAATACCGCCGACGCCAAGTATGCGGCTCTGGAGCGTGAGAATGAGGCTCGAGCGCTGTCGGCTGAGAAGATTTCGACCATCAGCGCCGTCGTGGATCCCACCAGCGTCCCTGACCAGCACAGTCTGCAAGACATGTGGAGAGACCTCGTTCTGATGGATGAGCACACCTGGAACTCTTCGCGCAGTGTCAGCCAGCCGCGGAACCGGCAAACCATCGAGCAGCAATCGGAGAAAGAATCTCTCGCGAGCAACGCACATCAGCTGATCAACCGACTCTTGAAAGGAGTGGCGGTCCTTGCGGACCGCGTATCAGCGCCGCCCCACTCGCTTTTGGTCTTCACTTCCCGAATTGGCCGCGCAGCGGCCTAGTTGAATTCGATCTCGATACGGGATGGCAGATCATTGACGCAGTCACGCAGCAACCGGTTCCCTACGAGGTCCGATTTACCAAGCTCTCGCGCCGCGTCCGCTTTCTAGCCGAGGATGTACCGGGTGTGGGGTACAAGGTTTTTCGCCTGCAGAGGACGCCCCCCGGGCCTGACGACTCGACTGCGGCTCCCGCTAATGCCGATCTCCAAAGTCCCTACTACCGAGTGAAGTTGGATCCTCCACCGCGCCATTCGCAGCATTTACGACCGGCAGCAGCGGCGGGAGTTGGTGGACGCATCCAGCCCTTTCGCTTCGGCCAGTATGTCTACGTCACAGGGGCCGACAGGCTGCCCAATCGGCTGGTGGCGTACCGAACGCCTTCGCCGTTTCCGGAATTGACACCGCATGGCTCCGCCCACGGCAAAATTATTTCGATCACGCACACGCCTTTCGGCACAGTCGCCAGCTCAGAGTTCCACTCTTAACACGCCTCTCATCAGCATCGTTCTGTTCGATAAGCAAAAGAAAATCGAGCTGACCTATAACTTGCGGAAGCCGGAAGTGTTCCGCAAAGAAGGCGTTTATTTCGCGTTTCCGCTGGCGTTTAAGGAGCCTCATTTCCGATACGAAATCCAAACCACATCAATCGATCCCTCCCGGGACATGCTGCAGGGCGCGGGGCTGGAGACATTTTCGATACAGCACTGGATCACCGCATCCGAAGGCGATTCCAGCGCGACGATCATGCCGTTGGATGCGGCGATGATGGCTTTGGGCGATATCGTCCGGGGCACATTTCCAACGCAGTTTGGCCGGCGCAACGGCACGATGTTTTCCTTCGCCATGAGCAATTATCACTACGACAATTGGCCGGGCGCGCAGGGAGGAGAATTCCGCTTTCGATATGTCTTTACCAGTGACCCCGTCACCGATACGGCGGCGCTTACTCGCCTTGGCTGGGAAGAGGCGACTCCGCTTGAGATCGACGAAGTCACGACCCAGGACAAGGCGGTTGAGATCCCTCGCCCTTTGCCGGGGGCACTGAGCTTCGTGGAAATCGATCGTCCTGACGTTCTTCTGCAAACATGGAAGCCTGCGGAAGACGGCAAGGGAACCATACTGCGGTTCCTCGATTTCGGCGAGCAAGGCGGAGCCGTGACTGCGACCATCCCGCTTATGCACCTGAAATCGGCATGGCTGTGTACGGCACTCGAAGACAAGCAAAGTGAGATCTCCGTGAAAGATCCTCATCGCCTTGCTTTTGAAATTAGGCCGTACGAAACGATTACCTTGCGGCTCCATACAGCGTCCGGTACCGACTGAGAACTGGCGTTTATTCGACGCAGACAAATTGTTTCGGGAGAGTTCGTGAGATGGTCCCGATGAATCGGCGTTGGTTTTTGAGCTCGCTCGGTGCCATGGGAGTGGCTGCCAAGGCGTTGGCGCGAGGGGCGTGGCAACAAACCGGGCGGATTTCCGGTTCCGCCAGGCCGGATGTGCATCCCCCAGCGCGCGTCGAGATTCTCGAAAACGCCAAGGTTCGGGCCGAGGTGGATCCCAATAACGGAAACATCGTCGCGCTAGTCAACAAAACGACGGGTCGGAGCTATATCAGTCATGCGCAATATGCCCGCAGCTTTCGCCTGGTTTATTGGAGCACAGATCGCCTATCCGAAACCTTCAACGGTCGCTTTGAGCACGCGATCGAATCGTCACTTCAGAACGCTCCGAAATTGACTCGGATGCAATTGAATGGCTCTGACCAGATCGAGGTGTTTTACCCGCAGCTGCTCGCCTATGGTAAAGAACTGCCGATTTCCTTCTGGTATAGGCTGCGCTGCGGCCAAACAGCGACGAAATCAACTACGAATGCCGCTTAGTCAACAATTCTCCTTACATGGTGACGCAGGTCTTCTTCCCCTGGATCAGCGGCATTGAATATGTCGAGAGCCGGGAGGATGACAGGATCGTATTTTGCAATCAGAAACTGAAGGTGAGCGAGGCGCTTGCGCAAGGTTCCTACTTCGGCTGGCTGCCGGGAAAATTTGCGGTCAGCTATCCCGACTATCCCTCTAGTGGCTTCACTTCCAACTGCCTTGGGTGCACTACGGAGGCGATCACGAGGGACTCTATGTGGCCAGCAAAGATCAAAGCGGCGAACACCATCGCTTCTACATGCAAAACGAATACGACATGAAGTCGTTCGATAAGAACCGCATGATCTATTCGGTGGCATGGAACTTCTGTCCGTACCTGCGAACTGGCGAATGGCGAAGTCCCGAGCTGGTGCTTTCGCCGCATCAGGGAGACTGGCATGCTGCGGCCGACAAATTCCGCGAGTCTTTGAAGAGCTGGTACCAGGCGCCCGGACCCCAAGGTCGTTTCGGAGTCCATCGGGTCGGCCAATTTGATTTTTCGCAATAACTTCTATGAACTGGTTGGAATGGCCCAGGATGCCAAGCAATATGGCATAAACGATGTCACCACCTGGCAACAGGATGTGCTGTATCCGAGACCTCTGACCAAGGACGACCCGGCCAATTACCGGGTGGGAATTGTCGAAGAGGCCTGGGGTGGCCTGGAGAGGTTGCGGTCCTGCAATGAAGCGGTCCGCGCCATGGGGATGACCACAATGGTCATCTTTAACTCCTTGCTTTACGTCGTGGCCTCTCTGGAAGATGGATTGCGGCAAAAGGCCGACCAATGGGTTTTGCATGGTTGGGACGGTACGGCACGCGGCGGACCGTTAGTTGATCACACGCTGTGGAGTTGCTATGGTGCAAGCCCTGTTCCTACATCGACAATCCATGGGAATTCAGCATGGGAATGTTGCAAATGTGCCCCGCGGTCGAGGAGTATAAAGAGTTCACCCTTCAGAATATTACGGATGCTATTGCGCAAACGAAGTACCAGGGACATTTCTTTGACATGTCGTCCACCGACCCCGTCTGTTTCAACCCGGGACACAAGCACGCATCCCCAAAGGCGCCATCGGAGCAGATGCCTTTGATGATGAAAGAGCTCAAGGGGCGCATGCGCCAGAACGATCCGCAGGCT
>CAWEDF010000044.1:0-18427 GCA_963807655.1 uncultured Acidobacteriaceae bacterium | reverse complement strand
AAACTGCCTGCAAAGTGTTGCCTCCGAATATTGGAGTTTAGCAGGCGTGGAAAAGATGCTGGAGGGCAGGCCTCAAAGTAATATCGACTTCGAACTTGCGGGTGCCGATAATCGTTATGTAACTGGGCGGGTTAACGCCCCGGGCCGGAATATGGCCCGGGGTTTTGTTTTTCCGCGTACTATTGTCGCTGCGCAGTCTACACATGGGATAATCTCTCTAGATGCGAGGGCGAAGATCAATCCGAGCAGAACACAAGAAGGCCTGTGAAGCGCTAGAGGGTCTGATGCAAAACGGGACCAGAGCGGGAGCTAACGGCCCACTTCCGGAGGACATGAATCAATACTTTCAATTAAATACGATCAAGGAAACCCTGGAATGGGTGCATACGGATTTGATAAAGACAACTGCGAAACCGACCGATCCGAACTATCTCAATGAGCTTTTGGCGCACAGATATTCCCGTCGGAGCAACGTTGACCTGGCCGAGGCGTTAAGCGGGATTAGGGCGCAGAAGCGGAGGACCTCCAATAGGGCTCGGCCACCCATTTGTGAAGACTCGAGCACATTTCTGGGACTGCCCATCCGCTGGTTAGTCCATATGATCTCCATTGGGCTAGCCGAGCTTCTAGAAAATAATCCGATTCGCAAGGCGCTGGCTAACGAGTAGTATTCCAGAAATGAGGAAATTCGCCATTGTCGCCGTGAATGCTAAGACGGGCATACCAGGACTTATGGATTATGCGGATACTCGCAAGGAAGCGATGGAAATTCAAGACAAGGCCACACGAGCAGGCTGGCTCCTAGCAACCATCTGCGAATCTCCCGGAGAGCTCCACGAATTTGGCAAAGCTGTAACCCACGATCCGTCCTAGTCTGCGGAAATTTTCCTGAGCACACAACCCCCGTCCGGGAGTGGCTGAAAAGTGCGTTGGTGGAAAACTTTGAACGCTTGCCTAGCATTCGCAGTCGCCGTATCGTGAAGGGAGGCGAAACATGGCATCATCCAAACAGAACAGCATTGTCACCGGGTACGCACGGATGTGGCCGCGTGAGGTGTTTGGAGGGGGAAGGGGTAGCCCACTAAAAAAGGAGGAACTAGAATTTCTGGAACATGCTGGCGTGTACATTCTTTACAGAGAGGATCGACCGTACTACATCGGTCAAGCCAAGAGATTGTATGGTCGCCTATGGAGTCACGCCATACAGGCAGAAGGTCGGTATTATCATTTCTGGAACTTTTTTTCGGCCTTCGCAGTGGGCGACCAGAAGCATAGAGACGAGCTTGAGGGTATTTTGATTGCTGCCATGCCAATAGCCAACAGTGCCAAGCCCAAACTAAAGAAAGAGAAGATGTCGCGGGGGGTCCGGGACTTGCTGCGTAAGATCAACCAATATCGCGCACGGTAAACCCGACTATATTGGGTGACCTACTCAACGCACTTTTCGGCCAATACCCCTCGGTCCGTACCTATTGCCATTCCCGCTAACCTCCGGCATAATAAGTGTTTGTCTTGACCTCGCCGGACTCTTCCGGAACAAGGATATATATCTGTGTTAATGATTCGACTCTCGCGCATGGGTGCGCGCAAACAACCGCATTACCGCATCGTGGTGATTGAGAAGGCGCGCGCGCGCAACGGCCGGCCGGTGGAAGTTGTCGGGACATACAATCCTCGAACCAACCCCGCCAGCGTGGAGTTCAAGCGCGATCGTGTGGACTACTGGGTGTCGAAGGGCGCGCAAATGTCCGAGCGGGTGGGCAAGCTCTACTCCAAGCCCCCGGTAACCCCAGCGGTTCCCGCGGCATAAGCCAACGCCATGACCGAACCCACTGGAGACGTGCGCGCTCTCATCGAGCAGATTGCGAAGTGGATCGTCGATGCTCCCGATCAGGTTTTCGTGGACCATCTCGATGACGACGTGATCGAACTGGAAGTCGCCGAAGAAGACGTGGGCAAAGTGATTGGCCGGCAAGGCCGCAACGTCCGCGCCCTGCGCACGCTTCTGAACGCCGCCGGAATGCGGGCGCGCAAGCGCTACACACTGGAAGTCATCGACTAAGCCGATCGTCAACTAAGAAATTGCGTAGTATGCGGCTTTGAAAGGGCGCGGCTTCAGCCGCGCCGCCAAAAGGGGCAATAAGGATCGGGCTTTAGCCCCTGAGGGATGGCAGGGGACCGGATCATTCGCGATCCTGGAAAAAGTGCGGAGTTCATCACGCTGGCCCGCGTGGTGAAAACACAAGGCCGCCGCGGTGAAGTCGCGGGCGAGATTTACAGCGACGTCCCCGGGCGATTTAGCGCAGGGATGAAGTTGCTGGCGCTGCCGCGAGAGCCGGACGCGCTCCGCCGCGAACTGGAAGTGGAAGAACTCTGGCCACACAAAGGGCTGTTGGTGCTGAAATTCGCCGGAGTGGATTCGATTTCCGAAGCGGAACTGCTGGTGGGATGCGAATTACAGGTGCCGCGCAGCCAGCGTTCGGAGGTGCAAGCGGGCTGGAATTATGTCAGCGACCTGGTCGGTTGTGCGGTGCTAGACCACGGCAGCGAGATCGGGTGCATCGAAGATGTTCAGTTTGGAGCGGGCGAAGCACCGTTGTTGATCGTGCGCGACGCCGCGGCAAAGCTGGTTGAAATCCCCTTCGCCGAGGCGTATCTCGATAGCGTCGACGTTGAGCAAAAGCAGGTCCGAATGAAGTTGCCCGAAGGCCTGCTGGAAGTGAACGCCCCGCTCACGCCAGAGGAAAAGCGAGAACAGGCGCAGGGAGCAAGAAAAGAAAGGCCTTGAAAGAGACGCGAAGCGAAGGTCTTTGCTGAGAACTGAGAAGTGAGAACTGAGAGCCGAGAACTGGGTTACGGGTTCTGCGATGAAGGCCGACATAGTAACGATCTTTCCGGACTTCTTTCGCGGGCCGTTGGAATACGGCATCACCCGCCGGGCTCAGGAGATGGGGCTCGCGAAAATTCAGGTCCACGATCTCCGGGCGTTTACCCACGATCGTCACCGCACCGTGGACGACCGGCCTTTCGGCGGCGGTGAAGGCATGGTGCTGAAGCCGGAACCGGTGTTTGAATGCGTGGAAGCGATGGGTCTGGCGCCGCGGGAAGATCGCGTCGCGGGACGCGCGAAGCAGTCTGTGGTTCTGCTCTCGGCGCAAGGGCAACGGTTCACGCAGAACGTTGCGGCGGAGTTGGCTTCGCTCGACCGTATCGTTTTAGTCTGCGGTCGCTATGAGGGTGTGGACGAGCGCGTAGCGGATTTTCTCGCCGACCGCGAGCTTTCCATCGGCGACTATGTTTTGAGCGGCGGCGAAATGGCCGCCGCCGTAGTCGTGGAAGCGGTCATGCGATTGCTTCCTGGAGCGGTAGGAAACGAAGCGTCCACGCAGCAGGAATCGTTTACGATTGACGCGAAGGTACGAGATGTAAGCAGTGCGGATTCGACTTGCGGGTCGAACGGATTGCTGGACTATCCGCACTACACGCGGCCGTCAGAATTTCGCGGGATGACAGTACCGGAAGAATTGATGTCCGGCAACCATGACGAAATCCGCAAGTGGCGCAGGCAGCGGGCGCTGAAAAAGACTCTGCGGAACCGGCCGGATTTGCTGGAAGGCGCGGTGCTGAGCGAGGAAGACAACAAGTTTCTGGCCGGGATCAAAAAGAATTGCGGCTGAGTTTCACGAACGACGAGTTTCAAAGATAAAAGATTAGAATTTCAGAATTCAGAAGGACTAATTATCATGTCGAACTTAATCATCGAAAAACTGCTGGCGAAAACCCAACGCACCGACATTCCGGCGTTCCACCCCGGCGATACCGTCCGCGTTCACGTGAAGATCAAAGAAGGCGACAAAGAGCGTGTGCAGGCCTTCGAAGGCGTGGTGATCAAGCGCGACCACGGCCCGCAAGCCAGCTTCACCGTCCGCAAGATCAGCTTCGGACAGGGCGTGGAGCGCATTTTCCCCATCCATTCTAAAGTGATCGACAAAGTCGATCTGCTGCGCTCGTCCAAGGTCCGCCGCGCCAAACTGTACTATCTACGTGGACTCAAGGGCAAGGCGGCGCGCCTGCGCGATGTTGAAAGACCGAGCTGAGCCGTATCTCTTACTTTACCTGTCGCAGCTGAACAGGCTGCGCTGAGCTGGAAACCCTATCCCGCCGTCGCTGCGGCCATGTGTTCGGTGACCACTTCGAGGTCGGCGAAGTCCTCGACGCGGGGTTTTCTCAAATGTTTCAGCACATAATCGAGCAGCGGGCGGTCCCCTTGCCGGATTTCTTGAAACTCCACGCCCATGGCGCGGTTCTCCGCCGTGTATCGAACATGCCCACGCAGCGCGACGCTGACATCGCACATATTCAAGACCAGCCTTAAACCGGTGCCGGGTGTGAGCAAATCATCGGCGCTAATGAGGCAGCCAAATTCCGAAAGTTCTTCCAGCCGTCCTTCCAGGTGGGACCCTCCGGCGACATCCACCACATCGGCTCCTCCTTCGACCTGATAGCGCGGCCGGCGGCGCCGGTTGGCTCCGCCTCTGCGGAAATTGTTCATCGCGAGCGCTCGGCCTCGTCCACCCGCTTCGACCGGCAAATACTGCTCTTCCATCAGCCGCAACTCGTCTTCCCATGGAATTTTGTTGCCCTCGACGCATTCGACTGTGAATTGACCACGAAGCGCGGAGCAGGGATCCGCGGTCCAGACCACCCGGCACACGGATTTGGTGCGCCCACGCTCGACTGTGACCAAATCTCCCACATTTACCTCGCGCGAGCTCAGCAGACGCGCTCCGCGGGGGTGAATGTCGTAGGTGCAGGCAAGCTCCGGAACTCCGCGACCGCCGTTCTGCATGTGAGTAAGGCGAACTGGCAGCGCCAGATGGATCAATTTCTCGACCGGCACAGAATCCCGCAGGGCGCTGTCTTGGGGCGCTGCGTCGTGCCGGAAACGGCTTACTTCTTCGTTCACTATTGTTCCTCGCGAATCTAGGAGCTGTGGAAAACATAGCAGTACATGTCCTAACGGACAATGTACGTTCGTAATCGAAAGTAATGGTTACCAAAAGGCGTTTACCTCGAGGGGAAGCGTTCGCCTGATAGCCCGCGAAGCGAGCGAAGGCGGGTCGATTTCTGGCTGTGGATTTTTCCCGCTTGCGGAAGTCTCTTCTTGCAGGCGAAGATGGTGGACACGCTTCATTTCACATCTTAATGTCTAGCACTGCGAAGGTTGCGTCCGAGTTCGAGCTGTCTCCGTCGGCGGCGAAACTGCGTCTTCTGAAAAAGCTGCGGTGCACACTGCGCTATGAAAAGAGTGCGTGGGCGTCGGGGGCGGCGATGGTGGCCGGAGTGGACGAGGTGGGACGCGGGTCTCTGTTTGGTCCGGTGGTGGCGGCGGCAGTGATTCTCGACCGCGGCTACCGGGTTCGAGGCTTGCGCGATTCCAAGCTGCTGCTGCCGGAACGCCGCGAACTGCTTGCGCCCCGCATTCGCGACCATGCCGTTGCCTGGGCGGTTGCGGCGGTGGATGCGGCGCGCATCGACCAGATCAACATTTACCAGGCGTCGCGGCTGGCCATGCGCGAGGCGGTGATGCGGCTCGCAACCGCGGCGGATCATCTGCTGGTCGATGCGGTTTGCCTGGATTGCGCACTGCCGCAGCAGGCCATCATCCATGGCGACGCGCTCTCTGCCTCGATTGCGGCCGCTTCGATTCTGGCCAAGGTCGAACGCGACCGCATGATGTGCGAGTGGGACGCGGTCTTCCCCGAGTACGGCCTGGCTTCGCACAAGGGCTACAGCACGCCGCAGCATCTGGCCGCCCTGCAACAGTACGGTCCAACGCCGCTGCATCGGCAGTCGTTCGCTCCGGTGTGGAGTAGTCCGGTGGAGCAAGAGGTCTTCGATTTCGACTGACATTATTCGGGCTTTGGGCTTCCGGCTGGGACATTCAAAACCCTTAACACAGGGAGCACAGAGGAGCACAGTGGCAGGCATTCAAAACAGCTCGATGTTCACCACACGGGCAGAAGCGGAAGTGAGGCGGGTGTCGCGTGTAAGAAGCGTAGCGCCGAGTTTTTCGGTGAGTGCCACATACGCCGCATCGTAAGCCGAAAAATTATCCCGCAGCCGCCAAATGCGCGGCAGGAACACAGAGTGGGGGTAGCGCGTTACGCGCAGATCGAATAAGTCTAGGATCGCCTGATCTGCCCGCGGTGCGGAAACCGCGGCTTCCCGCACCAGTCGCCGCAGGACCTGCGCAACCTCAAGGTCGAGAAGGTGCGGGGCATGAAGAGATTCGCCGCGCGAGTAGATTCGGTTCTCGATTTGCTGTCCCACGTCAGTCTGAAGCAACCAGTCAATCGCCGCGGACGCGTCAAGGACGATCACCGGGCCTCGCGCTCTTCTCTTACCAGGCGGGCGGTGTCCAGTGAAAGCGTTACTGCCTTGCGCGTGTGCAGCCGCTCGCGCAATTCCGCCAGCGTCGGCCGCTCGGCGATCTCCTTAATCTCAGTGAGCAAGTAGTCCGACAGCGACATACCGGCCATGGCGGCGCGGGCTTTCAGGCTGCGGTGCAAGGCATCCGGCACGTTGCGGAGCTGAATCATCTTTGACATGTTAGTAGCATACTTTCATGTGCAGCGCATGTAAAGCGAGAATCCTGGAGGTGGAAAACGGGCTGGCGTACACGCCATCGTTACGTAGCTACATACATTAGCTATTGACATTAGCTCTATATCGCAGCTACTATCAATGGTCATGGGAATGGAAAAGTCATACGTGAAGCCGGAAGAAGTACTCTCGCCTCGGAGCCGGGTGCGCGGCGTCGTCGAGGTCATTCATGATCCCGGAGCGGACCGAATGAGCGTGGCGAGAATCCTGTGGGATGACGAGGAAGTGATTGCGACGCGCTGGAACGGAAACGCCGATCAGCCGTTGGGCAATCCAGTTTCGCGGGGACACGCCACCTGGTTTGTGGTGGACGGATACGCTGCAACCAGCGTTGAACAGGCAGCCCGATTAGCGGCTGAGGCGTCGCCCAATGGCCTGGTCGCCCAGTACCGGGCGATGGCCGGGGACTCGGAACGCGAGCGCGAGGCCGAAGAGTGGACCGAGGGCTTAATCGGCGATGCATCCACGCAGGGGTGAAGTTTGGTGGGTCTCGTTCGATCCGTCGGTGGGGGGTGAGATCCAAAAGACGCGGCCTGCGATCATCCTCAGCAATGATGCCGCTAATACCGTGCTCAACCGCGTTATTGTCGTCCCCATCACAAGCCAGGTCGCCAAGGTCTATCCCGGAGAAGCGCTCGTAACCGTCAACGGAGACCAGCGCAAGGCGATGGCCGATCAGATTATGACCGCCTCGAAGCAGAGACTACGGAGCAAGCTCGGAGCCTTATCTCGGGCGGATTTGACGGCAGTGGAGAATGCCGTGTTGATGCAGATGGGGATGCGGCGGTGAATAGGCACTCATCATTTTATTTTCTGTTGGAGCCGCCCATGCGTTTCCTGCGAGGTGGAATATAGTGAAATCGAATCAGATAAATGTTATTGCCCTTACCGTGCTTGGCGACCTTTAGCAGATCAAGTACCCCAAGGAAGCCGGATTCCCGCGCTAGTTCCGAAGTAATATCAGGAAACCCGATCGGCGTGACCGACTCGATTTCTATCTCGCCGTCTCCCATGCGATAGCGGCGGCCTTCCATGACATGGGGCCTGGTCCAAATCCTGACGCTACACGTTATGTCGCCGCGAACCACTTCTTCGCGAAGACGCTTTGCAAAGACCATAGACTCCTCTGACCATTGCAGCGTGCGATTATACCCGGTCATTTCAGTCGGGTGACCGGGCTGAAGGCGAGCGGTGGGGCGCCCGGCGAAAATTCTTTAACACAGGGGACACAGAGGAACACAGGGTAGGACGAACTTGTTCTTCAGGCCGGGAGTGTCACGGCTTCTTAAACAGGCCCGTCCTGACTTGCTGCCACGGAGTGACATCGGAGGGGTTCTGCTCATGCCGAGCGATACGGTAATCGAGCTCCGCCCGTTGCGCATCCGTCAGTGATGCGGAGTCCGCTTCCAGGCTTTCCCAGACTGTATCGAGCAGATCTGCCTTCTCCGCGGCGGAGAGGCTGTTGATCTGGCTTCGCAAGTCGCTCATATGCCTATAAACCTAGCGGGGTTTTCCCCGTCATGCAAGTCCGTACTTCAAGGAGCCAGCGGTCTTGTTCTTCCTGTTGTCCAGCAGGCGGAGCAGCACTTGCTCGACGATGTTGTGCTTTTGGATTCTGGCCTCCAAGGATGCGTCGCGGATTTCGATGGTCATGATTGGCTCCTTGGGTTTAGGGGTACGGGGAAGAGTGTGGTGAATCAACGAAATCCCCGGAGAGGATGGGCTGCGGGATCCAATGCTTCGCGAAGGAGCGAGGTGCGGGAAACCCGGCCCTAGGGATCGAGCGTAGATGGCGCCGTATATGCTCGGCCGCTGCTCCGGTTCTCTCCGGGCTCGCCAACAACCGAATCCACGCCGCAAGCGAGAGCGAGCCGAGCGTTGCTCGGCTAGGACGGGCAAGAGTGCCCGTCCCCACGCGGTCGAAATCCCACATCGGTCCAATCGCCGCAACTTCCTCACTCCCCTGCGCATCTAAACCTTGACAACATCCCACTCAGGTCTTAGCATGATGTCGTTGGCAATCCTAAGCGCATTGATTACAAAGCACTTATTTGATTCAGGAAAGATGACAGGAGACGATTATGGCTAAGATTATTGGAATTGACCTTGGAACCACCAATTCCTGCGTGGCGGTGATGGAGGGCGGCGAGCCTAAAGTGATCGCTAACGAAGAGGGCGGGCGGACTACGCCTTCCGTCGTTGGGTTTACCAAGACTGGGGAGCGGTTGGTGGGGCAGGTGGCGAAGCGGCAGGCCATCACCAATCCTGAGAACACGGTTTATTCGATCAAGCGCTTCATGGGGCGGCGCTTCAACGAAGTGACGGAAGAGATCAAGATGGTGCCCTACAAGGTGGTGCAGTCGGGCGACCACGTGGCGGTGCTGGCGCAGGGCAAGGAGTACACGCCTCCGCAGATTTCGGCGCTGATTCTGCAGAAGCTGAAGAAGGCGGCGGAAGACTACCTGGGCGAGAAAGTGACCGAGGCGGTCATTACTGTTCCCGCTTATTTTAATGATGCCCAGCGGCAGGCCACGAAAGATGCCGGGCAGATTGCCGGGCTCGACGTGAAGCGCATTATCAATGAGCCGACGGCGGCGGCGCTGGCCTACGGGCTCGACAAGACTAAAGACGAGATGATCGCCGTGTACGACTTTGGCGGCGGAACTTTCGACATTTCGATTCTGGAAGTAGGCGAAGGCGTGATTGAAGTTAAGGCCACCAATGGCGACACGCACCTGGGCGGCGACAATCTGGATCAGCGGATCGTCGACTGGCTGATTGACGAGTTCAAGAAGGATGAAGGGCTCGACCTGCGCGGCAAGGGTAATGAAATGGCTTTGCAGCGGCTGCGCGACGCGGCCGAGCGGGCGAAGATTGAGCTTTCGACCACGATGGAGACCGAGATCAACCTGCCGTTCATTACGGCGGACGCGAGCGGTCCGAAGCATCTGGTGAAGAAGCTGACGCGGGCCAAGCTCGAGGGAATGGTGGAAGACATCATTCAACGCTCGGTGGGTCCGTGCAAGCAGTGCATGAAGGATGCGGGCGTGGATGCCAGCAAGATCCAGGAAGTGGTGCTGGTCGGCGGGCAGACTCGTATGCCTCGCATTCAGGCGCTGGTGAAGGAGCTGTTCGGCAAGGAAGGGCATAAGGGAGTGAATCCTGATGAAGTGGTCGCGATTGGCGCGGCGATTCAGGGTGGCGTGCTCGGCGGCGAGGTGAAAGACCTGCTGTTGTTGGACGTGACTCCGCTGTCGCTGGCGATTGAGACCCTGGGCGGCGTGGCTACGCCGATGATTCCGCGGAATACTACGATTCCGACCAAAAAGACGGAAACGTTCTCGACCGCAGCCGATAATCAGACTTCTGTTGAGGTGCACGTGCTGCAAGGGGAGCGTCCGATGGCGGCGCAGAATAGGACTCTGGGCAAGTTCCATCTGACCGGGATTCCTACCGCTCCGCGCGGCGTGCCGCAGATTGAAGTGACGTTCGACATTGACGCCAACGGCATCCTGAACGTGACCGCGAAAGATACGGCTACGGGCAAAGACCAGAAGATTACGATCACGTCGTCTTCCGGACTGTCGAAGGAAGAAGTCGAGCGCATGGCCAAGGAAGCCGACGCGCATTCGGCTGAGGACAAGGCGCAGCGCGAGGCGATCGAGGCCAAGAACCAGCTCGACAGCATGTTGTACAACGTCGAGAAGATGCTGCGCGAGAACGGGGATAAGATCTCCGGCTCGGAGCGTGGAGACGTGGAGAACGCCGTGGCCGACGCCAAGAAAGCGCTGGAGTCGAACGATAAGGCGCAGATGGAGAAGGCTCGCGAGAACCTGACCAAGGCTTCGCACAAGCTGGCCGAGGAGATGTACAAGGCAGCGCAGGCGAAGGGTCCGGCGGCGGGGGCGGGCCCGGGTGCTGGTCCGACGGATGGGGCTGGTCCGGCGCCGGGCGCGAACGGCGGCGGTCAGAAGAAGGACGAAGGCGTGATTGACGCAGAGTATGTGGACGTAGAGGACAAGAAGTAAGTAGGAAGCTTCTAGCTGCTAGCTTCTAGCTTGAAACCGGTGGCGCGGGCTTTGCCCGCGTCATCACGTTTGTGCGGTTAACTTGTTTACGGTCTTGGAGAAATTGAAATGGATTTTCAGGTGAATGACCAGACTTATTTTCTGAGTCTTGCCGAGGACGAAAAGCGGTGGCTGTTTTTTGTTTCCACGCCAGAGGGCGCGCTGTCGATTCCGGTTTACGAGGACGCGGCGGAGGGCCGACCGCTGGTTGTGTTACAGGAAGAGAAGCAGAGGATGCCGAATTAAGAAGTAGAAGATGACAGAACACTGATCGTTTCCAATGGCAACGACCTCCAAGAGAGATTACTACGAGATACTGGGCGTGAAGAAGTCCGCCTCGGCGGAGGAGATTCGCAAGGCGTTTCGCAAGCTGGCGCGGAAGTACCATCCTGACGTTAATCCTGGGGACAAGTCGGCGGAGGAGAAGTTTAAGGCGCTCTCCGAGGCGAATGAGATTCTCAGCGATCCCAAGAAGCGCAAAATCTATGACCAGGTCGGGTTCTATTCCGACAATATTGATTCCGCGACTGCCGAGGCCTATGCAAAGGCGGGCGGAGGCGCGGGCGGATTTCCGGGAGGCTCCCCCGGGGGGTTTTCCGGCGGCGGAGCCGGTCAAGGCGTTCCCTTTGACTTCAGCGGGTTCGATTTCTCGGATTTGACGGACGCCGCGGGGCGCGGCCGGAGAACCGGCGGCAGCGGTGGATTCCGCGACATCTTTTCGGGCATCTTCGGCGGTGGCCGCGGGGCGACGGCAGCCGGAACTGGTCCCGAACCGGGTGCCGACCTCGAATATCAAGTCAACGTGCCGTTCTGGACGGCGATCCGCGGCGGCGTGATGCGGCTCAACATTACGCGGCAGGATGTCTGCTCGAATTGCCACGGGAAAGGTTACATCGAAGCACCGGGGAAATGTCCGGAGTGCGACGGAACCGGGCAGGTTACACAGACCGGCGGGCGCATGAAGTTTAACGTGCCGTGCCCGCACTGCGAGGGGACAGGCAAGAACATTTCTACTTGTCCCGGCTGCCACGGCGAGGGAACGGTCAGCCGTACCGAGCCGCTGGAAGTGCGCATCAAGGCCGGAACGCGAGATGGGCAACGCATCCGGCTGGCCGGAAAAGGCAACGCCGGAACGCACGGCGGCGCGACTGGCGACTTGTACGTGATCATCCGGACCGGGGAGCATCCCATCTTCCGGCGCGACGGCGACGACATCTACCTTACTGTGCCGGTCAGCGCAACCGAGGCAGCGCTCGGCGCCAAGATTGAAGTGCCGACCATCGATGGGCGGGCGCTGCTGAAGATTCCTCCGGGGACACAGTCAGGGCAGAAGCTGCGCCTGCGCGAGAAGGGCGTGCCCTCGGCCACCAAAGACGGCGTGCGCGGAGATGAGATCGTTGAGATCACCGTGACCGTGCCTATGCCTCGGGATGAGCGGACCAAAGAACTGCTGCGGGAACTGGCGAAGCTTAACCCGGAGGATCCTCGTGCGGAGCTGTGGGCGAAGGTCTAACTTCAAGAGTTTCCGAATCGGGAACCGGGGCCGTTGTGTCATCCGCAATGCATGTCCATGCCGTGCTGGGACCTGGGTTGCTGGAAAGTGTGTATCAAGTCTGTCTCGCTCATGAACTGAGAAAACGCGGATTCGCGGTAGCCTGTCAAGTTGGATTGCCGGTCGTGTTCGACGGGGAAAAGATTGAGCTTGGATACCGAATCGACCTGGTCATTGAGAACGTTGTTATCGTCGCAGTGAAGAGCGTGGAAGCAATCCATCCGGTTCACCAGGCACAGATCTTGTCGTACATGCGATTGAGCGGCATCGGAGTCGGGCTGCTTATTAATTTCAACGTGAAGAGCCTGCGAGATGGAATCAAGCGCATGGTTGATGGCGACAGTTGGGAAAAGTAGCGACTTACCCCGTGTGACTCCGTGCTCCCCGTGGTTAGGGTTTGTCTTGCTGACTCCTCAAAAGAGAAGGGCCCGAAGCCGGGCCCTGGCCCTACTTCTTCGGAGTGGGATCGTCGCCCGGGTTGATGTAATTGACCTTGAGCGGCGACATGCCGTGGATCTGAATCACCGTTTCCCCGGAAGCTGCGGCGTAGTGGTGCATGGTGGGATCGAGGTATGCGAAACTGCCTGCCCCGAAGCTCATCATCTTGCCGGCGTCGAACTGGTCTCCCATCCCGACTTTGAGGGTCCCCGACAGCACAGTGACGTTCTCACGCACGGGATGATAGTGAGGTGCGATCTTGTAGCCGTCCGGCATTTTGAGGCGTACGGTGTAATCGCCGGAAGAAGCCATGGGATCCCCTTCCAGAACGGCGAGTTGCGCACCCGAAGGCAGGGACGGTGGGGCAGGACCGTACTTCACCTGATCGGGGGAAAAAGCGTTTTGAGCGTAAGCAGGGTGAGCAAAAACCACTACAAGCGAGACAGCAAAAACAACTAGGAACGGTTGTTTCATGGGTCCGCCTCCAAGTGCGGTGGCGGCATCATAAATCGTCGGGAGAGCCTGCGGCAAGAAGGCTTGCCGAAGATGCGGTTTCGACCCGTCCATACACCTGGAAGTCGTTACCTCCGCCCCTAAGCTCCCTGACAAGACTTTTCGAAAAAATCTCCACATTTTTCTTGCATCTGTGGAAAATTCCCGTAATCTCACAAATGCGAACTAACTCCAGCGGAATTTCTGGAATCTAAACAAACCAGAAAGCTCGAGCACGCTTTCGAAGACGATCTCGAAAGAAGACCAGCCCGCTGCGGAGTAGCTGAGAGTGAGTCGCTTGAGGAGGAAGCCATCGAAATTGGCAATAGCTAGCGCCCCGCGTTACCAAACCGAGAACCCCCAACCTCTCGCCGCACCCCAGCGGAACCCGATCACCCCTAAGAAGTTCGTGCGCCTCACGCTGTGGCCGCTGGTGGCCGCCACCTTCTTTATGGTGTCGGGTGGAACCTATGGCACGGAAGAAATCGTGCATGGCGCCGGCTACGGACGCGGCATCCTTATTCTGCTGCTGACACCCCTGCTCTGGAGCCTGCCTACGGCTTTCATGATCGGCGAACTTTCTAGCGCGCTGCCCCACGAAGGCGGCTATTACGCCTGGGTGCGCCGCGCCATGGGAAATTTCTGGGGATTTCAGGAAGCCTGGCTCTCGCTGGTCGCGTCCATTTTCGATATGGCGATTTATCCCACGCTGTTCGTGGCCTACCTGACCCGCATGTTTCCGTGGTTTCAGCAGGGCAATCGCGGATGGTGGGTAGCGTTCGCCGTGGTAGTTGCCTGCGCGGCCTTGAATATTGCCGGCGTGAAAGTTGTCTCGCTGACTTCGCTGTGGCTGTTCTTCGCGTTGTCGGCACCGTTTGTTGCGATTGTGGTGCTCGCGCCCTTCAAGATGGGAGCCCTGGCCAACGCCGTGACCAAGCCGACCACTTCGAGCGTCGACATTCTTGGGGGGCTGCTGATCTGCATGTGGAACTATATGGGATGGGACAACGCCTCGACGATAGCGACAGAGGTGGAGAAGCCGCAGCGGACCTATCCCCGAGCCATGCTGGTTGCCGTGGCGATCGTGGCTTTGAGCTACGTGCTTCCCTTCGCCGCCTTGTGGATGACGGGTCTGACTTCCAGCGCGTGGGAGACCGGATCCTGGGCGGACATCGCCGGCCTGCTGGGCGGGCCGTTGCTGCGCATCAGCGTGGTGCTCGGCGGAGTGATCAGCGCCTTCGGCATGTTCAACGCGCTGGTGATGAGCTATTCGCGGCTGCCTTTAGCCATGGCGCAGGACGGCATGTTGCCCAGTATCTTTGCCAAGCTGCAGAAGAAGTCGCGCGCCCCCTGGGTTGCGATTATCGGACTGGCGATGTGTTGGGCGATGTGCCTCGGCCTGGGCTTTGCCCGGCTGGTGACGCTCGACATCCTGCTCTACGGCTTCAGCCTGCTGCTGGAGTTTCTGGCGCTGGCCGTCTTGCGCTTCCGCGAGCCCGATCTTCCGCGTCCCTTCCGCGTTCCCGGAGGATTGTTCGGGGCGATCGCGATCGGCATCCCGCCCATGCTGCTGCTGGGCTTTTCCATCTTCCGCAGCGAGCACGAGCAGGTGTGGAACATGAGTTCGTTCGCTTTCGGCATGATTCTGATTGCGGTGGGCTTCGTGGCGTATTTTGTCAATCATGCGCTGAAGCCTCACGGATGGACTCCCACGGAACCGAAGGCTGAACCGGTAGCATAAATCCCGGCCACGGATTCGCACGGATGAACACGGATATGGCTTTCTTCATCCGTGGGAATCTGTGATGATCCGTGGCCGACTTGTTTTTGATGTAAATTGGTGACGGCAAGAGTTCCGATCCCCTACTCCAATGAAGCGCAAAGCCAAAGGCGCGTACATGATCTCGGCCGTGGCCGAGATGTATGGCATCCATCCCCAGACCCTGCGCCTTTATGAGCGCGAGGGGCTGCTCAAGCCGTCGCGCACCGAGGGCAACACGCGCCTTTACACGGACGAAGACCTGCAGCGGCTGGAGTTCATCCTGTCGCTGGCGCGCGACCTGGGCGTGAATATCAGCGGCATGGCGATCATCCTGCAAATGCGGGAGCGCATGGAAGAGATGCAGCGCCAGATCCAGGAGTTCGTGCAGTATATCCAGCAGGAAGTGCTCACCCGCGCCAACGCGGCGGCAGATCCGTCGAAGGGGGCGATCGTGCCGGTGCGAAGGCCGATGGTTGTGCCTGCGGTGCAGCCGGGGAAAAAACGATAGGTGCCAGCACTCAGCACTCGGCACTCAGCATTCAGCGGTTGCTCCCATCGCGTATCATATG
The DNA here is from genome assembly GCA_963807655.1 of uncultured Acidobacteriaceae bacterium. GTDB lineage: Bacteria > Acidobacteriota > Terriglobia > Terriglobales > Acidobacteriaceae > Sulfotelmatobacter. Next base: position 2,881 of record CAWEDF010000044.1, on the reverse strand, counting down.
GAGTCCCAGCACTCGGCTGGATGAATGCTGAGTGCTAAATGCTGAGTGCTGAATGCTCCCCTTCAAGCTGATCTACAGCGACGCCTACTACCTGCCCATCGGCGCCCATGTCTTTCCCGCTGAGAAATACCGGCGCATCCGCGACCGCCTGCTGGCGAACGGGGTCGCCGACGCGACCGACTTTCTCGAACCTAAACCGGCCAGCGATCAGGACATTCTTCTGGTTCACACGCAAGAGTATGTGCACAAGCTGAAGACCGGCACGCTCAGCCCGCGCGAAGAGATGGAGTTGGAGATTCCGTTCTCGCGCGAACTGGTGGAGGCGTTCTGGCTGGCGGCCGGGGGATCGATCCTGGCGGCGCGGCAAGCTTTGAGCGACGGCGTCGGCATCAGCATTGGCGGGGGATTTCATCATGCATTCTCCGACCACGGCGAAGGATTCTGCATGATTCACGATGTGGCCGTCGCCATCCGGCGGTTGCAGCGCGACGGCAAGATTCGCAAAGCCATGACAGTGGATTGCGACGTGCACCAGGGCAACGGCACGGCCGCGATTTTTGCCGGGGCACGAACCGCCGGTGAGCCGTTGCCTTCCGCGGGGCCTGCGACGCCCGGTTCGTCCGCTCGAACTGCAGTACTTCCGGGCAAGATGCGCGGAGCGCACCCCGGCGAGGTCTTCACCATCTCGCTGCATCAGCACAATAACTATCCGCTGTGGAAACCGCCTTCCTCCATCGACATCGACCTGCCTGATGCAATCGAGGACGACGACTACCTGGCCTGGCTCGACAACGCGCTCAGTTCCGGGCTGCGGCAGTGTGAGCCTGATCTGCTGTGCTACATCGCGGGCGCCGACCCGTACCGTGAAGACCAGTTGGGCGGACTCTCTCTGACGATTGAGGGATTAAAGGAGCGAGACGAACTTGTGTTTCGCGTAGCCCGCGCGCGGAACATTCCTGTGATGGTGACTTACGCCGGAGGATATGCGCAGAAGCTGGAAGATACTGTGACCATTCACTGCAATACGGTGATGGCGGCCAAGGAAGTGTTTGTGTGAAGCGTGCCGCGCGAGCGGCGCTACGCCATATCCGGCTGATAAAATAAATAATCACCCTTATGTTCGAGAATCTTCAGGAAAAACTTCAGCGCGCATTCAAGTCTCTTCGCGGCCAGGCCCGGCTCACCGAGGAAAACATCGCCGAGGCGCTGCGCGAAATCCGGCTGGCGCTGCTTGAAGCCGACGTCAACTTCAAAGTAGTCAAAGAGCTGATTGACCGCATCCAGGCCAAGGCCGTTGGGCAGGAAGTTCTGACTGCGCTTTCGCCGGGCGAACAAGTGATCAAGATCGTGCGCGACGAACTGGTCGAGACTCTCGGCAAGGACACGGCGCGCATGAAGTTCGCATCGCAGCCGCCCACGGTCGTGCTCATGGCCGGACTGCAAGGTTCCGGCAAGACCACCACCTCGGGCAAGCTGGCGAACTGGTTCAAGACCGGCGGGCATCGTCCGCTGCTGGTTTCGGTGGACGTGTACCGTCCCGCGGCACGCGAGCAGTTGAAAGTTGTGGCGCAGGCCGTCAAGGCGCAGATTTACGAAGGCGAAGTGGGCGAGGCAACGACTCCTGCGCAGCTCACACAAGCCGTTGAGCGGTTAGTAAAAGAAGCCCGCCGCGAGGCCATCGTTTCCGGCTGCGACGTGCTGATCGTCGACACCGCCGGACGCCTGCACATCGACGACGAACTGATGAACGAGATGCAGTCGCTGAAGAAGCTGCTGAATCCATCGGAGATTCTGTTCGTCGCCGACGCCATGACCGGGCAGGACGCGGTGCGCTCCGCTGACGAGTTTCACAAAAAGCTCTCGCTCACCGGCGTCATCCTTACGAAGATGGATGGCGATGCCCGCGGCGGCGCGGCGCTTTCTATCAGGCAAGTTACGGGGCAGCCAATCAAGTTCATCGGCGTGGGCGAAAAGTATGATGCACTGGAGCCGTTCCATCCCGACCGCATCGTGTCGCGCATTCTCGGCATGGGCGACATCCTCTCGCTGATCGAGCGCGCCGAATCGCAGATGGACAAGAAGAAGGCGCAGGAGATGGCCACCAAAGCCCTCACCGGCGACGGCTTCTCGCTTGAAGATTTTCGCGATCAATTGCGGCAAGTGAAGAAGATGGGCTCGATCAAGAGCCTGATCGGCATGATGCCTTCGATCGGACCGTTCTCAGGCTTGCAGAAGGCGGCCGACAACGTGGACGAAAAACAAATCAACCGCGTCGAGGCCATCATCAACTCGATGACGCTTTATGAACGCAACCATCATGAAGTGATCAACGGCAGCCGCCGCAAACGTATCTCGCGGGGCTCCGGCACTACCGTCCAGGAAGTAAACAACCTGCTCCGCCAATATGCGCAGATGAAGAAGATGTTCAAGCAGATGGGGAAACCCAGCTTCGCGAGAAGAATGGCGGGGATGAAGCTGCCAGGAATGTGAAATCAGTGGTCAGTGGTCAGTGGTCGGTGCTTTTGTTTTGTTCTGACTCCTGACCCGTGACCACTGTCCACTGCTCTTATGAAATGGCGCTCCCTCGAAGAGTCGAGTCCGGAAATTGATATTCGCCCGTTGCGCGAGATCTTTGCTGAGCGCAAGGAACTGATCGCGAGATACGTTCCGATAGAGACGCAGGCTGTTCATGCGCGAGCCATCGGGGAGTTGAAGCAGAAACAATTGGCGGCGAATATTTTGCCCGTAGGCGCAAAGTTTTCAGAATTCCAACTCTCAGATCACGACGGTAGATCCGTGTCTTCCTCCGACTTGCTCGCCAAAGGTCGCCTCGTGCTCTGTTTCATTCGCGGCCGCTGGTGCCCGTTTTGTGTTGGTCAAA
>CAWEDF010000043.1:0-13288 GCA_963807655.1 uncultured Acidobacteriaceae bacterium | reverse complement strand
ATGAAGATGCGGGACTTTGTGAACCGATGGCCATCGCCGCCGCTCTGGTGCTGCTCGCGCTGCTTGCGGGTTGCGAGTCCAACACTCCCAAGCCGCCTCATGCCAAGCCGGAACCCAAGCCGCCGGAGTTGGTTACGGGACGCGCCGCCTTTCAGAAAACATTTATCGCCGCCCGCAATTACGCCCCGGACGTGAAGCCCTTCCGCATCGAATCCATGGCTTCGCCCGACGGCAATGGCCGGGATGGCAAGTCGGCAATCTGGCGCGCCAGCTTCGCCTCCGTCATACAACATGGCGTGAAACCCTTTTTCTGGTCCGGCAGCAACGCCCCTGACGCACCCGCTCGCGGCGTCTCCCCCGGCAACGAAGACGCCTATAACCCCAGCAACGCGTCCACTCTGACTTTTGACCCGGCTTTTCTCAAGATAGATTCCGACCAGGCTTTCACCGAGGCTCAGAAACATGGGGGCGACAAAGTTCTGGAAAAAGATCCCACCACCCCCGTGATTTATATCTGCGAATGGAACCACAACACCAACGAACTGACCTGGCACGTGATCTACGGAGGGTCTCGCGAGACCGCCAAGCTGACGGTTGCGGTCAACGCCTCGACCGGCGGGTTTATCCGGGTGGAGAAGTAGGATTGGGGCTCGCTCGTTGCCGGGATGGTTTCTAAAAGAAAGGCAAACCGCGGTGGAACTTATTTTCGCTGTTCCGCCTGCTTCATCTGGTCCTGGATGGAGGCAAAGAAGCGGCACAGGGCGCTGGCCGAAGCAACGGCCCGCTGCAGCGTCTGGGGTTCCCCAAAGGAAACTATATCTGCGACGGAATACTGGAGGCGGAGGCGGTCTGCGGCGCATTGCGCGCTCAGCAGTTCCACCTTCGCAGCGCGGAGGTCGGAAATCAGGCGGCCGACTCCCGCTGGCTTGCTCGACTCATCGTTCAACATCTACAACTCCTCAATTCGAATGGATTATCCGCGTGCGTCTGCCGCAGCCTTTAATTGGGGAAGGGGGTAAAGCAATAACCCTGGCGGCTTCCGGCTGGACACAGCCTGCGGATTAACGCTGTTGCGAATGTGGATAAATTTTACGGTGTTAGTTATACATAGTCAAAGTAATTTGGATGCGGTAGTGGGAATTGAAAAACTTAACCACTAAGGCCACGAAAGTTGCACGAAGGGGTACTTAGTGTCCTTCGTGATTATCCCGTTTGTTCTGTGATTGAGGCGATACGGAGGGCTGTTGCCCAGGCAAGCTGATCCCGAACTCGAACGGCGCATTCTTGATGCCGCCTGCCGGCTGTGGTCCCGGGGCGGCGAAACAGCCCTCACCATGCGCGGTGTCGCCAAGGCGGCCGGCACCACCACTCCCACTCTCTACGAGCGCTACCACGACCGCGACGATATCCTCCGCGCTGTCCGCATCCAGACCCGCGTCGAACTCTTCGCCGTCCTCGGCCACACCCGGTCCATCACGCAAGCCTGCGAACGCTATCTCGAGTTTGCCCTCGAGCATCCCCACGCCTACGAGATGCTGTTCGACGGATTCGCCCAGCCTCCGTCCCTGTACGAACCGTGGCCCTCCTTCAATCTCATGCGCCTGCGCCTGGCGCAGCGCCTGGGCGGGACTCCCCGCAGGCACACGCGCCTTATGCTCTCCGTATGGTCCCTGATCCATGGCGCGGCCATGCTGACGATCCGGGGAGGGGTTGCCGGTCCACTGCGCGCACAAATGATTCATTCCTGTCTGGATTCGGTTGAAGCCATCATTGCAGAGGCCGCCCGCTCGAAGGGCAAAACCTATTCAGGACCGAAGTGGCCCGCGAGCTTGATCCTCGGAGAAGCCGCCCACAGCCAGGTGAGCAATGGTGACACTGACGCTGGCCCTGACACTAAATCCAGGACAAAAGGCCAGACAAAAAAGGTTTTAGGTGTTAGGTCTTAGGGTTTTGCCTAAGACCTACCACCTAAGACCTTCTACGGCGCTGGCTTCGCTCCCGCATCCCCCTTCAGCCGGTCAATCGCCTTCTGCGCTTCCGCGGCCTGCGGGCCGTGCGGCAGGATTTTCAAGTAGCTCTCATACTCAGCCCGGGCATCGTCCAGTATGCCCAGCTTCTCCAGACATACCGCCAAACGGATCGCGGCAATCGCATCGTTGTCTTTGTAGCGCAACGCTTCCCGGTAGCGGTCCTCGGCGGCGCGATAATTTTTGCGCTTGAAATAAAAATCTCCTACCTCCACGCTTTTCGCCGCCTTGTGCGGATCCCAGCTATGCAATTCGGTGATCCCTCCACTCAAGCCAGCCTCCGCCTCGGCCACGGCCGCCGAGCTCTGCGGATGAACTTTGGCATCGTTCGCCGGAGGGCTCAAATCTATCTGAGTATCTTTGCTGGAGCTTTCTCCCACGCCGGGATTCAACTCGTCCACCCGGACGCGATCCGACCGCGGCGGCTCCAGGTTGGGAGCGCGCTTCTTCGCTGCATCATTTTTCGCTGGATCGTCCTTAGCGGAATCGTTCGGCGGAGCGGGTTTCGCAGCGGGATCATCCTCCGGAAAAGTCGTGTCACGACTCAATCCGGAAGCGTCCTTCTCGGAAGAAGAAGATGGCGGAGTTTGCGCAGGCTGCTGCTGAGCCCAAACCACAGCACTCAACCCCAACAGCAAACCTAACCACAACCAACGTCGCATAAGTCTATTTTACAGTAGCGCCCTTAACGCTAGCGCCGCTGCCGGCTGACTGATCCTGTCTCTGTTTCCGGAGATACTCGTGTGGGGACGGCCGCCTCGGCTGTCCCGAGTCGGCTACTGCAAAAAATACAGGCCGCTCAGGGGGAGGTATTGAGCGGCCTGTTTGGCGAATCCTCCGGAGAGGAGGCAAAAGCTCTTCGTCTGATTACATCGACGAAGGATTATTCTGACCCGTTGTCGCGGGCGCTGTTGGCGCGGTCGTGTCGCCCACGGTGTTGGTCATCAGGCGGACATCCACGCGGCGGTTGCCGGCACGCCCTTCTTTAGTCTTGTTCGACTCGACTGGCTTGTCCTTGCCCAGGCCGATCACGTAAATCTTGTGTGCCGGAACATTGTACTTCGAAGCCAGATACTGGATCACCGAATCGGCTCTTCGCTGGCTCAAACCATAGTTGTAATCAGCCGATCCCACGGAATCCGTGCTGCCTTCGAGCGAAATGATGTAGCCCTTGGTGCCGGCAATCGTCCCCGCCAACTGGTCAAGTGCCTCCATAGCCTTGGGCGTCAGATTGTCTTTGTTGAAGCCAAACTTTACCGACGTCTCGGCGACCGGACGATAGTTGTCCAGGTTCGCGACCGTGTTGGTCAGCGCGCCCACGCGGCTGTTGGCTGCGTCCGCCATTTGCTGCGCCGACGTAGCGGACTGGTTGGCCGCTTGTGCTTTCTGTTCCACATCCGCCGTCTTGACATTCAGCGCCTGGATGCCAGCCTGCGCCCGGGCATCGACATCCTTGATGTCCTTGCTGTTCTTGGCTGTCAGGTCGTCCAGTTCGTTGGTCTTGTTAATCAGCGGAGTGGTCTGTTGCTTCACGTAATTCTTGCTGGTGCAGCCAACGCTGGCCGCCATGCTCACTGCGAGGAAAATCGTTAACGAAGTGCGGTTCATAATTAGGGAGGCTCCTTAAGTATCTCTTTTCTTAGCGCGATCAAGTTCTCACGCGTCGCGCAATTCCCTGGGTTGCAGGCCCTGGGGAAGCGCTTATGCAAACCACTTCCCGCTTCTTGCATTTGCACGGCACGTGCCAGTTTTCCACCTCGCTCAGCGCCATACATAAGTATATACGTTTTCAACCAGTTGCGAACCAAAACTTAGCGCGGTCCCGTGACGGATGTGGTCCAGGGCAACGCAAACCCCACATGGGCAATGGAAATTTTATACGGTGAAGCTCAGATGTCGACCCGCCACCCAGTCAGGTCGGGAAGAACCCCTTGCGTGACGAGGTAATCGGGATCCCAGTCCGCCGAGAGGTCTCCTTACGGCCAGGCCACAAGCTCATCTGAAAGACGGATTGTCAATGTGAGACTCATCTGTAAGGGTTGTAACACACGTCCCCCAGTCGCTCTTCTTCGCGTTCTTCGCGGCTTTTCTTTGCGGCCTTGGCGGTTAAGAGCTTATGCCTGTCAGCCAGCGTGTAAGCAAACCCGCGAAAGAACGTAAAATAGAAGTCTGCTCCTAAAGTGGATCTCCTGGCTAAAATCCGCACCATCCCCACCGAGCCCGGCGTGTATCTCTACAAAAACGCCGAAGGCGAAGTCATCTATGTGGGCAAGGCTAAGAACCTGCGCAGCCGCGTCGCCAGCTATTTCCACGAAGGCCGCTGGGAAGACGCGAAGACCGGCACACTGGTGCGCGAAGCCGTCGACGTTGATTACATTGTCGTGGCCAACAACAAAGAAGCGCTGGCGCTCGAAAACAATCTCATCAAGCAACGCAAGCCGCGCTTCAACATCCTGCTGCGCGACGACAAGACTTACCCTTATGTGAAACTCACGCTCGGCGAGCGCTGGCCGCGCGTCTACGTCACGCGCCGCCTGCGCAAAGACGGCAGCGCCTACTACGGCCCCTACTTCCCCGCCAACCTCGCGTACCGCATCGTCGACCTGATTCACCGAAACTTCCTGATTCCCTCGTGCAAGGTCGATCTCACACGCTTTCATCCGCGTCCTTGCCTGCAGTTCTACATCAAGCGCTGCCTGGGCCCATGCGTAAAGGATCTCACCACTCCCGAGGCCTACCAGGAAGCAGTGCGCGACGTGAAGCTGTTTCTGGAAGGCCGTCCCACCGACTTGAGCCGCTCGCTGCACGAGCGCATGGAGCAGGCAGCCGCGGCGCAGGAATACGAACGCGCCGCAAGATACCGCGACCTGATCTCGACCGTCGAGCAGTTGCAGGAACGCCAGCGCATCGCCGCCGCCGAGGGCGATGACGCCGACGTCTTCGGCTACCACTATGAAAACGGCATGCTGGCGGTAAATTTATTTCACATGCGCGGCGGCCGGGTAGTAGACCGCCGCGAATTCTTCTGGGAAGACCTGCCGGAGTTCGTCACCGCAGATGCGGGCACCGAGACAAGCCATGTGGGAGTAGAGATGGACCATGTGGGGACGGGCGCCTTCGCCCGTCCAGACAAGCGCAGCGAGCCTGCCTCTCGTACCATGGACGCCTTCAACCCCGGCGAGTTCTTCTCCGCCCTGCTCAAGCAGCTCTACATCGGCCAGCCCTATGTGCCGCGGAATCTCTACGTCCCAGTGGATTTCGAAGATCGTGAAGCGTTGCAGGATTTGCTCTCGGAACAGACCGCTGGTGAGAACGCGCGCGCAGCAAGGGTTCACATCCTCGTCCCGCAGCGGGGGGACAAGCGCTCGCTCCTCGATCTTGCCGGCACTAACGCGAAACAGTCCTACGATCAGCGCTTCCGCGTGCTCAAGCCCAATGCCAAAGCAATCCAGGAAGAGTTGCAGGATGCGCTCAGCCTGCCCGAGTTGCCCAAGCGCATCGAGTGCTTCGACATCTCGCACATTCAAGGCGCCGAGACCGTGGCGTCGATGGTGGTGTGGGAAGACGGCAAGATGAAGAAATCCGATTACCGCAAATTCATCATCCGCACGGTCGAGGGCGTCGACGATTTCGCCTCCATGCGCGAGGTGGTCATGCGCCGGTACAAGCGCCTGCAACAGGAAGAGAAGCCAATGCCCAGCCTGGTGTTGATTGACGGCGGGCTCGGGCAACTCCACGCGGCAGCCGAAGCGCTGGAGTCGCTTGAGATCATCAACCAGCCGCTCGCCGCCATCGCCAAACGCGAAGAGATTCTCTACGTCTACGGCCAGGAGAAGGATCCGATCACGCTCGACCATCACTCGCCGGTGTTGCACTTGATTCAACTCATTCGTGACGAAGCCCACCGCTTCGCCGTGACCTTCCATCGCAAACGCCGGCAGATGCGCGACCGCTCCACCGAACTCTTAGAGATTCCCGGAGTAGGAGAGAGTACGACTCGGCGTCTTCTAGAGCACTTCGGGAGCCTCCAGGCGGTCAAGCAGGCGGACGCCGCCGCGCTCTCGGCAGTCGTAACGCGGAGTCAGGCGGAGGCAATCAGCAATCACTTTCGGAAATAAAGTGCTCCGGACATCGGCTCACCACAGAGTCACAGAGGCAAAGATCGAAGACTCGTGGAAAGCGGCGACAGACGGAACACTTCAATCCCCTACACGCGCGGGAGCTGAGGAAGCACGTCAAAGTGCGCGTCGCGGGCACACAGCACGAGCGAATGTTGCAGGACGAGGGCTGCGATCCACATATCGTTGGTCGGGATGGGAGTGCCCTGCTTCCTCAGTTGCCGGTAAACAGCGCCGTAATGATGCGTAGTCTGTTCATCGGCGTAGAGCACGCCGACCCCGGACTTCATCAGAAAACGGCGCAGGACAGCCTCGTTGCGCGGGCCTTGACTGCCTACGGCAAATCCGGCGCGCAATTCTCCCAGCACAATGAAGGGCAGCCACACTTCATCGGCGAATGCGACCGTTTCGACAACCGACACATTGCCCCGGCAAAGGTCCGTATAGCGGTTCGTATCGAGCGCCAGCCTCACCGCCACATCTCTTCATCGATGGTGTCCTGCGCGGCCAACGCGTTGTCGAAAGCGGGATCTTTGCGCCAGGTACCTGCGATGTCGGCGAGATCGCGCTGCCGGCTACTTTCCCCGGCAACGCCAGCGCCCCGAGCCAGAGCTTCAATCGCTACCTCATTCAGGCTTTTGCCCCGCTCACGGGCGGCCTTGCGAAGGGCCTCGTCCAAACTACCAGGCACTTTGCGGATGGTGTATTGCATGCATCTATTGTAGGCATTGTAGGCAGCAAATGCAAGCATAACTTTTGGCACGAAGAAGGCCCGTTGGTTCAATACAGGCCGAAGCCCTGCCCCGCCTCTTTGCTACACTAGCCAGCATCCCATGAAGATGATCCTCGCACTCCTGCTGGCCACCCCGTCCTTCAACGCTGCCCAAACCGCCACCCCGCCCGATCTGGCTACGCCGCAGGAGAAGCACCTGCGCAACGTGCGGCAACTCACCTTTGGCGGGCAGAACGCTGAAGCTTATTTCTCCGCTGACGGCACGAAGCTGATCTTTCAGTCCTCTCACGGCGATGTGAAGTGCGACCAGATCTTTATCATGAACATCGACGGCAGCGATGAGCACATGGTCTCGACCGGCAAGGGACGCACCACGTGCAGCTACTTCTATCCCGATGGCAAGAAGATTCTGTTTTCGTCGACGCACCTCGCCAGCCCAGAGTGCCCGCCCCGGCCTGATTTCTCCAAGGGTTACGTGTGGGGAGTTTATGCGGGATACGACATCTTCACCGCGAACCCCGATGGCTCAGACCTGAAGCAACTAACAAATACACCGGGCTACGACGCAGAAGCCACGATTTCGGTCGAGGGCAAGAAGATCGTCTTCACTTCCCTGCGCAACGGCGACCTCGACATCTATTCGATGGACGCCGACGGCAAGAACGTCGAACAGCTCACGCATGAACTAGGTTACGATGGCGGCCCATTTTACTCGCCTGACCGCCAGTGGATCGTTTACCGGGCGTATCATCCCGCGACCGAAAAAGAAATCACCGACTACAAAGAACTGCTGAAGCAGAATTTGATTCGGCCCACGTCTCTGGAGTTATGGATCATGAAGGCCGACGGCAGCGGCAAGCGGCAGATCACCAACCTGGGCGCGGCCAGCTTTGGGCCGTCGTTCCTCAACGACGGCAAGCGCATTATCTTTTCCTCAAATTACGATCCGGTGACGCACACAACCGGTGGCATGGGCAACTTCGAGCTGTGGCTGATCAACTCCGATGGCAGCAATCTTGAGCGCATCACCTACAGCGACGGCTTTGACGGATTCCCGATGTTCAGTCCCGACGGGAAAAAGCTGGTGTGGGCCTCGAACCGCAACGCCAAGGCCCCGCACGAGACCAATATCTTCATTGCGGATTGGGTACCATAGGAAATTGTTGATTGCTGATTGCTGATTCCTGATTGTTGATTGCTGCTTGCACAACGAGCTTCGTTCTTCTTCGCGTCCTTTGCGGCTCTTCTTCGCGAACTTTGCGGTTAAGGGCTTTTTTGTGGTGGGGAGAAGAAAAGCCTTTAACCGCGAAACTCGCTAAGAGACTCCGCAAAGAACGCTAAGAACAACGATTCGCTTCATACTATTTGAGTTTCCCGATGAAACTTCGCCATTGGATTACCGCGATCGTTCTCCTCCTGTTGACAGCCTTGGCCATCGTGGGATTTTTCCGCACGCGCGAGCAGAAGCAGCCCGCGGAGAGTGACGACTCCGGCAAGGCGCCCGGCAAGCGGCTGTTGGCGCGGGAAGCGGCGAAGCGTCCGCTGGTCGACCAGCGCCCGTTGCAGACGGCGCGGCGGATGGCGACCATGGCTACGCCTGAGGAACTGGCGCTCGCGCACGAGGCCGAGAAAACCGCCGATCACGAGGTGGATCTGGCCTTCTTCGATGCCTTGCGCACCGCTGAAGAGAATCCACCGAAACTTACTCCTGAAGCCAAACAGATCGAGGATCGGAAGAACAAAGCGATTCTGGAGCTGAAAGAAGATCAGGAGAGCATCGCGCAGTTGACACGCAAACTGGCTGCCGCGCCAGAGGCCGAGAAGGAAAACCTGCAGGACCAGATCGAAGTCGCCAAGGCACAGATGGACCTCGACCAGGATGAGTTGGACGATGCCTCGGAGGATCTGGAGCAGGCGGGAGGGGATCCGCTGGCGAAGCTTAGACGGTTGAAGGCCGAGCACGATGCCAGCGAGCAGCACCTGGCGCCGGCCGGCTCAGCCGTGGACCCGCACGAGCGGGATTACCAGGCGCACACCACCCTGGCGCTGGTGCGGGCGTGGAAAGCTCTGCGGGACAAGCATGTGATGCTCGAGGATGCGCGGCAAGAGGCCGCCGCCAAAGAGCAGCGCCTCAGCCAACGCCATGCCATACTGGCGGCGGAAGTCGAGAAGGAGAAGGAGAGCCGCGACGCCGCCAAACAGCAAGCCAAGGGCTTTGCGGCCACGAAAAAGGCGGCAAGCCGCGAAGAATCGAAGGCAGGCGCGCAGACCGCGCTCGATTCTTTGAAGCAATACAGCCGCGATCAGAAGAATCTGGCGGACCTGGGCCGGCGCATTCAGGATGAACAGCAATTGCACGTTGCCTATGCCGGTTGGATGGGACTGGTCGAACTCCGCCAACGGGCGGCCGCCCACAACCTGATTGCAAACGTGCTCTGGATTCTGACGGTGATTGTGATCGTCTACCTGGCCCACCGTCTGATCGATCGTTTATTCGGCGACGTATCCGTTGAGAACAAACACATCGAAACGTTGCGCAGTGTGATTAAGTTCGCGGCGGAGTTGCTGGGCGCCATCGTGATTCTGTTTATCGTATTCGGCATGCCCAGCGAGGCGACGACCATTCTCGGCCTGGCCGGCGCCGGACTTACGGTCGCCAGCAAAGATGTGATCATGGCGTTCTTCGGATGGTTTCTGCTGATGGGCCGCAACGGCATCCGCGTGGGCGACTGGGTGGAGATTGACGGGGTGGGCGGAGAAGTGATTGAGATTGGGATGCTGAAGACGGTATTGCTGGAGACCGGCAACTGGACCGACGCCGGGCATCCCACCGGCCGCCGGGTTTCTTTCGTGAACAGCTTTGCCATCGAAGGCCACTACTTCAATTTCTCGACCTCGGGTCAGTGGATGTGGGACGAGTTGCAGCTCACAATTCCGTCGGACCAGGATCCCTACGCTGTGATCGACGGACTGCAGAAACTGGTGGCCAAAGATACGGAAGCGAATGCGAAGAAAGCCGAGCAGGAATGGCAGAGCACAACCACCAAGTATCACGTGCAGACATTCTCGGCGGAACCGGCGATCAACGTGCGGCCCAGCGGGTCTGGTGTGGAAGCACGCGTGCGCTACATTACTCGCGCCTACGAACGCCACGAAACCCGCAAGCGGCTGTACGAAGCGGTGGTGGCGATGATGCGCGGCAAGGCGAAGGAAGGAAAGCAGCAGGCATAAACCCCGCTTAACTTACTGTAGGAATTGTTGATTAATGATTACTGATTGCTGATTGCTGAGTGTTGAGACAACGACCGGGCTAGATTTTCTTCGCGGCCTTTGCGGCTTTTCTTAGTGAACTTTGCGGTCAAAAGCTTTTCTTCGGCGAGGAGAGAGTGGCCAGTGATGCCGAACACTGACCACTGCTCCAAGCGGAGTAGTCCTTACTTCGCTCTCCTACTTGCCTTTTAGCTCGACCAGGATGATGTCCATCCCCTTGTCGCCGGTGTTCTCCGGCAAGTGCGTGCCGGCCGGAGTAAAAACCGCGTCGCCTGCCTTGAAGGTCTTGATATCCTTCTTTCCATCGGCCGTGGTGAACTGCACGGTGGAGTCATTCAGGGCCACGGCAACCGAGTCGGGATGGCTGTGCATAATCGACTTCTCGTGCGCGCCATAGTGGATCTTGAGGATCCGCAACTCGGCGTTCTCGCTGATCACCGTGTAATGCTTGGGATCGACTTTGACGGCGTCTTGCGCGGACAGGACAGGAACCAAGAGTAAAGGCAACACAACCGCATATAGCGCCAGGGGCACTCGCATTATTGTTCTCCTTGGGATGTCAGGGTGCTTGCAAACGCGCACCACCCTACACTCTCGGATTGCCGATGTCAATCAACATCGAGTCTTGGGTGACGTCAAGCTGCTTGTGTAAATAGGTTGAGGGTGCGGGTTTTCCATTCCAGGTTAAATCTCTGGAAGATGGAGTAGATGATTCGGTCCACGCTAGGTACATTCACAAAGCACACCATAGGCCGGGTTCGGCGCCGGACTTCGACGAAGCAGCGCTCGATCACGTTGGTGGTGCGCAGTTTCCGCCACAGGTGCCGGGGAAAAGCGAAAACCGACAGCAGTTCGGGAAGATCGCGGCCCAGGCGGCGGACCATGGGACCGTACTCCCGCAACCAGCGCGCCCGGAAGCGGCGAAACGCGGCCTCGGCTTGGGCGCGGCTTTCGGCCAAGTAAATCGCCTGCGCGCCGGTCTTCACTTCGTCGTAGTCGCGTTTCCGTACCTTCTCCAGGATGTTGCGCATCTTGTGCACCCAGCAGCGTTGATGCCGCGTCCGCGGATAGACGGTGGGAATCGCCGCCGCCAAGCCGGGACAGCCGTCGGTGACGATCAAGGCGAGCTGCTTGCCTTCCAGTCCACGCCGGTAAAGATCGCCGAGCAGACCTTCCCAATCGGCCTGGCTCTCGCCCTGGCTGCGCAGAAACGCCAGCAGGTGACGCGTGCCGTCGCGCCGCACGCCGTAGGCCACCAGCATGTGCACTCGCTTGCGCCCCGCTGGACGCCGCACCCGCAGGCTCACTCCGTCCAGAAACAAATAGGCGTAGTCGTCGCTCAACCGCGCCTGATGAAACTGCCGCACCGCTTCGTCCAGATCGCGGGTCAGCTTCGACACCGTCTGCGGACTCACCACTTCGCCGGTCAGCGTGGCCACCACCCGCCCCACCTGCCGGGTCGAGATGCCGCGCAGAAACGCCTCCCGGATCAGCATCGCTACGTCCTCCGCCCGCCGCTGAAACGGCTCCAGCGCGCGCGGCAGAAAACTTTTCCCTCGGGTGCGTGCCACGCGCAGCCGGATCGTGCCCAACCGGGTCGTGAACTCCCGCTCGTAGTAGCCGTTGCGATAGGGCTGCCGCCGGCTGCGTCGCCGTTCATAGGCCTCCCGCACGGCGTAGCGGTCCCGCTGGCGCTCGGAATCCGCTTCCAACAGCCGCTTCCACGCCAGCTTCGTCTCCCCGTACACATCGCCCCAGAAACCTTCCTTCATCTCCGCCAAAAAGTGTTGGTAATGCTCGGTGATTGGGATTATCTTCGCCATCGGGTGTAGGTCTCCTTTCCAAGGAACGGCTTCTGCTTGCTAGGCAAAAAGCCAACTTACACCCTCTTCGCTTTTACACAATCGAATTTACGTCACCCGAGTCTTGGTAGTGGACCGCCCCACTGCGTACCAGTGGAAATCGAAACTGGTCCACTACCCGAGTCTTCACACCGCGTGAATACCCTATTGCGGATCAGGTGCTGTAGAGGTCGTTGGCGCGGAACTCTTGCTGGCTTTAGCCTTCTTTACGGCCAGGGTCTTGTCTACCCACTCGTCGGCGGTTTTGAAAGCCTCGCTTCGGGCCGCGAGATCGTAACACTCCAGGTCGCCTTTCTCGCGGTACATCAGATTCAGGTAAGCCATGGCGTCGTCATAATCGGGGCGTAGTTCAATGGCTCTACTCAGAGAGTTGATGCCCTCTTCGATAAGAGACGCATTCTCGATCCACAGTTCGTCGCACACCTTCCTTTGATCTGTGTTCCTTGGATTCAGATTCTCTCCCGGCTTCAGGCCCAGCTTTGAGCGTTCTTCCATGCGCGGCTGGTAGCACTTGGTCCAGTCGCTGACGCCGATGGAGTAGTAAGGCTCGGGATCTGTGGGATCGAGGTCCGAAGCCATATAGTAGTACTTCTTTGCGTCTTCGAACTTCTTCATGTTCAGGTAGAGATAAGCAATTCCCTTAGCGCTGTTGATCTTCGAGGAGCGCTCCACGTCTGAGTCGAGCACACGCTGGTATTGCTCGATGGCTTTTTCTGCCAGGCGATCGTTGTCTGGACTGTCGACCCCCGGAATGTATTCCTGAGCGTACGCTGTGGCCAAATACATGTGTGCGACCGCATTTTCCGGCGCCAGCGCGACCGCTTTCTCAAAATGCCCGATCGCTTCTTCGTATCTCGCTTGCTTGTAGGCCTGAACGCCCACGTTCAGCTCGTAGCCTGCCGGCGACTGCGAATACAGGCTTGCGGCAGCAAAAACAACCACGAAGAGAACGACAGTACCACTCCTGAAAGGATGATTCATCTCGACACCTCCGCGCGGATTGGAAGCCGTTCCCGCTGGCCCGCCTGACCACATTAGACACCTCTGGTGGGAGAAGAGCTCCCCAGATCGAAGCCGAGGTGATCCAGAAGCGATTGCAGAAATCCGGGCATGGCTAAGAGATCTCAGGATAAGGAGATGGCTGCAACAGGTTACGAAGGTTAATCGCCGGGCTGAACCGACTGAGGCAACGCTTTTGCTACATTGTCTCAGGAGGTTTGATCGAATGGGAGTGCAGGCGAGCAACGGCACACTCGTGGTCGCGGGCGGAAGTCGCGG
>CAWEDF010000042.1:0-87227 GCA_963807655.1 uncultured Acidobacteriaceae bacterium | reverse complement strand
TTGCGCGCAAAGACGGAAACGGAAACCATCGAGCGGGCGCTGGACTTGGTGATCGCCGAAGAGCGGAACAACCGTCTGGTTCAGGATGCCAACAGCCGTTTTTTCAGGAGCGGAATCGTGATCGAAGATGTTTATGGCAGCTTGGATGATTAGATGCAGCCTGCCCTGCTCGACTCCTCCGTCTATGTCTCCGCCCTGCGGGATAGAAACGCCGCAGCCGCGGTTGAGAAGCTCACTGCTGAAGCTGTATTGTGGCTGAGTGCCGTCGTTCTCGAAGAGCTGTACGCGGGCACGCGCGAAGCCGACCTTGGTGTGATAGAGCAATGGGAGCGAGACTTAGACAAGGCAGGGCGAATTCTTGTTCCGAATCTAAGTGATTGGATTTATGCCGGCAAAGTTCTCCGACGCCTCGCGGACAAATACGACTACGAGAAAATCGGACGCGTGCGGCTCACCAACGATGCGCTGATTGCCATAAGCGCCGGCCGACTGAACGTTCGAGTAATTACCGCTAACGAAAAAGACTTTCGCAAGCTTGCAGAATTCTGCTCGTTTCCTTGGCAATTCGTCGCCCTGTAGAACCTCTGAGTCCCTACACCATTCCCTTCCGCAATTCTTCCAGCGGATACTTCGTTCCCCGCCAAACGATTCCATCATTCCACAGCGTATGAAACATCGAACGCAACAAGGTGTAAACGAACAGCACCGTGCTGACCGGATGCAGCGCGAAATAATAAGCTGGAACCCGCGACCTCCAAGACATTCCGAGATAAATCAGAAACATCGACAGCAGAGCTATAGCATAGGGCACACGCTCCCATCCATGCGCCAGCCACACTCCGAGAAACGGCATGAGATTCAGAAAGGCCAGTCCGAAGGCCGAGATGACAACGCGCCACCACTGGAACGACAATACCGCGAAGAAATTCTTCGTCAGATTGTCGACCACGCCCCGCGCTCCGTGCGCCCAGCGAATCGAAATCAAGTCCGCGCCAAACACGTTGCGCTGCGCGAAACCGGCGTTCTTCACCACCTTGCCGAGCTTCATATCGTCCAGCACTTCCATGCGCAACGCTTCGTAGGTTCCCACCGCTTCGTAGGCGCTGCGCCGAATCAGGTTGAAGGCGCCCACTCCCATGTGGTCTTTCGTCCTCGGATCGGAAACTTTCCACGGCCGGTGCCCGAAGACGAACATGGTCTGAAAGAACGCGATCATCATGTATTCGCCCGGCCGCTTCATGATCATCTGCGGAAACAACACCACATGATCGGCGCGCTCCGCCTCGGCGTAAGCCAGCGCGCGCCGCACGGAGTCGGGCTTGAACAGCACGTCGGCGTCGGTAAACAGCAGCCAGTCGCCAGTCGCCTGGTTCGTCGCGGTCCACATCGCGTGGGTTTTCCCCAGCCAACCGGCGGGTAATTCACGATGATGAATGACTCGCAGCCGATCCCCACTTCTCGCAAAAGACGAAGGAAATGGAGCATCCAGGTGTTGTTCGTTGCTTCTCGCCATCCGCTCCATGATCTCGCCCGTGCGGTCGGTTGAGCGATCGTTGACCGCGATCACTTCATAGTTGCCGTAGTCGATTTCGAGCAGGCGAGTCAGCGAGAGTTCAATGTCTTCTTCTTCATTGCGCGCTGGGACAATGATGGAAACGCGCGGATTCTCCGACGGGACTGCGGTCCCATTCGGGCTTCGAGATGTCGGCAACGCTGGGCATGCCAATCGCAGCATCGACGATGCGCGAGAACCAAGCCAGCGCGAGGATCGTCCCCGCAATCCAGTGAAAGTAATGCATCCCCACTATGTCTTCCCTGCCGGCATCGCTTCGCCATCGATTTGCACGGGTGGCGCGAATCTCATTCCATAAAACAGTATCGCAGAGGAGAGAGCGGTCGCCACGACCGGCGCCGCAAAAGCCAGCCGCAGCGAGTAGCGGTCTGACATGTAGCCAATCAACGACGCGGAGGGCACATCTCCCAGCAGGTGGAATATGAAGATGTTAACCGCAAGCGCAGCCGCGCGAATGTGCGCCCCAACCGAATTGATGATGGCGGCGTTCAGCGGACCGGTGTTCAGGAAGAGCAGAAACTCTGCCACGAACATGGCCACAACCATCCGCCTTCCATCGGCGTGAATCGCAACCCACATGGCAGGAATCCCCAAAGCCACGCTGACCGCGGAGACTAAATAGTGCGCCGCCCGAGTCTTGCGCAGCAAAGCATCCGAGAGCCAACCTCCAGCTACTGACGCCACCAGCCCATTGGCGGCTATGCTCACTCCAAAAAGAAGGTTCGCCTCTCCTAATGTGTACCCGTGTACCCGATGCAGAAAGGTCGGCATCCACACCTGTAGCCCGCCCAGGGCAAATGTCAGCATCGCCATGCCAAGAGTGGCCGTCAGGAACGCGGGATTCCGCGCCAGTCCCTTGATCGTGTCCCGGCTCGGAGATTTTTCTAAATGGTCGAACTGGCCCAGCCGCGGTTCAGGAATGAACAGCAGAAGCAGCGCCAGCAGGGCGCCGGGCGCGGCTCCCACATAAAACGGCATACGCCATCCATACGCCGGTCCTATTATTCCGCCAATCACGTAACCCAGGGCAGTTCCCACCGGAATCGCGAGATAGAAAACACCCATTACCCGGCCACGCTGATTCTCCGGAAACATGTCGGCCACGAAGGTTGGAGACAGAATTACAAAACTCGCCTCCCCGATTCCCACCAGCGTATGCCGGATGAGCAGTCCCGTGAAATCGTGGGTGAACGCGGTCAACAGTGTTGCGCCGCTCCAGACAAGCGCTCCCGCGACGATGACGGACTTTCTCGAGAACCGCTCCGCCAGCGGGCCCGCAAAAGGCGCAGCGCACATGTAGAAAATAAAGAAAACGCTGCTGAGCATGCCAAATGCGGTGTCGCTGCGATGAAATTCCGCCTTGATCAAATCCTGCACCGCAAACAGCACAGAGCGGTCGATGTAATTGAAGAGGTTCAGCGCCGTCAGCAGCGCCAGCGCCGTGCGCGGATAAAGTTTTGGGGAAGTCACTGTTCGAGCGAATATAGCATGGAGGCACAAAACTTGCGTCCGTGTGAATTGTTGACACGTGCGACATTTGTCGCTATTATAGGCGACAAATGGTAAACGAACTCCGCGCCGTAGTAAAGGAACTGGGCGGTCGAAGTGTTTTAGGAAGAAACCTTGCCAGCCAGCGCGACCTGTGCGAGGCCATCCGCGAGGGCTTCCCTCCTGGCGTGGTCGAAGAGTTGATGCGGGCTTCCGGCCTGAC
Organism: uncultured Acidobacteriaceae bacterium; assembly: GCA_963807655.1. Taxonomy (GTDB): domain Bacteria; phylum Acidobacteriota; class Terriglobia; order Terriglobales; family Acidobacteriaceae; genus Sulfotelmatobacter. Next base: position 83,943 of record CAWEDF010000042.1, on the reverse strand, counting down.
CCTCAAGGAGTTGGCTGGTGCCCTCGATCTTTCGCCGCGGAGCCTGCAGCGCAGGCGCCGCAGCGGCCGATTGGCGCGGTTCGAGTCTGATCGCCTCTACCGCTTGGCCCGCATCGTTGCGCTGGCCGCACAGAGTCTCGGAGACCGGGAAAGTGCTGCGCGCTGGCTGAAGCGGTCAAATCGCGCGCTGGGCGGGGCCGCTCCCATCAGCGCCATAGACACGGAATTGGGAGCACGGCAGGTCGAAAACGTGCTGGGACGGATCGCCTACGGCGGAATCAGTTGATACGAGTTTATCGCGTGCTGCGCAAAGCCTACGCCCGCACGCCTCTTGACGGCGAAGGCGCCTATCTTTTCGGCGGCCGATGGTCGAGCCCGGGGACTCGCCTCGCCTACACTTCCGAACATCAATCTCTGGCGATGCTGGAATATTTCGTTCATCTTGACGCCGCCGACTCGCCGTCCGATCTGGTTCTGGTCATCGCTGAGGTCCCGAACGATCTGCCGAGGCAACGCGTCGCCGTGGACGAACTTCCAGCGAACTGGCGCCGCTTCCCGGCGCCGGCTGAACTCGCGCGGATTGGAGACGAATTTGTGCGCAAGGCTGAGCACTGCGTCTTAACGGTACCTTCGGCCCTGGCTCCGAGTGAAAACAACTGGCTCCTGAATCCGCAACACGCCAGCTTCGGGCGAATGGTTGTATCACGAATCGAACCGTTGATTTATGACGAGAGAATGTTTGGCGCGCCGCGCCGGACGCGGCGCAAACCGTAGCATCTGCCTACCTCTTCGCCCGGGGCCACTTGGCCACGACTGTCGTCGAGATCCCTCCCCGCGGACGGAATTCTCCCTTCACCTCGGCCCACACTGGCTTCGCCCACCTCACTACATCTTCCAGCACGCGGTTCACAATGTTTTCCTGAAAAATTCCCAGATTGCGGTAGCTCTGCAGATATTCTTTGTAGGATTTCAACTCCAGGCAAAGTTTATCGGGCTGGTAACGCAGCGTGATCACGCCAAAATCAGGCAGGCCGGTTTTCGGACACACTGAAGTGAACTCCGGATCGTCGATGACGATCTCGTATCCGGGAAACTGATTGGGCCAGGTTTCGATCTCCGGGAACTTGGCGTCCAACCCGGCGGCGGCGTGCTCGGGCGTGTAGCGCGGCTGTTTGGGCATGAGATATTCTCCCACAGGCATCGGGAAGTGGGCAGTGCCGCCTCGCTTTGCTCGGCGGGACAGCCGAGGCGGCTGTCACCACATGAATATCCGCGAGCCCGTCTTTCAGCGCTTGGGCTTCAGCGGACTCGGATGGCTGGGCTGGTAGACGCCTATCTTCCCGCCACCGGGAAGTTCAAACTTGGCAAGCTTTCCCCAGCGCTGTTCGCTGACATCGGAAACCTTCACCTTCTTCGATTTGAGTTCTTTCAAGGTTGCCGCGATGTCATCGCACATGAAGAAAAGCTCGTGCTGATCGTTCTTTTCTGAATCGTGAAAAGCGGCTTCGAGTGGCGGCATGGCAAAAATCAACCAGCCATGGCCGCCATCCACTGAGTCAAGCCCAAGTACGTCGCGAAAGAAGGCGCGGTCAGCTTCCGGATCTTTGGTGTAGATAACAACATGCGCGCCATTGATCATGCGGGACTTCCCCTCTCCAAATGATGACGGTCATATTCGCACCGTGTGCCCTACTTCGCAACGGGACTATTTTGGCAGCGGAAAACCCTTCATTCAAAAGCTCGTCAAAAAAGTGCTTGCATCGATGGGACTATTCTGCAAAATGCTAGCGCCAAACGGAGCCGTCCTTGCCGGAAAGGACCTTGTCCAGATAGGTTGCGGTACTGATCAGCGCGAGGTGCGTGAATGCCTGTGGGAAGTTACCGAGATGTTGCCCGCTTAGTCCAATTTGCTCCGAGTAGAGCCCCAGATGGTTGGCGTATCCCAAGAGTTTCTCAAACAACAAATAAGCCTTCTCCAATTCCCCGGCGCGCGCTAGGCATTCGATGTACCAAAACGAGCACGCAGTGAAGCTACCCTCCCCGCCTGGAATCCCGTCCACATGCGTTTTTTCCGCTTCGTAGCGACGGATAAGGGTATCTTCAACCAAGCGTGCTTCAATCGCCTTCATCGTTGAGCGCCACATCGGGTCGACTGGGCTGATGAACCGCATGAGTGGCATCAGTAGCACCGACGCGTCCAGGTCCTTCGTCCCCTTGGACTGCACAAACGTCCGCAGTTCGTCATCCCAGAAGTTCGCAAAGATGTCCTGTCGTATTGCGTCGCGAGTGTGCTGCCAGGCATCAAGAGGACCGGAAAGCGAGCGTTTTTGGGCAAGCCGCAATGCTCGGTCGAATGCAACCCAGCACATCAGACGGGAGTGAAGGAATTCTCGTGCCCCACCACGGACCTCCCATATACCTTCATCGGGCCGTTGCCAGTTCTTGCCCAGCCACTCCAATGTGCGCTGAACCTCCTGCCACCCCGCATACGAAATTGGATCTCCGTATTTGTTCGCCAGATAGATGGAATCCATCATTTCGCCATAAATATCGAGTTGCAACTGCTGATAGGCTGCGTTTCCGATACGCACGGGCTGCGACTGTTCATATCCCTGCAGATGATCCAGCGTCAGCTCATCGAGCTTCTGCCTGCCATCAATCCCGTACATCACTTGTAGAGGCCCCCGCTCTGCATCGTCACTGAGCCGCCCCTTCAGCCAGTCGATGAAAGCCTCAGTTTCGTCAACAAAGCCCAGCCGGATCAGCGCATACAGCGTGAATGCCGCATCTCGCAACCAGGTAAAGCGATAATCCCAGTTGCGCACGCCGCCAATTTGTTCTGGCAGGGAAAAGGTCGGAGCTGCAATCAGCGATCCGTGCTCGCGGCTTATCAGGAGCTTTAACATTAGGGCCGAACGGTTGACCATTTCGCGCCACCGGCCCTTGTACTTTGAGTTCGCAATCCAACTCTTCCAGAAACGCGCTGTCTCGTGAAAGCGCTGCTCTACAAACTCCATCTCCGGTTGCTCTCCTTGTGCGCGAACTCCGCCAAAGACAAATGTGGCCCTCTCGCCGGCTCGGAGCCTGAACTCGGACGTGACATCCGCGGATTGTTGTCGCAGGGCAACGGTGGAGTACAGCGCCATCGGTGGACAAGTGTCGCTCTCTGGCGAAAAAACCGCGCACCGGTCTTCCATAGCGATATTTACAGCGTGCTCACTCCTCGCATAATCAAATCGCGGCTGACACCGCATCTTGAAATTGACCTCGCCCCTGATGACGGCTACCGTGCGGATAATCTCATTCGGTTGCACACCGTCCGTCCCAATAGGCATGTAGTCAGTCAGCTCGGCCACGCCTTCGTCCGCAAGAAATCGCGTGAGCAGAATGTTCGTGTCTGGCAAATACAGTTGCCGTATCCGCCTTTTTCCGAGTTGAGGCTGAATCTGAAAACGCCCACCTCTCTGATCATCAAGCAGCGCTGCAAACACGCTGGGAGAATCGAAAGTTGGGTAGCAGAGAAAGTCGATTGAACCGTTTACGCTCACGAGGGCAATCGAGCGCATATTGCCAATCACCCCGTAGTTCTCAATCGGTTCAAAGCTCATTGTAGGTGTCAGTTTTGAACGTAGATTCTAGCTGATCCGAAAGAAGCAAACCAATCGGTGGAAGTCGGCAGCGTTAGTACCCACATTGGGCCGGATCAGGGCTACTCGGAAAGTAGCTCCGCCTTACGGTCACCCTTGTGGGCGCTCCGGCCCTACCCTCTCACGCATCCACCACCCCCCAGCCGCATCTAAACACGCAACGGCTTGGCAGAGAACGTTCTCTCGGGGCCGTCTGAGTGGTAAATTAATGCTTGCAGTTGTCCGCGCGGCACCCTGAAAGATAACCGGTTGGCAGCAACCAACAACAATTCGAATGGCCGGCCCGCTACCCGCAAGGGCCGAATCTGGTGGGCGCTCGGACTGCTCGCTGCGCTCGCCGTCATCCCTGTCTTCAACAAGCCCGGCCCCTTGAAGGTGCGCACGACCACGGTCGAACGCGGGCCAATCCGCAGCCTGATTTCCACCAACGGCAAAGCCGAGCCCATCCACAACTTCGAAGCCCACGCTCCGGCCCCGACCACGGTGAAGCATCTGCTCGTAAAAGAAGGAGACCACGTCCACAAGGGCCAACTGCTGCTGCAGCTCGATGACGCCGACCTGCGCAGCCAGGCCGCCCGCGCGCAGGCTCAGATGAAGTCCGCGCAGGCCAATCAAGCGGACATTACTACCGGCGGAACCCGCGAAGAAATGCTCACGCTCGAGGCGCAACTCAGCAAAGCCCGCAACGAGCGCGAGGCCGCGCGGCGCAATGTGGACGCTCTCCGCCGCCTCCAGCAACAGGGCGCAGCCTCCGCCGGTGAGGTCAAGCAGGCCGAAGATGCGTTGAAGCGCGCCGAGGCCGACACCACCCTGCTGGAGAAGAAAAAGAAGGACCGCTACTCCCAACCGGAAGTCGCCAAAGTTCAAGCCGAAGGAACCGAAGCTCAGGCCGCCTACGAAGCCGCCGAAGACGCGCTTGCGAAATCCAGCGTGCGCGCTCCCTTTGAGGGCATCGTCTACGCAATTCCGGTCAAGCAAGGCGCATACGTTCAAACCGGAGACCTGTTGTTGCAGGAAGGCGATCTCTCCCGGATACTGGTGCGCACTTTCGTCGACGAACCTGACATCGGACGCCTCGCCACCGGCCAGAAAATCGAAGTCACCTGGGACGCCCTTCCCGGGCGCATCTGGAAAGGCACGGTCAGCACCGTTCCTTCGACCGTCAAACTCCGCGTCACGCGAAGCGTCGGCGAAGTCACCTGCACGCTCGACAACCATGATCTGCGCCTGCTGCCCAACGTGAATGTAGGCGTTACCGTCATCACCGCCGAACACAGCGGCGCGCTCACGCTGCTGCGCGAAGCGGTGCACATCGACGACACCAGGCCTTACGTTTATGAAGTGGTAGACGGCACACTCAAACGCCGCGGAATCGAAGTCTCTCTCCAGAACCTGACGCGCGTAGAGATCACCTCGGGACTTCCCGAGCACTCGGTCGTGGCCCTGTCGTCGGTCGACTCCAAGCCCTTGACTGATGGCGCCCGCGTAAAAGTGGTGCAGTAGCCAATGCGCGGGAGATGGAGACGGATCAACGATCATTCTTGTCATTCCGAACCGGGCGCCAAGCCCGGTGAAGAACCTGCTTTTCGATTTCCGCGCTCAGCGCGCTTCCTTATCGTCTCGCTCTTGATCTTGGCATTCTCCGCCGCCCTCAGCGCGCAGGCCCCGCAAGACCTGCTCACCACCGGCCGGGTAGATCAAGCCGTCCAAGCCCTGGAGCAGCAAATCCACACCGCGCCCACCGCCGAGGCCTACAACCTGCTCTGCCGCGCGCGTTTCGAACTCGGCGCGTGGGACGCCGGAATTCCCGCCTGCGAAAAAGCCGCGTCGCTCGCCCCCGACAACAGTCTCTATCACCTCTGGCTGGGCCGCATTTACGGAGAGAAGGCCGATCACGCCGGTTTCTTCAGCGCAGCCGGCCTCGCCAAAAAAGTTCGCACCGAATTCGAGCGCGCCGTCGAACTCGCTCCCAACGGTTGGGAAGCCCGTACCGATCTAGCCGAGTTTTATCTCGAAGCTCCGGGGATCGTCGGCGGCGGCAAAGATAAAGCCCGCGCCCAGGCCGCTCTTTTAGCGCCGCTCAATCCGGCCATGTCACACTGGGTGATCGCGCGCCTCGCGGAGAAAAACAAAGACAACGCCGCGGCCGAGCGGGAATATCGCGCCGCCATCGACGCCAGCAACGGAGGCGCACGCGCCTGGGTCAACCTCGCCGGCTTCTATCGCCACACCAACCGCCTCGACGACATGGTCCAAGCCCTGCGCACCGTGGAGTCCAGTCCGCTCGATCGCCCCGCTGCCCTGGTCGATGGCGCCGGCATGTTGCTGCGTACTGAGCGCGATTATCCCCTGGCCATCCGCCTCGTGCGCCGCTATATTGCTTTGCCCAATATGGTAGAGGAGGCTCCAGTCTTCAAAGCCCACGTCCTGCTCGGCGAATTGCTTGAGAAACAAGGCGACCGTCAAGCCGCCGCCGAAGAATATCGCGCAGCCCTGGCCCTAGCCCACACCTACCGACAAGCCCAGGAGGGATTAAAGCGCGTGACGCGCTAGGAAACCGGTGGAGCAGGCCTTCAGGCCAGCGTTAAGATGCCCCTTGGAATCTCCGGGCTTTAGCCCCGGACGGACTTAGCTTTCGCCGATGCAGCGCGGCCAACCAACCCTGGAGCCTTCATCCGCCGGCACCATTCCTCAAACTCCGCGCGCGGACCCTTCCACCGCAAATCCTCGACCACATCAAACACGGGCGCATCCGATCGCAAGGTCGCCAGCGTGCGAAACAACAAAGCATCGTCCCACGAGCTAAACAGCGATTCGGAAAGCGCCCGCGTCTTCTTTATGGATGGATCCCATTCCCGCCAATCTTTAGGAATGTCTTCGAGGTGAGGATAACAAGATAACGCAGAAGCCGCGGCCTTAGCACCCCAGCCCCGCACCCCAGGAAAGCCATCCGCACTATCGCCAACCACCGCCAGATAATCCGGAATCGACTCCGGCTTCACTCCGAACTTGGCCACAACTCCGTCTTCATCACGCAAAGTATTTTGCCTGCGATCCAGTTGCACAACGCGCGTGCCGACAACACACTGACCAAGATCTTTGTCCGGAGTACAAATGAACACCTGCCTGACTCGATCATCCCGAGCTGCCTTCCCGGCAGCAGAAGCCAGCGCATCATCCGCCTCAAAGTAGATCATCGGCCACACCACGACTCCCATCGCCTCCAGAGCCTCTTCAAGAATAGGAAACTGCGAAAGCAACTCCGGAGCGACGCCTTCGCTGGTCTTGTATCCCGGATACAATTCGTTGCGAAACGACTCGACGATATGATCGGTTGCGACCCCGATGTGAGTCGCGCCGCCTTCGATCATGGACAGCACAGAACCCAGCACGCCGCGCACCGCGCCGATTTCCTGCCCGTTCACATCCGCCGCCGCGGGCACCGCGAAAAAGTGCCGGAACAATTCATAAGTCCCATCGATCAGGTGCACATCCATGTTTCGATCCGTTTCCTGGAGACGATGTTATAGGATCAAGCAAGCGAAATGGCGAGCTAGAGCCGGAGTTCGTAGGCGTCTCCGTGAACTCCGCGGAAGTTCTCAGCGTCCTCCGCGATTAAGGTTTTCTCGCACAGGAAAAACGCCCATGATCTCCGTTCGCATCGACAAATGGCTCTGGGCCGCCAGATTCTTCAAGACAAGGTCCCTGGCTGCCAGAGCCTGCGAGCTAGGCAGAATTCACTCCAACGGGCAGCCCGCCAAGCCTGCCCGCGAAGTTCACATCGGAAACATGTTGCGAGTCACCAACGACGGCGGCGACTACGAGGTGGAAGTACTGTTGCTCAGCGACGTGCGGGGCCCAGCATCAGTTGCGCAAACTCTCTATCGCGAAACCGAGGCCAGCCGCGAACTCCGCCAGAAAGTAGCTGCCGAGCGCAAAGCCATGAGGCAGTTCGAAGAATTACCCGCGGGCAGGCCATCCAAACGCGACCGCCGGCACATCATCCAGTTCCGCGGCCGAGCTTAAGTCGGAGCCCCAGCCAGAGGCAGCCAGACTTGAAAACGCGTATCACCCGGCTTGGAGTTAACCTGAATGTTTCCCCGGTGCTTCTTCACAATACGCTGCACCGTATCCAGTCCGAGCCCCGTGCCTTCCCCAACTCCCTTGGTTGTGAAAAAAGGCTCAAAGATGTGGGGCTCCACTTCTTCGGGAATTCCCGGGCCGTTATCGCCAATCTCCACCACAACGCAATCGTCGGAGCGGTAGGTTCGGATGCGAAGCTCGCCCTTTCCGCGCATCGCGTCAATCGAGTTATCGATAAGGTTGGTCCAGACCTGGTTCAACTCGCTTCCAAATGAATTCACCAGCAGCGGAACCGCCTGGTAATCGCGATGCACCACCACTCCTTGTTTCAGCTTGTGATTCAAGATCGTCAGCGTATTTTCCAGGCTCTTTATAACGTCTACATTTTGCACCGCCGCCTGATCCATGTGGGTGTATTCCTTGATGGCGCCGACCAAATCCGATATCCGCGAAGTGCTGCTCTCGATTTCATGTAACAGGCTCGCGATCTCCACCGATGCGGAGATCCTGACCAGAGCAGCTCGAGCCGTGCCGGCATCGAGGTTTGCGAACAACGATTCCACCACCTCCGGCTTGATGTTCTGCCGCGCCAGGCCGGCCGCCAGCATCCACAAGTCGTTTTGTCCATGACTGCGCAACAGAGAATCAATCTGGTCTTCCAGGTCGCTCATGGTCAGCGCATCCGGAGGAATCACATCCGATTGCGTGAACAAAGTTTCCAGTTTCTCGATTTCCGATTTCTGCGCGGGCGAGAGATCGCGCTTTCCCAGCTCGACGCTCGCATCCTTGATTTTCTTCAGCATCTGGCGCAATTGACCGGCGGCGCGCTTCGCAGCCGAAGCCGGATTATTAAGTTCATGCGCCAGCCCCGCCGAAAGTTTTCCCAGCGACGCCAACCGGTCTTGCTGTTGTTCGAAGCGCGTAATTTCGCGGATCCTGTCGGACATCAGCCCGACCAACCGCGTGGCCAACTCCGGCATTTTCTGCACGAGTTGAGGGAACTGCGCAGCAGGAAAACGCAACAGCCGCCCATTGCTGACTGCTCGTCCCGTAACCGGGGTTTTTTTCATCCGGGAAAAAGGGAGAATGCCGGTCACATCGCCAGGATTCAAGGAAAAAGAAAACGTCTCACCGTTTATTTCGCCTCGCACCTGGAATTCTCCTTCGAGGATTACGAACATGTTGTCCGCAGGATCGCCCTGGCGGATATACGTATCGCCCGGCTTGAGCAGCTCCTCCCGGGATTGGCTGAGAAACCACTCCACCTGCTCGTCAGGCAAGTCCGCGAATGTCGGAATGCGTATTAGTTCAGATCTTTCGATCATTTATACCTTGCTCAAATATTGATGGACAAACTGCACCGCTACCGATCCTTCCCCCACTCCCGAAGCCACACGCTTAATAGACCCGTGCCGCACATCGCCCACAGCAAAGATGCCGGGAACGTTGGTCTCAAGCAGGAACGGATCACGATCAAGCGTCCATCCCTTAGTGCGCTGACCGTCACGAATAAGGTCAGGACCAGTCAACAGAAAGCCGCGCTCATCGCGCTCGACGATCCCCGCCAGCCAATCCGTCCGCGGCAACGCGCCAATAAAAATAAACATCGCGCTCGCCGGCACGCGCTCCACTTTGCCGGTATCGGAACACAGCACCGAAATCTCTTCCAGATGCGTCTCCCCGTGCGCCTCGGCCACGCTGGCATGCGTCCATAGCTGAATGTTCGCCGTCGCTTTGACCTGGTCGATCAGATATTGCGACATCGTGCTGGCCAGCGATTCGCCGCGCACCAGAATAATCACGCGCTCCGCGTATTTCGCGAAGTTCATGGCCGCCTGACCCGCCGAGTTCGCCCCGCCCACCACGTACACCACTTCACCCTTGCACCTGAGAGCCTCGGTAGCGCCGCCACCATAGTAAATTCCCGCGCCCTGCAACCGGTCGATGCCCGGAGCCTCCAGCCGCCGCCACTGCACCCCAGTCGCGATCATCAGCGCATGACAGGAAATTTCGTTTCCATCCGCCATCTTGAGGATGCGGTAAGACGCTTCCGTGCGGACGCCAACCACTTCCTGCGCCAGGATTTCCACTCCGAAACGCTCGGCTTGCACCACCGCGCGCCGCGCCAGATCGGTGCCGCTGAGCCCGGCGGGAAATCCCAGATAATTCTCGATGCGCGAACTCATCCCAGCCTGCCCGCCCGGCGCTTCGCGTTCAACCATCACCGTGTGCAGCCCTTCCGACGCTCCATAAACCGCAGCCGCCAACCCGGCCGGTCCCCCACCCACAATCGCCAGATCATAAAAGCTGGTCTGCGCGCGCGTCCGCAGCCCAACTTTCTGCGCCACATCCGTAGGCACACCCTCAAGCAGCTTAGTCCCGTCGGGGAAAAGCACAACGGGCAACTCCGCCGCCTCCGGCCCCAAAGCCTCCAGCAGCCGCTTGGTCTCCGGATCATTGGCGGTAAGCTCAACGTCAGTCCACTCATAAGGGACGCGGTTGCGCGCCAGGAAGTCCCGCAACTCATAACATCTGGGCGACCAGCGGGTCCCCAGCACCCGGATTCCCTGAAATGCCGGATGGTAGGAAGCCTGCCACTCATCGAGCAAGTCATCCAGTTGCGGATACAGGTGCTCCGCCGGAGGGTCCCAGGGCTTCAGAAAAAAATAATTGAGGCTGGCCTGATTGATGGCGCTGATCGCGGCGTTGGTGTCCGCATAAGCAGTGAGCAACGCCCGCTTCGCCGCCGGAAAGATTACCATCGCCTGCTGCAAAAATTCCACGCCGTCCAAGCGCGGCATGCGCTGGTCAGCCAGAAGCAGGGCCACGCTGTCATTGCGCAGCTTCAACTGCTTCAGCAGATCGAGCGCCCCCTCGGGCGAATCGCTTCCAATCACCCGGTACTCGGCCCCATACTGCGAGCGCAGATCGCGCTCGATCGCCCGCAAAACATCAGAGTCGTCATCCACGCTCAGCAAAATTGGTTTGGCCATGCTCGGTCACAGTCCCAGACAAAAAGATGATGGCACACTTTAGCTTCCTCTAATCGTGGGTTAGATACAAAACATAGCCCGTGGGATTCTTCAACAGATCGGCGTCGATCTTGATCGTGTGGAGCGGGCACTTTGCCCGCTGCTTTTGACTTTGATCTTAGAAGTTGGCCGGGAAGAACACGACCTAGGAAACCAGTGACAAATGCACGCACACCGTGGAAGAGCGGCGCTTAAGCGCCGCGTAAAGCGGCAAAATGAACGCGGGCTTCAGCCCGGTGATCCGTATCTGGCGTCCTCCCGAAGATCATGTCATTCCGTACCGGGCTAAAAGCCCAGTCAGACCCTGCCCTGAACGAAGCCGAAGGGAACCCGCTGTTCGTTGACTCACGCACTTCGCGTCTCTAAGATGAATTGGCCCAACGCTGCGACTAATCCCATGATCGGCCAAACCGTCTCGCATTACCGCATTATCGAAAAGCTCGGCGGCGGCGGCATGGGTGTGGTCTATAAAGCCGAGGATATAACTCTTCACCGCTTCGTCGCGCTCAAGTTTCTGCCCGACGAAGTGGCCAAAGACCCTCAGGCTTTGGCACGCTTCCAGCGCGAGGCGCAAGCCGCTTCTGCCCTCAATCATCCCAATATCTGCACCATCCACGAAATCGGACAGCAAGCCGGGCAGCCCTTCCTCGTCATGGAGTTTCTGGACGGCATGACGCTGAAGCACCGCATCGCGGCGCGTCCTATGGAAACCGACTTGATTCTCTCGCTGGCCATTGAGGTCGCCGATGCACTGGACGCTGCTCACTCCGAGGGCATAGTCCACCGCGACATCAAGCCCGCGAACCTGTTTGTGACCAAGCGCGGCCATGCCAAGATCCTCGACTTTGGATTGGCCAAGGTCAGTGTTGCAGGTAGTTCTTCGGGTAAGGGCGCAGCCGCCAACACGCAGACGGACGTGGTGGACGAGCCGCACCTTACCAGTCCGGGCACGATGGTGGGCACAGTCGCCTACATGTCGCCGGAGCAGGTTCGGGCTAGAGAGCTCGATGCGCGCAGCGACCTGTTCTCCTTTGGCGCGGTGCTCTATGAGATGGCGACCGGCGATTTGCCCTTTCACGGAGAAAGCCCGGCGATGATCTGCGAAGCCATCGTGAACCGCGCCCCGGTGCCCGTAGTCCGGTTGAATCATGATGTGCCGCCCAAGCTGGAAGACATCATCAACAAAGCCCTGGAGAAAGATCGCGAGCTGCGCTATCAGCACGCTTCCGAGATGCGCGCCGATCTGAAGCGGCTCAAGCGCGAGACCGAGACGAGTAGAGTTGCGGTGGCCGACTCTGGAGCGGTGGCCGCAAAGCACGACACCGGCACTCAGCCTGCGGCTCAATCGGCCGCGCCGCCTTCGGGCTCGGTTCCGGTCTCTCCGTCACACTCCTCGACTCCCGCTAAGCCGACCGAAGTCGCAGCAAAAAGCAATCTGCGCCGGATCCTGGTCCCCGCGGCGTTGTTGGTCGTGGCCGCTGCCCTTGCTGTTGGCCTCTACCTGCGCTCTCGCCCGTCCCATAAACTCACCGCTAAAGACACGATCGTCTTGGCCGACTTCGCCAACACGACCGGCGAGTCTGTCTTTGACGACACCCTCAAGCAAGCTTTAGCCATCGAACTGGAGCAGTCGCCCTATCTGAAAGTTCTTCCCGACCAGAAGGTGAGTGCGACTCTCAAGTTGATGAACCGCCGCGGAGATGAACGTTTGACGCAGGAAGTAGCACGCGAGGTCTGTCTGCGCACCACCAGCAAAGCCATACTTTCGGGTTCGATTGCCGCCGTGGGCAGCCGGTATCTGATTGCGCTCAAGGCCACAGATTGCGAAACCGGAGATGGCCTGGGAAGCGCAGAGGGTACAGCCGAGAATCGGGATAGCGTTCTGAAGGTCCTGGGCGATGCCGGAAACCAGTTGCGGGAAAAGCTCGGAGAGTCCCTGGCCTCCGTCACCAGATTGAACAAGCCACTCGACCAGGCCACCACTTCCTCTTTGGAGGCGCTCAAAGCTTTTACACAGGGGCAAATGGCCGAGCGGATGAACGGTGAAAGCCCTCAATCCGTCACGTACAAGAAGCGCGCAGTGGCCCTGGATCCCAATTTCGCCCGCGCCTATGCTGCCCTGGGCACCGCCTATGTCAACCTCAATCAAAGCAGCCGGGCCATCGAAAACTACAAGAAGGCGTATGAACTGCGGGACCGGGTGAGTGAACGCGAACGGTACTACATAGAGGCGCAGTACCACGGCACTGTCACCGGTGATGTGGAGAGGTCGTTCCAGACCTACCTGCAATGGATACAAACCTACCCTGATGACGACATTCCCCATGCCAATCTGGGCAACATCTACCAACTCATGGGCCAATATGAGAAGGCTGCCGCGGAAGCTCGCGAAGATCTGCGAATCACTCCTGACGATTCCGTCGGCTTTAGCAATCTTGTGGATTGTTATTTTGCTCTCTACCGCCTGGATGAGTCCAAGGCGGCCTTTGACCATGCAATCGCAAGCAAGTTGGACGGTGCGCAATTGCGCCAGATGGGCTATTACGTCGCCTTCCTCCAGGGGAATCGAGCCGGCATGGCAGAACAACTGGCGTGGGCGACAGGCAAGGCCGGGAGTGAAGACATTTTACTTTCCGTCCAGTCCGACACCGAAGCGTACTTTGGCCGCCTGGCCAAGGCGCGCGAACTATCCCAGCGCGCGGTCGATTCAGCCAAGCGAGCCGACGCCAAAGAAACAGCCGCAATCTGGGAAGTAAATTCGGCGCTGCGCGAAGCCGCATTGGGCAACGCCGTCCAAGCTCGTCGCGACGCGGCCACTGCGTTGGCCTTGGAGCCGGGCCGCGACGTGCGGTTGTTGGCGGCATTGTCGCTCGCGCAGGCCGGAGCGGATGAGGATGCGCGCAAGCTGTCGGACAAACTGAATCAGGACTTTCCCCTGGACACAATGATCCAAAGATACTGGCTGCCCACCATTAACGCCGTGCTGGAATTCAACCGTGACCACGCCCAGCAGGCTGTCCAACTCTTGCAGCCAGCCTCAGCCTATGAACTGGGGGAGCCGTCTCAATTTATCTTCGGTACCATGTATCCGGTTTACGTGCGCGGGCAGGCTTATCTGAAGGCGCGTCAAGGCCAGCAAGCCGCGGCCGAGTTTCAGAAGTTTCTCGACCACCGCGGCATCACTGCTAATTTCCCCCTAGGCGCCCTCGCTCATCTTGGCCTCGCCCGTGCCTACGCCCTCTCCGGCGATACCGCCCACGCCAGAATCGCTTATCAGGATTTCTTCGGACTGTGGAAAGACGCCGACCCCGACATCCCCATCCTGAAAGAAGCCAAGACAGAGTACGACAAGCTGAAGTAAGGGATGGTTTTGATCATGTGGAGCGGGCACTCCCTGCGGGGCAAGCTCAGGGCAGGCTCTGCCCGCTGCTTTTGACTTTAATCTTGACGTTGACCGGTAAGGGCACCCTGCAACAACTCACGAATGCATGCACTACCGTGGAAGAGGGGCGCTTCAGCGCCGCGTAAAGCGGCCAAAATGAATGCGAGCTTCAGCCCTGTGATCCGTATTCTGCGTCCTCCCAAAAACCTTTGTCATTCCGAATCGGCCTGAAAGCCTCCGGTAAACGCCTGCCCTGAGCTTGCCGACGGGAACCTGCTGTTCTCGACGGACTGCTCCATGTGCCCCCTCCGACCCATCCTTATCATTTCTCTCGCATCAGATTCTCCGTAGAATCTTCCCAGACGTAATAAAGGTGAAAAGCATGAAAAATAAATGGATCAGCACGCGCATTCATCTACTCCTACTGGCGGTGCTCTTCCTCCCCACTTCCCTGCTGGCCGAACCCATCACGCTCCATCACGCGGTAGAACTCGCGCTGCGACACGCCACCGGTATCGGCATCGCTGACGCCGATGAACAACATGCCTCCGCCAGCTACCGCGTGCTGCGCAACAGCTACATTCCGCAACTGACCGCCGGCGCCGGCATTGGCTGGTCCGACGGCTTCCCTCTCAGCCTCGAAGGCGCCGCCCCTTCGCTCTTCAACATCAGCGCACAATCTGCGCTCATCAATCCCGCGTTGCGGGATTTCATCCACGCCGCGCACTCCGACGTCACAGTCAGCAACTTCCAAATCAAAGACCAGCGTAATCAGATTATCCAGGACACCGTGCTGACTTACGCCGAGTTGGCCAAGTGGGAGCAGCGCCTGAGCCGTCTGCGTGAATCCGAAGCTGCCTCTGCGCGCATGGAAGCGGCCGTAGCCCAACGCGTCAAAGAAGGCATCGACAGCGAAGTCGACCGCACCAAGGCCCGCCTGTCGGTCGCCCGTGTGCGTCTACGCCTGGCTGAGGCTGCGGGCGCAGCCGACGTTCTGCGCGAGCATCTCTCGAAGCTCACGGGACTGCCCCCCGCTTCCGTCGAAATAGATCCTGAGTCGGTGCCTTCTCTCCCCGCTGTGACGCCAGAAGTTAAGACTGAGGAGGATTCCACAGGCAAAGTCGCAGATGCGAATCCCGTGGTACAGGCCGCCGTCGAACATGCGCGTGCTCAATACCTGCGAGTAAGAGGAGAACGCAAGTCCTTATGGCCGAGCATCGATTTCGCCGCGCAGTACGCCAACCTCGCCACCTACAACAACTATCAACGGTATTATCAGCCCCATAGTTTTCAGCCCAACAACGCCACCATCGGGGTGGCCATTCACCTTCCCTTCCTTAACTATGCCCAGCACGCCCGCGTTCAAGAAGCCGAGTCGGAGGCCCTCAAAGCGAAAAAGCAGGCGGAAGCCGCGCGCAACCAGGTTTCCGAGGAAACCCTGCGCCTCGAGCGCTCCGTAACCCAGATGCAGGCCGCCCGCGACGTGGTCGAACTCGAGTACGAGATCGCCCGGAAAAACGTCGAAGCCGTCCGCACTCGCATGGAGTCCTCCACCGCCAACCTCCACGATCTGGACGACGCCCAAAGCCAAGCCAGCGAACGCCTGATCAAACTGCAAGACGTAAGCTTCGAACTGGAGCGCAGCCAGGTAGCCCTGATGCGCGCCACCGGCAACCTCGAAACCTGGGCCCTCGGTCCTAGATAACCGGATGCGCCTTTTCCCCATTCACCGCATCAAACAGCACATTCGGCGACGAACCTGCATAAACACTGCTTTTGCGGCACGTTACCGCCGTCCGGATGCTAAAATGAAACATACTCACTATGCCTCTTAAAACGTTGTTCCTGAACCCCCCTTCGTTCGAAAACTTCGACGGCGGCGCCGGCTCCCGTTGGCCCGCCACTCGCGAGATCGAGTCATATTGGTATCCGGTGTGGCTGGCTTATCCGGCGGGGATGCTGGAGGGGGCTCGCCTGCTGGATGCGCCTCCGCACTACATTTCGGCCGCGCAGACTATTGAGATTGCCAGGGACTATGAGTTTCTGGTTTTGTTTACCTCGACTCCGGGGTTTCCTGGCGATATTGGGCTTTCCAAGGCTATCAAGGCGGCTAATCCTAACATCAAGATTGCTTTTGTGGGGCCGCACGTCAGCGTGCTGCCGGAGAAATCTTTGCGGGATTGTCCTGCGATCGATTTTGTTGCCCGGAAGGAGTTTGACTACGCCGTGGTGGACTATGCCAAGGGCAAGCCGTTGGAGGAGATTGCCGGCATCTCGTTCTTGAAAGACGGCAAGGTGGTGCACAATCCGGATGCGCCGCAGATTCAGGATCTGGATGCCCTGCCTCACGTCACCGACGTTTACAAACGCGATCTCGACGTTACTCGTTACAACGTGCCGTTTCTGCTGAATCCCTACGTTTCGCTTTACACTACGCGCGGTTGTCCGGCGCAGTGCACGTTCTGTTTGTGGCCGCAGACCTTGAGCGGACATCCGTGGCGCAAGCGCTCTACCGACGATGTGGCGGCGGAAATGTCCAAGGTCAAGCAGTACTGGCCGGAAGTGAAGGAATTCTTTTTTGACGACGATACCTTCAACATCCAGAAGGCGCGTACCATCGAGTTGTGCGCCAAGCTGAAGCCGCTCGGCTTGACCTGGTCGTGCACTTCGCGCGTGACAACCGATTTCGAAACGTTGAAGGCGATGAAGGAAGCCGGGTGCCGGCTGCTTATCGTCGGTTACGAATCGGGCGATCAGCAGATTCTCAAGAACATCAAGAAGGGCGCAACCATCGAGCGGGCGCGGCAGTTCACTAAAGACTGTCACAAACTTGGGCTGGTCATCCATGGCGATTTCATCATGGGCTTGCCGGGAGAGACTCCCGAGACCATCAACAACACCATCAAGTTTGCGAAAGAGTTGGACGTCGAGACCATTCAGGTTTCGGTGGCGCACGCTTATCCTGGGACCGAGCTTTACGACTATGCGGTGAAGAACGGTTTCATCGTCGGCGACAACAAGATGGTGGATGAGGGCGGGCACCAGCTGGCGCACATTGAGTATCCCGGACTGCCTGCCGATGAGATTCTTTCCGCGGTGCACCGTTTTTACGACGAGTATTACTTCCGGCCGAAGGCCGTGTTCCGCATCCTGAGGAAGGCGGCTTTTGACGGCAACGACCGCAAGCGGCTTTACCGGGAAGCTAAGACCTTCCTGAAGCTGCGCTCCCAGCGCAACAAGCTGGTGAAGAAGCATGGCGACGAGGCGGCCGCGGAATTGGCCAAGGCGTAAAGCTGCAATGGATGCGCGCCAAACGCGCGAATTCGCATTCTCGCAAAGAACGCGAGAATGTTCGCGCGGCGCGCCCAGATCCTTCAGCGCCAACGGCAGGCGCTTCAGGATGACAACCGAAGTGGGCTACCGTCTAAACTTTCAGTGAACTTTCGCAAGTATCTTGTGCTGGCCGGAGTTACCGTGTTTGCCGCGGCTGGCGATTCTATGCTCTCGCATGGGATGAAGCAGACTGGCAGCATCTCAGTTAATCATCTGCAGGGTGTTATCTTCGCGGTGCTCAATCAGTGGGTCGCCGTTGGGATTCTTCTTTTGCTGGCGTTTTTTGCCACATACATGACCGCGCTTTCGTGGGCCGATCTTACTTATGTTCTTCCGGCCACTTCGCTTGGGTATGTGATTCTCGCTCTCGTCGCGCGGTTTGTGCTGCATGAGCATGTCAGTCCGCTGCGGTGGTTGGGGATTGTGTTGATCACCGGCGGGGTGGGATTTGTGGCCGGCGGTCCGAGTTTGACGGAGCGTCATCCTGCCCTTTTACAGCCGGAATCCAGTGAGTCTGGGGACGAAGTTAGCGTTGTGGCGGCTGCGGCAAAAGCCCCACTTCTTGCAAAAGACGCGAGAAATGGGGCACCCCAGGTCGGAGTAAAAGGCGAATCATGAAGGCTGTTTACACGTGGAGCGCTATTCTTGCGATTGTCTTTGCTTCGGTGGTGGGCGATGTGCTTTTGGCTCGCGCTATGAGGCAGGTTGGGGATGTTGGGGCTTTGTGGCGGCGGGCCGGGCTTGGGGTTGTGATTGGACGAACGCTGGGCAATCCGAACTTTCTGCTTGGGGTTACGGCCATGGCCGTGGCCTTCTTCAGCCTTTTGTTCGCGCTCTCTTGGGGAGATGTTAGCCTGGTGGCTCCCGCCGCCGCTTCCCTTACCTTTATTGGAAACGCTGTTGCCGCGAAGATCTTTTTGCATGAGAAAGTGGATCGGCGGCGGTGGATCGCGGCTTCGCTGGTGGCGGCGGGGGTGGCGCTTCTGGCGGGGTGAAGCAGCGGCGAGGACAGCCTTACGGCCTCATCTGCATCATTGCCGTCGCGGCTCATTGAGTAGAGTGATGGCGGCTACCGGGTGTAGTTCGAGACAACCTTGCGGGCCGCAACGGGAGCCCGTTCTACTCCTGCGCAGGTTTTCGTGGGGGTCAACGACAAGGCTGCCTGTGACCTGGATATGCTTGCCATCGAGGCGTTTGTCTTTTCCTGACAGACTGTCGAACAGCGGCGACCATCCCTTGGCATTTATCCGGATGGGTTCGCCATCAAAAAGCACTCTGTCCTTTTTCCCCGCCTTCCACCCAGGAAATATCGCATTGCCGCTGCGGTCGAGCGCGTAGGGCACGATTTCCATATGAATTTCTGTTGGAAGATCGCGAGCGTTGACGCCGAGCTCATGCTGGAGGTTCTGCTGCGACTGCTGGTCAAGTTTCAGGCAGAAAGTTAAATCTTCATCGTGCTCCTCGTGGACAGAGTCGAGCTGAACGGTTCCGGAGAGTGTGATGGAGACGGAGATGGGCAGAAGGCGGTTGTCCATGGGATCCGGTGTGTTGGTGGCTTCGCGCAATTTTTCTTTAAGTTCGGCCGCCGTTGATGTCTGTGGGGCGGGTCGGCTCAAACCGCTGTCGCACCATGGCCGATTTTGGGCTGAGGCAGTCGTGGCCAAAATCAGGACGACCAGCGGAAGAAGGCCGTGGAGAGCTGCACCATTCACGTGAACGTTTTCCTTTAGGCCGGAATTTTGATTATAAAGGGACGAGCCAACCCTTTTCGTAAAGTGGCGGATGGCCCAGGCTTTGATCTCGCTGGCACTGCCGACACAGTGGGGTGGCCCGTCGTTCGCGTACTTTGCGACGGGCGGGAGTCGAAAATGCTAGTGCAAGTGCGTCGCGCGCGCGGCGCTGGCATAAGCGCGGTGCAAGCCGTGTGGCATGACCGACAAGATAGTGCAGGCAGCATCGCCGCCCACCCTTGCAAAAAACGCGATGATGGGGCACCCTCAGTGGAAATGGTGCGTGCAAACATCATTGGGGTGGGTCACTCGTCACGATGACAAACAGAATTTCTCCGGCCTTCGCACTGATCGCAGCACTGTCGCTATCCCTGCCCGTAAGGGCGCAGAAGGAATTCAACAAGTGGCCCACGGGAACTTCGCCGAAAGAAATCGGCGAGCGTGTCGCCACACGATTTGCCTCGTCGCCTCATAGTCTCTCGACTGGAGAGGCCAAGCAACCGTACATCAACTACCCGGAATCTGTGGCCTGGTACGGAGCGTTAACCTTTGCGCAATTGAGTGGCAATAAAGATCTCAGCTCACTACTGATTCAACGTTTCGATCCACTGCTGGATACGGATTCCAAACTTATTCCGGAGCCGAAGCATGTGGATTTGACCGTCTTCGGCGCGGTTCCTCTCGAAATTTACATTGAAACCAGGCAGCAGAAGTATCTCGATCTGGGCAGAGGGCTCGCCGATAAGCAGTGGGCTGGTCCCACACCCGATGGCCTGAGCGGCCAAACCCGCTATTGGATCGACGACATGTACATGATCACGTTGGTTCAGGTGGAAGCGTATCGCGCGACCGGCGACCCGCAGTATCTCGATCGCGCGGCGCTGGAAATGTCCGCGTACCTGGAAAAGCTGCAGCAGCCGAACGGTCTCTTCTATCACGCGCCCGACACGCCATTTTTCTGGGGACGGGGCAATGGCTGGGTCGCCGCCGGAATGACAGAACTGCTACGCTCTCTGCCAGCGAGTCATTCCCGGCGCGCCCGCATCATGGAGAGCTACCGCAGGATGATGGCACAGTTGCTGAGATACCAGACGAAAGATGGCATGTGGCGCCAGTTGCTGGACCATCCGGAAGCCTGGCCCGAGACGTCGTCCACCGCGATGTTCACTTTTGCCATGATCACCGGGGTGAAGAACGGCTGGCTGGATAAGAAGACCTATGCCCCTGCCGCCCGCAAAGGGTGGCTCGCTCTCATTCGATATCTAGAGCCGAACGGGGACATCCGCAACGTCTGCGAAGGCACTGGCAAGAAAAACGATCTCAATTACTATCTAACGCGCGCCCGCAACACGGGAGACCTTCACGGCCAAGCGCCTATCCTGTGGGCCGCTTCAGCCTTGCTGCGATGAATCCACAATCGCAGAAAGCAGCGACCCATCACGTGGCTCGGCGCTTCCCTAACGGCAACAAATTGGGGAACGTCCCGTCTGTCTCCACATTTCTTTACTTGTAGAGCCAAGGCTTATAGGCAATCTCGATGTTGTATCCGTCCGGGTCGCCGATGTTTGCCGCGAAGTAGTCGGCACGCCATTCGGGCCGAAGGCTCGGTTCCTTGTTTGAAGTAGCTCCCGCGTCTATCGCCGCCTTGTAGCTGGCCCTGACAGCGTCCGCGCTCTTGGCGGTGAATGCGACGTAAAGGTCTTTGGCGACTTCGCCATTCTTCAGCCAGAAACCGGGAATGTTATTGATGGCGAAACCGCGGATGGGAGGTTGACCGACCTCGTAAGGCATGTCGATGCCAAGCGGCTCAAGCACCTTCTTGTAAAATTCGCTCGACCGTTTCAGGTCAGAGACGGGGACATAAATATGGTCAATCATGGCTTTCCTCTTTTCGTTTGACTGTGACAGCCCCGATCAGGGGGGATAAACCGGAGACAGACGGGACGTTCCCCATTTCTGACGGCAACAAATTGGGAAACGTCCCGTCTGTCCTCACATTTGCACATTTCTGAAGTGCAGTGGGAAGGCCCTTAGGGCTTTGCGGGCAGCGGCTGCCAGAGCTCAATCTTATTCCCATCCAGGTCATAGATCCAGGCAAAGCGACCGTAGGATTCATCCATTCGTTTGGCGTCAATCTTTACTCCCTCTTGTTTTAAGCGGTCGAGCAAAGCATCCATATCGTCCACGATGTAGTTGATCATGAACGGTGCGGGGCTGGGATCGAAATACTTAGTGGAGGCGGGAAAAACAGTCCAAACTGTAACGTGTTCCTTTTGCGGGTCGTCGTGTTCGCGCCACGGAAGCATCGCGCCTTGGCCTTTATCAGCGAGTCCAAGATGCTTCGCGTACCATTCGCGCATCTGATCACGATTGGCGGATTTGAAGAAGACACCGCCGATTCCAAGGATGCGCCCGCGCTGCTCCGTTTTGACGGGCGGCTTCGACTTTTCAGGTTGCGGAGATTGCACGTCCTGTCCTCCTATTGAGCGGGCCAAGATGAGTAACAACGAGCCGAGCGCAATTGTGCTCCAAGGTATGCCTTGCATGGGCGGGATTATACAGTTTCGATTCGAATGGAGAAAACATTTCGCTCAAGCTTCGCCGCGATTCACCTTTCTAGATCGTTCTTAACATTCCTTTCCATCAAGTATTGGTCGACAGGCGCCATTTTCGGATATTTATCCGACTGTGCCGCCGCCTTCGGCACAAGGAAACCGATGCTGATTGCCAGCACCATAATCGTGCTGCCCCAAGGCCAAGATACCGATCATTCTTTCCGTCATCATTTCCCTCGTGGGCGCCCTCATCGCGAGGTATCCTTTCGCCGCCGCTGCTCACTTGCCTTGATCATTTCGCTCAAATCCACGACCGGCCGTATCTCAATCGGTCCAAGTCCATACTTAAAGCCTGGTTGCTGTGAGACAAGCTGAATGGCATGATTGAGGTCTCGCGCCTCAAGGATCTGAATGCCGCCGAGCTGTTCCTTGGTTTCCGCATAGGGGCCGTCAGTCGTCGCGACTTTGCCGTTTTTCCAGTACAGGGTCACGGCAGTCTCCGGAGGCTGAAGAGGTACTTCGGCAACAAGATGTCCGTTGGCGCGCAGATGGTCGTTGTGCTCAAAGCATTCGTCGAGCACTGCGTGTCGCTCGTCCTCGGTCATCCCTTCGAATGTTCCTGGCTCGAGGTATCCCAAACAGATGTATTTCATTGTTCTTCTCCTCGCTCTTCTCGTCGTTTCTTCTCGTTTGGGTGGGAGCCAGCAGCATAGCTGTCGCGAATTGTTTTTGTCACTGTTTCAGGTAACGAAGCGCAACACATCCTGATTTAAAAGTCTTGGACTCGACCAGTTTTAATTGCAATCTCTCCGGCAGGCTTCTCCTGCAATTATTGGCTGAATGACAAAACGATATTCATCCACCAGACCAAGCTCTATAAGTTGTGAAGGAATGTCCACGCCGCCGACTAAAATATTTTTGCCTTGTGCTTGTTTCAATTTACGTATTTCGTCGTGAAGGTTCGCACGAACAATTCTCGTATTTCTATCTTCAGCGCTGTCTAATGATCGGGAGAGAACAATTTTGTTGATGGAGTCGAATGTTCGAGCAAATTCGATCGATGCTTTTGTCTCCGACTGGTCTTTTGCGACATCCGGCCAATAAGGAACCATCAATTGATACGTCTTACGCCCAAAGACGAGCAGGTCAACGTCTCGCATGAGGTGCGTATTATGTTCGAGTATTTCGTCACCCCCAATTTGTTTGGTGTGGTCGCAGCAGCCATCCAGGGTAATGTTGATTGCGAAGATTACGTTTCTCATTGGATTGTCCTGCCTCCTTTTATGTTGATCCCTGGCATCGGCTCACTCCCCCGCGTCGCGGACAGAACCGGAAAGACGAGCAGCAAGACCTCATCGGGAAGCCCGTGTTCGAGCAGCACCGGGGTCAGCGTCGAGCTGCCCCAGACGATCAGCTGCGGCCCGCTCTTCTCCTTGACGCGGCGAACGCTCTCAACGATGTCCGCTCCAAGGTCCTCGGCCGGTCCCCATGCAAGACTCTGCGGTCTGTCGGTCGCGACGTATTTCGTCGCCCCGTTAAAACTGTCTGCCATCGGACTCTTCGGGGCTTTCGGCCAAAAGCCGCTCCAGATATCGTCCGTTCGGCGGCCCAGCAGCAAATCGAAAGCCTCGCCGTGAGCCGCGACGATGTCCGCACCTGCTTCCGGGTCGGCATGCGGCCCCGCCCATCCGCCATACGCGAAGCCGTTGGTATCTTCCTCTGGGCCGCCAGGGGCCTGAATCACGGCGTCCAGCGAAATGTGTTCGATGATCCTGATGTTTCTCATATCGTCTCCTTCTTATTTCGTTAGATCGGTTGGCGATCTTCCGTTCCGTCTGACCACCGTTGCACGACAACCACGAACTCAGTCAGCTGCTCCGAGGTGTCGTTAGAGGCCAAGATGGGAGAACCGGGCAGATTCGCTCCCCAGGTTGCGGGGTCGGTCTGCGAATAGTAAAACATGAGGTGTGGAGGCCAGTGTTTGACGCTGTTGCCGCCGTATCCTTGCTTCGACATCATGTAGCACATCGCCCCGGCTTCCATCGCCGGCAGTTCTTTTTTGTCGACGGCGGCAGCGATGGTCTCGTCCGTTTGAGCTTTCGTGCGTCCCGCCAGGATCAAGTCGGTCCTTTTGATGTTCCGTGGAAGGAGCGAATGCGCGGCTGCCGCGTTATAACAGATCGGGGTCCGCACTTTCGGATTCCAAAAGTCAGCATCGGCTGCGGAAGTCCACGAACGTTCCACGATACACACGAAACCGTTCTTGCCTTTCGCCGCCGTTTCGAAACCGTGCCGTCCAAGAACCAGGACCTCTGCATCGTGTGAAATGGACTCCGGCGCCGCACTTCGCGCCAGGGCTATTTCCGCACCCTGATCCGTCATGAGGTATTGCTCGATCGGGGCCATCTTTGTCGGGACAAGGTTCGGATAAGGTGTCGTGGCATCCTGTGCCGTCGCCTGGTACGCCGCGCCGAACACAACCAGCAGCGCGAAGCTCCTGATTACGATTGAACAAACATTCTTCTTCCCCATTGTTCTCTCTCCTGAGAATGATTTTTAAGGCGAGGCCTGCCTTCAGCGTGCGGTGTTCTGCCGCCGTCTCCGTTCATTTGTCTTTTTCAGTGGCTTCTTTTCGGGCGGATTCTGACAAACGCCCGCACTTCAACCGGCGCCCGGCACGCGACCACGGCCTGTCGTCCCCACGCCAGCGCCTCTTCCATATCAGCCGCATCCAGAATCCAAAAGCCGCCTACATGCTCTTTGGTCTCAAGGTACGGGCCGTCGGTAACGACCACCTCTCCACCAGGCTGCTTACGCAATGATTTCGCCTTGGCTGCCGGTTCCAGGCCGCCAGCAAAGAACCTGGCGCCGGCGGCATCCATCTCTTGGTTGAGCGCGCCGATATCGCGAATCATCGCTTCGCCTTCCAGGGACGCGTCGTAGTTGTTGGGATGTTGAATTGCTACCAAATACTGCGGCATGATTTCTCCATCCTCCGGTGAGGGGCTTTCTCTTGTAACGGCCTTGTAACGCCCTGGGCGGGCCGGTTGCCCGCCTTGACCATATAGTCGAACGGCCGGCCGGAATTCGACAAAACGCCGAGATTTTTTTACTACTGCCTCATCTCAGCGGCGACCTCGTCGCCGAACTTCTCTTGGATATACTTTTGGGTCTCGGGATCGAAGTCGGTTAGATCAAACATCCGGCGAACTTCGACCATTTCGTTATCCTTTCCAGGGATGCGCGAGGCCCATTCGAGCGCCTCTTCGCGCGACTTCACCTGGATGATCCAGTAGCCGCCAACCACTTCTTTCGTTTCGGTGAACGGCCGTCGGTAACTGTTGATTTTCCGCTTTTGAAGGTGACGCGCGCGCTCATCGTCGAGGGCGGGGTCAGCCCGTCGAGCGCGAGCAGCACGCCGGCTTTCTGTAGTTGCTCGTTGTACTTGCCCATTACCTCCATGCCTTTGAGGTCGGGCACCCAGCCGGGTTTCGCGTTTTGGTAGTCTTTTGGAAACATGATCATCATGAAGCGCATTTTCTTCTCCTTGGGTATCGAGTATTGAGTGTTGAGCGGACGCCATATCAGCGCCGCTACTTTTATATAGGAGCTTGGACCGTACTGGGCACGGAATGTTGCGAGTGCCCTGTCGCGCGGCGCCGCTCCACTTACTCGTCGAACGGCCCGGCCGGGAATCGACACGCGATTTACAGATTTTTCATTCAGCGTATCACCCGGGAAACACTTTCTGGCGGGCCGGTTGCCCCGCCTTCACCATATAGTCGAACGGCCGGACCGGAATTCGACAACTCGTCCAAGAAATCTTGGTTCTTCCGCGCTTCAGAACTGTCCGGCCCGCGAGGGCGCGCCCAGGTTGATTTGGTTTATTGATTTGGTTTATTGATTCGGTTTATTCCGGTTTATTGCGTGGGTGCCACAGAAGCAGCTAACCCATTCCATACTAAGACGTCTTAGCAACAGCAGTAGTATGCCCTTCATTACATTGTACGAGGTGCGCTGACATGAGCCGAGTTCCGCTGCTTCTAGTTGTGCTTGCTTGCTTATTCGCCGTCCAACCTTTATGGGCCGGTCAGCCCGACTTCCATTTGCAGGTCGCCCCGGCAATTGTCTACAAAGTAGACGATCCAGGAAATACCAGAACGTCATCCTTCGTGTTCGATATTGCCGTGATTTGTTCCACCAATTGCGCGCTCACTCCGATCTCCGCCAGCGTGGAACTCTTAAATGGCCGATCTACCGTCGAGCGGCAGGAATGGACGACCGAAATGCTGGCGAAGGTTAAGGGGGTGAGCTATCGGATCCTGCCGGATACCCCGGTCGCATACCCTAGGCGCATGTTTACGCTGCCCGAAGCATTTGACGTTCACTTTTACTTCCGGTGTCCCCAGGCGCTGGCGATTGACTCCGCAGATGTTCGGGTAAATGTCGCAGACGCGAAGGGTCGCCGGGCGGAACAGATGTTGAGGATCCCCATTCAGTACTACCAACAGAAGACATCGCTCATCGTTCCCTTTCGTGGTCCGGGCGTTGTTGGGCAGGACTGGATCACGAACGGCGGCCATAGCGGTGGCATTGGCACTGACTTCGCCATCGACGTGCGCGGCTTGGACCAGAACTACGCGGAACAGAAAAACAATGCCGACGAAAACGCTTCGGCGTCGGGTTGGGTCGCGAGATCCTTGCCCCCGCGGCTGGAACCGTGACTTACGCACGCAATGATGTACCCAACAACCCGCGCCCGGGAGACCCCGACATCAATTCGTTCGCAGCACTACATGATCCGGTTATGGCGTATATGGGAAATTGCGTGATCATCGACCACGGCAACTCCGAATACAGCGTAATGGCGCACATGCAACAAGGCTCCATCACGGTCAAGGTAGGCGAACGGGTCGCCGCCGGCCAGGTGATTGGAAGGCTGGGAAACTCGGGGGACTCATTCGGGCCGCACTTGCATTATCAACTTCAATCGGATCCACAGCTTTTTCACGGTCAGTCGCTGCCGTTCAGGTTTCAAAACATTGATCATCCACAACTATCCCGAGGTACATCTTTCGACGCAAAATAGATTGGCGATTTCTTCCGGTTCCCACGGGAGCGAAAAGGCGGGGCGGGTGGCCACCCGCCCTACCCCACTCTTTTTATTTCAACTGCCGAATCCGCTCTTGCAGAAATTGCCGCTCTGGTTCCTGTTGGGTTAGCGCCAGCGCCTTCTCATACGAAGCACGAGCCTCATCTGTCCTGCCGAGCCTGCGGCACATATCTGCACGGGCTGAATGCGCCAGGTAATAACTGGCCAATTCGCCATGTTCCAACACCGCGTCGATATGCGCCAGACCGGCCTCTGGACCGTCGCGCATGGCAATGGCCACGGCACGATTTAGCTCTACAACTGGAGAAGGCTGAATCCGTAGCAATCGGTCGTAAAGCGCAACAATTTGCCGCCAGTCGGTCGCAGCGACCGATTCCGCCTCGGCATGAACGGCCGCAATCGCAGCCTGCAGTGTGTAGGCGCCGAAGCGGCGGGACTTCTGCCCGTACTTCAGGGCTTTCTCCAGCAAGGCCACTCCCTCCACGATCTGCTCCCGGTTCCAGAGCGCGCGGTCTTGATTCTCCAGCAAAATCAGCTCTCCGGTCGGAGAGGTTCTCGCGGCGTGACGGGATTCATGCAGCAACATCAGGGCAAGCAACCCCATGACTTCCGGATCCATGATTTCCTGACCCATGATTTCCTGACCCATGACTTCCTGACCCATGCCTTCCGGCTCTGGCCGGAGTTCGGTCAGCAAGCGGCCCAGTCGAATCGCCTCGCCGGTTAGCTCGGCGCGCGTTACCTCCGCTCCCGCCGCGGCCGAATAACCCTCGTTAAAGACGAGATAGATGACGTGAAGCACCGCGCCCAGCCGCTCCGGCAATTCCTGCGGCGTCGGCACCTCGTACGGAATCGGTGTCTCTCGAATCTTTGCCTTGGCGCGCACAATGCGCTGCGCCAGCGTACGCGGAGTGATGAGGAAGGCCTTTGCAATCTCCTCGGTTGTCAGCCCGCAAACCTCACGTAAGGTGAGCGCAACGCGCGCTTCCGGCGCGAGAGATGGATGACAGCAGGTACAAATTAGGCGCAGCCGGTCGTCGTCAAAATGCTGCTCCTCAAGGCCGTCCTCTTCCTTGGACCTTTCCGCCGAACTCCATTGCGCTTCGAGATGTCGCGCGAGTTCGTCTTGAGACGCATCAAATCTTGCCCGTCGACGCAGAGTATCAATGGCTTTAAATCGGGCCGTCGAAATCAACCATGGCCGCGGGTTGCCGGGCACCCCGCTCCTCGGCCACAGGCTCAGCGCAGCCGCAAAGGCCTCGTGCATCGCCTCCTCGGCAAGATCAAAATCACCGAGCAGGCGGATCAGAGTTGCCATGATTCGTCCCGAATCACTGCGATAAAGGGAGTCGAGCAACTCGCGTATCTGCTCGCTGGAATTCTGGGAGATGACACGCTCGGACATGACGCGCTCGGACATGATGACGACCTTAGCAAACCAGCTACCCCGAATCAATTCGGCAAACGGCGGATCGATGCTGGTAGATCGAGGCAAAGTGCCCAGGTCGCGACTCTGAAATCTAGAACAGAACGCTTCCTCGGTTGACTCAAAATCGCCAATGCACTCATTTGAGCTTCGCACAAGCTCAACACCAGCACTGGATGGACAACGCCACGCGCTGCGGATCCCCCGCGATGAGGGGGAAACGGCACTGCTATTCCCATCAGCGCCGACACGAGCAGGCCGCGGGAAAGAAGGCAGAGCGTGCTCGCCAGAGATGGTTTGAATCAGCACCACTCGACGACGCGGCGTCCGTGCAAGGGGCGCTGAGGCAAGTGATGGAGAGGCTGCTGTCCCGCCAAATCGATCACAAGAAGGCGGGCCAAATCTACTATAAGCTGCAGACGGCAAGCGTGAATCTGAGGAGTCCGGACATGTGATGCAAGTCTTGATAGGGCCGGATTTCGGGAATGAAACCCTTTGCCCACACTGTTGCAAAAATTGCACACCATACTGTGGGATGGGGCCCCGCGGTGGGTGCGTCCTCCAATGATAATCCCGTCAGCGTCTGGAATGAATGGCTAAATTAGGGGGCAGTTCGCTTTGGCGGGATTCGTAACTCCTAGATAAAACTCCTTATATTGTCCGGTTGAAATGGCTATGGGCAGGTCGTTTTCTCGCAAACCGGGGCGTCTCCTGGTGCAACTAACTCTTCTGGGTGTGTGCTTTTGCTCAGAATCGTGGCATGTAGAGTGCTAGGTTCGAGATAGGCATACTGGATTTCGCCAGGGGGCAGGGCGTTCCAGGCGCTTCGTGGGATTGAGGTATGGTGAAGCGGATTGCATCCTTCGAGGTCGTTGGTTTTGTGCTGTTGGCGGCTTGCGGAGCGGTGTGCCAGGACCGTCAGTTTCAATCGCTTCCGGATGCTCCTTCGGCGCAGGTGGCCGCTCAGGCCGCAACTCAGGGCCAGAGATTTAGCGGGTTCGTCGAGGAAGCTCGCTCGCTTTTGATATCTAGCGCTTTGAGCGCTCCGGCAGGGTTTACGCGGCAAGAGGGATTTTTTCTTTCTGATCGGACTGCATCGCGTCACAGAGATCCTGATGCCATTTTTCGCAAGTATTTATCCTCGTCATCGTCATCGGGGAAGCGGCAACCGGGATATCAATCCGAGGGCGGCGGGAACTTGATGCAGGGGCGAGCCACGCATGCGGCTTCACACAGCGTGGTCACGCGGGATGAGTCAGGAAAGGGCAGGCTGAACACCTCGTATTTGCTGCGCGCGCTGACCTCGGTGGCGAAGGACACGGCCTCGACTCCGTATTGGAGGCGGTCTGCCGGCGCGCCGCTCAGCGATTTTGGTTCGACCATGGGCAACGACGCGGGGAGGAACGTGTGGCACGAGTTTAGTCCTGGCATTGCGCGGCTGGCGAAAAGCCACACGCCTCTATTTATCTCGAAGATCGAAGAACGCATCGGCCGCAGGTAGGTTTGGGCTTTGTTTCTCCGCACGCCTTCTTACTTCCCATTATGCAGACGGCGGTGCGTTTTTCCGGGGACATTGGCGCTGCCGACACACAGTAGGTTCCCTTCGGCAAGCTCAGCGCAGGCTCTTATGGGGCCTTCGGCCCGATTCGGAGACAAGTGTTGAGAGAATTCAGCGGTCGTTGGCGTCCGTTACGCCGGGGATTGTGATCCGAAGAAAGCGGGGGATGTAGTCGTTGGCGCAGACCAGGTTTTTGGAGTTCAGAGCGTTCACATTGTAGGTAAGGAGAATTCCGTTGAAGTCGGTGAATTGCGGGTGCGTTTTGGCGTTGTACGTGACCAGATATCCGGTCTTGCATCCGGGGGCTGTTGGCTGTTTGATTTTGGATGGTCAGCGAATTGTGTGCGGTGAAGAGATAGTTGGAGCGAAGCCGAGTTGTCGGATTCACCTTGCCAATGTAGGAGTCGGACCACATCCAGAGGTTGGTGCCATCGGGCAGCAGGAGAGAATAGGTGCCGTCGCCGCCCGTCCATCCCGGACCGTTTTGCATGAAGAAAGTGTTGAAGGTTGTGTCTTCGGTGGCTGGGGATGGTGGGGCGGGGAGGGTGCATTGCGAGAATGCGGGGGTTCAGGAAACTGTGCATGTGATGAGTAAGAGTTTGATTTGGCTCATTGATTCCTTTCGAATGGCGCTCCAGTCGCCTATTTTAGACAGCAGAGCCTAGTGAAGCATGCAAAAGGAAGCGGAGGGCGAGCGCTGTTTGCGCTCTGGGTGGGAGGGTTGGAGCCCTCTTTCCAAGTTTCCGACTGTGTTCACTATTGCACAGATTAATGTGCGTCGAAGAAGTACTGTACCCTTGCGGCAAACGCTGTTCGCAGTGGAGCGTGTCATGGACACGAACGAGAGACAACTCGCAATATCCGTGCTGGGATGCCTGAGGGAAGACCTGGTGTATGCGCACTTGAACAATGGGAGTCGCGTTCTCGACATTGCTGACCTCCGCCAGTATCTCTATGAGGAGATGGGCCGTATCAGGACTGACGGTCTGGTAATGGATGGACTGCGCGGCCGCCACGACGGCCAGGGCGGAGACATCAGCAAGAGTAATGGTCACAATGGGAGAGCGCATCAGTAGGGAAAACGGCGAATCGAGGCAGACTGAGGCAGATCGCTTTTGAGATGAAGGCTCGACTTGTCGCTGTCCATCCGAACCAGTTCTATCCAAACAAGCGCATCAGGCCGGTGGCAGGCAGGTCAGGCGAGAGGAAGTGGGAGTCTTTTGCCCCTGAGCCTTTCGGCCCTGAGTCTCGTCCCTGTGGCGCGGGTTAAGGCTTCGGCGGCCAGATAACCGCTGCGGACTGCGCCTTCCATGGTGGCGGGCCAGCCGGTGGCGGTCCAATCGCCGGCCAGGAAAACGCGCGGCCACACAGTGGCTTGCGGCGGACGGTGGGCGTCGATGCCGGGGCGCGGAGAATACGTTGCGTGGACTTCTTTGATTACCGTCGACTTCACCAGGTTCGCGGCGCGCGCTGCGGGGAAGAATTCTCGGACTTCTTTCAGGGCCAGGTCGACGATTTCTGCGCGGGATTTGTCGATTAGATTTTTCGAGGCGCTTACGACCAGCTCGATGTAGCTGCCCTCAGCGGCTAAAGCCCGGTTCTAAGTGGGGTGGGCTTTATGGCACGACTTAAGTTGTGCCCTTCCCGATCCTTTTCCAGCAGGCGTGATTTGTGGAACATCCATTGTATTGTTCGGTCGAGTAGGACGGCGTGGTCTAGATCGCTGATCTGGCGGTCGAACCAGAGGTGGATGCCGGTGATGGGAGAGGACTCGAAATGAGTGAGCATTTCGCGCAACGGGGTTGATTCGGGAGTTTGCGGGAGGACGCGATCGAGGCTTTCGTAGGGAAGGGCTAGAACCAGATAGTCGAAAACTTCTTCTGCGTCTCCCACTCGGATTCTTACTTGGGAGGGCTCGGCAGAAAAGCTTTCCAGCGAGTTGCGGAAGCGAATCTCGCCGTTGCGGGCGCGGATGTAGTCTCCGGCGCGGTTGTAGAGACCGGTCAATGGGATGCTGGGGACGCCCATGTGGCGGGCTTCGGGCGACTTCATCGATTCGCGCACTACCTGCGCGGCGTAGGAGATCGAAATCAGGTCGAGATCTTCGCTTAATGCGCTTACCAGGATTGGCTTCCAGAAACGCTGGATGGCGTTTTCGGTTTGGCCGTGCTGGTGGCACCAGTCTTGAAACGAGCGGCCCGTGTCAGGCTGCTTCGTCAGCGAAAGCGCCGCTATCGCGCGCGAAATCACCAGCTTGTCTTTCGCATCCAGGAACGGAAAGCGGAGGAACGATGGCGCGGTGTGCAGCGGCGCCGGCAGCGGAGAAGCGCGCATTACGCTGGCGCGGCCGCCGGGCTCAATGAAGGTCATTTCATCGTACCAGCGGATTTTGTCTTCCACGCCTATGCGCCGGTAGAACTCCACCAGATTTGTGCAGACGCGGAAGAGGACGTGCTGGCAGTTGTCGACGACTTCGCCGGTGCCGGGATGTTCGTAGGAGGAAGCGCGGCCGCCGAGATAGGGGCGGCGTTCGAAGAGGGTGACACGGAAGCCGGAGTCCGCGAGAGCGCAGGCTGCGGCCAGGCCGGCGAGACCGCCTCCGGCTATGGCTACGGTGGGTTGGGGGGGGTTCTGGGGCATGCGGGATTCGAGCCCGAAGTCAATTTGATATGATTGATGATTTTTGATTGTTGATTGAAAACCTTCCCGCGCCGCCCTTCAATCATCAATCAACGATCATCAATACAATTCCTACGGTATCAGGTGATGCGTTGCAGGAAACCTTTTCCCAGGACGCGGAGTTTTTCGCTTACCGTCAAGGTTATCTTGCCGCTGAAGACGTCGTATTGGCGCGCGGCGATTTTTTCCAGCAGCTTGCGATAGATGTTGACCAGCACCCACAATGCGGGCTGGCTGTCTTCCGAAATATAGGGAATCAGTTGCTCGCCGGCCTGGTAGAACTCGCGGGCTCTGTCGGCTTCCAACGCGAGCAGCGGGCGGAGGCGGGCAGCGTCTGGCGTCGCGAGCAAGTCGGCGGCCGAGAGACCGAACTTTGCCAGATCTTCTTCGGGAAGATAGACGCGGCCCATGGCGGCATCCTCTTTGACGTCGCGGATGATGTTGGTGAGCTGGAAGGCCAGGCCGCACTGCTCGGCCAGCGATTCGGCGGCGGGATCGCGATATCCGAAGATGTGGATGCAGACCAGACCCACGACCGACGCTACCCGATAGCAATATAGCTTGAGATCGTCGAATGTCTTGTATTGCACCGTCAGGTTGGGGACCGCGGACGCGGGGGCTGCTTCAGTCTGAGTTGCTGGTTCTTCTACGTCCATCGCCGTGCCCATCGCTAGTTCGTCGAGCAGGCCTGCGGGGATGGTATAGCGGCGCTGGGTATCGGTGAGCGCCAGCAGAATGGGATCGTCGCTGGGCTCGCCCTGCTGCACGCGGTGCAGCGCCGCGAGCCACGTGTTCAGCTTGAAGCGGCGTTCTTCGAGGCTGAGGCTGGGGTCGTCGGCGATGTCGTCGCAGCGGCGCATGAAGGCGTAGACGGCGCAGAGCGCCTGGCGCTTGTGCTTGGGCAGGACGAGAAATGCGTAATAGAAATTCTTGGCGTTGGTGCGCGTGATCCCGCGGCACACCGAATAGGCCATCGTGAGCTGCGCCGGAGCTGGGGTCCACGGGATCAGCACGGGCTGAGTTCCTGCACTCATCACGATTTCCCCAGCAACTTCCCCATCGCGGCGCGGGCCACCAGGGCCAGTTTGCGGGGTTTGGAAATTACCGGCCGCCTGCCTAGCACGGCGAAGTCCTGGCGCTCGATGGCGTTTAGTATTTCCTGGCCGCCGCGGGTGAACAGTTCCAGATCTACTGCTAAGGCGTTGTCTACTTTCTGAACCAGCGGGAGGCCGCGGTCGAACCACTCGCGCGCGCGCGCAACTTCAAACTTTAGCATTTCGCAGAACGCAGGCGTGTTGCGGTTCTGCTGGATGTCTTTCTCACTCACGTCATAACGCTTTAAATCTTCGAGCGGCAAATAGATTCGTCCCTTGGCGTAGTCGACGCTTACGTCCTGCCAGAAGTTGGCCAACTGTAGCGCGGTGCAGGTGTAGTCGGAAAGCTGCTGGCGTTCGGCATCGTGATAGCCGCAGAGGTAGAGCACGAGGTGGCCTACGGGATTGGCCGAATAGCGGCAGTAGGCTAGGACGTCGGCGAAAGTTTCGAAGCGGGTGACGGTTTGGTCCTGCCGGAAGGCGATCAGGAGATCGGAAAATTCGTGCCTGGGGAATTTCGAACTTCTTTACTGTTTCCGCAAGCGCCACGAAAACCGGGTGGCGCGGAGTGCCTTTGTAGCAGGCGTCGAGTTCGCTTTGCCATTCGTCCAGGAACGCCAGAGACGCGGTTGCGTCTCCGACTTCGTCGCCCAGGTCGTCGGAGATGCGGCAGTAGGCGTAGACGTTGAAGAAATCCTGGCGGAGTTTCTTGGGGAGGAACCAGGTGGCTACGGAGAAGTTTTCGTAGTGGGTGCGGGCGAGAAGGCGGCAGTATTGCTGCGCTTCTTCGAGCGAGGGCGCGGAGGACGGGATGGCGTAGGCAGCAGGCAGGCGGCCCCAGGCTTTGGAAAGCGCTTGAGGAGGCTGAGATTCGCTGGCAATCGGGCTCATGTTCAGGGCATCTCGGTGTCGAGCAAAATCCTGAGCATCGTGAGAACTCCCTGCATCGCCGGAGGCACTGCCAGCTGTATGGGGTCCTCCGCTTCGCTCAGGATGACAGGCCACTTCTCGTGCCGACAGGCCGCTTCTCATGACGACGGGCCACTTTGTGTCACTTCTAGTATCAATCAGTGGCCGGGAATTATGGCGGTTTTGATGTCGCCCCCGCGGTTTAGCATGTGGCGCAGCACCTTCTGCAGGCTTGAAAGCGGAGCTTCGCCGGTGATGTAATCTGTGGGGCGAATTTTCTTGGCGGCGATCAGACCGAAGGCGCGGCGCACGGTTTCCGGCGTGTGATGGAAGGTGGCCTTCAGCGTGATTTCTCCGTAGTGCAGGCGGTTGGTGTCTAGTTGCACCTTCGATCCGCTGGAGCATCCGCCGAAGAAATTTACGGTGCCGCCTTTGCGGACCATCTCGACCGTCCACTCCCAGGCTTCGGGACGGCCTACCGCTTCGATCACTACGTCGCAGCCGCGCTTCTGCGGGGTGAGCGCGCGCACGGCTTCGACCACGTTCTGTACTTTGGTGGTCTGCACGATTTCGTGCGCGCCCATGTGCTTGGCGGCTACTACCTGTTCGTCGCGCTTTACCACCGAGACCACGTTGCAACCGATGGCTCGGGCGACCTGGACAAACATCAATCCGATGGGGCCGCCGCCGATGATGGTGACGGTGTCGCCGATCTCGACGCCGGTCTCGTGCAGGCCGCGCAAGCACGCAGGCCAGGGGCTCGGTCATGGCCGCGTCTTCAAAACTTACGTTTTGCGGAATGACGAGCATATTGGCTTCGACAATGCGCCGCGGGACGCGGATGTATTCGGCGTAGGCTCCGTTGTTAAAGAGCAGGTCTTCGCAGAGATTTTCCTGGTGCTTGGAGCAATAGAAGCACATCTGGCACGGGCGCGGAATTTAGCGCGACCACGCGCATCCCCTTTTTGAAGGAGTGGACGCCTTCGCCGACTTCCTCGATGACTCCGGCGAGTTCGTGGCCGAACAGGGCGGGAGGCACGATCATGCGGGCGTGATAGCCGCGCTGATACACCTTGAGGTCGGTGCCGCAGGTGAGCGCCACCTGCACCTTGACCAACACTTCTCCCTTTTCGACGCGAGGGATGGGTACTCGTTCAATTTTTAAATCTTCTTTGCCGTACAGGACGGCGGCTGTCATTTTTCCATTCACTGCGGGCTTCCTTGCTTATTTCATTGCTACTTCATTGCTAAGCCCAGGCCATCCCGGGCTGAATCACTACTTTCATCGACGCCGGCTGCGGGTGAGCCGCGAGTTCCAAGGCTCGCGCGCTTTCCTGCAGCGGGAACCGGTGGCTTATCAGCCTTTCCAGGTCCATCTCCCGGTCCATCACAAAACGTACGGACTCTTCCTGCAAATCTACAGACGCGCTGTAGGACCCGACCAGTGTCTTTTCGTCTACGCAAATCGCGGCCGGATCGACGACGACCTCGCCGCGCTGCGTTTGCGCGAATAACAAGACCCGGCCGCCAGGACGGGCCGCATCCATGGCGGGACGAATCAGGGGATTGCTGCCTACCGCCAAGATTACAGCGTCGGCGCCACGTCCTTCTGTCTGCTCCCGCACATAGCGAACCGCGTCCTGATGCGACGCCTCAATCAAGTGCTCGAATCCAAGGCTTTTACTTATTCTAAGCCTCTCGGGATACAAATCGGAAGTAATAACCGTGACCCCTGCCCTTCGTGCCAGAACACTCAGTATGACGCCGATGGGGCCCTGCCCGATGGCTAGCACGGTCTCGCTCCGGTTGCAGGCGGAGGGCCTCGATCCCCTTCATGCAGGTATTTACCGGCTCCACGAAACAGGCCTGCTCGAAGGAGATGCCTGGCGGGATCTTCACGGTGCCGTGGTCGACGATCCAATCCATGACCCGGACGTATTCGGCGAAGCCTCCGCCGGAAGGCTCGAAGCCTGCGGTGCATCCCACTTTCTTATAACTCGCACATTGCGCAAAAGTTTTGTGCCGGCAGTAAAAACAATTGCGGCAGGGGATGTGATGAAAGACTACGACGCGGTCTCCGGGGGTGAAATTTCTGACTTCGGCGCCGGCGGCCGCCACTACGCCTGAGGTTTCGTGGCCGAAGATGCGGGGGGCGGAGTGCGATCCGGTGGCGATTTTCTTGAGGTCGGTGCCGCAGACTCCGCAGGTGTGTACGCGGACGAGCAATTCTCCGGCGCCGATTGCGGGCACGGGGACCATCTCGAGGCGGACGTCGTTTATTCCGCGGTAGACGGCAGCCAGCATGGTAGCGGGAATGGAGTGGCTATCGTGTTCGATTGCGAGTTGTCCGGCAATGGCCATCGGGTTTTAGATGAACTCTACTTCGTGTGCGCTTCAACCGGCTGTCAGCCGTCAGCACTCTAAGAGCAAGACCAAAACCACTTACGCCTCATATTCGCTCGGGATACTATTTTGCCGGAGGCTCTGCCTGCCTCGGGTCGGTGTTCCGGAACTCGACGGCTACGGTCATGGAATCCAGATAAGGCGAATCGAGCGGCGTAAAGTGATGCGCCTTTACTTGCAGCACTACATAAAAACTCTCTACCTTGATGATGCGCTTGGCGTTTACGGGAACGGTCGCGAAGCGGTTGGGGTCGAGGCGACACAGTGAATCCTTTGCTTTAGTCGCCGGATCATCGGACGGACTCGGCGATGCCAGCAACACGTTGTCGTAAATAGAATGGCGCAGGTCGGCCAATTTCACTTGCCAGGATGTGATCTTGGTGTCGCCCTCCGGTGATTGAGGGACGATCGAGAACGCGTATCGGTCGGCGCCGCGCGAATCTTTGATGCGCTCGCGGTAGACCGGGTCTTGCGGCGTTAGCCTGGCTTCGAAGCTTTCTTCTACGATGTGACCGGCGCCCTGGCGAAAGCTTTCCGCGTAAAGGGCTGGGGACGGCGACTGCGCGGCCAGGCGCATGGCCACAGATAGAATGATTGGGGTCAGTAGAGGAACTTTCATGCGTGATCTTATGCGCACCTTCATTCGCGGCCTCCGGCGCGCGACCCGGTCGCGGCAGCGGCCTGTGTTTCCGGACACGCTGCTGTCGGGATTGATGTTTGACTCAGTTCCTGCCGGAGACGCTCGAGATGCTCTCCCAGGGCCCTTGCGGCCTTTCGGCTGTGGTTGGCTAGCAGCGCCACGCGCGGCCACAACCAGGGACGCAGGGCCACAAAGAACGTAAAGCTGGAAGTCTTAAACCGACCCTGCGCATCGATGAAGCGCGCCGTCTTGGGCATTTCAGAATTCGCTTCGTCGGAGATCGCTTTGGCCGCGTCGAACGGAATGCCATGGGCGCGGGCTGCCGCGGCCACTGCGGACGCTTCCATATCGACCGCTTGCGCGCCGTAGGCCTGCGCCAGGTTTGCTTTCTGATCTATGCCGGCTACCGCCATGAAACTCACCAGCGTACCTTTTCTTTTTCCGGACCTGTTTCCGCTATCGATCTCGATGCGGCTGGCGTCGCGCGCGTCAATCACCACGGCTGGCGCGAAGATATCGCCGATGCGAAGGCTCTTATCGAGCGCTCCGGCAAAACCTGCCGACTGCACCAGTGTGGGATGATACAACGCGATCGCCGCTTCAGCCGCTCTACGCGCCGCTTCCATGCCGATTCCGCCGCAGACGACAACCATCTCGTCCCGCTCCGAAAAAACGAAGCTGCGGCCTTCGTGCTCGCGCGCGACACGGCCCCAGCCCCTGGTTAAGCCGCTTACTTCGCGTTCGAGCGCTGCGATGATCGCGATTTTAGGCATAGCCGTTGGCCCGGAACCAATCCACTGCACGGCGCAATGCGGCGTCCGCTAGCGTCGTCTTCCAGCCTAGCTCTCGCTCTGCTTTGCCGGAACTGGCCCACATCGTTTTCTTGCCCATGCGCACGGTCTCGATGGTCGCGCGCGGTTCGCGGCCCAGCAGCCGGCCGGACACCGTTTCATCCACCGCGCCCGCTATGTAGGCGACGAAGTAGGGCAACTTCACTTGCGGGGACGGTAGTCCTGCAATGGCGCCCAGCTTGTCGAGAATCTGTTTCAAGGTCAGGTTTTCGCCGCCTAAAATATAGCGTTCGCCGCTCCTGCCTTTTTCCAGCGCGGCCACGTGTCCGCGCGCGCACTCACGAACGTCAACCAGGTTCAATCCCGTTTCCACGTACGCGGGGAACTTACGCTTCAGAAAGTCGACGACGATTCGTCCGGTCGGAGTCGGCTTGACGTCATGCTCTCCGACCGGCGTCGTCGGGTTCACCGTCACCACGCGCATTCCGCTGCGGCCTGCTTCGAGCGCCACCTGTTCGGCTATGAACTTCGAGCGCTTGTAGTGGCCAATCATGTCCGCCAGAGAGACCGGAGAATTCTCATCGGCCGGACGCCCGTTTCCTG
Organism: uncultured Acidobacteriaceae bacterium; assembly: GCA_963807655.1. Classification (GTDB taxonomy): domain Bacteria; phylum Acidobacteriota; class Terriglobia; order Terriglobales; family Acidobacteriaceae; genus Sulfotelmatobacter. The sequence continues at coordinate 44,965 of CAWEDF010000042.1, read as the reverse complement.
TAAATCCCATGGTCGCTACGCTCGAGGTGTAGACCACGCAGCGTACGGCGTTCTTTCGAGCCGCTTCGAGAATGGCCCGCGTGCCTTCCACGTTCGAGCGGTACATCTCTGCCGGATCCCGCACCCAGAGCCGGTAGTCGGCGGCCACGTGAAATACAACCTCACAATCCGCCATCGCTTTTTCCAGCGATGCCGGGTCTCGCAGATCGCCGGTTACCGTCTCGGCTTGCGTTGTCCCGACCTTCAAGCTTTCCAGGTTCTTCAGATTGCTGGTCGGGCGAACCAGCAACCGCAGATCGGCTCCCTGTTCGGACAGAACGCCGGCCACATGACTGCCGAGGAACCCAGTCGCGCCTGTGACGAAAGCTTTCAGAGCAGTTCTCAGTTCTCAGTTCTCAGTTTCGCTCTCCAGGCGTTGAGACTCTGGCTGAGAACCGGGAACTGAGAACTAGTTTTCCGCCTTCTCCATCACCTTGGCGTAGGTTGTCAACGCCAGCAGCGGGAAGTACTGGCGGTAGAGGTGATACTTCAGATAGAACACGCGCGGGAAGCCGGTGCCGGTGAAATACGGCTCATCCCATGAACCATCTTCTTTCTGCGTGCGCAGCAAGTACGCGATGCCGCGGGCTACCGAGTCGCCGCGGGTGTCCCCTACCGCCAGCAGTCCCAGAATCGCCCACGCGGTTTGCGAAGGCGTGCTTTCGCCAACTCCGCGCAGGGTTGGATCGTCGTAAGAGCCGCAGCTCTCGCCCCATCCGCCATCCGGGTTCTGCACCATGCGCAGCCACTCCGCTGCCTGCTGGATGCCGGGCTCGTGATTGTCCATGCCAATGGCTTCGAGGCCGCGCAGCACCAGGGCTGTGCCGTAGATGTAGTTCACGCCCCAGCGGCCAAACCAGCTTCCATCCGGCTCCTGCTCGTTACGCAGGAATTGAATCGCGCGCTCGACCGCGGGATGATTCTTGTCGTAACCGTAGGCCGCCATCATCTCGAGGATGCGACCGGTAATATCCACCGTGGGAGGATCGAGCATGGCGTTGTGATCGGCAAAGGGCACGTATTGAAAGACCATGCGGTCGTTATCTTTGTCGAACGACGCCCAGCCGCCATTCTTGCACTGCATGGAGAGAATCCAGTCAATGGCGCGCTGCACGGACTCGCGCTGGTAGCGTCCGTTAGGATGTTCCACCCGGCTTAACGCCAGGCAAACCATCGCACTGTCATCCACGTCGGGATAAAACTCGTTGTTGAATTCGAAGTACCATCCGCCCGGCTTGCCCTTCTTGTTCTTGATCTGCCAGTCGCCCGGATTGCGCACCTGCTTCTGCAGAATCCAGTCCGCGCTTCTTACCATTCGCGGATCGTTTGCTGGAACTCCTGCCTCGGCCAGCGCGAACATCGCATACGCGGTATCCCACACGGGAGACATGCAAGGTTGCATGCGGAACGTCTCTTCACCGTTCACCCGCTCTTCGATTCCCAGCTTTTCAAACTCATCGAGCGCCCGGATCACCTGCGGATCGTCGAGAGAGTATCCCTGGCAGCGCAGGGCAATGATGGAATTCATGATCGAGGGATAGATGCCGCCCAGACCATCGCTCATCTCGAAGCGTTCGAGCATCCACTGCTCCGCCACCTTCAACGCGATGGAACGCAGGGGGCGGATGTGCACCCGCTCAAACCAGTGTGTCATGCGGTCGAGGCAAAGAAAGAAATTCCGCCACGACACCAGCTTCTTCGACCAGCGCAGATGCATGCGCGACTTCAGCATTCCGCCGACGAATAGTTCTTCGACGCCCATTTCCCGCGCAATCTTTTTGAAGGGCTTCTTGGCGTAGCAAATGGAGAGCGGCACCAGGATGGCGCGCGACCACGAAGAAATCTCGTAGATGTTGAACCAGAACCAGGTGGGAAACAGCACAATCTCCGGAGGAATTGCCGGGACCGCGTCGTAATCGTACTGCCCGAAGAAACACAGATAGATCTTGGTAAATGTATTGACCTCCGTGACTCCACCGAGTTCGAGGATCTTCTTGCGGGCGCGCTGCAGCACGGGATGATCCGCCTTGTATCCCGCGAGCTTGAGTCCGAAATACGCTTTCACTGAGGCGCTGATGTTGGATGGGCCAGCGGCATAAATGCTCCAGCCACCATCTTCGTTCTGATGTTGAATAATCCAGTTCGCGGCTTTCTGAAAGCGCTCGGGGTCACCCGTTCCCAGCAGCGTGTGCAGCAGAATGTAGTCCGACTCCAGGGTGGTGTCGGCTTCCAGTTCCCCGCACCAGTAGCCATCCTCGTGCTGGGCGGAGAAAAGAAGCTTGCGGGCAGCGCTCATCGCGGCGGCTACGCGGCTGGCCAGCCCGTCGATCCTGCCAAAGCGCAGTTGTGGTTCGGAGGCTAAGTTTGCATCAGGGGAGTTTGTATCCATTAATATGCGGCTCCGTTAGTCATGGCTCCGTTAGTCGGCGGTCGCGCTGGCCGGAGCGGCGGCGATGGCTTCCACAATCTCCGGCGGCAGGCCGAAGCGAACGTTTTCCGGCATCACTTCGAGTTCCTGCACGTTGTCGAAACCTTTTCTGGCCAGGAACTTCATGGTTTCCTCGACCAGGCACTCGGGCGCAGAAGCGCCGGCGGTCAGCGCGATTGTCTTCACATCTGCCAGCCAACCAGCCTCGATATCTTTGTAGCTGTCGATGAGGTGAGAGTTCGTGCCCAAGTTTCGTGCCACCTCGACCAGACGGTTCGAGTTTGAACTGTTTTCCGAGCCCACCACCAGTAGCAGATCAGCTTCCGAGGCGACCTGCTTCACGGCGACCTGGCGGTTTTCGGTGGCGTAGCAGATATCCTGGGCCGCCGGGCCTTTGATGTTGGGGAACTTTTTCTTCAAGGCCGCGATGATGTCCTTGGTTTCGTCGAGACTGAGCGTAGTCTGCGTGAGATAGGCCACGCGATTCGGGTCGGGCACGGTCAGTGACTTCACCTGCTCAGGATTTCCGACTACCTGGGTCACCAGCGGAGCCTCGCCCAGCGTTCCAATTACTTCGTCGTGATCGTGGTGGCCGATCAGGATTAGCGAGTAGCCTTCTTTGGCAAACTTCACAGCTTCAACATGCACCTTGGTGACCAGCGGGCAGGTTGCATCGATGACTCGCAAGCCGCGCCGGGCGCTGTGTTCGCGGACCTCGGGCGAAACTCCGTGGGCGCTGTAGATCACGCGCTCGCCGTTCGGGACCTCGTCTTCGCTATCGACGAAGATCGCGCCCTTGCCCCGCAGTTCGTCTACGACAAAGCTGTTGTGGACGATCTCCTTGCGCACATAAATCGGGGGGCCGAAGGCTTCGAGCGCGATGCGGACCACATCAATGGCTCGGACTACCCCGGCGCAGAACCCGCGCGGCTTCAGTAGAAGCACTGTCTTTCCCTGGGTGTTCGGCAATCTTAGACTCCCGCTACTGTTGTCTTCCGTCGTTAATGATCTTTCCCAAGACGTGTACGATGCAAAAACCCCCGAATCGGTACGGTCAGGGTACACGAATCTCATCGTGGCTATAGGTATAAACTACCGGAAAGTACCCTTCTGGTCAACGTAAACCACAGAAACGGCGGGGATTAGCAGTGGGTGGCGAGAATTCGAGGTTGACCGGCATGACCGGTCCGCATTACCAGAACCTCCGCATGCCGTATCCATCCAGCGCCCGATCATTGCTCACAATCGGTACGTTCTCGGCCAAGGCTTGAGCGATCAGCATGCGGTCAAAAGGATCTTTAAGTGGACCGGGCAGCAAACCGGCGCGGATCGCATGATCAGCGGTTACTGCCAGAATATCTATCCGCTCCCGCGTCAGGTCGGCGACGAAATCCTGGACCAGGTTTGCCGCCGCTGGAAGCCTTCCAAGACGAACCTTGGTAGCGATTTCCCAAGCCGAAACGGCACTGACTAGGGAAACATTATGCTCTTCTTTGATCAAAGCGCGGGCAGTCTTGGAAAGATGCGGGTCCGTTGTCATCCACCAAATCAAAGTGTGGGTATCAAGCAGGCAGCGCAAAGGCGCTTACTCCCAGCCTTCCAGTTCCTCAGGAGGCAGCGGTTCAAAAAACTCGGGCCCGATCTTGATCTTACCTTTCCAAGCGCCGGGCTTGCGATTGCCCACCTTGTTTTCGATAGCAACCAGCTTCACCACCGGCGTTTTGCCGCGCGCGATCACGATCTCCTCGCCGCGGCAGGCTTTTTCGATGAGCCGGGAAAGCTGCGTCTTCGCCTTATGAATAGTGATCGTTTCCATGTGATTAGCTAACTAATCTTAGCTAACTAATTCGGAGGCGTCAAGTATAGATAAATAGCCCGACGAGCGACGCAATTCAAGAGGACGGAGAATCATCATCAAAGTGGACCGCGCGCCCCTGGTCTCGCGTCCGAACCTTACTGCTTGGCCAGTCTCCAGGTCCCGTTGAAGAGAAGATGGGCATTCTGGCCGCCGAACATGATGACCAAAAGGCCCTCGGGGATTGGGTCTCCGCCGGGCGTCGTATCAGGGAGGCAGCGATTCAGATCCTTCAGGTATTCGCTTTGATCATTTGCTCCGCATGCTTGCGTGAAGTGTCGGTCAGTTTGGCGCCGCTTAGCATTCGCGCTACTTCTTCGGTGCGCTCTTCGCCTACGACGGCGCGGATACTGGTGTGCGTACGACCGGACCTCTCTTTCTTTTCGATTACCCTTTCGATTACGTAGTGATGGTCGGCGAACGTGGCGATTTGCGGCAGGTGGGTGACACAGAGCACTTGATTGGTGCGGGCGAGTTCCTTCAGTTTCTTTCCTACTGCTTCAGCGGCTCGGCCTCCGATGCCGGTGTCGATTTCGTCGAAAACCATAGTTCGCTGCTTCGCGGGGGCTGAAGCCCCGGATAAGTTTGGGCCCCGGACGCGGCCCTGAAGGGCCGCCCTTCCACTTTCTCTTCCACTTCGGTTGCCGGCTTCTACGCTTACTTTCAGAGCTAGCATCACTCGGGAAAGCTCTCCTCCCGACGCAACGTGTTCTAACTGCCGCATCGGTTCGCCTGGATTCGTCGCGATCACGTATACCACCTGATCGATTCCCGCCGCGGTCCAGTTCCCTTCTTCCTGGCTGGTCGTTATCTCGATGCGGAATGCCGACTTCATCGCCAGGTCGTTGATCTCGGCCTCGACCTGCTTCTCGAGTTTGCGTGCTGCCTCGTCGCGCTTTTTCGAGAGCGCTCGCGCTGCCCGCAAGTATTCCGTGCCCGCCTTCGCCAGTTCCGCCCGCAGCTCGCGTAGGATCTCGTCTTTGTTCTCAAGTTCTGAAAGCTTGCGAGTCACGTCTGCTCCGAATGCGATTACATCGCCCAGCGCGGGACCGTACTTCCGCTTCAGCCGGTCGAGCGAAGCCAGCCGGTCTTCCACCTCCGCCAGGTGTTCCGGCGAAGCATGGATTCCGCCCGCGTAATCCCGCACCGTGGCTCCTACATCTTCCACGCTGATGCGCGCGGTCTCGAGCGCCGCCAGAGCTTCCTGAAACTTGGGCTCGTAGCGCGCCAACTCTTCAATTTGCTTCTGTGCGGCGCGCATCGAGGAGGATGTGGAGTCATCGCCTTCGTAGAGCAGATCGAAGGCCTGCATTGCGGCGTTGTAAATCTTCTCCGCATTGGCGAGCACGTGCTTCTCTGTTTCCAGTCGCTCGTCTTCGCCCGCCTGCAGCTTCGCGCCTTCAATCTCACGCTTTTGAAAGATCCACAGGTCTACCAAGCGTAAGCGGTCCTGCTCGCCTTGTTCCAGCTCTCCGATGCGGCTGCGAATTCCCTTCCATGCTTCATAGGCCGCGGCTACCGGCTCGATGTCGCTGCCCGCAAATCCATCCAACAGGGCCAGCCTTGCCGGACCGTCGAACGACAGGATCGATTCATTCTGCGCGTGGATAGTCGCCAACTGCGGCGCAAGCTGCCGCAGCACAGCGACCGTTGCCGCCTGGTTGTTGACGAATACCCGGCCTTTGCCGCCGGCCGCAATTTCACGACGTATGATCAGCGAACCATCTTCCGATTCGTCCAGCCCGTTTTGCTCGAGCACCTTCTCGATCGCATCCCCGGCCCCGTCTTCGCATTCGAAAACCGCCGACACTACCGCGCGTTCCGCTCCGGTGCGAATCACGTCGCTCGACGCCTTTTCGCCCAGCAACAGCGCCAGCGCATCGATGAGAATGGATTTCCCCGCGCCCGTCTCTCCGGTCAGAAGGTTTAGCCCGGAGGCGAACTCCACCGCCGCGTTGTCGATGACCGCGTAGTTCTCTAAACGCAATTCAACCAGCACAGCGGCGTCCTCGGTTGACGATGTGGGAGTTTTGCGCAGCATAGCATGAAAAGCAGTGGTCGGCGCTCAGTGGTCAGTTTTGCGAAGCAGAGGCTTACTCGGGCTGCTCGGTCAAGAATCAGTGGGGGCCCGCGCCGTGCTGACAGCAAAGAAAAAAGCCACGGCCCGCGCCGTGGCTCTGCAAAACATCGTCGGTGCTTACCGGTACTCAGATTGCCGGCATTGACGAAAAAGCTGTCGAGCTTCGCTCGACAGACAGCAGAGGGTGGGTGTGCCCAGTGGGCATCTTTGTTCTTTGGTTCTTTGCGCCACTAACCCGCTCTGCGGTATTTGTCCGCGCTCTCTTCCGTCGACCCGGTGTTAATGACTTCTTTGCGACGCTCGCGCAGCCGGTTCTGGAACGTGTCCCAGCGCGGTCCGATGCCCGTCGCCCCCTGGCGGATTACAACCGTAGAGGTGCCGGCCGCGAATCCGCCTTCTGTGAACGCACCGGTATCCTTTCCTGCCGCTGTGGCGGCTGCTCCCGCCGAAGGTGAATTTCCCGGCATCTGCTGCGTCGTTGGAGTGATATTCCGGTCCGTCTCCGCCCGATGCATCACCGGATTGGCCTCCCACTTCGAGCGATAGCTTCCTTCGTAATCCGACCATTGCTGCTCTGATTCCAGGTCGGACTCGTTATACGGCGGGAAGGCCTCAACCTGCGCCTTGGTTAGATCGACCGCGAAGTCGTCCTTGTGCTCAGTGGAGGCTCGCAGCCTTTCCGCTGGAACAATGAATTTCTTCGTCGACAGCCAGCCCCCCGTGTCGACGACCACATAGCTAATCAATCCTGTGAAGTGGTCGAAGATTACATCGTCGACCTTGCCCAGTTTCTCTTCATTGAGACCGTACAACTTGGAGCCCCGGATGTCTTCGCTGGCATCCCTGAAGCGGTAATCGCGCAGCATTCCGTACTGTGCCATGAATTCTTCCTCCTCGAAAAATTTTAAGCAAGCGATTGCGCCTACTTGGATGTCAATCTCGACGATGGCGTATATCATCGAAATCAGCTTTTATGAATCGAGATCCGCCCGCATACTCCAGATCGAAAGTTTATTCTTGCGATACGTCTCCGTAAGTCCGCCCTTCAATCATCTATAATCGCCGTCAAGGTATCCTCCAAAACTCAATGCATCTAATTCCCTGCTCTGCACTCTTTGTCGGCGGCGAAATTCTCGACCTTCTTACCAGTACCGGGGCGGTCGCCAAGTTCGTTCTTGCCGTTTTGCTTGCCTTCAGCCTGATCTCCTGGGCAATCATCCTTACCAAGTGGAGCTTGCTCCGTAAGGCCCGCGTGCAGAGCGGACGCTTCCTGCGCGCCTTTCGCAAAGCCCAGCGCCTGCAGGACATTGCCACCGTCGCCGATCAGTTCCGTCCCAGCCCGCTGGTCGGGGTCTTCGAAGGCGGATTCCAGGAATACAAGCGCCAACTTGCGTCATCCTCGGCCTCGCTTCGCAGCCTCGCGGCAGTACAGCGCGGCATGCAGATCGGAGCCTCGGAAGAGATTACGCGCCTCGAGCGCAACGTGCCCTGGCTCGCGATCACTGCCGCCGTCACGCCGTTCATCGGCCTGTTCGGAACGGTCTGGGGAATTATTGACGCATTCCACGGTCTGGGGACCGCAGGCGGCGCAACGCTGCGCGCCGTCGCCCCGGGTATTTCGGAAGCTCTTATCACGACTGCGGCCGGACTCGCTGCCGCCATCCCGGCCGTCATCGCCTACAACCTGATCGGTAACTCGATTCGCGAGTTTGCCGCCCGCGGCGACGATTTCACCCTCGAAGTTCTTAACGCCGTCGAGACCATGCAGGCGCAACCTGCGGTCGAAGTGAGGCGCTGATGGCCTTTACTTCACCCAACGGACGCACGCAAACTGCTCTTGCCGATATCAACATCACTCCGCTCGTCGACGTTGTTCTCGTTCTGCTTATTATCTTCATGGTCACTGCGCCCGTCCTGCAGTCGGGCATTGAAGTGAACGTGCCGAAGACGCGCACCGTCAAGGAAATCACTGAGGAACGCGTGGTCATCACCATCAATAAGGATCAGCGCGTCTTCCTCGGCAACGACACCATCAACATCAACCAGATTGCGGCCAGTCTGCGGCAGAAGATTCGTGATCCCCGCAAACAGTTTATTTTTGTCCGCGCCGATGAGAATGTGCCCTTCGGCGCATTTGCCACCGTCATGGATGCGGTAAAGCAATCGGGCATCACCAACGTGAGCATCGTGACTCAGCCTTTGGAACAAAATGGCACAAAACGCTGAGATCTTTTTCGAGCACGATAACTGGGGACGCGCTCTCTCCTGGTCCGCGGGATTCCACATAGCGGTCACTGTGCTGATCCTGCTCTACTCGATAGTCTTTACCGGGAGCCGAGGGGAAGGCTGGGGCTCGGGCGGCGGCGGTTCCGCGATCGGCGTCACGCTGGTGAGTGCTGTTCCGTTGCCCGCGACGCCCGCGCCCACGCAAAACGTATTGGCCAATGAATCCAAGGGCCTTACCAAATCTGAGCCCAAGGTTGAAGAAAAGGTTGAAGAAAAGGAACCAGACGTCATCGATATCCAGGGAAAGAACGCGAAAATCAAACCGAAGAAGCCGCCTGCTCCGACCAAAGCAAAAGCCAAGCCTGAGCCTGCGCCCGAGGAAGAGACCAACCAGGTCGCGTTCGGCGAGGGCGGGCCGGTCAGCGGTCCTTACGGCACTTTCAATGCCGGTGGGGCCAAGGGAGGTTTCGGCATCACCGGCGGCGGCGGCGGCGACTTTGGCACCAGGTACGGCTGGTACGTGCAGGTCATTCAGAAGAAAGTTTCCGAGAACTGGCTGAAGTATGAGGTCGATCCCAAGATCACCACCGCGCAACGCGTTTACATTACCTTCGACGTTGCCCGCGACGGCCATCCCTTCAACGTGCGGGTCGAGCAGACCAGCGGCGTACCTTCGCTCGATATCTCCGCTACCCGCGCCCTGCAGCGCATCGACACCTTCGGCCCGCTGCCCCCGGATTACAGCGGCAGCAAGATCTCAGTGGAGTATTGGTTTGACTATAGTAGGAAATAAACTTATGCCCTTATGGCCCCGCGGCGGCATCCATAAAGTAATCAGTGGAGATTCCGATCTGTGTAGGATAGGAACACGCTGCGGCATCCACCTGATTACTCCTGAGCCTACCGGCGCGTGATTATGATAGATCGTAATGACCAAGCGTAAGTTGCCAGAGAAAACATATCGGGGTACGATATTGTCGTATACAGTATCTTTTTGCCAGGGTTCGCGTAACAGATCCAACCGGATGGACGACAGGCAGAGACCAGTGCGGCAGCGTATGCCGGGCGCGCGGCTTCTTGGCGCCCTGGCGGCTGTGATTCTAGTCTGCTCAGTTCTTCTTTCCACGTCCTTCGCCCAGGATTGGGTACGCACCGGTTCCGGGTTGGGCGTCGAAAAAGTCCGCCTTGCCGTTCCCGACTTCAAACCCTCCAGCAGCGATCCGCAGAACGAAGCGCTGCTCAAGACTTTCAACGACACTTTCTGGAACGACCTGGACAATTCCGGGGTGGTTGAACTCATCTCCAAGAGCTTCTACCCATTGCAAGTGCCCGGACAACCACCCGAGGTCACATTCGGCATCTGGAACTCGCCTCCGCCAAACGCCGCTATGCTGGCTTTCGGCAATCTCGGCGTCGCCGGCGGCAAGCTGACCGTGCAAGGCTGGCTCTACGACGTAAAGAACACGGCCTCGCCGGAGGTTCTTGGCAAGCAATACACTGACGCACCCAGTGACGAAGCTGCGCGCGTCATCGCTCATAAGTTTGCCGACGAGATCATCTTCCGGCTGGGCGGGGGCATTCCCGGCATCGCCGAGAGCAAGATTTATTTTGTCAGTGACCGCAGCGGCCACAAGGAAATCTGGGTGATGGACTATGACGGCTCCAATCAGCGTCAACTCACCCGCCTGAACTCCGTGTCTCTTTCGCCGCGCATTTCGCCAGACGGTTCCCGTCTCGCGTTCAGTTCTTTAACCAAGAGCGGCTGGGACATTCTTATGTTCTCCATCGATCTCAACCGTGTGGTCAGCTTTCCCCGTTTCGGCGGCACCAATCTTTCGCCCGCGTGGTCGCCCGACGGCGCCCGCCTCGCGCTCTCGTCTTCGCGCGGCGGCAATGCCCAAATCTACGTCTGCGACGCTTCCGGCGGCAACCTCCGCCGGATAACGGCCAATAACGGGCCGGATGTCGCTCCTGCGTGGAATCGCAAGACCGGCGCTCAAATCGCTTTCGTCAGCGGCAGCACGGGATTGCCCCAGGTCTATACCGTTGAAGCCGACGGCACCAACCAGCAACGCATGACCGACCAGGGCTATGCGGTCTCACCCAACTGGTCGCCCAACGGCCAATTCCTCACCATGGCATGGACGCGCAAGTATGGTCCCGGCGCGCCCGGTTCCCGCGACATCTATTTGATGGACATCGCCAGCAAACAATGGGTGCAGCTCACGCATGAAGGCGGAAGCCATGATTCTCCATCCTGGTCGCCGGACGGCCGCCACATCGTCTTTCAGTCCAGCCGCTCCGGCTCCGAGGAAATCTGGATGATGCTGGCCGACGGCACCAAGCTTCATCAACTGACTTTTACTGGACGTAACACGCAACCAAACTGGAGTTGGAAATAGGGCATTTCGTCGGAACTCGAAGTCGATTTCCGGGTTCGCAGGAGGATCTAACGTGAAGAGGAAGAATATGAAGCGTCAAACTTTGAAGGTGCTGGCAACGGTCAGCGCTCTGACCGCCATTCTCATGCTCGGCGCATGCCACAAAAAAACGGCCCCGCCACCCCCGCCACCCCCGCCGACCTCGGCCGGGCCCACCGCTTCCATATCCGTGAGCCCAGACACCATTCCGCAAGGGCAATCCGCAACTTTGAATTGGCAGACTTCCAATGCCAGCGACGTCTCGATCGACGGCATCGGCGCGGTTCAGCCCAGCGGATCGCAGCAGGTCACGCCCACCGATTCCACCACCTATCACCTGGTTGCCAAAGGCCCCGGCGGAACCCAGGAGGCCACCACGCGCCTCACGGTGACGCCGCCGCCCGCGGCGGAAGCCCCTCCCGCGCCTTCGCCCACCGAACAAGACCTCTTCGGCCGCAGCGTCAAGGACATTTATTTCGACTACGACAAGTCCGATATTCGCGCCGATCAGCAGGCTTCCATCCAGGCCGATGTGCTCTTCCTCAATCAGCATCCCAACATTGGCTTTACGGTTGAAGGACACTGCGACAGCCGCGGGTCGACCGAGTACAACCTGGCTCTGGGCGACCAGCGCGCCACTTCGGTGAAGAATGCCTTGACCTCGGCGGGAATCAGTTCCAGCCGCGTCAAGACCATCAGCTACGGCAAGGAGAAACCGTTCTGCCTGCAAGAAAATGAAGCCTGTTGGCAGCAGAACCGCCGCGGCCACTTCATCTACCAGAAGTAGCGATTGCCTGTGGCCGGGTTTTGCACCCGGCCACAAATCTTCGCCCTCACAGCGCCAACAATCCGTCTAGAATAGGTTCAGGAAAATACTCCCATGACACTACGACGCTTCTCCGCAGTTCTCGCCCTGCTCTCCACACTTTGGCTGGCCGCAACCCCTGTTTGGGGCGCCAACAAGGAAATGATTCAGTTGCAAACCCAAGTTCAGCAGCTTCAGGAGCAGATGACCGCCATGCAGCGCAGCTTCGATGAGCGCATGGGCGTCATGAAGAACCTGGTCGAGCGCGATACGGACGCGGTCAATAAAGTTACCGTCGTTCTCGGCTCCCTGCAGAGCACGTTGCAAAAACAACAGGGAGACTCCGCCGGCCGGGTCGAGCAGCTGGGCGGCCAGATCCAATCGCTGAACGACACGCTCGACGAACTCAAGGCGCGCCTCGCGAAGGTCAGCAAGCAGCTTGAGGACATGCAGTCGTCGCAGCAAAGCCTGGCGGCGCAGCAAGCCCAGGCGCAGGCTCAACAGCAGGCCCAGGCGCAGGCTCCTCCGCCGGATGTGCTCTACAACAACGCCCTGCGCGATTACAACGGCGACAAGAGCGATCTTGCGATCCAGGAATTTTCCGACTATATCAAGTTCTATCCCAACACCGATCTTGCCGGAAACTGCTACTTCTATCTGGGGGAAATTCAATTCCGCCAGGGCAACTACCAGCAGGCCTTGCAGAGCTACGACCAGGTTTTGCAGAACTTTCCCACCGGAACCAAGTCCGCTTCGGCTCAGTTGAGAAAAGGATTTTCTTTAATCGAACTCGGCAAGCAGGAAGATGGAGTGGTGGAACTCCGCCACGTGATCCAACGCTATCCCAAATCCAACGAAGCCCTGCAGGCCCGCGAACGCCTCCGCAAACTGGGAGTCGCGCCGCGGTCGGGGGGATAAAGTGGTCAGTGATCATTGTTCAGTGGCCAGTCGTACCGGAGGTTCGCTGTGACTAAGATTTCGGAAAACGATCCCGACCGTGCCAAGGGCGCCACTGAAAGCGTAAAGCGCGATCACGATGCCAATGCCGGGCTTGCGGGACAACTCGGCCACCGCGACCAGGACCCACGCATCAAAGGTGCTGACTCAGACTTCCCCGAGCCCGGCGGAAGCCCGGAACACTCTGGGGAAGAGAGCAAGAAGAAGTGATCAGTGGTCGGTGGTCAGTGGTCAGTGGTCAGTAAGACCGCCAGCAGTGATCAGTGATTGGTAACACCAGCAATCATGTAGGTTTTACTGGCCACTGATCACTGACCACCGACCACTGACCCCTGCTCTTAAATCGCCATCGTTCCGACTTCTTTTTCGACTTCAGCCGTGTCCACCATGGCGATGGCGTCCCACGGGCAGCCGTCGAGGAAACAGCCGTCGGGGCCTTTGCTGAGGCACTTCTTGCAGCCGATGCAGAGGATGGGATCGACCGCGATGCGGCCGAAGGGTGTGCTGTCTTCGTCCGGCACCCAGAACATGCAGTCTTCCACCGGACAGTACTCCACGCACGCCGGCGAGCCGGCGCATCCCGTGCAACATTCGGTGATGACCGCCAGTTCCTTCGGCTTCTTCTTACGCGGCGTGGTCAGGCCTTTGGACCTGGGTTCAGACTTCATTTCGTCGGGAACCATGCCGACGGCTTTAGTGGCGCCGGGTGCAGGAGGCATGGCGTGATTATAGCGTGAGCCGCATCCGAGCAGAAAGGACTTTAGTCTCGACAGGTGCCTGCCCAGAGCGAAGCCGCAGAGGAGGGACGGCGCTTGTCCCAGAACGGGTTTCCAAGAACAGATTGTGACGGCCCGCACCATTTCCACGCATGCAATTCTGCTATAGTGAAGCCCTGCAAAGGAGCATCCCATGGCAGGAAAGAGTGTTAACAAAGTCATCCTCATCGGCAACCTCGGCAAAGATCCAGAAGTGAAGTTCACGCCGCAGGGCACGCCCGTCGCCAAGTTCAGCCTGGCCACCAACGAGCGCTTCAAAGACAAAGACGGCAACTGGCAGGATCGCACCGAGTGGCACAACATTACCGCCTGGGCGCGCACCGCCGAGATTTGTGGAGAGTATCTAAAGAAGGGCAGCAAAGTTTATATCGAGGGCAGTCTGCGGACTCACTCCTGGGACGACAAGACCAGCGGCCAAAAGAAATACATGACCGAAATCCACGTTAATGACCTCGTCCTTCTCACCGGACGCGGCGAAGGCAGCGGCGGCGGAGAGTACAGCGGCAGCTCGCGTGGAGCCGGCGCCTCAGCCGGCGGCGGCAATAATTTCGATCAGCGCACTCCAGAGCCCGAGCATGCGGCAGCCAGCGCCGGGCCGATCACGGACGAGGATATTCCGTTCTAGCTTTATGCGGCTGCGGCAACGTTGCTGGAAGACGAAACGCGAAATATAGTTTGGATACCTTCATAAACTGTCATAACATGAAGGTATGGCCATGACATCCTTGAATATTTCTCTTCCCGAACCTTTGAAACAATACGTTGAAGGACAAGTTGCTTCTGGCGATTGGGGCACCCCCAGCGAATACATCCGCGAATTGATTCGCCAGGACAAGGAGCGACGGCTGCACTCCCTTGAACAGGATCTTATCGCAGCCGCTAAGGGACCTACGATCGAACTGTCCCTGACGGAAGTACGTAAGAAGGGCCTGCTCGCCGTCTTGCGCAAGCAGGCTGGCAAGAAATGAATCGTGTCGAACTTCGGCTCACTGATGCCGCCGTCAGCGACATTCAGGAGCAAGCCGACTGGTACGAACGGCGTTCGGGCCGCGCATTGGCACAACGATGGGAAAATGAAATTACTGTTGCTCTGATTCGCATTCAGAAGAATCCGCGCTCAGGCGCAAAATGCGGTTTCAGCGCTCACGAACTCCAGGGCATTCGACGGATGCCAGTCGCCGGATTCCCGAGACACCTGATCTTCTATCGCGCCGAAGAGGAGGAAATCAGGATTCTCCGAGTCGTTCACGGCGCCCGCGACCTCGAAAGCTTGTTTTGAAGCCTATGGAAAGGGCAACGAAGTAGAATACGTCCATGACCGAACAACTAGCCGACAAGAAATGCGTTCCCTGCCGCGGCGGCGTGCCTCCGCTCAAGGGCAAGGAACTTGATGCGCTGCACAAGATCGTCCCCCAGTGGAGCGTGGTCAACCAGCACCACATCACTCGCGCCTTCACTTTTCCCGACTTCAAGCAGGCGCTTGACTTCGTGAATCGTGTGGGAGCGCTGGCCGAGGAGCAAGGCCACCATCCTGACATTCTGCTGGCCTGGGGCAAAGCGCAGATCACGCTCTGGACGCACAAGATCGACGGCCTGACCGAGAGCGACTTCATCATGGCCGCCAAGATCGACCGGCTAGTAGCTTAAGCCTGGAAAGTTTCCCAATTCGGTTCTTAACCTCGCCGCATCAAGCCGCTATCGTTGGCTTAGCAAGCCGCAAAAGCTCTCTGACAACCAGCTTAGTCCTTATTCCGGAATATTTTGCCCGCAAGTCACTGATTCCAATATATTACTTTGCGTTTTCTCGCTAACCTATTGATTCCAACAGACCGGGGAGGGGGTACCTCCAAAATCTGATTCGTCCCGAAACGGAAAAATTAAACACGCTACTTGCTCGTCGAAGATCTATTCGCTTGACAAAGTGAAATCGCTGCAGACTTCTTCTTCCCCACATGCATCGCCAGCGCCCATAACGCAGCCGGAATCAGCATGACCAATCCAGTCTAGGTCGCGACCGTGCGAGCGGCGACCCCTGCATCGAGCAAGTGTCCGCACAGGTAAGCGCCCGCCGCGATGGTCAGCATTGAGAAACCCAGGTCTGCAGAAAATACGCGGCCGCGGAAGCGGTCGTCGGTATGAAGCTGCAGCAGTGTCGTAGAGAAGACCCAGACCGTTGATCCTCCCATGTGCGCGAGCACGGCGCACGCCGCAGCCATCCAGACCGTGCGGCTGACGCCGAGAGTTCCGTATCCAACCGCGATGGTGAGATAGCCGAAGAGGATGCCGAGTTGCAGCCTCCGGTCGCTGCGGCCCGCCCAGCGCGCCGAGACCAGCGGACCAACCAGCGCTCCCAAACCGCGACCGCCCAGCAGGATGCTCATTCCCAGCATCGATCCGCGCGCCGGCATCGACATTGCGCCAGTGCACCGCGAACTCATGCGCCCCCATCACGGTAAAGATCACCCAGCTCGGCCCGATCATGAGTTCGCCGGCTTTCGCGAACACCGTTGGCAGCAGCGTGCGGTGACTGCGCACATACCGAATCCCTTCGAGCACAGGAGAGAAGTCCACAAGATCGCGCGGACGCAGCGGAGCCGCAGATTCGGCGTGCGGCTCGGCGAAACGCATGCCTGCAATAAGAAAAGCCGAAGCGAGGAACGACAAAGCGTTCAAGATGAAAACTGCGTCTCGTCCGAAGAAAGCTGCGACCACTCCGCCCACCGAAGCGCCAATCACCAGGTTCAGCGACCATGTCGCCGAAGAAAGAGTATTGGCGATGAGTACCTCTCCCTGAGCAGCAATGTTAGGGATCACCGAACTGCGTGCCGGTTCGAAGAACGCAGCCATGATGGTTTCCGCCAACAGCAGCGGATAGACCAGCCACACCATGGAGCGCGAGCGGACCAGGAGCATCGCCAGCACGACTGCGAAGCGCACCAAGTCGGCGGCAATCATGACCTGCTTGCGGCGGAGGCGGTCGTTCACCACACCGGCGGTCGGGCCCACCAGCGTCTGCGGCAGAACTTGCAGAACCAGCGCCAGCGCGACCGAACTGGCGCGCCCGGTCAACTGCAGCAACAACGTGTAGATGGAGAGCGTGTAGAACCAGTCGCCAATCTCGCTGACAATCTGCGCCATCCAGAGCCGGCGGAAATTGCGGTTGCTGCGCACCAGCCGCGAGTATGACCCTATCGAGATCGACGGAGTCGCGTGTTCTGGTTCGGGTTCCATGGAATGGCTAGGGTAACAAAGATCGGCTTCGGCTTTCGGGCTGAGGACCTTCGGCTTTGACTTGAGTCAGGAACCCAGCGGTTGACTCGCATTTCGTTGCCAGCCTAAGATGCACGCTGCAATCCCGCTAACCGAACAGGTCTGCATTCGTCCGAGGGACAGAGGAGTTCATCCATGAAATGCTGCTTGCGTTTACTCGCCGTCATTCTCTTGACTACGCTCGCCTTCGGGCAGAGCGATGAAATTGTTCCTAATGAAAACCTGGTTGCAGAAGGGATTCCCAAGATACCCGCCTCCCTCGCTGAATCGGTCGGCCGCTACAGCGAGTTCCGCACTGCCGGCTTTGCGAGTTGGCATCCGACGAAGCGTGAGATGCTAATCGTGACCCGCTTTGCCGACACGGCTCAGGTGCACCAAGTGAAGTTTCCTGGCGGCGCGCGCACCCAGCTTACCTTCTTTCGAGATGCCGTCCGCAGCGGCATCTTCTACGAGCCAGTGAAAGGTGACTCGTTCGTATTTCTGAAAGACATCGGCGGTGGCGAATTCTTTCAACTCTACCGTTATGATTTCGCCTCCGGCGACATCACTCTGCTCACCGACGGCAAGTCGCGCAATACTGATCCGCAGTGGTCGTATCAGGGCGACCGCATCGCTTTCGGTTCCACGCGCCGCAACGGGAACGACGTAGACATATGGGTGGTCAGCGCCACCGACCCTGCCAGCGCCCGCATGGCCGCGCAATTGGAAGGAGGCGGATGGGCGGTTTCGGACTGGTCTCCCGACGGCCGCCAGCTATTGCTCACAAATGGAGTTTCAGCGGCCGAGAGCTATGTGTGGCTGCTGGACATTGCTTCAGGGAAAAAGGAACTGTTGACTCCGAAGCCCGCCGCGGAGACGGCCGCCTACAGCAATGCGAAGTTCGCCAAAGATGGGAGGGGGGTTTACCTGACGAGCGACCAGGACTCCGAGTTTGCGCGCCTTGCGTTTCTCGATCTGGCTAGCCGCAAAACTACCGTGCTGACTCCCGCTCTCAATTGGGATGTGGACGAGCTTGATCTTTCCAGCGACGGCCGCTGGGTTGCGTTCGAGGCGAATGAAGACGGCATCAGCGTGCTGCATGTTCTCGATACCGGGACACGGAAGGAAATTTCCGTTCCCAAGCTTCCTCTGGGTGTGATGTGGGGAATTCGCTGGCGCAGCAACAGGCGTGAATTGGGCCTCAATCTGAGTTCGGCGAGCCAGCCCTACGATGCGTATTCCGTGGACATGGATTCGGGCAAGGTAGAACGCTGGACGTTCAGTGAAACCGGAGGCCTCAATACGGCGGGTTTCGCGCAGCCGCAGTTGATTCACTGGAAATCGTGGGACGGCACATCAATTGCCGGCTTTCTCTTCAAGCCCGGATCCAAGTTCTCGGGAAAACATCCCGTCATCATCGATATTCACGGAGGTCCGGAAGGGCAGTTTCGTCCCGACTTCAATGGCCAGGATAATTATTTCATGAGTGAATTGGGCATCGCGATGATTTATCCCAATGTGCGGGGCTCGACAGGATACGGCAAGACTTTTCAGAAGCTCGACAACGGATTTCTGCGCGAAGGCTCGTACAAGGACATCAGTACACTGCTGGACTGGATTCAGACGCAGCCTGACCTGGATGCGGGGAAGGTCATGATTACGGGCGGCAGTTACGGCGGATTTATGACGCTGGCGGTCGCTACGAATTACAACGACCGCATCTGCTGCTCGGTGGATATTGTGGGACCGTCGAACCTGGTGACGTTTCTCGAGCACACTTCCGGTTATCGACAGGACTTGCGGCGGGTGGAGTATGGCGACGAACGCGATCCGAAGATGCGCGAGTTTCTTGAGCGGATCGCGCCCGCCAACAACGCGACAAACATCACCAAGCCGCTGTTCGTGGTCGCGGGGCAGAACGATCCGAGAGTTCCGGCCAGCGAGTCGGCGCAAATGGTCGCGGTAGTGCGGAAAAACGGAACGCCGGTGTGGTGGCTGCTCGGCAAAGACGAAGGCCACGGCTTCGCGAAAAAGAAGAACCGCGACTACCAGTTCTACGCCACCGTGATGTTCGTGAAGGAGTACTTGCTGAAATAGCCGGAAGGCATGTCATCCCTCGCGGTGCTCGGGATGACAAACGATTTATGATTTAGGAATTGATCACAGACTGCCTGCTGCGTGGTCGCCGCCTCCTGGCTGCAGCTTCAGCTTCAGGTCCGCGGCGATCTGCTTGCCATGGAAGCGGCCGTTCTCGATGAAGATTTCGTTGGTGCGCGAGCCGGCGACGATCACACCCGCCACATAGATGCCGGGCACATTGCTCTCCAGCGAGACCGGGTCGCAGACCGGGCGGCATTGCTCGTCGGAAAGCTCGATACCCATGCTGCGTAAAAAGTCGTAGTCGGGGTGGTAGCCAATCAAGGCCAGCACGAAATCATTCTTCAGGCGGATAGGCCCGCGCGGCGTGACGACGACAGCATAGTCGATTCCGATTTCCTGCACTTGGCTCTCGAAATAGGCTTCAATTTCACCAGCCTTGATCCGGTTCTCCAAGTCGGGCTTGATCCAGTACTTGACGTGGTGGTGCAGGCGCGAGCCGCGATAGACCAGCGTCACGCGGGCGCCATGGCGCCACAGATCGAGAGCGGCGATGGCGGCGGAATTCTTGCCGCCGATCACCAGCACATCGGTGTCGTAGTAAGGATGAGCCTCGGCGTAATAATGCGAAACCTTGGGCAGATCCTCGCCGGGCAGGCCGAGTTGATTGGCGAGATCGTAGTATCCGGTGGAGACGATCACCTTGCGGGTATGGTAGTCGTGAGGCCGCCCGGCGCGGTCGGTGGCGGTAATGCTGAAATTGCCGTCTTCGCCCATAACTGTCTTGACCCACTCGTACTGGCGAATGTCGAGACGGTAACGCTCGGCGACTTTGCGGTAGTACTCGAGAGCCTCCTCGCGCGTAGGCTTCTGGTTCGCTGTGGTGAATGGGATCTCGCCAATTTCGAGAAGCTCGGGCGTGGTAAAGAAAACCATTCCTGCCGGATAGTGAAAAAGCGAATTCACCAGGCAGCCTTTATCGAGCACGACGACACGAAGCCCGATTCTCTGCGCTTCGATGGCGCAGGCCAGGCCGGTGGGCCCGGCACCGATCACCAGGACGTCGCTGTGCACCTCAGGACGGGGAACACTCTTGACCTGGGGCAGAGTTTCGACGTCTTCGGCGGTAAGAAAGTCGGGCATTGGAAATTCCGTGACCGCTGGGCGCGCGCGGCGGCACGTGCGCGGTCAGAGACCGATGATTCTAGCACGCGGGGACTGCTAAATCCGTGAGGTAAAACCCTCAGGAATTACGGTGTGGCACTCGTAGCTGCGAATGAATTGGGGCGCACTTCCCTCTCGATCGTGCGCGAGAGCTTGTCTTGCGCAACCTCGAGATCATAGGCGGACTGAAGATTCAGCCAAAAGCCGGCGCTAGTGTTGAAGTAGCGGGCAAGGCGCAAAGCCGTATCCGGAGTAATACCACGACGCTCGTGGACAATCTCGGCCACTCGTGTTACTGGGACTCGGAGATCAAGGGCCAAACGGTTCATGCTCAGGCGCAGTGGTTCCATGAATTCGGCCCGGAGAATTTCACCGGGATGGATTGGAGGCAGAAGTCTTGGCGTTTTAGCCATGGTTGCTCCTAATGATAGTCGACGATCTCAACATAGTGCGCACTGCCATCACGCCAAATGAAGCACAGGCGCCATTGGTCGTTGATGCGAATACTATGCTGTCCTTTTCGTTCCCCATGCAAAGCTTCCAGGCGATTCCCCGGCGGCGCTGCCAAGTCGCGTAGTTCTGTCGCGCCGTCTAACTGCCGAAGTTTTCGGCGTGCGATCTGCTCGATTGCTTGAAAGCGCCGGCTGCGCTGGCGGTGGTGAAGCCGCTCAGTCTCCTCACACCGGAACGACTGAATCACAAATGCATTGTATTCTGCCTAGCGTTTAACGTCAAACGCTAAACCCCTCTGACAGGAAGTGCGGCCGTACGCACCCGGAGGCCTTAGCTGCGCTTGCTATAATTTCGTGTTACTTCATCCGTCGCCGCCCCACTCAGGAAAGATTTATGCCAACCTCTGTTGAGCCAGCCGGTCGCACACGCACAGAATCCGACAGTATGGGAAAGATCGAAGTCCCGGCCAACGTCTACTGGGGGGCGCAGACACAGCGCTCGCTGCTGCACTTCAATATTGGGCGCGACACCATGCCGCCGGAGCTGATTCACGCGTTCGGCATCCTCAAGAAGGCGTGCGCGCTGGTGAATCAGGACCTGGGCAAGCTGCCGGCGGACAAGGCGAAGCTGATCGTGCAGGCTGCCGACGAAGTGATTGCGGGCAAGTTGGACGACCAGTTTCCGCTGCGCGTCTGGCAGACCGGCAGCGGCACGCAGACCAATATGAACGTGAATGAAGTCATCTCGAACCGCGCCATTGAGATTGCCGGCGGCGAGATGGGATCGAAGAAGCCGGTCCATCCTAATGACGACGTGAATATGTCGCAGTCATCGAACGATACGTTTCCCGCGGCGATGCACATTGCGGCGGCGGATCGGGTTAAGAATGCGCTGATTCCAGCGATCAAGAACGTGCATGACGCGATCGCCGCCAAAGCAAAAGAATTTCATGACGTGGTGAAGATCGGGCGCACGCACCTGCAAGATGCCGTGCCGCTGACCTTTGGGCAGGAATTCGGCGGCTGGGCTGCGCTGCTGGAGCGTGACATTAAGCGTCTGGAACAAGCGCTGGACGGGCTTTACGATCTTGCCATCGGCGGAACTGCCGTGGGGACTGGGACTGAACACGCATCCTGAATTCGCGGAGCGCGCCGCGAAGAAAATTGCCGAACTCACCGGGCTTCCTTTCCGCTCGCACGGCAACAAGTTTGCGGCGCTCTCGGCGCATGATGAGATCGTCTTTGCTCAGGGCGCGATGGAAACGCTGGCCGCCTCGCTGATGAAAATTTCTAACGACATCCGCTGGCTGGCTTCTGGGCCGCGCTGCGGGCTGGGCGAGATTTCCATCCCGGAAAACGAGCCTGGTTCTTCGATCATGCCGGGGAAGGTGAATCCGACGCAGTGCGAGGCTATGACTATGGTCTGCGTGCAGG
Source organism: uncultured Acidobacteriaceae bacterium (assembly GCA_963807655.1). Taxonomy (GTDB): domain Bacteria; phylum Acidobacteriota; class Terriglobia; order Terriglobales; family Acidobacteriaceae; genus Sulfotelmatobacter. The sequence continues at coordinate 22,983 of CAWEDF010000042.1, read as the reverse complement.
TTCACGGCGCGACCGCCGCGGTGGGTTTTGCCGGGTCGCAGGGCAATTTCGAGCTTAACGTGTACAAGCCGGTGATCATTTACAACTTTCTGCACTCGGTCACGCTGATCGCCGACGCCTGCCACGGATATGTTGAATACATGATTAAGGGCATCGAGGTCGATCGCGCCAAGGTGGACTGGTACGTGAAGAACTCGCTGATGCTGGTGACGGCGCTGGCGCCGAAAGTCGGATACGACAAGGCCGCGCAGATAGCCCACACAGCGCATGTGGAGCACAGCAGCCTGCGCGAGGCGGCGCTGAAGTTCGGCTATCTTACGGGCGAGGAATTTGATCAATTAGTGCGGCCGGAGAGGATGACGCGGCCGTAAGCTTGGTTTCAGCGTCATCATTTCATGTTTGCAAGCCGGGGATGCTCCGTCGTTCTGAAGGTTGAATGAGCGGAATCGGGCACAGGCCCTCAGTCCGCACTAGGTCCTAAAATGAAACGGCGAATCGCGTGGTCCTTTCTGCTGATTTCGTTTTTCAGTCTAGGTGGGAAGACTCCGGCTCAATCGCAACCGGCACAGGCGTCACAACCGTCCTCCGCCCTGAAACAGCCCGCAGCCACTGCAGATGCGGAGCCGGGATTGACGCTGGCTTCGGCAGACCGCGTCTACCTGAATGCTGAACTCGGAACGACGATACCAGCTGGGTTCGGCCGCTATTCGAGTCATCCCTCAGGACGTGCAGCCCCCAGCATCGAGCGAGCGCACGAAGGATTGGAGAAAGCCATTGCCAAGTGGGGCCGGTTCACGGTCGTGAGTGATCCGGGGAAGGCGGATCTTATCCTGGTGATCGTCGAAGGCAACCGAACCTCGGGCATTCGCGAGGGTATTCTTACTGAAAGACTGGTGGTTTCGCGTGGCGGCCCCGAGGGAACGGCTCCCCTGTGGCAAAGCAAATCGCACGACGGAGGAATCCGGGACTACCGTCCGGTGGCAAAAACTGTGGATGAGTTCCGGGCGGCCCTCGAGGAATACGAGAAAACTATTCCGCAGGAGCTGGTGGCCCAAGCACGAGCGAAGAGGAAGGCGGAAGCGGCGTCCGGCGGCTGTGCAACTGCCAAGGCCGATCCGCTCGATTGCATTGCGCACGAAAACGCAGCCCTGTACTTGCCGGAAGATCGCGAGGAAAACCGCGGCGCCGTGAAGCTATCCGAAGTTGTTCTTCACAAGAGTCTGCTGGACCTGGAGAAATATGTTTCAACAACCGATTTCTCCAACTACGTTGTAGCCATCCAGAAGCTGCTGCATCAGCAGTTCACCGGAGCCCAGCGGCAGCCGGGCAAAGACGTCGCCCTAGAAGGCACGTTGCGACCCGACGGCAAGGCTGATTTCAGGCTGGCGTCCCGCCCGCAAGTCGAACCGCAGCAGATGGAAAGTTTCTACAACGGCCTGCTGCTGATATCAAGGCCAGCGGTGCGCGAGGGTCCCGTCGAATTCAGGGCGGTGTTCCAGCTGTGGGGTGGGAGCGGGGAAAGCCAGGCCGAGCATTGATTCTCTGCATCGCTGCCATTTTGTGGAGACGGGCTGGTCCGACGGAGGGAAAGGCTTAAGGTTCGGCCAGCGCTCCTTCGACGGGTGCGTCGGATTCCAGCATCTTCTTCGGCGTGGTCGTGATTACGATCACGCTCACCAGCACCAGCAACGTTCCCAGTAACGTCCGTGCGCCGAGCCCCTCCCCGCCCAGGAAGTATCCGACGAGAACCGCGATACTGGATTCACGTACGCGTACGTCCCCACTTTCGTTGGGGACTCATGGTGGATGAGCCAGACGTAAGCAGTGAAAGCAATAATCGAGCCAGCGACGACTAAGTAAGCCAGTGCGAGCCATGCGCCGGTAGACACCGTCCGCAGATGAAAGCCGCGGAACTCGCCGAATGCTGGCCGCCACAACCATGAGCAGGATTCCTCCGACGAGCATTTGCGCGCCGGAACTCATCACCTTCGATTCGGGCAACCTCAGCTTGCGCGTGAGAACCGAAGCCATTGACCAGCAGAGGGCGGCCACCACCAGGGCGATCGCACCCGACCTCTCAATCGGAGCGTCGCCAAAAGCTACGGAGCGGCTGACCAGCACCGCGACCCCGGCGAGGCCGACGACAAGAGCGCATCCCAGGCGGAGGGTGAGTTTCTGAGTACGCAGAATCAGTATCTCCATCAGTGCGGTGAAGACCGGGATGGTGGCCAACATGACCGCAGTAACTCCGGAAGGCACGCGCTGTTCCGCCCAGAAGACCAGGCCGTAATCCAGGACGAAGATGAGCACTGCCAGCAAGGTTGCCGACGCCCATTCGCGGCGGGAGGGTGAGGATGTCCCTTTGGCGCGCATCCAGGAGTAGAGAACGATCCGGCGGCGAAGAAGCGCATTCCGGCAAGCAGGAACGGAGGTACTTCGCGCACGCCGACGCGGATCGCAAGAAACGTCGAGCCCCATACAAGATAAATAATCGCGAAGGCCAGCAGGATCTTCCAACGTTGCGGGCGTGGTGTCGCTTCCATTCGGGTCTCCTGTCGAGTTTGAAGCCCCTCGTTTCTGCTTAGATCAGCGACGGAAAGCTGCGGAATCACGTTTCTCCTATAAAACTTTCTTATAGGGCCATGCCCTCTGGAATGCTTTCGGAGTCTTAGTCTCACTGCAGATTATCTGCTCACGCGGTGCGGGGGCGAGGACGCCCCTGCCCCTACTTTCTTGCGGCGCTGCTGTTGGTACGCGCTACGGTCTAGAATGCCCAGCGCAGGAGTGCTGCCCCTACAGTGAAGCCCGCGCCTACCGAGGCCATCAGCACCAGGCTTCCCTTCTTCAGCTTGCCTTCTTCGATCGCCGTGCTCATGGCAAGACGGAATGGTGCCTGCGGTTGTGTTGCCATAGCGCTCGATATTTACGATCACGCTTTCGGGCCGCAGGCCGAGGCGGTCGGCGGTGGCGTTGATGATGCGCAGGTTGGCTTGGTGCGGGATGAAGGCGTCAATATCCGAGCCCTTGAGGCCATTGCGTTCCAGCAGCTTCAGGCAGGCGTCGGTTTGTTTGCGCACGGCGAATTTGAAGACCTGCTGGCCGTCCTGGTGAACGACGTGCATCTTCTTGTCGACGGTTTCATGAGAGGTCGGATTCAAGCTGCCGCCGCCGGGCATGTAGAGAAAGCATCCGCCGGAGCCGTCGACCTCGTGGATGAAGTCGATCAGTCCGACGGAATCGTCTTCGGCGGGTTCGAGAATCACGGCGCCCGCGCCATCTCCGAAGATCACACAGGTGGCGCGGTCGGTGTAGTCGATGATCGAAGACATCACGTCTGCGCCGATCACCAGGACCCGCTTATGAGCGCCGGAGGCGATGAACTGCGCTCCGGTCTGCACCGCGTAAATGAAAGCCGAGCAGGCGGCGGAAAGATCGAATCCCCAAGCGCCTTTAGCGCCGAGCTTGTGCTGAACCAGGCAAGCCGTCGAGGGGAATAACATGTCGGGTGTGACCGTGCCGACGATGATGGCGTCCATCTCGCTGGCGGAAAGGCCGCGCTGGGCGAGCGCCTTTTTGGCGGCTTCGACCGCCAGGTCGCTGGTGGCCACTCCTTTGTCGGCGATGTGGCGTTCGCGGATACCGACGCGGGCGAGGATCCAGTCATTGGTAGTGTCGACCATTTTTTCGAGGTCGGCGTTGGTGAGAAGGCGGGGGGGCACATAGGTGCCGAGGGCGCTGATTTTGGCGCGAATGGGTTTCGTCAATTATGCTCCGCTGTTCCTGTGCTCCTGAGTATGAGACTCAGTATTTTGCTTGATTGGAAGCAGAATGTCTAACCCATTGGCCTGCGCGGTTCACATCGCGGTCTCCTGACGCTGGTTGCGGAGGTCGAAACACAGTGAAAGTCAGGCCACCGCAGGGGGGGTCAAGCCGCGCGGTGGTCCTTTTCATGTTGCATCCACTCGCGGATAAAATTCGGGCGGGCGACGATGCCGAAGTCGCGGCCCTCCCCTCCCAAGAGATAGGTGAGCGCGGCGCGATCCAACTCCTCCAGGCGGGCCAAGTCGAGCAAGGGCCACAAGGCGCAGTTTATCGCCGCTGCGATCAACTGATCCAGATAGCTGAGATGTCCTTTAGACAAGCTGCCGGAGACGTGAATGGTAACGGATGGGGGAACTGGCTTGGATAAAAGATTGCGCATATTGTTTTCTCAACGACTCTCGGTAATTCCTACCAGCAATGATTACCGGAGACGAGGCGGCGTTACATTTCTTGCGCAAAGACTTGTAAAAGTTGTGTAAAGGTCGGTCTTGCGGCAGGTTGTCTTAGGTCGGAGTGGATGTTTTGGAAAAAATACAGAATAAGCCAGGCACCGGGGACCCACTGCACACGCAAGAGCCCGTTACCGTTGCTTCCTTCCGGACCTGGCGGGGTTGGCGAGAGTACGTCGCGTGAGACCGATGCCTGACCTGAATCATTCTAACAAAGGCGCTCTGGGATTCCGGCTAGCGGCGGTATTCATTGCGGCTCCGGCAAAGGGCTTGTGACTTTCGGTGCAAGAAATGTGCGGGAAAACCTTCCCATATCGATGGAACTTAGCGAACAATAGAGTTCGAACCTTACGGTCGAACGATAAGCCTCCAAGCGAATGGCCTGTAAAGGATTCAACCGCGACATTTGATGCCGCAATCCAACTCACAATCCGCTATGACTCCCGCTCGCAATGCGATCAACCGATACTTCGAACTTTCTCTCTATTTGCTGGTTCTGATGGGATTTGGGGCATTGGCGAGTACGGGCGGACTGGGTCTGCCGACGATGCTGCTGGTGGGAGCGGCGCTGGCCTTGCGCGGGTATTTGCTGGTGGAGCGGCGGCAGGTGGTGATTTCGGAGAGTTGGACCACGCCCCTCACTATTGGGTATTTTGCTTTCTACGCCGCGGATTACCTCCTGCTTTCTCGCAGTTTCATGACGGCGACGGTGCACCTCGTATTGTTTGCCGTGGTGGTGCGGTCCTTTTCGCTGCGCCGCGATCGCGACTACACGACGCTGGCGATCCTGGCTTTTCTGATGGTGCTGGCCTCGGCCGTCTTAACCGTGGACAGCGTGTTTCTGCTCTTCTTTGCGGGATTCACGCTGATGGCGGTGGCGACATTCATCCTGATGGAGATGCGGCGCTCGGGGCGAGCCGCGCGCTTTCAGGCGCGACGATCGAGCGACCTGCAGGAGGACCAGCATCTAGCCTTCTCGCTGGTGCGGGTGACGCCAGCTTTGGTGGCGATGATCCTGGTCGGTGCAGGGGCCGTGTTTTTTCTACTGCCTCGCATGTCGGCGGGCTACCTGGGCGGCTACTCATTCGGCACCGATTTTTCTACCGGCTTCAGCGATCATGTGCAGTTGGGCAGGATCGGACAGATTCAGCAATCGAACGCGGTGGTGATGCACATCCAGATCGACGGCGACCCACACGGCCACTACCCGCTGCACTGGCGCGGCGTAGCGCTGGCGAATTTCGACGGACGGAACTGGTCGAATCCGCGTGAGCAATACGTACTGCCGCGCCAGGCGGACGGGAGCTTCGCCGTGCCGCTCTTCAGCCAGGGCGTGGCGCAAGCTGCGCTGACGCGGACTCAGGCGATGCCGGGAAGATCGAATCGTCTGATTCACTACCGGGTGTTGATGGAGCCGATCGGCACCAATGTTTTTTTTCTCGCTCCCTGGGCGCGGCGGGTGAATGGAGCCTATCGCGCAGTGCAGATCGACCGGGGCGGAGCGGTGTACGATCTCGACGGTGAGCGCGCCGTCAGCCTCTATCAGGCGGACTCCGACATTTCTATGCCTTCCCCCGATCTGCTTCGGGCAGCAGGAGATTATCTTCCGCCAATTGTCCTAACCTACCTGCAACTGCCGGGGCTCGATCCGCGCATTCCGCGGCTGGCGGCAAAGGTCTCAGATTCGGCGTCCAACAGCTACGACAAAGCTGTCGCGCTGGAAAAATATCTAAAGACGCATTACGGATACACGCTGCAATTGCCGGGCTCGCCGGTCGCCGATCCCCTGGCGGACTTTCTTTTCGAGCGCAAGCAAGGACACTGCGAGTACTTTGCTTCTTCCATGGCCGTAATGCTGCGAACGCTGCGCATTCCATCTCGCGTGGTCAACGGTTTCGTCAGCGACGAATTCAACGATGTCACAGGCAACTATGTGGTCCGGGCCAGGAACGCGCATGCCTGGGTCGAAGCCTACTTCCCCGGCTACGGGTGGGTCACGTTCGATCCCACTCCGAACAGCGCGACCGGGTCACCGCAAGGCTGGGGCAGGGTGATGCTTTATCTTGATGCAGCGTCATCATTCTGGCGGGAGTGGGTAATCAGCTACGACTCTTCACACCAGTCAGTTCTCGGCCAATCGGTGCTGAGCGGGACGCGGAGTTCCTTGGAGCGAGCGCGCCTGTGGGCACGCCTGAAGTATGGGCGCATGCTGAATTGGGCGCGAAGAAGCCAGCGGAGCGCGGAGCACGCGCCCGGAAGATGGTTCGGAGGCAGTGCGGCGGTGCTGCTCGTGCTGCTGGGGTTGGCGAACGCCGGGCGTATCGCACAGATGATCCGTACGAGAAGGCTGCGGGCACATCCGGAGCGATCGCCGGACCAGGCGGCTGCGATGTGGTACGAACGGATGTCTAGGTATCTGGCGCAGCGCGGAGTGCGGAAGTCGACAACGCAAACGGCGCAGGAATTTGTGCGCGTCATCCCAGATGAGCGGTTGCGGGCGCGGGTCGGGCGGTTCACGGACGCCTACGAATCGGCGCGCTTCGGGAATTCTGCGAATGACGCACTGCGGCTTCCGGAGTTGTATGAGGAAGTAGAGTCAGCGACTAAGAAATGAGTCCTGACTCTCCGTGACGCGAGAGGGCGTCCGGCGGCTCCAGATCGAACCGCAAGTTGAAAATCCGCGCCTAGCTAGAAATGGTAGACCACGCCGCCGCCGACGAAGTAGTTGTGCTGGCGGCTCTTGCCGGTGTCGGCCAAGGGTAGATCAGGCGTGCCCGAATAGAAGTCGCGGACCTGGCCGCGAATGCTGAACCGGTGCCAGACTCTGACGTCCAGCCCCGCGCCGATTTGGAGCACACCTGAGGTCGTGGATTTACCAGGATTGGTGCCGAAGTAGATGAGGTTCTTCCCCTCGGTGAAATGGCCGAAACCACCGCCGATACTGACCCATGGCGACACCGCAGTCTCGGGAAACAGATTCACGCGAGCCGAGGGCGTGACGAAGATCTGTTTATATTTCGTGGGAACGACGGGGCCGCCGGAGTTGAGTTTCTCATCCAGGTTGAAAACCGCAGGCACTTCTCCCGCGACGGCGTAGACGGGAGTGGCCAAAAAGCGGCGTGAATAATTCACTTCGAAGGTGAGCCCGTGGCCGGAGCGAACAAAAGGGTTGATGGTGGGCGCGTTCGGACCGTGAATGCCCTGGTCGCTGATGAAGATGCGGCCAATCATGCCTGTCACTTCGTTTTTCTCTTCCTGGGCCGACGCGAAGGCGCCCAGAATGGATATAGTCACTGCCAGGACTGCGATGACGGCCTGTTTCCCAGACATTTCCCCTCCAGGATGCGGGACTCACATTTTCTTCGGTAAGGGCTAGGGTAGCATGAAGGATAAAGTTTTCTTCCACAGGTACTATTTTTTGTGGTGCCGAGGGTCAACTGGCAGTTCAGGAGCGCTGGGTCCGGCGGATGGTTGCCCGAGCATACCTATGCGAAATGTTAGAATAAGCAGATTGCATGCCCTCGAAAACCCTCACTACTCCAGCTTCCAGCGAAAAAATAGCCGACCTCGTGTCGGAAGACACCACTCGGAGTCGGCGTCCGCAGAAAGTGGGCTTCGTCAGCCTGGGATGCCCCAAGAACCTGGTCGACAGCGAGGTGATGATGGGCCTTCTCGCCCGGGCCGGGGCCGAACTCTCGCCCCGAGCCGAGGATGCCGACGTGATCGTGGTCAATACCTGTTCGTTCATCGAGAGCGCGCAACAGGAGTCGGTGAACACAATTCTTGAGATGGCCGAGCACAAGGCCTCGGGGCGAGCGAAGAAGCTGGTCGTGGCAGGATGCCTGGTCGAGCGCTTTCGCGATGAGATCCGCAAGCGCATTCCTGAAGTCGATGCCGTGGTGGGGACCGGAGAGTTGCAGAATATCCTGGCGGCGACGGGCGTGGGCGCGGCTCCGTCACGCCTAACTCCGGCGAACCCGCGATCCCCGTTCGTGGTGCTGCCTTCGCGGGCCGAGGGCGATGCTCGCGCGGCGCAGGGGCGATTCTCTCGCGGGCAGTGGGACGGCGCGATTGCAGACCTGCCCAACTATTTGTATGACGACGAAACCCCGCGCATTCTGGCCACGCCGAAGTCTACGGCCTACATCAAGATCGCGGAAGGCTGCGATCATCCCTGCACGTTTTGTATCATCCCGCAGTTGCGCGGGCAGTTTCGTTCGCGTCGGTTCGAGTCGGTGGTCGCGGAAGCCGAGCGTTTGGCACAAGCCGGCGTGCGGGAGATCACTCTCATCGGGCAGGACACGACCTGCTACGGCGAAGACTTCGGGCTGAAGGATGGGTTGGCTCTGCTGCTCGACAAACTCGCCAAGATTGAAGGCACTGCGCTGGATCCGCTTCCTCTATGCCTATCCCAACAAGATCACAGGCAGACTGCTGGAGACGATTGCATCCTCGGAGAAGATTTGCTCCTACATGGATGTGCCGCTGCAGCATGCCTCCGCGCCGGTGCTGAAGCGCATGAAGCGCGGCGGCGGCGCGGACGTGTTTCTGCGGTCGATTGCCAAGATGCGGCGCGCGATTCCTGATCTCACCTTGCGTACGTCGTTTATCGTGGGCTTTCCGGGAGAGACCGAAAAGGAATTTGAAGAGCTGTGCGAATTCGTGCGCGAAGCTCAGTTCGACTGGATGGGAACGTTCTCCTACTCCGACCAGGAGGGCGCGGACGCATACGGATTGGACATGAAGCTTTCCGTGCGTGAGATCGAGCGGCGGCGCAAGCACTTGATGGGAATCCAGCGCCAGATCAGCAAGAGGAAAAAGAAGGCGCTCGTGGGACAGGAATTCGACTTACTGCTGGAGGGTACGTCGGAAGAAACTGATCTTCTGATGGAAGGCCGCACCTCGATGCACGCGCCCGAGATCGACGGCAAAGTCTTCGTGAATGATTTCCCGGAGGAAGCGGAGCTGCAACCGGGTGAGTTTTATCGTTGCCAGATCACGGAAGCGCATGACTACGATCTGGTGGCGAGGATCCTGTAGCGGCTCTCTGATCTGGAGTGGTGGTTCGAATCGGCAAGAACCTGGAATGCTTCCTGGCCATGCCTCGCAAACGCACTCTGAAACTTCGCTGCCCGATCTGCAAGAAAGCGGTGAAGAGCGGCGACCCCGAGTTTCCCTTCTGCAGCGGCCGCTGCCGCACCATCGACTTAGGCAAATGGGCAAGCGGAGCGTATGTGATTCCGTCGCCGGTTACGGATGCGGACGAGCAGATTCGAGAGAGTACGCCTGAAGATCCGGACGAAGAATCGTGACGGACGCATCGGAGCCAGAGATTCAGCGCACTCCGCCGTGGGCTACGCTGGTTGCCACGTTCTTCGGGATCGGACGGTTGCGTCCCGGCCCGGGAACCTGGGGATCGGCGGCTACCGTGTTATTGTGGGCGGTTTTTGCCCACGCGCTGGCGCCCTCGCTGCGGACATCAATCGCAATCGCGTTAGGTGTGCTGGTCATGCTGGTCGGAATTCCTGCGGCTACGCTGGTTGCGCGCGGCGCGGGAACAAAAGATCCGCAGTTTGTGGTGATCGATGAGGTCGCGGGTCAACTGGTAGCTCTGGTCGCTGTGCCGCTTGCGTGGAAATCTTTTCTGGCGGGCTTTATACTTTTTCGTGTCTTCGATATCGTCAAGCCACCGCCGGTGCGACAATTGGAGGCGCTTCCGGAAGGCGTCGGCATCGTGCTGGACGATGTCGCCGCCGGTCTTTACGCGCTGGGAATCGTGCATCTCTTGTTGCACTTTGGTCTTCTAATGTAGTGCGAGTGTTTCCTCATGGGATTTTCCGACCGCATCCTGGGTAAGAAAAGCGTCAATGGCGGACCGCACATCGAGTCCGTGTCGCCGGTGCTGGCGCTGGCGGGGGGCGAAGTCCGCATTGCGGGCTCGGGATTGCGCCCGCCGCAATACCAGCGGCCGCGCGTGCAATTTGGCGAAGTAGAGGGCGGGGTCGTCATCAGCTCGGATGCATTTCTCGTCGCCCGTGTTCCCGAGGGAGCGACGTCGGGCCCTGTGGTGGTTGCCACCGATGGGCACGTCAGCAACGCGCACACCGTAAAGGTGGCAGTCCCCATCGCCGAGAATCTTCATCCCGTGACCAATCCGGCGCTCGATGCGCAAGGCAACATCTATGCGACCTTCTCGGGTTCGCGCGGCCAAAAGGTTCCGGTTGCGATCTTCAAGATCGATACCAACTACGCCGTGAAGCCGTTTGTCGTCGAGATGATGAACGCAACCTCGATCGCATTCGATCGCGAGGGGCAGATGTACGTTTCCTCGCGCCATGATGGCGCGGTCTATCGCGTGACGCCAACAGGAAACATGACTACCTATGCCGAGGGCATGGGCGTCGCCACCGGCATGGCTTTTGATCGAAGTCAGAACCTGTATGTGGGCGACCGCAGCGGCACGATTTTCAAAATTGGCCGCGATCAGCAAGTGTTTGTGTTTGCCACTCTGGAGCCGAGCGTTTCGGCGTATCACTTGGCGTTCGGTCCGCAAGGCGACCTGTTTGTGACTGGTCCTACTACGTCGAGCTTTGACTGCGTGCACAGAATTGATCCGCAAGGCACGGTGCACACGTTCTTCCGCGGCCTGGGGCGTCCGCAGGGCTTGGCTTTTGACTCGACAGGCAATCTATATGTGGCGGCTTCTCTCTCTGGCAGGCGGGGCGTTGTGAAGATCACGCCGGAGGGCAAAGCCAGCCTGGAAGTTGCAGGTCATGGACTAGTGGGCCTGGCCTTCGCGCCTGGGCGAAGCGTGATTCTGGCGACCACGGACGCTGTGCATCACCTTTCCTGGAACATCGCGGGGCTGCCTCTGCTGCCGGAGTAAGTTGCGACCGGCATCGATTAGTCCGCCATAGCGGCACTTAGCATTCAGCATTCAGCCGGTGCGGTTCCGTCCTGGCTAAGTGCTGAATGCTGAGTGCTGATTGCTGTCACGGCTCCCCTCTGTTTTCATTTACACTTTTAGCCGTGAACGCTGAGATCATCGCGGTTGGTTCCGAGTTGCTGACGCCCTTCCGCATGGACACGAATTCTCTCTATCTCACCGAGCAGATCAATCAGTTGGGCGTTGAAGTGGTTTTCAAATGCGTAGTCGGCGATGATCTCAAACGCCTGGTTGCGGCCGCGCAACATGCGCTGTTTCGTTCGGAGATCGTGATTTTCAGCGGCGGTCTCGGGCCCACAGAAGATGATCTTACCCGCGAGGCCGTGGCGGAGGCTCTTGGCGTTCCGTTGCGTCGTGATGAGGATGTTCTCGCCGGAATTGAGCGCCGTTTCGCCGCGCGCGGCTGGAAAATGGCCAGCAACAATGCCAAGCAGGCGGACGTGCTCGAGGGAGCGGCGGTGCTCCCGAATGCGAATGGAACAGCGCCAGGGCAATGGCTGAGCGGTAAATTCGATGGGCGCGAGCGCATTGTCATCCTGCTGCCCGGGCCTCCGCACGAACTGAAGGCGTTGTTTGAGGCGGAGTGCCGGGAGCGGCTGCGGGCCAAGTTGCCTGCCGCATTCCTGGCCACGCGCGTATTGAAAGTTGCCATGCTCGGCGAATCTCAGGTGGACGCGCGCGTGGCACCCATCTACAAGCGATTCGCCGACGTGCAGACGACCATACTGGCGGGCGGTGGAGAGATCCAATTGCATTTCAAATCGCGAGCCGAAACCATGGCAGCGGCGCAGGCGCGCGTGGACGAAGCGGCCGATGCGGTCGAGGAAGAACTCGATGACGCGGTCTTTTCGCGCAACGGTGAATCGCTCGAGCAGATCGTCGGGTACTGGCTGCAGATGCGCAACGCCACGCTGGCCGTGGCGGAGTCATGCACCGGCGGTCTGCTGGGCCAGCGGATTACGTCTGTGGCCGGCAGTTCGCGCTACTTTGCCGGGGGCGCGATCGTCTATGCAAATGCAGTGAAGACCGAACTCTCAGGAGTGCCCGCCGACATGATTGAGCGGCATGGAGCGGTGAGCCGCGAAGTGGCGGCCGCGCTGGCGGAGGGCATTCGCTACCGCTGCGAGGCAACGCTCGGGGTCGGCATCACCGGCGTGGCCGGTCCCGGCGGAGGAACGCCGGAGAAGCCCGTGGGATTGGTGTTTCACGCTTTAGCCAGTGATGGCGGAACGGAAGTGATCGAGCGGAACTTTCCCGGCGACCGTAAGCGCATCCGGTGGTTTGCGGCTACGATGGCCCTGGATATGGTGCGTAGGAAGCTGATGTGAAGCAGCAATTAGCAATTAGCATTTAGCGACTAGCTGGCCCATTCTTGCCGGAATCTGAGGTGGCCAACTGCTAATTGCCAATTGCTAACTGCCAAATGCGATTATTCGTTGCTCTAGATATCGACGATGCTATCCGCGGTCGAATTGCCCGCTTTCTCGATGGCGTGCGCGAATTTACTCCCGATGCCCGCTGGGCGCGGCCTGAATCGCTCCACGTCACTTTGAAGTTCATCGGTGAAAAGCCCGAGGAAGAAGTTGACAAAATCAAGCGGGCTCTGGAAACCATCGCAGCGGAGAGGTTCGAAATGAGCTTTCACGGCTACGGATTCTTCCCCGGGGCGCGTGCGCCGCGAGTGTTCTGGGTCGGCATTGAAGCTGGGCCAAGTCTGCATTCCCTGGCTGCGATCGTCGATCAAAAGCTGGCCTCGGTTAACATCCCCAAGGAAGAGCACGCTTTCAACCCACATCTCACGCTGGCGCGAGGCGGAGGCGGTTCAGGTTCGCTGCGCAAGCAGCAGTCTGACCGGCCGAACCGGAGCTTTCAGCGCTTGCAGGAGAAACTGGCGGCCTTGCCTGCGCCGGAGTTTGGTACCATGACCTCCCGCGAGTTTTGTCTATACCAGAGCCAACTTTCGCCCGGCGGCTCCAAGTACGCCAAGCTGGCGGGATTTGCTTTGCATTAGGGTTGCGACTCACGCGCAATGTCCACAACGCTTCTGGTTACTCTGATCGCCGGTATAAGCTATCTGCTGGGGTCGATTCCCTTCGGCTATCTGCTGGTCCGCATCTTCCGAGGCGAAGACGTGCGGGCGAGTGGAAGCGGGAACATTGGCGCAACCAATGTTTCCCGCAAGTCACCGGCCCTGGGAATTCTGACGCTCGTGCTCGATGCTGTGAAAGGCACTGTCGCCGTGTGGACGGCGTATGCGGTTGCTCCAACTTATCCGTCAATGTCCCTGGCGGCGTTGTGCGCGGTTCTCGGGCACATGTTCCCGGTGTGGCTGAAATTCCGCGGCGGTAAGGGAGTCGCCACCGGATTGGGCTCGTTCATCGTGATCGCTCCCAAGGCGGTGCTGGTGGCCGTGGGTATCTTTATCGCAGTCGTGGCCGTCTTTCGTTATGTCTCTCTCGGGTCGATCGTCGCGGTCGCATTCTTTCCACTGCTGGTTTACGAGATGCACGCGTACGGCAGTGCGCCGATGGCCCTGGTCCTCATGGCCGCCACTTCCTTGCTCATCATCGCACGCCACCAACAAAACATTCGCCGCTTGCTTGCTGGTACAGAGAACCACATAGGAGCCAAGCGCTGAATGAGCGAGATCGCGATCATCGGCGCGGGAGCCTGGGGCACGGCTCTGTCCATTGTTCTGGGACGCAAAGAGACTCACAGGGTTCGACTATGGGTCTATGAAAAAGAAGTTTGCGAGTCCATTGCGCAGCGGCGCGTGAACGAGAAGTTTCTTCCCGGCCAACTCATCCCGGCCTGCGTGACGCCGAGTTCTGATCTCGCGAAGGTCCTTGAAGACGCTGCCATTGTAGTGAGCGTGATGCCCTCGCACCATTGCCGCCGCCTGTTTGAACAGATGCGGCCGCACCTGCGCCCGGAAACCATGATCGTAAGCGCGACCAAGGGGCTGGAGGAAACTTCCCTGCTGCGCATGACCGAGGTGATCGCACAGGTTTGCAAGGGCGCTCCAGTGCCGCGCATCGGCGCGCTGAGCGGCCCATCGTTCGCTGTGGAAGCCGCGCGGGGAGATCCAACGGCGATCGCCATCGCATCACTAGATAAGGAACTTGCCCGCACTGTCCAACAGGAGTTCAGCCATGCCAGCTTTCGCCTTTATACCAATGAGGACCCGATCGGCGTGGAACTGGGGGGCGCGCTGAAGAACACCATAGCCATCGCCGCCGGTGTTAGTGCGGGCCTTGGACTGGGACACAATTCTGTGGCAGCCCTCATCACGCGCGGCTTGGCGGAGATGACGCGGCTGGTTGTAGCCTGTGGAGGCAAACCCGAAACCATGGCGGGCCTCGCAGGCCTGGGGGACCTGGTGCTGACCTGCACCGGCGGCCTCTCCCGCAATCGAAGCGTGGGCGTCGAGCTTGGCCACGGAAGAAAGCTGCCCGAGATTCTGGCCGGAATGCATGGCATGGTCGCCGAAGGAATCTTTACGACCACGGCGGCGGTCGGGCTGGCGCGGGCTCGCGGCATCGAGATGCCCATCACCGAGCAGATGCACCTCATCCTGCACGAAGGCAAAGCCCCGCGCGACGCGATTTATGAACTGATGACCCGCACCAGCAAGAGCGAAACGCTCAAGACTTAGGGCCGCACCGCCAGCCGGACGTCCGTGCGTTTCCATTGCCAAACCCGCACCAGACGGCCATTTCGATTGGTACTTTGGTAATGGCGAAGCTCACGCTTTTCCCCTCCCAGCAGCTCTCGCCCATTAAAATTCTATAGATACCTGTGAAATCCGCCGCCACTTCGATCGACGGCGCCCCAGAACCGAGCCAGGGGAGCGACTTGTCTTCCACAGCACCCAATCCGGCGCGTGTGCCCATTTTGTACGTAATTCTCGGCGTGCTTCTGGTCATCAGCATCGTCCCCATGTACTTTTATTCCGCTCAAGTGGAGGCGATCAACCGCGACCGCCTGAAAACCAACGAGATGTTGTTGCAGAACACCGTGACGCGGTCGCTGGCCGACGACCTCTCCCAGCACGAGCGCTCCCTGCGGATGATGCTGGCGAATCTTTCGTCGGCGATTCAGGTGGCCAGCGGCGGCGACATTGGCGGCAAGAACATTCAAGCACCGGAGTTGCGCGCGCTGCTCGAAAACTTCGTCTCCTCCTCAGACGAGCTGGCTTACGCAACCCTGCTCAACTCCGATGGTAAAGGAGTTTCAGCCGGTCGCATCGCGCCAGATGCCTTCTTGCAGCGCGAGCTGCAACATGCCTATGACGCGGCCCGAGACGGTCGTGCCTACAACGGACAAGCGCTGCAAGTTGGAGACGGCAAGTCCGCGCGTACGGTTGTGCTGGTGAGCAGTTCCGTCAGCTATGGCGGACGTTTTCTGGGGATGGTGGGTGCGGTGGTGGATCTGCAATTCCTGATTCGCCGCCTGCAGGAAGTCAGCGGCGGCGGATTGATTCCCTACGTCGTGGACGCTCAAGGCCGGCTGGTGGCTGCCGGCACTCCGCAATATGTGACTGGCCAGGACATGAAGAACCTGGAGATCGTCCGTAATTTTGTGGACGAAGGCAGCAAGGCGCAATTGGCCGCCACCAAGGAATTCGCCGTACACCAGGGCAAGAACAACGTGGAGATGCTAGGAACCTACAGCCCGGTCATGCCGCTCGATTGGGCAGTCGTGGTGCAGAAGCCGCAGCTCGAGGCCTACCGCGGAGTCATCGAGATGCAGCGCACGGCGCGGCTGCTGGCCCTACTGGCCGTGCTGCTGAGCATTGGCGTAAGCATTTTCGCGGCCCGCAGGATTACTTATCCCCTGCAGGTGCTCACGCAATCCAGCCGCGCGCTGGCGCGCGGCGACTTTTCGCAGCGGGTCCATCTGGCGAGCCGCACCGAAATCGGCGAACTGGCCGAGACCTTCAACACCATGTCGAAGGATCTGGAACAGTTCGTCGAAGATCTGAAGCGTGCGGCGGAAGAGAATCGCGCTCTGTTTCTGGGTTCGATCCAGATGCTGGCGGGCGCGGTCGACGAAAAGGACCCCTACACTCGCGGCCACTCCGACCGGGTCACGCGCTACTCGCTGCTGATCGGAAAAGAACTGAACCTGCCGCCTGCTTTCATGGAAACGCTGCAGATTTCCGCTCAGCTTCACGACGTGGGCAAGATCGGCATCGAGGACCGCATCCTTAAGAAGCCGGGCGCGCTGAACGCGGAAGAATTTGAGGCCATGAAGACCCACACCACGAAGGGAGCCAACCTTCTTCGCCCCGTGACTCAGCTTGCGGAGATGCTCCCCGGCATTGAGCTTCATCACGAAGCTCTTGACGGCCGCGGCTATCCTTACGGCCTCAAGGGTGATCAGATTCCGCTGCTGGCGCGCGTGATCGCGGTCGCCGACACTTTCGATGCATTGACCACGAATCGTCCTTATCAACATGCATACCCTCCGGAAGAAGCGTTGAAGATCATCCACGATCTCGTCGGCAAACGGCTCGATCCCGAGACCGTGGCAGCGCTGGTGGCCGTTTATGAGCGCGGCGAGATTCGCATCCAGCGAAGCATAGCAATCAAAAGGCCGGTGCCGGCTACAGATGCGACCGCCAACGCAACGCCATCGGCCCCCCCACCGCACACTGCGGAAGCTCCCAACCTCGAAAGAACGCGAGTCTAAGCATCCCTTACGCTCACTGCCCAAGTACCGAGTACGAGCTATGCCGTCCTGCGCACGATCTCGCTAAACCCTTTCATTGACTTCTCGGTACTAGGTACTCGGTACTCGGTACCGACGCCTGACCGCTATAATCGAATGGGATTCGTTCATGATTCAAACTCTGTTCGGCAGTACCGAAGAAAAGAAAACTGGACTCTTCGAGCGCATGAAGCAGGCGGTCACGCGCACGCGGGAGAACCTCGCCGAGCGCATTGAAGAGGTGGTTGGCTTCGGCAAGGAAATCGACCGCAACACGCTTGACGATCTGGAAGCCACGCTGATCGCCGCCGACCTTGGCAACACCACCACACAGGAAGTGCTGAGCAAGCTCCGCGACAAGGCCGACCGCAAACAGATCCAGGATGTGCAGGAGTTGAAGCGCTTGCTCAAGGACGAGTTGCTGGCCATTCTGAATACGGCGAATACCCGGCCTGTCCAAAGAGTAGATGGCACGCCTGAAGTAATCTTGGTTGTCGGAGTGAATGGCACCGGCAAGACGACCACCATCGGCAAGCTGTCGCAGATATTTCGCGCGCAAGGCAAGAGCGTGCTGCTCTGCGCTGCGGACACTTTCCGCGCGGCGGCCATCGAGCAACTGGAGATCTGGGGACAACGCACGGGCACGGAAGTGATCAAGACCAAACCCGGCGGCGATCCCGCGGCCGTGCTGTTCGACGCGCTGCAGGCCGCGACTGCGAGAAAGACAGACTACGTGATCGTCGATACTGCGGGCCGCCTGCACACCAAGAGCAGCCTCATGTCTGAGCTGGAAAAAATGCGCCGCACCGCCCAGCGCATTATTCCCGGAGCGCCGCACGAGACGCTGCTCGTAATGGACGCTACAACCGGGCAAAATGGATTGCAGCAGGCGCGCCAGTTTATGCAGTCGGCTGGCGTCACGGGCATCGTGCTCACCAAGCTTGACGGCACCGCCAAGGGCGGCGTGGTAGTCGCCATCTCGCGCGAGTTAGGGCTGCCCGTGCGATTTGTTGGAGTCGGCGAGAAGGTGGGCGATCTGCTGCCGTTCGACCCGAAAGAGTTTGTGGATTCGCTCTTCGAATAAAGACTGTCTTTACCACGGAGACACTGAGACACGTAGAAAAGCAACCCCTCACAGCCGTTCTCCGTGACTCCGAGTCTCCCTGTTGGATTTGCTTCACGCAGAATGCCCGACCACACTACTGACGAGAAGTTCCTGCATCGCGCGCTTGACCTCGCGCGCCAGGGCATCGGACTAGCATCGCCAAATCCCTACGTCGGCGCAGTCATCGTCGACACGCAAGGCAACATCGCAGGCACGGGTGTATACACTTACGCAGGCGTGAAGCACGCCGAAATGATCGCCCTCGAGCAGGCCGGCGACAAAGCTCGTGGCGGCACGCTCTACATCAATCTCGAGCCGCACTCGCACCAGGGCCGCACGCCCCCGTGCACCGACGCTTTGATCGCTGCCGGAATTCGTCGCGTGGTTGCGTCGATGCCCGATCCCAATCCCAAAGTCAGTGGGCGAGGCTTTGAGAAGTTGCGCGCGGCGGGCGTTCACGTGGAAGTTGGGCGACTCGAAGCGGAAGCCCGCCACCTGAACGAGGCCTTCGCCCGTTACATTCGCCACGGCGTTCCTCTGGTGACCCTGAAGGCCGCGATGACGATCGATGGCAAGATCGCTCCGGGGCCAGCGCCGGGGGTGAGCCGCGAAGCTGGAACACCTCCCGGCGGATGGATCACCGGAGAGGCTGCGCGCGCACACGTCCAGCAACAGCGTCACCAGAGCGATGCAATTCTGGTAGGCGTGGGAACAATCCTGGCTGATGATCCGCTGCTCACCGATCGCAGCGGCAACCCGCGGCGCCGCCCGTTGCTGCGCGTGATTCTGGACTCGCATTTGCGCTTGCCCTTGGACTCGCGCCTGATGCAGAGCACCGCAAACGTGGGCGCCTTAGGGAACGATGTGTTGGTTTTCTGTTCCTCGGGTGTGGAGAAGAAAAAACTGGAATTGGAGGCGCGCGGCATCCGGGTCGAGCAAGTCACACCGGCAGCACCGGATGGCCGGCCGGACCTTCATGCAGTTCTACGCCGTCTCGGCGAACTCGAAATCACGAGTGTGATGATCGAAGGTGGATCGGCGGTGAACGCCACGGCGCTCGCTTCCGGAGTAGTCGACAAAGTCTTCCTGTATTATGCGCCGAGAATTTTGGGGGAAGGCGCCGTGCCGTTCGCCTCCGGCGCCACTTTCCCTACATCGCACGACGTTCCGCGGGTGAAGTATGTCCACCTTCATCGTTTCGAAGAGGACTTCGCGGTGGAGGGTTATCTGCGCGATCCATACGAGCAGTAAGCTATCGCGCGTTCACTGCGTACTGCCTCGCTGCTCACTTGCTCGATGTTGCTTGCTGGAACAACATACTCGTTTTCGCGTTGTAAATCACAGACGTAGGAAAGCAACCCGCTAAAATGTTTCTTCGTGTCTCCGTGCCTCCGTGGTGGGTTTATGATGTTCGTTACGGATCGAGGCCTGCATGTTTACTGGCATCGTGGAAGAAGTCGGACGCGTCACCCGCATCGAACAACGCGGCGAGAATCGCCGTATTACCATCGCCGCCGAGAATGCACCCAAAGAACTTAAATCCGGCGATAGTGCAGCGGTGAGCGGAGTCTGTCTCACCGCGCTTGACATCAAGCCGGGCTCGTTCTGTGCCGATCTGGCGCCGGAAACCTGGGTGCGAACGTCGTTCTCGCGCATGCGCGAGGGCGCGCTGGTCAACCTGGAACTGCCCATGAAAGCCGATGGCCGCTTCGGCGGACACATTGTGCAAGGCCACGTGGATGGAGTAGGCACGGTTATCGCTCTGGAGCGCATCGCCGACTCAGAAAACTGGTGGCTGCGCATCGAGTTGCCACGTGACGTGGAGAAGTACACCGTCTGCAAAGGCTCCGTCTGCATCGAGGGCATCAGCCTCACCGTGGCGAAGCTTGAGAGCGGAATCTGTACGATCGCAATCATTCCGCACACGGTTGAGATGACGAACCTCAACTCGCTCAAGCCCGGTGATCCGGTCAATCTCGAAGCTGATCTGATTGCGAAGTATGTGGAGAAGATGATGACCAGCGACCCGGCAGAGAGTACGCTCACCGTGGAAGAGTTGGTGCGGCAAGGGTTTTGAAAACAGTATCCAGTGCTCAGTGGCCTCAGTGCCAAGTGGTCAGTGATTCAACTTTGGTGCCGAGCACCAATTCGCTATGAGCGACGGACAGTCTGAACCTCTGCCGATCTCTGCAAACAACCTTGGTCTATGTGACGATTGCGCCCACGGCCGGCTTATCACATCGGACCGCGCATCAACATTTCTACAGTGCCAACTTTCGTTTACTGATCGCCACTTTGACAAATATCCACGACTCCCCGTTCTGGCTTGCACGGGCTACGCCAAAGTGCCCTTCAAGAAATAGATATTGTTGCCTTCAGCGGTTTCTAACGCCAGTTATGGCCAGAAGTGCAGGATTGTGTCCATCACGGTGAACTGAGCGAGAACGAGGACTGGCAGCACGTAGAGGTAAACGGGATGGACGCGGCGGCTGACGATGACATCGCGCAGGACACCAAATAGAACCAGGAGGTCAACGCCCACGTAGAACCATGGCCACGCATGAAACGTGGCGGGGAAACGAACGAAGGCGGCTGCGGTGAGCGTGCAGGAGGCGATCAGCATGAGGCGGCGGTGGAGCTCGGGCTGGGTGCGCCAGTAGATAGCCAGGGCAAAGGGGTGGTAAAGGATGTTATGTCCAGAAAGGCGGTACGGAGCAAGGGCGCCCTGCGGGCAAGATCGGGATCGAGCAGGTCGAAGCGCCGCATAGTGACGGCGGTGATGGTGCCGATTATGGGAATGGCAACGCCGAGCCCGACGCCGAACCACCCGAGCGCGCGATGTATGCGGACGTTGCCGGTGCGGACCAAGGCGGACTGGACGATATACAAGACCACCCAGGCGGAGAAGATGCCGACATGGATCGAAAGAAGGAGTGGCTTGCGGTGGCTCGGGTGGAAGAACCGTTGATCGATCGTTGGCCCGAACCCGCAGACCACGACTGCTGCAATCAAAAGAGACATGAAAAAGTAGAAGTATTGGGCCAAAACGCGAGTGGGCTTCGTCGGCAATGCGACTTCCTCGATTCACAAGCCCTAGGCTTCGATCTTCAGTTCGTCGAGTTCCAGAAATTCCTGCACAATCGGCTCCTTGGATTTTTCCATCTCCGCATAAGTGCCAAAGAAGATCGCCTTGCCTTCGTACAGAAAGACGACTCGGTCGGCGAGTTTCTGGGCGAGCCGCATGTCGTGCGTGACCACGATGCTGGTTAGATTCAGTTGCCGCTTGAGCCGCTCGATGAGATCGCCGAGAAGTTGCGCCATCAGCGGATCGACCATGGTGGTAGGCTCGTCGTAGAGAATGCATTCCGGCCTCGCCGCCAGCGCCCGCGCAATGGCCACCGAGCGCTTCATGCCGGTCGACAGGTCCGAAGGCAGCAGGTCGCGCATCTCCTGCACTCCCACCATCTTCAACAATCCCTCGACGATCTCGTAGATCTGCTCTTCCGATAAATCTCCGGATTCGCGCAGGGGAAACGCCACATTTTCGCCGACGGTGAGGGAGTCGAAGAGCGCTCCGTTCTGAAACACCATGGTGACTTTTTTTCGGATCACTTCCATCTGCAGTTCAGTGAACTCCGTAACGTCCTGGCCAGCGACGATCACCCGCCCGGAATCCGCCCTGAGAAAACCCATGAGCAGTTGCAGCGAAACCGATTTGCCCACGCCACTGCGCCCCAGGATGCAGACGGTCTCGCCGGGCATGACGTTGAAGCTCACACGATCGAGAATCACATTGTCGCCGAAGCCCTTGGAAACTTCGCGGAACTCGATGTACGGCTGGTTGGAATCAGGCATCGCTTGGCTCTTGAAATTCAGTGTAACGCTATTCAGGCCCTTCGCTTCTCGGCCTCCAATTCTTCGGGCGTGTTCAGGTTGCGGAAAATAGCGCGCGAGAATCCGGCGCCTTCCAACTCCTCCGGGCCGATGACTCGGGTTCGAGCTGCGTCGAACAACAAGTCGATCCGGTTTTTCCCGGCACGTAAAGCGTCCTCGGCCGGCTCGGCGAATTCCCGGCGATAAATGGCGCACAGTGGCTGCCATCCCTCGCCGTCATATGGAACCACTGCGGCTGCCTCGGGCGTACCGCGCGCCTGGCTGATCAAATACTGCAAAAATGCCCACGAGACAAATGGCGTGTCCACGGCCAGCATCAGGTTGAGTTCTGTCAACGAGCCCCGCAACCCAGCATGAATTCCGCCCAGCGGCCCGCAGTCGCGGAATATATCTTCCACCACCGGCGCAAATGGCGCAAACTTCCCGGGACTTCCCACAATGCGCACCGCGGGCGTGAACGAGCGGGCCAGGTCGAGCGCCCGGGCCAGCAACGTTCGGCCCTCGTACTCCACAAATGCTTTCTCTGTGCCCATGCGAGTGCTCTTGCCGCCGGCAAGGATGAAAGCGGTCACATCGTTCGCTGAGGCATTTTCCATGCGCCGATGATACACTTTGGCCACCGCCCGAAACTCCCCCGTTTCTCTCGGGTTAATCGGGTTTATGTACTTTCGCTCATTCCAGCCTACGGCCCTTTGGCATCTGTAACCGTCGGCAGGACTTGTTTAGAGTCTCAATCCTAGTGGATTCTCAAATAATATTGAGCGTCCCCTGAAACCCCCACTCGAGAGGTAACTGGATGTCGCACCGCGCTCTCCCTCGGCTAAAACTACCGGCGCTTGCGTCGAGCCAATTCGCCCCCAATGTGCGACTCTGGTTACATTGGTGTCCTCTCTCCTTTTCTTGGCCGCCTGTTCAGGCGTTTCTGTTCCTGCGAATTCATCCTCCAATCCCCCGTGGTGGTAACAGTGTCTCCGGCAACGGCGTCAGTGCCGTTGGCCGGAACCAAGCAATTTACCGCGCTGGTAATTAACACCTCGGACGTAGCCGTAACCTGG
>CAWEDF010000041.1:0-23164 GCA_963807655.1 uncultured Acidobacteriaceae bacterium | reverse complement strand
AGTAGATCCGGTGCTTCTACGAGGACTTCTGCTGCTTCTTCTGACGGCGGGCGTTGCCTTTCGCTTTGCCCAGCATTGCCTTTTCCCGCTTCACGGTAATGTCGAGCAGCCGTTTCGATTTTTCCGTGATCTCGCGGACCAGCTTCTCTGTTCTTGCCCAGCGGGCGTTGGCGGCGCGGCTGGCGGATTCGATGCGCTGCTCCGGAGTCTGATTCTTGACGCGAGCCTTGCCGCCTTTACGGCCAAGCGCCACTGCCGCGGGATCTTTTCGTGTCATGCCCCATTTCTATCATGCCGCTTCGAAGATTAATGCGAAGCGGTTCGCAAGGGATAGAAAACAGGGCCAATCGAGTTCTTGACGCTGCGAAGCGCTTCGCATACAGTAAGCTCATGAACATCGATGAGCGGCTCGAAAGGCTAACCGAGCGGCACGAAGCCCTTACGCAGAGCGTGGAACTTTTGGTCGCAGCGCACAAAACTACCGACAGCCGCATCGAGCGCATGATTCAGGGAATGGAACCCCTCACCAAAGCCGACGCCCGGCTCGAAAGCGTTGTTACCCAGATTGCCGAGGGTACGGCGCGACTGCTCCGCGCCGTTGAGGCCCACGAACAGCGCATCAGCGATTTGGAAGGCCATCAACCTCAGCAGTAAAACCGATCCGGTTCGGATGCGCACGGCGAGCGAAAGACGAACGGACGCGCCCATCACGCTACTCCGGCCTTGGTCTTTCTGCCCGCGGCGGCCGACCGGCTGGGAGGTTCCGCGCTGCCTCTCGCACTCAGGACCTCCCGATACACATCCATAATGCGCCGGACCGATTTCTCCCAGGAAAATTTTGTCACCTGCCGGTAGCTGCGCTCCTTCATTTTCTCGCGCAACGGCTGGTCCATTAAGACCCGATGCAACGCGCGCATGATCTCGAAAACATTTTCCGGGTGGACAAGCACCGCGGCATTGCCCACGACCTCGGGCAGCGACGACACGTTTGAAGTCACGACTGGAGTGCCGTGGGCCATCGCTTCCAGCGGCGGCAAGCCGAATCCCTCGTACAACGACGGAAAGACGAAAATCTTCGCGCCATCGTAAAAAGTGCGCAGCACTTCGATGGGAACGAACCCTAGGAAGCGCACGTCGTTTTGTACGCCGGACCGGATCACCGTCCGCCGCAGGTCGGGATTGCCGGAAACGTCGTCCCCAATAATGATGAGCTTCAGATCGGGAAACGCCTGTTCTTTTTCCAACTCCGTTTTTAGGGCGGAGAAGGCTTCGATCATGCGCACGACGTTCTTATGCGGACTGATTCTTCCGGCGTAGAGCAGGAAGGGATAGGTCACCTGGTAGCGCTCGGCAATCAACTGACGGTCGGCTGCGCTCGCGTGTCCGTGAAGGAATCTCTCGTCGATCGCGTTGTAGACGACTTCGATGCGCCCGGCGGGAATGCCGAACAGCTTCTCGATCTCGATCTTGGTAAAGTTTGAAACCGCGAAAATGCGCGCGGCGCCGCGCAAAACCCGCTTTGTCCAGTGGAAATGCCAGGCCCCCCAAAACCCGGTCTGCTGGCGCGCGCGGGAAAGATGCTCCAGCATATCGTGCACCGTCATCACATAGGGGCAAGGCAGCGCGCGCGGCACCGAGAACAGATTCGGGATGTGCACCAGATCGCATTCCAGCCGCTTCACCACCAGGCGAAACTCCCAGAAGCTCTTCAGGGAGCGCTCCGGCTCGGCTAAGGGAACCGTGTGAAAGTTAGGCGGGAGAGGGCCGATTTCTTTGACCTTGGCGGGAGATCCGATGAGGAAGTAGGTGGTCTCGTGGTCAAGCCGTCCCAAGGTCCGAACGACGTTACGGATGTATGTGCCCACGCCGAACTCAGTCATCCGCCGAATGTCGATAGCAATCTTCACTGGGGGCATTTAACCACAGAGGGATAGTGAGAAAACAGCAGAATAGAAAGCCCCGTTGCAGATAAGCCAATCTCGCCGTTTCTTCGTCAGGTGGATTTAGCGTCGGCGAAGGAGTCCCTTTGCCGAGGCCTCGGATCCAGCAGGTTCACGGAACGGTTCCACAGCAATGTCCTTGTAACACACTTCCAGCACTGTCAAATATTCTGTACCGCCCGGCACTTGAAGGACTACGCTGTCACCCGCTGCCGCCTTCATCAACGCGCGCCCCAGAGGTGACACCCAACTAATGTGGTTGCGGTTGAGATCGACCTCGTCGGTGCCCACGATGCTCACCACTCGCGACACTCCCGCGGCATTGGCATAGCGCACGGTCGCCCCGAAGAATGCCCTCGTCTTCGTTGTTGCCTGCCCCGCTCTCGGAGCTTCCGGGTCCAGCACTTCCGCGGCTTCGATTCGCTTCGTGAGAAAGCGAATCCGCCCATCAATCTGCCGCAGCCGCCGCTTGCCGTACTGATAGTCGGCGTTCTCACTGCGATCGCCGTTGCCGGCAGCCCACGCCACCACCTCCGTCACCGCCGGGCGTTCCCTGGTGAGCAGAAACCGGTGCTCATCTTTAAGGCGCTCCAGCCCGCTCGGCGTGATGTAGTTCTTGGTTTGCGTCGCAGGCGCGTCCGGTTGTGGTTTTCTCGTAAAGCCTTTCCGCATTTCGTAGTCTTTCGTCCTTCTGGCGCGAATCCAGTGGGTGCATCATAGACGTGTTCCCACTCAATGCCCTGGACGAATGAGAATGTCCTTGGCCGTAACGATGTGCTTTCCGCCAAGCTCGTCCGTAAGCGTCACAGTTACGTCTCCGTGAACGGGCATATGAGCATTGGACGCGAGATCGAGGCCATGGACGATAAACTCAAGCCAGCCTTCCAATCCCACTTGGTATTTAATCGGATTGTTATACGTGGTGGATGCGATTAAGTCATTCATCTTTTCTAACTTGGTTGACGACCGCGTGGGGGCGTAATAGCTCCCGTCGCTTACTTTCTGGCGTGTGCCGCTGAAGCTGCCATCTTTTGTCTCTACCACCATTTCGGCATCTTGAAGAGTGGAGGCAACATCAGTTTTCGAGGTCACGCTAAGCTTGATGTCCAGTAGACAATTGGGAACTCCCTGCGAGAGCCCCGTCATTTTGGTATCAACCATAAGCACACGTCCGGTGATGTCAGGCTTGGTGCTTCTGTCCCTTTTGTTTTTCCAGCTCCGTGGCCTTCTTGTTCCACGCTGCAAACGCACCCAGCCAGAAGAGCGGGATAGTGCCGAAGAGCATGCAACCGGTTCCGAAGGTTATTCCCCACTTCGTCACGGTGACGATGCCAAGGATGTAGAGCACAAGGGAGGCAAGCTCGGACGCCACTCCCCAAGCACCGGCATCCCAGATGAACTCTTTCAGCTTTTTCACGCTGAGATTGTAGCAGCAGGGATTTGTCGCCAACTAACACACAGCTTCCGGATTGCGGCGGGCGCCGCTGCTGCCGGCACAACTCTCGACCGTCCTACAATGCCTGTTGCGTATGCCGTCGCCGGCACCCGCAGCTGTGGTGGCTTCTGCAGTTTGAAGGCCGGGCCACCCGACTCCTAATCAGGGAAGCGGACTCGTGCGGAAAAATTGGATGTGATGGCAGGTGCCGCATTCCCAAACTTCAACCCCAACCGAGGCAGCGGGAAGCGCGGCGCCCGAATCCCAGAGCCGCATGTTGTAGCTAGGAGTGTCTTTTACGAGAGCTTGCCTCGAATATTCTCCCGCACCGCAAACGTGGCAGATCCTCCTGATTCCGTCGTGCAATAGCTGACCGCCCTGCTTGATCTGCTCCAGGTTGGAATCCACTTGAAGCAGCAGATCGTTGGCGCTTCCACAGCAGTTCGCTTCTCTGGTGACGACGGAGCGCCCCAAAATCAAGTTAATCATGTGCATGTGCGGGTCGCTTGGGAAGAGCTTAGTTAGGTCGTTCTCGGGCTCATCCCAAAATTCGCGATCGAGCTTGGGTTTACCGGCCACCATGCACCAAAGAACTTTGCCGAGCATGTACACGTCGAAGTTAGTCTTAACCGTCTCAAGCCTGGTGCCCATGCCTCGCCACGTCGCCGGAGGGATGAAGTCACCAGCTCCCACGGTTTCCCCTTGAAAACGGGTGATACGCGCCTCGCGGTTTGGGACATAGACCAGCCCGAAGTCACCGAGAACAAACTCATGCTCCTTGCCGATGAAGATGTTCGCTGGCTTGATGTCACGGTGAACTTTGCCTTCGTTGTGAAGGAGAGCGATGTAGCGACCACTGATCGGAAGGCCTTCAACGCGAGAGCGGCGTTGCCTCTGTATTCTAGGAGATGATCTTCCAGCGTCCCATTGCGGAAAAACTCGGTAACCATCCACCGTTCTTTCATGTCAAACCCTAAGAGCTTCGGCAGACCCGGTAGATTCTGCTGTAGAACTTCGATTTCCTGTTTCAAACGGCTGAGACTTTGTTCTTCGTCGTCACGAATCTTGAACTCTTTCATTGCGCCGAGCTCTTCGGGAAGCTCTGGGCGCGTGTAGTCTCGAATCGCCTCGACGTATTCCAGATTGCGGCTCGAGATGGACTCTTCGGTGCCTACCGATATGGGCAGCTGCGACTTGATGACTTCGAGGCTGCGTCTGCGTTGCTTCGTTCTTTCAGGGGTGCGGACGAGATACACCTTGCTTTGTCCGCCCTCGCCCAATGGGTCCTTGTTTACTCGCTCCCACTCGGATTTCTTGCCTTCCATGAGTTGTTGCCCGTTCTGCGGCGTCATAAGCTGCTCCGCCCCTAGCTCCGTCAGAAAAATGTCGGCGAGTGACTCGTTAGGCATAGCCATGTTCTTCGTTTTCCTGAGATGCCCGCTCTTGATCGCCGCCTTGAGCAAGTTGGCTTGCAGCGTCTCCGCGATGCTCGTCGCCCCTAGGTTGTCGTCGATTGTGTGGCCGCCACGGAAGAAATTCAGGAAGTCGAAGTAGTTGATCGGTGCCTGCGTAATTTGCGGGTAGATGCGGACAGCCGGCTGCTTTTCTGTGATGAGCATTTTTTTTTGCCGACCATTATAGTCCGTAGTCCGTCGAAGGTAGGGCACCTCAGGATTTGAAAGTTGATACAGAAGGAAAGGGCGCCACCCAACCCCGGGCTACACTAGAGGAGGCCGCGTACCGCGACCTGCTCCTCCAAAATGATCTCTTTCTCAAACATCAATAAGCAGTACGGCAAGCAGTTGCCCTTCGTGCATGCTTCGTTTCAGTCGAATCCCGGCGAAAAAGTCGGACTGGTCGGTCCCAATGGCGCGGGCAAACAACACTATTCCGGATGGTGGTCGGCGAGGAAACTCCCGACGAGGGCTTCGCCTCAGTCCCCAAGAAGTTGACGATCGGCTACTTTCGCCAGGACTGTCGAGGAAATGCAGGGCCGTTCGGTTCTGGATGAAGCGATCGCAGGCAGTGGACGGGCTCCATGGTCCGAGATTCAAAGACGATCAGATTGACGGCGACGTAGGCGCGCTCTCCGGCGGATGGAGAATACAGATAAACCAGGGGTGATAAACCTGGGAGAGACGGGATGTTCCCCATTTGTTCGCCGGTAGAACTCGCCACGGCGGCGTACCATAGAAAGTACGCCGCGCGGTTGTCAAGTCTACTTTAGTAGACATTTGACGTCCTCGAAAGTAGACATTTTCCCCACAGCCTAACTCGTTGAATACATTGACTCGCCCAAAAGCCCGCACGTGGAATCAACAACTTACGCCGAAAATTTTCTGCAAAGTGAAATGTTCCAGTTGGAACATATCTCACAAATGTTCCGCCGGATACTAACCCACCCGGAACACCATTTCCACCTAAGCGCGCACTTCCGCCTGCGCTCTGGCACGCCGCTCGGCATACAGCGGGAACGCCTCGCACAATTCGAGGACTTCTTTCCGCACTCTCGCCAGCACCGCCGCGTCGGCGCGCTGCAGCAGCGCTTCGGCGATCCAGCGGCCGACCTGCCGCATTTCTGCCTCTTTCATGCCGCGTGTGGTCAAGGCCGGTGTGCCGATGCGAATGCCGCTCGGTTTCATCGGCGGGTTCACGTCGAACGGGATGGCATTCTTGTTGACGGTGATCCCCGCCAAGTCCAAGGCCTTCTCGGCCTCGCTGCCCAGCATGCCTTTGGAGAAGACATCGACCAGCATGACGTGCGTATCGGTGCCGCCGGAGATGATGCGGAAACCTTCGGCGGCGAGCGTCTCCGCGAGCACCTTCGCGTTGGCCACGACTTGCTTCGCGTACTCGCGGAACTCTGGCTGCATCGCCTCCTGAAAACAAATCGCCTTGGCTGCGATGATGTGTATCAGAGGTCCGCCCTGCATCCCGGGAAAAACTACCTTGTCGATCGCCGCCGCGAACTCTGCTTTGGAAAGAATCATGCCCGCCCGCGGCCCCCGTAACGTTTTATGGGTTGTTGAAGTAACGATGTGCGCGTGCGGCACCGGCGAGGGATGCGCGCCGCCAGCGACCAGTCCGGCGAAATGCGCCATATCGACCAGGTAGAGCGCGCCGACTTTGTCCGCGATCTGGCGCATGCGGGCGAAATCGATGATGCGCGGGTAGGCGCTGCCGCCTCCGATGATCAGCTTGGGGCGATGCTCCTCCGCCAGCTTCTCCAGCGCGTCATAGTCGATCGTCTCGGTTTCTTTGGTCACGCCGTAAGGGACTATCTTGTAAGTCTTCCCGGAGAAATTCAGGTGATGGCCGTGGGTGAGGTGTCCGCCGTGAGCCAGGTTCAATCCAAGAATGGTGTCGCCCGGCTGCAGCACCGCGGCGTAGGCTTCCATGTTTGCCTGCGATCCGGCGTGGGGCTGAACGTTGGCATGCTCAGCGCCGAATAACTGCTTGGCGCGATCGCGCGCCAGGTTCTCAACCACGTCGGCGTACTCGCAGCCTCCGTAGTAACGCTTGCCGGGATATCCCTCGGCATACTTGTTGGTGAAGACCGAGCCCGCGGCTTCGAGCACGGCTTCGCTTACGAAATTCTCGGAGGCGATCAGTTCCAGGCCTTCATGCTGGCGGCGGGTTTCGTTATCGATGGCAGCGGCAATCTGCGGATCCGCTTCGTAAAGCGGGCGGTACATCTTAGCTGCGGAAGTCCTCATATCGTTTTCCTAGGGCGTTTCGTATACGTCAGGCCGGTGCAGTTCCATATATCGCTCGGGAGCCTTCACCGGAGTAAATCCAAAGTGCGAGTAGAGTCCGTGTGCGTCACGGGTCAGAAGAATCCAGCGCCGCAGATTCTGAAGGGCAGGATGCTCCACGATGCATTCCATCAGCCACTTGCTCAATCCGCGGCCGCGATGAGACTCCAGCACGAAGACATCGCCCAGATAGGCCACGGTGGCAAAGTCGCTGACCACGCGGGCAAAACCCACTTGCGCGCCCTTGCCATCATAAATCCCGAAGCACAGCGAATGCTCAATCGAACGCGCTACAGTTTCCCGCGGAATGCCTTTGGCCCAATAGCAATTGGTCAGAAAACTGTGAATCAGATCCAGACTCAGGCGCTCACGGTCGGTGCTGATCAGGAACTCGCCGCGCCGGTACTCTGTCACCGCTTCTGAGCTAACGAGACGACCGGTCGCCATGCCCACATTCTACCGCTTCGGTCCCCGCGCAGCATCACAGCCGTGGTGGAAGAATTTAAAGTTAGGATGTGCTCGCGTGTGCGGGCGAGGACGCCCACACGAACAGCCGCCGAGACGGCGGCGCTACTCGAACGCGGTTCGCAGAAACGAAGCCAGTTGCCATCCATCCATGTAGTTGTAGGGAACCTCGCCCATGGTGTAGTGGCCGCAGGGCAGCACTACGACTTTGTGATCCAGTTTGTGGCGCTGGAATTCTTCCACTACGTTGCGCGAGAGTTCGGGAAGGAAGGTGAGATCGTACTTCGCATAAATAATGAGGGACTTCCGCGGCCAGCGCGAGAATTGACTGAAGTACGCCATCGGACTCACACCCAGCCAAGACTGCCGCAGCGTTTCCAACGTGACATGGGATTCGATGCCCTGGCGGATATGGCGCGTCGACTGTCCATGCCACACCACGTCGGCAACGTAGGTGGAAGCATGATTGAACGCCGCTACGCGAATGCGCGGATCGTGGGCAGCTGCGATGAATGCGTAACACGAGCCCAAGCTCGTGCCTAAGATGCCGAGCTTGCTGTAGCCCTGCTGCTCCAGCCAATCGAGACAGCAGCGGACATCGACAACTCCCTGGCGCACGGCATCGAGCGTGCGGCCGATGTTGGCGGAGACGGCGTAGTCCGCGCGGCTGGTCTCGGCGGGCATACGGATGTCGTGATAAGGCATGGTCAACCGCAAGACCGCGATGCCGAGCATGTTCAGCACTTTGCAGAGGCTGACGTAAGCGATTGCATCCGCGTTCCAGTGGGGCAGAAGGACGATGGCGCGCTTTCCACGCGCCGGGAACCAGCGCGCATTCACCAGATTATTTTCCGGATACGGAGTCTTCACCGGCGCGGTGAAGCGCAGAAACTCCGCGAATGTTCCCTTTACTTTCGCTTCCAGCTTCTGGTCGGGGACTTCGCGGGTGGAGAAAACCTGCACTTCGCGTTTCTCGAGCCGGAAATCGTTCGGCCGCGTGTAGGAGTAGAACTCATCGCTAGCGGCGACGATGCGGCGGTTGAAGTCGATAAAAAATTTCGCCGGATCACCCGCCGCCTGGCCCGGCTGCCAGCCGTTCCGGCAAGGCCAGTCGCGCGCAAACTCCACGCCCCACTCCAGCGGACGCACCACGCGGTTGTTGTCCACCGAGGTGAGCCGGTGCTCCCAGTCGTACATCCATTGTGCGTAGCGCGAGGGCATGGTCAATCAACTAGTGTAACAAGCGGATACGAAACAGCTCAGGCGAGATCATCGAAGGGCTGCAATTAGCAGTTGGCACTTGGCAAATGGTCCTTAAATGGGACGGCGTGGAGAAATGCTCGCGGACTGTGACATCGGTCACCGAGAATTCCCGGGAGAGGCGCGTATCAAGGGATCGGCTGGAACGCTGCAGGATGCTTGTGATGTAACTACGTTTGGAGTTACAATAACATTTGACGCGTTTGAATGGGACGAAGCCAAGAACCGTGCCAATCTTCGGAAGCACGGGTTGGACTTCGCTGACGCGGAGGAAATGTTCCGCGGCGGGTTCTTATACGAACCTGACACGCGCGAGGACTACGGAGAGAATCGCTGGACCGGACTCGGGATGATCCGAGGGCGTATCGCGCACGTTGTCTTCGTGGAGCGTGGCATGGAAACCGTTCGGGTAATATCACTGAGAAAGGCGAGCCGCCGTGAATGTAAAGAATACGAAAAGGCGATCCAGGACAGACTGGAAGCGCGTTGACGCGATGCGCGATGAGGACATAGATTTTTCCGATATTCCTGAACTGGGCCCGGACTTCTTCAAGAATGCGATTCTCTGGCCGGGGCCGAAGAAGCAGATTACCCTGCGTGTCGATCCCGACGTGCTGACGTTTTTCCGCAAGCACGGGCGAGGGTACCAGACTACAATGAACGCCGTCCTGCGCAAGTATATGGAAGCCAGGAAACGGCAAGCGGTGTGATCCAAGGTACCGCCGAAGCCGCCTCGCTGCGCTCGGGCGGGACAGCCGAGGCGGCTGTCCCAACATGAGCATCTCCGTGCCGGAGGAGCTGATCAAGAATATTGCAGTCGCGGGCGCGCTGGTGGCGAAGGCTGTGGAATAATGGCTGCCGTCCTTTGTCTTTATCTTTGTCCTTGTCCCTTATCCTTTATCCTTTATCCTTTCGAACGCCGGGAGGCCCTGTGGTTGAGAATTCCAATCTGGCCCGCGATCACTTAGCCAACGAGCGCACCTTTCTGGCGTGGGTGCGGACTAGTGTCGCCATTGTGGTGTTTGGGTTCGCAATTGGGCGGTTTGCGATCGCAATGAGGCAGTTGACGGAGTTTCAGGGCCAGGGATCGAGGAGTACCGGGCTTTCAGTGTGGATGGGGATGAGCGCAATTCTGGCGGGGGTGGTGATGATGGTGGCGGGACTGGGGCGCTATCGAAGGACCCGGGCACAACTGGATGAGGGAAAGTTCGAGCCGGCGGGATTTGTTGTGGATCTGGTGGCGATCTTGACGGTGCTTTTCGGGCTGGCGCTGGCGGGGTATTTGATTTACGTGGAGAAGAGTTTCGGGTGAGGCGCTCGGCGTAATTGGAAGAGAGCCGTCGAGAGCAGGCCTCAACATCCTTATGGCGAACGATCAGGAAAAAGAAGCGGCGGCGCGGGCGAGCTTGCGATTCGTCAAGGAGGGTCAAATCGTCGGTCTGGGAACTGGGTCGACAGCGGCGTACTTCATTCTACTGTTGGGTGAGGAAGTGAAGAGGGGGTTGAAGATTCGGGGCATTCCTACTTCGGATCGTTCGCGGGAGCAGGCGGCGAGCTTGGGGATTCCGCTCACGACGCTGGATGAATTTCAGCAGATCGACGTGACCGTGGACGGCGCGGACGAAGTTGATCCGCAATTGCGGATGATTAAAGGTGGCGGCGGGGCGCTGCTGCGGGAAAAGATTGTAGCTTCGGCGACTAAACAGCTTGTGATTGTGGCCGATGCGACCAAGAGGGTTCCGGTGCTGGGCAGGTTTCCGCTGCCGGTGGAAGTGATCAAGTTCGCGCAGCCCGTGGTGCAGAAAAAAATTCAGGCGCTGGGCGCGGAAGTTGAGCTGCGGCGAGGAGCGGACGGGAAGCCATTCTTGACCGACGAGAACAATCACATTCTTGATTGCCGTTTCGGGCGGATTCCAGATGCGGATGGATTGGCGCGCCAGCTCAGCGATATGCCAGGAATCGTGGAGCATGGCCTTTTCATCGGGATGGCGAATGTAGTGCTGGTGGCAAATGGGAGCGAGATTGTAGAGCTGCGGGTTCGCAGCAAGTAAGGCTGATTTCACCACTTTAAGGTCGATTGTCTTTTTTGGCGATGGCAGAGACGAAAGCAAAACCGGAGCTGAGGACGACGATTCCGATCGGAACCGCCGCGGGAAGAGGTTTCGAGCGTAGAGGGCCGGGCGGCGCCCCGCCCCCAGTTCGCGGGCGAGATGGACGAAGGGGATGGATTTTCTTGTTGCTGTCGGCCGCAATCTTACTCGGCGTCCTGTGGTGGCACTGGAATCGCGGCTGGGAAGATCTGGAGTCCGGCCTGCAGGAAGACGAAAAGGCAACCAAAGAGACGCGGCCTCAGGCCCATGTCCCGGCCGACGTGATGGCAAAGCTGGTGACTCACCGAGTGGATCCCAACTATCCCGAAGCAGCGCGGCCGGCGAATCTGCAAGGAGTGATTGTGCTGGATGTGGTGGTGGGACGTGACGGGTCAGTGCGGGGCGTGCACGCACTGAATGGGCCGGAAATGCTGGCGGAGGCCGCGATGGATGCCCTGCGTTGGTGGCGGTTCGAGCCTTACCGCGTTGATGGCCAGCCGGTGGTGGTGGAGACGACGGTGGCGGTGGAGTTCAAGCCGTAGGAGAGCGTGGTGAGCGCCTAAAGGCGTTTTATGATGCGGCGCTTGAATGCGTGCCCTGATACGAATCGCACCTACACCACGGGCCGCTGAGTAGACTTCACCGGAGTTTGCGCAGGGCATTCAGAATGATGATGCCGGCGACCGCGAAGCACACGACCGCGGCGAGCGCGGCGACCAGCATAAATACCCCGTTGAGGTGAAGGACGTCGGCGAATAGGGCTCCGACAGAGCAGACAACGCCAAGTGCGTTGAGCCAAAGCGGACCTCGCGCCGAAGAAGCTCGAACGGAAGAAAGATCGGGACGGAGGCGTAGCTGCAAGAGCAGGGCGGCCACGCCGATAGCGGCGACCACAACCAAAGCAACCGGACTGAGGAACGCTACGCGGCTGGTGTAGAGGATGACCAGCCCCAGGGCGGCAAGAAGCAGCCCGGCGGCAATAACGGTAGTGCCGCGCGGTTGAGGATTGGGGCCGGGGCTGGAGGGGTTGTCGGGCAAGGAGGTCCGTCTCCAGATTTATACAGGCGCGAGGGAAGGTTTTCAAACTGGAGCGCAGTGAGGTGGTGGTGCACTTTCCGATGCGCCTCGGTTTACTCTGCGGCCTTTGCGGTCAAATTGCGGTCAAAAGGCTCTTAACCGCAAAGTGCGCAAAGAATTCGCGAAGAACACAAAGAAATTCCAAACCACTACCCGCACTACGCCTGGATTCGAGTCCCCTGAGAGTCCGGAGCGGCGTGGCTCACGCCAGCGAGCCATTCAGCGGGCAGGGGATCACCGTGGTTGACGGCATAGAGCACGAGTTCGACCCGGGATGAGATGCCCAGCTTGTCGAAGATCCGGAACAGGTATTTCTTAACCGTGTGCTCGCTGAGATTGAGTTCGCGGGCGGCGCCGCGGTTGCTGAGGCCCTCGGCGACGAGGGCGACGACCTGCTCCTCGCGCGGGGTGAGAAGCTGGTGGCCACTGGAGTTGAGCACGCGCAGCGAAGGCACTTCGGAGATCAGATCGAGCAGGAAAGTCATCTGTTCGGTGTTGGCCCAGATCTGACCGGCGGCGACCCTCTGGATGCAACGGCACAGAAGCCGGAAATGAGTATCCGAAATGCAGAAAATGCCGCGGGCGCCAGAGCGGAAAGCGCTCACCACAAGTTCGCGGTCGTAGGACTCCACCAAGAGAACTTTCGCGACTGCCGGATGGGAAAGATGAACGCGCCGCATGGCGGCCAACTGGCTGGCGATGTTGACGGAGTGATTCAACGAGAGCACCACCACCTTGGCAGGCGCGGAGGTGACCGCCTGAAGGATTGAGGCGATGTCGACCTGGCAGGTGGAGAT
Source organism: uncultured Acidobacteriaceae bacterium (assembly GCA_963807655.1). Lineage (GTDB taxonomy): Bacteria > Acidobacteriota > Terriglobia > Terriglobales > Acidobacteriaceae > Sulfotelmatobacter. The sequence goes on along the minus strand of CAWEDF010000041.1, from coordinate 10,345 downwards.
GCGGAACTCGGAGCGGCGGCGCAAGGCGCTGGTCAGGAGCTGCGCCTGTATCCGGTTGGAATCCGCGATGAGGACGGCGATTGCGGACGAAACCATTGCGGAAGAATTCATGAAGCAGGCTCCGAAGGAGAAGGAATTTAGGTACGTCCTGATGGTAGGGGTGCGCGGAGCAGTACTCAAGGAAACATGTCACATAATTTGCTGGGGTCTTTCAAATCGGGAAAACACAAGGCGGTGCTGTGGAAATTGCAGGCAAGTACCCGGGATCTGAAAAAGCCTTTGGTGAATCTCCGAGGAAATATCTCAGTTGCGCGGCTTCGGTCCGCACCTTTCAGTCTTCAATTCTTGACCGGAGTGTGACGAGCAAACATGCAAGTCTACTTTTGAGGGTAGGCCAGAGGAGGACGGTCTTTGTGCCCCATTGGAAGGGTCCCAGGTGAGGGAACGCAATGACCTGCGCTGTTTGGTTGCTAGGGGCCGCAAATCGGGCATGTCCACGTTGGTAGACAACACTTTCCATGTCTTGCCACGAAATCCGGATGGAGCTACCTTGCACAAAGAGAGCCACGGAAGCTGAGTGGCCTCGGAATCCAGGAAAAATAGAGCCCATCACGCAATGAAGCCCTTCGTTGGCTGGACAAGAGTTGCGGTGATGGGAGTGATGTTATCGCAGCTTTGCGTGGCCGCATTCGCCCAGGAGGGAAAGAGAGAGCAGGACCTGGGAGCAAGCCCACAGTCTTCTCCAACCGGCCAAACCGGGGCTGGGACGGGGAACACAGGAATGGCGGCTGCAAAACCCGGAAAAGCGGACGGCCTGGGAAACCCTCGGCTCGGAGAGGAGCGCCGTCCGCTTTACCGGCTCAACCATAGCGATGTAGTTGCATTGAGTTTCACGCTGTCTCCGGAGTTCGACCAGACGCTCACCCTGCAACCGGACGGCTACGTCGCCCTGAAGGACGCCGGGCCGGTGCTCGCCCAGGGGCTCACGCTCGAGGAGTTCCGCGTGGCCGTGGGGCGGGCGTACAGCGGATATCTACACGATCCGCAGGTGGCGGTGGCGCTGATGGAGTTTGAGCACCCTTATTTTGTGGCGGGCGGAGAAGTGGGAAAACCCGGCAAGTACGAGTTGCGCTCAGATACAAGCATCCTCGAAGCGGTACAGATCGCAGGCGGGTTCACGCACGAGGCGAAACATTCGCAAGTACTCCTCTTCCGGCGTGTGAACGATGATCTGGTGGAGGCGCGGGTTTTCAATCTGAAGAAGATGCTGAAGGAAAGAAGCCTGGGCGAGGCTTGCCAGTTGCGCCCGGGTGACCTGGTATTTGTTCCCCAAAATTCCATCTCGAAGATCGAGCGGTTTCTCAGTAGGCCTTCCTTAAGTATGTACGTCAGTTCCGCACAGTTTTAGTAAAAGAGGCAGTCAATCCGCATGCCAGACCAAGAGCAAACGTACAAAGAAGAAGAGCCGGCATCGCCGACGATGCGGGAGCTGGCGATGATCCTGTTCCGGCAACGGAAACTTTTTGTCGGCGTCTCGGGGATGGTCTTCGTGTTGGCTGTGGTTTATGCATTTGCCGGGGCCAGCTATCGTGCCCAGGTGCGGGTGCTGGTCCGTCGGGGACGTGCCGATCCTCCTGTGACCGCGCAGCCGAACGCACCTCCCGATTTTTCCCGGGTGGAGGTCGCTGAGGAAGAACTGAATTCAGAAGCGGAACTGCTGAAGGACAGCGACGTTTTGCGGCGCGTAGTGGAGGCCAATGATTTGGCTGCCCACGACTGGCTGAGATGGCTTCGGCCCCGCGAAGAGGAGGCGGCGCGCGTCGAACGAGCCGCGAAGAAACTGGCCCGGCGGCTGGATGTGCGGCCGATCAAGAAAAGCAATCTGATCGCGGTCAGCTATGACGCGCCGGATCCACAATTGGCGGAGCATGTGCTGCAATCGCTGGCGCACAGCTACCTGGAAAAACATATGGAGGTGCACAGGCCGGGCGGACAACTCCATTTCTTCGATCGGCAAACGGAAGAATCGCGACGGCAACTGGAAGAGGCCAAGAGAAAGCTAGTGGACTTCACAAAGACCCGGGGCGTGGTGATGGCTGCGCAGCAGCGTGATCAGACGCTGCAACGATGGGGCGAACTCGAGGCAAGTTACCAGGAAAACCAGGTGGAGATGTCGGAGACTGAGCATCGAGTCCAAGAACTTTATGAGCAGTTGATAAAGTTGCCAGAGCGCACTACTACCCTCGTTCGCACAGGGGATAATCCGGAACTCTTGCGGGCGTTGAAGGCGAGTCTGCTGGATCTCGAGCTGAAGAAGACTCAGTTGCTAACCAAGTTTGAGCCGAGCCACCGTCTGGTGCAGGAAGTCGAGCAGCAGATTCTTCAAGCGAGGGCTGCAATCACGGCCGAGAGGTTAACTCCGTTGCGCGATGAAACCACGGACCAGAATGCGAACTATGAATGGGCCAAGGCACAGATGCAGAAGGCTAAGGTTGAGATGAAGGGATTGGAGGCACGAGGGGCAACGACCCGCGCCCGCCTGGCAGTTTATCGGATTCTGGCGCGCCAACTGGGCGAGGATGCGATCGTCCAGGATGATCTCATCAGTAGCGAGAAGGCGGCGCAGGAGAATTACCTGCTCTATGTGAAGAAACGGGAAGAAGCAAGGATGGGCGATGCGCTGGACGAAGGCGGCATCGTCAATGTGGCCATCGCCGAGGAACCGGTTGTGCCGGCACTGCCGGTATGGCCTGCGGGAACCGTTGTGCTGGTGGGTTTCGCGGCCGCTCTAACTTCGGGCACGGCAGCGGCGTTCGCGGCAGATTATCTGGACCCTGCGCTACGCACGCCGGAAGATGCATGGGCGTGCTTGAAAATTCCGGTCCTGGCTTCGCTACCGGAAGGAATGGGCAGGCGGTTGTCGGCGTGAAGGAGATGATATGAATGCGAATGCGGACGTGCTGCGAAGATCCGAACTGATCGGGTCCCCGGCGCAGGAAGCTGAGTCGGCGCGGTTCAGGGTCGCTTACAAGACGAACGATTGGAATCCGGAGGACTTCGCCCGCGAACAAATTCGGGGCCTGGTACGGCGGGTATTCTTTGCCGGCGGAGGGCAACCAGTGAAACAGGTCGTCTTCAACGCGGCGGATCCGAACACGGATGTCGCCTATATTTCCGATCACGTGGGGCAGGCTTTGGCGCTGGAGACTCGTGCTGATATCGCTATCGTGAGCCGCGAACCGCTGATCGAACAGAAGGCTCGGTCTTATTCTCACTACGGAATGGGTTTTGCGATCAAGTCCCGCTCAACCCAGGCAGCAATCAACCTGTGGCGCGTGCCGGAATTTGCAATGGACGTATGCGGCGAGGAATCAGGGACGGGAGCGTATTGGCTTTCCTGCCTCGCGGAGCTGCGAAATGAGTTTGAATATTCCATAATTAACGGGCCTGTAGCTGGGATATCGAGCGAGTTCGCGGTGTTGGGGCAACTGGCGGACGGAATCATTCTTGTGCTTGGAGCTCACACCACGCGGAGAGCGAGTGCTCGTAAGATCATGGAAACGCTGGACTCCGCGCAAGCACGAATTTTGGGAACCGTGTTGAGTGAGAGAAAGTTTCCTGTTCCAGGCTGGATTTATAGGCGGCTGTAGGCAGTTTGAAGCTAATGCGAATGCAGAGCGTTGAGCAGATGCGCGCTCGGGCTATTGGAAGGTTTCAACCACTAAATATTGCTTGCCACGAGTAATCGGCAAAAACTGAAAGAGCTGTGCAAACGAAAACAAGAATGGCGATGGGACTCAATGAGCGGTAGCTATGGGGCCCCGGCGGCAGTCGTTGTCCGCTTGATAGGAGCGCCGCCGCTGCCGGTTGTAGTGGCCACACCGCCGCAGTGGTTTGCAGTGCAGACCCGATACCGGTTCGAGAAAAAGGTTGTGGCCCAGCTTAACCACAAGAGCTGCGAAGTTTACCTGCCATTGCTGACCGAACACCACACGTGGAGCGACCGGCAGAAGGTGGTGACGACCCCGCTTTTTCCGGGATATGCATTCGTGCACATCGATCAGTCCCACGATGCGCGACAGACGGTGCTAAAGACCGCAGGCTGATCGGGTTCGTGAGCTTCGGAGGGGTGGTCGCAGCAGTGCCGTCGAAGCAGATTGAAGATCTGCAGTTGCTGCTGCAAGAGAAGGGACTCTTTTCCCTGCACGCCTTCGTGCAGACCGGACAACGCGTGCGGATCCGGGGTGGTTGCCTGCACGGATTGGAAGGAGTGCTGGTGCAACACGAGAAGGGAAAGCTGGTGATCTCAATCGAATCGATCCAGCGCTCGCTGGCGATTGAGATCCGGGGATACGAATTGGAATTGGTCTAAGTGTCTTCTCCTTTTTTCCAGACAGGACAAGCGCAACCTCAGGGAACCGAGTGGGCTGCACGGTTAATCCCAGGTGCAGCCGGGGCCTGCGACCGGAAAAAGCGGCAGAGGGAAGCAATAGGGCACGGCGCAAATGTGCCTTCGGGCTCGGCAAGTCTAGTCCCTGACTGTGGACTGAAAGTTGACGCGAGCGTTTTTTCTCCGCGTGGGCTGCCGCGGGACCGATGTGGCCAGAGTTGGGTGCGATCAGCGCTCGGCGGGATCGCCGGCATTTTGCAGTCAGTCGCCTCGCTGGCATCGCGATGGGCCGAACGGGAGGGCAATCAAGGGGTTGCGCGCGGCTTGGGCGGCATGCGGAACGTGCTGATCGTGGGAGCAGGTCGACTTGGCCACCGATTGGCGCGCCATTTGGAAAAGCATCCGGAACTGGGCCGATCAGTTTGCGGTTTTGTCGACGACTGGAAGCCGCTAGGGAACGGCGTTATCGGACGAATAAGCGCGCTGGCGGAACTGGCTCGTACCGGATTCGTCGACGAGGTGATTCTGGCGGGGCCGCATGACCGGGAGAAAACTCTGCGGGTGCTGCGTGCGGCTCAGCAACTGCGGCTGGAGGTAAAGATGGCGCCCGATTTGTTCGGTTGTGAGCCGACGGGGGGAACAGAACGAATTGGGGGCATTCCTCTCATTTGCCTGCATGAAGAGCGATTGCCGGTCGCAGGATTGTTGCTGAAACGCGCGCTGGATGTGGTGGGTGCGGTGACGGGGCTGATCCTCATGGGGCCCGCGCTGACTCTGCTCGCAGCTCTCGTCAGACTGGATTCGCCGGGGCCAGTGCTCTATGCGGCGCTGCGGGCGGGTCGCAAAGGCAGACCGTTTCGCTGCTACAAGTTCCGCACCATGGTTCGAGATGCAGACGCTTTGAAGGATGGGTTGCGGGAGCGAAATCAGAGGCAGGGTCCGTTTTTTAAAATTACACACGATCCACGAATCACGCGTGTAGGAGGACTCCTGCGCCGATACAGTCTGGACGAACTTCCGCAGCTATGGAACGTGCTGAGAGGCGAGATGAGCCTGGTGGGGCCGCGTCCGCATCCGCTGGATGACTTTTCCGCCTATTCGATTGAACACTTGCCGCGGCTGGACGTGCTGCCGGGGATGACGGGACTGTGGCAGGTCACGGCGCGACGGGATCCATCTTTCCAAACCGGAATAAACCTGGATATTGAATACATCCACCGCTGGAGCCTGAAGATGGACTTGAGGATTCTGCTTAAGACGGCGGTGGTGGTGCTGCGAGGGGGCGGAGAGTGATGTCATCGGCGTTTGTGAGGGTAGCGTCGCCCCCTTCGTGGGTAGGTCAGGCAGCCAGCTTGGGGCTTCGAATGGGACTGCGTCCTCTTCAGTCCATGATGATTGCGCCAGCCCCGCTGTTTCTCGGAGCGCTGGCAGCCATGCTGTTGCGTCCTCCTGATGTGCCTTTCTACGAAATCGATCGCGTCGCATTCGTAATTCTGGTCCTCGGGGTGATCGGACGAGCAGTCGTGACAGGGCAGCGGTTGCCGGTGGTGGAGCGGGCGACGTGGCCAATGATCGGGCTGACACTGTTGGCGGTCGCGAGCGTCGTGCAGCAACCGTTCGACAATCAGACCTGGTCCTTACTCGCGGCGAAATTCTTTGTGCCCTTCGCACTGTTTCACCTGTCGGGGCTGGTGTTTCGAGAGGAGCGCCGGTTGCGGCAGTTCGAAGGCTTTGCTCTCGTGGTGCTGGCCTATCTGTGCTTCACTTCGATCGCTTTCCTGGTGGAGGCGAAGCCATTGATCTTTCCGCCCTTCATTCTGGATGAAAACCTGGGCTACCACGCCGACCGGGCGCGAGGGCCGCTGCTGCAGGCGGTGGCGAACGGGGTTTCGTTGAACTTGCTAGGCGTGCTGGCCGTGCACGCAGTACTGCGTGGGAGAATGCGCGGGCTCAAGGCGGCAGTGCTGCTGGCTTCGCTCCCCGTAGCAATCCTGGCGACGATGACGCGCGCGGTCTGGGTCTCGTTCGCCGTCAGCGTCGGGATTCTGATTGTTCGCTCGCGCGCCCGGACGCTCCGCCGTATCTGCGTCGCGGGCGCCATTGTTGGAGCGTTGGGCTTACTCGCCGCTTTGAGCTTTGACGACCAGCGCCGGGCGCTCACGGACCGGCTGCGAGAATCTGGCCCGCTCGATTTTCGGCAAGCCGTCTATACTGGCGGGTGGCAGATGTTCGTGGAAAAACCATTCACAGGTTGGGGTGTGAACCAGATGCCCGCGGAGTTGGCGCGGCACGTCAGCGGTTACAAAGCAAAGGAGCTCTTTCCACACAATACTTATTTGGAAATGCTGGTGGAACATGGCATCTTTGGCTTAGCGCTCTATGTGTGGTTAATGTGGGAGATCTTGCGCCTGGGGCGCGGCCTGGTTCCAAGGGCCGAGCGTGATGGCCTGTTGAATCGGCAGTTTCACGACCTGTGGCCGGTGTTGCTCTTCATTTATTGGGCAAATGCGGCCGTCGTCGTGATGAACTACCAGTTTGTGAACGGGCTCCTGTTCACCATGGCGGGAATGCTGGCGGCGCAGAGACGGCGCGCCAGGAACGAACTGGAAAATATGAGTCCGTCCGTGGCATTGCACGGCCCCGTTGCCTGAGTCTTATCCTCCTCGATTTCGGCAGCTTTCCGATTTCCGTGTTGACGGTGGCCTATCTCGCCAATCAATTTCCAGCAGCCGTGGAGCCCTACGTGGGAGAGGAGATCGAGGAACTGCGGCGGCGCGGAGTCGAAGTCATTCCCGGCACCGTGCGCAAACCGGATGCGGCCCTGCGCGGATCGAGCGGCGCAGATTCTGAGCCGGAGATTCTCTGCCTGCAACCGCTTCGATTGTTGACCGTCCTACGAGCTCTTGGTTTCGCCGCGTGGCGTTGGGAAAGGATTGCCGGCCTGGTGACGCGGATACTTTGGCGAGGGAGGGAATCTCCCAAGCGCCGGCTGAAGGCCCTGTTGCACACCGTGCTGGGCGCATATTACGCCGTGCTGCTGCAGGGACGTGGGGTGGAGCACATCCATGTGCATCACGGCTATTTCGGGTCGTGGGTCGCGATGGTGGCGGCCCGGTTGTTGGGAGTGAATTTCAGCCTGACGCTGCACGGGTCAGATCTGCTGCGGGACGGCGCCTACCTCGACACCAAGCTAAAGAATTGCCGGTTTTGCCTGACCATTTCCGAGTACAACCGGCGCTATATTCTGAAGCATTTTCCGGCGCTCGACCCCGGCAAAATCGTGATCTCGCGGCTGGGGGTCGATGCGCCGGAGCAGGCGGAATTCCCCCAGCGGGCTCATCGTAACCGCCACACTTTCGCTCTGCTGGCAGTAGGACGGCTGCACGCAGTAAAGGACCACGCTTTTCTGATTCGCGCCTGTGCTCGACTGCGCGATTGCGGGCTCGAGTTTGAGTGTGCGATTGCGGGTGAAGGGCCGGAGCGGCGCCATCTGGAATTGCTTATCCGCGAAAACGAGTTGCAGAACCGGCTCAGTCTGCTTGGCCACGTTCCCCGGCCGCAGATGGATTCACTCTACCGTCGCGCCGATTTGGTTGTGCTTACCAGCCGCAGTGAGGGCATTCCTCTCGTCCTCATGGAAGCGATGGCGCGGGGCAAGATCGTGCTCGCGCCCGCGATCACGGGAATCCCTGAGATTGTTGTTGCCGGGGAAACCGGGTTCCTCTATGCGCCAGGGGTAATGGAGGATCTGGTGGCTCGGATTCTGTTCCTTCAACAACTGATGCGCGGGGAAGATGGCAAAGCAGTGAGCCGGCTGGAGTGGATCCGGCACGCTGCGCGGGTAAAAATCCTAAACAACTTCAGCCGCAAGAGAAACCTGACTCGTTTTGGCGACCGGTTTCTACAACTGATCGCAACCCAGGAATTCGCAACCCGAGATTGGAGCCCTCCCCATGAGGATCTTGTTTTGCAACAAATATAACTACGCATTCAGCGGCACTGAAGCCTACCTGTTCGAAGCCATGGACCTCATGCGATCCATGGGACACGAAGTGGCGCTGTTTTCCATGGTTGATTCTCGAGGGAAGCCCACTCCGCACGATCGCCATTTTATGCCAAATATTGATTTCAAGAAGCAGAACGGCTGGTTTCAGAAGGCGCGGTCGGCGGGGCGCGCGATTTATTCAGGCGAGGCACGGCGGCGGATTCGGGCGATGATCGCAGAATTCCGGCCGGACGTGGCGCACGTGCGGAACATCTATCACCATTTGACTCCGTCGATTCTATGGGAGTTGAGAGCCCAGAACATTCCGGTCGTCTATCACCTTAACGATTTCAAAGTGCTGTGCCCGAGTTACAACCTGGTTTGGCGCGGAGAAAGCTGCGAGGCCTGCAAGGGTGGTCAGTTCTGGCACGCACTGGAGAAGGAGTGCTATCCGGGGTGGGGTGCACGGACGACCCTGGTAGCGGAAGCTTATCTCCACAAGTGGCTGGGCACGTACCGTAAATGCGTGGATTGTTTTCTCGCACCCAGCCAATTCGTACGCGACAAGTTTGTCGAACATGGCTGGGATCCAGTCAAATTCGAGGTTTTGCCGCATTTCCAGCGAGTCAAGCCGACTATGGAGCGGAGTGCACGGGAGGCTCCGCTGCTTTACTTCGGCCGATTGTCGCCGGAAAAAGGCGTAGGCGACTTGCTCCTAGCCATGCAGCGCTTGCCCAATCTTCGCCTGGTCATTGCGGGGGACGGACCGGAGCGCTTCAGATTGGAGCAGTTGGCTATCAAGCTGAGATTAACCAACGTAGAGTTCGCCGGCCACATCCCGGGAGCGGAACTGAAGCGCGCTATCGCCGGTTGTCGTTTCACCGTGCTGCCGTCGCATGCATATGAAACGCTGGGCAAAACGATTCTTGAATCCTATGCAGAAGGGCGAGCCGTAGTGGCAACGGATCTGGGATCACGGAGGGAGTTGGTGCACGAGGGCAAGACGGGTCTTTTGTACCGGACTGGCGATTTGGATCAACTGACTTCGGTGATCCGGTTTCTCAGCTCGCAACCTGAACTGGCGGAAAAAATGGGGCGCGCGGGCTGGGATTGGGTGCGGCAGAAGTATACGCCTGAGGCGCATTACGAAGCATTGGTGGGCTTGTATGAACGCCTGGCTGGCGGGAAGAGACCATCACCAGGCGCCAGGAAGGAAACATCGCGAAGGACAGCCTTCAGGGTGAGCGCCTCACAAGTTGAGGCACCACGAGTGGATGGAGGAGACTTCGTTCCAGTGCATCGCCTTACCTTGGCCACTGCTTTGCCGGTCCCTGTTGATACTTCCCCGGCCCTGTTCCAGAAACGGAACCTGCGGGTCGCATTCATCGGGGGGCGGGGTGTGGTGTCGAAGTACAGCGGCATTGAGACCTACTACGAAGAGATCGGGAAGCGATTGGCGGGGATGGGACACGAGGTGAAAGCGTATTGCCGTACCTACTTCACTCCGCCGGGGAAACAACACAACGGCATACAAGTGGTGCGGTTGCCAACGATCCGGTCGAAGCACCTGGAAACCTTGGTGCATACGTTTCTGAGCACGCTGCACGTTCTGTTGCAGCCTTGTGACGTCGTGCACTATCACGCGCTGGGGCCAGCGCTTTTCTCGTTTATCCCTCGTCTGGCAGGAAAGAAAACCGTGGTTACGGTGCAGGGCCTGGACTGGCAACGCAAAAAATGGGGGCGCATCGCCTCAGCGGTCCTGCGGCTTGGGGAGCGCGCGGCGGTGAGTTTGCCTACGCACACGATGGTGGTCTCCCAGGTGTTGCAGAGGCATTACCGGGAGGCGCATAAAGCGGAGACGTCTTACGTGCCGAACGGCGGCATGCTGCGCGAGCGGCATTTGCCTGACAAGCTTTTCGAATGGGGCCTCGAGCCAGGAAGGTACATTCTTTTTCTGGGGAGACTTTCTC
>CAWEDF010000040.1:0-223614 GCA_963807655.1 uncultured Acidobacteriaceae bacterium | reverse complement strand
GCAGCAGGGCAAGGTCATGGTGGAGTGGGATCCTTACACTTTCGCCATCCTCACCGAAATCGGCGGCACCGCCCAGTTCAAGGACTTGCAGGAAGGCGTCACGCTCCACGAAGAAGTGGACGAGGTCACCGGATTGTCGCGGCACGTCGTGGGCGATTCGCCCGACGAGAAGCGCCAGCCGGCCATTGTGGTCAAAGGCAAGACCAGCAAACGCTACCTCATGCCTTCCCGCTCCCACCTTATGGTGCAGGATGGCGACGCGGTTTCCCCGGGCGATGTGCTGGCCAAGATTCCGCGCGAGACGACCAAGACCAAGGACATCACCGGTGGTCTGCCGCGCGTAGTCGAACTGTTCGAAGCCCGCAAGCCGCACGAAACCGCGGTCATCAGCGAAATCGATGGCACGGTGAAGTTCGGCGAAGTTTCGAAGGGTCAGCGCAAACTGTATGTGCAGGCCGACAACGGCACCGAAAAAGAATATTCTGTGCCGCGCGGCGTTCACATCAACGTGCAGGAAGGCGAGCGTGTCAAGGCGGGCGAACCGCTGATGGATGGCCCGCTCAACCCGCACGACATCCTGGCGGTTCTCGGCGAAAAAGAGCTGCAGTCCTACCTGGTGAACGAAATCCAGGAAGTCTACCGGCTCCAGGGGGTCAACATTTCTGACAAGCACATCGAAGTGATTGTCCGCCAGATGATGCGCTGGGTGCAGGTCGAGGACGTTGGCGACACGACGTTTCTTCTGGAAGACAAGCTGGACAAGTTCCACTTCCGCGAAGAGAACGAGCGCGTGATCAAAGAAGGCGGCAGGCCCGCCACCGGACGCCCGCTGCTTCTCGGCATCACCAAGGCGTCGCTCGCGACCGACTCGTTCATCTCGGCGGCATCGTTCCAGGAGACTACGCGCGTGCTCACCGAGGCCTCGATTAACGGCCGGGTCGATTACCTGCGCGGCCTCAAGGAGAACGTGATCGTCGGCCGCCTCATCCCTGCCGGAACCGGGATGGAGTACTACCGCAACGTGCGCCTCTCGCCAGAAATGGAAGAGGCCGCGGCCAAGGTACAGGCGGAAGTCTCGGCGGCCTATGAAGAAGCCGAACGCGCTCTCGAGATGATGCGCCACGAGGGCGAAACTGAGGAACTGGCAGCGGAGTAAGCGAAACTGCAATCAAGTTCGGGGGCGAACCAGTTCGCCCCCGAACTTGTTTGTCATCCTGAAGCGACAGGATTTTTCGTCGCCGAAGGATCTGGGCGAGCCGCGCGAATCGTAAGGCGCGCGTTTGGCTTTCCTTTTACTGATGAACGCAAACCCGAAACTCATGCCGATCGAGGAACCTGGCCCGCTTCCTTCGTTGCACCCCGCGCCCTCCGGCGCTAAGCTGGGGCCGGCCCTGCTTCGTTTTCTGCGCCTTTTGCGGCTGGCCTTCTGGCGTTCCTTCCAGCACGATGCCTTTTCCATCGCCAAAGCTTCTGCCTATTCGTGCATTCTCACCTTCTTCCCGGCGCTGCTGGTCGTGGGGTCGGTGTTGGCAACCTGGCGCAAAGGCGCGCCGTACCTCAGTGAAATCACTTACGCGCTATCCCGCATCCTTCCCGCCGGAAGCGCTCCAGCGATGAATTTCTTGAAGAGTGCGGCGGAGCGCCCGGTCGGCCTGCTCAGCACGGCCTCGCTGCTGACCCTGTGGACCGCCTCCGGCGTAATGATTTCCTGGATGGAAGGCTTCCGCCGCTGTTACGAGCTGCCGAAAATCTGGGGGCTGGTTCAGGAAAGGCTGATCGCATTCCTGCTAGTCATCTTCGCCCTCGTTCCCATGGCGTTCTCCACTCTGCTGGTGGCCTTCGGCAGCAAAATCGAAACCGACATTCTCTTCTACACCGCGCGTGAATTCAGTCCGTACATTCTGCTCATGTGGACCTCTATCCGCTGGCTGATTGCCACCCTGACCAGCATCGCAGTGATCGCGCTCATCTATCACAACGCGGTTCCGCGCACCCAGCCCTGGCACAGCGTAATCCCGGGCGCAACACTGGCTACGGCCATGTGGTTCTCGGCAACCTTGCTGTTTGGCTTTTATCTGAAGCATTACGCCGACTACAGCGTTATTTACGGATCGCTCGGCGCTGCCATCGCCTTGCTGGTCTGGATGTATATGGTCTCTCTGGTCGTCTTGGTGGGCGCAGAATTCAACGCGATGCTGTTCCCGCGGACCATGCTGGGGAAGGAACTGACTGCGGTAACGCATCCCAAAGGTAGCTGACTCCTGGAAGGAAAAAAAAGAGCATCCCGGCGCCGCACCGGGATGCTCGATACTCTGGCTCGCGAACGAGCTATTATTTCCCTGCCGTTTGCACCGGCAGGGTGTGCGAGGTGCTCGCATATAAGGTTTCCCGCTCCCGTGCCGTCAGAGGCGCATAGACCAGTGAGAAACCCAGCTGCGGCAGATTCATGGAGCGCACCAGCTGCTCTGAGCCGGTGGCCGTAGTAAAGATATAGCTGCCGCCCGGCTGTGGATCAGAGAGGATTTCTGCCTGCGCAATCGCCGCCGTCTTTCCGTCCATGGAATGAATGAATACCCGCACCGGCCTCTCGGCTGATGGGATGATGAGAGAATACTCTCCGGCTGGAAGCACCGACTTGCCCCAGCGGACTGCGCTCGGGAATTGAACTTTTCCGGTCAAGGTGGTTTGCGCGTTTGCCCCGACAACTGCTGCCACGACCAAAATCAAGAACGCGAAATTTCGAATGTTTTTCATTACCGGTCTCCTCAGTTTTTATTTCGCCCGGTCTCAAATTCTGTCGAACCGCCGTGCGATGTCAGCAATTTCGCCCAGATCGCCCGGGACCTCAATGGATTGCAAAGCCCCTGTAGGTTCCATTTCTATCCCCTTGCAAGTCTCTGGTAACAAAGCAGTTTCTTCGTTCTCGTGCCACTATTCCTGACTGCCGGTTTTCGTGAGCGGGTGCTATAGTTTTGTTCTTGGGAGCTTGCGCACCTCGACAGGCCCCCGGAATTTGGCACTCTCGCTCCATGCCCACCAACGACATCCTTCGCTTCGGAAACTTCGAGGTCGATTTGCCTTCTGGCGAACTTCGCCGTGGAGGATTGAGGGTTAAGCTTACCGGCCAGCCTTTCCAAGTCTTGGTGACGTTGCTGGAGAAACCCGGCCAGGTAGTCACGCGCGAAGAACTCCATCAGAAACTGTGGGCGCAAGACACCTTTGTCGACTTCGAGCATGGTCTGAACAAGGCCATCAACAAAGTTCGGGACGCACTGGGGGATGACGCCGACAATCCGCGGTTCATTGAGACCCTGCCGCGCCGGGGATACCGTTTCCTGCCCCCAATAACCGCGCCCGCTGAGCCGGAAGCACCCGCTGCCCAACAAGCTATCCCCCCACAACCTCCTACGGGGCCAGAGGCTCCTGTTTCAAATACTGCTCAGCCACGAAGCCGGAGCCGCCTGTGGCTCTTCGCAATCTCCGTAGCTGCGCTCGTTCTGGTCCTCGTCCTCCTGGCAATTAATTCCATTCAACCTAAGCCGCCGCGGGTCTTGCGCTATACCCAACTTACCCATGATGGCCTGCAGAAAGGACGCCTGGCCACGGATGGTTCAAGAATTTACTTTGACGAGCAGTCACCGCGGCGGATCGTCGCGCAAGTCTCTGTGAAGGGTGGGGCGGTGACGAGCCTGGCAGCGCTGCCAAATCCGATTGGTAGCGATAACTCCCCGGTATTGGGTTATTCCCCGGCCCGATCAGAACTTCTGCTTCGTGGTGGAATAGACTTGTCCCCGCTTTGGGCGCTCAGCGTTCCCGGGGGTTCAGCTCCGCGCCGTCTCGGTGATTTCCTTGTGGAGGACGCGGCGTGGTCGCCGGATGGCCAGTCCATTGTCTACAGCAAGATCAACGAACTGGACACGGCAAAAGCGGACGGCAGCGAGCCCCGAAAATTCGCAGCCCTCAACGGCACTCCTCTATACCCGCGCTGGTCGTCCGATCGCAAGGTGTTAAGGTTCACCCTCGGGAAGTACCCTGATAACTTGCGAACGTCCCTTTGGGAGATTTCCAGCGATGGATCGAATCTGCATCCCCTCTTCCCCGACTGGCTCTCGCGGGAAGACGAGGGAGGTTCGTGGACTCCCGACGGCAGGTACTTCATTTTCAGATCAGTCCGCAACGGTAGTGGATCGATTTATGCAATGCGCGAGAGAAAAGGTTTGCTGGGCAGACGAGTCTCGGAGCCCATAGAGCTGACGAGTGGCCCGCTGAGTTTCTCGGTACCTGTTTCCAGCATGGATGGGAAGCAAATCTTCGTAGACGGTTTTCTGGACCGTGGAGAACTCATGCGCTACGACCAGCAACGGCGCGCTTGGGCTCGGTACCTTTCCGGAATCTCGGCCGCCGATCTGGATTTTTCGCGCGACGGCGAGTGGGTGACTTACACGCTGGTTCCAGAAGGAACGCTCTGGCGAAGCCGGGTGGATGGCAGCGAGCGACTGCAGTTGACCATTCCGCCGCTGCGAACCTCCATGCCCCGCTGGTCCCCTGACGGCAAGAACATAGTTTTCGTGGGGTTGAAACCCGGCGGGGCGTGGACGATCTATCTGCTCCCAGCCGATGGAGGAACACCCGAAGCCCTGGTGCCGGATAACCACCTGCAGCAGGACCCGAATTGGTCGCTGGACGGCACCCGCATAGTTTACGGCGAGGGCAATTCTTCACCCACGGCTATTCACGTATTCGATTTACGGTCCCATCGCGTTTCCGATCTACCGGAATCCAAGGGCTTATTCTCGCCGCGCTGGTCCCCCGATGGTCGCTTCATTGTGGCCATGACTGCCCTTATGCCGCCCGACTCTTCAGAGACACCCGCAATGAGGTTGATGCTGTTTGACCTTAGCCGGCAGAAGTGGCAGCAATGGTTCCAAGCTCCGTCAATTGCCTACCCGGCGTTTTCGCGAAGCGGGAAGTATCTCTATTTCTCAGATTCCTCGGCGGGCTTTTATCGGGTGCGCCTTGGTGACAAGAAGGTCGAACGTGTGGCCGCGATCGATGTTCCCGGAGAAATGAAGATGGATGACTTTTGGTATTGGACCGGGCTCGCGCCAGATGATTCTCCTGTGTTCTTGCGCGACGCCAGCACTCGAGAAATCTACGCGCTGGACGTGGATTTTCCGTAGAGGGCCCCAGCACGGAGTAGCGAAGCTCAAGACCGTTGAGTAGGTGCGAGTACTCCACGATTTATAATGATCGACTCACCACCATCGTGCCGAGTACGGCATAATTCTACGGGTCGCTCGCAACCAGCCCGCTAGGACGGAGATTAAACTCGCTTATCCATGCCCACCAACCACATCCTTCGATTCGGAAACTTCGAGGCCGATCTACAAGCAGGCGAGCTTCGCCGGGGAGGGTTAAAGGTCAAGCTCAGCGGTCAGCCTTTCGAAGTATTGGTGACCTTGCTGGAGAAGCCTGGCCAGGTGGTGACGCGCGAAGAGCTCCATCAGAAACTTTGGGCCCAGGACACCTTTGTCGATTTCGAGCACGGTCTGAACAAGGCCATCAACAAAGTTCGCGACGCCCTGGGGGATGACGCCGACAATCCGCGGTTCATTGAGACCCTGCCGCGCCGGGGATATCGCTTCCTCGCTCTGACGACGCCTGCCCCGACAGAAGCGCCCACTGTGGGTTCAGTTCCGGCACCGCAACTTTCCTCACCATCGGCGCTACCTGGCTCGGGAAAGTCGCGGTGGAACACGAAGGGGCGGAAGTTGTGGGCGGCGGGCTGGCTGGGTTTTGTGCTGTGTTTGCAGGCTTCTACTGGTTTACTCACAAGTCGCCCGTGCGGCCTCCAACGGTGCTGCGCTATAGAGTATTGACATCGGACCGCCGCATGAAGAATCAGGATCCATGTGGGTCAACGAACGTCATGGTCACGGATGGTCCACGTGTCTTCTTCTCGGAACCAAGCTCCTCCGTGGCGCAGGTTTCTTCCGGTGGGGGCGACGTCGTCGGAGTCTCCATCCCCTTTGGGTGTTTCACGTTCTCCGATATTTCCCCGGACAAGACGGAATTGTTGGGGAATTCAATCAGTAATGGCTATGCGGTGGATCAACCCCTGTGGATATTGTCCATTGCGAGTGGTCAGGCGTATCGCCTGGGAAATCTGACCGGCCACTCTGCGGCGTGGTCGCCGGACGGGCAAAGAATCGCCTACGCGATCGCTAACGACGACGTCGGCGCAGACGATTTATATATTGCCGCAAAGGATGGGAGCGCGGCCAAGAAACTCGTCAGAATAGAAAACGCGTTTGTCGGACTCATTCGTTGGTCACCCGACGGAAAAGTCTTGCGGATGGTCGTACAGCGCGAGTCCTCCGGTTCCGTGTGGGAGGTCTCCAGTGATGGGACCAATTTGCACGCCATGGATTTCCTCCTGGGCCAACACCGCCAGATCATGGATATAAATTGGACCCCCGACGGAAGGTATTTTCTGTTCACTACGGGGAGGGGAAACACTTTCAGCCCGTTTACTGCAGTGGGGGGCGATATTTGGGCCCTCGCCGAAGCAAAGTCGCTTTCCCCTAAGAAAACTGCCGATCCGATTCAGCTTACCACCGGCGCAATGAGTTTTTGGAGTCCAACTCCAAGTCCGGATGGCAAGCAAGTCTTTGCTACAGGTGGTCAAACCCGAGGAGAGTTGGCCCGCTACGACTTGAAGTCACGCAAGCTGGAGCCATTTCTCTCAGGAATCTCCGCTGAACAATTAGACTTCTCGAAGAGATGGAAAATGGGTCACTTACACTACGTTTCCCGGGGGCATCCTTTGGCGAAGCAGAGTGGACGGTACCGAGCGGAGGCAACTGACCAATCCGCCGCTCACAGCGGGCTTGCCCCGTTGGTCTCCCGACGGCACACGGATTGCCTTCTCAGGATTGCTCCCCGGGGAGCCCTGGAAGATATACGTGGTTTCGGCCGAAGGCGGCACGCCGGAAGTGGTCTCACAGGGTGAAAGAGCGGAACTGGATCCGACCTGGTCCCAAGACGGCAATTCCTTGATCTTCGGCAGCTCCATGTTCTCTGGCAAAACGCGGATTTCCTCCGTTGACCTGCGAACCGGCCGGGAGTCGATGGTTCCTGGATCGGAAGGGATGTTCTCGCCGCGAGTTTCCCCGGACGATCGATTCATCGTCGCCATGGACGCGCCAGGCAATAACAAGATGTTCTTATTCGATCGCGGGACGCAGAAATGGACGCAATTGCTGAGCAACAAGAGACCCAGGACTCAGTTGGGAGCAATGGTCGGGCGATAGCAGGTCTGTGTATGTTGCCGACCTTAACAATCGGCACGCTCCGGCCTTTTATCGTATTCGTATCCCTGATGGCAAGACTGAGCGCGTGGCGGCTTTCGAGGTTCCAGAGGGGATAACGGGGTACTGGGTTAGCTGGGTGGGTGTCGATCCAAATGGTGACCCGCTCGTGCTCCGCGACCTTAGCATCCAGGAAATCTATGCTCTCGACGTAGACCTGCCATAGAGTTGCAACGTCACGCCAAACGCAGAGCCCGCCTTCAATTTTCCCCGAACAGAGAGACTGGAGCGCAGCGAGTTCGCCTCAATTACAATAACCATTCCCCATGAGCGAGAACCCGTCCGCAGACCGATTCCACAGTCCTGCTCAAGCCCTGCAGCGTCGCGCGAAAATCATCTGCACCATCGGCCCTGCCTGCCACACTGAGGCCGCGATGTGCGACCTGCTTCGCCTCGGCATGGACGTCGCCCGCCTGAATTTTTCCCACGGCTCCCACGAGGATCACGCGCAGAACATCGAACGCCTGCGCCGCGCCGCGGAAAAAGAAAACCGTACCGTCTGCATCCTGCAGGATCTGCAAGGCCCCAAGATCCGCACGGGACGCCTCGATCGCCACGAACCCATCGAGCTGAAAAGCGGCTCCACCGTAATCATTACTCCAAGCGACATCGCCGGAACTCTGGCGCGCATCTCCACCACTTTTCCCGATCTCGCCCGCGAAGTCACCACCGGCGCGCGCATTCTCCTGCGCGATGGTCTGATCGAATTGCGCGTGCGCGCCGTGCGCGGCAAAGATGTAGTCTGCGAAGTTCTGAACGGCGGAATGCTGGGTGAGCATCAGGGCATCAATCTGCCCGGCACCGCCTTGTCCATCCCCGCCCTGACCGAAAAAGATCGCCAAGATCTCGAGTTCGGCATCAAACACGGCGTGGACATGGTTGCGCTCTCGTTCGTGCGTTCCGCCGCCGATGTGAACCTGGTCAAGCAGATCGTCACCGGCCACGGCAGCGACACTCCTTTAATCGCAAAGCTGGAGAAGCCCCAGGCCATCGACCACCTCGAAGAAATCCTCGAAGCTTCCGACGGCGTGATGGTCGCGCGCGGCGATCTGGGCGTCGAGATGGCGCCCGAGCAAGTTCCGGTCATTCAGAAGCACGTCATCCGCCGCGCCTCCGTGTGGCGCAAGCCCGTGATCACGGCCACGCAAATGCTCGAATCGATGATTGAAAACCCGCGTCCCACGCGCGCCGAAGCCAGCGACGTGGCAAACGCAATCTTCGACGGCTCCGACTCCGTCATGCTTTCCGCCGAGACCGCCAGCGGACACTATCCTCGCGAGGCCGTCGCCATGATGTCGCGCATCGTCATCGAAGCCGAGAGCAACATGGGAGAGTTCACTCTGCCCCGCCGCCGCCGCGACCGCCACGGCCTTTCCGTCGCCGAAACCATCTGCGAATCGATCGCGCACGCCGCCGAAGACCTGCCCATGGGCGCCATCGCCGTTTTCACGGAGACCGGCAACACCGCCCGCATGATTTCCAAATACCGGCCGCAGGCCGCCATCTATGCCTTCACTCACAACTCCACCGTCGCCCAGCGCACCAACCTGTATTGGGGCGTGCATCCCATGAAGTGCGGCCCGGGTCTATCGAGCGATAGCATGGTGGACGTGGCTGAGTACGAACTGTTGCATCGCGGATTGCTCAAGGCCGCAGATGTGCTGGGAGTGGTCGCCGGTACCCGTCAGGCATCAGGCTCCACTAATTTTATGCGTCTGCACGTAGTCACCACGGAAGAGGCGGGCGCGGTCAAGCATCCCCCGCAAAAACGCATCGCCGCTCGCCGGAAGCTATAATCGCCGAGTATGTCCCAGGAATTTTTATCCATCGCGATCTGGGAGCCTCTGCCGGGCATGGAGGCCGCAGCGCTGGCGACCATTCGCGAACTCAACATCATCGTCGCGAAAAAAGCATACGGCCGCGATCTTCTTTACCGCAGCGGCGATTCTCACTTCGTGCTCCTGCGTTACTGGAACTCCGAGCAGGCCCGCAGTGCCGCGCAAGAAGATCCCGAACTGCTTCGCTGTTGGGCAAGGTTAGGCAACGAAATTCAAATCCTGAAAGTGTACGAGAGGCTGGAAGAAGTAGGAGTGTAAGAACGTGTGGGGACAGCCATATGGGGACAGCCGCCTCGCCCGTCCAGCCGAACGAAGCGAGGCGACCTCTGGATTTTGGGTGGCACAGCGCTTCCTGCGCTGCGATTGAAAGCTACTATAATCTGCGCTTCAGCGCCTGAAGTACATGAAGGATCTCTGCTCGGCGTTGCTAAGGATTCAGGATAACAAGTCATCCATGCCCACCGACTCCAGCCCGCAAGTCTTCACCGATGTCTCCGTAGATCCATTTGTGCGCGGCCTCCTGCACCGCCCCACAAATCCCAACGGGAGCGGCCTGGTTCTCACCCACGGCGCCGGATCAAACTGCCAGGCTCCTTTGCTGATCGCATTGGCGGAAGCCTTTTCCGACGCCGGCTTCATCGTGCTGCGCTGCGACCTGCCCTATCGTCAGGATCGCCCCTACGGTCCGCCCGGCCCCGGCGATTCCAAACGCGACCGTGCCGGACTGAAGAATGCGGTCGCCGCCATCCAGCATCTAGCCGCTGGCCGCGTCTTTTTAGGTGGCCACTCCTACGGCGGAAGGCAATCCAGCATGCTCTGCGCCGAGCTTCCAGAAAAATCACCGGAACAAGCCGCGGGTCTGATTCTGCTGTCTTATCCCCTGCATCCTCCCCGCAAACCCGATCAGCTCCGCACCCAGCATTTTTTCACTCTGCATACCCCGGCGCTCTTTGTTCAAGGCACGCGCGATCCTTTCGGCTCCATCGCAGAAATCGAACAAGCCTTAAAGCTAATCCCCGGGAAGACCAAGCTCCTCACCGTGGAAGGCGCCGGTCACGATCTGGGATTCAAAGGCAAGGCTGTGCGGGAAGGACTAGCGAAGGAAATTCTATCCGAGTTTCGAGCGTTCTTTCGGAAGGTCTTAGGTATTGGGGGCTAGGTTCTGGGCCTCCGGATTAGCGCTTTCGCGGGGCTCGGACCACACGAGATCGAGGGCTAAGGCCTAGAACCCAAGACCCCGAGACCTAAGACCTGCAGTACTAATTCACCCATCCCGACTTCGACCCGCCATTCCCCTTCCGCGGATCGTCATCCGGTGGAACGTAATTGCCATGCTCGTCGAAATGCACGTCGCGGTCGTGCTTGCGCATGTAGACTTCAAACTTCTTTGCCGCCCGCCGCCGCTTCCACCGATAGTAGGAATTATTCATTCCGTACCACCACTCCGACAACGAGAACTTCCCCGACATTCCCCGCGCGGGCGAAAACTTCACGTACAGATATCCAAAAAGCAACCCGCCCAGATGAGCCAGGTAGGCCGTGCTTCCACCCCCGCTGATGGCAAATGCCACGGTCACCACGATCAGGATCAGCACAAAATATTTGGCTTTGATCAGGAAGGGGAACGGAATCATCATGATTTCGTTCTCCCCAAACACCAGGCCGAAAGCCATCAGAATGGCATACACGCCACCGGAAGCGCCTACGGTCTGAGTGTTGGGATTGCTCAGGATGTGTGCGAAAGAAAGAATGATCGTAGTCAGCGCAGCTCCCACCACGCCCGTAAAGAACAACTCCAGGAACCGCCGCGTACCCCATGAGCTTTCAAACGTAGAGCCGAACATCCAAATCCCCAGCATGTTTCCGAACCAGTGCCAGAAGCCGGCGTGAATAAAGCTGTAGGTGACGATCTGCCAGATCGCAAAATGGAAGACAACCATGTTGGGCACGAGGCCGAGATTCGAGAATACCCACTGAATGACGGCGCGCGAGCCGAACGCCGACAGCAACAAGAACACCGCTGTGTTGATTCCCAGCAGCCAGATCACGGCCGGGGTAAAGGGCGGAAAGCTCAACGTCATCTCTCGACCGCGACTGCGCAAGGCAACACGCTCCTGTTAGCTCATGCCGTTCTTAGCACTCGCTCTTCTTAGAGTAGATACCCTAACTCAACGTTCCGGCAAGGGCACGACTGGCAGGCTACGGTGCCCCGCGGCATCCACCGCCCTCACTGCAAAGATGACATTATCCTTTGAAAGTTTCAGAGTAGTACGAGTAACGTTGCCAACCTTTTGGACGTGCTCCCATTCCGGGCTGCTCGTGCTTCGCCACAGAACCTCATACTCCGCCGCTCGCCCGCCCGGGGACGCCTCCCAGGTAAGCGTCGAGTCGTTCTCCAGATCCTTGGTCAGCAAGTGCGCATTCGCCGGAGGCGCCGGCGCCGATGCCAGCGACGCCAGCGTCGCCGCATTCAGCCGCGCCACGCGCGCCACGTAATCGAAGTCCACAAACTTCGGCAGGTCGCCATATTCGACGCCATTCTCAGTGCGCACGTTCTGGTGCTGGTGGTGAAAGTCCTCGCGGAACTCGGTGAAGCGTACTGCGGCAAATCCCTGCTGATTAAATGAAGAGTGGTCGCCGCCGCGCAGATAGCGGTCCAGCCGGAACACCAGCATCGGCTTCACACTCACCTCATCCCGATAAGCCCGGGCCACATCGGCGACATAGCGCGCCAATTGCCGCGAACTGGAGTCGTTCTCCCCGCCCAACCCTCGAATCCGCCGGATCTCCTGCTCCGTGGCCGCAGCCGGCAATCCCTCGGAGAACACTCTCACCACCGAGTGATCCTGCTCCGCGCTCTTGTCTCCGCCCACGATATCATTGTTTAACACCGCTTCGAGATTCCATCCTTGCTCCTTCGCCAGCTTCGCGAAATGACGGCTGCCGTTGAGTCCCTGCTCCTCCCCCGCCACCGTCAGAAAAATAATCGTCGCCGGAAATTTCAGCTTGCTTAACACCCGCGCACATTCCAGGCTGACGGCCGTTCCGCTGCCATCGTCGTTCGCCCCCGGAGCGTCGCCCTTCCCGTCGAGTGGGTCACTGTTGCGGGAATCGTAGTGCCCGGTCACCAGAACGATGCGTTTCGCATTCTCCGCATCCGTCCCCTTCAAGACCGCATAAACATTCGTGATATCGGTGGGCTGGGGAATCCGGTCGGCGGCCGGTTCGGTGAAGCTGTCGGTTTTCACCTCCAGGCAGCCGCCGCAATCCCTGGAATAGCGTTCAAACTCTGACTTGATCCATTCGCGCGCGGCGCCAATCCCGCGTCCCGCTGCGGTCGAATCCGCGTCCTGCGCCGAGAGCGTCGCCCGCGTTCCAAAGCTCGCCAGTTTCTCAATATTCGTCCGAATGCGCCCGGCCGACACCTGCCGCAACGCTGCCGCGATGCGGCTGTCGACAGCCATGGGTTCCACCCCAGGAGTTGTCGGCTTGTTTTGTGCCTGTACTCCAAGGACGATGGCTAGCGCAGTCGCGGCGGTCATAAACCACGGTCTTTTCTTAAGAGGAAAAATCATGTAGGCTCCGGCGTAAGAAATGTCAAGGGCAACGGGGGTTCCCGCCGGACAAAAAAGTTTGGCCTTTACTGCCCCCGCCCCTTGACCTTTCCGCAGGGGAGAATCTAAATATTATCAAGAGTATCTAAGAAGACATCGATAATGGCATCGAAGAGGAGTGGAGGAATCATGGTTCTTTGTCCTGAATGCGAAACTGATCTGGATGTGGAGGAGGAAGAGGTCGACGAGGGCGAGATCGTCTCCTGCCCCGAGTGTGGCACGGACTTCGAAGTGGTGACTACGAGTCCGCTGGAATTGAAGGCGGTCGAGGCCGGCTACGTGGAAGAGGAAGAAGAAGTGGAGACCGAAGACGGTGACGAGTAGCAGGCTCCGGCACACCTTTCTGCTCGTGCGCTTCTCTTCGTTCTGCTTTCTGCTTTTTTTCTTCTTTACTACGCTGGGCCCGCATGTCTTGCCGGGAGCCGATGCTTCTCCCTCGTCCAAGAAGCTGAAACCTACCGACCCGTATGCCCTTATTTTCGGAACCGTCTGGGATCCCGACAATCACCCCGTCTATGGCATAACCGTCAAGATTCGCCGCGTGCCCGATAAGAAGCCCAAGTGGCAGGTCTATTCCGATCATTCCGGCGAATTCGCCCAGCGCGTCCCCGCCGGCAAGGCCGACTACGTAGTATGGGCCGATCTCAAGGGCGTGAAAACGAAAGAGGGACAACCCTTGCATCTGGCGGAACAGGTCCCGGTCCACGTAGAGTATGACGAGCGCGTAGATATCGGTTTGCACCTGATCCGATAAACAGTGCAGACGATTAAGTAAAGCGGATTAAGTAAAGCAGATTGAGTAAACAAAGACGAAAGACTCCCATGACCCGTATTCTGGCTCCCAAGAACGCCCATCTCATCGCCGGCGC
Source organism: uncultured Acidobacteriaceae bacterium (assembly GCA_963807655.1). GTDB lineage: Bacteria > Acidobacteriota > Terriglobia > Terriglobales > Acidobacteriaceae > Sulfotelmatobacter. The sequence continues at coordinate 209,923 of CAWEDF010000040.1, read as the reverse complement.
GCTACTTCTCGTCATTGCCGTGGCGGCCCATGCCGCCCCCGACAAGAAAGACAAAGCCCAAGGCCGGCTGCTCTACGGCAAAGTGCTCGACCAGCAGGACAACCCCGTGGCCGGAGCAATCGTCTATCTGACCAACACCCGCACCCACGCAGTGAAGACCTACATCGTCGGACAGGAGGGCACCTACCGTTTCCCGGGCCTCTCCACGGTGGACTATGAAGTCTACGCTCAGTACAACGGCAATAAGAGCGACACCAAGTCCGTCAGCCAGTTCGACGACCGCCCCCAGGTATACATTGATCTGAAGATCAGTCACTGAAGCTGCGCCGCGCGAAAAGAAGGGTTCGCCGTGCAACTTTTGGTGGCCTCCAGGGTTTAATGGGAAAACGATTGGTTCGTACGGAGGAGAACTTGAAATCATTGACTTTTCTTTACAAAAAGAATCGTTACACCGCGGCCGCAATGGCAGCGTTCGCGACCTTTCTCTTGGTAGCTTCGGCGGCCGTCTCGGCTCGGGCCCAAAAGGGCGCCATGAGCCCTTACCAGGACGAAAAAGACGGCGTCAGCGCCGGCGGCAATTGGATGGAGTTTCAGTCGGAAGACAAGATGACCGGCGCGAAGAAAGTCCGCTTCGAGTTGCTGGCCAACAACTATTTTAAGGAAGACCCGGACTACAAGCCGCGAGTCGAACTGGTATGCTCCAACGGCAAGTATGAACGCGCCGACTTCAATCTCGGCCTCACCCTGGGAAGGCCCGACTATCCGGGCTTCTGGGGCCAGCCGAAAATGGAAGTCCTGGTCCGCATCGATGGCAGCCACGACCACAAAGGCTGGAATTGGGCGCGGGGACGCTCCCTCGCCATGGATAAGGGCACAGTCCGCGGCATGATCGGCGGCCAGGTGTTCAACGTGGAAGTCAGGGCCAGGACTGGTTACAAGATCGCCGAGTTCTCGCCCGCGGGCTTGAACCTGGACGAAGTGAGGCACGCCTGCGATCTGACTCCGCATAAGCCTTAAGTCTTGCTGAGGCGTTTCTGAAGGGCTGAGCCGGTGGGCTCAGCCCTTCTTGCGTTTGCTGAACCATTATTTGCGCGCGGGGATTTGGTAACGTCAGACGCTGCCTCGTAAGTTACTTGCGTGCCTGCCCGCTCTGCTGTTTCACTGGCATCATGCGTCTGCAGTCGAGGTCGACGAGGACAAATCAAGATGGCCGGTAGCGTGATCCAGGGGGCGGCGTTCCTGCTGTTCGTGGTCGGAGCGCTGATCTATGTAGTCATCCTTTACAACGAACTGGTGCGACTGCGCAACGACAACGACCGCGCGTGGGCCAACATTGACGTGCTGCTCCAGCAGCGTCACGACGAGATCCCCAACCTGGTCGAGACTGTGAAGGGATACATGCAGCACGAGCAGCAGACGCTGGTGGCGGTGACCCAGGCGCGCGCGGCGTCGATGAATGCGGCCAGCATCGGGCAGAAGGCGACCGCTGATCTGATGATGACGGGCGCACTGCGCGGCTTGTTCGCGGTCGCGGAAAATTATCCGCAGCTCAAGGCCAACGAAAACTTTCTCAGGCTGCAGCAGCGCATCAGCGAACTGGAAGAGCGCATCGCTGACCGGCGCGAGTTCTTCAACGACGACGTCAACACCTACAACACACGCATCGGCCAGATCCCCGAGGTGTTTGTCGCGAGCTTCATGAACCTGAAACCGCGCGCCATGTTCCAGGTCTCCGACGAGGACCGCAAGCTGGTCGAAGTAAAGTTCCAGGACCAGAGCGCGGGGGCGTAGGCGGTCGAGTGTTCCGGTTGGAACATATCGCTTGAATGTTCCGACTGGAACATATAAGCGGTTTGCGATTGTATGTACAAAATGTTCCAACTGGAACATAACTGCGTTTTTACCGGAACACTGTGGAAATCTCGGAAATCTCGGAAAACCACCTTAAAGCTATAGTTTTCCGACGACAAATGGCTGAGGCGGTTCGGGTTAGCGAGAATGGCGGGAAACGCGGTAAAAAGGCCACAGGGCGAAGGGAAAGCGTCGGGAAACGCGAATGAGACTGGCACTCGGACGTAGTGGCTGCTAATTACATAGACTTGCGGACAATGGCCGAAGATTTCCGCTTGGGTGAATTATCGCCTGGAGGGGTTTTCGGTGGAGCGCCTGATGAACTTTCTGAATGCGCTTGACCGCGACGTAGAGATCGTAATCAGAAAAAAGCCCCCGCTCGAAGAGAGCGGCGAGAATTGTGGTTTCCGGGGGCTAGTTGTCCAGCGTGGTTTGATCTTCTCACGGTTGCCGGGTGGCGCAAAGGCGGGCCAGCCCCCTTTCATTACCGACATACCGACTGACGGGACAACAGTGGTAGAACTCACCGTTCCGATTTCGAGAATTGAACCACTCTGATCAACGTTGCGAGAATCCGTGTCGGCAATCGCCGCATCTACCGTATTATCTCCACCACTTGAAGTTAAGCGGAACCCAATCGAATAGGTGAGCAATGGTGTCGTAGGCAGAACAATGATCGTCAAATTTCCGAGGTTGGAGAATAGCGTCGCCCCGACTGCCGTGGTTTTCGAGCGCCACCGATGAACTAGAGGAATTTGGACTGGAAGTAGCTGTCGCCGCACCAGAAGTAGCAGCGCCCGCTGCAGCGCGCGCAGAGGATGCATTGACAGGGTCGCCAGATTCGCGAGTGGTGAAAGGAATCGGAGGCGGCTTGACTCCATCGACGACGTTATGGCTCAGGCAATAAAGCGCGAGTTCGAGCCGGTCGGCGACGCCCAGCCTGTCATACACCTTGCGCAGGTAGTTCTTCACGACCTGCTCGGTCGTGCCAACGCGAACCGCAATCTCTTTGTTCTTCATGCCCTGGGTGACGCAGGAAACGATTAAGGTTTCCTTGGGCGTGAGTCGGACTTTGGGGCGCGCTCCCGAGGGCCACAGGTTGTGTCCGCGATAGGCTTCCATCACCCAATGGATGGCCTGGCTCTCGAGCCAGGGCTCGCCAGAGGCAACTTTGCGGAGGCATTCGACCAATATTTCGGGCTCTACTTCGCGCGACAAAATGCCGTGCGCTCCGCGGCGGAACAGATCGAGCGTGAGTTGTTCGTCCGATCCGGGTGTGACTACTACAATCTTCAGTTGCGGCGACTGGCGCAGCAGTTCCGTCACGGCTTCGACCGGATTCGGCGCCAGGGCCGACTCGAAAATCAGGATGTCAGCGGAAAACTTCGTCACTGCCGATTGTGTCTGCGACAGCGTCTCGGCCTGGCCGACAACGCGGATGGCATCTTCGAGGGCGAAGATCTTGCGCAGTCCCCCGCGGAAGATGGCCTGGGTATCGGCCAGGATCACTCGAATCAACTGGCCGGAGCCGCTGCCCGCGTGAGCGCCGTTATTTTCTCCCGCATTGAACGAAGTGCTCGCCATCAGTTTCCCTGCACCTATGATCGCTCGAAATGATATTCGTCGATCACTACGCAAACTCCGCGCCGCGGCGCTATCCAGAGAGCTGAAATAGGCCACACCGTCTACCACTTCATGGAATGTCTCGTCATTCTTCCTGGGCGTGATTCGGCGGTTCCCCGAGAGCGGAGATCGTCCCTAGAATTCTGCCCAGAGATTCGTTTTCGTATTTGATGGGCCGCGCCCTAGGGTCTGGAACGCGCCGCAACGAGGTGAGGAGCAGAGGCGCGGCCAGTCACCTTTGCTGAACGAGGGTATTAAGTTCCTTTGGAAAGCGGCGCAATCCGAACGCTAATGCGAAAGTGCTATTTCGTCAATGGCTCTTTAGTGGTGTCAAGCCTCGAAAACCCGTTTAGTGCCATTACACGTCTTGATCGCGGTCATTGAGTGTAACGGCGATTTTTCGCCAACAATCGCCCCACCTGGTCTGCGCGATGCCGGCGAAAAGCAAACACGAGTGCGCCTGGCAGTTGCCATCAATCAGATCATGGAGGCGCGTCACCTGTCCCAGACTGCTGCGGCGCTCCTGCTCGAAGATCAATCAGCCGAAGATTTCCGCTTTGGTGAATTATCGACTGGAGGGGTTTTCGGTGGAGCGCCTGATGAACTTTCTGAATGCGCTTGACTGCGACGTAGAGATCGTAATCAGAAAAAAGCCCCGCTCGAAGAGAGCGGCGAGAATTGTGGTGTCCGGGGGCCAGTTGTCCAGCGTGGTTTGATCTTCTGACGGTTGCTGGGTGGCGCAAAGGCGGGCCAGCCCCCACTCGTGGCTGTCGAGTGCTGATTGGGCAAGAAGTGCAAGAACTTGCATGTTGACTTGATAGGTTGCTGGCGACATAATCCGCACGCCACTTTAAAGGAGTCTGACATGCCGCCTCTTCGCAGGTCTTCTCTGCTTTTCCTTCTGGCCGTGTCGTCCGTATCGTTGTTCGTATCATCGATTGCTGCCGCGTTGGAGCAACCTTCCGCAAGAGTCACGATCCCGGGCAACGTCGCTCCCGCATTGCAAGACGCCGCCTACTTAAACCACAGCGATCCCAACGCGGTGCTGACCATCGTGGTCGGTCTCAAACGCCACAACGAAGCAGAGTTCGCTGACCTGCTCAATCGGATGTACGATGCCGATTCTTCGGACTATCACCGCTGGATTACCCCAGCGGATTTCCTGGCCAGATTCTCGCCGAGTCAGGCTGACGTGGAGGCCGCGCGCCAGCACCTGGAGTCTCACGGACTCACGGTCAAGCGCGCTTCGGATAACCGGGTGCTGGTGCAGGCCACCGGAACGGTGGCTCAGATTGAGGAAGCATTTGCGATCAACATCAATGTCTACCAACTCGGCACAGAGACTCACTACTCGAATGATCGCAACCCGAGCGTTCCATCCAGCTTAAAGGATGTGGTGGAATCGGTGACGGGATTGTCCTCGCTAGAGACGATGCATCACGCGGCTGATTTCGAGGCGGTTCCTGCTTCAACCGTCACGTATACGCCGCCAGAGATAGCCTCCATCTACAACTTCCCGAGCCGCCTCAACACGTTTCATGGCAAGACGATTTACGACGGAACTGGCGAGACTATTGCGATTGCCACCGCCTATACCTACCTGACCTCAGACGTTGACTACTTCTGGACTTACTACTCCGCGATCAACCGTACCGGAACCCTTACCAACATCTGCGTCAATGGCTGCACCAGCACGTTGGATTTCGAACCAACGTTGGATGTCGAGTACGCAGGCGCTCAGGCTCCGGGGGCAAACCTTATTGTTTACGAAGTCCCTTCCAACTCCGTTATTCTGATTTCTCACTGATGTACAGTCAGATCGCCAGCGATAATTCGGCTCAGATCGTCTCCACTTCCTGGGGTGCCTGCGAAAGAAATGTCGGGAACATCGGTCATGAAGACGGAGGATGTGTTCGTTTGCCCAGATGGCGTCCCAAGGCATGACTGTTTTTACGGCCTCTGGCGACTTTGGAGCCTACGACTGCGGTACCGAACAGCTCAATGTCGATTTTCCGGGAAGCGATCCGAACGTGACCGCTGTTGGCGGGACGACGCTCAATGCCACCTCCCTGTTCAAGTATAAGAGCGAATCTGCATGGACTTGTTCCGGAGGCGGCGCGTCGACTTACTTTGCGAAGCCCACCTGGCAGAAAGGGCCGGGCGTTCCGAACAACACCAAGCGTGACGTTCCAGATATTGCATTCGATGCGGACGGTAACACCGGGTACTACGTCTATTACCAGGGTGCGTATGGACCCGAACAGCTACGGCACCAGTTTTGGAGCGCCGAACATGGCTGGGTATTGGGCGCTGGTGCTTGAGGCGCTCAAAGGAGTAGCGACTGGAAATGCCGCTCCGCTCTTCTACAAGCTGGGCGCGTCATCTTCCTACAAAACCGACATGCACGACGTGACCACCGGCAGCAATGGCTGCAGCATCGCGTCTGGCTACAAGGCCAAGGTCGACTGGGACTACACCACTGGCTGGGGCAGCATCAACGGTACCAGCGCGTCTGGCCTACTTCAAAGCGCACCCGTAAAGTAGTCGCCCGGCCGGGCCGGCTGCCAATTCAAGTAGTCAAAGGCAGCGGACGGGAGTGTCCGCTCCACATGAAAAGCAAATGCCTTCAGATGTCGCCGTGCTTGCCGCGCGTGTAGACGTAGACCAGGGCGAAGATTGAGCCGGTGTGGCCGTCGTTTGGCTCGATCGCTACGACGTGCTGGTTGTCTTCCCGGCCGACTTTCAGCTCGGTAACCGGGCCGGTGTTGTCGCCTTCGCATTTCAATTCTTTGGATCCCTTGGAGTCTTTGTCCTTGTCGTCGTCGAAGTCGGCGTGGGCATCGCCGCCGTGTTCTTTGGTATGGCATTCGAGAACTTTGCCGTACTTCTTCAGGCGCTCGCGGTAGAAGTCAATGACTTTGCCGGGGGCGTCGTCGGATTCGTATTTCGCGGCCACGATCTTAAAGCCGAAGGCTTCGGTGAAGATGCCAAAGTTGAATGGATCGTTATCCTTCTCACGCTTGGGGCGGGCTCCTGGATATAAAGGTAGTCCGGTCTTCTGGGCATCGGCATCCTTGCCGAGGTGCACATCGCCGACGGAACTGCGGACGTCGAAGTGATCGTCCTGGCCGGCGTCTGATTTTTGGGATTGGGCGTTGCCGGGAATCGCCAGTGCGATAGCGAATCGCTGCCATCATGATGGAACGGGAAAAAGATTGATCGAATCATAAATTCCTCCTTAAGGAGGCCCTCGGGGGCTAAAAGCCCATCAAAAGTGAGCGAGTGATCGCAGCGCTGAAGCGCTGCGCCACGCAAAATTAAGTACAGCGCAGCATTACCCAAAGTCGCTGGAAAGCCTCATCCACAAAACCACATCCTAAATATCGGCATCCTTGCCGTGGAGGCGGACGTAAACCAGCGAGAAACTCGATCCTTTACCTTCCGACTCGACCTCTACAATGTGCTGATCGTTTTCCCGGCCCGCCTTCAGTTCGATGTTGTTGCCGTGATCGCCTTCGCAGGTCAGTTCGTTCGAACCGCCCAGGGAACGGTGTCCCCTTTTTGTGTCAAGGTTCAGGTGGGAAGTGTGGCATTCCAGCACGTTGCCGTACTTCTTCAACTGGTCCTTGTAGAAGGAGATCACTTTGGCGGGCGCATCGCCGGACTCGTACTCGAGGGCCACGATTTTGATTCCGTAACCGAAGCCGGAGATATTAACGTTGGCGCTCTTATCGCTGCCCTCGGAATCTTTTTCTTTCGGGTGGGCGCCGGGATACACCGCCAGGCCGATGTCGGAAACGTCCGCTTGTTTGCTGACGTGGACGCCGCCCATCGGCGTGTTGATATCCACCTGCTTGTCTTGTCCGTTGGCTTCTTTCTTCACGTTCACGCTGCATGCGGACAGGAGTAGTAAAGCCGCGAGGCCGACAGGGGCTGTGAGGACTGCAGGGATTTTATTCTTGCGCATATTAAGACCCTCCACTGGCAACCTGGACCGAACGGACCGGACGTTCAATGCCAGCGCCCCGCCGCGCCACATTCGGGATGCTCACCGGGAGATGGCCGCGAATGGCAATTTCTCCGAACAGCGCCTTGACCGCGCTTAGCTCCGACACCGTCGCGTTGGAGAAAGTACACAAATAATTTTCCACCTTGGGGAAGTCTGCCGCAAGGTAGGGGTTGCCCATGGCGACGACCACAGTCTTCTCTGCCGCACGATCAAGCAGTTGCTGCAGCAGGGAACCGGTCGCATCCGCCATGGCAACCGTGTTGCCTACCTTGCCCGCGGTCGGGACCACATACACAGCGGCTATCACTGTCTTCGCCTCGTCGACTGCCTTCAAGACTTCGTCGCTCATACCAGCAGCGATTCGTGGATCCACGTAAAGCACGTGTGCATCTGGAATTCGCGCCCGAAGTTCACGGCCGAAGGCGCGTCCGGAATCCGTCCGCACATCGTCGGAGAAGAGCACGGCGACCACCTGATTGCGCGTCTCTTCTGTTGTGGTATACGGAAGCGCGCCCTTGGCGGTTCCACGATTCTGGAGCGGGAGCGGGAGAACCTTGCCGTTATCGCGCACCAGCGTAACCGCCTCATCGGCCACCTGTTGGCCGAAAGCCAGATTCTGCGGCTTGGCCACCAGGTTGGCGACGGCCTTTATATTCACCTGGCGGGCGTCCTGGAGTCCGAGAGACGCCTTTGCCTTGAGGATTTTAAGCACAGAGTCATCAAGGCGTTTGCGGGAGATCTCGCCCGACTGAACCGCCTGAAGCATGGCGTTGTACGAGGCGGGAAAGTCGGCGGGAATGAGCAACAAGTCGTTGCCGGCCTTGAAAGCCTCGACGGCGGCCCGGCCGATGTTGTTGGCGAAAAGATGCGTCAGGCCGGCCATATCGAGCGCGTCGGTGACAATAATTCCTTTGAACCCGAGCTGTTTTTCCAGCAGGTCAGAGACGATCAGCGGCGAAATCGTGGCTACGTGGTTCGGGTCGGGATCGAGCGCGGGCACAGTCACGTGCGCCACCATGACCGAGTCGACTCCCGCGGTGATTGCTTCGCGGAAAGGCGGCAGTTCAATGGAGTCAAGGTGAGCGCGGTCTACGTTGACGCTGGCCACGCCGAGATGCGAATCGGTGGCGGTGTCGCCGTGACCGGGAAAATGTTTGACCGTGGTCAGCATTCCGCCTTCATGCGCGCCCTTGATGTAGGCGGTGACCAGATCGCCGACTTGTTTGGGATCTTCTCCGAACGAGCGCGTGTTGATGATGGGGTTCGCCGGGTTCGAGTTGACGTCGGCGTCGGGAAAGAAATTCCAATGAATGCCGATGGCGCGCGCTTCTTCGGCGGTGATGCGGCCGAAAGTTTGGGCGTCTTCTGTTTTGCCATCTCCGCCGAAAGCCATGGCGTGGGGGAAGGCCGTGGTTCCCATCAAGCGCATGGAGACGCCGCGTTCAAAGTCGGCTGCAAAGAGCAGTGGCAGCTTCGATTCGCTCTGCAGGCGGTTTAGAAGTTCCGCGGCTTCGTAGGGCTCGCTGCGCAGGAGGTATGGACCATCCACGTGGACGGTCATGGCGAACGAGCCGACATGATATTTTTGCAGGTCCTCGAGCCATTCCAGGTATTCGGGATTCTCCACGTTGAGAAAGCTGGCGCGGCACCAGATCATGAACACCTGGCCGATTTTTTCCTCGAGAGTCAGATTGCGCAGAGTTTTCTGGGCCCACTTTTCGCCGGCGGGAGTCGGGTGGATGGGACCGGGGCGCTGATATTTGTCTTTCGCAGAAGTTGCTGCGGTGAGCACGAGAGTGAGCAGTAGGATCGCGAGTGGGCGGGGCATGCAGGAAACGATAGCAGAAGGGCAGGTCTTAGGGCAGGTCTTGGGTCTTAGGTGTTAGGGCGCTGACCCGATCTGCTGCCGTCTGCTGAATCTGCGGATCGTCGCCGAAGCCGGTCAGCCATGTGACTTCCGGCTCGCGCCGAAACCAGGTCATCTGGCGCTTCGCGTAATTGCGGTGAGCCTGTTGAGCGGCTTGCAGCGCCTGATCGCGCGTGAGTTCTCCGCGGAAGAATTGCATTGCCTGCTTGTAGCCGAGGGAGGACAAGGGTCCGGGGGCGTCGCCGTATTTCTCGAGCAGACGTTGCGTTTCTTCGATCAAGCCAGCTTCAAACATCTGCTGTGCGCGCTGGTTAATTCGATCATAGAGGGCCTGCCGGCCGGGATCGAGACCGAGGCGCAGAATGCGAAAACCACGCAGCGGATCGCGCCCGTGTTGCTGCCAGAGTTCCGTCATCTTCTGGCGTGAGGCAAGGCAAACTTCTATGGCGCGGATGAGCTTGGGCGTGTCGTTGGCATGGATCTTCTCCGCTGCCGTGCGATCGAGGCGGCGCAGAATGCGGTGAAGATAAGTCGGGCCGCGGCTTTCCGCATGTTCGCGCAAGCGCTGGCGCAGTTCTTCGGACCGCTGCGGGGCGGGGAAGAGTCCTTCGAGCAGGGCGCGCAGGTAGAGGCCGGTGCCGCCGACGACGATTGGCAAATGGGCGCGGGCCTTGATCTCATCGAGCACTTGCCTTGCCTGGCGGGCGTATTCGCCGGCCGTGACGTGGCCGGTGGGCGCGACGCAATCGAGGAGATGATGCGGAGCGCGTGCTCGTTCTAAGGCAGTGGGCTTGGCCGTGCCGATGTCGAAATCGCGGTACATGGCGACCGAATCGCAGTTCACGAGTTCGCCGTGGAAGCGATCGGCAAGAGAGAGAGACAGCGCAGTTTTTCCGCTGGCTGTCGGACCCAGCACAACCACCAGCAGCGGTTCAGGCTGCACGGAAGCCACCGTTAGCGGACGCTCCAGTGAATGACGTGCCAGTAGCGAATCAGCGTGAGGGCGAGCAGCAGGAAAGCGATCAGCAGCAGACCGGAGGTTTCCGTGGCATAAACGGCGTGCCGGTGATGCTTGTGGGAATCGTTTTGGCGTTGAGCATTCACCACGACTTTATTGTACGCCGGGCAAGAACTGCTGGGGCGGTTGAGTATGGCGGGCGCGCCGCGGCTTGATGCTACACTACGCGTCGTCGGTCTTCTGTCGGTCATTGTACATGTCCATGCCCGCTTTCCAAGGCAATTCCCCCAGAATCGCGCGGTTTGGAGTCTTTGAACTCGACCTCGCCGCGGGCGAACTGCGCAAGAACGGCGCGAAGCTCCGATTGCAAGAGCAGCCGTTTCAGATGCTGGCCTTGCTGCTGGAACGCGCTGGGGATGTGGTCACGCGGGAAGAATTGCGCCAGAAGCTGTGGCCCGCCGACACTTTCGTGGATTTCGATCACAGCCTGAACACCGCCGTGAACAAGCTGCGGGAGACTCTGGGCGATTCGGCGTCCAGCCCGCGCTACATCGAGACGATGGCGCGTCGCGGATACCGGTTCATCGCACCGGTGCAGAACAGTGTAGAGGCGGATCGTGTGGGGACGCAGGATTCCTCGCAACCCATCCATCCCGACCTGGAAGTACCAATCCCGCGCCGCGGGCTAACGCGCGGATTATTCGCTCTGGTTCAGGTGATGTATCTGATCTTCTACGTGGCCGCGCTATTTCGCCTGCATGCCGTCCTCGCCATCGCGGATTCTTTTTTGCCGAATTGGGCCGCAACCGTGCTGGTGACGACGGTGATGGTGACGGCGGGTGTGGGAATTCCGTTGCGCTGCTATCTGCTTTCAGCGGTGGGATTCGACTACCAGCGGCTTGGCGAAAAATTTCAGCGGATGTTTCCTTTCATACTGGCGCTGGATCAGTTGTGGGCAGTGGCTCCATTTTTGCTGATGCAGAAAATCGGGCTGGGCGCGGCTTTCGCGGCCAGCGCGGCGCTGCTCTACGTGCCATTCTCGGAGCGGACTCTGATTCGCATGGCGTATATGAGACCGCAAGCTGCGGGAGTAGGCTTGTTCGAATCGAGGGTCAGGCTTGAGAAGAGACTTCGCAGTTGAACAATTTAGTCTATACTCGGTGCGCCAGAGAGAGGCTGCCATGAATCAATCCCGCAGGGAAATGTTGGAGAAGTGTGTTGCGATGGGAGCGGTGACGCTTGCGACTTCCACTTCGTTGTCCGCGATTGTCAGAGCCTGGGACTCGGCCGAGACCAAGCGGAAGCCCACCCCATTCAACGAACTCGGTCCGTTCTATAAGGGTGGTGCGCCGCATGTTTCGGTGTTGCGCGCGCCGGGCGATCCCGGCATGCCTCTTTCGGTTGCGGGAGTCGTTTACAGCGTGACCGGAGAAATTGTTCCCAACGCGAAAGTCGAAATCTGGCAAACCGATCACTTCGGCCATTACGACAACGCTGGCTACCGGTTCCGGGCGGTGATACAGTCTGATCCGAAAAGCAACTACGGCTTCGAGAGCGTTTTGCCCGGACACTATCCTGACCGGGTGTGCCAGCACATTCATTACCTTGTGACCGCGCCCGGACACAAGCCGCTGACCACGCAGCTCTATTTCGCGAGCGATCCGGTCTTCGATGGCGATCCCGATAAGAATTTTTCCCGCGACCCGCTAATCACCAGCCGCGACCTGGTGCGCCCGGTCATTCTCAAAGGCGATCCGCAACAGGTGGTTGCGGCCGTGACCTTCGACATCGTTCTGGAGAAAGCCTGATGCCGGTAAAAGCGATACTGTCTTGCTCGATCTTTTTGCTCCTCGTTGTATCCCTTGCCCAGCCTGCCAAGAGTCTGGGGATGAAGCCGGTGACTACCGTTCCCCTGCCATGCGAGTCCCACTGGCAGAGGATTTCGCCCACGGGTAATCAGGTTGCCGTGGTGTGCAGTGATCAGACCGTGCGGCTGATGAATCTGAGTTCGGGAAACACAGAGCACACTTTCGGCCCGGAGCCCCGCGTCTCGGGAGTCAAGTATTCGCATGACGGGCGCTGGTTCGGTGTGGGCTTCGGGGACGGCACCGTGGAAGTAGTACCAACCTCGGGAACGGCCGAGGGCAAACGCTGGAAGAGCGATACGCGGGGCATCGGAGCCTTGGAGTTCACGCCCGATTCCAGCGGTATTGTCGTGGCCGCGTCAGACCGCCCGGGACAGATTTGGGATCTCCGCGGAACGCCCGAAACAATTGGCAACTTTGCACTCCGATTTTGCCGGCTTGACCGCGTGCAGTTTCAGCCCGGACGGAAAGCTGTTGGTGACCTCGGATGGAGACACGGTGATCCGATTCTACGACACCTCAACGTGGAAGATGCTCGCATGAGTATCGCGGCCTGACGCTTGAGACCTTCGCCGTGGCTTTCACAACTGACGGCAAACGCGCTTTGATTGGCGGCGCTGATGACCATATCACCGTGCTCGATCCCGCGACCGGCGCCGAACTGCAAAAACTCCCCAAAGATGCCGATGTAATTGTGCAGATATTCCCGTTCGGAAGCGATGGTCAGGCGGCTATTCACTATTTCGATGCCGATGGCAAAAGGCCGGAACACGAGTCGATTTGGAACGTGAATAGCGCGAAATCGGTCCCATTGTCGGCCGAGCGGCCGCTCAGTGGAGGCGGCGTCGTGAACGGCAAACTCTGGTTGAGTAGCACGAACGGGAAAGTTCTGGATATCTGGGTTTACGAGTAAGTTCAAGGGTAATCTTGCCGTTAGCCCGCGACCGCGCGAGTCTTCGGCGCTTCCGCGCTTTTTCCATGGAACCAGACTCACGAATCGCGCGTACCCTCGTCTAAGAGGCTGGGCGGAAGTGTGCTTGCCCGGCGGAGGATTCTTATGAAACGCATGGGTTATGAACGCGGGCTGTTCATGGGTTTGATTCTCAGCGGACTGGTTTGCTCTTGGTCAGCGGCGCCGGCGCGCGCGGATGAGTGGTCGAAGAGCTACAAGCTTACTGGCAAGCCCGATCTGCGCGTCGATACGTCTGACGCCAACATCCACGTCTCCACCTGGGACCAGAACACGATCGAAGCCAAGGTGACGACCACACGCTACAAGATCGGTGAAGATGGCATCCGGATCGAAGAGCACCAGGCGGGCGACGTGGTCGAGATCAACGTGCGCTTCCCGCATCACGGCGTCACGATCAACTGGGGCAATTCAGCGAGTCATCGCGTGGAGATTAACATCCAGATGCCGCGCGAGGGCCGGGTCGACCTGCGCACCGGCGACGGCAAGATTGAGCTGGGCAACTTTAAAGGAGAGATGCAGTTGCGCAGCGGAGACGGCTCGGAGGAGATTGAGGGTGTAGACGGCAGACTGCGAGCGCAGACCGGAGACGGCCACATCCGCGCCAACGGCCGCTTTGACGCACTCGACCTCAAGACGGGAGACGGGCGCGTGGAGGCGCGGGCTGCGGCTGGGTCGGCGCTGGCCACGGGCTGGAGGCTGGAAAGCGGCGATGGCACGGTGACGCTCGAGGTTCCGGCAAACCTAGCGGCGGACGTGGATCTGCACACCGGCGATGGCCACATCGATCTCGATATGCCGGTCACGACCGAAGGCAAAGTGCGCGAAGGCGAAGTTCGCGGCAAACTGAACGGCGGCGGAAACCTGCTGATGATTCACACCGGGGACGGATCGATCCGGCTGCGAAAGAGCTAGAGATGAGTCTGACGAATATTGTCTGACGGACAGTGTATAATGTCTGACATGGCTACTCAACGCTTTACGATTCGGGTTCCGGAAGATCTGGGTTCGAGGCTCCGCCGGACTTCTCGGGACAAGGGGCGAACGCCGTCGGAACTGATTCGACTTGCAGTCGAGAACTATCTTGAAGCGGAGCCGGTTCGAGGTTCGGCTTACGAAGCGGCGAAGGCGGCGGGGCTTATCGGCTGCGTCAGCCATGGTCCGAAGGATCTGAGCACGAACCGCCGGCATTTTGAAGGTTTCGGAAAGAGCAGATGAGACGGCCAGCGGCGAGGCGGGTTCTCGTCGATACGGGTCCACTGGTTGCGATTCTCGACGATCAAGACGCGTATCACCGGGCCTGCGTTCAAGCGCTTGCGGTCCTGGACGGCCCACTATACACCTGCTGGCCGGTGATCACTGAGGCCGCGTGGCTCTTACGGTATTCGCCGGGCGCGGTCCGGCGGTTGTTGGAGAGCGTCAATACGGCTTTTGTGGAGTTGCTTTCGCTGGCGGGACCGGAACTGCGGCCAATTGCAGAACTCTTAGAGAAGTATAAGAGTCTTCGGCCGCAGCTTGCCGATGCCGCATTGGTTTATCTGGCAGGGCGCGAACGGATCGATACGATCTTCACTCTTGATCGGCGAGACTTCTCGATTTACCGAACAAGCCGTGGGCGTTCCTTTCGCATTCTTCCGCAACTATAGTATTTTGGAACGCGGCAATTTCAATTCATCAGAGGATCTCTATGGCGCTCGTACGCAGTTGTCTGATCGCGGTTGTAGTTGCATCCTTGAGTTGTTTTGCTGCCGCTCAACAGAACTCCACCGCAGTTGCGAAATACGAACCGGCGCTCGATGTCACCTCAATGGATCGCTACGGTAGATCCTTGTGCGGACTTTTTCCAGTATTCCTGCGGCGGATGGATCAAGAACAATCCGATTCCTCCCGATCAATCTTCATGGAGCCTTTACTCAAAGATGCAGGATGAGAATCTCATGAGGTTGCGCGGGATTCTCGAGGCTGCTGCCGTGCCTGACGCCAAGCGCAACGCGGCCATGCAGAAGATTGGCGATTACTATGCTTCGTGCGTCGACGAGAAGACGATTGAGGCGAAAGGTTCGGCGCCGTTGCAGCCGGATTTGGATCGAATTGCGAAGATGACTTCGAAGGCGGAGATCGCCGATGTGGCCGCGGCCATGGTGTACAACAACGTCCTGTTCAGTTTCGGTTCCAACCAGGATTACAGAGACGCTTCGCAGGTGATTGCGGAAGCGGATCAGGGAGGGCTGGGCCTGCCCGACCGCGATTACTACGTGAAAGACGACGCGAAGTCGGTGGAGCTGCGGAAGGCTTACCTGGCGCACGTGCAGAAGATGCTCGAATTGCTGGGTGACAAGCCGGATATGGCCGCTGCGGAAGCGCAGACGGTGATGCGCATCGAAACCGCGCTGGCTAAGGGTTCGATGACGCGGGTGGAGCGGCGCGATCCGACGAGTCTGGATCACAAGATGACAAGCGGCGAATTGGAAAAGCTCAGTCCCGATTTCCGCTGGCAGGTTTACTTCACCAAGGTGGGATTGCCGTCGCTGGCTTCGCTGAATGTGGCGTCCCCCGGCTTCTTCAAGGCGATGAATGAGGAACTCGACAAGGAAAGTCTGGCGGACTGGAAGACTTATATGCGCTGGCATCTCGTGCATGCCGATGCGCCGTTTCTTTCCTCAACGTTTCTGAATGAAAACTTCGCCTTCTACGGCAAAACCCTGCGCGGCCAGCAGGAACTGCAGCCGCTCTGGAAACGCTGCACGGGATACGTGGACGGCGACCTGGGAGAAGCGCTGGGCCAGGTGTATGTCGAGAGATATTTCGGTCCGGCGGCCAAACAGGAAGCCCAGAAGATGGTGAAGGAAGTGCAGGCAGCCATGGAACAGGACATCAACTCGTTAACGTGGATGTCAGCGGCGACGAAGCAGCAGGCGCTGGTAAAGCTGCATGGAATGGCCAACAAGATCGGCTATCCCGATAAATGGCGCGACTATAGCAAGCTGGAAGTCGTGCGCGGAGATGAACTCGGCAACGTCAACCGGGCCTGGCGATTTGAATTCAACCGGCAGTTAGCCAAGATCGGCAAGCCGCTGGACCGCGGCGAGTGGGATATGACTCCGCCCACGGTAAACGCGTATTACAACCCGCAGATGAATGACATCAATTTTCCCGCGGGAGTGCTGCAGCCGCCGGCGTTCGATCCCAAGTCAGACGCGGCTCCGAACTATGGCGACACCGGCGGCACCATCGGCCATGAACTTACCCACGGCTTCGACGACGAAGGCCGCCAGTTCGACGCTCAAGGCAACCTGCGCGACTGGTGGACCGCCGACGATCAGAAGGAATTCGTCAAGCGCGCCAGTTGCATCTCAGACCAATATTCGACCTACACGATCATCGACGACATCAAAATCAACGGCAAGCTGACGTTAGGTGAGGATGTCGCCGATCTCGGCGGGCTCATTCTGGCATACATGGCGTGGCAGGCCGATACCAAGGGAGAGAAGCTGCACCCGCTCGACGATCTCACTCCCGAGCAGAGATTCTTCGTGGGCTATGGCCAAAGCTGGTGTGGCCACACTCGCGACGAAACCAAGCGGCTGCGCGCAACCGTGGACCCGCATTCTCCAGAGAAATACCGCACGAACGGAGTAGTTTCAAACATGCCGGAATTTCAGGAGGCGTTTCACTGCAAGGCGGGATCTCCGATGGTAAATCAGAACCGTTGCCGCGTGTGGTAGTAACGAGACGTTGCCAACGGTCGAGGGAGCTTGAGGAACTACTCCAGTCCTTCTCTTTCTTCTTTGGTGGGGTTGTAGTAGAAGCGGAAGCGAAGGGCGAGATATTCTCCGCCAAATTCGGTGGGTAACGCCGGGAATGGATCCGAGCCCGTGATGCCCGCCCAGGCCGCACGATCCAGCGGAACGTCTCCGGAGGTGGCTACCAGCTTCATCCCCGCAACTTTTCCATTTTTGGTAATCGCGAATTCGATAATCAGGTTTCCGTGCTTCATCTCCGCGGATTGGGGAATCGCGTTATACCAATTCTGCCTTACGTCATGCAGCACACGCTGGAGGTAAGGACCGAAATCCACGCCCATGGTGTCGCTGAGAACTCTCAAAGCCACCCACCTGGCGGCCATGGGCGCCTCTGCCCAATCCAAAGTCGCCGCCGCTACCCTGGCCTCCGCCTCCCCTGTTTGGCTGCCCGGGCCGCTTCTTGAATCTGCTCGCCCGCCGACATGGAGCGGCCGTACTTGCTGAACTCGCTCTTGATGTCTGGCTTGGGCGGCGTCTGTAGCTGCGCGACCTGCGGAGGGGGCGCTTGCTGCGGCTGGGCGGCGGGCTGATTTTGCGCCACACCGGCCGACGGCTGAGCTGGCGCTTGCTGCGCCATCTGAGGCCCGCTTAACCCCGGCGCTCCGGGAGGCGGTGACGCTAGAACCTTGCGCAACTCCTTCACGTCCAGTTGAGGATGCCGCGTCGTCGCGATGCGGTCTTTATCGGAAATAATGTTGGTCGGCTTGTGCGGCACTTTCTGCAAATCCGGCGGCAGCTCCAGAAAAGTCGCGTCTTTGAAGTTGGTCGCTTTTTTCGCTACGACAACCGGGTGCCACGGAAGGTATTTCTCCAGCCACTCGATCTTCAGCATGAAGAAAATGAGAACGATGTGGACGATGATAGAAATCCACACGGCTTCGCGGCGGCGCGAGCGCGCCAGATCGTCCTGCAACTGGATGAGCAGATGCGGCACGCGGGCATCGTCATCCAGTGCGCGGTAGGCCGTTTCCCATCCCTGGGCATCGTAGAGCCCAAGCTGCTCCGGTTGCGGCTTCTCGGGAGGAGCCACGGGATCCTGGAATGGAATTTGCGTGATGGGCATGAACTAAATTTGTTCGAGCACGGCTTGTCCGAGCCAGGCTTTTCCCTTAGACACACCTTTCCGTCGCTCTGTTGCATCCGACCTTCTATCGGATGACCTCAGCGAACAGACATGGCCAAGCTATCTTCATTTTCGCATCTTTCAAGGGATTCCGCTCATTCACAGATGATGCCTAGACTTAGGTGTGTAAACATTTGTAAAACAACGGCGAAACAAGACAGGAGTCTTCCCAACAGAAGCGCGAGAATGGGCGACTGCTTCGCTTCACTGAGACAATCCGAAGCCAAGCACAAGGGCAGGCTCGGTTCGCCTAGTTCCAGTGGTGGGAGTGCGGCCAGATTTTCTGGATATCGAATTCGACGCCGCGGCATAGGTACATGGGCTGATTTTCCTCGCCCATGCCAAATCGCTCATAGTGGTCGAAGGGCTGGAATGTGGTGCAGTTGTCGCGGACGTCGTCGAGGCTCCATTGGATCACGATCAAATTCTTGTAGACCTGTGGTGGCGGACCCCAATACCAATGATTCTGGTGGCGCGAGTAGGCGCGCGGCAGCCCGTATTGCGGGCCGAACTGGTTGATGGCTCCGGCTTCGCCATAGTTGCCGGCCCAGATGCCGGTCTGGGCGCGGTCTTCGGGGGACAGCGAGTCGTAGATGTCGGCTACTTCGCGGGCCATCTCGGGCCATCCGAACTGGTCGGCAATCGGTTGCGGCAATAGCGACTCGTGGTGGACCTCGGCTTTGGCTGGTTTGAAACCGATTGCGGTTTGATAGGCGAGGAGACGCTCGGGCGGCAGCATCCACGTCACTAGAGGGATGGCGGGAAGCGCCGCGAGCACGATGATGGCGACGATGGCTGCGCGCGCCGAATGTTTCCTACTCGAAAACTGCGGTTTGCGAGCCAGCGCTCGATCACGACAGCGCCTCCGGCAAAGAGCATCGGGTAGATCGGGAAAACGTAATAGTTCTTGGCGTGCGCGACTTCCATCAACACGAAGAAGACGGCAAAGGTGAGGCCGAGGACGCGCCATCGGCGGTCGCGAAGAAACCAGATCAGTCCGGTGAACCAGAGCGGCAACAGGATCGGGTGCATGTCCAGGATTTGTTCTTTGACGAATGCAAGCGGGCCGAGCACTACGTTCTTGCCTTCGCGGCGAACGTTTTCCAGATCTTCGATGGTCGGGAAGTGATGGCGGATTTGCCAGATGAGGTTGGGAAGAAAGATCACGACCGCGATTGCGCCGGCGATCCAGATCCATTTATTAGCGAACTCGCGGCGATGATGGGTCAGGAGCAGGGCGACCGTCACCGCGAATCCGAATGACAGCGTGGAGTGCTTGTTCTCAAGGCCGAGTCCGGCGAGCAGGCCGAACCATAGCCAGAGGCGCGAATCTCCGGTGCGCAAGATCCGCGCGACCACGAGAATGCAGCCCATCCAGAACAGGGGCTCGAAGGCGTTCATGGTCATGAGGCTGTCGATGCCCAGCACGGCGGGGCAGAGGAGAATGGCGACCCCGGAGAGAAGCTGGGCATAGCGGTCACCACCGAGTTCACGCGCTATGAGGATGGTGAGCGCGATGAGTGCCGCGCCCGCAAGCGCCGGCAGAATGCGCAGGGCAGCCAGCGAGCCGCCCATCCACAGAGCGATCCTGGCGTAGACAGCTATCAGCGGCGCGGCGTCGACGTAGCCCCAATCGAGATGGCGGGCCATGTCGAGGTAGTAGAGTTCGTCGCGGAAGTAGCCGTAGTGGCGGACGCTAGTGAAGATGTGCAGCAGCAGCTTGGCGGTACAGAGAAAGAGCAACGCACCAACTGCTAGGGGCGGGAGTGCTGGGTCGCTTACCTTTTGATTGCTGTTTGCCTGTACCATTCAACATTGATGTGTTGACAGTTAAACGTCGGTACTTATCTGCTGGTGAAAATCCCCAGGGATTGGGGTCCGAGCTTCCCACCCTTCGCAAAAACCGCGAAGGATGGGGCACCCGCCGCTTGCCGCTGCACGCGGCTCTCAAAATCAAGAATCTTACTTTTTTTTCGCTGCTGCCGCGCTGCGGCTCTGGCGGCGCGCTCCTGCATGGCCAGCATCACTACTTGGATCATGTCGTCCTGGGGGGCGGGCTTGCCGGTCCAGATTTCGAATTGGCGGGCGGCCTGGTGGACGAACATTTCTATGCCGGGGATGATTTGCGCGCCGCGCTGTTTTGCCAGTTGCAGAAGGCGGGTTTCGGCGGGGTCGTAGATCATGTCGAAGACGTAGCGGGCGTTGATTTCTTTTTCCTGGAGCGGAGTTTCGCGGGTGTTGCCCATGCCTACTGGCGTGGCGTTGATGATTACGTCGAAGGCGAACTTGTTCAGGTCGGCGCGTTTCATGGAACGGGCGTGAGCGCGCCGGGCCAACTTTTGTCCTGCAGCCACGTTTCTATTCAGGATGTAGACTTCCGCTCCGCGTTCTTTCAGGCCGAAGACGGCGGCGCGGGCTGCGCCTCCGGCGCCCAGCACCAGAATTTTTGCGTCCTGAAGCGTGGTCAGGCGGCGTTCGAGGGGGCGAACTACTCCGGAAGTGTCGGTGTTGAAGCCGTAGAGTTTGCCGTCCTGGGCGCGGACTACGGTATTGCAGGCTCCGATTTTTGTGGTGTGCGAGTCGGTGTTGTCCAGATGCGGGAGGATGGCTTCCTTGTACGGCATGGTAATGCTCAGGCCGTGGATGGGAATCTGGCGCACGCAGTTCAGCAGGTCTTTGAGAGTCTTGGCGTGCAGCGCGAGATAAACAGCGTTGACGTTCTCGCGGCGGAAGGCCGCGTTCATGATGGCGGGCGAGAGCGAGTGGGCTACGGGGTCTCCGGCCACGCCGTAGACGCGGGTGGCGGCGTCGACGGTATCGATGCGGTAGACGCTGCGCAGATCCTGGGCGGTGGCCTGGCCGGGAGCGGTTTCCTCTCCGGGACCTACGGCGGCGAAGGTGAAGACGCTGCCGGCGCGGACTCCAAGCACGCGGCTGATGATGCCTTGTTCGCCCATGCAGAGTCCGATCAGGGAATGGTTGTCGGCTTCGCGGCTTAGGAACTGGATCATGGTTACGTTGTCGGAGAGAGTGGTGGCGGTGCTGACCACTTTGTAGAAGTCGGCGGGGAAGGCGCGCATCTTCTCCAGAGTTTCGTCGAGCTTCTTCGTTCCGCGGAAGTCGTGGTAGGAAAGGATCAGCGCGGAGCGGGCGCGCAACTTTTGCAGTTGCGCGGGCTTACATTTTTGGGCGGTGGAGAGTTCGACATCGACTAGTTGGCAACCGATGGCCGTGGCTTTGGAGAGGATATCGAGTTCGGAGGCGATGGAACCGCGGAATTTGCCTCCGGCGGCGGCGCGGCGGCAGGTGGCTATGACTACGGTGCCGGGATGAGTTTCGAAGAAATGCTTGATCTTGGGAAGAGCCACAGCGGGCTTTGAAATGTAGTCCAACCTGAACTCCAGGAAGGAGTTATCGCGAATCAGGGCCTCGGCCTTTTCGACCAGCTCCGCAGGGTCGGTAGCGGCGACCGCCACGCAAACCCGCGGCAGGCGCAGGGGGAGGAGGCGGGGCGGATAGTTGTTGGCGGCAGAAATCATCTTGAATCAATGGTTTGAATCATTGCTCCCTCAGTGGTCCGTATGAATGGTCTGTATGAATACGTCGGCGCGAATCTTACAGGGGCCTAATGCCAAGATGCAACAAAGTATTCACAAATTCGTCGAAAAACCTATTTCCAGCGCAGCCTGACACCCTCGTAACCTTGACCCCCTCTTACCCCCTTGTTACCTTCCAACAGAAGCCTTGCTTTCCGCGAGATTTGCTGGAGAGGGGCATCGTGTGTCCCTTCTCGGAGGTAACATGAAGAAAACAGGACTGTTAGTGTTGTTGCTGGCGACGGCGGCGTGGGCGCAGTCGGCGGCGGATGGAAGTTCGGCGCCGGCCAGTCCGGCTGGAACACTGTCGACGACCGCCGGTTTCCCGATTCAAGGGGTGCAGACGCCCACCTACGCAGATGTGTACTGCGCCGGTTTCATCAACCGCGAGACCCTGCCTGACGCCAACTTTATCGCTGGCGGGTTGGATACGCCATACACCACGAAGTTCGTCAAGGGCGACGTCGTCTACCTACAAGGGAACGGGTACAGCGCGGGAGCGGAGTACGAGATTGTGCGCGCTCTGAAAGATCTCAATGAATATGAGATGTTTCCCGGACAGAAAAAGCTGATCAAAGAGACCGGACAACCCTACATGGAAGTGGGCCGCGTGCGCGTGATCGACACCCGCAGCAGGACGGCGGTGGCGCGGATTGAGTATTCTTGCGATCCCATCAATCCGGGAGACACGGCGATTCCTTTTGCCGAGAGACCGATGGTGTCATTTCACGCGCCGATTCGGTTTGACCGCTTCCTGCCCACGGGCAGCAAGGTTTCTGGGCGCATCGTGATGGGAAAAGATTTTGACTCACAGCTGGGAACGGGGCAGAAGATTTACATCAATGTGGGATCGAACCAGGGCGTGAAGGTGGGGGACTACTTCCGCGCCGTGCGGAACTATGAAGCGGAGTTGCTCGATCCTGTGGGTTCGCTTTCGTTCAAAGCCGCGATCAGCGAAGACACGCAGAAGAAGTCGCCTTCGGTGGATCCCAAGATGTTTACCAAGTCAAATGGTCCGGTGATTCACGTGAGAAATCTGCCGCGCCGGGCGGTGGGCGAGTTCGTCGTCATCGGGACTACGCCGACTACGGCAACCGGAATGATCGTGTTTGCCATGGAAGACGTGCATGCCGGTGACGGTGTGGAATTGGACGAGCAGACGCAGTAAGGCAGTGTCGTGGTCGTGCCATGGTCAGCAAGCAGTGGTCAATGGTCGGTGGTCAGTGGTCAGCAAAACACTGCCTGCGTTCCGACACTAATCTTCGCAGGTAGAACAAGAAAGAATTGAGCCGGGGACGGGCAACCGTTCCCGGTTTTTTTGGCAGTGAGCAGTGGTCGGTGGTCAGTGGCCAGTGAGGCCCATCGTAGCAAGAAGGTCCTTACTGACCACTGACCACTGACCACTGGCCACTGCTTTTCTCTCCGAAGACTTCGGCGGTGAAGGCTTCGATGGCTGCGCCTTTTTGCCAGGCGTCCCGGGGCAGGCCAGCTTTGTGGCAGGTTTGTTCGAGAAAAGTCATGCGGTCCCAACCGCGCTCGATGGGCACCTGCGGCAGCAATAGGCCGCGGCGGCCTTGCCAGGTGATGAGGAGACCGTGACGGCCAACTTCGATTTGTTCCGCGGGAAGCGGTCGAGCGGGCGAGAGAATGCTGAGCTCAATTTGGAGATGCGGAGCTTCTTCCTGAGTGACGGGCGGGAAGCGGTTGTCGTCGAAAGCGGCGGCGCGCGCGGTTTCCGCCACGGCGCGGAAGACTGGGCAGGTGGGCAAGATGTAGCCGACGCAGCCGCGCAATTCTTCTTCGCGTTGATCTTCTTGGTGTTGACCTTGTCTGTGCTGATCTGGACGGTTTCGGCGGAGGTAGAGCGAGGTGAAAACTCCGCGGTGTTCGGCGAGGTGAGGAGTGGGAGCGTCCAGAGAAATCTCGCGGCTCCGCAGAGCCGAAGAAATGGAATCGTGGGCCAGGCGTAGCAGTTGCACGCGCTCTTCGTCAGAGAATTCCTGAACGGGAACTACTGCTGAGGACGAGTTAGGTTGTGGGGGCGACATCGGCATCTGCCCGGCGCGGAGCGGGTTGCGGCTTGTGGCGGCGGCTAAGAATAAATGCGCGGCGGCGGCGTTTGGACACGCGCCGGTCAATCTTCGACCAGAATGCGGCAAAGTAATCGATGGCCGAAACCAGTGAAACACAGACCACATACCAGATCGCGACATAGGCGATCCAGTGCACCGGGAAGATGAAGTTTCCGTAAACCGGCCACTCCTTCCAGCGGTGGTCGAGAATTACCGCGACCACGGAAACGATCTGCACCACCATCTTGAACTTGCCCAGTTCGCTGGCTTCGATGGTGAAGCCGCCGGAGGCGGCGATGGAGCGCAAGCCGCTCACCAGAAACTCACGGCCGATGATGATTACTGCGATCCAGGCGGGAACCAGGCTGGGATTGAATTGCACCAGCGTCACGAAGGCAGCGGCGATAAGAAGTTTGTCGGCCATGGGATCGAGCAGAATGCCCATGGTCGTAATCTGGCCGCGC
Source organism: uncultured Acidobacteriaceae bacterium (assembly GCA_963807655.1). GTDB lineage: Bacteria > Acidobacteriota > Terriglobia > Terriglobales > Acidobacteriaceae > Sulfotelmatobacter. The sequence goes on along the minus strand of CAWEDF010000040.1, from coordinate 185,722 downwards.
TTGCGGGCGAGGTAGCCATCAATGCCGTCGGTCATGGAGGCGGCAATAAATATCGCCGAGGCGAGCAACTCCTTTGCGCCGTGTTCGCTGCTGAAATGATTGGAAGACAAAATCCAGATCAGCAGAGGAATGCTGAAGATGCGGATCAGCGAAATGGAATTGGGCAGGTTCACCGCGGCTCAACAACCTTCCGAAGGCGACCGGAAGATAGGTTGATTATCCTCCACGGTGAGAGGGAACGCAATCATGGGGAAGGCGTAGTTTGGAGACGAAAGTTTCCCAGAGGGGTTCTGGAGAATAACCCGTTGCGATCTATTTCGGTGCGGGCGCGCCGGACTTCGGCTGCTTGGCAATAATCTGGTCTTTGATCTTGTCGTAGCTCGCCTGCGGGATAATCTTTTTGTGGACCAGATCGAGCTTGGTTCGATACGGGCGGCCGTCGATAATTTTCTGCGAGTAGGCATCCCCGATGCCAGGCAAAGCCTTGAGTTGACCTTTGGTGGCTGTGTTGATGTCGAGCTTGTTGGCGGCGGCCGCGTTTGCCATCTGAGCTGGCGACGCCATCGCCTCAGGCTTTGAGCCCGGTTCCTGCCCTGCACCGACGATGCTCGGCAACGAGACCGCGAACAGCAGAGCCAGGAAGCTTACTGCAAGGTTTCTGCAAATCGATTTCATAGGTTCTCCTTAAGCGTAGATGCCGCGCTGGCGGATCGTGTACGCCACGCGGTCGATCGCCAGCATGTAGGCTGCGATGCGATTGTTCACCTTGTGGGTCTCGGCGTAGCGAACCAAATCGCCGAACGACGAGACCATGATCTCTTCCAGTTGTTCGTTGACGACAGATTCTTTCCAGAAGTAGCCCTGGCGGTCCTGCACCCACTCGAAGTAGGAAGTTGTGACGCCGCCGGCGTTGGCCAGAATGTCCGGGATGACGAAGACGCCCTTGTCAGTCAAAACATCGTCGGCGGCCGACGTGGTGGGACCGTTGGCGCCTTCGGCCAGGATGCGGCACTTCACGCGATCGACATTGCGCGACGTGATGACGTTCTCGGTCGCGGCAGGGATGAGGATTTCGCAATCTGTGGTGATCAACTCGGCGGCATCGTAGGCTTCCGCGCCGGGGAAGCCGTGTACGGTTCCATGTTTCTGGCGGAATTCGACCAGACCGTTCAGGTCGATTCCATTCTTGTTGTACAGGCCGCCGCCGACTTCGGCGATGCCGACAACTTTGTATCCCGCCTGATGCATGAGGTGGGCGGCGTTCGAGCCCACGTTGCCGAAGCCCTGCACAATCACGCGGCTGCTTTCGCGCGACAGGCCAAGCTTCTTGATGGCCTCGTCGCAGACCACCATCACGCCGCGGCCGGTGGCCTCGCGGCGTCCGCGGGAGCCGCCGATGTTGATAGGCTTTCCGGTCACGCACGCCGTGACCGTTTGGCGCATGTGCATGGAGTAGGTGTCCATCATCCAGGCCATGATTTGTTCGTTGGTGTTCACGTCGGGAGCGGGGACGTCTTTTTCGGGTCCGATGAATTCGATCAGCTCTGAGGTGTAGCGCCGCGTCATGCGCTCGATTTCGCCCATCGACATTTTGTGCGGATCGCAGATCACGCCGCCCTTGGCTCCGCCGAAGGGAATGTTGACCACGGCGCACTTCCAGGTCATCCAGCTGGCGAGGGCGCGCACTTCATCGAGCGTGACGTCCGGAGAGTAGCGGATGCCGCCTTTAGCCGGGCCGCGCGCGATCGAATGCTGCACGCGGAATCCGGTGAAGACCTCGAGGCGGCCGTCATCCATCTGAACCGGGATGTAGACCGTGAGTTCGCGGTTGGGATAGCGCAGAACCCGCCAAAGGCCGTCATCAAGATTGAGCTTCTGGGCAGCCAGGTCAAAGCGCGCCCGCTGCGATTCCCAGGGATTGCTTTCTTTATCGACGTTCGGTGGGGCGGTCAGCGTGGTCATAGATGGGTCTCCGGCAATGAGTGCGATTCGCTATTCAGAGTGTTGGCCGGCGCCGGAACGAGTTCCCGGGCTGGACGGGCAAACGTTCAGAGTATATGAGCGGGGGCGGTTGGGAAGCAAGGCGAGTAGGGGCAGTCTCAGTTTCCGAATTGCCGAGCAATCCGTCGGTAATCGCTTGCAAGAGACTATAATCGCGCCCGGAGGAGAACACATGAAGAAAAGTTTATTGGCTACTTTGTTTGTTGTGACGTTGCTGACCGCGCTCACTACCTACGCACAAAGTCCGAATTATGACGTCGGACCGGTGTGGCGCGTCACCTACTACCAGATCAAGCCAGGTCAGGGTGAAGCGTTCTGGAAAGATTTTCGCGAGAACTTGAAGCCTTCGTATGAAGCGTTGAAGAAAGAAGGCATCATCAAAGACTATAAAGTCTGGACTAACGTGACGACCGATGGCCCACACGACTGGGATGTTGCGGTGGGGCTGATGTTTCCGAACTGGGCGGCACTCGATCAGGGCGACGCGAAAGCCGCAACCATTCTCGCCAAGCATTACGGATCGCGAGAGGCCATGCTCGAAGCGGGAAAGAAACGCAACGATATACGCGAGGTGGTAGCCAGTAAGTTAGCGCACGAAGTGATGCCGAAATAGGAGTTGAATCGCGGTTACGACACAGCCGTCCCCGAATGTTTCTTTCGAGAGGCATTCGGGGACTGCCGGACGCTCCAGGCTGGCGGAGATTCAGAGTGTCGGCCGGCGCCGGGACGAGTTCCCGGAGTGAACGGGCAAACGTTCAGAGTACATGAGCGGGAATACCAGGGAAGCGAGCGGAGGGAAGTGGGTCAGTTTGACCAAAGCACGGGAAGGCGCGGAGGGGTATACCGCCGGCCGAGTTCCACCCACTACTTTTTCTGCGAATCCTGAATGAGCACCAGGTCTGACGGTGAATCTCCCCGCACTAAAGCCAGGCTCTTGCCATCCGGCGACCATTGGTACCAGTAGATCTTGAGCGCGGCGAAGTTCGTCAGCTGGCGGCCGGGACCGCCGTCGAGGGGCTGCACCCACAGATTGTCCACTCCCTTTTCGCGTATCGGATAGACGATCCCCTTGCCGTCTGGGCTGAAGCGCAGTATTCCGCGATGGCGCGGATCATATTCGAAAGTGCGCAACTCCTTGCCTGATTCGAGAGATATCAGGGAGATGCTCGGTTTCTGATTTTTGAAATCATAGGTGCCCAGCACCGCCGTCTTCCCGTCGCGCGCTATGTCGTGGCCTTCGGCATTTGCCGGATACAGGGTCGAAACGCGCTCTGGCTTGCCGCCGTCGATGGGAACCATCATATAGGCTCCAGCAGCCGAGTCGATGTAGAAGACCGTCTTTCCATCTGGCGAGCACATGGGAAATAGATCCCGCTTGCCTTCGGTGATGCGGCGTAGCCCGGTGCCGTCGGCTTCGCTCCGCCAGATGCTGATTCCCAAAGTCTTCATCATTCCCCGCGCGAAAACGACGCGGCCGTCGCTGCACCCGCTCGGCTGCATCGCTGTGGAGTTCTTCTCGTTGGCGATTTCGCCCTTGATTTCACCATTCGCGTCCATCACACGAACGGACGGGTACTGTTCGGCCAACAGTCGCCTGTCACTTGTCCACGAGACGGTGGGCACGGGGTCTCCGGACGGAAGCTGCTTGACGTCAGAGTAGTCGACCTTCTGACCGGAACTCACATATACGTCGCGCAGCGATTGCTGCATCACAGTTGCAATGGTTTTTCCGTCGGACGACACACTCAACGTCGCATAGTCATTGGTGTCGGCGGTAACGGGACGAAGCTTGCCCTCCGGATAACTAATTAACCCAACCTGTTGTCGGGCGAAACTAGTTTCTGCACTTTGCACGATGACTGCCAGTGCGCTTCCATCGGGCAGCCATGCCACTTTGTTGATAAAAGTGAACGGAGGCTTGGAGATCGTCCTCTGCTTACCCGTCTCCGGATCGATCGTAACCATAGAGGTCAGGCTGTCGACCGTCTGATCCATAATCGCGGCGGCAACCGTCTTCCCATCCGGCGACCAGGCTGCATCGAGCATTATATTGGCCATGGGCGCGCTGAAAATGGTTTTCTCATCCCCGCCGTCGGCATTCGCGACGATCAGATAGTACTTGCCCGGCTCAGGATCGTTGGCGCGCAGGAAAACAAACCGTTGCCCGTCGTGGGAAAAGCTGGGATTCGTGTCGATATCCTTTACCAGCAACTGAGGTGTTCCGCCCAGCACGGGAATGCGGAACAGATCGTACTCCTGCGATGCCTGTCCGCTGGCCAACAACGTATGCGAATAATAAATATGGCTGCCATCGGGCGAAAATCGCAGCGCGGAGTAGGCCACGCGCTGTGGCGGAACAATTTGTACGTTGCTTTCACTGGAGAGATGGCGCAGCCACAACGACTCGTTGCCCTCGGTATTCAATATGTAGGCAAGATAATTTCCGTCGGGAGACATGGCGCCGATCTTCGCATTGTGAGTGCCGCTGACTTTGGTGACCTTGATGCTCTGAAAGGCCTGACGCCGAGCGGCGAAAAACAAGCTATAGATGCCGAACCCGGCCGCGGCCACCAGCAGCAACGCGACCAGCGCGATTACTCCGATTCCAGTTCTATGCTGTCGCGCCGCAGCCGCCAGCACCGAACTGCTCGATGCGCTCTCACTCTGAGCCACAGGCACGCCGGCGCTGGAAGCCCGGACCGACCCAGACTCGTGCGCCGGTTCCCTGCCCGATTCTGTATCGCGCCGCAAGCGCTTCAGATCGCTGACCAGTTCCGCAGCCGATTGATAGCGCAGCTCACGGTCTTTCTCCAGCGATTTGCAGACGATGTCTTCTAGCCTGGGCGGAAGATTGGGATTCAAGCGCAGCGGCGGGACGGGCGTCCGGTTCAGTATGCCGTCGAAGATGGTGGCTGCTGTGTCGCCTGCAAACGGCAACGTCCCAGTCGCCATTTCGTACAGCACCGTCCCGAAGGAAAACAGGTCCGTGCGCGAATCAAGATCTTTGCCCTTCGCCTGCTCCGGCGACATATATACGACTGTGCCGACGGCTGTGCCCGGGCTGGTAAGAAATTCATGGCTGTCGGAGATCGTGGCTGCCGTCGGGCCGTCAGAAATTTCTTTCGTCAGCGGCTCAACTTTGGCCAGTCCGAAATCGAGGATTTTCGCGTGCCCGCGCTTGGTAACGAAAATGTTCGCGGGCTTGATATCGCGATGCACTATGCCCCCGGCATGGGCGGCATCCAGCGCGTCTGCGACCTCGATCGCCAACGAAAGCAGGGTTTCAGTTTCCAGCGGACGGTCGCCGATGCGGTGCTTCAGCGTCACACCGTCCAGGTACTCCATGACAATGAACGTGTGGCCGTCCTGCTCGTCAATCTCATGAATCGTGCAAATATTGGGATGATTGAGCGCAGAAGCCGCCTTCGCCTCGCGCCGAAAGCGGGCGAGGGCTTGGGGGTCTTTCGCCACTTCGTCCGGCAGGAATTTCAACGCGACAAATCTATCGAGTTTCGTGTCTTCGGCCTTGTAAACAACGCCCATGCCGCCGCCGCCCAGTTTCTCAACGATGCGGTAGTGCGAGATGGTTTGGCCGATCCTACTCTGACCGATCATGGGAGGGCACTTACTTCGGCGATCTAATCTTAAGGATGCGGTGAAGGCGAGTCAAACGCGCAAAAGGGATATGAGCTGATTCGAATCAACGATCCGCGCCTTACAAAGTAATTTCCATTCCTTCCGCTGCCGCCCGCACCTTGGGATAGTAGTTGCGGGCTTCCTGCACGACCTTGTCGACGATGGCGTCGGTGTGCTCGGGATCGTGATGGAATAACACGAGTTCTTTGGCGCCGCTTTCCATCACCACATTGACGGCTTCGCGCCAGTGGCTGTGTCCCCAGCCTCGGCGGCGCGCTTCGTATTCCTCGGGAAGGTACTGCGCGTCGTAGATGAGCACGTCTGCCCCTTCGGCCAGCTTGCGGACCGCTTTATCGAACTTGGCATCGCCGGGTTCGTTGTCGGTGGCGTAGACCAGAATTCCATCTTTTGTCTCGAAGCGGAAACCCATGCATCCCTGGGGATGATTAAGCCATGCAGTCTGCACCTGGATACCGTCTTCGAGGGTGATGCGTCCGGCCTCGATGTCGTGGAAGTCACGATGCGCTGTCATCTGATCGAGCCTTACCGGGAAGTACGGTGCAGCCATCTGATCGGCAAGGACTTGTTTGAGATGGCGGGTTCGGGTGGAGCACTGAAAGAGAAAACGGTTCTCCGCATTCGAATACAGAGGACGGAAGAAGGGCATGCCCTGAATGTGGTCCCAATGAAAGTGTGAGACGAAGACGTGAGCGGAAATGGGCCGGTCGCCGAATTCTTTTTGCAGTTGCTGCCCGAGCACGCGGAACCCGGTGCCGCAGTCGAAGATGAAGATGCGGTCGCCGAAGCGCACTTCCACGCAGGAGGTATTGCCCCCATAGCGCATGTTCTCGGGTTGTGGGGTCGGCGTAGAACCGCGTACGCCCCAGAACTTAATCCGCATAGGCTCGTGACCACACGAGGGCCCGGTTGCTTGGTGTTCCTTGGTATCTTCCGACGGCGGACTGCGCGAGTCAATTGCCGGATTGGTTCAGGGCCAACTATTTCGCAGTCGAACTAGGGGGAACAAACGTGAGTTCCGGGACACGGGCACTAACCAGTCTCCTGGACGACAGCGAGACTGATGTATACTCCCCCTTCGTATGTGGAAGGTTGTGGCTCCGTCGAACGAGTGGAACCCGTGGTGACGCCAACCAAACGCAAACAGATTCCAGCGAATAAGATCCCGCCCTTGCGACTGGCATTCGCGCTGAACGTGCTGTTCGGTTGTTTTGCTTTCCTCCCCGTGGTCAATTCCAATCCGCGACTGATGTGGTCTGTTTTGGGAGCAGCCGGAGCACTGTTCCTTCTCCTAATCTTCCTGAGCCGGCAAGTGCTCCGCGGGGGGCGCAAGCTTTACTATGAATTCCTTCCCAAGCCCGTCCACTACGTGCAACTGATGATGCATTTGTCCATCTACACCTACTGGGGATGGTACTGGCGCGAGGTGTACCACCAGGCTCCGTTGATCATCGCGCAACTTGTTTTTGTTTATGTTCTGGATATGCTGGTATGCTGGTCGCGTCGCGATCAATGGATACTCGGATTCGGCCCGTTTCCCATCGTCCTGAGCACCAACCTCTTTCTATGGTTCAAGCCGGACTGGTACTTCCTGCAGTTTCTGATGTTAGTTACCGGCGTGCTCTGCAAGGAATTCGTTACCTGGATGCGTGAAGGACGCCGCGTGCACATTTTCAATCCGTCGGCGATTGCACTCTTTATCTTTTCTATAGGGTTGATTGTTACTCACAGCACCGGTATCTCATGGGGAGAGGAAATTGCGGTTTCATTTGACCGCCCGCCCCATATCTACCTCGAAATCTTTTTACTTGGTCTGGTAGTGCAGGCACTATTCTCAGTAACCCTGGTCACACTTTCAGCGGCTGCATCCCTGTATGTGATGAACCTGGTGTTTACCCACTACACCGGGCTCTACTATTTCATCGATACCAACATTCCCGCCGCCGTATTTCTTGGCCTGCATCTTCTCGTGACCGACCCGGCCACATCGCCGAGAAAAGACTTTGGCAAGATCGTGTTCGGCGCGGGATATGGCGTCGCGGTATTCGGTCTTTACTGGTTGCTGGGCTGGTTGGGAGCGCCAACTTTCTATGACAAGCTGCTTTGCGTGCCGCCGTTGAATTTGACGGTCCGGGCGCTCGACCGGGCAAGCGTCTGGCTCGCCGCCCGCTTCCGAATTCCGTCCTGGACTTCGGGAAACTGGATTCCGAGAAACTGGGCTCCGAGAAAAATGAACTTTGCCTATATGGGAGTATGGGCGTGCCTGTTCGCAGTCATGTTTACCACTGGCTTCGTGGGCATGAATCATCCTGGCGCTTACCCTGACTTCTGGCACAAGGCTTGCGTGGAAGGCCGCGGAATGGCCTGTACATCATGGGTTCGGATGGTGAACATCTCGTGCTATCACGGTTCGGGGCCTGCATGCATGACCTTGGGGGCGGCAATGTACGAGGGCCGCGTGGTCCCACGCGATTTGGCGGAAGCAGGCAAGCACTTCGCGCAGGGCTGCGAACTCGGGGTATCGCAAGGCTGCACCAGCATCGTTCGCCTGATGACAGAAAATGGAGGGAGCTTTTTCCAAAATGCCTGCGACCGCGGCGACGCGGAAAGTTGCTTCCTCCTGGGATCACTGTATTACGCAGGGACAGGTGTGCCCAAAGACCCGGCGCGAGCCTTCGCACTATTGCAGCGGTCCTGTTCCGCCGGGTGGTGGCGAGGTTGTAGCGGCTTGGGCGAATGCTATCGCGCTGGAGCGGGCACGCCGGTGAACAATGAACTGGCCCTCGAGAACTTTGAGAAGGCGTGCCGCGCCGGCATTGCCCCAAGCTGTTTTTCCGCCTCCTCAATCTATCGCGGCTCCCATGACCTGGCCAAAGCGGAAAAGAGGTTGCGGGAAGGTTGCGCAATCAGCATTGAGTCCGCGCAGTCGAGCGCGGCCTACGCGGAAAGAGGTTCGCCTGCAAAGATTGCGGGGGCTCCGGCGGTTTGTTCCACGACTGGTAGCTGAGGCCAAGACAGGAATGTAGCATTATCCGCATGGTTAATCCCAGCATGACAAATTCTGAGTTTAGGGACTTTACGCGTCTGGCGCGATCAGCGACGCTGGTCCCGGTGGTGAAATCGGTGAGCGCCGACCTGCTCACGCCGGTCTCCGCTTTTCTGTCGATTGCGGAAAACGAACCGCACGCGTTCCTGCTGGAGTCAGTGGAGCGCGGCGAGCAGATCGGGCGCTACACGTTTCTGGGAGCGCGGCCTTATATGCGGCTGCGGGCCCGGGGGGCCACCATCGAGATCGAACGCGGACGGCGGAGAGAGCGGCGCCAGGGCAACGTGTTTCAGGTGGTGAAGGAACTGCTGGGCGAGCATCAACCGGCCGAAGTGCCGGGTCTGCCGCCATTCACGGCCGGGGCCGTCGGCTATTTTTCCTACGACGTGGTGCGCCAACTGGAAAAGATTGGCGAACACGCCAAGAACGACCTTTCTTTGCCGGATTGCGAATTGATGTTCTTCGACCGGCTGCTGGCTTTTGATCACCTGCGTCATCAGATTCACATCGTGGCCGCGGCGGATGTTACGCGGGAGAATCCGCGGCGCGCCTACGACCGGGCAGTGCGCGACATCGCCGCTCTCGAAAGAAAGCTGGCCGCGGGTTTGCGTCCGGCTATGTCGCGCAAGTCTGCGAAGGGCAAGCCTGGGGAAACTCAAGATTCACGCAGGAACTACACGTGCGGAGTTTCTGCGCAGTGTGGAGTGCTGCAAGGAATACATCGCGGCGGGCGACATCTTTCAGGTAGTGCTTTCGCAGAGGCTCGATTTCATTCCCGGGGTTGCACCGTTCGATCTTTACCGCGCGCTGCGCCAGGTCAATCCTTCTCCCTATCTTTATTTTCTGCGGATGGGGGAGTCGCAGATCCTCGGCTCCTCGCCCGAGATGCTAGTGCGCGTAACAGGGCGAAAGCTGGAATATCGGCCCATCGCGGGCACCCATCCGCGCGGGCAGGACGAGGCCGAAGACCTGCGCCTGGAAGCAGCAGATGCGCAGCGACGAAAAGGAGCGCGCCGAGCACGTCATGCTGGTCGATCTGGGACGCAACGATCTGGGGCGGGTGAGCGAGTATGGTTCGGTCAAGGTGAAAGACCTGATGTATGTGGAGCGTTACTCCCATGTGATGCACCTGGTCTCGGCGCTGGAAGGCACGCTGCGCAAGAATCTTGACGCGCTCGACGCATTCGCCGCATGTTTTCCTGCAGGCACGCTGAGCGGTGCGCCCAAAGTCCGCGCCATGCAGATTATCGAAGAGCTGGAACCCGTGCGCCGCGGCATCTATGGAGGATCCGTGCTCTACGCCGATTTTGCCGGGAACCTGGATTCCTGCATCGGCATTCGCACCATGCTCATGCAAGGCAAGCATGCGTACTTGCAGGCGGGAGCAGGCATCGTGGCGGATTCGGATCCGGCAAGCGAATTTCAGGAAAGCATGAACAAGGCGCAAGCGCTGTTGCGGGCCGTGGAATTGGCTAGGGGCGGTGGTCAGTGATCAATGGTCAGTGGCCAGTGGCCGTAGTGAACCGAGAATCCGCTGATCGCACCGTCGAGGACCTACGAAGTTCGGCTCGGGAATTCTCATGATGCCCGGGTATTCAAAAAACGGGGAAGTCTGCGAGATCGGACTAGAAAGAAGACAGGCTCGAAAACAAGAACGATCGGAGAAGGGGATCTGATTTCAGAGGTTGGCTCACAACGGTTTCTGCATACGAGAATATTTCAATTGAAATCTATAGTGATGTCTCGCCCAGCTCCAGGAAGGGTGAAATTGTTAAGAATGATGTTGCAGCAACCATCAAGTGGAAGAATCGAAAATGCCAATAGCGCGCTCCGGTGCCTATCCCTCGTCACTGGCCAACTGATCACTGGCCACTGACCACTGCTAGAAAATTTCCCACCAGCTTTTTCCCCGCATCCGTCAGCACGCTCTCGGGATGAAACTGCACTCCCTCGACGGCATACTCTCTGTGGCGCAGGCCCATGATGGTGCGGGAGCCGTCTTTTTCCGTAGTCCATGCGCTAACTTCGAGTTCCGCCGGCAGGCCTTTCCCTTCCACGATGAGCGAGTGATAGCGCGTGGCCGTCATGGGCAGGGGCAGGCCGCGGAAGATGGTTTTGTTGTCGTGCGTGACTGCACTGGTCTTGCCGTGCATCAGGTGAGGAGCGCGGACGACATTGCCGCCAAAAGCCGCGCCGATGGCTTGATGTCCCAGGCAGACGCCCAGCACCGGCACCTTGCCGGCGAAGTGCCGGATCAGAGCAATGCTGATGCCCGCATCTTGCGGCGTGCACGGACCGGGCGAGATCACAATGCGCTCCGGCTTCATAGCCTCGACGTCGGCAGCCGTGACCTGGTCGTTGCGGCGCACTTCGACCTTCGCGCCAAGTTCCCCGAGGTACTGAACCAGGTTGTAGGTAAAAGAATCGTAGTTGTCGAGAACGAAGACCACGGGAATGTCCTGCCTACAGTTTACATGCAGGTACACTGTGCCCTGAACCGGACCGAAAGCGTTCTTCGAACGTTCGCTGAACCCTATTCCAGGATCACTCCCCCCGGAAAGGGCCACGCCCCGGCCCAAGGGTGGTATTGACGGGAGATGCCTTTTGACGGCATCCTTGGCATAGTTCAACAACACTTTATTAGCTTGGGGTAACACATGGCAGAGGCCCAGGAAGAGAAAAGGGCTGCACGACGCTTCGCGCTCCGGCTTCCTGTATCCGTCGCCCGCGGCGAAGACAAAAACTTCGGCGAGTCCGCTGAAATCCGCGATGTGAGCGCGCGCGGCATTAGTCTTTACCTGGACTCCCCCATCGAGCAGGGGTCGCCCATCGGCTTCACGCTCACACTGCCGCCAGAAATTACGCTGACTGAAAGCATCCGCGTGCAATGCAAAGGACGTGTGGTGCGGATCGAGGACAACTCCGTCGAAGGCAAGATGGCAGTGGCCGCGGTCATCGAAGAGTACGAATTCCTGCCCCAGAGCTGAAGCGGGTTCTGGAATCCCTGCGACGGTTTCGACTCCCGTCAGCCCTTCCGCTACTTTTTTCGCTTCCCGACAAGTGATAAGGTTCCCTTTAAGGCTTAACCGTTCTTCGTTCTCAGGGGATTTTTTTGTCGCGATCTGGCATTCAATTTGTTGTGGTTGTGCTGCTGGCGGCGTTGGTGGTCACGAGGGCCTCGTCGCAAGATACTGGGATTCACCCGGCGAGTTCCTCCAAGCCGGAGGTTGCGGTCGTCAGCAGCGTGCGTATTGTGCAGGACCGGGGCGTTCCCGCTCTGGAAGTTGTTTCGACTCACCCCGTAGTGCCTGCAATTCAAGCGCTGGATTCGCCTCCGCGGCTGGTGATGGACCTCCCTAACGCGCGCATGGGAATGAAGCGCAAGCGGATTCCCGTGCTGCAGGAAAATATTCTGACCATCCGGACCGAGCAATACCAGATAGAGCCTCCCATCGTGCGGATTGTGCTGGACCTGCTTGTTCCCTACGGCTACTCCTGGGACGCCGCTGGCAACCGCCTGATGGTGCGACTGAAGCCGCCAGATTCGAAAGCAGATGCGAATGCGGCCGGCAAGTCGCCGGTTCAGCCGCCAAAGGTTGTGTCAGTGGCGCCGGCCGCCGCGCTGGCGGTTGTGCCCGTCAGCAGCGGAGTTGGCCAGGTCGTTGTCGCCGACAAACGGTTCGCAGCAGGATCGTCCCTGACCGCCGGGAGCGAAACCACGGTGTTGGCTTTGTCGCGAGGAGGCGAGGTCCGCGTGTGTCCCGGCACGACCGTTTCGGTTACGCCTTCGAAGAGTACGAAAGACCTGATGCTGGGGGTGAGCACAGGCGCGCTGGAGACACACTACGCGCTCGATGCTTCGGCCGACACCGTGCTCACTCCGGATTTCCGCATCCTGTTCGCAGGACCGGGAGAATTTCACTTTGCCATCAGTACAGACTCGCACGGCAATACTTGCGTGCGCGGGCTGAAGGACAACACCTCTTCGGCCATCGTTTCGGAGTTGATTGGGGACCGCGTCTATCAGGTGAAACCAACCGAACAGGCGGTGTTTCATTCGGGGCGGCTCGACAAGGTCAGCACCGATGTCCCTCTCGAATGTGGCTGTCCCCCACCGCTGCCGGTGCTACGGACGGATGCTTCTCCGGCGGCGATTCCGGATTCCGGTGCGGCGAATACGACTCTAGCCCAGGGCCAGACGCTTTCCACCGGACCCGAAATCCAGCCCCTGCCGCCTTCGCAGCCGGGTGACGTTCACGTTCAGGTCGAAGCGCCAATGGTTTTCCAGGCCAAAAAACCCCTTCCAACCGCGCCTGCGGACGGAGTGGCTGCGCCACCAGTCGTGGCATCGCCCGCCGAGCCAGCCCAACTCGAGGCGCAGGTCGAGCCGCCGCCCGCGCCAACGCCCAGCGCGCAGCCTGAGCACCATCGCCTGCTGCGACGCATCGGCAGATTTTTCGCCGCCATCTGGCGCTAGGGCTGGTTAGCCCCGATTGACAGCCCGCCGCAGCGGTTCCACTTTCTCACGCGCGGCATCGCGCAGGTCTTCTGCCAGGCCGGCACCTCGCTCGGCCACGTCGCGGACTCGGTCCTTGGCGTCGCGCACGCGGTCCTTGGCTTCTTCGGTCCAATCCTGCAGCGTGTCTTTGGCGTCGTCGTAGCCGCGTTTCAGGTCACGACGGAATTGCTTGCCGGTTTTCGGGGCTAGCGCCAAAGCCGTAAGGGCTCCTGCGCCAAGCCCAATAAGAAAGAAAGTGACGGCGGTTCCTATGTTGTTTCCTTCGGAAGATTCATAACGTCCAATACGCATGATGTGGCCTCTTTCACGTGGCGAAAAATGCTGGTCGCACTTTCGCGCCGGCTTCAACGTCTCGCCAACTGCAATTCTAGTCCTCCGCAAGGGTCGTGGCGAATCTACCCAGGGGCGACGGATGTGGTGTCGTTACGATGAATGCAGCTTCGGGAAGGTTTCCTTTCTGCCCACCTGAGTGTAAAATAACTTTTCGGCCCTTGTGCGGCGGAAAATGTGGCCTGCCCGCCTTCCGTCAGCCCAGCAAACCGCACTCATTTTTGAGGAGATTGTTTCAAGCGATGTCGATCCCTGCCACCCAGCTGCGTCCCGGCATGATCATCAAGCACAACAATGATCTGCACTCTGTTTTCAGCGTCGAACACCGCACGCCCGGCAACCTGCGTGCCTTCATCCAGGCCAAGCTGCGCAACCTGCGTACTGGAGCCATGTTCGAACACCGTTTCCGCTCGCCCGATCCGATCGAGAAGGTCAACGTGGACGAGGTTGAGATGCAGTTCCTCTACGCCGACGGCGACAGCTACTACTTTATGGATACCTCGAACTACGAGCAGACCCACCTGACCAGGGAAATTCTTGGCGACGCCGTCGACTACCTGATCGCCAATCTCGAGATCAAAGTCGAATTCTTCGACGGCAAGGCCGTGGGCATTGAACTGCCGCAGACGGTGGAACTCACCGTGGTCGAGACCGAGCCCGGCCTAAAGAGCGCGACCGCATCGAGCGTCACCAAAGCCGCGAAGACTGAGACCGGGCTGGTGGTGCAGGTGCCGCCCTTCATCAATGAAGGAGAGAAGATCAAGGTGGACACCGCCGAGGGTGTGTATTTGTCGCGGGCGTAGGGACGATTGCCGATTATCGACTTCCGATTGTCGATTGAAAACCAGGAATGCGACGGGATTTTCAATCGGCAATTGACAGTTGGAAATCGGCAATCATCACCGGTATGACTTCCACAGAAAAAGCCATCGAAGGGGGCTGGCCCAGCCTTTCAGAGCCCTATCCGAAACACCGCTTCGCGCGCCGAAACAATTGGAATGCTCTGTACTGTCCGCAGCGCCAGCAGGTCCGTCTTGTCGCCGCTGACCAGCAGCGTTGCCCGTCCATCCACGGCGGTGTTCAGGAACACATCGTCATCAGGATCAGGACTCACTCTTATCCGCGACTGCAACTCGACCCGCTCTGTTTGATAAACAAGATAAGCGGCGATGTCCGCAACGAATGCGTCTGTGATTTTCCCGAATTTCCGGATGCGGGGATAGTCGAGCACGCGCAAGTACTCTTCCACAATCGGATCTGAAACTACGTGGACGGCTCGTTTGCCCTGAACGGCACGCAGGATCCGCGCTGGCGAGCCTGCGCCCGAAATCAATCCGCTCACGAAGACGTTGGTGTCGATTACCAGACGGGGCCGGAATGCGTCTTCTTCCACGTCAGATTCGTGCTTTCTTTAAATCAGGCCCCCGCCGGGCTTTCCGGACAGCCTTCACCGCCCTTGCGACTGAGTTCTCGACTTCTGCCGCCGACAATCCCCGGTTGGCGGATTGCACTTCCTCGATGGATTTCCAGGGATCGATACTTCTCAGGGCCCGCCGGACGATCAGCGCTTGCGCGAGAATCCCGCTGATGGACGTTCCTTTGTCGAAAGCTTCCTTCGCGACTTCCTCGTGAACGCTGGCCGGAACTCTGACGTGAATTTGGCCGTTGAATGCCCGGGGCATAGCAAGCTCCGATTCGTATTATACCACTATACCATGGTATATTTAACCTTCCGGCTCGCGCTTGCCGCCCGGTCTTCGCATCGGTGGTTCCACAAACGGCCAACTTCGGTCAGTTACGGCATAGGTCTGCCGTTGTGAGAAATGCGCCGGGCTGTTATTTTGATAAAGCTCAATGACAGAAGATGTGCAAGCCCGCCGCTTCGTGGTCCGGGGACGCGTGCAGGGGGTCGGGTTCCGCTGGTTTGTGGAGCGCGAGGCTCACATTCTCGGCATCGCCGGCTGGGTCCGCAACAACGCCAACGGTAATGTCGAGGTTCTGGCGCAGGGCACCCGCGATCAACTCTCCGGATTGCGTTCGCGGCTGCGCGAGGGGCCGCGCGCCGCCCGCGTGGATGCCGTTGAAGAATCCGAAGCTAAGCCCGCGGCTGGTATCAGTTCATTTCGTATCGAAGGAGCATGGTAGATTGTCCCTCAACGCCCGGCTCGATTCAGATCAACTCAAACAGCTTATCCGCGAGGTTCCCGATTTTCCCAAGAAGGGAATTCTGTTTTACGACATCACAACCTTGCTGAAAAACAAAGTTGGGCTCGCGACTCTTGTCGATCGACTCGCCGAACACTACGTCGATCAGAAGGTCGACTTGGTTCTCGGCATGGAGGCCCGCGGCTTCATCTTCGCTCCCGCGCTGGCATACCGCCTGAATGCCGGATTTGTTCCGGTGCGCAAGGTTGGCAAGCTTCCAGCGGAGACCGTGAAGTTCGATTACGCCCTCGAATACGGCACTAACTCGCTGGAGATGCACCGGGATGCCATCCAGAAAGGCCAGCGCGTGCTGATCGTGGACGATCTGCTTGCTACCGGAGGCACGGCTGAGGCTACCGCCAAGCTGGCTTCTTTACTCGGCGCAGAGATTGCCGGACTCGGCTTTGTCGTGGAATTGGATTTCCTCCACGGGCGGGAGAAGCTCAAGGGCTACGAAGTAATGTCGCTGCTGCACTATGACAAGTAGCCGAGGCAACTACGCACAGACAAACCGACAGCAACGCACGGGGTTACTTCCAGAGGTGGGCGATCATCAGTACAATGCCAGCCCAGACGCCGCCGCTGACAGCGGTGGCCAGTATGAGCCCCAGCAGTTTGTACCAGTTGATGCGCGGCAGTTCAAGGCCGGGCCGGACGCTGGTGTCGTATACAAGCCAGGAGCGGAAGAATCTGGCATCTTCCCAGTTCGCGAGTAGAGCGCTCCGCCAGTCGTGTAGCGGCAGCGCATCGTGAGCATCGGACATGGCGAACGGCCGTAATTTGTAGCTCATACTTCTATCCCGCACCCAGAAAAACTCTTTCGAGCAACTGATCCGCCATCTACTGCGGCATAAGAACTCTCTCACGTGTAGGATGACACAGAACCAGGGGGAGTTGCGCCTTTTTTGTCAAAACCGTGTCATATTTCCGTCTCCTCTTCGTCTCCGATGATGTGGACAGTCTCCGCCAGTCGTCAGATCTCTTCCAGTGACAACTTCGAGTCCTTGGGCAGATAGCTCTTACGCCCGAACCAGTCTTCCATGGCTTCGCGGAGTTGGTCCAGGGGAACGTTTGTACCGATCTCCATGCGCCCGTCGGAAACCGGCAGGGTGTCGTCAAACACGCTGGCGTTGGTGAAGTTACGCATCGAGAAGCTGTCCAGCCACTTCAGCGGACAAGGGAGCCTCTGGCCATGGTCGTCGTACTCGACGCGAATCTTGCGGGCGAACATGAATTGATTTAACCACAGATACTAAGGCAGGCACGTAACAACGCAGCCGCGCTTGACAGATCGGCGTGAGGCCACTAGTCTGCCCTGCACCACAGTTGCAGCATTAGCTGTCGCGCTAACTTGTGGACGGATCGCCGCTACGCCGCAGCTCAGGATTCTGGCGATTCACGGGGAGGATCGCATGCTTACGAATCTTATTTGGTGGATCATTGTTGGACTCATCGCGGGATGGGCTGCCGGCAAGATCATGAGGGGCGGGGGCTATGGCGCCGTCGTAGACATTATCCTCGGCATCATCGGCGCGGTCGTGGGCGGATGGCTTCTAGGAGCGCTCGGCATCTACGCTGGCGGCTTCATCGGCACGATCATCGTAGCGATCATTGGCGCCATGTTCCTGATCTGGCTGACGCGCCTACTAAAGAAGGCCTGAGCAGCGTAGAAACTCATGTAGAAACAGCCGCCTCGGCTTTCCGGCCTGAGCGAAGCCCGCCCCGGCGTGGTGTTAGGTCACAGCTCTTAGCTTAGGTCTTAGGCCTGAGACCTAACACCTATGACCTATAACCTAAGACCCTCACTCTACGCGGGGACTTGCGCCTGCATCGCGCTGACCACCGCTTCCAGGTGGGCCAGCGTTTGCTCAACGGTGAGCGAGTAAATGTCCCGGCCCAGACCTTCGCCGGCTTCCAGCGCAGCTTTGAGATATTGGCCGGCAATCTCGATTGCGAGAGAGTCCGTGATGGACTTGCCAGTGCGCTTCTTGTACTCCACCCATGCCGGGTGCGGCAGGGCAACCCAGACGGTTCTTCCGTCGACCAGAAACTTGACGTCGACGGCGTCGGCGTGCCGCGTGGCAATCGCGACGATGAGCGCTTGATAGACGCAGTGGACCGGCTTCTTGGTCCAACGGTCGGTGGCGGTGAAATCCTCAAACATGGCTAGGAAAACTATAGCGGAGCGATGCGGCGCCAGCAAATGATCGTCGAGGCAGCATCGTGCGATGGAGAGTTCATGTGGGGACAGCCGCCCTCGGCTGTCCAGTCGAGCGAAGCTCGACGGCCTCAAGGTCAACGGCGATCTAGTAGTCCTAGCCGCCGGCAATGGCCCCGATGATGAGCAACGGTTCCTTCCCTGACGCGATCGCGTCCGGCAGGAGTGCATCTGGCGGCTCGTGAGACAGATCTTCCTCGCAGGCGAAGAAACGCAAGAATGGCCGGCGCTGCTGCGTGATGTGATCGCGGATCGTACCGCGCAGCATGGGATAGCGGGCCTCAAGCGCGTTGAGCGCCGAGCACAGCGTGACCGGCGCTTCGACTTCGAGTGTGACTTCGCTGCCGACGTGCGCCAGCGTTCGCAGATGCTGCGGCAATATGACGCGGATCACGGCAGCGTCTGCACCTCGATACTGAGCACCCCCGGCAAATCCCGCACAATCGGAGCCCAGCTATCTCCAGCATCGGCCGAGGCGTAGACTTGCCCCCCGCTGGTGCCGAAATAAATTCCGCACTTGTCGAGGGAGTCGACGGCCATGGCGTCGCGCAGCACGTTGACGTAGCAGTTACTCTGCGGCAGGCCCTTGGTCAGCGCCTCCCACTCGTTGCCGCCAGTGCGGCTGCGGTACACCCGGAGCTTGCCATCGGGAACAAAGTGTTCTCCATCGCTTTTGATCGGGACCACGTAGATGGTCTCCGGTTCGTGCGCGTGCACGTCGATGACGAACCCAAAATCAGTCGGCAGGTTGCCGCTGATTTCTTCCCAGTTGTCTCCCGCGTCGTCGCTGCGCATCACGTCCCAATGCTTCTGCATGAACAGCACGCCCGGGCGCGAGGGATTCATCGCGACGTGGTGAACGCAGTGGCCAACCTCGGCGGTTGGGTCGGGAATGTATTGCGAACGCAATCCGCGATTGATCGGCTTCCAGGTCTTGCCGCCGTCATCGGTGCGGAACGCGCCTGCAGCTGAGATAGCGATCCACATTCGCTGCGGATTGCTGGGGTCAAGAATAATGGTGTGCAGGCACATACCGCCCGCGCCCGGTTGCCACTTGGGTCCGGTGCCGTGGCCACGCAGTCCGGAGAGTTCCTTCCAGTTTTCGCCGCCGTCGGTCGAGCGAAACAAGGCGGCATCTTCAATGCCGGCATAAACCGTGTCCGGATCGCTGAGCGATGGCTCCAGATGCCACACCCGCTTGAATTCCCACGGATGCTGGTTGCCATCATAAAACTGATGCGTGGTCAGCGGCTTGCCGCTCTCGGCAGACGTATCGTAGACGAACTTATTGCTCGCGGCCTGCGGGGGACCAGGGGCGGGCGGCTCCCCGGGCGGCGTTCCAGGCTGGTGCCAGGTTTTGCCGCCGTCGTCGGAGCGCTGAATAATTTGCCCGAACCATCCGCTGGTTTGTGACGCATATAGCCGATTCGCATCCGCGGGCGATCCCTTAAGGTGATACATCTCCCACCCGGCGAAGTGCGGACCGCTGACTTCCCATTTGTCGCGCTTGACGTCGGCGGTGAGAATGAACGCTCCCTTGCGTGTACCCACCAGAACACGGACTGTGCTCATGCTTCGCTCCTGATCCGAAGTTAATACGATCGATGTCGAGAAGATCTGGGAACCAGGTTCAACAAGCCCACCCTTAGCATTCAAAGGGTGGGCCTCACCACAATTTACAAGCCCTTAGGCCGCTTTTTTCAACTGACTCCGCATTTGTTGCATCATCTGCCGCATGGCCGCGACGTGGCCGGGAGCGCGCTTTTCGGTCCAGGCTTCGTAACGTTGCGCAGCCTTCTCGATATGGCCGAGAAAGTATGGGTTCTGAAAGCGTTCACGGAACTGGGGCACTACCGTTTTTGCGCTCTCCCACACGCCGAAAAACTCACCCGTGGTTTCAAAAAACAGGTCTTCGTGCAGCAGGCCATAGTTGAGCATGGCGCAGGTTTGGTCCCAATAGGATAGGACCATCATGGCAAATTGACCGCCCTCAGATCCCATGGGGGCGATTCGCATCGCGTCGTCGACGTTTTCAACGATGTAGTTCTTGAAGAACCAGTCGCGCGCCTGGCGCAGCCGCGGCTCGCGGCGCTGTTCAAAGAGTTGCAGTTGAAGTTGTGCTTGCTCATGCGTAGGCTTTGTTTCCATGGATGCGTCTCCTTATATTTTTGGTCATGAAGTTTGTTCGAACTAACCTGCGTTAGAACTTGGACGCGCGTCATGCTTTTTGATAATAAAGCACGACGACGCCCGATGCGAACTGCTTGGTTTGTTGACAGAGTAATCGTTTCCAACGTGCATTGTTCTCTCGTTAGTTCCTACGGTTGTGACTCGAGCGCGCTCTGAGATTCGCGCGGGGCGCTACTGTGCGTCAGCGGTTCCGTCCGACCACTTGGGGACCGGAATCAGGAACACGGTCAGTCGATCCTGACTGTACCCAAATGTCAGAATCGGAGAACCCGCCAGATCTGCGCCCCAGGTTACGGCGTCCGTTTCCGGGGCGAAAAACATTAGGTGGGGATGCCAATGCCCGGCGCTATCGCCTAAGTATGCTTGCCTTGACATCATGTAGCTCATCGAGCCAGATTCCAGCGGCGGCAATTCCTTCTTGTCGAATGCGTCTTTGATACCCTCGGACATTTGAGCTTTCGATCGTCCCGCCAATACCAACTCGGTCTTCTTGAGAGTGATCGGAAGGACGGTTCGTGCGGCCGGCGGGTTGAGGCAGATCGCACCCCGTATCTTAGGATCCCAAAAACCGGGATCGTCGATTCCGGCCGTCCATGATCGTTCCACCATGCACACGAAACCGTTCTTGCCCTTGACTGCGGTTTCGTAACCATGTCGTCCGAGGACTATAACCTCGGCGTCCCGAGAGATGGACTCTGGGGCCGCGCTGCGCGACAGAGCTATCTCGGCGGGTCGATCCGGCATCAAATACTGCTCAAGCGGGGCCATGCTCGGATACGGTGTTTTTGCGTCTTGCGCTTGCGCTGTCGGCCGTGCGCTCAGCAGTACAACCATCGCCAAGCTTCCGAGTGCGATCGTCGTGACTATCTTTCGGTTCATGGTTTTTCTTCTCGATGCGGAGATTGAAGTTCCCCGGCGGCGAAGCGGCTCTAAGGCTGTGTTACCGATTCTTGAGGAACAGTATTCATATTTCACTTGTTAAATGCAAGTGATATTTTTACAATGAACGAAGATGCCCCGGAAGAAGGCAGTCGCAAAGCGGCGGTCGGGCTGCCCACTGAACGCCTCGGTGGAGATGCTTGGCGACCGCTGGTCGCTGCTGATCATCCGCGACATGATGCTGCGGGGCTTTCGGAGCTACAAGGAGTTCCTGGAGTGCTACGAAGGCATCGCGACGAACATCCTGGCCGATCGCCTGCGCAAACTGCAGGCTTACGGAATTATCGTAGCCGAACCGGATCCAAAAGATGCGCGCAAAGTCACTTACTTGCTCACTGCGAAAGGAATCGACCTGGCCCCGGTGCTCACCGAAATGGTGCTCTGGGCGGCCGCGCACGAAGACACCGGCAATCAAGTGCTCGTCCGGCAGATGAAAGAAGACAAGCAGAAATTTCTGGCTGGGGTGCGGCAACGCTGGGCTGACAGATGATTCGGGTGACAGGTAACATGAATGGGTGCCAAGTCGGCTTCCCAAACAAGACAAACTCAACATCCTCCGCGCCTCACACCTGGCCAAATTCCCCTGGCTCGTTCACGGATTCTCCACACGTCTCGGAGGGTTCTCCCGCGCATATGGCGTTGACGCGCTCAACCTGGGATTCACGAAAGACGACTCCAGAGCGGATGTCGAGCGCAACCGCGCTACATTTCTGCGACAACTGAGTGCCGGCAGGGAGCGAGGACGAGGGAACAATTCTTACCTTTGGCCGCTGGTAACGCTGCGCCAGATTCACTCCGACATCATCCGGTTCGTCGATTCGCCTCCTGCATCGCAACTTGCGGGCGATGGCCTGATCACGGCAACGCCGGGCTTATTTCTTGGCATTCAGACCGCCGACTGCCTGCCCATCATTCTCGTCGACCCCAAGCGCCGCGCCGTAGGTGTGTTTCACGCGGGCTGGCGGGGCACGGTGAAGCGAATCGTCGAAAAGGGAGTGGGCGAGATGCGCCGTCGCTTCGGCAGCCGGCCTCACGATCTGAAGGCCGCGATTGGCCCCGGCATTCAAGGGTGCTGCTATGAAGTGGGTGAGGAAGTTCGCGAAAAGTTCGAATCGCAATTCGCCTATGCGGAGAAGCTTTTCCGCGAGGTCGAGGAGTCCGATCCGGTGCGCGAAAAATATCCCATGCTGTTCCTAACAGCTCGCGCGCCCGGCCACAATATTTTGCCAAAGAAGATTTTCCTCGATCTGGCGGAAGCGAATCGTCAACAGTTGCTGGGCACGGGCCTGTCGGCGAAAAGTATCGAAGTTTTACCGCTCTGCACCAACTGCCGCACCGACTTATTGTTTTCTTATCGCGCCGAGAAGGGAAAAACGGGGCGGATGATGGGGGTGGTAGGAATCCGTGAGTGATTAGTGTGTGCGTTGGCACCAACCGGCTTGCCGCGGTGTCTAATAAACAGCAGCGTCGGAGGTTGCGGTGCCACGGAAAATCCCGTTCGCTTTACCTCTATTGTGTCTGATGATTCTGTGCAGCCGGGCCTATAGCCAGGTTTCACCCGGCCAGATCGATGCGGTCTTTGCGGCCTTAAAGGCCAAGAACGCGCCTGGCGCGGCTGCAATCGTGGTTCGCAATGGCCGAACCGTGTTTCACCGCGGATTCGGAGTCACCGAGTTGCGCACGCTCCAGAAGATCGATGAACGTACCAACTTTCGTCTCGCGTCCTTTACCAAGCAGTTCACGGCCGCCTGCATTATGCTGCTGGCGCGCGACGGCAAACTGCACTATGACGATCACCTCACCGATTTCTTTCCCGAGTTCCCCGCCTACGGCAGATCCATCACTGTCCGGAACTTGCTCAACCACACCTCTGGCCTGCAAGACTATGGCGAGCTGCTGACGAAGCAATATCCCAACACACCGCCGGAAAAGGTCCCTCAAATACTCGACGCGGGCGTACTGAAGCTGCTTGAGCAGTAAGCCAGCGCGAAGTTTCCCGCCGGAACGAAATGGGAGTACAGCAACTCAGGCTACGCCGTGCTTGCGATGATCGTGGAAAAAGCTTCGGGAAAACCATTTGGCCAATTTCTCCAGGAAAGAATCTTCACGCCGCTGAAGATGAAAAACACGCTGGCCTACGAACAGGGCAAGAACGAAATACCGCATCGCGCTTACGGCCACAGCAGAAAAGACGACACCTGGCATGAGACCGACCAGAGTCCGACCTCGGCCGTGCTCGGCGACGGTGGCATTTACTCGTCGATCGGCGATCTCGCCAAATGGGACCGAGCCCTTCGCGAGCACACACTGCTCAGCCAAGCCGATATGCAGCCCGCGCTCACGCCGGTGCAGCCAACGGAGGTCCCAGCGAAGCTGCCAGACGGTTCAACCGTGAGCTACGGCTTCGGTTGGTTTCTCGATCCCTATCAAGGTCACAACCGCATGTCCCACGATGGGGGCACCATGGGCTTTCGCACCACCATCCAGCGCTTCCCGGACGACAAGCTGACGATCATCGTGCTCGCCAACCGCACCGATATCGATCCCGAAGAACTGGCACTGAAAGTTGCAGGCTTGTACCTCGGACAAAAACAACGTAGAGACGGCTCGGATGACGCAAGAGTCAGAATGGAGAAGTCAAAATGCAGAGGCAAGCAGGGTTTCGCCTCTACTTCTGCATTCTGACTTCCGCATTTCTACCCCATAGGAGGTGTTGCGGTGAGCGGCGACGCAGCTGCCGCGTCGGCGACTCCCTCATTTACCAGGTCCTTTAACTCCTTGCTGGGCTTGAAGAAAGGAATCTTCTTGGCGGGCACCTCAACCTTTTCCCCGGTCTTGGGGTTGCGGCCCATGCGGGGCTTGCGCTGGCGGGTTCGGAAGCTGCCAAAGCCGCGAATCTCGATCTTATCGCCCGCGCGAAGGGACCGCACCACGCTGTCAAAGATCGTCTCCACAATCACTTCGCTGTCTTTGCGCGTAAGTTCCGCTAAACGCGAGACTTCATCGATCAGATCGGCTTTCGTCATAATCCCTCTTCGCTCCGGCCAGCCTTCAAGTAAGAAGTCGCCGCGTGCGCGACGGCCCCGGTTCCATAGTGGCAACCTCCCATAACCTTCTCAAATTTCAGGGGTTGTACGCAAGTCCCAGTTTTGAGACGAGGGGCAGGTCAGGTCTTAGGTCTTGGGTATTAGGCATTCGCGACGATACTGATCTCCGGTCGATCGGAAAGGCGTGAGACATGAGGCCGGAAGGCATCGCCTAAGACCCAACACCTAAGACCTGACGCCCACGACCTTACTTCCACAGATAGTAGAACCCAACATGCTGCTCCAGCATCTTCTCCGTGTCGGGAAGGTACTGCGAAACGTCGCCCAGCATCAGATCGAGCAGCGTCCGGCGATCTTTTTCCGGATGCACCAGCGTTGGTTCACCCGAGATGCCTACCGACTTCGCGGTCTCGTCGACCACGGCTTCAAAGTCTCCCGTGTCGTCAATCAGCTTCATCGCCAGCGCTTCTTTGCCGGTCCAAACCTTGCCGTTGGCGATGGCTTTCACATCGTCGAACTTCATTCCTCGCCCATCGGCCACGGCCTGGATGAACTGCCCGAACATGTTGTCGATCAGCGATTGCAGGTAGGCCTGCTCTGCGGGAGTGAGTTCGCGGGACGGATTCCCGGTGTCCTTGAACTCGCCGGTCTTGAATACGATGCTCTTCAGCTTGGCCCACTTCAGCAGCTCGCCATAGTTCACCCACTCGGCGATGACCCCGATCGAGCCTACGATACTGCCCTGGTCGGCATAGATCTTGTTCGAGGCCGACGCGATGTAGTATGCGCCGCTGGCGCCCACGGTTTGGATGGAAACCACGATGCGCTTTTTCTTTTCTTCGCGGATGCGCTTGACCTCGCGATAAATTTCTTCGGAAGCAGCTACGCCGCCGCCGGGCGAGTTCACATGCAGGATGATGGCTTTGATGGAGGAGTCGTCGGCGAACTTCTTCAGTTGGCCGACCACCGGCTGCGGCGAAAGAATCACGCCATCCAGGTCCACCACGCCGATGCGGTCGCCAAAGCCGCCAAATCCGGCTTCATTGCTCCCCGCGTGCAGCGTGAGGTAAACCAGCGAAAACACGGCCAGTACAAAGAGGAAGAACGCTCCTCCTCCAATCAGAATCCAGAGCACGGTGCGGGAACGTTGGTCAGGCATAGGGAAAGTTTAGCACCGGAGCTGGGTTGTGAGCACCCGCAGCACTCCACGCTCGACGGCTATCTCGACCGGAGTCTTGCAGACGAACTCGCCATCGGCATAGATATCGAGCGGAGCCTCAGTTTCCACTCGCAGGCGCTGGGCCTGGAAGTACTCCACTTCGCGGATACTAAGGTGACGGCCAAAATAAACCGTAGGGAACATGCACACCAGCTTGAAGGGATCGACTCCGCCAATTACGCAAACATCGAGTTGGCCGTCGTCCATCTGCGCATGAGGCGCGATCTTCATGCCATCCCCGTAAGTGGACGTGTTGGCAAAAGCCGCCAGGATCGTGGGCTGGTCGCTGCGAGTCGTCCAGCCACCGGCTCCGCTCTGGCGTGAAAATCTTCATGGGGAGCGGGGCAAACCGGAAAATCGTCGGAGCCAGGGTTAGCGCGTAACCCCCGTGCCCGCGCAGCCAGCGCGGCAGTTGGTTGGCCCGCCGTGCCACTTCGCTATCCAGCCCGACGCCAGCCACGCTGCAGAAATATTCCGAGTACCGGGTACCGAGTTGCGAGGCAGACTCGTGTGCCGCGGACCCGCCCTGAGCGTCGGTCGAAGGGGCTTCAGCCCGGGTTCCAGCGAAGCGATGACTCCCAGATCGATGGCGCGCACGTTTCCGTGCCCGACGCAGAAGCATCGCCAAGCGGCGAGGGAGTCGTGCACATGACGCAGGCCCAGCGCGCGGGCAAAGTCGTTGCCGCTGCCGGCCGGGACCACCAGCACAGGCAATCCGAGCTTCACGAGTTGACTCAGGTGCCGGTGGATGGTGCCATCGCCGCCAAAGAGCAGAATGATGTCCGCTTGATCCGCAGCGGCAGGCAGCCCGATGCGCCAATCGATCGTTGCATCGGTCTGGAAGGGCTTCAGGTTTTTCGGAGAAGATCCCAACCCGAAAATGGCAGCGGCCCGCATGTGCGCGGATGAGAGTAACAGAGAGAAGCCGCTTGGCGGGAATTCACAACACGTCTGGGACTTTTCGAGCCGCCAGCAGAAGACCTTGCCAGAGCGGGGCAGTTCCTGCTAAGTAAAATCGGCATCCTTCCAAGAACACGAAACCGCTGACATGATTTATGCTGAGATCTTGTTTCCAGGGGGCCCGATGAGACTACAATCGCTAACACAAATATCGTGTTGCCTTGCAGTTAGCCTGATTTACACAGGCTGCGGGGGCGGATCTCAGCCCGGCCGGACGGTCAGTGCAGCCGCTCCGTCGATCACCGCCCAGCCGACGAACCAGACTGTCTCCGCGGGCGAGACGGCCACCTTCTCGGTAACGGCGGTGGGGACGACTCCCTTCAGTTATCAGTGGCAGAAGAGCAGCCTGCCGATCAGCGGCGCGACCTCTGCCAGCTACACTACCGCCGCCACCACGACCCCCGACAGCGGCTCACAGTTCAGCGTGGTAGTAAGCAATGCGATCGGAAAAGCTACCAGCGGCGCCGCCACTCTGACGGTGAATCCCGCCGTCCCCGCAACCACTGATGTGCTGACCTACCACAACGACATTGCCCGCACGGGACAGAACCTGACGGAAACTACACTCACCACCAGGAATGTCAATTCTGCAAGGTTTGGCAAGCAGGGGTTCTACCCGGTCGACGGCCTGGTCGACGCCCAACCGCTTTACGCTGTGAAAGTCGCCGTTCCAAATAACGGCACCCACAATGAACTGATCGTGGCTACGGAGCACGATTCGGTTTATGCCTTCGACCCGGATTCTGGCGCGACGCTGTGGCACGTGTCGATGCTGAAGCCCGGCGAAACCACATCGGACGATCTCAGTTGCGGCCAGGTAACTCCTGAGATTGGAGTAACCGCCACTCCCGTCATCGATCGCACTGCCGGGCCGAATGGTGCGATTTATGTGGTGGCGATGTCGAAAGACGGAACCGGCATCTACCACCAGCGCCTGCACGCGCTCGATCTTGCGCTCGGCACGGAACTGTTCGGCGGTCCAGCCGAGATTCAGGCAACGTATCCCGGAACCGGCGATAACAGCGCTCAAGGAATCGTGGCCTTCGATCCGGCACAGTATAAAGAGCGCGCCGCGCTGCTCCTGTTGAATGGCGTCATCTATACCGCCTGGGCTTCACATTGCGACTTCCGGCCCTATACCGGCTGGATCATGGGTTACAGCGAATCCACGCTGGCCCAGACCAGCGTGTTGAATGTGACGCCCAACG
Organism: uncultured Acidobacteriaceae bacterium; assembly: GCA_963807655.1. Taxonomy (GTDB): domain Bacteria; phylum Acidobacteriota; class Terriglobia; order Terriglobales; family Acidobacteriaceae; genus Sulfotelmatobacter. Next base: position 158,186 of record CAWEDF010000040.1, on the reverse strand, counting down.
GCGGCGCAGGCGCCATCTGGATGTCCGGAGCCGGACTCGCCGCCGACAGCTCAGGCAACATCTACTTTCTCGATGGCAATGGCGACTTCGATACGAATTTGAATGCCGGCGGCTTTCCCAGCAACGGCGATTACGGGAACGCATTCATGAAGCTCTCCACCTCAGGCAATCAACTCGCTGTGGCCGATTACTTCGAGATGGACAACGAAACGTCGGAGAACGGCTCCGACATTGACCTAGGCTCGGGCGGAACGATCGTGCTGCCCGATCTGAGCGACGGCTCCGGCCACACCATGCATCTCGCGGTCGGCGCCGGCAAAGACACCAATCTTTACGTGGTGAATCGCGACTCGATGGGCAAGTTCAGTTCCACCAGCAACAACATCTATCAGGAACTCGCGGGAGCATTGCCGGGAGGGGTTTTTTCGATGCCTGCGTATTTCAACAACACGCTCTACTACGGATCATGGGGACACCCTATCCAGGCCTTTACGATCACCAACGCGACGCTGTCGAGCACCGCTGCCGCGCAAACCGCCAATAGCTTTGTCTATCCCGGGGCGTCGCCCAGCGTCTCGGCCAACGGCACCAGCGAAGGAATCGTGTGGGCCGTGGAGAACGCCACCCCGGCGGTGTTGCACGCTTACGACGCCACGACTCTGAACGAACTCTACAACAGCAACCAGGCCAGCGGCGGCCGCGACCAGTTCGGTGCGGGCAACAAGTACATCACTCCTATGGTCGCCAACGGCAGGGTGTTCGTAGGAACCACGAACGGTGTCGCCGTGTTCGGGCTTCTGCCGTAGTGTTGATTTCAGGGAAGAATCAGTAATATCTTTTTTATCTTTTTCCCAACTCGGATAATGAGTGGTTCCCGCGTAGAGACGAGGATTGCAAGCGCCTCTACGAGGCGCCCGTTGATATGCACAGCTTTTTCCTTGATTTTGCGCCCAGCCTCAGCCGTTGACGACGAAAGCCCAGCTTCACGAACCAGCTTGTCTGCCCTTAGCACCTGGGCGCCGGAGACATCGGAAGTGATTACCTGAGCAGCGCCGCCTTCACTGGCGTTGGGAAGCGTCTCGGCCACTCGAACCTTAGCCACGCTAATACGAACCTCATCAAGGTTTTGCGGGGCTTCACTCTTCTGAAACTGCCTCGCCCAATCCTCCCTCGCTTTCGCAGCAGCCGCCGCCGAGTGAAAGTCCGCCACAATCTCCCGCGCCAGCTCCTTCTTCGCCTGCATCGGATGCGTCTCGCGCTTCATCTTCTCGATGTCGGTGACCTGCACATCCGTCAGCAGTTCGTAGTATCTCCACATCATTTCGTCGGAGATGCTCATGATCTTCCCATACATTTCCAGCGGCGGCTCATTGATCCCGATTGCGTTCCCCATTGACTTCGACATTTTCTGCACGCCGTCGAGGCCTTCGAGGATCGGCGTGGTCAGCACAACCTGCGACTCCTGACCGGAGGCGCGCTGCAGTTCGCGGCCCACCAGCAGATTGAATTTTTGGTCGGTGCCGCCGAGTTCCACATCGGCTTCGAGCGCCACCGAGTCATAGCCCTGCACCAGCGGGTAAAGCAGTTCGTGCAGGGCGATGGGTTTTTCTTCCCGAAAGCGTTTATGGAAATCCTCGCGCTCCAGCAGTTGCGAAACGGTGTACTTCGCCAGTCAGGCGGATGAAGTCGTCGGCGGTAAACTTTGCGAACCAGCGCCGGTTGAAGTCGACCACAGTTTTCTGCGGATCGAGAATCTTGAAGACCTGCGCCTTGTAAGTCTCGGCGTTTTCCTCGATCTGCTCGCGCGTGAGCGGAGGCCGCGTGGCCGAGCGTCCCGTCGGGTCGCCGATCATCCCGGTAAAGTCGCCGATCAGGAAGATTGCCGTGTGGCCGAGATCCTGAAAGTGCTTAAGTTTGCGCAGAACCACCGTATGCCCGAGATGCAGGTCGGGAGCAGTCGGGTCCATGCCAAGCTTCACGCGCAAAGGCTTGCCGGTGCTCCGAGACTTCTCCAGCTTGGCGCGCAAGTCGGCCTCGCGGATAATTTCCGCCGAGCCTTTCTTCAGATATGTCAGTTGTTCGGCGACCGGTGCGAAGTTGGGCATGCACGTCGATTATAGCGGCAGGTTCATGTAGGAACAGCCGCCTCGCTTGTCCCTACACAATTCTGAGCAGTCTCCGGCCCTTCACTTCGTAGTTTCCGCCCAGCACAACGTTGATCGCCTCCGTATAAGCAATGTGCTCCTGCTCCAAAATGCGGGCGGCCAGCGTATGCTCATCGTCACTATCGAGCACCGGAACAGTCTTCTGCACAATGATCGCTCCGTGGTCGAGTTCTTCATCGACAAAATGCACGGTGCAGCCGGAGACTTTTACTCCGTACGCGAAAGCCTGCTCTTGTGCTTCGAGCCCCGGAAATGCGGGCAAGAGCGAGGGATGAATGTTGAGAATGCGCCGCGGAAACTGCTGCACAAACCAGGGCGAGAGCAGGCGCATGTATCCCGCGAGGCAGACCAGATCCACTTTGTGCTGCGTGAGTGCGGCGACGACTTCGCGTTCCTGTTCCGCTCGCGGCCTGCCCTTCGATGGAATCACCACCGCGTTCAATCCGCGCTGTCGCGCAGTGGCGATGCCGGGTGCATCCGCGCTGTTAGAGATGACAACGGCAATGCGCGCGTCCGCGATGCGGCCCGCGTCAATGCTGTCGGCGATAGCGACAAAGTTCGAGCCGCGTCCGGAAAGAAGAATGCCGAGAGAATGCATTGTGGATCGATGATTGTTGATTGGTGATTGTTGATTGATGCTTGAGACCTCAAACTGAGCACTTTTGATTTTCAATCAAAAATCATCAATCATCAATTATTCTAGTTGTAGATCACCTTGCGCTCGCCCTTGACGATGCGGCCCACGGTAAAAGCTTTCTCTCCCACGCGCTCGAGCACGGTCTGGGCTTTTTTGAATTTCGCCAGTGGAACCACCAGCAGCATGCCCAGGCCCATGTTGAAAGTACGCAGCATCTCCTCTTGGGGAACATTCCCCAACTGGCGCAGGTGCTCGAATAAAGGTGGCACCGGCCAGGAACCGAGATCAATCGCGGCCCCGGTCCCTCGAGGCAGAACGCGCGGAAGGTTTTCCGTGATGCCGCCTCCGGTAACGTGCGCCAGCGCGGAAACGCATTGCGCGGCAACCAGCTTTTTCACGGATGGCCAGTAGCTCTTGTGCGTGCGCATCAGTTCATTGCCCACTTTGTTCTTGATTTCGTTGACGTAGTCTTCCGGCGAGTAGTGGGCCACTTCAAACAACAGCTTGCGGGCCAGCGAATACCCGTTAGTGTGCAGGCCGTTCGAGGCCAGGCCGAGAATGACGTCGCCGATCTGCACGTCCTTGCCAGTGATGATCCGGTCGCGTTCCACCACGCCCACAATAAATCCCGCCAGATCGTACTCGCCATCGGGATAAAAGCCCGGCATCTCGGCCGTCTCTCCGCCGATCAAGGCGCAGCCGTTGTGCTTGCAGGCATCCGCGATTCCTTCCACCACTTTCTCGGCGATCGTCGGCTCCAGCTTTCCCGTCGCCAGATAGTCCATAAAGAACAGCGGCGCCGCGCCCTGCACGGCGATATCGTTGACGCAATGGTTCACCAGGTCAGCGCCCACGGTGGAATGCAGTCCCATGGCGAAGGCAATCTTCAGCTTTGTTCCCACTCCATCCACGCTTGAAACAAGAACTGGGTCCACGTACTTGGTCTTATCCACCTGAAAGAGGCCGCCGAACCCGCCAATTTCGCTTAGCACGCCGCGGGTAAAGGTCTTGTGCGCCAGGTACTTGATGCGCTGCTTGGTACGGTTGGCCCGGTCGATATCCACACCGGCGTCGGCGTAGGTGATGGGCGCGGCAGCGGACGTGGGGTTCTTGGGCACGGGTTATCGTGATCTTTCTCAGTGCTTCAGTGCGGGGAAACGCTGGGTTCCGGCGAAGCAGCAGCCTCTAAGGCCGCTCATTGTAACACGTTCGAAGACGGATGCAGGACAGGTGTGCTCTCAGTGCAGGAAGATGCCCATGTAGGAACAGCGGCCTCGGCTGTCCGCCGAGCGAAGCGAGGAAACCAAAACGCGACACACTCTAGCGCGTCCGCGGGTGCAGCCGCCCGTTCACCGCAACCGCACCTTTTCTAGTGAGCGATGTACTCCGAAAAGAAATAAGCGAGAAGCCCGAACAGAGCCAGCCCAGAGATGCAGTAGGCCGTCAGAACCCAAGCGCCGCGGCCTTCGCGTCGCCTGAGCATTGACTGCTGGGAAATCGTCTGCCGGGAAACCGATTGCTCCGAAACCGAAGAAGAGACGTCGGGGGCCCGATCTTCCATGCCAGAAATCCTCCGAACGGAGAGATCGTGGCGCAGATGTCTTTATGCGTCACGCCTGCCCGCATCGTGGCAGGCAAGTCTTTCTGAGTTAGGATTTTACTATGGTCTTGTGCCCTCTGAATAAACAAATGTCCACTGTCTCGGACGGCACTCTCCCCCTTGCGCGGCCTTTCGCCTTGGGATAAAGACGCCACAGGCCTTACTATTAACCTATGCGCAGTTTCTTGCTCTGGCTTCTCGCGGCCTGCACCCTGGCCGCACCCTTCGCTGCCCCAGCACAATCGGGCGCGAAACCCACTTCGTCAGCCGCATCCACAAAACCTGCCGACGCCACCCCTAAGTCGAAAGAGCCCAAGCGTGACTATTCCCAGGAAGCCTTTGTGGTCGAGCACCTCCGCTCGCGCTACCGCTTCGAAAGCGATGGCACAGGCCGCAAAGAGACCGTCGCCCGCATTCGCGTGCAGAGCGAGGCTGGAGTCCAGCAGTGGGGCCAGCTCCAACTCGGCTACAACTCCGCCAACGAGCGCGTGGAGATAGCTTATGTCCGCGTGGTCAAGGCCGACGGCACCGAGGTGAAGGCGGGCGACGATGCTGTGCAGGATCTGAGTGCGCCCGTGGAGCGCGAGGCTCCCGTCTACACCGACTACCGTCAGAAGCACATCACCGTGCCCGGCCTGCGCCCCGGCGAAACGCTCGAGTACGACATGGTCACGCTGATTCACACGCCGTTGGCTGTGGGACAGTTCTGGGCGGACTATGACTTCGACAAGAACAACATCATGCTCGATGAGGAACTCGATGTTGATGTTCCCGTGGATCGCCCGCTCAAGTTGAAGAACAAGCCCGGCATGGATCCGAAGATCTCGGAAGCAAACGGACGGCGCACCTATCACTGGACCAGTTCTCACCTGGAGCGCGAAGACGACCAAAACGACAAGGACAAAGATAGAGACAAAGACAAGAAGAACAAGAAGAAAAAGAAAAAGAACGACGAGCAACGGCCCGACGTGCAGTTGACCACGTTCGTCAGTTGGGAACAAATCGGCCTCTGGTATGCCGGCCTCGAAAAGGACCGCCGCGCTCCCTCGCCGGAAGTCCGCGCCAAAGCCGCCGAACTCACCAAAGGCCTCGGCAACGACCTGGATAAAGTCCAGGCCCTCTACGACTATGTCGCCAGGAATTTCCGCTATGTCAGCCTGTCCCTGGGAGTGGGCCGCTATCAGCCCCACTCTTCCGGGGATGTTCTTCATAACCAGTACGGCGACTGCAAGGATAAGCACACTCTGCTCGCCTCCCTGCTCGAAGCCGAGGGCCTGCACGCGTCGTCCGTGTTAATCAACTCCAGTCGCAAGCTCGATCCCGACGTGCCCTCGCCCTCGCAGTTCGATCACGTCATTACCTTGTTGCCCATGACGAAGCCTGACGAAGAAGTCTGGATGGATACGACCAGCGAAGTTGCTCCCTTCCGCCTGCTGGCCTTCAGCCTGCGCAACAAGCTGGCGCTGGTTATCCCCCCCAGCGGCAAGCCGCATCTGGAGGAGACGCCCGCCGATACGCCCATGCCCGACACCGAGATTTCCGAGGTCGATGGAAAAATAAATGAGATCGGCAAACTCGAAGCCCACGTGCACTACACCTTCCGCGGCGATGAAGAACTGATGTTGCGGTCGATCTTCCGCCGCGTCCCCGAAGCGCAATGGCAGCGCGTGGTGGAAAACGTGAACGCCGGGATGGGCGGCGACATCACGAATTTGAAGGTCAGCGATCCGGCCGCGACCCGCGAGCCGTTCACCCTGTCCTACGACGTAGCGAAGCCGAACTTCCTGGACTGGTCGAAGAAAAAGTCCGACCTGACCCTGCCTCTTTGCCAGTTCAGCCTGCCCGATCTCAGCAATGACGATGACGACGGCACACGGACGCCGAGCCGCTGAAACTAGGCCCCAAGGCAGAGTACGGCTACAAGATCAAGCTCGACTTGCCCGCCAAATACACGGCACATTCCTCCCTTGCCTTTATCCGTTAAGCGCGACTACGCCGAGTACCAGGCCACCTACAAGCTGGAGGGCACGATCTTCACCGCGGCAAGAACGCTCATCCTGCGTCAGGCCGAGCTGCCCGCGCCCCGCGCCTCCGATTATCAAGCCTTCCGCCACGCCGTCAGCTCTGACCTGGGACAGTTTCTTTCCGTCGAGAACACGGGAGCAGGCACGCTGACGGCGCCGGCCGATATGAAGGCCGACGACCTGGTCGAAAGCGGCCGCGCGGCCATGGCCAGCAACAATCTGCCCATGACGATTCAACTGCTCAAGCGCGCCACCGAAGTGGATCCCAAGAATAAGTACGCCTGGAATATGCTGGCCGCAGCCTATCTCGGAATGCGCCAGAACGACGAGGCCATCGCCGCTCTCCACAAGCAGATCGAAATCAATCCCTACGACGAATACGCCTACAACGCCCTCGGCCGCGCCTACTGGCAAGAACGCAAGTATGACGAAGCCGTAACCGCCTTCAACAAACAGATCGAGATCAATCCCCTCGACAAGTTCGCCCACGCCGGCCTCGGTGCGATGTACTCCGAGTGGCACAAGTACGCCGAGGCCGCGCCCGAGTTGGAAAAGGCCGCATCCCTCACGCCTGACAATGCCGAACTGCAGGTGAGCCTCGGCGATGCTTATCTGAACCTGGGCCAGGACGACAAAGCGCTCGCCACTTTCGACCACGCAGTCGAACTCTCGGCCACGCCGCTGGTCTGGAACAACATCGCCTATCAACTTTCCCTGAAGAAATCTCATCTCGACCGCGCGCAGCAGTACGCCGAGTCGGCAATCTCAGCGACCACGGCCGCGTTGCGCAATGTTTCGCTCGACCGCCTAACCCCGCAGGAGTTGCCTCTGGTCCCCTCCCTGATCGCCTACTGGGATACGCTGGGCTGGGTCTATTTCAACCAGGGCAATCTCGACAAGGCTGAGAAATATGTTTCCGCCGCTTGGCAACTGGGCCATCACGGCGAAGTCGGCGACCATCTGGGACAGATTTACGAAAAGCAGGGAAAGAAGGATCTCGCTCAGCGCACCTACGCTCTCTGCCTGAGCGGACTGCGTCCCATCCCCGAAACCCGCGACCGCCTGGCCGCGCTAGCCGGCGGCAGCGCCAAGGTAGACGCCGCAGTAGCGAAGCACAAAGAAGAACTGCAGCAGTTGCGCACCATCGACCTGGGCAAGGTCGCAAAAGAAACCGGCAGCGCCGAATTCTTCGTGCTCCTAAGCCGTGGTCCAGCCTCCGCGGCTACAGTGGAAGCCGTGAAGTTCGCCGGCGGCGACGAAAAACTCAAAGTCTTCACCGCAGCCCTCCGCACGGCGGAATACCGCTTAACCTTCCCCGACGACACTCCAGCAAAAATCCTCCGCCGCGGAATCCTCTCCTGCTCCACCGCGACGGGGAACTGCATGTTCGTGCTAATGCTGCCGGACGATGTGAGAACGGTGGATTAACGCGTCCGTGAATTACACGATCGACCTGGGAAACATCGGCCCAGAAGATCGGCCGTTCGACGAATCCTGGCAACCCACCTGATGCTAGTCACGTGATTCCCTGAGCCCCTCCTCGATACACGGCCTCGTGTGCCGTTCGGTCGCCTGCTCATAACCATGAGCCAGCCTCAGCACCAGATCCTCCCGCCAATGCAGGCCTGCGATCTGCAGCCCGATGGGCAGCCCGCCTCTCGTAAAGCCACAGGGCACTGAGACAGCCGGCAGTCCCCAAACATTAAACGGCCGAGTGTTGCGCAGCAACGCAAGTTCCGCAGGGACGCAGCGCAGCAGGATCTTTTTTCAGATCGGCAATCGCCGGCGCGGGAATCGGCATCGTAGGCGTGACCAGCAAATCCACGTCGGCGAATATGTCGCGAGCGCGCCGCCGTTCCAGATCCAGTTCGCGCCGCCGCAGAATATATTCCGCCGCCGAAATGTTTTCGCCAGATCGAATGCGCCGCAGAGTTTCCGGCTGATAAAGCTCAGGCGTCCGCGCAACATAATCGGCGTGATAGGCAAAAGCCTCGGCGGCTTGTACAGTCCGGTCCGAGGACACCTCGACCTGCAAGTCCCGAACTTCCGCCACCAGCGTCCCGATCACAACCAGCGCCCGCTCCACCGCCGCTCGAACTTCATCATCAAGATCGTCATAAAAATGCGCCCGCGGAATTCCAACGCGCAAAGTCTTCGCCCCATCGCGCAAGCCAGAAACGTAGTCGGATACCGGAACATCCGCGCTGCAAACGTCGAGCGGATCGTATCCCGCAATAGCCTGCAGCACAATGGCCGCATCGCCAACAGTCGCAGCCAGCGGCCCAACATGATCCAGCGACCACGAAAGCGGTATCACGCCGCGCGTGGAAACGCGCCCGTAAGTAGGCTTGATCCCGACACACCCGCACAGCGCAGCCGGTTCGCGAATCGAGCCAGCCGTATCGGTCCCGATCGCCGCATAGCAGAGTCCAGCAGCAATGGCAGCCGCGGAACCTCCGGACGATCCGCCGGCAATATGCGCCGTGTTCCAGGGATTACGAACGTCGCCGAAGAAGCTAACTAGTGAACTTCCGCCGTAAGCAAACTCATGCAGATTGTTTTTCCCCAGAATGACTGCCCCCGCAAGCCGCAACCGCCGCACCACTTCCGCATCGACGGCCGGAACGCGATGCTTGAAAGCCGCGCTGGCAGCGGTCGTTCGCGTGCCCGCCGTATCGATCAGATCTTTTATCGCCATCGGAATCCCATGCAGCGGCCCACGCCATTCTCCGCGCGAGATCTCGATCTCCGCAGCCCGAGCCTCCGCCAGCGCAGACTCGGCAGTCACGGTGATGAACGCATTCAGCATGGGATTGAGTTTCTCGATGCGATCCAGGCAAGCGCGAGTCAACTCGACCGGAGAGACTTCCTTCCGCCGCAGACGCGGAGCTAGCTCAGCAATGGTTTCCAGGGCAGGCATCTTCGCCGACGGCCCTAATTGTAGTGGACAACTGCCGGACTCAAACGAACCACGAAGGACACGAAGTATCACGAAGGAAACCGGACGGGAGTTGACCTTAGTGAACCTTCGTGTCCTTTGTGGTTTATGCTTTTCTTCCCGCAGAAAAAAGCAACCGCCAGCCAAGGCCTATAATCAAAACCGCTGTCGCACGGAGGAGGTCCCAAGCAATGGCGGAATTGACGATTGCCCCAGTCGCAACCCACGGTTTCTTTGTCGACGGCCGATGGATGGAAGACGGAGACATCGTCGAAGTCCGCGCACCCTTCGATGGCAGTGTGATTGCGCGAGTCGTGCAGGCCAGGCGCGAGCATGCCGAAGCCGCGATCGCCGCCGCCGTGAAGGCGTTCGGCACTACGCGCCGCCTGCCTGCTTTCGAGCGGCAGCGCGTGTTGCGGCGTGTGGCACAGTCCATTACCGAGCGCCGCGAGGAATTTTCCCGCACCCTGGCGCAGGAAGCCGGCAAGCCCATCAAGCTGGCGCGTATCGAAGTGGACCGCGCTGTATTTATCTTCAACGTTGCCGCGGAAGAAACCACGCGCATCAATGGCGAGTATCTCCCCCTCGACTGGCAGGAGTTTACCGCGGGACGCTGGGGCATCGTGAAGCGTTTCCCGCTCGGCCCCATTGCGGGGATCACGCCCTTCAATTTCCCGTTGAACCTGGTCGCTCATAAAGTAGCTCCGGCAATCGCCGCGGGTTGCTCGATGGTGTTGAAGCCCGCGCCGCAAACTCCGCTCTGCTCGCTGCTTCTGGCGGAGTGCGTGCAGCAGGCAGGCTGGCCCGATGGCGGACTCAACGTGCTCCCACTCTCGAACGACGACGCCAGCCTGCTGGTCACCGACGAGCGCATCAAGCTGATCAGCTTTACCGGCAGCGTGCCTGTAGGTTGGGACATCAAACGCCGCGCCGGCAAAAAGAAAGTCGTGCTCGAACTGGGCGGCAATGCCGGCGCGATCGTGCACAGCGACGCCGATCTCAACTATGCCGCGGAGCGCTGCGTTGCCGGCGGTTTCGCCTATGCCGGCCAGACTTGCATCTCGGTGCAGCGCATTCTGGTGGAGCAATCGGTCTACGGCAAGTTCACCGATCTTCTTGTCGAAGGCGTCAAAAAACTGAAAACCGGCGATCCCATGCAGGAATCGACCGACCTCGGTCCGCTGATTCGCGAAAGCGATGCCATCCGCGTGATCAATTGGGTGGAGGAGGCGGTTCGCTCGGGCGCTCGACTGCTATGCGGCGGCGGCCGAAAGGGTTCCATTGTCGATCCCACAGTGCTGACCGGCACCAAGCCGGACATGAAAGTAAACTGCCAGGAGATTTTTGGCCCCGTCGTGACCGTCGAGCCCTACCAGAATTTTGACGAAGCGCTGCGCCGCATCAACAATTCCAACTACGGCCTGCAGGCCGGATTGTTCACGCGCGACGTGAAGCTGCTTTTCCAGGCCTATGACGAACTTGAGGTCGGGGCGCTGATCGCGGGCGATATCCCATCGTTCCGCATCGACCAGATGCCGTACGGCGGCGTCAAAGATTCCGGCCTGGGCCGCGAAGGCCTTCGCTACGCGATCGAGGAGATGACCGAGCCGAAGTTGTTAGTGATGAATCTGCGCTAAGTGCGATAAAGGACATTCCGTCCGCCAGGTTCAGTTTTGCAAATTTTTTTCGCTGCTCAGGAAAGAGCGCGACAACTGCGCCCGAAATATTTATAATCCACTGTTTCGCAACTGGCGCGGGGAAAATCTGTGGGTGTTTTCTTTGCGCTCCACAACCAGCATCGGCAACATAGCCAGGATTCGTTGTGTCTGGTCCGCGATTCCTGAAGCTCGTATGCAAGCATGCCGCAGATCTTTCATCGCAGCACGAACACCCTCTCCCGGGCCACGATTTTTGGCGCGGTCTTTGTGGTTGCCGCGCTTACGTGGGTGGCGATGGAGGTGCAACGTTCGCCCTACATTACCTATGCCGGAGTGCGAAAACCGCAACCCGTGCCCTTCAGCCACCAGCATCACGTTTCCGGGTTGGGTATCGATTGCCGCTACTGCCACACCTCGGTCGAGACTTCGAGTTTCGCCGGCATCCCTCCCACCAAGACCTGCATGAACTGCCATTCGCAGATCTGGACTAACGCTGAGCTGCTCGAACCGGTCCGCGCCAGCTACCGCACCGGCCAGTCGCTGCAGTGGACGCGGGTGAATCAGTTGCCCGACTTCGTCTTCTTCAATCACAGTATTCACATCAACAAGGGAGTGGGCTGCAACACCTGCCACGGCCCCGTCGACCAGATGCCGCTGATGTACCAGCAGGAATCGTTGCAGATGGAGTGGTGCCTGAGTTGCCATCGCGCTCCGGAACAAAATCTGCGCCCGCGCGATCAGGTATTCAACATGCGCTACCAGCAGCCCACCAGCGCGAATCCCGTGGTCGTAGACGGACAGAGTTATAGCGATCAGCTCGACTTAGGCGCAGCGCTGGTAAAGAAATACCGCGTGCGAAGCGTGAAAGACATTACAAGCTGCAGCACGTGTCATCGATGAGAACGAACTATGAGAACTTGTCATCCTGGCGGAGAATTTGCTTCGCGAAGCGAAGCAAATTCGGAGCCGAAGGACCCCTGCAATGCCGGCAGTCCCAGTGCCGCTTCAGGGAGTTCTCCCGCGCACTCTCGCTCCGCTGAGGATGACAGTCTTTGAGAGTGTGATGTGTAACCAATGAAGATCGAAGAACAACACGGCCGCGCGAAACGGGAGGATGTTTGCCCCAGCAAGAAGGGCAAGCAGGATCTGGAATCCGTCCGCGCGCAAATCGAAGCGGCCGCCGACGAAAAAGCCGGACCGGAATACTGGCGCAGCCTCGAAGAACTCGCCGGCAGTCCCGCGTTCCAGGAGGCGCTGCACCGCGAATTCCCCAAAGGCGCTTCCGAGTGGGTTGATTCCGTCTCGCGGCGCGGGTTTCTGAAAGTGATGGGAGCGTCGATGGCGCTCGCGGGAATGACCGGATGCGTGCGGCTGCCGCTCGAGCCTATCGTTCCCTATGTGCGCCAGCCCGAGGACGTGATTCCCGGCCGCCCGCAGTTCTACGCCACGGCGATGACGCTCGGCGGCTACGCCAACCCGCTGCTGGTCGAGAGCCATCTCGGGCGTCCGACAAAGATTGAAGGCAACGACAAGCATCCTGCATCGCTTGGCGGCACCGACATTTTCGCGCAAGCCCACGTTCTCGGCCTGTATGATCCCGACCGCTCGCAGAGCGTGGCGTCGATGGGTGACCAGCGCTCCTGGCAGTCGTTTCTGACCGCGATTCGCGGCCCGCTCAGTGCGCAGAAGGCGCTCCAGGGCGCGGGCATTCGCATCCTCACTCCGACCATTTCTTCGCCCACGCTCGCCGATCAACTGCGCAACTTCCTGAAGATTTATCCGCAGGCCAAGTGGCATGTGTACGAGCCCGTCAATCGCGACAACGTACTCGAAGGCGCCAAACTGGCCTTCGGCCAGCCGGTCGAGACGCGCTACGATTTTGAAAAGGCCGACATAATCGTCTCGCTCGACGCCGACTTCCTGTATGCGGGTTTTCCGGGAAATGTCCGCTACATCCGCGACTTCGCCAAGCGCCGCAATCCCGACGGCAAGATGAACCGGCTGTACGTAATCGAGAGCACGCCGACTACGACGGGGGCGAAGGCCGATCATCGACTGCCACTACCAGCCTCGGCGATCGCGGGATTCGCTCATGGAATGTCTGTACCGATGTTAGCCAGCGAGTTTAGGCCCATCGAGGCCACGGACCACTTCGTTGATCACAGAATAAGAGCCTCCGCACTGGATCTTAACAGGGCGGCCTTTGAGAAAGCCTTTGGGATGGATTTGCTCAACCATTTCGGCAATTTCATGGTAATCGTTGGCGACCACCAACCGCCAGAGGTTCACGCTCGGGCGCATGCCATCAACTCCAGGTCGGGCAACGTTGGCAAGACCGTTTTCTATACAGACCCGGTCGATGCAAATCCGATCAATCAGACGGAATCTCTAAAAGATCTAGTCGCCGACATGAACGCGAGCAAAGTGGATCTGCTGATCATTCTCGGCGGCAATCCAGCCTATGATGCGCCCGCCGATCTCGACTTCCCGAGCGTCCTGAAGAACGGCAAGATTCCAATGCGTGTGCATCTCGGGCTCTACAAAACGAGACTGCCGAACTTTGTCAGTGGCACATCAATCAAGCGCATGAACTCGAAGCGTGGGGCGATGCGCGGGCCTATGACGGTACAGTCAGCATCATCCAGCCTTTGATCGCTCCGCTTTACAGCGGCAAGAGTTCGCTGGAATTCGTCGCTTTGGTCTCCGGTCAAGCCGACGCAACGGGATACGACTTGATCGCGAACTTATTGGCAGAAACAGCACTCCGGGGTGGACTTCGAACAGTTCTGGCGCAAGTCACTGCACGATGGCTGGATTGAGGGCACGCTTACTTTCCCAAGCCGGTGACGCCGAAGCTGAACGAGTTCTTTACAGGCTACGACGCCAACGCCATCGAGCTCAACATCCGCCGCGATCCGACCATCTACGACGGCCAATTCTCCAACAACGGCTGGCTGCAGGAATTGCCCAAGCCGATGACCAAGCTCACCTGGGACAACGCCGTGCTCATCGGCCCCAAGATGGCGGAGCGGCTTCAGATCAAGACGGAAGACGTCGTCGAGCTGGAATTGAATGGCGGAGGTGACCAAAAAAGAAAAGTCACAGGCCCAGTCTGGATTCAAGCCGGCCATCCCGACAACTCCGTCACTGTGACCTTAGGCTACGGCCGCCGCCGTGCTGGCCGCGTTGGAACTGCGCAAGGTTTCGATGCCTATGCGCTGCGCACAACCGCCGCGCCGTGGATCGCCACCGGCCTGCAAATCCGCAAGACCGGAGACGCTTACAAACTCGCTTCCACGCAGGGCTACCAGAGCATGGACACACCCGATGGCGGCCATCGCCCGCTGGTGCGTGAGACCACGCTTGAGGAATATCGTAAAGAGCCGAACTTCGCTCAGGAGGAGGAGCCCGCGCCGGGACTCACTTTGTACAAGCCTTATCCGTATAAAGAAGAAGACTACGCGTGGGGCATGGCGATCGATCTGAATTCCTGTGTGGGCTGCAACAACTGCATGCTGGCCTGCCAGTCGGAGAACAATATCGCCGTCGTCGGCAAAGAGCAGGCCGCTATCGGCCGACACATGCACTGGATTCGCGTCGACGCTTACTACCAGGGCGACCGCGACAATCCCAAAGCATTTTTCCAGCCTGTACCCTGCATGCAGTGCGAAAACGCCCCCTGCGAAGTAGTTTGCCCCGTGGGCGCGACCAACCACTCGAGCGAAGGCCTGAACGACATGGTCTACAACCGCTGCGTGGGCACGCGGTACTGCTCGAACAACTGTCCGTATAAGGTGCGACGCTTCAACTTTCTGCTCTTTCAGGATTGGGAGACGCCGCAGTACAAGATGATGCGCAATCCCGACGTCAGCGTCCGCAGCCGCGGCGTGATGGAGAAGTGTACCTACTGTGTGCAGCGCATCAACGAGAGCCGCATCGACGCTGAACGCGAGAACCGCAAGATAAACGATAACGAGTTACAAACCGCGTGCCAGCAGTCCTGCCCGGCAGGCGCGATCATCTTCGGCAATATTAATGATCCGAACAGCAGAGTGTCGAAGTTGAAAGCGCAGTCGCGGAATTACAGTCTGCTGGGCGAACTCAACACTCGCCCGCGTACAACGTATCTGGCGGAAGTAAGCAACCCGAACCCGGAATTGAAGTCGTGACGAGTTTGATTTGAAAGGGCACGGCTTCAGCCGTGCCGTTAGAGCCGAATTAAGAAATTGGGCTTTAGCCCCTGAGGGCACCACATAAAGCATGGACGAGCCATACAAAATGACGGCGACGCAAGCCCCGGTCATGGAGCCGGGCTACACGTTCGGCACGGTCACGGAAAAAATCAGCGCCATCGTGCTGACCCGTCCCGCCTCGAACGGATGGTTCGTGGGCTTCGGCATCGCGTTTCTGATGACGATGATGATGCTCTACGCCATCGGCTACCTGTTCCTGAAAGGTATTGGAATCTGGGGCGTGACCATTCCCATCGGCTGGGGCTTCGCCATCGTCAACTTCGTGTGGTGGATCGGAATCGGCCACGCCGGCACGCTCATCTCCGCCATCCTTCTCTTACTGCGGCAAGTCGTGGCGCAATTCCATCAACCGTTTCGCCGAAGCGATGACGCTGTTCGCCGTGGCCTGCGCCGGAATTTTCCCGGCCATCCACGTCGGGCGTCCGTGGCTCGCTTACTGGCTCTTTCCCATTCCCAACACCATGGGGGTGTGGCCGCAATTCCGAAGCCCGCTCATATGGGACGTCTTCGCGGTCTCCACCTACGCCACCATCTCCGCGATGTTCTGGTTCATCGGCCTGATTCCCGACTTGGCCACGCTGCGTGATCGTGCCACGAATCCCGCGACCAGAATTGTCTATGGCATTCTTTCGATGGGCTGGCGCGGATCGGCACGGCACTGGCACCGTTACGAAACCGCCTATCTGCTCTTGGCCGGATTCGCCACGCCACTGGTTCTCTCCGTTCACACCGTCGTCAGCTTTGACTTTGCGGTGGGCATCGTCCCCGGCTGGCATACGACGATCTTCCCTCCCTACTTCGTCGCCGGCGCCATCTACTCCGGATTTGCCATGGTGCTGATGCTGGCCATCCCGATCCGCAAAATCTATAACCTGGAAGATTTCATCACCGAACTCCATTTACAGAACGCGGCCAAAGTCATGCTCGCGACCGGTTTAATCGTGGCTTACGGCTATGGCATCGAGGCTTTCATGGGCTGGTACAGCGGTGATCGCTACGACGCCTTCACCATCTGGAACCGCCTGCATGGGCCCTACGCTACCCTCTATTACCTTCTGCTCACTCTATAATATTTTCATCCCCCAGGTGCTGTGGATTCGCAAGCTGCGCACCAGTCCCGTGGCCTTGTTCCTGGTCTCCGGTGTAATCCTGGTCGGCATGTGGCTGGAGCGCTTCGTGATCGTGGTGATCAGTCTGCACCGCGATTTCCTCACCTCGTCCTGGGGAATGTATTACCCCACGCGCTGGGATTGGATGACCTACATCGGCACCATCGGCATGTTCCTGGCGGCCATGTTCCTGTTCCTGCGGCTTTTGCCTGCGATTTCGATCTTTGAAATGCGCACCCTCCTGCCGGAAGCGGAGGTCAAGGAATGAAGCGCGAACGCATGTACGGCATCATGGCAGAGTTCGATTCGGCTACGGCTCTGGTCGAGGCAGCGCGCAAGACGCACCAGGCCGGCTACAACCGGATCGACGCCTACAGCCCGTTTCCCATCGAGGGTCTGGCCGAGGAGATCGGTTTTCACCGCGATGAAGTTCCGCTCGTGGTGCTGATCGGCGGCATCGTCGGCGGCCTAACCGGCTACCTGATGCAGTACTGGATGTCCGCCGTCGACTATCCGCTCAACATCGGCGGCAAGCCGTATCATTCCTGGCCGGCATTCATTGTCATCACTTTCGAGATGACGATTCTTTTCGCCGGAATTTCCGCCGTGTTCGGCATGTTGGCGCTCAATGGCTTGCCCATGCCTTATCATCCCGTTTTCAATGTGCCCCGCTTTGCGCTGGCTTCCAAAGATCGCTTCTTCCTGATCGTGTTTTCTTCCGATCCCAAGTACGATCCGTCCGGCACGCGCAGCTTTCTGCAAGGCCTCGAACCACGCTCCATCTCGGAGGTGCCCAGCTAAGATGCCGCATCTTCGCCAAATCTCGGTCCACTCAACAAAAGCTGGGTGCCCCGCTCTTGCGCGTTCTTTGCGCAACGGTGGGATTCCACGAGCGCACGCAGCGTGTGATTTTCTAACGTTAGGGCTCCTGCTGGCGACAGTTGCGCTCCTCTCCTCCTGCCGCATCGACATGCACGTGCAGCCGCGGCAGAATCCGCTTTCCCGCAGTGATTTTTTCGCCGACCAGCGCTCCGCGCGGCCGCCGGTCGAAGGCACTGTAGCCCGTGGGCAGTTGCATGAGGACACTTATTTCTACACCGGGAAAGCCGGCAACAAGCCCGGCGACTACATGCCGTTTCCCGTGACCCAGGAAGTTCTGGAACGCGGCCGCGAGCGTTACAACATTTATTGCTCTCCGTGTCACTCGCTTCTCGGCGACGGCAATGGCTTTGTTCCGTCCCGCGGTTTCGCGCGTAACCCGCCGACTTTCCACAAACCACGCTGGCAAAAAGCCCCACTGGGTGAGTTCTATGATGTGATCACCAACGGCTCTGGCATCATGCCCGACTACGCCTCGCAGATTCCGCCGCGAGACCGCTGGAATATCGTCGCCTACATCCGGGCGCTGCAGCTAAGCCAAAATGCCACGCGGGCCGACGTGCCGGCGGGACAAAACGTACCGTCGGATCCACCGTCTTTCCGCGGCCGGCTCGGCTCAGGCGCGACGCTTCCCGTCATTGATTCCAAAACCGCTTCGCCGTCCGAAGGCCAGAAAGAAGAGCACAAATGAGCGCGGCGGCCACTCCACATCTCGATCTGACGGCGCCGGAGGTCGTCAAGAAAATATCTCAGCGCTCGCTCGTGATCGGTGCCGTCTTCTCAGTGATCGCGGTGGGGTTGGCCTTCATCCGCCCCGGCGAGTTCTATCGCGCCTACCTGCTCGGCTTCATGTGCTGGCTGGGCGTCGCACTCGGCTCCATGGCGATTCTCATGATTCGCCATCTCACCGGCGGCGGCTGGGGTACAGTCATCCGCCGCATCCTGGGCGCGGCAATGCGCACGCTTCCGCTATTGGCCGCCCTCTTCATTCCAATCATTCTCGGAATACATCGGCTCTACATCTGGGCCCAGCCGCTCGAACAATATTCAAGACAAACATCTCCACGATCATCTCGCACAGATCACGCAGACCTATCTAACCGTGAATGGCTTCATCATCCGCGCTGTATTCTACTTCGCGATCTGGAATCTCCTTTCGTTCCTGCTGTCGAAGTGGTCAAGGCAGACCGACAGTCCCACAACCCCTGACAACAGCGGCCGTTTCAAAGCGGTAAGCGGTCCCGGCCTCATTCTCTACGGATTTACTATCTCCTTCGCCGCCATCGACTGGGTCATGTCGCTCGATCCCAGTTGGGTCTCGACTATCTTTGGCCTGATCATCCTCATCGGCGAAGTGCTGTCGGCTATGTGTTTTGCCGTTGCTGTCGAGCGCATCCTCTTCAACTACAAGCCCATGTCGGAGATGTTGAAGCCCGACTTCGTCCACGACCACGGCAAGTGGATGCTCGTTTTCACCATGGTCTGGGCCTATTTCAACTTCTCGCAGTGGCTCATCATCTGGGCCGGGAACCTGCCCGCGGAGATCACTTTTTATCTCACGGCGAATCAATAGAGGCTGGGGAACGATCGGGATGATTCTGGTTCTGTTCGGTTTCGTCATCCCTTTCGCGACGCTGCTGTCACGCCCGTTCAAGCGCGACATCCGCCGGCTGGCGTGGCTCGCGGTCTGGCTGCTGCTGATTCGCTACCTCGATCTGTTCTGGATCATCGAACCGAATTTCTCGAAGAATCTGACCGTGACCTTGGCGGATATTGTCGTACCGATCGCCATCGGAGGTATCTGGCTCTGGTATTTTTTCCGCAACCTGGCTTCGTTGCCGCTTCTGCCGGCCTACGACACCGACGCCCACGAGGTCTTGCAGCCGGCGCACGAAACGCATGCGTAACCTGATATGACTGACGAGATCAAACACGAGAGCACGACCGGGCAAGGAAGCTACGAGCACCAGGATCTGCAGGCGTCCGGCATTCTCTATTTTCTCCTTGGCCTGGCCGTAGTAACGCTGCTCTGCATTCTCGGGCTACGAGGTGTATTTGCAGTTCTCGATCGTCACGAAAAATCGTTGGAACCTCCGGTGAATCCGCTGGTCACGAACGTACCGGCGGACACGCGCCACGTCGCTCCCGAATACCCGCAAAACGCTTTCCCCAACCCAAAGCTGGAGGAGGACGAGCGGGGTCAACTTAACGGAATCGTCATCAACGAAGACAAGACGCTGTACAGCTATGGCTGGGTAGATGAAAAAGCCGGCACGGTGCATATTCCCATCGAGCGCGCCATGGAATTAATCGTTCAACGAGGACTGCCCGTCCGCCCGCAAGTCGCAGCTACCGCCGCGGTTGCGGTAACCCCAAGCGGCAAGACTGGGGTGATAAAGCCTGCGATAACTAAGAAGGGTGGAAAGAAGTGATCTGCAAACAGAATTCGGTTTCGACCGCGCGCGTATCGCTGGCTGTCGCGCTGCTGGCAGCGTCCGCGTGGGGACAGATGAACAACGGCGTCATGTCTCCTCCAGCCAACACCCGCCCGCCGAGGCTGGAGAACGTCGGCATCGAGCAACACCTCGACGCGCAGGTTCCGCCTGATCTCACGTTCCGCGACGAAACCGGCGAGACCGTGAAGCTCGGAGATTACTTCGGCCGCAAGCCCCTGATCCTCAACCTGGTTTATTACAACTGCACCATGCTGTGCGGCGAGGCTCTGGCCGGACTCTCCAGCGCCATGCGCCTGGTGAAGTTCGACGTAGGCAATGAATTCGACGTAGTTACGGTGAGCTTCGATCCGCGCGAAACTCCAGAGATGGCCGCGCCAAAAAAGAAAGACTACGTCGGACGCTACGGCCGCCCCAATGCCGCTGCGGGCTGGCATTTCCTTACCGGCCAGCCGGACGCGATCAACGCGCTCACCAAAGTTGTCGGCTTCCAGTATCAGTACGACCCCAAGAGCAATCAGTATGCCCATGCCACAGCCATCATGGTGCTCACGCCGCAAGGCCGCATCTCGCGCTACTTTTACGGCGTGGATTTCCCGCCCAAGGACTTGCGCATGGGACTGGTAGAAGCTTCGCAAGGCAAGATCGGCAACGCAGTCGATGCGGTGTTGCTCTATTGTTATCACTACAATCCCGAGACCGGAAAATATGGCGCGATGGTGGCGAACATCCTGCGGCTGGCGGCGGCCGCGACGGTTCTCATTATGGGTATTTTTCTTTTCATCCTGTGGCGGCTGGATCTTTCTGCGCCGCGCCGGACATTCCCAAGCGGTGCAAGGACACCCGTAAGACTCAAAACAAAATGGCGAACGACCAACGACGAACGACCAACGACTGAGAGATGATAACGAGTATGCTCAATAATTTTCCACTATGGCCGGTGCAGGCCTCCACGATGGCGAGCCGTGTGGACGCTCTCTACATTTTCCTGCTCATCGTCACCGGCATGATGACCCTGCTCATCTTCATCTGCCTGATTTATTTTGCCGCACGCTTCCGTTACCGCCCCGGGGTTCGTGCCGAACAGATCGAAGGCTCCACTCCGCTCGAAGTCACCTGGAGCACAATCCCCTTCGTCATCTTCATGGTCATTTTTGCCTGGGGCGCGGTGGTGTATTTCAAAGAGCGCACCTCACCCTCCGATTCGGCCGAAGTCTATGTCGTAGCCAAACAATGGATGTGGAAGCTCGAACACGCCGAAGGCCAGCGCGAGATCAACGAATTGCACGTCCCCGTCGGACGCGATGTGAAACTGATCATGACCTCACAGGACGTGATCCACAGCTTCTTTATCCCCGCTTTCCGCATCAAGCAGGACGTGCTGCCCGGCCGCTACACCGTCACCTGGTTCCGTGCCACAAAGCCAGGCACTTATCATCTCTTCTGCGCCGAGTATTGCGGCACCCAGCACTCCGGCATGGTCGGCGACATAGTTGTGCAGGAGCCGGCTCAGTATGAAACCTGGATGAACGGCGGCTTGGCCGGTCCGCTCTCCGCGACGGGCGAGAAGATTTTCGCCGAACTCGGCTGCGGCACCTGTCACCGCACAGATACGCAAGGCCGCGGCCCGAACCTGCACGGAGTCTTCGGCAAGCCGGTGCAACTCGAAGACGGCCGCACCGTCACCGCCGACGAGAATTACCTGCGCGAGTGCATCCTCGAGCCGGGCGCGAAGCGTGTGAAAGGATTCCAGCCAATCATGCCTACGTTCCAGGGACTGGTCACGGAAGAGCAAGTAAATGCCCTGGTCGCCTACATCAAGTCGATTGGCGCGGCCAAAGGTGAGGCGGCCAAAACCAGCGCCAGCGCGGCCGCGCCAGCACAAGGAAACGCCCGAGCAAACGGAAGTCAGGTGCAATAAGTATGCCGACAGCAACACCTCAACTCGAACGCGAGAACTACCTGAACACGAAGTACGGAGTGTGGTCCTGGCTGCTCACCACCGACCACAAACGTATCGCACTGCTATATCTAATCTCGATTACGTTCTTCTTCTTCATCGGAGGCTTCTTCGCGCTGCTCATCCGCCTCGAGTTGCTCACGCCTGCGGGCGATCTCGTCCAGGCCGACACTTACAACAAGCTTTTCACCATGCACGGCATGGTCATGGTGTTCTTTTTCCTGATTCCTTCCATTCCCGCTGTGCTCGGAAATTTCCTGGTGCCCCTGATGATCGGGGCCAAGGATCTCGCCTTCCCCCGCATCAACCTGCTGAGCTGGTATCTCTACATGATCGCCGGCGTGATGATGCTGCACTGCATGCTGACCGGCGGAGTCGATACCGGTTGGACGTTCTACGCCCCGTTCAGCACCAACTTTAGCAACACCAAAGTCGTCGAAGCCGGACTGGCAATCTTCGTCGCCGGATTCTCTTCCATCCTCACTGGCCTCAACTTCGTCGTGACCATCCACCGCATGCGAGCGCCCGGCATGACCTGGTCGCGCCTGCCGCTCTTCATCTGGGCGCACTACGCCACCAGCATCATTCAGCTTCTGGGTACGCCGGTACTCGCCATCACCCTTACAATGGTCGCCGCCGAACGCGCCCTGCACCTCGGCATCTTCGATCCCAAACTCGGCGGCGATCCGGTCCTCTTCCAGCATCTGTTCTGGTTCTATTCCCATCCCGCCGTCTACATCATGATCTTGCCTTCGATGGGCATCATTTCCGAGATCATTGCGTGCTTCTCGCGCAAGCGCATCTTCGGATATAGTTTCGTCGCGTTCTCGTCCATTGCGATCGCCGTCTTCGGCTTTTTGGTCTGGGCTCACCACATGTTTGTGGCCGGAATGTCGGTCTACGCCGCGTTGGTTTTTTCCTTGCTCAGCTACGCCGTCGCCGTTCCATCCGCCATCAAAGTCTTCAACTGGACAGCCACTCTCTACAAGGGTTCCATCCATTACGAAGCGCCCATGCTCTACGCCTTCGGTTTCCTCGGACTCTTCACCATCGGCGGCCTCACCGGACTATTCCTCGCAGCTCTCGGCATCAACGTCCACGTCACCGACACATATTTCGTCGTCGCTCACTTCCACTACATCATGGTCGGAGGCGCGGTCATGGGCTATCTCGGAGGAATGCATTTCTGGTGGCCCAAGATTTCCGGCAAACTCTATCCCGAAGGGTGGGCGCGCCTGGCCGCACTGATCGTTTTCATCGGCTTCAATCTCACGTTCTTTCCGCAATTCCTGCTCGGCTATATGGGCATGCCGCGGCGTTATTACGATTACAGCCACATGCCCGAGTTTCAGATATTGAATGTGTTGTCGACTGCGGGTGCGACGGTCCTCGGCGTCGGATACTTACTGCCCATGGTTTATTTCCTCTGGTCGATGCGCTACGGCAAGCCGGCATCGGATAATCCGTGGAACGCTGCCGGACTCGAGTGGAAAACGCCGTCTCCGCCGCCGACTTTCAACTTTGACGAAGAACCAGTCGTAACCTGGGAAGCCTACAACTACGAGGAACTGGACGCGCCCCGCGACGACGCACCGCGCAGCGAGGAGGTCCCCGTTGCCCGATAGCTCCATCGCAACCGGTCTTCACGCCGAAGAGCACAACCCGGCGCTCCTGCACCACTTCGCCGACCCGGAACAGCAGCGTAATTCCGCCAGCCTCGGCATGTGGGTCTTCCTCGGCACCGAAGTCATGTTTTTTGGCGGCCTGTTCTGCGCCTACCTGGTTTACCGCCTGAAATATTTCGGCGACTTCGGCGCCGCAAGCAAGACACTCGTCGTCGGCCTCGGTGCCACCAACACCGCCGTTCTCATCTGCAGCAGCCTGACCGTGGTCCTGGCTGTGTGGGCCGCCCAGACCGCACGCCGCACGCTGCTGATTGGCAGCCTCGTTCTCACCATGCTGTTGGGTCTTGTCTTCCTGGGCATCAAAGGCGTCGAGTACAAAGACAAATTCGAGGAGCATCACGTGCCCGGCGCGTCCTTCAGTTTCGAGAAGGTGCCCATCCCGGGACATCCCGGCCAGTACGCCGATCCGCGCCACGCCCAGCTCTTCTTCTCCCTTTACTTCGTCATGACCGGCCTGCACGCGCTGCACATGATTATCGGCTTGGGCATTTTTGCCTGGCTCTTAACCATGGCCTGGAAAGGCCGCTTCACCCCCGAGTGGCACACTCCAGTCGAGATCGGCGGCCTCTACTGGCACTTCGTCGACATCATCTGGATCTACCTGTTCCCGTTGCTCTACCTGATCGACCGGCACCCATGAGGCTTGCATGTCTGAGGCTTAATTATGTCTGGAAAATCCAAATCGTCGCCCCTGCCAACCTATTTCGCCGTCTTCTTCGCACTGCTCGTCGGCACAGCTCTCACGGTCTATGCCTCGGGCTTGGACCTTGGCCGCTTCAACGCCCCCGTCGCCCTCACCATCGCCAGCATCAAAGCCACGTTGGTCGCTCTTTTCTTCATGCACATCAAGGGTGCCAGCGAAAAACTCACCAAGCTGGTCGTGATCTCGGCACTGTTCTTCCTGCTGCTTTTGCTGGGGCTAACCATGACCGACTATGCCACCCGGCTTTGGAGCTAGGTTAAGTAGGCATTAGTACCACTGGAGTCTAAAGACTCTTGTTGCGCGACGGCGTCGGGACTAGCCTGTACCCACTGTCCGCATAGCGAAACTGCGCGCCACGCATCCTGACTCCCGACGGCCACTAGAGAGGCAGGTTTGTTCTCTCTTGATCAGCACCGACTTCACAACCCTTTGGGGGAACGCCGGCAGCGGAACGCCGGAGGTCAAGGTATTTTTGATAAGGAGGATGCTTTCATGTTGAAACCGCTGGCAAACTTGGCAAGCGGCCTGACCAAGTCACACTACTCGCGCTATGACCACCGTCACAGCCTCGCTGGCGGGTTGGTTATTCTTGCGGTAGCGATCGGCACAGTCTTGGTGCTGTTGGTGGACTGGCTCAACACCCTACCCAACCCCTTAGCGAGATAGAATAAAGCCCTACTACCCAGCAGCACATTGCCGGGACACGATCCGCCATCGAGCCGATCTCCGTTTTCCTGCCAATCTGCGATATACTCGCGCCGGCTGCCCCCAGCATCATTCCCGGAGGTGAGGTATGGCATTCTGTAATTCTTGCGGCGCGAATATCGTTCCAGGAACCCGCTTCTGTAATAAATGTGGCGCAGCGGTACTCACGTCAACGCTTCCCCCCGTCCCGTCACCGCCCGCCGCGGGCTCCGTACCTCCAACGCCTTCCATCCCTCCAGCCGCCACTCCGGCACAACCTTCCGGTGGCGGAGCCCTGAAGGCCATTCTGATCGTGGTAGGGGTGATCGTGCTCGTAGGAATTCTCGGCCTCACTTCGCTCGCGTTCTTCGCTTGGCGGGTCGCTCGTCACACCCGCGTTCGCCACAACGGCGACAATGTGAAAGTGGAAACCCCGTTTGGCACGGTCCAGACCACAAATGATCCGCAAGCGGCGGCTCACGATCTGGGCGTCGATCTATATCCTGGAGCGCAGATCTTGAAAGAAGGCGCGACTACCGCGACCTTCGGGGCAGTTCATACCGCGACGCTGAATTTTGAAACCTCCGATTCCGTAGACCAGGTCTGCGGCTTTTACAAGCCCAAGTTTCCCAATGCGATGGTTATGACCTCCGACGCAAATCAGTGCACCATCGTCTCCAACGATCAGAAGAACATGATCACCATCAATGTCAAAACGGAAAGCGGGAAGTCGCGGATCGTGATCACGAATGTGAGTAAGTCTCCCACGGCGAATCCGTCCTCGAATTGAAAGCTGAGGGCCCGGCACCCCATGCCAGACCAATTCGTAGAACTCGCCCGAGCTGCGAGGTCCGCGTCCGTTGACGCCACGGCCTTGGCCGAAACCCTGCGCGCTGAGATCCGCGGCGAAGTCCGTTTCGACCGCGGCACGCGCGCTCTCTACGCAACCGATGGCTCGAACTACCGCCAGGTCCCCATCGGCGTCGTGCTGCCTCGCGACACCGACGACGTTCTGGCCACTGTCGCCCTCTGCCGCGAATTCGGCGCGCCGCTGCTCTGCCGCGGCGGCGGCACGTCTCTCGCCGGCCAGTGCTGCAACGTCGCCGTCATCCTCGATTTTTCCAAATACATGGCGAGGATTCTCGAAATCGATCCCGCCCGCCGCATCGCCCGCGTACAGCCCGGAGTCGTGCTCGACACTCTCCGCGCCGCCGCCGAAAAGCACCATCTCACCTTCGCACCCGATCCCGCCACGCACGATCGCTGCACCCTTGGCGGCATGATCGGCAACAACTCCTGCGGCGTGCATTCGGTCATGGCTGGCAAGACCGACGACAACATCGAAGCGCTCGAAATCCTAACCTACGACGGCGTCCGTCTCAAAGTCGGCCAGGATCTAATCGAGCCATGTGGGGACAGCCGCCCTCGGCTGTCCGGCGGCCCGGAAGTATCAGGCCGCAGCGACTCCGCCCGAGCCGCTCAGATCCAAGCCGCACTGAAGCAAATCGCGGCCGCGTACGGCGATCAAGTCCGCCAACGCTTTCCCAACATCCCCCGCCGCGTTTCCGGCTACAACTTGAATTACCTTCTGCCCGAGAATGGCTTCCACGTGGCCCGCGCCCTTGTCGGCTCCGAAGGCACCTGCGTAACGATTCTCGAAGCCACGTGCCGTCTGGTCGAGAGCCCACCCGAACGCGTGTTGCTCGTCGTTGCCTATCCTGATGTTTACCAGTGTGCCGACCATGTGCCCGAAATCATGGAGCACAAGCCCATCGGCCTCGAGGGCTTCGACGAACTGCTGGTCGGTTACACGCGAAAGAAGGGAATCAACTCCGAAGGCCTCGCGCTCTTGCCCGAAGGTGGCGGATGGCTGATGGTCGAATTCGGCGCAGAAACCGCGCCGGAGGCCGAATCCCAGGCCCACGGCCTGATGCAGTCGCTCGGCCGCAGTGCAAATCGGCCCAACATGCGTCTCTACACCGACCAGCAGCAAGCCAAGCGCGTGTGGGAAGTCCGCGAATCCAGCCTCGGCGTCACCTCCCACGTGTCCGGCGAACCCTTCAACTGGGAAGGCTTTGAAGACGCCGCCGTCGCCCCCGAGAAACTCGGCGGCTACCTCCGTGATCTGCGCAAGATGTTCGCGGACTTCGGCTACCAAGGTGCGCTCTACGGACACTTCGGCCACGGCTGCGTCCACAACCGCATCAACTTCGACCTGCAATCGAAGGACGGCATCGCCAAGTTCCGCAAGTTTATGGAAGCGGCTGTCGACCTAGTGGTCAGCTATGGTGGCTCCATCTCCGGCGAACACGGTGACGGTCAATCCCGCGGCGAATTACTCCCCAAGATGTTCGGCCCGGAACTTGTTCAGGCCTTCCGCGAGTTCAAGTCCGCATGGGATCCCGCATGGAAGATGAATCCCGGCAAGCTGATCGAGCCCTACAAGCTCGACGAAAACCTTCGCCTGGGCGCTAACTACTCTCCCTGGGAACCGAAGACAACTTTCCAATTCGCCGCCGACCACGGCAGCCTCGCGCAGGCCACTCTGCGCTGCGTAGGTGTGGGCAAATGCCGGCGCGAGGATGGCGGCCTGATGTGCCCCAGCTACCGCGCCACCCACGACGAAGAGCACTCCACCCGCGGACGCGCACACCTGCTCTGGGAAATGACCCAGGGCCAGGGTCGAAGCGATGGGATCGTTCGCGACGGCTGGCAGAGCCAAGAAGTCAAAGAATCGCTCGACCTCTGCCTCGCCTGCAAAGGCTGCAAGAGCGATTGCCCGGTGGGAGTCGACGTCGCCACCTACAAGGCCGAGTTCCTGTCCCATTATTACGAAGGCCGCGTGCGCCCGCGTAGTTCCTACGCTTTCGGCAACATCGACCTGTGGGCGCGGGTTGCATCGCATGCGCCCGGCCTCGTCAATCTAACGACACAACTTCCATTCCTGCGCGACCTTTCAAAGCTGGTCGCCGGAATCCCCAAGCAGCGCGCCATCCCAGCCTTCGCCCCAGAGACGTTCAAATCCTGGTTCCACCGCACGCGGACACTCGGCGCGCGAAATGTCTCGAAGAATGGTTTTGGGTGGCGCAGCGCTTCCAGCGCTGCGATTAAGTCTCCTCTTTCAGCCGCGGCTTTAGCCCCGGAGGGAACGCCCGTCCTCCTCTGGCCCGACACCTTCAATAACTATTTCCAGCCCGCCACCGCCAAAGCCGCCGTCGAAGTCCTCGAAGCCGCAGGCTTCCGAGTCATCGTCCCCAAGGCCCACCTCTGCTGCGGACGCCCGCTCTACGACCACGGCATGCTCGACCGCGCCCAGGCGCTTCTGCTTCAGATCCTCGACGAACTCTCGCCCGAAATCGAAGCTGGCACTCCCATCGTCGGCCTCGAACCCAGTTGCGTCGCCGTTTTCCGCGACGAACTCATCAACCTCTTCCCCAACGACGAACGCGCCCAAGCTCTGTCGCGCCAGACGTTCCTGCTCAGCGAATTCCTCGAAACCACCGCGAAAAGTTTCCCGCTGCCCCGGCTCGATCGTAAAGCGTTACTCCACGGCCACTGCCACCACAAATCCCTCATGAAGATGACCGCCGAAGAGGCCGTCCTGCGCCGCCTCGGCATCGATTTCGACAGCCCGGCCCCCGGATGCTGCGGCATGGCGGGCGCCTTCGGCTTTGAAGAGGACAAGTACGACGTTTCCATCGCCATCGGCGAGCTCGAACTCCTCCCGGCCGTTCGCCAAGCCCCGCCCAATTGGCTGATCATCGCCGACGGCTTCAGTTGCCGTGAACAGATCGCCCAAGGCTCTCCCCGTCGCGCACTGCACCTGGCCGACGTCCTGCAAATGGCGCTCGATGGCGAAGCCGTGCCCGACTCCCGTCCCTATCCCGAGTCAGCCCGAACCCAACAGCGCGAGGCTGAAGTCTTCCACTCCATGAAGCGCGCCGGACTAGGGCTGGCCGCCCTGGCGACAGGCGGAGCTCTATTATGGGAATTGTCCAAAAGACGCTGATTCTACAGCCTTTAATCACATTTTATAGCTGGATGCTATCCCCCACCCCTCGCCAGATTGCTTTCCTTCTGGGACAATAGGTTTTCGCGTCTCCTACGCCCATCGCGAAAAAGGGTGGGGAGTACCGTGGAAGAGCGGCGCTTCAGCGCCGCGTAAAGCCTCAGAAAAAAGAACCGGGCTTCAGCCCTCATCTCGAAGTCATGGATCATGAACGCACCATCACCGCCCCAACCGTAGGCAAGGTTCCCGCCGAGGCCCTGCCAACCCTCGTAGCCGCCAATCCCCAGGACGCCGCCCTCTGCGGTTCTGTCCTGGTCCTCATCCAATTCGACGTGTGCGAAGAAATCCGCCTCGATCAACTCCGCCAGATCTTGGGCGCGCGCACCGTCGACGCCAGCTTCAAACACGTAGCTCCCGGCTACGTCCGTTTCCAGCGTCCCCCGGTCGAAGAGGTCCTCGAACCCCTCATCCTCGAAAGCGGCGAGCGCCTCCAAGGTGACATCAAGTACTTCGACTACGGCGTGGTCAGCGTGATCTTCGAGTTGCCTTTCTCCGGAGACTGGGACAAACTGGTCCAACTCTCCAGCCGCTGGGTCTGGGACACAAACTTCGAGAGCCTGGCCGCCCGCATAGTCAAGCAGAAACTAGAGCGCGCCGCCCCCGCCCTGGTAAAACCGTACGCCGCCGAGTGGCTGAAGGAAGACTATTTCATTTTCCACCTGCGCGAAATTGCCGGCTCCCCTTCGGCAGCCGATCTCCTCGCCTCTCGCGGAGACTTCATCTCTCAAGTCGTTCGCGGCGAGAACCAGCCACTCTCCGACGGCGAGCGCCAGGAAATTCTCCAATCCCGCATCTCCTACTATCCCAACGACCTCGCCGTAATCGGATGGAACGCAGCCTTCATCTATGACAGTCCAGTCGGCGCCGAGACCGCCATCCAACTCCTGCAGTATGCCAACTCGCAGTTGCTCGAGTTCCGCCACTACGACGAACTGCTAACCAGGCAACTGGAAGGCGTCTACGACTTCCTCGACCGCGGAGGCCGCGGCCTCTGGTCGCGCTGGCGCACCGCCCGCGAAGCCTCAAAACTCCATACCGTCCTGCTCGACGTAAGCGAACTCACCGAGCGCGCGGACAATGCCATCAAATTCCTGAGCGACATGTTCTCCGCCCGCCTCTACAAGCTGGCCGCCTCGAAAATCGGCGTCCCCGACTACAAAGACCTGGTCCAGCAAAAACTGCAAACCTCCGAAGAGCTCTACCGCTTCATGGTCGACGAATTCAACCAAAGCCGCGCTTTCGTCCTCGAATTGATGGTAGTAATAATCCTCATCATCGAACTAATCTATTTCTTCCGCGGCAAACCCATCTGAGGATTTTCATCTTGAAGGTCTAATCTAGGATTTCGTCGTGAAAGGGCCGTCTAGGATTTTTGCCTTGAAAGGGCGCGGCTTCAGCCGCGCCGCAAAGCCTGCTCTCCCACAACCTTGTCATTCCGAGGAGCGAAGCGACGAGGAACCTGCTGTCCGCCTCCGCCACCACCGCTACCGCGTGCAACAAAACGGAATGGGCACGACTTCGGTCGCGTTGTCAGGGGCGACACGATAAGATGAAACAGCCGAAACCTTGAAACCCGAGACCTAAGACCCGAGACCCAAGACCAGAAACTGAGAACTGAGAACCGAGAACTGAGAACTGCATTGCGCGGCCTGAAATCCAAACGAGTCCTGATCACCGGAGGCGCCAGCGGAATCGGCGCAGCCACCGCCGCCCGTTTCCTCGAAGAAGGCGCGCAAGTCTGCATCCTCGACCGTGACGCGAAAGCCTGCGAAGCAATCCGCCACCAACTCCCAACCATCTCCGAGGCCATCATCGCCGACGTCACCAACCTCATGCAGGTAGAAGCCGCCTTCGCCGAAGCCGTCCGCGCCATGAGCGCAGTCGATGTCCTCATCAACAACGCCGGCATCAGCATCCGCCACAACTTTCTCGACATTACTCCCGAAGAGTGGCACAAAGTAATCGCCGTAAACCTCACCGGGGTCTTCTACGTAGCCCAAACCGCCGCCCGCCACATGTACCAGCGCGGCGCCGGAGTGATTCTGCAAACCGCCTCCATCAACGGCATGGTCGGACAACCCTATTACGCCGACTACAACGCGACAAAAGCGGGAGTGATCGAGCTAACCAAAACCATGGCGTTAGAACTCGCGCCGAAAGTGCGCGTATGCGCCATAGCTCCCGGCTACGTGCTCACCCCCATGCAACGAGCCGAATACACCGACGCGATGTTAGAAGAAGTAAACCAGAAGATCCCCCTGCGGCGTCACGCCAAACCAGAAGAGATAGCAGCCCTGTTCGCTTTTCTAGCCTCGGACGATGCGGAGTATGCGACGGGCCATGTCTACACGCTAGACGGCGGCGAGACGACAGGGGGCCTAGCCAGCCGTTAGTCATCCCGAACTCATGTGGGGACAGCCGCCTCGGCTGTCCAGTCGAGCGCAGCGAGACGCCCGCCCGTGTGGGACGGACACTCCTGTCCGTCACCGTTGACTTTAGATTTTGACTTTGACTATCGCCGCGACGGGTGGCCCATTCAAGCCGTCCTTTGGCTTGAGTGGCGCATTTCGACTGCCAGACACATCCCGCTGCGGTTCACTGAGCAACAGATGAACATGCTCCGGCATGACTAGGGGACAGACGGGACGTTCCCCATATCCCGCAAGTCTATACAATTGGCACTCACCCCCGCCAAGTGCCAGCATCGTGGCCGATGTCCGACGCTTTTCCTTCGCCCCGTGTCTTTTTAGCCGCGTTTCACGGCGCTTCGCCTAAACTCCACCCTCCCAGCCACTTGCCGGCCGCCAGCTATAGCTTTAAGGTGGTTTTCCGAGTTTTCCGAGATTTCCACAGTGTTCCGGTAAAACCTGAGTTATGTTCCAGTTGGAACATTCGCGCAAATGTTCCAGTCGGAACATAACGCCAGAAGCCGGGCGCCTGGAAGCCAGCCTCTACGCTGTCCGCCCCGCAACAGGTTTATAATCTCAGTGCGTACCGCACGCACGCCTGATTAGCATGGCTGATTAGCATGGCTCATTAGTATGACGGATCAACTCAGAAAAAAACTGCAGGAAGAAGTCGACGCGCTCGAGCACGAACTGGTCCACGACCTGCCCAAGGAGATCAAGCGGGCCGCAGCTCTCGGCGACCTCAGCGAGAACGCCGAGTACCACATGGCCAAGCAGCGCCAGGAGTTTGTGAAGGCGCGCTTCCGCCAGCTCGGCAAGCGCCTTGCCGACCTGTCGCTGACTAACATGAACAACATCCCGAAAGACAAGGTGGGCTTGGGTTCCACGGTGAAGGTCTACGACAGCTTCAAGAATGAAGAGATCGAATACAAGCTGGTGACGAGCGAAGAATCGGACGTGGGCGCGGGAAAAATTTCGACCACCTCTCCCATAGGACGCGCGCTGCTGAATAAAAAAGTAGGCGACGAAGCCACCGTGATCACTCCCAACGGCAAGCGCGAGCTGGAAATTCTAAGCCTGAGCACCATCCACGACGAGGCCGAGCCCGAGAAGGCGGACGCATAGTGTCCTGGCACAGCTGGGCTTCCATGAGTTGGACCAGCGCTTTCGGGCGCGCCTGCGGCGTGCTGCTTGATACGATTGTCCGCTGGCTGGCGCTGTCGCGCATCAATCCCAACGTGCTGACCTTCATGGGGCTGGTGGTGAACACGTGGGCCGCGATTCTTTTTGGATCAGCCACCGCGCTCACGCAGCGGCGCATGTTTTTTTACGCCGGCCTCGTCATCATCTTCTCAGGATTTTTTGATCTGGTGGATGGGCAGGTCGCGCGCGCCACCAACCGGGTCACGCGCTTCGGTGCGTTCTTCGACTCGGTAGTCGACCGCTACAGTGACGCGTCGCAGTTTCTTGGGCTGCTGGTTTTCTATGCGCGGGGCGACCGCTTCTTCTATGTGGTGCTGACTGCGTTTGTGATGATCAGCGCCATCATGGTGAGCTACACGCGGGCGCGGGCGGAGTCGCTGATTGGATCGTGCCGCGTGGGATTTATGGAGCGTCCGGAGCGGCTGGTGCTGGTGATCATTGGCGCGCTCTTTAACCGCATGGCTCCGGTGCTGTGGGTGATCGCAGTGCTGTCGACCGTGACAGTGATCCACCGCATGCGCTATACGTGGACGCGGACGCAGGATCCGCCGGCGGCCGCGGCGGCTAAGGCGGGGCAGGCGGCTTAGCTAAGTTGTTGCTAATTATATTAGCTTATAGATATAACGCTTTACCTGCCGCGGAGTTCCCGGATTGCTCGCAGAAGTGCCTTCTTGCCGCCTGCACTTCCGCTCCCGATACCGCGATACTTTTCGAACGGACTGTTGCTTGCCGGCTTCGGCGTGTTTTTTCTCTTGCTCGTGATTCGAGTCTTCTTCCGCATGGATATTAGAGCGTTCTCATAAATCTTGACTTCGCCGCTGCTGGAGTTATTGTAGACTTGTTTCGCGGACGGCGTTCCAGCACCCAACCGAAGGCCCCGGATGACTACCGGGGCCTTTCGTGGCTTTCAGCGTAGGAAGTTACGCGGTGCAGGCTCCTGCCTTCAGAAAGAGCGGAAGAGAAATTGCGGCACCCGGCACGAAGGTCTCAGGGTGTCCTCATAAGTCTTGACTTCCCGGGCACCACAGGTATTCTGAGAGTGTTTCGCGGGACGACGGCGAGTACCAGGATGAAGCCCCGGGGGCTACGGGCTTGTTCTATTGCTCGCGATGGTCCCTCTTCAAACTGTCTAATCGAGTTGCGGTGGCTATTTCTGCGGTGAACAATCCCTGTAAAGATACGCTCGTCTCCGCGTCGCATATAATTCCCCCAATGGCGACGACCGAGCACACGATCAATGATGCTCTGGCCGACCTCCTCAGGGGTACGCGCCGCGCATGGCGCGACAGTGACGTTGTCACTTCCGAAGATACGGGTCAACTAAAGGGCACGAGTGGGCGCCCGGACATCCTTGTCATGGAGCCCAATGTGTCGCCGGTTGTGATCGAAACGGAAGTCTTCCCAGCAGTCACGGTTGAGATCGAGGCGGTGTCCCGACTCGGTGCTCAGATGCGCTCCACCGGGCGGAAAATTCTCTCTTCGCTTGCCGTGCGCCTTCCTATTCGCCTGCGGCAGAAGCGCGGTAATGCGTTGAAGACGGATTTGGCCGGAGCCGTCGATCTGGAAATGGCGCTCTACACCGGAAGTAGTTCCTCTGCCGCTGCGCGGTGGCCGCGCAGCGGCTGGATGGTCGGGGGCGTGGCTGACCTGTCGATCCTAACCCAGTCGGCAACGGTTCCCCCCCGACGTGGTTGATGAAGCCGCGACCAACTTGGTGAACGGCGTCAGCGAGGCCGCTGGCTTATTGACCGAAATAGCAAAGGTGAGCGAAGACGCCGTTCGAAGGATCAGTCAGAGCCTCTACCAAGAAGACGGCGAGCAGACTCGACGCATGGCGACAACCATTCTGGCAAATGCCTTCTTATTTCAAGAGAGTTTGGCCGGTAAGCTTCCAGCGGTGTGCTCCCTTGACGAGCTTCGGGGGAAAAAGGGCCTGAATAAATCGTCGATTTTGGCAGAGTGGCAAAAGATTTTGGAAGTCAACTACTGGCCGATTTTTGACATCGCCCGCCGTATTCTTGAAGTGATTCCAATTCAGCATAGTAAGGCACTGATTGAACGCCTAGCAGAAACGGCAGACAGGCTCGTAGAGAGCAACCTGATGCGGTCTCACGATCTAACCGGAGCCGTTTTCCAGCGGATGATTGTGGACCGAAAATTCCTGGCGGCCTTCTATACCGCCCCCGAGTCGGCCGCCCTGCTTATCGGTTTGGCAATAACACCTGAGAAACCACCGGCTCGTGGGTCGTGGGCGAGCGCCGACGACGTAAGAACTCTCCGTATTGCCGATTTTGCATGTGGTACTGGAACCCTCCTCTCCACAGCGTACCAGCGTGTCGGTCAATTGCACGAGCTAAGCGGAGGCGACTCGGAAGCGCTGCATCCGGAAATGATGGCTCATAGTCTTATCGGCTGTGATGTATTGCCCGCCGCAGCGCACCTGACTGCGTCGATGATCTCGGGAGCGCACCCCACCGTGAAATATGAGCAAAGCTCGATAATGACTGTTGCGTATGGCAAACTGCCCGATGGTGGTCTTGCTCTAGGCTCTCTCGATTTGCTCGATCCACAAGCAAAATTTGAAATACTGGCTATCACTGCCAAGGCAGCGGAAGGCATGGGAGAGAAAGAGAGGGAAACGTGGTCCGCTCTTCCTCATGCGTCGTTCGATTTGGTGATAATGAATCCGCCTTTCACTCGGGCAACCGTCCATGAGGCAGAGAGACTGAACGTTCCTAATCCTATGTTTGCCGCCTTTGCCTCAACCGCCGAGGAACAGCGATTGATGAGCGAGGCAACAAGGAAGCTGACGGCTGGAACGAGTGCTCACGGCAATGCGGGCGAGGCATCGATATTCCTGGTTCTCGCCGACCGCAAGTCAAAGCCGGGCGGCACGTTGGCTCTTGTCATGCCTCTCAGTCTCATGTCAGGCGACTCATGGGAGGACTCACGCGTTCTTTTGGCTAAGAACTATAGCGACCTTGTACTGGTTTCGATTGCAGGGGCGGGCGATGAAGAGATGGCGTTCTCAGCCGATACGGGCATGGGCGAATGTCTCATCGTTGGTCGCAAATCAAAGGCGGGAAGTAAACGCGCCACGTTTGTTGTTCTTAGTGAGCGACCCAAATACCCCATATTAGGGGCGAGCGCGGCGCAACAAATTCATCGTCTGATTGCGGGAGGAAATCTCCGCCGCCTTGAGGATGGGCCGATGGGCGGCACTCTCCTTTACTTTGGTGACGATGTGATCGGCCAAGCGATGGATGCCCCTTTACCGGCTTCGGGGGGGTGGAACTTGGCCCGTATTGCTGACCTCTCTTTGGGACAAGCGGCCTATCAGATCGCCAATGAGAGGCGCGTCTGGTTGCCGGCTATGAGCGAGATAGACGCTTCCGATATTCCGATTACAACGGTCGAGCAAATTGGGCAGATTGGGCCGATTCATAGGGACATCAATGGAACAACGCCACAAGGCGGCATTAGGGGGCCTTTCGATATCCAGCCCATAAAGGCGGATAGCGTGCCGACTTATCCTGTACTGTGGTCCCATGAGGCGGACCGTGAGCGGACGATGTCGTTCGACCCGGACGGCGAGGGGATTCCACGTCGCGGCTCGACCCCTGCCGAGCGAGCCGCTCTCGCCGTCAAAGTGGCAAGCGTCTGGGATACTGCTTCACACTGTCACTCAATTGCGATTTCAGGTTTAATAGCCAGTCAACAGGGATGCAGTTTACACCCCACAGGACCATCGGCGGCGTTGCATGGCTGTCAATCCAGCTCTCGTCCGTTGAACGTGAAAAGGCTTTAGTTCTATGGGCGAATACATCATTGGGGATGTTATTGCGCTGGTGGCATTCTAATAAACAACAGTCTGGAAGGGGCAGAATAGGGAAATCGGCGCTACAAACGTTACCCGTCTTAGACGTTTCAGCCCTGAAGCCTAGGCAACTTGAGAAAGCCGTGAGGTTGTTCGACTTGATGTGCCAAAAGGAATTGCTACCCCTGCATGAAATCGGCAGAGACCCGGTTCGGAGGGAACTCGATGAAAGGTTCGCTCGAGAGGTCCTGAGCTTGCCGGAGTCAATACTTCAGCCTGGCGGTGCACTCGAAATGCTCCGAATGAAGTTGGCGCTTGAGCCCTCGATTCGCGGCAACAAATGAACGCCGGTGCTTGCCCAGTTTTTCACGCTGTCCCGTGGCATCCCGCGTCGCCGACGCTGCCGACAATTCCATAGGTCCTTCGGCCCGCGGAAGACGCGGGCCTCAGGATGACAGGGCATGAGGGAGCGGCTTTTCAATTGGTGACGGATTGTCACTGGTTAAGAGCGGGCGAGTTGGGTTGGCGACAAATTTGTCACCAACATACAGCATCGGTTAAATCCGGCGCTTCCAGTAGCCCGGTTTGCGTTTGGCGTGGGCGACGGCAACCACGCGCACTTGATCCGGGTCATCGAGATAGATGACGGAGAAGGGAAAGCGCTGAAGCACGAAACGGCGTGTGCCGTAGAGATAGCCGGGCCAGCGCCGGGGAGATGAGGTAACATTTTGCAAAGCATCTGAGATGGCCGCGAGGAAGGCGGCGCTGGCTTCTGGACTGCGCGCGGCGTACCAATCGTCCGCCGCCTGAAATTCGCGCCGTGCAGCGGGATGGAACTCATACGGCTTACTCGCGGGCACGACGGCGGGCGGCGATGTCGCGCTCGACTTCCTCGCCCGGAATCATCTTTACTTTCCCGGAGCGAATTTCATCCACTCTGCCTTTGATCTCCGCCGCCCAGGCCTCTTCGGTTCCGGCTTCGCCGGGTTCTTTGTCCAGGCTTTCGATCAAACGGCCGATCAGAAGTCCGCGCTCGCGGTCGGAAAGCTGCAGCGCTCTGGCTAGAACCTGGGAGACCTCCGCCGTCATGTGTGTCATGTTCACCTCGCACGGATCATTTTATCGCAGGGCGGCGCGCACGCGGTGCATTTGACGGGGTGCCTCACGATTGAAGTCGTGGTTTTCGCGGAACCGGCTCTGATCTGCGTGGATAGGTGGCGGGCAGAGCCTGCCCTGAGCCTGTCGAAGGGAGTGCCCCGCCCCGCATTCAGATCCAGACATTCCAGATCCACGGCCCCACACTTAATCCACTACTACATGAGAATAGTATTTGCCTGCAAATGTGCAAAAACGAACATTCTTCACGTGGCGGGTCCGCGTTGGTTTTTCGGTTCTTGTCCTTACATGGGCTGTGGCTGGTGAAACCGGGGTATAATCTGGCGCGTTTTGGAGAAAACTGAATTGACCGGCGGTTCGCGGTGGCTTTGTCGGCTTTGGGGGTGAAGGTCATGTTTGCCAGGGGAAAGTAACGGAATGCTAGGATAGGGGCTCGGCGCTCTAATCGTCTCCTCTGATCGTCTGCGACTGCCATGGCTGCCCAGCAACCTGCGCTGCTTCCCGATTTTCTTTACGGAACGGCATGGAAGGAAGAACGCACGGCGGCGCTGGTCGAGCTTGCGCTGCGCGCGGGATTTCGGGGCATTGATACGGCCAACCAGCGGCGGCACTACTTCGAAGCGGGAGTTGGGCAGGGGTTGGCGGCCGCTTACCGCGCGGGAGTGGTGGCTCGCGGCGATCTTTTTCTGCAGACTAAATTCACTTACCAGCCGGGGCAGGATCGTCGGCTGCCCTATGATCCTGCGGCCAGCCTTTCGGTGCAGGTTGCGCAATCGCTGGCCAGTTCTCTGGAACATCTTGGGACTGATCACGTAGATAGCTACGTGCTGCACGGGCCGGCCTCCGGCTATGGGTGGAGCGATGCGGACGCTGAGGTGTGGGAAGCGATGCGGAAGGAGCGCGATGCCGGGCGCACGCGGCTGCTGGGGGTTAGCAACGTTTCGCTGCGGCATCTGGAGCAGATGGTGGAGGTTCACCTGGAGGCTCCTGGGTTCGTGCAAAACCGCTGCTATGCGCGCTTCGGATGGGACCGCGATGTGAGAGCGTTCTGCAAGGAGCGGAAGATCATCTATCAGGGATTTTCGCTGCTTACGGCGAATGCGGAGGTGGTGCGGCATCCTGTGGTTACAGGGCTTGCCGCTGGCGGGGGCGCTACTCCGGCGCAGGTTGTGTTTGCTTTCGCGCGCGCGGTTGGGATGCTGCCGCTGACTGGGACTTCGACGCTGAGCACATGAAGCAGGATCTGGCCAGCCGATCACTCGCGCTCTCGCCCGATGCGGTGCGGGCGATTGAGGGTTTGGCTGGGTGAACTAGAATCTCTTCCTTAGAAATTCAAAGAGGATATAGCCGATGATGGCGGCCACTATGGCGATTTCAAAATTTGCAAAAGTAAGGATGTCTCTGAGAGCCCAAGCCAGACCGTTTTTGGAGCCCATGCCTGAGCGCTCGAATTCTCCCATCAAGAGGTTGGAATAAAACAGGAAGACGATAAAGGCCACTTCGATTACCGCTCTCCAGATATTTTTCTTCATAGCAATAGGCACCCCTGTTCTGCGCGGCTAGCCGTCGTCTGGCAGGCTCCACGTGCGAAAAGTCCCGCGGCCAATATTGCAACATTCGACTTGTTATTTCGGATCGTTGAGTCGCGCCAGCGCCTGATGTGTGGTAATAAATGTTGCTCCGAGAGCTTCCAGTTCCGCTATCGTTCGTTCTCCATCTTCGGCCTTCAAGGTTTCGATGGCATCCTTGACCACGTCGACGCGATGGCCTCGTTTGAGCAATCCCTTGGCCGCTAAACGGACGCAGTATTCCGTCACCACGCCGAAGACTACGAATTCGGCGGCGTCTCCCAATCGCTTGACGAGTTCGTCCGCATGTCGGCTTTCGAAGATGTCTAACGTCTGTTTTTCGAGATAAATCTGCTGGTATTGGGAAAGATCTTGCGGCAGAGTTGCCGTGGGTTCGTTCGGGACGGTGACAACCTTCTCCGTCAGCGCTTCGGGAACATAGGCGGAGCCTGAGGTGCCTTTGATGCAGTGGGGCGGAAGATTTTGAATTCAGGATCCTCCTTGGTGTGGTAGCAGCCATGCGAGACCAGAAATACGCGGCCCTGGCGGGCGGCGTCGGTTAGCCGGCGAATATTTGGCAGCAGTCGTTCGGCGCCGGGTACGTAGAGCTTGCCGCCGGGGAGCATGAAGTCCGCCTGAGTGTCTACTTCCCAGAAGATCAGATTGCTGGATGCCATTGCCTGCCTATTGATCTCTCGTGATTTCGTGCGTACTCTCTTAAATCTTTAACACAGAGGACACGGGGTTTCATAGGGCAGGGCGACGAGAATTGTACAAATTCATGACACGGCGATGACAAATGCGGGACCGGCTGATCTAGGATTGCTGCGCAGCAGTCAGAGAAATTCCGGCCAAGCCTGCTTCTAATTTGGTTTGTTGACCTGCCCCTGCCTCTGGCCTTGCACAGAAAGGAAACTTTATGCAGCGTCGCAAGATTGCTTTCTTCGCGTGCCTTGGCTTTGCGCTGATGTTTATTTCCAGCGCGGCCATGGCGCAGTTTTCACTCACAAACCTGGTTTCAAATCAGAATGGGGCAAGGCATAAGGATCCGCTTCTGGTCAATGCCTGGGGACTAACTTACGGGCCGGGCGGCCCATTTTGGATCAGCGATGAAGGGACGGGTTGGTCCACACTTTACGACGACCGGGGAGTTAAGCAGGGATTGGAAGTGGTGATCCCGACGTTCGACGGGAGTGGGACGGGCTCCCCCACCGGAATTGTGTACAACGGATCGCAGGAGTTCCAGGTGGAAGGCTGGGCATCGATCTTTTTGTTTTGCACGCTCGATGGAACTATCAGCGGATGGGCGCCGCAATCGAATCCTACGCAGGCGATTGTGGCGGTGAACAACTGGAGTTCGGGCGCTATTTACACGGGCCTGGCGATTACCAATTACGCATCTGGAAATTTTCTGTTTGCGGCGGACAACTGGAACAACAAGGTGGACGTATATGACGGCAGCTTCAATCTGGTCACGTCGTTCACTGACACGACGCTTCCACCCGGCTTTGCGCCCTTCGGCATCCAGGACATCAACGGTCAGGTCTATGTGGCGTTTGCCAGCACGTCGGGCGGCTCGGGTGGTTACATTGACATCTTCACAGAAGCGGGGGTATTCGTGAAGCACTTGACGCGCAGCTCAAAGCTGAATCAGCCCTGGGGATTCGCAGTGGCTCCGCATAACTTCGGGCCGCTGAGTAAAGCGTTGCTGATCTCGAATAACCTCGACACCAACGGCGTCATCAACGGTTTTGACATCAACACGGGGAAATTTATAGGCACGCTTTCGTACAGCAAGGGCAAACCAATCCACATCGACCAAATCTGGGGCATTGAGTTTGGCGGTGGATCGCATTTCAACGGAAGGAAAAACGAACTCTTCTTCACCGCTGGTCCCAACAACAACACGAACGGGACGTTCG
This sequence comes from uncultured Acidobacteriaceae bacterium, assembly GCA_963807655.1. Lineage (GTDB taxonomy): Bacteria > Acidobacteriota > Terriglobia > Terriglobales > Acidobacteriaceae > Sulfotelmatobacter. Next base: position 117,335 of record CAWEDF010000040.1, on the reverse strand, counting down.
GGGTTATTCGACTGGATAAATAGGTGCACTGCCTTAAGGCAGTGCGGTGAGATCGTTTCAGCAAAGGCCGTCTGTGAGGACGGCCTTTGCTTTTGTTGCGGGAAGCCGCTGGGGCGATACCGATTCGCGTGCTCGTTATCGATTTGTCGGGACTGAGGAAGCCGCATTCTGCTGCATGAATGAGAGCAGACTTGTCTCCAGGGCGCTCTTGCTTGCGTCGGGAAGTTCGACGAAGCGGAAGGGCTGGAGCCAGCCTTGGGTCGCCCACATGGGAAACATGATCTGTGCTTTTTCGCGGACGATGGTCGTCCCGAGTTGGAAGATCAACTCGACTTCGAGTTTTTCGTCGAGCGGCGTCTCCACGTGCATGAGGCCGCCGGTGGTGGAAAGCTGATGCAGTTTGCCCCGCACCTCGCGCCGGTTGGGCAGGCGCATGAGCGTGAGGACGGATCCACGGAACTTGACGCGGAACGGGCGCCCTTGCTTCTGGGGGCCGGTCCCCGCAGATGGATCCGGCGTGACCGATTCTGGGCTCTGCGACATCGTGGATCAAGTATGGAGCTTTGTTGGGCTGGGCACGAGGTTACGAAGGAGTGGGATTCGGTGGTCAGTGGTCAGTGGCCAGCGGTCAGTGGCCTTGTCGTAAGTCTGGTTGCTACGAGATTGTTCTGAAAACCTTCCAAGATTTTTTCAGCGCTCAGCCAAAACCGAATGCGTGCCCACTGACCACTGATCACTGTACCACTGGCCACTGACCACTGACCACCGACCACTGACCACCGACCACTGACCACTGACCACCGACCACTGACCACTACTTTCTTCCGGGATGGGCCTCGCCGTTACCAGAGAACAGGTTGTAGGGCCAGGCGGGCTTGCCCTTGCTTGCGGCCTTGCCTGCGTTGCCCGCGGATGCAGCGGCCTCAGCGGCGCAATTCCAATTCTCGGGGGGATTGGCAATTCCCCACACATTCGCGTGGTTGTAGAGTACCACTCCGATAAGAAAGTATTTCCCGCCGGTGCCGAGCGGCAGGCAGGTTGCGACGCGGGCGGAAGCGCTTCCGCCGCCGGGCAGATCGTTTAGCAGCACTGGAGTTTCGAGCGGCAAGGCTTGGGACGCGCGGAATCCGCAGCCCTGCGGGCTCACTACCAGCGCGACACACTTCGCGGAAAAGGGATGCTTGCGGTCGAGGCTGGTCACGGTTACGGGAAGCTCCACCCGCAATCGCGTGCTGCGCCTCGCCGCCCTGGATGTGAGTATTTCCATGTGCGCCAAGTCACCTGGCTTGCAATGTCTTGATTCCAGTTTGACAGAAGTAAGGCGTGATGCGGTCCCAGGAAAGAACAGAAGAGGGTGACGGAAGTAACATTGGGCTTTGGGGCTGGGTGGAGAAAGACTGCGGTTGTGTCTCGGACGGCCGGTGCGGAGAATGCCGCCTCGCTTCGCTAGGCGGGACCCTTCGGAGTCTCAGGGCAGGCAGCCGAGGCGGCTGTCTCCACATGACCTCCTTGCTTTCTAGCCCTGTTAAGATGGCTCGACATTCATGAATCAGATCAGCGAGTCCGACACATCGGTGGACCGTCTTGCGCCCGCTGCTTCGGGTGCGCCTCAGTGGGACCTGCTGCGGACCGCGAGCCGTGCCGGGCCGCACGAGGGCGATCTGGGCCGCATCCGGAGCCTGGTCGATTCGCTGATGCAAAGTGGACTCGTCGCGTGGGAGGCGGTGCTTCGACTGGCGGATCATCACGGCACATCGGCGCTGCTTTACCAGAACTTTTTGCGTTTGCGTGATCTTGCGCCGCCGGAGGTGCTGGCAGCGCTGCGGCAGAGTTATGAGAAGAACGTGCACAAGTCACTTTTTCTGGCGCGCGAGTTGATCCGTATTCTTGATTGCCTCGATGCGATCGCTGCCGAGGTGATTCCTTATAAGGGCATTGTGTTGTCGGAGGTCTACTACGGCGACATGGCGCTGCGCCAGTCCGGAGATCTGGATTTGTTTGTCCGCGAGCAGGACGTGCCGCGCATCAAGAACGCTGTGCGTGAGTTGGGATACACCGTGCGCGTGGCCATTCCCGACGATGCCGAAAGGGATTACATTGCTTCGGGATATGAGTGCACGTTCGACAGTCCAGCGGGGAAGAATTTGGTGGAGTTGCAGTGGGCGCTGCAGCCGCGCTTTTACGCGGTCGATTTCGATATGGATGGATTGTTCGAGCGGGCGGTGAACTTGGAGGTTGCGGGGCGCCGCGTGAAAACGCCTTCGCCCGAGGATCTGCTGCTGGTGCTCTCGGTGCATGCGGCGAAACATGTTTGGGGACGATTGATCTGGCTGTGCGACATCGTGCAGATTCTAGGGCTGGGGAATCTGAATTGGGAATTGGTGCAGGGCTCGCGCCCGGAAATTTGGCATCGAGCGGATTCTGCATGTCACTTTGCTGTTGGCGAACCGGCTTTTGGGGGAGCCAATTCCGTCGCCGGTTGAGAAGGCGATTCTTGAGGACCGCGCGGCGCGGGCCTTCGCCGACGAGATCGCGGTGGATGTGGGGCGCGGGATTACGTACGAGGAACAGCAGGTATCTTACTTCCGCCTGATGATGCAGCTTCGCGAACGCAAAGCGGATCGGTTGCGGTTCCTCACGCGGCTGACTTTCACTCCCGGTCCTGGGGAGTGGGAAGCGGTTCGGCTTCCCAAGCCTTTGTTTCCGCTTTATCGGCTGGTGCGTCTGGCGCGGCTTGTGTCGAGATTCGCGCGCGGGTGAGAGGAACGTGGACCGCGGCTTCCTCAGGGCTAAAGCCCGCATTCCTGGCGGCGTCTAGCGGTACGGCTGAAGCCGTGCCCTGATACGAACCGCGAGGGTTGCCCCCATAAGCGCTAACTTTAAGCAAGGCGGGCTAGAGGTCAACCTGCGGGTCGGTTTCGGGGTGGTAACTTCCAAGTAGCCGACTATTCGGGAGTCAGCGCGTGTCGGAGGCTGCTGAACTCATGGCCGAAGGCGCCCAAGCCATGCCGTCCACGCCTTTCGTGAGCCGAATGGGCTCTTCGAGCTTCCAGTCTTTCAGATTCAGGATCTCGATGGTGCCACCCTGCGGACAGCTCAGATAGGCGCGGGTGCCGTCTGGTGCCAATGCGAATTCTCCTGGGGTAGGTAGGACAGGAATATCCGGAGTGTCAAACGTTTTTGTAAGTACTCCACGGGCGACATCTAGGACGAACAGCTTTCCTGATTCGGAATTGGCGAGGAGCCAACGGCCGTCTTTTGTGACCGCGGAAGAGAACGGAATCCTCGGGAGGGAAATCGATCGGACGACCGCGTTGGTTGCAGTATCGATGACCACAATGCGAGGTGTTTCCTGGTCCTGCGTAAAAACAGACTTGCCATCGGGCGAAATCGAGATGCGCTGCACTTTCTTAGAGATTGGGATCGTCGCGATCAAAGTCCGCGCTGGCAAATCGAGAACGCTCACGCTGCCCGCCTCGTTATTCGCAGTGTAGATCCTCCGGCCGTCAGGAGAGATCACGAGCATGTGGGTGTGGGTGGCGCCAGTAGGAATCTCACCCACGAGAGAGCGAGTCTTTGTGTCCACGATGTAGATGGCATTTGCGAGTTCCGCGGAAACATACAGCAATCCGTCAGGCCCAAAGTGCGCGCAGTGCGGGCGAACCTCCTTTCCGAGATCGATGACGGCAATAGTCCTTCCCCGGCGCAGGTCCACGACGTGGATGGTGCTTCCATTGGAGCCGGGCTTTCCCACCCACGTGTTTCCGTAGATCGGAACATAGCCGAAGCGACCGTCCGGGGAGACAGCGACCTCGTGTCCGTTGATGTCAACTCCCACTGTGGCCAGTACCTGTTTGGACAGGGGATCTATGAGCAAAACGCTGTGTTCCATTTGGTTAGCAACGAAAAGAAGATTATCTGGGCGCGGGTCTCCAGACACGCTGCACGGAAGCAAAAGGCATGCGAGAAACAAAATGCCCAAGTGGCGGTGATTCATGATTGCCCTCTTCCCAGGCGGAAGAACTATTTAGTTGGCCGAAAGTATAGCACCGCACCGAGGCCGATTCTTGGGAAGTGAATAGCCTCCTTCTAGGAGTTCATCTCTGAGTTCCGACGGATGAGGGGCAAACCGAAATCAATTCCTAAGTTAGCGCTTGTGGGGGTTGCCCCCCGTCCTGTTAGTCGCGGTCGCTTGACGGACTGACCAGCCACTTCAGCACCATGTTTACCAGGCTTAGCACGATCGCTCCTATGAATGCTGCGGTGAAGGTGCGCACCTGAAAGCCGGGCGCGAGCAGCGCCGACGCCAGTTCGAGCATCAGGGCGTTGATCACGAACCAGAAGAGTCCCAGGGTGAGCAGAGTCAGAGGGAAGGTCAGGATCTTCAGCAGCGCTCCGACGGTTGCGTTGATAAAGCCGATCACGAGTGCGGCAATCAGAGCTGCCACCGGGCCACTTACGGAGATCCCGGGCACTATGCGAGCTACAATCCACACGGCCAATGCGCTCAGAACCCAGTTTATTAGCAGCCGCATTTTTCGCTCCTTGGGCCAGTTTGACTGGAGGACGACATTATCGCAGCGCTGGAAGCGCTGCGCCACCCAAAATCAATTTACTTCGCGCTGGAAGCAACCTCGAGAGTGGGGTTGGAGTGGTTCCGCAGGTAACTCGTTCGTACACTCCCTCTTGGTAACCCTTGGTAACCATGCACTTTCGCCTTCCAGACGTACAATTGCCCTAGTCCGACCGGCCATCTCCGGAACAGGAGTTTGGCCAAGTGGGATTCCGCCGGGCCGTCATCAAGTCTCTCGGCGTTGAAGTTTCGGTTTAGCAGCTTCCCGGGCTTAGAGCTTGTCGGATTAGGGTTTTTCGGTTTAGAGCTTTTCGAAGTTAGACCAGGGCTGGAGTTCGTACTCTTATGGCGTTCGGTTTCGGATTCAACAAACAGAAGGTGCTCAGCGCTGCGGAGAAGTATGTCCAGCAGGGCAAGATGCAAAACGCTATCGCTGAGTACGAAAAGATAATCAAGGCGGACGCCAAGGACCTGACGGTGATCAATACCGTTGGGGACCTTTATTCGCGCCTGGGTGAAGCGGACAAAGCCACCGAATGTTTCAAGACAGTGGGCGATGCCTATGCCAACCAGGGCTTCACGGTCAAGGCGATCGCGATGTACAAGAAGATCAGCAAGCTCAAGCCATCGCTGGAGAGCGTGCTGAAGCTGGCCGAACTCTATACCCAGCAGGGACTGTTCAATGATGCGCGCGCGCAGTATCTGCAGGTGGCCGAAGAATTCCTGAAATCGGGCGCGCTGGAAGACGCGGTGCGCATCTTCCAGAAGATTCTGGAGATGGATCCGGAAAACACCAACATGCGCGTCCGCCTGGCGGAAGTGTATGTGCGCCTGGGGAAGAAAAATGACGCCTGGCAGATATTTTCCGCGGCCGCCGAGACTTTGCGTGCCAAGGGTTCGCTGAGCGGAGCCGAAGACGTTCTGCAGCGCATGCTCACGCTCGACCCCGGCAACAGCTACGCGCTGCTGGCGCAAGGGCGCAACCTACTGGAGTCCGGAGACGACGAAAGCGCGATCGAAGCGCTGCGGAAGGTTTCCGATCTCGATTCCAATCCCGATGGCCTGCGCGACCTGCTTAAGGCATACCTGAAGACGGGCCGCCTTTCCGATGCCGGCACATTGGCGAGCAAGCTTCTGGCGGTCCACAACGACCTGGCCGCCATATCTATTTTGGCGGATGCCCTGATGCAGGCGGGCCAATACGAGAACGCGCTTCAGGTGTATGACCAGCATGCCGAGCGCCTGCTGGCCGAGGATTCCGACAAGGTTCTAAAGAATCTGCATTCCATTATCGGGCATGTGCGCGATAATCCAGCTTTGCTGGAGAGCCTTCTCGATCTTTTCCAGAAAGCCGGGGAGAGTACTCACATCACGGAGGTCATCGAGTTGCTGGCGCACGCCTCGGTGCAGGCGGGCGACCTGCCCCGGGCCCGCGATCTTTACCAGAAGCTGGCCACCATGGAGCCTGGCAATCCCCTGCACATGAACAGTTACCAGCAGGTGGTAAGCCAGATCGGCGGCGATTCCAGCGCCAAGCTCATTTCCGCGGAAGAGGCGGCGGTTATCGTGGATGAACTGGAAGCGACCGCGCCATCGATCCACCAGCATTATTCGGATGCGGTCGCGCTGGCGGTTCGTTCCGCGCTCACCGACGCTGAACTTTTTATTTCCTACAACATGCCCTCCAAGGCTCTGGGACCGCTGATGGCAGCTCTGCCGCAGGCACCCCACGATTTGCGCCTGAACCAGCGCTTGGCGGCTCTGCATACGCGCGCCGCACGTTTCGCCGAAGCCGGCGTCTGCTGCCGGACTTTGCAGAACGTTTACTCCGAAGCGGGTTATCCCGAAGAAGCTACGCGTTATGGCGAACTTGCCGGACGCTATGAGGAGCGTTCGGCAGCGCCCGCTCCCGCCGCCAGCATCATCGAGCACGCCGATTTCCCGGCCCCCCCGGCAGAGATAGCAGTCGCTGCTGAAGCCTCGGAACCCTGGCCGACGAATCCGGCTGTGGAAGATACGGAATTCTCCGTTGTCAGCGATTCAGACGACAATCAAGACCACGTTCAGCACGTCCACCAGACCGCAGCGGTTGCTGAAGCTTCGTCGGCTCCGGCGGAAATTGATCTGTCGTCGGAGTGGGACGACACTATTACCGTCGAGACCGACACACTACCCGGAGCACCTGCCGGGATCGAACTGACCGATGCCGTGGGTGGTCATGGGGAACCCACAGGCAAGTTGGACAAAGGCAAGCGCGGCGAAGCGACGCTCGACCCGGAGAAGACCAACGAAGCCATCGAAGAGATCCGTTTCTACCTCGAACATGGCATGCCGGAACAGGCTTCGGCAGCGTTCGAAAAGCTGCAGGCTGTCAGCGACGATGAAGCTACCTTAAATGCCATTCGAGCTGAAATCGAGGCTGCTTCGCAACACTCCTCGCCTGTGGGAGAACTGACCCAAGTCGAAGCGATCTCTGAGTTCGCTACCGACGAGCCGCAGGCCGAATTCACCATCGACGAGATTTCCGCCGACGTACCAGAGTCCGCGGCGTTCGTCGAAGAGACTTCCCCGGAACCGCCGGCCGACGTTGCGGTGGCGGAAACTTACGCTGCGCCTGCGCTACACGATGAGCATGCCGTCATTGAACCTCCGGCAATGGAGGAAATCGCGCCAGCGCCAGCTCCAGCGCCGGGAGTTCTTCAGGAGTTCGTTTCCGATCTTGAATCTTCTCTGGGAGAGGGTTTTCTTCCGGGGACGATCTCGCATGAGGCCGAGCCTGTTGTCGAACACACTTCCGCGCAGGCATCGGCACGACAGTATGGCGGCGAACCTGAGGGTATTAAGCAGGAACTTGAGCCTATCGGGAACGCCGCGCCCACGGGCTTCGGGGTGCCTCAAACGGAGCAGATGGGCGAGTTTGTAGCCGATCTTGAAGCCTCCCTGGGAGAAGACTTCCTCAAGGGAGCGCCAGTTGCCGAAACTGAGCCTGAGCCGCAGGCGGAGGCCCCTGTCGCTTCCGCACCAGCGCCGCATTGGACCGTGCCTGCTCCTCCGGTTAGCGCACCGATCGCAGCCAGCGCTGCGGCCGCGGCAGCGTCCTCGGGCACTCCGGCAATTTCATCGTACCCTTCAGCCCCCGTCGCGCACCATACCGCTCCGGCTGCGCCCGCGCCACACATTTCGCCAGTCGTTCCTGGTTCAGTCAGTCCTAATTCAGCCGTTCCTAGTTCAGTCATTTCCGGCGCGCCCGCGGGTGCGAAGCCTTCTCCCTTTGGCGAGGACGCTGGCATTGACCTCGCGGAAATGTTTGGCGAACTGAAACACGATCTCGAAGCGGGCGCATCGACTACCGAGGAGGATCCTGAAACCCATTACAACCTTGGTATCGCGTTCCGTGAAATGGGCCTGCTCGACGAGGCCATTGGGGAATTGCAGAAGACGTGCCAAGCCGTCGATCGCGGACATCCCTTCCCGCAGGTCATGCAAACATATACGTGGCTGGCCCAGTGCTTCCTCGACAAAGGTTTACCTGAGGCCGCGATTCGCTGGTATGACAAGGCTCTTCACGCCCCCGGCATCGACGAAGAGACGCGGACCGCTCTCCATTATGAACTCGCCGCCGCTTATGAAATCGCCGGGGACAAACCCTCAGCCCTCAAGCATTTCATGGAGGTCTACGGCCGCAACATTGATTATCGCGACGTCGCCGAGCGCATCAAGCCCCTGAAGTCGTAGAATAGCCCGATGGGTTTTGTCCCTCATACTTTCTTTCCGGCGCACCGTGGACCGTTCTTCCATCTGCGCGTTATTCCAGCCCCGCTGCAGCGGAGCGCCCGGTGAGCGACCCCAAGTTGCCGGTTGAAACCAGTCCAGCCGCGTCCGGCCAGTCCGGGCCGAAGGCCGGGGTTGCCGCTCCTGCCCACAGCGGTTTGCAACTCTGGGTGCACCGCACCTCCGTCTTTCTTTTCGTTTTGATCAGCGCGGTCGCCGGGGTGCTGCTCGTGATCCTGCCCTGGACCCCCGAGTGGACCGACAACTATCTGCTGCTCTCGTTTCCCTGGCTTCGTACCCTCGTTTCGACCGGCTTCTTTCGTGGATTGTGCAGTGGCTTGGGATTGCTCGACATCTGGATCGGCTTTTGGGAAGCCCTCCACTACCACGAACAACAATAGCGCAGAGTATTGGAATTTCGTAAGACAGGATTTCATCATACGAATCTCTTAATGCTGTGAGTCTCGACATGACGAATAAGCTCCAACCCGCGCCCCTGGCCTACAAGAACGAACCCTTCCTCAGCAGTCCCGACGGACGCATTCTCCGCATCCTGGGTGAGTATCAGGAACCGCTGTCGCGCTTTCGCCGCGAGCAGATCCAGGACACAGTCGTCTTTTTCGGTTCGGCCCGCTTCCAGGGAAGTGCCGCAGCCCGGAAGAATCTAACGGCGACGGAAAGAAATGACGCGAAAGCGCCCGCTCCACAACAGGAAAAGAACCTGAAGCAAGCCATGGCCGCCGTCGATATGGCCCGTTACTACGAAGACGCGCGCCGTCTGGCTTTTCTTCTGACCAAGTGGTCCATTCAAATTCCCGCCCGCCGCCGCCGTTTCGTGGTCACCACCGGTGGGGGGCCGGGCATCATGGAAGCCGCCAACCTGGGTGCCCATGAAGCCGGAGGCAAGACTATTGGCCTCAATATCAATCTGCCCTTTGAGCAGTACCCCAATCCCTACATCACGCCCGCGCTAAACTTCGAGTTTCACTACTTCTTCATGCGCAAGTTCTGGTTCGCCTACCTCGCCAAGGCTCTGGTGATTTTTCCCGGCGGCTTCGGTACTATCGACGAACTCTTCGAAATTCTTACGCTCGCGCAAACCGACAAACTCGCGAAGAAAATTCTCGTCGTCATTTACGGCAGCGAGTATTGGCACCGGATCATGAACTTCCAGGCCTTTGTTGACGCCGGAACCGTTTCTCCCGAAGATCTGAATCTTTTCAAGTTCGTCGATTCTCCCGAAGACGCTTTCGCTTTCCTGCGCGACGGTTTGACCGAGTACCACCTCGGCGGCCAGCCTAAGAAAGAAAAAGAGCAGGAAGTCCTGCCTGAAATTGCCAAGACCAGGCCGTGACGATGGCTGAAAGCCCTGTCCTCTACTACATCACGGACCGCGCTGCTCTCCCCGGCGACGAGCGCGCTCGGCGGCTTCGACTTCTCGACAAAATCGCGGAAGCCGCACGCTGCGGCGTCGACTACATCCAGCTTCGCGAAAAGGACATGCCAACCCGTGACCTGGAGCCGCTCGCCCGCGAAGCGGTGGAAATCATCCACCAGCTTTTAGAGGAAAACCGGGAACTGAAAACTGTTTTGCTCATAAACTCGCGTACCGACGTCGCCCTGGCCAGCGGCGCTGATGGAGTTCATCTGCGGGCCGACGATGTGTCGCCACGAGAAGTAAGAATGCATGGCACAGGGCGTGTGGCGCGGGCACCTTTGCCCGCCAAATCTCACCACGAGATCCCGTGATATCTGTCTCCTGTCACTCGCCAGAAGAAGTCGTCCAAGCTGCCGCAAGCAAAGCTACGTTCGCTGTTCTCGGTCCCGTCTTCGAAAAGAAAGGACAAACCCGGAGCCAGTCCCGCCGGCCTTGATGCTCTTCGCCAGGCCTGCCGCGCAAAGATCCCTGTGCTCGCGCTGGGAGGGGTGACTCTGCAGAATGCGGAATCGTGTTTGCGGGCGGGCGCGGCTGGAATCGCCGCGATTCGACTCTTTCAGGAAAACGACATCGCCACGGTCGTTTACAAGTTGCGCACTAGTCGCATGCCAATTCTGATTGTGAGTGGCACAACGCTTCGCTGAGACGAACAAAAGGCCACGCCGCAAGGCAGCGTGGCCCTTTCCAAAACCAACTATTGTGCCGGAGTTTCTGGAGCGCTGGGATTAGTTGGCGCACTCGCAGTCACTTCCGCCGCAGGCGTAATCTTCACGGTGGCCAGGATCTTTTCCAGCCGCTGGAAGACTTGGTCGCGATCTACATGTTTGCCGCCTTCGGTTTCGACTCCAGTGGTCGCAACCCTGAGCGCGAACTCATAGCAAGCCCCGTTTTCGAAGACATGATAGTACTTCGACGCTTCCTCGCGCGTCCCTTGGCTGGCAAGGGTTTTCGTGGACTGCAGTTCCATGTCGCCAATCATCAGCTTCGAAAGCTGCGCTGTGGCCTGCACTGTAGGATCAGCCGGCGTCGCGGGGTTGGCTTGCGGAACAGCGAATTCGCCGCACTGCTCCGCCGTGAGCGTTTTGTTCACGCTGACGTTGAAGTAGGCCGAAGCTAGATCGCTGTTCGGATAAGCCGACTCAGGCACCGATACCGCAGCGAGTGCGACTCCACCCGGCTGCACAAAGTCCATCGGGATGGGATCGGACGAGACAAGCTCGATTCGCGGCATCGCCCGTCTCCAAGGCGTACTTGCGCGGATACTGGAATGAAACGCCGGAAGTTTTGTCGGCGTAAGTCACGGTCGCCGGCGCCTTGCGGACGATCTTTCTTATGGATCGGCTTTGCGGCGGCCTGCACTGCGGGCGTCGCAGGCACGGTCGCGGGCGTGGACACTGCCGGTGGCGTCGGCTGAGTCATCGCAGATGGGTTGGTGGAACTTGCGGTCTTAGGTTTCTCGCTGGAACATCCGACGGCCACTGAGCAAATAATCAAGGCCGCGGCGAATACCAGCGTGCTGGTGTTTTTGTCGAAGTTAGTCTTGCCCCAGGCAATAGAATCAAGCGTTGCCTGGTTACTGCGAAACGTCGTATTGCGAAGTGTCGTGGCGCGAGCTTCTGTGGTGCGAAACAGGTTGATACGGGTCATGGTTGGTCACCTCCTGCTGCTAAGCAGCGCTAGTGAGAGTGCAAGGAGTTGGCCAACGAGCGGGACGTTGATTTTGCTTGGGTTAGACCGGCGGAAATCGACCGGCATCGTGGGGGCCCGGACACGATGTGGGGTCGCGGTACACGTGGGAAAGGGCGGCTAGCACATCGCGCGACCAGCTTTGAGCTACCCTTGAGGGGACAACGCATTCGACGACGTCTATCGGCCGGTGGGTCAGAGGGAATTCGAACTGGTGCGCGCCAGCGAGCCATTTCGCGAGTTCTCCACCGCGATTGCCGGAGCACCGTTTTCTACCCGCTGCTTAATGAGGATTATGCGACCCAAATTGCGCGCAGTGGAATAGAAAGACGAGTTCCGGTTTCGCTGGTAAGCGCAACGGTTCATGTGCTGACTATTCCTTGCCGATGATCGTGACCCATCGGTTGGAGACTTCGTCTCGGGTATTGATCGCTTCAAACGATCTTTCAAGCCACTTCAATGCGATATTCGTCGGAACATATCGAAGTGATTCTTCCGGAGGCTATCCCTGGAGGCTGAACTACGCTGCCGCGATGCGCCGGATCAAGTCTTCCTGCTCAGCTTTACTCTCGGCCCCGATGGTGAAGGCATCCAGCACGCCCAGAGAGAGCGCATAACGCAGGGCTTCCGACTGCCGGTTGCGCAGATCGCCCTGGCCGAGAATCTTCATCCCGACCACGGCTTTGCCGGCAGCCTTCATCTCGCGCAGAACAGTGACCACCGTCTGAGGGTCGGCGTCCATATAGGAACCGATGGGATTAATTCGGGCAAGATCAATTTCCACCCACGGCGACTTCGCCGCCGCGCGCAGAGCCTCGATGCTGTGGCAGGAACATCCATGGGCCCGAATAATTCCCTTGTGTTTCGCTTCGGAAAGCACGTCCATCACGCCCTTGAAGCGCTCGGTCCAATCCGCCTCGGTAACGCAGTGCATCAGGCAGACATCGAGATAGTCGACTCCCAACTCGCGGCGGAAGCGGTCAAGATCGGCGCGGGCAGTCGCGGGATCGCGCGCCCAGGTCTTCGTCAGCACGGTGACTTTGTCGCGTGGCACGTGCTTCAGCGCTTCGGCGACGTGAGGATGGCTTCCATAAGAATCGGCGGCGTCGAAGAAACGCAAGCCCTGATCGTAGCCGTTGAGCAGAAGATCAGAGAGTCCCTTGATGCCAAGCGCCGTCTGATTCGAATGATGCCCCGAGCCGACGGTTCCGGTGCCCATGGCTAGCCGGCTAGTCTTGATGCCTGTACTGCCCAGAGTAACGGTGTCGGAGGCGGAAAACTTCGACGACAAAGGCTGGGTTGCGAGAGCGGTCAGCAGATCGTTGCGAGTAAGCCAGGCGGCTCCCACGCCCGACACAGAGCGAATCAGGAATTCACGGCGATGCATAAAGCCTCCGGCGAAGAGAGGATTATCCCATGATACGCGGGTTCAGCGATCACTTGAGCATTCGATCATTCGAACTGCTTCCGAAACGCCGCCAGTTGCTGCTGCATTTCCGAGAGTTCTCTTCTCAGTTCCGCCACTTCATTTTCCAGGCTGGCAATGCGATCGTCGCCTGCTGAGGAACTTGATGGCGTTCGAGCCGGCCCAACTTCTGCCGGAAGCAGCGTTGCCGGAGAGCAGATGCATGTAGCGCGACTCTTTCGTGCCTGGCTGACGCGGCAGCACCGCCACCAGCGGAGGGTTGCGCTGGCTGAGCCGGTCGAGCGTCGCATGGACGTCTTCCAGTTCTTCGAATCGATACATGCGCTCGGCCCGGCCGCGGAGTTCCCCTGGAGTTTGCGCGCCGCGCAGCAGCAGCACGCAGAGAATCGCGATTTCCCGCCGGTCGAAGTTGAAGACTTCCTGCAGGCGATGCTCGTATTTCGTGACCCGGCTGTCGGCGCCGCTCGCCGGTCCCGCCAGCCGCTGCGCTTGCAGCGAGTCGAGCGCCGCGCGCACCGCGTCCTCGTCGAGCGTCATCACTGGATCGCGGTTGTTCTTCTGGTTACACGCATTGACTAGGGCGTTGAGCGACAAGGGATAGTAATCGGGAGTGGTGATGTCTTTTTCAATTAACGCTCCCAGCACTCGAACTTCCACGTCACTCAAGAGATCCACGCGCACCGCCCTTGAAAAAGTTATTGTGGGAATTTTACTGTAGTCCTGAGGTGTGGGCGACAAGGTATGCTTATGGGCTTAGCCTTGCCCCGCGAAACTGCAGGGAACTTTGGACGAAGGATAATTGCATTTATGACCTGGATTCGAACCATACCGATGTCGGAGGCCGACGAGAAGCTGCGGCAGGCGATTGAGGGCCAGAAGGGGATGTATCCCAAGGAGTATTTCGAGCCGGTGCATCCGGATGAGTCGGGAGGGTCATCGATTGTTGGGTCGCACACGCTGATTCCGGAGGCGCTGTATCACTCGTTCGCCACGTTTGGCGCGCTGATGTCGCCGGATTTGCCGCTGACGAGGCGGCAGCATGAAATGATTACGACCATGGTCTCGGTGACCAACCGGTGCGTGTATTGAATCGAGTCCCACGCAGAGTTTCTGCGTAGAGTGACGCTGGACCGGGAGTTGGTGGAAGCGCTGGAAAAGGATTACACGACCGCGCCCATCACGCCGCAGGAGCGGGTGATGGTGGACTATGTGGTCAAGCTGACCAAAGATGCGACTCGCGTTTCGAAAGGTGATATCGAGGGGCTGCGGACGGTGGGATTTGACGATCGCGGGATTTTGCAGATTACTTTGATTGCTTCCTGGTTTAATTACATTAATCGCGTGGCGGATGCGCTGGGGGTGGGGCGGGAGTGAGGCTTTTCACAATCTGCCGTGGGGATGTGCGATTGTTTCCCTCTGCTACTACACTTGCCTGAGAGGCAAGACTTCGGATTTTGTTTCTCTGCCGCCTCCATTCTTCACTCCATGGCTGAATCTGTAGCAGAGTTTTTCTTGACGAACTTTCAGGCGCACGGCGAGGAGCGCGCTTATGGGCAGCGGCATGGATACCGCATGGAGTGGTTCACTTACGGACAGGTTCTGGAGATGGCGTTTCGGTTCGCCGGCGACTTGGAGGCACGGGGGATTGGCAAGGGCGAGCGAGTGATGCTTTGGGGGGAGAATTGCGCGGAGTGGGTTGCGGCGTTCTTTGGTTGTGCTTTGCGCGGCGTTGTTGTTGTCCCGATGGATGATGGGGCTTCGCGGATTTTGCGAGGCGGGTTGCGGGGCAGGTTGAGGCGCGGCTTTGGGTTTGTTCGCGGAGGCATGCGGCGGAGCACGTCGTTTGGCAGCTCAGTTCCTGTGATCGCCCTTGAGGAAGTCAAAATCCCCGCCCTGTCCCTGCAAGAACGCAGGGACAAGGACGGGGCACCCGCGGCCAATCCTCCGACCTACGATGTGGCGATTGGGCGCGATGACATCCTGCAGATTGTGTTTACTTCGGGGACTACGGCTGAGCCTAAGGGCGTGGTGATCACGCATGGGAATGTGCTGGCTAACATCGCTCCGCTGGAGCGGGAGATGCAGCGGTATTTGAAGTATGAGCGGTGGGTGCATCCGGTGCGGTTTCTTGAATTTGCTGCCGTTGAGTCACGTCTTTGGGCAATTCCTCGGGATGTTTCTGCCTCCGCTGCTGGGTGGGACGGTGATTTTTCAGGAAGAGCTGAAGCCGTCGGAGATTGTGAGCACGATCCGGCGGGAGCGGGTCTCAGTTCTGGTGAGTGTGCCGAGAGTCTTGCAATCCCTGAAACAGAAGATTGAGGGTGATCTTGAAGATCGTTATCCCGAAAGCGGGGGAAAGGTCGAGGACTTTCGCCGGCGGTTCCGGCAATTAGGAAGGGAAGCATTTCCTGCGCCGCTGGTGGATTTTCCGCGCGATTCGCCGGCAGTTCGGTTGGAAATTCTGGGCATTCATTTGCGGAGGAGCGGCGCTGGATGCAGAGACGGAAGAATTCTGGGGACGGCTGGGCTACGCCGCGATTCAGGGATATGGGCTGACGGAGACGACGTCGCTGATCAGCGTGAATCATCCGTTTAAGTTGGGGAAAGGATCGATCGGAAAGGTGCTGCCGGGGCGGGAAGTAAAGCTGGCGGAAGATGGGGAGATTATGATCCGCGGTGGCGGAGTAGCAGCGGGGTATTGGGATGGGAGTCGACAGCAGGCAGTCGTTGACGAGGTTACGAATAAAGACGGCTGGTACCGCACCGGAGATGTCGGCGCGCTG
The DNA here is from genome assembly GCA_963807655.1 of uncultured Acidobacteriaceae bacterium. Classification (GTDB taxonomy): domain Bacteria; phylum Acidobacteriota; class Terriglobia; order Terriglobales; family Acidobacteriaceae; genus Sulfotelmatobacter. The sequence continues at coordinate 101,658 of CAWEDF010000040.1, read as the reverse complement.
GATGAGGCCGGGAACCTTTATTTCAAGGGGCGCAAGAAAGAAGTGATCGTGACGCCGGGCGGGCTGAATATTTATCCAGAAGACTTGGAGGCGGCGCTGCGGCGGCAGCCGGAAGTGAAAGATTGTGTGGTAGTTGGGATTGAGCGGGGAGGGAATGCAGAGCCCTGTGCGGTGGTGGTTTTACGCGACGATGTGCGCGACGACAAAAGCGTGAAGGCAGTTGTGGAACGGGCGAACCAGTCGCTGGCGGAATTCCAGCGCATGCGGATGTGGGTACAGTGGCCGCAAAAAGACTTTCCGCGCACGAGCACGCAGAAGCCGCGGCGGAATCTGATCGCTGAATTCGCGGCAGGGAAATTCTGCAAGCCGGAAAGAAAGATGTTGCGAGCGACAGTCACGGTGATGGAGTTGATTGGCCGCATCACAGGGCGAAGCGTTAGTGGGGTGAATGCCGAAGCGACGCTTGATTTCGATCTTTCTTCCGATCTTGGGCTCAGTTCGCTGGACCGGGTGGAACTGATCAGCGCGCTTGAGGATCGATATCAAGTCGATCTTAGCGAGACTGGTTTGAGCGCGGCACGAACGGTGGGCGACGTGGAGCGGATGTTGAGCGGCGGGGTGCGGCCGCGCGTGGAATATCACTATCCGCGGTGGGTATTGCGCTGGCCGGTGACGTGGTTACGATGGCTGGCGCATTATCTGTTGATGAGGCCGGCCATGATGCTGCTGGGCTGGCCGCGGATTGAAGGGCGGGAGAATTTGCGCGGCTGGAAAGGGCCGCTGCTGGTGGTCTGCAATCATGTTTCTGATGTGGATGTAGGGTTCGTGCAGGCGGCTTTGCCGGCGCGACTGGGAGACCGTATAGCTACTGCGACTGAGGCGAGGATCTGGAAGCCTTGCATACGCCGGCGCCGGGTAGAGGGCTTTTCGGAAGAATCTTTTTCCGAACGATCTATGATCGGACGCGATGGCTGCTGGGCGTTTCGCTGTTGAATCTATTTCCGCTGCCACGGGAGGCCGGCTTCCGGCAAAGTTTCGCTTATGCGGGTGAGGCTGTGGATCGTGGATACAGTGTGCTGGTATTTCCAGAAGGGCGGCATACTGTGGATGGCAAGATGAATCGGTTTCGAGCGGGGATCGGGCTGCTGACGAATAATCTGGGCATCCGGTGCTGCCTGTCCGGATTGAGGGATTGTTTGAACTGAAGCAAGCGGCAGAAAATTTGCCAGGCCGGGAGAGATTCGTGTCCGAATCGGCCGTCCCATGAACTTTGCGACCGGCAGCGATCCCGGTCAAATCGCCGAGGACCTGCAGCGCGCCGTAGAAGCCTTGTAGGGCGTGGAAACTGAGAGGGACACCAAGTTCGTGGAACTGGGTCGCTACTTGTGCGAAGTCCGTGGTGGACAATACTGGCGGCTGGAGCAGATTCCTGGGACACGGCGGAAGGCCTGCTACCTGACTACCGCTATTTCGAAATCAACCGCTAGCATGGCTTCGGCAGTTGATACGGCTTTCAGCCATCAAAAGCCATCATTTATTTGAGAATCAAGCCATCTCGCAAACCATACAGCTTAACGGCTTGGCTGGTTCGGCGTTCTCGGCAACGTACGACCTCACTTCGTCTCGCCCTTATCCCTCTCATGCGACTCCTTCTCCAATGCCGCCAGCCTGTGCTCCACATCGGTTGCCTTGATCGCTTGCGACTGCAGGTTCAGCAGGGGCGCCGTTCCCGCCGCTACTCGGGGCTGGAGTTTGCCAGCATAGACATCGGCAACCAACGAGAGACCACCTGTCGCACTGCCATCGCGGTTTCCAACTTGGGCAATTGATCAACACCTCCGGCGGTGGAACGACGCTTGCTCCTGCCCCCGATTCGACCCAGCTCGGCGGCCTTGTTGGGATTGGCATGAAAGAAACACAGGCCGCCCGCCATGGCCGCCGCTTGACAGGGCTTGCCCGATTTTGTCTTCGCCTTACACCGATGCCCGCGGCTCTTGGTTGCCATGTTCCTCCTCGTTTCCCATTGCAGATTCACAAGTTCTTCTTTTTGCCGGTAACGCCTTCATTGGTTCTGCTCGATCCATCGCTGGCAAGCTTTTGAAGTACTTTGCGACCGTAGCAGTCGTAAGCTGATTCTCCTCTTGTCACCAAATGATGGACCAAGGGTAGCGTATTCCAACCGCTCTAGCGGCCATGTGTTCCTCCCAGGTGTGGGGACCTTCACTTGTGACGAATACCTCCAAGGGTGGGGTGCACACGAAGAAAACTGATCGCTCTCTGGTTCAAGAGGGCATTGCTGGGGAGTCCAGAAAGACCGAGTCCTCGAAAACCATGAACTGGACTAGAGACAGCCCTTTGAGAACTGTATCGAGGCACTTCGCATTGTGGAAGCAACTCTCTACCCTGCAATTGCAACCTGTTGTTTCAAGAGCAATCACACGAGCCGTTCCAGCCGATACAATCGCCTTTCAAATCCGTTCGACATTGACTGTGCCTTTCCGTTTTAGGTGTTTGTGTTCATTCCCACTAGGTCCTTCATTGGTTGCGCCCTGTCCTCGCAAATCCTCGATTACTGGATCTGTCAGTAGCCTTTCGTGATCATGGTTGTCAGGCTTAACCTCAAGCACTCCACCAAGACCTCGCTCATTCTTGCCGCATACATGAATGCCGTGGGTTCTCCAAACGTTCTGCCTCGGGCTGCTGCATCTCTTGTTGGTCGCTGGCCTGCACTGGTGTTTGTGGCCGAGTACTCTATGAATACAGCCCCGAAATGGTTTCGCCCGGTTCAAAGTCCGTGTTTTCGCGCACTCGCCGTATCGCGAGCCAACGTTCCTCCGGCCGGATTCTGACGTCTTCTTCCATTTTGGCTCCTCGCCCCGCGTGCTGGTGTCAAACGTCTAAACAGCCGTCCGACCTCGTATTTCAAAAGTATGTAAGCTGGGGTAGTTGACGCTGGCCAGCCGCGATAGTGCGTCCAAAGAGACACGATAGTTCTCTGAACAGTGCATCCGCTCCACGTGGGCAGACCGCAAGATGTCACCGACTCTGGGCTCGCGACGAAACTCGAGTTTCGAACTTCCCGCTCGCCCTCGTATATCGTTCGATGCGCTCATCGTCATTCGCCGGTAATTGGCCCATGGAGCGCGTCGCGTAGTTCTTGTCCTCGCTTGTGGCCGCGGTCGACGAGAGATCGTTCAGTCTCGCGATCCCTCCCATCGAGGTAGAAGATGGAGCAGTCAATGGCGAGTGCGTCCTCATCGGACTCAGTCAGACGGCGAGGCCAGCATGCTGATTCACGTCGTTCCAGCTCGCGTTCCAGTCGGGACAGTCGCTTTTCGATGAGGTTTGCATGATTTGCCTCATCGTCGTATCCTCGGCCTCCACGCCTATCGTCTACGCTGGAGATCATCTTCGCATTCACCATCGGATAATCGCCGCTGTTTCCGGGCACTTCGGATTTCGCCACCACAATCGTGCACATCAGAAGCGGCTTGACTCACTTCTAGTGTGTTGAGGGCACACGCATGTCTGCCCAAATCACTTTCTCCGGGGAGGCTCTTCGATTGTCGTTTACTGACCCTCTGCTCTATCTCCGTCTCTATCTCTCTGCTTCCCGGCGCGGCGCTGACCGCACCATGCTCCCTCCTAGTTTGTTAAATTCTTCGGGCCCGGCCGTTTGCCCATCGTCCTTCCAAACGGCTCGAGCATGGAAAACCCTCTTCGCCGCTCGAACACTAATTTTTTGTTTGGTCGCGGCGCTGGGGTTGTGCATGTCCAGCGTGAGTGGTGCTGGTCCAACTAGTCGCGGCGTAAGGTGCTTGTCCTACCCGTGGCGGTACCTGTCTGGTTCGTTCCCAGCTCTGAAGTTGGGACACGAACCGCGGGGTGGTGCCCCTTCTATTAGCGGCGCGCCTTCCACTATAGGACGTGAAAATCGCGAGGAGTAGTTACGCCAGTCACATTCTGGAGCACGAAGGTGCTGTGGTACTTTGAGTTCCTGACGACACTTCCAAGCGGCAGCGGTGACAGAGTGATGGAGTTGCGGAAAGAGGCCATTCCACGCGGAAAAAATGAAATATGTCACACCCAACAATCGGGATATTTCCATTGCCGACGAGCTGCCCCGAGCCTAATCATTATGGCTTTTTAGCCTCAAAGGAACTAACCTGCCTCAATACAGAAGTGTGAAGCTGATTGTGGTACCTGATCCTAGCCGGCTGGTCGCCGCATTTCGCCGCCATGTGCAAGCACGAGATCGCGGACGTTGGGTACCAGTCCCAGCCTTGCGAATCCGGTCCTTTGTGGAAGCGGTCGAATGCGTGGTCGAGTTCCTCCTGGGTCATTCTCTGTCAGTATCGTTCACCTGAACCAACATCTGGGTATCATTGTGCGTCACACTGATCTTGCCGACCTTTCGGCTGGGTGTGTCGCAGCGCGTTCGACACCAGATTATTCCATACTTGTCGGATACGCATGGCGTTGATCACGATGTGTGAACCCCGCTGACCCCACAGAAGCCAACGTGTCGCGAAGATGCATCTGCGGTGGACGCCCGAACTACTTCGCGTGAGAGTTCTGCGACGTCGGTTGCTTCCTTTTGCAATTGCAGCGTTCCGGTCTCGGACAAGGCTAACGTGTGAAGATCTTCATCAAACGCGACAGCATCTTCGTTTCATCGAGTATTTCGGTGAACGAGTCGTCTTCGTCGTACACGCCGTCAAGCAGTTCTCGACTTCCCTTGAATGATGGTGAGCGGAGTCCGCAGTTCGTGGCAGTCGGCCATCAGATTACGCCTTCGCTGCTCGTGAACTCCGATGCGTTCCGTTATGGAATTGAAGGCGTGAACTAAGTCCCCTGACCGGTGGTGGGCCACTCTGCGCGACTGTAGGTGTAGTCACAATCCGCGACCGCTCTGCTGCTCCATCACTCTCGGAACGGCAATCCTACTCGCCGTATTGTTCGCAGGAGCACAAACGCAGCGACAACTCAACCAGAAGATGGCAATCGGAATCTATATTGCGGCCGCGATCGATGCGAGCCCGAAGAGTCTGCTGAAGGCGATCGGACCAGGGAGGCGAAGCCCAAATTCCAAAAAACAATAATATGAAGGCAAGCGCGGTAAGACGCCGGAAGAAGCGGGCCCGGCCAGCACGGCCGTTCCGGCGCCAGTGTTGCCTTTTAGGCCAAGACACCTCGTTTCTCCACTCGCATTGTGCTTGGTCTGTCATTCGGTAAACTGAATCCGATCCCATACACGGTGAGCACGTATCGCGGATTTCGCGGATCAGGTTCTAACTTACGGCGCAGGTTCTTCACATGTACATCAACAGCACGGTCGAACGATTCCGCCTCCAGTCCGCGGATCGCGTCCAGCAACTGTGCGCGCGTGAATACGCGCCCGGGTTGGCGCGCTAGTGTGGCCAGCAGTTCAAATTCGGTGGGGGTCACGTCAATTCGCCGGCCCTCCACGGTCACTTGCATCCGCAGTCGGTTCAGTTCAATATCTTGCGCACGAATGATAGCGGACGGCTCGGGTACGAAAGCCAAACGTATTGACTTAAGCCCATTCCCCCGACGAACGCCCATCCAAGCTGGACCCATAATCTCATCCATAGCTTCAGGGTCCGATGGAGCCCATCCAAGACTAACAAGAACGGTCCCCCGCGTCCGCGCGGCCCGATTCGTCCAATCGAAATCGCCGCTGCGTGGGAGGCAATCCGGAAGTCAACTGTTGATAACAGGCGTGGCTGTTGAAAAACTCCCAACCGCGAAATTCACAAAAATAAAATCACGCTAGGATGCCCTACAAACGACTTTCTCGGTTTTCCTGGACATTTTCTATCCCCAAATTTCCGCTTTTTTTCAAGAAACTGGACTTTTTCAACAGCCACAGGCGATTACACGCAATATAAAAAGGCGCCCACTTTTGCGATAGGTTGTGATTGTTCGCATCGCCAACCTAGCGAAAAGGAGCGCCTTTATGAGTCAAGAAAAGTATATCGGTATGGACGTTCATCAGGCCACCATCTCGGTTGCCGTGATGGATGCTCATGGCAAGCTGATCATGGAATGCCTGCTGGAGACCAAGGCGGCCACGATTGTGGAGTTCATCCAAGGACTGCATGGAACTTGTCCCTGACTTTCGAGGAAGGGACCTCGGCTGCCTGGCTGCACGATCTTCTGAAGCCCCACGTGAACCGGCTGGTGGTCTGCGATCCGCGAAAGGCCGCCCTGTTGAAAGATGGGAACAAGAGTGACCGGATCGATGCGCGAAAGTTGGCAGAGATGTTACGCACCAACCAACTCAAGCCGGTCTACCACGGAGAGCATGGAATACGCACCCTTAAGGAGTTGGGGCGTAGCTATCTGACCATCACCAAAGATGTCACCCGCGCCATGAATCGGATCAAAGCGCTGTACCGAAGCTGGGCGATTCCCTGCGCTGGCACAACGTCTACGCTCCCCGTCATCGCGCCGAGTGGTTGGCCAAGATCGCGGAACCAGGAGTTCGGATTCGAGCCGAACAGCTATATCAGCAACTGGATCTTTACAACCTGTGCGTCTGCAAGCGCGACGCGAACTACTGCTGGAAAGCCACAAGCATTCTGCCGTGAAATTACTTCGCCAGATTCCTTCCATCGGTCCGATTCGCTCGGCCTTGCTGGTGGCCTTGCTGCAGACGCCGCACCGTTTCCGTAGCAAGCGCCAACTCTGGGCTTACAGTGGTTTCGCAGTCGAGACTCACGATAGCGGCGAGTACCGCTGCGTGCGAGGCAAACTGCAACGCAACCGTGAGCGCATCACCGTGCGTGGTCTGAATGACAACCACAATAAGGATCTGAAAAATCTTTTCAAAAGTGCTGCCATCTCTGCCAGCACCTGTCCTGGTCCTCTGCAGGACTTCTATGTCGCTCTGGTTGCCAAAGGGATACGGCCGACGATGGCCCGTCTTACCCTGGCACGGAAGATTGCCGCCATCACTTTAACCATGTGGAAGAAAGGAGTGAGTTTCGACCCCAAACAGTTGCATCGGCAAGCTTGAGCATCTCCGGTGAAGAAGGCTTTCCATCTCGGGGATTCTCTCCGGTGGTGGGCAGTCGGGTTCTGGAGATGCTCGGTTCGAGAGGAGTATCAGTCAATGAGATCGGCCCCGTGTGCTTTGGCACCGAGTCACCCATTACACGTTATGCCCTCTCGGATAACCAGAAATAGCCATAGGCCACGAGCCTCGGATAGAACCATGGTTGCCTGTGAGCACCATCTTGCTTGCCGCTCTCTCAAAACTCGATGGCATGGTCACCATCAGTAGAGAAACTCACGAGAATGAACAACAAGCCAACCTTCTCCAGGGAAGTGAAACTACAGTGGGCTGGATCTCGAGAAACAGTCTCCACTCCGGTCGAGGCGGAGCTTTTTTTCTTGACATCCCTTTTTATAGAACTCATTGAGAATTGGCCGATGTGGTCGATGAGTGTAAAGGCGATTTATCGCCAACCATCGGAGCCCCGACGGATGATGGCTAACGAGGCCATGATTGATAGTTAGGAACGTCTCCTCTTCTCCCGCCGTATGTCAGAGGCGCTATTTCGGGGCGGGTGCTTTTCGCGGGACCGCTACAATCCGAAAGCCGATGCTTCGGGCGGAATGATCCTCAAGGTCGCGGTTTCTCCTGGCGGCACGCTCATGGACAGCGTCGCAGTAATAGCAACCACCGCGGGTGGGATGCATGTCGCCCGTCGGTGCTCCCTGCGGGTCGGTCACAGGATCGGTGGGATACGGACCAAACCAGCCCTGGCACCACTGCCAGACGTTTCCCAGCATGTCATAAAGACCGAAGTCATTCGGCTTCTTTTGTCCAACGGGATGGGTCGTGCCGCCGGCGTTGCCCTTATACCAGGCGATGGCATCTAGGGGCCCATAGGTCTCGCCAGTGCTGCCAGCCCTGGCCGCGTATTCCCACTCAGCTTCTGTCGGTAGGCGGAGCGTCCAACGGGTTTGCATGGCGTCTGCTTTTGCCAAGAAGGACTGGACATCCTTCCAACTGACCTGCTCAACTGGAGCATCGGGACCGGCTGTTCGGTTGAGGGATGGGTTGTTGCCCATCACCTCCTGCCATTGCTTCTGTGTGACATCGAACTGACCCAACCAGAAATCGTTGCTGATGGTGACTTGATGCAGCGGGCGCTCCACCTCATTGCGGGGAGCGCAGGCTGGGCAGGGCTTCCAGCCATCGTCAGCATGGATGACTTGATCGGAACCCATTGCGAAGGAACCGGCGGGGACCTTGATGATGATGACATGAGACTTGCCGAGATCAATGAAGTCGGACTGCGCCGAAGAGCTGCCAGTGAGAATCAGCGCGGTAAAAGCCAGGATAGTTGAGCGAAATGCAGGCATCGCACACTCCTTGGAACAATTGTATTGTTAAGACGGTGCCAGGCAAACTGTTGCAATCGCATTATAAGAGGGCGCCCCTTATGGAGTAGGTTGTCATCGTTCGCATGATCACCTACGAAAGGAGCACCCTCGATGAGCGGCGAAAAGTATATTGGGCTGGACGTTCATCAAGCAACGATCTCGGTCGCGGTACTGGATTCCCAGGGCAAGGTAGTCATGGAATCCATACTGGAAACCAAAGCGTCAACCATTCTTGAGTTCTTGGCGGGCCTGCGTGGAACTCTATTACTGACCTTCGAAGAAGGAACTTGGGCAGCATGGCTTTACGATTTGCTCAAGCCGCATGTGGCCAAGTTGGTGGTGTGCAATCCGCGCAAGAACGCGCTCCTCAAACAGGGCAACAAAAGCGACAAGATCGATGCTCGCCAACTCGCCGATCGGTTACGCCTCAATGACCTCAAGTCGGTCTACCACGGCGAGACCGGCGTACGCATGCTGCGGGAACTAGCCCGAAGTTATCTGACCGTGGTCAAAGATCTTTCCCGAGTCATGAATCGGCTGAAAGCGCTGTATCGCAGCTGGGCGATTCCCTGCGCGGGCCGGGACGTCTACTACACCCGCCATCGCAGTCAGTGGCTGGAGAAAATCCCCGAGGCCGGCACCCGCCGGCGAGCCGAGCAACTCTATCAGCAATTGGACATGCTGCAGCACTTGCGCCAACAAGCGCGACGGGAACTGCTGGCGGAGAGTCGCCAACATACCATCACGGCCAAGCTAAGGCAGATTCCGTCCCTGGGACCGATTCGCTCTGCATTGGCGGTGGCGCTGATCCAAACCCCGCATCGTTTCCGCAGCAAGCGCCAGTTGTGGACCTATAGCGGGCTGGGGTTCAAGAATCGCGACAGTGGGGAATATCACTTTGTAAAAGGCCAGGTGCAGCGCAAGAAGCCGGTATGGATTCGGGGCTTGAACAAGGATTACAACCATGACCTGAAAGGCCTGTTTAAAGCCGCCGCCATGCGGGCCAGCATACAGCCCGGACCGTTTCAGGAGTTCTACCAGCGCTCGCTGGCCAAAGGCATCAAGCCGACCATGGTGCGCCTGACGCTGGCACGCAAGATAGCTGCCATTACCTTGACGGTATCGAAGGGGGGAGAAAACTTCGACGTCGAGAAACTAAGTCGCAAGCCGCTTGAGCGTCTCGGGTGAGAACCTCTTTCCATCTCCGGTGATTCTTTCGGGTGGTGGTCGATCGGTTCTTGAGACGCTCGGGTTCGAGAGTGAGTATCCTAATGGCCTGTAGGCAGGAAGTGCCCACTGCGCACTCAGCCTCCGTGTAATCCCTATACCCTCTCGGACAACCCGAAAAAGCACTAGGCCACGAGCCTCAGATAGATCCATGTGTTGCCCACCAGGCAACCACCCGGCTTGCCAGCTTCGAGACCGATCGACGTTGTCGCTACCTAATTAAAGATGCAGCTGAGATGGGACCACGCAAGACCTGCGGCCGGAGCAGAGGGAGAAAACCAAAACCCAACCGCTCGCATAATGAACAGGGGCTGGAAGTCTCCAAATCATTCTCTCCTTCCGGTCGAGGGAGAAAAATGTCCTTGACATTCCCTCTTATCGACCAGGCCGTTACACTCAGAATTCCCTGTTCCCGGCTATTTTGAGTGCTATGGCGATTTTGCGACAACTATCCGTTTTGAGACCCCAACCCCATGGCTTTCATTGACTTGCTTAATAGTACGAGATGGTCTGGACCGAGCGATCCGGATAGCAGAAGACGTTCATCACCAAGGCGTCAGGGCTTGTGCATGTATCAAGCTCCATTCAGCGTCCCCGCTCGGGCTTGCCTGGGAAGGCTCTTCAACCAATCTGGGTCAAGCCAATGGAGCTCCCTAGTTGCTTAAAAACAGCTCTGCAATAACGTGCAGCAAAAATGGCATCGTCTCATTGTCCCGTCTGTAATAACAAAACCCAATCATGCGTGCCATCGCTGTGAGCCGTTGCCGGAGTAGTAAAGTTCTGAGTGCCTGAATTGGTAAATGGTGACCCCACAATCATTGAATAAGCGTTGGTCGTGGGATCAAACCACTGTGCATTGATACCCCCGGTTGAAAAGCTCGGCATATATACGGTCACCGTACTGGTCGTCTGACTAGGAGAATTCGGAATATAGACCACACCTGTCAACTTATCCGAACTTAGGAGCGTTGGACGACGGAGAAGCACCGTTATCCGGCTGTTGCGCCTGAGAATTGCACGATGAGAATAGGAACCATGCGAACAGGAGCAGGAAATAATGGGAGCGAGATAAATTGTCTTCTGGACGCATGAAATGTAGAGCTACCTCAGTTTACAGGTTCACTTGAGGATGGTTCCTTAATGGGGAGTTGCAGTTGTTTCTAGGGTGGCCCGATGATTCCGGCAATGGCGCGGAGTTGTTGGGGGGCAGAACAGTCCGTTAAATGAGTGTTATGGCGATGTTTCAACAGCGATTGCCCAAAATCCTTGAAAATCATGAGCCGGCAGACAAGTCGCCTAGGTTGGTCGAATGGAATTTACACTCTGCAACATATCCTGCGGGCGACTCCGGCCCTTCTAAATTGCCCGATGAATCCGAAATGAGGGCCTAAATCGATGGAAGAGCATCCATCTCAATTAATTCTGAGAGGAATTGGCGCCGATAGCGCCTGCGGTTCGTACCGGGTCGGTCCGGACAGTTCGGGCGGCGTTCTCGGTGGAGGTGTCGAGCGAAGAATCGGAGACGGCGCCCACATGATCGCGCAGGAAGAGGTAACGGGTTTGAGCGTCCTCTATTTCCTGCGGGCTCACATCGCCGTCAGCTTTCACCCTGTCGAGGGACGGATCATAGGCCTCGGCTCGGTCTCGCTCGGCAACAGCCTTTTGGTTAACGAAGTATCTGATGAGATTGCTATCCACTCTGCCGCTCAGCTTTTTGGCTTCATTGGCGATCTGTCTCCAGTCCACATGCTCCTCGTCTGCGGCTTGCCACACGGTCTTGCCCATTTTTATCTTTGCGGCAAGATTGTCCATCTTTGCGCCACTCTTCACCAATTCATAAGCGACAAAAAGATCTCCGTAGTTCATCTTCATTACTTGACGGCGCTGGGCAAGCTCCGCCCGAGAGACGGACAGATGCTGGGACATCGCCAGACTGACAGCGCGCTTTCCGGCCGCATCTGTCGCCATTGCATTTACTTTGTTGAGGATCTAATGCGCCTTTTGTTGGTCGTCAGAGGCGGAGAGCAAAAGGGAAGGAATCAGAAAGAAGAGCAATAAGAGCAAATTGCGAGCCGACCTGTTCATCGGACTCCTCCAGCGGGCAGGAGGCAATTGTAGCACCTGAACTACCTCAGACTCCTCTGCGATTGTGCGCCCACACGGGGCTGCGGCCAAACCTCAATCTAGGGGGTTGGGGAGTTGGCCAGCATTTTCTCCCGTGCGCCTGAGCGCCAGTCCGGGCGCGCTTCCATTCCGCTCGTTCTGGCCGTCCGGGCGGTCCGCTTGACGGCCAAGCGCTTCACGCGCATGATGAAATTATTGGCCTGGCCAGGCTGACAGAATTACCCAGCGGACTACGGGGCAGGCTCCTACCAGCCTGCTCCCATCCGCCGGCCAGGTAGGTGGTCGAATGGCTAAGTCGAAATCCGTTCCCCAGGCCCAACCCTTTCGATCAATCCCAACCCTTCCGCCGATCCCGATCCTAGGCATCGGGTTCAAGCGCCGGGCAAGTGAGACCGGTGCGGCTGAATCGTCCCTAACTTTCGCTTTGGAATGGCCCGGTTGACTGGCAAGCGCTTCCCGGTCAAACGATCAATTTGAGTGCTAATGGCGATATTTCAACAGTTAAGACGATTGCCTGACCTGGCAGCTCCGAAAACTCCCTGGGTTGCGGGACGCCCTGAACGGATCCACTACGGAGTGTCATGTTCAGAATCACTTACGTCGACTTGCACTGTTTTCGCGGCTTGGATCCCAGACCGCTGGGGTACAGAGCCTAAGCAGGTCTCGGTAGCGTTCCAAAGCTACCGAACCAGTTGGCTCCGAGTCCGCACTTCGGTCTTACCGAACAGTTGCTGGAGAGTGTTCTTAACTCCACTTTCTGAAATACCCATTCGCGACGCTATCTCTTTGTTTGCCAGGCCTTGAACGACGAGCCGGAACACGTCCAACTCACGAGTATTGAGTGAGGGCCTTTCCTTCTGGTCAAATGACAACGCGGCAGCGACGCTCTGCTCCTCGCTGACGTCAGCAATAATCGCAGCCAGCTTGGGCGTCGTGCCTTCCTTGTAGCTGGAAAACCATACTTCGGCGAGAAACGACTCTCCGTTGCCCCGATGTCCGCGGCACTGCATCGACGTTCGGAACTGGGGCCCCTCCTCCGGCCGTAACGCGTGATGCAGTCGGGCAGGAATGCAGCGATAGGTTGGCCCATCAGTTGACCATCGTGCGGTGCCATGAGTTCGCTAGCCGCGGTTGGCCAATTCGACGAAACCTCGCTCGTCGATCGTAACAATGGCTGCCGGGCTGTTTCAACTAAGACGCGTATCCGTTCATTGGTTTCAAAGCTCAGGCGCTTGTTGCGCAGCACCTCCGAGGTCAAGAGCCCACAGCCACACAGCGCCAGCGCTTCAAATCCCAAACGAATGTGGCGTCAGATGGATCTAGATTGCTGAAACGCTCGCTTAGCAACGCACATGCGAAACCCAATAGAACGATCGCCCAGCGCGGTAGAAAGCCCGCAGCGAGCATAATGGGAAATAGGTAGAGGAAGCCTAGAGAGAAATAGGGCTTCGTCCACCAATCCACCACCGCGATTGTAAGGACGATGACACTACTGATCAGCAGCACGGGCATTCGGTTCCGTTGGTCCCAGGTCCAGTCTAAGTGAGGCATGACTTTGGTGTAAAAGCTGAATTATCCCACGGTCAGCCCATTCGATGAATCCAATCAAACGATTTGGCCGGAAGATTGGCCCTAGTGCTATCAATTGATTGTCAACCGGCCCGCTTCCTCAGCCTTTCCATCCGCTCAATTGAACGATTGTCTAATCGGGTCTTCCGGAAGTCGAAATACTTCCGCTCGGGCCTGTTTGATTGCCTCCCACAATACAGGCACTTGCGGTACACGAAGAAGCATGACTTGTGGCGAAGAACTCCGGGGAGGTGTGTCTGCCGTGACTACAAGTAGTGACGATGTGCTGTCAACGCTTGGGAGCGAGTGGTGATTCGGCGCGTCGTCGATTTCGCCCTCGCCAACCGCCTGCTCGATCCTCGGACTGGCATTTGTGTTGTTCGTGGGGGGCTCGTTTCGTTCCACAATCTGCCGATCGAGGCGTACCCCGACGTCGCGGATAACTACGTCGAGATCATTACACAGTGGCCTGGAATTTCGGCGGAGCAAATCGAGCCAGGTCACGATCCCGCTGGAAACCGCCATGAACGGCATACCCGGAGTTGTGCATCTCAGGTCATTTTCACTGTTCGGTCTCTCTGACCTAAAGCTCGTCTTCGAGGATGGCACCGACAACGCTTGGAACCGCGAGCGCGTGCTCGAACGCCTGAACCAGGTAACTCTTCCATCAGGTGTCTCGCCGCAGATGGGCACCGACTGGAGCCCGGTCGGCCAGATTTATTTCTTCACCCTGCACAGCACAAACCCAAAATACGACCCAATGGAGTTGAAGTCCATTGAGGACTGGGTCGTAGAGAAAATCTCAAGTCGGTCCCCGATATCGTCGACATCGCAAGCTTTGGCGGTCCTACACGCGAATACCAGGTTCGCGTTGATCCCAACAGACTCGTCGGCTACGGCCTGAGTCTCGCCCAAATCGAGCAGCAACTCACAAACAACAACGCCAACGCGGGTGGGGGCTTTATCCAGGAAGGCTTACAGCAAATCAATGTCCGCGAGGTCGGCCTCGTCGGCCGCGTTCACGACATCGAACAGACCGCTATCTTCGCCAAGGGCGGCACGCCTCTTCGCGTGAAGGATATAGCGGTGGTTTCGCAGGGACCCAAGACCCGGCTCGGCCAGTTCGCCCGGGCAATTCACCGCGAAAACGGCAAGATCGTCGACAACGATGATGTTGTCTCGGGCATCGTTCTTTTGCGCAAAGGCGCTGCGGCCGATCCGGCCCTGAGAGCGCTGCACGAAAAAATCCAGGAGATGAACGACCATATCCTCCCCCCAGGAGTGAAAATCGTCCCCTTCATCGACCGCAGCGATCTGGTTCACTTCACCAGCCACACTGTGCTGCACAACCTGAGCGAAGGAATGATCTTGGTCTCGGTCATTCTGTTCCTCTTCCTCGGCAACGTCCGTGGCGCCCTTATCGTTGCGGCGACGATTCCATTCTCGTTGCTGTTTGCCTCGATCTGTCTGGATCTGAAGCAGGTTCCTGCAATCTGCTTTCTCTTGGAGCTCTGGATTTTGGGATGGTCGTTGATGGCGCAGTGGTAATGATCGAAAACATCGTCCGCCATATGGGCTTTGTCCACGATACCGAGACTCCGATTGAGCGCATCGGCGATGCCGCACACGAAGTGCAGCGACCCGTCTTCTATGCTATCGGCATCATCATTACTGCCTACCTCCCTATCTTTACCCTGCAACGCGTCGAGGGCCGCCTATTTCAGCCCATGGCATGGACCGTGGCTTTCGCCCTGCTAGGAGCGTTGATCTTTTCGATCCTGATCGCTCCTGTCCTCGCCAGCTTCGCCTTCGCCAAGGGTGCAAGGGAATGGCATGACCCAGTCATGTCGTTTCTGACTGAGCACTACCGAAGCATCGTTCGCTGGGCGATCCGCCACCGCATGATTACGGTTAGCGTAGCTGGGTTCGCGATCCTTCTGGGGAATGTTGTTGCGTTCAGCGGCATCATTGGTTCCGAATTTCTACCGCATCTCGATGAAGGCGCGCTGTGGGTGCGCGGTTCCTCGCGCCCAGCACAGGCCCGGACGAGGGAATCCGGGTAGCCAACCAAGCACGCATCGTCTGTGTCCTTCCCCGAGGTTCCGCAATGTACGAGTCAAGTCGGTCGTCCCGATGACGGCACGGATACCACGGGCTTCTTCAATACCGAATATTTTGTCGACCTGAGGCCAAAGGAAGAGTGGCGGCCGATTTTTCACGAAGACAAAGATCGCCTTATCGCGGCCATGCAGCGTGAACTCGACAAGATCCCCGGTGTCGTCTGGGGATTCAGTCAGCCCATTGAAGACAACATGGAAGAGGCCGTCAGCGGAGTCAAAGGCGAACTCGCCACTAAGATCTATGGCGATGATTTGAAGACCCTGGAGGCTGAGGCGGATGAGATCGTCGCCATTATGCGTCAAGTGCCGGGAATCGAAGATCTTGGAGTTTTCCGCCTTTTGGGTCAGCCCAACTTAAACGTGACGATAGATCGGGACGCGGCTGCACGTTACCAGATCAACGTCGCCGATGTGCAAGACGCATTCAAACCGCGGTCGGCGGCAACGCGCTCACGCAAGTGCTTCAAGGCGAAGCGCGATATGACCTCGTCCTGCGCTATCTCCCCCAGTATCGGGACACCAAGGAAGCAATCGAAAGAATTCGACTGTTATCTACCACAGGAGAACGTGTTTCTCTCGCGCAGCTTTGTAAAATTCAGGTGGCTGACGGTGGTTCGGAGATCTATCGAGAGGGCAATCAGCGCTATATAGCGATCAAATACAGCGTGCGCGGCCGCGATCTTGGGAGCGCTGTCGAAGAGGCGATCAACAAGGTGACTCGCCAGGTGAAACTGCCTGCCGGTTATCACCTCAAATGGGAAGGAGAATACGCCAGCCAGAAGAGGGCCCACGCGCGGTTGCTCATCGTGTTGCCGATTACCATCTTCATCATCTTCGTCATTCTTTCACGATGTTCAAATCGTTCAAATGGTCCATGCTGATCATGGCCAATGTCGCCATCGCACCCATCGGCGGCGTGATTGCCCTTTTGATGACTGGGACAAACTTCAGCGTTTCCTCGGGAGTCGGCTTCCTGGCCCTCTTTGGCGTCTCGGTACAAACAGGCGTCATCATGCTCGAATACATCAACCAATTGCGCGTGCGGCGCTACTCAATCGAAGACGCTGCTGTCGAGGGAGCCGTATTGAGGCTACGCCCTATATTGATGACGATGCTGGTTGCGACTCTAGGATTGATGCCCGCGGCTCTTTCGCACGCAATCGGATCGGATTCTCAGCGTCCTTTTGCGATCGTTATTGTCGGCGGCCTGATCGGAGCATTGGTGATGAGTATCTTCCTGCTGCCGACACTTTACGTGTGGATTGCCGGCGACCACGATGTGCTGCCTGCGGCTGAAGGAGAGTTTGCAGAGGGAGAACATATTGATCAATATCCCCCATCCCAAGTGGAAATCGAGATGAGTCTTCTGTCGATCTTTCCTACATTCCCTAAATCCGATTCTCCGTCACCTGGCAGCCGCGAACGTACGATCAAGCCAAGTAACGAGAAGTCGCCTTATGGAAAGTAAACCCGCGCGGTCAGTCGATGGATTCTACCCGAATGATGGCACCTTGGACGTAACTGATGAGAACAGGCCATTTCGCTCATTGAGGGGGATTTTGAGTGATATGGCGATGTTTTGCCAATTGAGACGATTACCTACCGAGTGGGCGGCTCGAATAACTTCCAATTTGCCGACGATCAGAATCAGCGCGTTCTCACCTATCAGATGCGCAGGCTATAATTACGCCCACGGATGGCACTAACGTCTGGTACCAAACTCGGCCCCTACGAAATTGAATCGCCGCTCGGCGCGGGTGGCATGGGCGAAGTGTATCGCGCCGCGACACACGGCTTGATCGCGAAGTTGCGATTAAGATTCTTCCGCAGATCTTTCGCCCGACGCTTCGGCGAAACACGTTTGGAACGTGAAGCTAAAGCTAATTGCGAGGCTCAATCATCCCCATATTTGCACCCTCCACGATGTTGGCCACCAGACAGCATCGATTTTCTGGTTTTGGAGTTCCTGGAAGGCGAGACTTTGAGCATCGGTCCCCAAGGCGGCCGTTGCCGCCCGAGCAGGCGTGCGTACGCCGTCCAGGTTGCCGACGCGCTGGACAAGGCCCACCGCAGGGAATTACGCACCGCGACCTGAAGCCCGCCAACGTTATGCTGACCAAGGGCGGCGCGAAGCTGATGGATTTCGGACTGGCTAAGTAGTCGGCCCTCGCTCCGGTTGCAACAGCCCTCACCGAAATGTCCCGGGCAGGCCAGGCTCACCGCGGGGTCAGATCGTCGGGACGCTCCAGTACATGGCGCCGGAGCAGTTGGAAGGGAAAGAAACGGACGCGCGCACCGATATCTTCGCCCTGGGCGAGCTGATCTACGAGATGGCCACGGGCAAACCGGCGTTCTCCGGAAAAAGCCGGGCGAGTTTGATCGCCGCTATCCTGACGACCGACCCTCCACCCATAACGCAATCCCAACCCATTACGCCGGTCGCCTTGGAATATGTGGTCAGGAAATGTCTGGCAAAAGATCCCGAAGGAACGCTGGCAGAGTGCCAGCGACGTCGCCAGCCCAGCTGAACTGGATTCTCTCTTCAGGATCACAGGCCAGTGCGCCGGCGGCCCCCCCCCGAAGTACCGCACGAAAGCAGCGCGACCGCTGGCATCTGGTTGGGCGCCGGCGTGATCCTGTTGCTCTGCTGGCGGCTTATTTGGGATGGCGCACCGGGTTGCTGCAGGACGCGGCAGCCCGCTGCATGTCGCGGTGACGCTTCCCCCCGGGAAAACGCTGGTATACAACTCGACCGAGCCTGTGGCCCATTTCTCCGGATGGCTCAACGGTGGTGTACGCGGCCGCCGACGAAAACACGAAGGCGCAACTTTATCTGCGCAAGCTGGATTCTTTCGAGACGCACGCCCATCCCCGGGGACGGAGGGAGGCGAGAACGGCATTCTTTTCGCCCAATGGAGAATGGCTGGTGATTCGTAACGAGCGACTTCCACCTGAAGAAAGTTCTGCTGCGAGGCGGGAGTGCGCAGTGATCGTGGCGGACCAGTCGGTCCTCGGCGGCGCCTGGGCCGAAGACGGCACGATCTACTTCGTCCAAGGCCTTACCTCCGGCCTTTATGCTGTCTCCGCCAGCGGGAGGCCCGTCCCGGCAGCTGACGAAAACGGGATCGACGCCGGACGATCGCGCCCATCTGTGGCCCAGTGTCCTTCCCGACGGAAAGGGACTGATCTTCACGGTCTGGACTGGGAGTCCTTCAATGACTCCCGTATTGAGGCCCTTGCGTTCGATTCCGGCAGAGCAAAGTGCTGGTCGAAGGCGGTACGGGTGCGCGGTACCTGTCCAACGGCGATCGGCGTATACGCGCAATGGCACGCTCTTCCTAGTGGGCTTCGATGCGAAACGATTGGAGGTAAAAGGTACGCCGCTTCCGGTGTTCGACGGAGTCAAGACGGGCGCCTCTAACGGCGATGCCGCGCTTGACGGTTTCGAACAACGGCACGCTGGTGTTCCAGCCGGGAACCGTGCGGCGCATCCCGCGCAACCTGGTCTGGATGGATCGCACTGGGAAGGCCACGAACATTACCGCCGGAGATGAAGCCCTATGCCTGCTCCCGCTCTCTCGCCTGACGGCAAACGGTTCGCGCTTGACCTTGCAGAGCAGCTATTTGATTTATGGGTATATGACTTGGAGCGGGATACCTTCACTCGGGCGAGCTTTGGAGGGGACGATTACCGGCCGCAGTTGTCACCCGACGGCACGTTGCTGGCCTATGACTCCTCAAAGTCCGGCCACCAACAGGTCTATGTGAACCCGGGTTATCCCGGGTGAGGATATTGCAGTGACGGATGGTCCCGAAGATGAAAGAACTTTATGGCTGGACTCCGGACGGAAACGAGGTCATTTTTTCGCGACAGCACAAGGATACAGGATGGGATTTCTACGCCGCAGCCGTGGCAGGGCGACCACAAAGTCGCGGCCACTGGTGGTGTCGCCATTCGATCAGAGCGATGCTCGCTCTATCTCCGGACGGTAAATGGCTTGCGTACGTTTCCGACGAATCGGGCCAGCCCGAGATTTTTGTCCAGCCATGAACGACTCCGATCTGCGCGCGCAGATCTCGTCCGAAGGCGGCGAGTATCCGCGCTGGGCACTTTCCGGCAACGAACTGTTCTCTGGTCCAAGAGACGAGTCATGTCGGTGAAGTTCGCGCCTGGAGGCGGGCTCAATCCCGGCAAACCCGTTCTGTTGTTCCAGGACACGAAGTACTGGAGCGGTTACGACGTGGCGGCGGATGGACGGTTTGTGGTAGCTCGCGAGGCCGACGCCAAAGGCGCTGGGAATCAGATCAACGTCGTGCTCGGTTGGTTTGATGAGCTGAAACGCGAACAAAGAAAATAGGCAGCCGACCGCCCTTTGCTTGGGCTCCGGTTTGCAGTGCCTCAGCTGCTTTCCGTTGGCCCCTTCAATCATCTGTTGAAATCATGCGATTACACGTTTGACAATTCAAGGTGTGAAGCAGCGACGAAGGTTGCGAGTTCTCCTGTCGCCCGACCACTGTAGTAAAACTGTAGTAGTTCCATGTTCAAAACGCGGCAGAACGGATCATGACGGTGGGAATCGGCGTGCTGGTAAGCCGCTGAAGAATCAAG
Source organism: uncultured Acidobacteriaceae bacterium (assembly GCA_963807655.1). Taxonomy (GTDB): domain Bacteria; phylum Acidobacteriota; class Terriglobia; order Terriglobales; family Acidobacteriaceae; genus Sulfotelmatobacter. The sequence goes on along the minus strand of CAWEDF010000040.1, from coordinate 81,591 downwards.
TAGAGTAGAGAATTTTCATAACGGTTCAGAACCCAGTGTGGAACTCAAAATCCGCCGTTGCTCTAAGCCGTGTACGTCCGATTCTCTATCAACCGCTACCATTGGCTTCGGCGGTCGGTAAAGGCTTTTAGGATTTTCCATGGCTGCCCTTGCCCTCTTGCTGGTCGTTCTGCGGTTTCCTGCCTGCCTCGGAAAGAGCTTCCTCCAGCAGAAACTCCATTTGCTGATTCAGTGAGCGATGTTCATGCTTTGCAAGGTCAGTCTTAGTCTTTGCTTTATGCTTTCTTGCTGTTGCCGAGGTACGTTTGCAGGTATTTCGATCCTTCCTTGTTGTAGGCCTCCGTTCCAATCGTCAGCAGAATCTGACAAATCTGCGAGACGCTACGTGCTTCGCGATGAGCAATTTGCTCAAGCCCTTTCTTCAGGTCATCGGGGATACGGAACGCCAAAGGAGCACTTTTCTTCATAGTGAAGAGATTGTATGAAGAAAAGCACTCTTTGGGAGAATAAAATTCTTGACTTCTACTCTCCCGATCTCATACATTGTATGTGAATGTATGAGACAAGGAGAAAGCATGCCGGAATTGCTGAGGAGAAATGTAAGGCTAGCCCGTTCCAGATGGCCTCAACTATTGGACCGAAACGCTCGCCAATCGTTGAAGACGCTGACCAACGAGTATCTGTTTTCTCTTGCGGACGGCGATCTGATCTGGTTGCAGCGAGGGTGGTATGTGACACACACGGGCCTCATTCGATTGGCTCGCCGAAGTCGGTGCGCCGGGATTCACACTAAACCTATTGCTGACTTTTGCAATTCGGAAACACAACGTTGGGCTTTCGAGGCAATCGTCTACAAAACCAAGACTTGTCGCGGATTCGTGGGTTACGGCGACGCTGACCCTTCCAATGTCTCGTTCCTCGTCCACGGTGCCGAGATGCGGGTGGCGGAAACCAGAGCCGTCAACCGCGCCCTCCGCAAGGCCTACGGAATCGGGATCTGCTCGGTCGAGGAAATTGGGTCGTTCGCCGAGCCGCCACAATCCTCCCACGAGTCGAAGAAGCTCCCGCCGCAACCGTCCAACGGCAACGGAAACAACGGGGGCGCGAAAGTTCGCGATCGCCTCTGCCAATTGATTCGCCAGCATCAACTCGATCCCAACTTGGTCAAGGCCTACGCCACCGATTTCTGCGGCGTCAAGGCGCTTCGCGATGCTACCCGCGAACAGGTGGAAACCTTCGTCAAGCAACTGGCCGACTGGGCCGAGAAGGACCGCTCTGCCCTGCTCTGCCAGCTCAACAGCTATGTCGGCCAGAAAGAAGGTGCCGCATGAAACGCCAGATCACCGGCCTGCACGCCGCCGATCGCTGTGCCGCAGACCAGATCCCCGACGGAGTCTTCCTGGTTCGGGTGCAACGAGTCCAATTTCGTCGGCAGGCACAAAAACCCTACTACACGCTGGTTCTTGCCATCCTTGAGCCCAGCCGGTTTGCTGGACACGTCATTTCCAGCCGCCTCTATTGCAGCCCGAAAGCCCTGTGGAAGCTGAATTGGTTCCTGCGCGACTTCGGCTATGACACCGAGTTACTTGGACGCGATGAGGTCGACGAGACCCAGCTCGTGGGTCTGAAGGGCGTGGTCAAGATCAGCCACATCGTTTGCAACGGCACTTCCCTGCTCCGGCTCGACGGTTTTGCACCCGCCGGCCGCTGGGAAGAACTTTCACCCTCAAATCTGGACAACCCGCAGGTGGCCTGAAAATGACATACAGCTACACCCAGATCAGCCAATACCTCACCTGCCCGCGGCGTTATCGGCATCGCTACCTCGATGGCTGGAAGGAGAAAGACACCCGGGCAGCGATGCTCTTCGGCCGCGCCTTCGAACAAGCCCTGGGCGCCTATTTTCGTCGGGAAGATCCCGGAGCGGTCCTGTTCTCCGAGTGGTCCGCCTGCCAGAGACCAAGGCCTGCACTATTCCAACCGAGACTCCTGGGATCGCATGCTGCGGCAAGGAATCATGCTCTTGACGCGGTTCTGCCAGGATGATCGTATCCAGGTCCGCCAGCCTCAACGGAATCTGCAGATCAAATTCACTCGACGGCTTGCTGGAAGCAACGACTTCGTCGCCTACATTGATGCCATTGGCAAACTCGACGGAAAACGCTGCCTAATAGAGTGGAAGACCTCTTCAAGCCGATATCCGGAAGAGCCTGAAGGGTTGCTGGCGTTGGATCCGCAGCTTGTCTGCTACTCGTGGATGACCGGCATTGCTGAAGTCGCTCAGGTGGTTTTCGTCCGCAAGAGCTTGGTCGAGGTTCAGTACTTGCGAACCACTATCACTGAGGAGCAACGGCAGGAGTTTGGCCACTTGGTGGAAGGCACAATCCGTCGAATCGAGTCGGCAGACTTTCTGCCGCACAGTGGCATTCGGTTTCCCCAGAATCCCTGCAGCAGCTGCCCGTATGTGGGACTTTGCCTTGGAAAGCAGGAGATGGCTGACGCCCGCTTGGTGCGGCGTCCAGGAGCAGAGAATCTTGATTGGCTTGACGAGCTTGCATACTGAGAATCCGCCCATGCCCCCGAAGTTCAATCGCCGCCGCGCCCTGTTCGTGCTCGGCAAGATTGACGAAATTCTGGCCTGGGAGCAACGGAAAGAGACAGAGAGGGACACCAAGTTCGTGGAACTGGGGCGCTACCTATGCGAGGTTCGGGCGGGACAGTACTGGCGACTGGAGGAGCTGAAGTCCTTCGATGAGTTCCTAGAGAGGCGGTTCCCGGGATCGCGGCGGAAGGCCTACTACCTGATGTCGATCCACGAACACCTCCCGCCGCAGGCGAGAAAGCAGCTGAAGGAAGTGGGCTGGACGAAGGGGATTGAGTTAGCCAAGTTGGCCAGGAGGGACCGGCAGCACTTCGATTGTGCAACCTGGTTGCACCGGGCACGGGAAATGCCCAAGGAGCAGTTCAAGCAGGAGGTCGAGAAGGAACTGACAGGAAAAGAAACGGAACCCTGGGAGATTATCTACTTCAAACTGTACCAGAGCCAGATCCCGGTCATTGAACGGGCAATCGAGACGGCAGCTCTGATGCTCGGAAGCGACCGATCCCGAGGCTACTGTTTGGAGATGATCTGTGCCGACTTCCTGGCCGGAGCCAACCTGGACCACGGAGATCCGGAGATGCTGCTGTTCTCGATGACGAGATTCTTCAAGTTTCTGCCCGATCAGCAGCGGCAGGCATTCCTTGAAGGCCTGAACGAGAAGGCATCATGAGTTCGATTCGCTCAAAACTCCCGTTACGGCTGTATCCGGCGTCATACGAAACCCTTCGGCAGCAGGTTCTGCGTCGTGACGGCTGGAGGTGTCAATCCTGCGGCACGATGTCGAACCTGGAGGTCCACCACCAAGTATTTCGTAGCCACTCCGGCCCGATTCCGATGAGAACCTGATTACGCTCTGCACTCAATGCCATGCCAGCGTGCATCATAATCTAAATCACATTTCCTTCTTGAACTCTGTGTAAGTGGTCGTATGGGTCAACCCAACAGGATCATATAACGCGCCCAAAGACTGCCAGAGCCCAGCGCAACTGGGATGGCAATTGTATTCGCCGCCTTGGACCACAACTCTACCATCCGGCAGCACCGCGAAGCCGAAGAACAGCGGGGCGTAGGTACCGGGCAAACTTGCTACCTCCGTCCACGTGCCGTTGATATAGCTGCCGGTATTGTCGGGAGCCAGAATGGACCAATTCTGGTAGTTCCCGGTGCAACCAGAACAGTCTGGCTCGGAATGAACCAGGACACGGCCGTCGGTGAGCAGGAGCATTGACCCGACGGAGGCGGGCGGAAGGGTCTTAACTTTCGTCCAGAATGCGGCCGAAGTGGAGACGTCATCCCGGACAGCAGAATGGTTTGTATTAATGGAGGCGGGTTCGGTTCCAGCGGCGTGTGGGGCATAGAGTGGCTGGGAATTCTAGCCCACGGCCATGACCGCAGACAAGAGCATTAAAAGTAGTGGTAGTGGGGTACCCCACCACCAAAAGTAGTCACCAGGGAGCCTGCAAAGATTGAGTGCAGCTTCATGCTGTTTCCTCGATTTTGAATTTTCTTCTTGAGTCAAGCCAGAGTCTGACAGGATCGGAAGGCAGACTACCCCTGGGGAGTACAAGTCCGTAGAGGGAAGATGCCGAGAAAGCGTTTCGGTCCCGAATCTCAAAGCCGCCGGATTATACCGCGTGTTGGGCGATTCGGATCACGTTGTCGCTGAGATTTGACAATTAATTTTGCACGCGATGAAGAAGACACGAAATGTTTGCAACATCTTGCATGTTCACTGCGATGTGGACGGCAAAACACAAACTTTCGCCCCTCGAACTACTATGGAACTGTAGTTGGTGCGTGGTTTTCCTATTCTTCATCCATGCCAGAATCTTCCTGGTGCGGGTGCGATTCAATGTGTACTTCTGGCAAGTTCGTGGCGCGGAGTTCGCCGTTGAGCGCGGGGAGGTCAGAGGCCTTGAGAGAATCCCAACGCTTCATCGCATCCAAAGAATCGTGTTCGGTGGCCGCGATGGCTTCAGATTGCGTTGCTGTGGGTTCGGCATCGGCCTGCCACACCTGGCCGTATAAGACGCTGACTTGCCCGTTCACTCGCGTAAGAGTGATTTCGTCGGTGGGCGTTGCAGCGAAGCCGGCCGGCGCCCCAAGAACTGATGCGACTTTGGTCTGGAAAGCTTGAATGGAATCGCGGGCCGTACCAGTGGCTTGCTGACTCAGTTTTTGCAAAGGCTCGCGAATCGATCCGGCTTGCATTACGGCGTTGGAGGTCTGGCTCAATAACGATGCCAGGCGCATTTCAAGCTGGAATTTCTTTTCGAGGCTGGCGGACGAGACCTGGACGCGAGGGTCCATCTTCACCGTAAAGGCCGCGGTGTAACTTTTTCCGTTTGCGGTGAGCCGCGCGGTATAGGAGCCGGGCAGAACTGTGGGACCGAGAGGGTAACGGGGCGTGTCTCCGGGAATTGCCGAGATGGGATAGTCGTGGCGCGAAGCATCGGGCGCGGGATAGTGCAGATCCCAAACCCAGCGGTGCATGCCGGCATCGGAGGGCAGAGCGCGGAAAGGACGCAGCCAATACAGAGGGATGAGTTGTTTTTTTAGGTCGGCTTCAGTGACGTCGGGCTGATCGGCGCTGGAGAATTTGCGAACGAGTTGGCCCCGAGCATCGAGGATTTCGAGAATGATGGGAGCAGAAGCCGTGTGCGACAGATAGTAGTCGATGATTGCACCATCGGGCGGATTGGCGGCAGCCGGTTCGTCAGGGGGAAGCGGCGTGTCGGTGTTGGTATCGCGCTGCACGCGGTACGCAGGAGCTGGAGTAAAAAGATGGGCGTCGGCGGAGAACGAAGGGGCCACCTCCCGCAGCGGGGTGATGTCATCCAAAATCCAGAACGAACGCCCGTGCGTGCCGACGATGAGGTCGTCGTCGTGGATCCAAAGATCGCGCATAGAGGTGTGCGGCAGATTCAGTTGCAGAGATTGCCAGTGATCTCCGTCGTCGAAGGAGACCCAGACTGAATTCTCCGTGCCCGCAAACAGCAGTCCTTTACGCACGGGATCTTCGCGTACGGTGTCGACGGGGCCGAAGGCGGGAAGGCCGGCTGTGATGAGCTTCCAGGTCTTGCCGCCATCGTGAGTTCGGTAAATGTAGGGCTGCAGATCGTTGATGCGGAAGCGGCTCACGGAGGCGTAGGCGGACTCATCATCGAAATGCGATGCGCTGATCTGCGTGACTTTGCTCCAGGGCGTGAGTTCTTTTGGAGTGATGTCATTCCATTTCTTGCCGCCGTCGCGAGTCCGCCAGATCAGGCCGTCGTCGGTGCCCGCCCAGAGTGTGTTGATGTTCTTGAACGAAGGGGCGAGCGCGTAGATTACTCCCCGTTTCTTTTCGGCACCCTTCGGAACAAGATTGCCCACGCTGGCTGGGATTCCGGGATTCTGACGAGTGAGATCGTCGCTGATGGCCTGCCAGGAATTTCCACCATCCGTCGTCTTGAAGAGTACGTTGCTCGCGAAATAGAGAGTGTGCGGGTCAAGAGGCGAGAACATCGTAGGCTCGCTGCGGTCGGTGCGGTACTTTGCGCTGCGAAGCGGGATGGGCGTGATGTTCTGTACCTGGCCGGTGGACCAGTGAAATTTCGAGACTTCGTTTCTCCCGCCGCCATAGATAACGTCGGGGTCGAGTGGATCGGGCGCGACGTAGCCGTATTCGATAACGCCCACGGGATGCCACTCGCGGAAGGTGATCGAGCCGTCGTTCCCGCGGCTGGAGATGCAGACCGAACCGCTCTCCTGCTGGCCTCCGCAAATGCGATAGGGGAAAGTGGGAGTCACCGCGACGTGATAAATCTGCGCGGTGGGCTGGTTGTACCAGGAACTCCACGAGAACCCGCCGTTGACCGTGACGAGCGCGCCCTGATCGCTTACAAGAAGAATAATGTTTGGGTCGTTGGGGTTGATCCAGAGATTCTGGTAGTCATCGCCGCCGGGTGCACCGCGGAATCCGGACCATGTCTTGCCGCCATCGCCGGACTTCATGGTTACAGTGCTGGCGGTGTAAACCACATCTTTATTCTTGGAATCTACTCGGGGAATGGCAAGATCGCCGCCACCGATGCGGCCCGACGGGCGCGGATCATCTGTTACTTTGGACCAGCTCTCTCCAGCATCGTCGGAACGGTAGAAAGCGAGGCTGCCCGAGGCTATTGCGAGCGTGGCGTAAAGACGGCGCGGATCGCTGGGAGCGATGGCAACATAAATTTGCGACAGATCCTTCGGCAAACCCTTGGTCAGAGGATGCCACGTGTTTCCGCGGTCCATTGATTTGAATAAGCCGCCGCCCGTTCCGTTGACTTCGTTGCCATCCTCCCACGGGCCCTCGCGCGCTTCCCACATCGACGCATAAATCACGTCGGGATTGGAGGGATCAATTTCTACATCAGAGGCGCCGGTGTTTTCGTCTTTGTAGATGACCTTCTGCCAGGTTTGACCGCCATCCGTGGAACGGAAAAGACCGCGCTCCTCATTCGGGCCATAGGGATGGCCGAGTACGGCGGCGAAGATGCGATTGGGATCGCGGGGATCGATGGCGAGCGCGGGAATCTGCAGCCCGTCGCGCAATCCGAGATGTGTCCAGGTTTTTCCGGCGTCAGTCGATTTGTAGATTCCGTTGCCGACCGAGAGATCGGGGCGGTGCAAGCCTTCACCGCTAGCCACATAAATGATATTAGAATTCGAAGGCGCTACGGCGATGGCGCCAATCGACTGCGTGGACTCGTGGTCGAAGATGGGTGTCCAGGTGCGGCCGTAGTCGTCTGACTTCCATATTCCGCCGTTGACTTGGCCGATGTAGAAGACATTTGGCTGGCTCGGAACCCCAGTGGCGGCTCGGGTGCGCCCTCCGCGAAAAGGGCCGATCATCCGCCAACGCAGTTCCTGATATGTATTCTCGGGAATTTGCTGCGCGGCGCTCGACGCGATGGACAGCAAGAGCGAAACGCAGACGAACAGACAAACAATAACGCGCGATCTCTTCAATGGGCCCCCTCAAGCATTGAACCGCAAACTAAACAGAATAAACTAAAACGTGGGCAACGGCGGGACCGGTATCGTTTGGCTGACAAGGTCTAGCCGATTGCGGCCAAGGTATGTGCCAAGCTCGCTTTCAGGGTGGGCGTTGCTCCTGGCTGACTGGCGACCCACGCGCCGACGCGGTTGGCGGTCTCATTGATTTGCGCGAGCGATGTCCCACGCAGATATCCTTGCACCAGGGCCGCAGTGAAAGCGTCTCCAGCGCCGACGGTGTCGGCCACCTTCACCTTGAAGCCAGGATGTGCGCTGGATTGGTCGGCGGTCACCAGCAGGCTGCCGCCATTGCCGCGGGTGACGCAAACCAGTTCCAGATCATGCAAAGACAACAGGCGTCGTGCCGAGCCTTGCTCGCCGTGATGTTCCAACTCGAGCAATCGCATGATCCTTGGAAGTTCTTCCTGGTTGAGTTTGATGATGGTGGCGTGGGTCATCGATGCCGCGAGGATTTCCGCAGCAAAGAAATCCTGCCGGAGGTTGACGTCGAAAATTCGCACTGCGTTTGGCCGCGAAGCCTGCACAAATTTGCAAATGGTGGCGCGACTGCGCTCCGAGCGCTGCGCCAACGATCCAAAGCAGACGGCATCCGCCTGTTGCGCGAGCGCCTGCCACTGCGGCGTCCAATCGAGAGAGTCCCAGGCGACTGACTCGGAAATTTCAAAGCGCGGCTGACCGGCGCCGTCCACTTCTATCTGCACCGTTCCGGTGGGTTGCGTGGGATCTCGCTGAATGTAGTCGGCGCTGAGTCCGAGTTGCGCCAAACGATCGAGGGCTTCGTCTCCCAGAGAGTCACGTCCCACGCGGCTGGCTGGAATTCCCGTATCCCCGAGCAGGTTCGTGATGTAGGCAAAGTTGGCGGGAGCTCCGCCAAGCTGCTTGCCGGAGGGGAGTAGATCCCAGAGCAGTTCGCCCACGCCTACGATGATGCGCTTTGCGTTCGTCTTTTCCTTCACGATCTTGTATTGACAAACTTCGCAGCCAGCCGGCGGGACTCTACGGCCTCGCTCAGGGCAGGCTGCCAGCGTTACGGACTTGCTCCCAGGACTTGGCGCGGGAGATTGCTTCATTCCACCGCTGCCGCATGGCATCCACCTGAGAGCGCGGCAGGCTTGGTTCAAAGCGGCGTTCCTCCCGCTGCAAGTCAGAAATCACCTGAACGTCCTTCCAGAAGCCCGCGCCCAGACCAGCCAGAAATGCGGCGCCCAGCGCAGTTGTTTCCGTCACGGCGGGTCGCACCACGGGCACACCGAGAATGTCGGCTTGAAATTGCATGAGGCTGTCGTTGGTGGATGCACCGCCATCAACACGCAACTCCTGAAGGGGAGTGTGGGTATCGGTCTGAACCGCGTCCATCAGATCTGCGACCTGATACGCGATGCTTTCTACGGCAGCACGCGCGATGTGGCCCGCAGTGCTGCCGCGCGTGAGGCCGAAGATTGCGCCGCGTGCGTAGGAATCCCAGTGCGGAGCGCCCAACCCCACGAAAGCGGGGACGAAGAACACTCCACCATTGTCGGGAACAGAGTTCGCCAGGGCTTCCACTTCCGATGAGCTGCGAATGATCCCCAAACCGTCGCGCAACCATTGAACCACGGCTCCGCCCACGAACACGCTGCCTTCGAGGGCATAGCTGGTGTCGTTGGCGATTCTCCAGGCCACGGTTGTGAGCAGCCGATGAGTCGATGCGACGGCGCGATTGCCCGTGCTCTGCAACATGAAGCAGCCCGTGCCGTAAGTATTCTTGGTGAGACCTGGGCTGGTGCATCTTTGCCCAAAAAGTGCGGCCTGCTGATCGCCAGCGATGCCCGCGACCGGAATGCCGTTGAGCCCTGGGATAGTGCTTACTTCACCATAAACCTCACTGGAGGGACGGACGGCCGGCAGCATTGAGGCGGGGATTCGAAAAAGGTCGAGAAGTTCGCTATCCCAGCGGCCGGAATCAAGGTTGAAAAGCATGGAGCGGGAGGCGTTGCTGGCGTCGGTGATGTGCACTCGCCCGCCAGTCAACTTCCAGAGCAGCCAAGTATCGACGGTGCCGAATGCAAGGCGGCCGGCGTCAGCGAGTTGGCGGGCGTTTGGGACGTGCTCGAGGATCCAGAAAATCTTGGTGGCGGAAAAATAAGCATCGATCAACAATCCGGTGCGCTGCTGGATCAAACTCTCGTGGCCTTGGGCCTTGAGTTGCCGGCAAAAAGCGGCAGTGCGGCGATCCTGCCAGACAATCGCGTTGTGGATGGGCTTGCCGGTAGCGCGGTCCCAGACGATGGCAGTTTCGCGCTGGTTGGTGATGCCGATGGCAGCCACATCGCTGGGCTGTGCGTTTGCCTTGGTCAAGGCTTCCAGGGCTACGGCGATCTGAGACGCTGCGATCTCTTCGGGATCGTGCTCGACCCATCCGGGCTCGGGAAAAATCTGCGTGAACTCGCGCTGGGCCACAGACCGGACGGCGCCGTGATGGTCAAATAAAAGTGCTCGCGAACTGGTTGTGCCCTGATCGAGAGAGAGAATGTAGCGCAAGGGGCCTCCTAATTCCGGGTACGTTTCCGCGACGCTAGCTTAGGTGGGTGGCTGGGATGCGCGCAGGAATCTTCGAATGCCGAAATCGTAAACGGTGGCGCCCACTAATCCACCGAGCAGCGGTGCAGCCACTGGAACCCACCACACCCGAGGGCCGTCGGTGAGGCCATTGTTTCTGAATCCCGCGACGGCGGTGAAAAGGCGCGGGCCGAAATCGCGCGCGGGATTAATCGCATATCCGTGCATACCGCCGAAGCTCATACCAATGGCCACGACCACTAGCCCAATCATCGCAGGCGCGAGGTTGGCTCCGGGAGGGACGTTTAGCTCGTCAGTGATGGCCAGCACCAGGAGCAACAGCAGAGCCGTGCCAATGACCTGATCCAGGAATCCGGCTTGAGGCCATTCCGGAAAAGCAGGGAAAGTTGTAAACACTCCCGCTGTTTTTTCCAGTTGAGGGTCGAACTGATGGAAGGCGGGCAGATAGTTTCGGTATACGAGGGCTGCGGCAAGAAATGCTCCTGCCGTCTGCGCGATGGAATAAGGCACGACCTTGCGCCAGGGAAAACCGCGGAACACCGCCAGAGTGAGGGTGACCGCTGGGTTGAGGTGGCCGCCAGAAACTTTTCCGGCAAGGTAAATTCCCATTGTAACGGCCAGTCCCCAGCCCAGGGTGATGTTGGTGTAGCCGCCGTGAGCCGTCGCTGCCGGGGTGTTTGCGGGAAACAGGACGACCATCGCAACCACACCCGAGCCAAAGAGAATCAAGACGAAAGTTCCGAGGAACTCGGCAAACAACTCGGCAACCAGGGTGGGCCTGTCGTTCATGCGTGCTCCTTGACTTGGCGGTTTTTTGACCGCGAGTAGTCTAGCAAGGATTTTGAGCCTGGCCCGGAGTTTTCGACCAGGCGTCCCCCTCCGCGGCCTCGCCGGAAGAGCGCGAAGAGGTTACTAAGAATAGAAATAGCGGCACATTTTCCCTTGACACGGTGGGCGTGGACTGTAAGATAGAGAATATTTATTCATATTGATGAATAAATATTCATTATGAATAAAGCCCTGCGGCAGAGAGCCGTTTTGGAAGCGTTGCGGCAGGGTCCCGTAGCCAACCAGGAAGATTTGCAGCGGGCCTTGCGGAAGCGGGGGTTCAAGGTAGGACAAGCGACGCTGTCGCGGGATATTCGCGATCTGAATCTGAGCAAGACGGCAGCCGGCTACACACTACCTCAAGGCGAAGGCGCGGCGGGATTGGCTCTGCCGCCGGTGCATCGGCTAGTTCGCGAGTTTGTGCTGGATGTGCGGCCCGCGCAGAACCTGCTGGTAGTGAAGACAATCACAGGCAGCGCTCAGCCCGTAGCGGCGGCGCTCGATGAACAGGAATGGGATGAAGTGGTGGGAACGATTGCCGGTGACGACGCGATCCTGATCGTTTGCCCGGACAAGGACGCGGCAAAGAAGGTCGCGGAGCGTATTGAGGAGATGCTCGGCTGATGTCTGCGAAGCTCAAAAGCGCGGTGCTAGGGGCGAGTGGCTATTCCGGATTGGAGTTGACGTCGTCTTCTCGAACGCCATCCGAGATTGGAGAAGGCCCCTGCTATTCCGGCGCGAGGGCGGTAATGATGGCGCGACAGATTTGGCGGAGGTATTTCCAGAGTTATCCGGCAACGGAGGCTATCCTCTTCGGCCGCTCTCCTGGCCGGAGTTGAAACGCCAGGGTGTGCAGTTACTTTTCCTGGCTACGCCGCATGAAGCGTCGCGGTCTCTTGTGCCGGAGGCCATCGCGCAAGGTTTGCGGGTGATCGATCTGAGCGGAGCTTGGCGGCTGAAACAGGCGCAGCACCGCTCCATCTATTCGTTTCAAGATGCGGATGCGGTCGCTGCGGCGGAATTCACGGCGATGGCGGTATATGGCCTGCCGGAATTAAACGGCGACCGCATCGCAGCAGCTCAACTGGTGGCGAATCCGGGCTGCTACGCGACCTCGGTCATCCTGGCTTTGGCTCCTCTGCTGCAGGCCGGACTGATTGATCGGGAGCGCGGGATCATTTCCGACTCGAAGTCGGGAGTTTCGGGGGCGGGCAAAGCTCCTACGCCGCGAACCCATTTTGTATCGGTGGCGGACAATCTTTCCGCATACTCGGTATTCGATCACCGGCATCTGGGAGAGATGGTCGAGCAGTTGAGATTGGAAGATGCTGAGCTGACTTTCACTCCTCATCTCCTGCCGATTCCGCGTGGGATTCTGTCGACGATCTACGTACATCTGAACCGGGCGATGGCGGCCGCGGAAATCGAATCCTGTCTGCGTGATTTTTATTCCGGCAAACATTGGGTGCGAGTATTTGTGACCCCGACGCTGCCGCAGTTACAGTTTTCGCTGCACACGAACTATTGCGATCTGGGGTTTTGCCTGGCGGAGGATGGCCGGCGGCTGGTGCTGGTTTCCTGTGTGGACAACCTGATGAAAGGCGCGGCAGGACAGGCGGTGCAGAACATGAATCTGATGTATCAGTGGGAAGAGCGGGAGGGATTGCAGTGACGATCGTAGTGAAGATAGGCGGAGGGGCAATTGAACATGCGGCTACCCTGCGTAAGTGCGCGCGGTCTATTGCGGAGTTGGCGCAGGACGGTCATCGCGTTGCCGTAGTTCATGGCGGCGGAAGCGCTCTAACCCAGATGCTGAGTCGGCTCGGGAAGAAGAGCGAATTTGTGGACGGGCTACGTGTCACCGATGCCGAGACTCGGGATGTGGCGCTGATGGTATTGGCGGGAATCATCAATAAGAAGCTGGTGGCGGCTATCCAGTCAGCGGGCATGCCCGCCATTGGATTCTGTGGCGGCGACGGCATGACGTTCCGCGCACGCAAGAAGTATGTTCACGGCCGCGACTTGGGATTTGTCGGCGAGATTTGTTTCGCGGAGCCCTGCTGGATCGACGCGCTGTGGCAGCAGGGAGGGATCCCGGTGCTGGCCTCCCTGGCTCTGGGCGCTGACGGCGAATACTACAACGTAAACGCCGATGAAATGGCAGCATCGTGCGCCGCAGCCTGCGGCGCTAACGCGTTGATCTTCCTCACAGATGTTCCCGGAGTGAAAGATGCTGCGGGCAGTGTGATGCCGTGGCTGAGTACGAAGCAGGCCGCCGAACTCGCGGCCGGCTCGGTCATCAGCGGCGGCATGTTGCCCAAGCTTCAGGCCTGCGGGTTGGCGCTGAAACAAGGTGTAGGACGCGTGAGAATCCTGCCCGCGACTGAGGCGGACATCTTGTCGCAGTTCTACCTGACCAAGCTGTCGTGTGGTACGGAGGTCACTTATTCATGAGTCAGTCAATCGCCGCGCATCGCAAGTACAAATCGCAACTTGCGGATACGCAAGTCCAGAGCAAGGAGTCAAAGTTGAATAGTCACGTGCAAGGCAGGATGGCGGCCGCTCCCGAGAGAGTGCCGCAGGTGTTTTGGTGTCCAGACTTAGTCTCGACTCGTGACCTTGGTCCCGCCGGCGTCGATGCAGTCTTGCGTCTCGCAGGAATCATGAAGTCGCGTCCAGCGGATTTTTGGCGAGCGCTTGGGGGCAGGCAGATTGTCATGTTCTTTGAAAAGCCCTCGTTGCGGACCCGGCTGACCTTCGAGGCGGGAATGGTAAGCCTCGGAGGCATGGCGATGTTTGTCGATCAAACTCACGAGCGACTCGATGCGCGCGAGAAGTTGAGCGACGTGGCTCACAACCTGGAGCGCTGGGTGGACCTGATTGTGCTGCGCACGTTTTCGCAGCAGACCATCGAGGGCATGGCCCAGTACGCCACCATCCCGGTGATTAACGCGCTCAGCGATTTGGAGCATCCGTGCCAGGCGCTGGCTGACTATCTCACGTTGCTGGAACGGTTCGGAGATTTGAAGAATCGCTGCCTGGCGTATGTCGGCGACGGCAACAACGTGGCGCACTCGCTGTTACTCACCTGCGCATGCTTGGGATCGTCGATCCGCGTGGCGACTCCAGCGGGCTATGAGCCCAATCCCCAGATTGTCGCCGATGCGCGCAAGTTTGCCAAAGAAACCGGCGCCGAAATTCGTTTGCTCACCGATCCACATGAGGCGGTAACCGGAGCCGACGCCGTTTACACTGATTCCTGGACGAGCATGGGACAGGAGAAGGAAAAGAGCCGGCGGGCGAAAACCTTTCCGCCCTATCAAGTCAATTCTCACCTCATGGCGGAAGCCGCGCCCCACGCGGTGTTCATGCACTGCCTGCCGGCGCACCGCGGGTTGGAAGTGACGGATGCGGTGATAGACTCGCATCAGTCAGTGGTTTTCGAGCAGGCGGAGAATCGGCTGCACGTACAAAAAGCGATCCTCTATTTACTGCTCGGCGGCGGTGATCGTCTGCCCGCAAGGAGTGCTCATGCCTGAAAAAATCGTACTTGCCTACTCCGGAGGATTAGATACCTCCATTATTATTCCGTGGCTCAAAGATAATTACTCTTACCACATCATCGCGATGGTCGCCGACGTGGGCCAGGGAGACGACATCGAAGCTGTGGTAGAAAAAGCCTATGCCACGGGTGCAAGCAAGGTGATCGTGGAGGATCTCCGCGAGGAATTTCTGACGGGATATGTTTTTCCGGCGCTGCAAGCCGGTGCGGTTTATGAACATAAGTATCTGCTGGGGACGTCGCTGGCCCGTCCGGTCATCGCAAAGCATCAAGTCGAGGTCGCCCTGCGCGAGGGAGCGACGGCGGTGGCGCACGGCTGCACCGGGAAGGGAAACGATCAGGTTCGCTTTGAGTTAACTTACCAGGCGCTCGCGCCGGAGCTCAAAGTGATCGCGCCGTGGCGCGAGTGGTCTTTGAAATCGCGCGAAGACTGTTTGGATTACGCCGAGCAGCACGGCATTCCGGTGGCGGCGAGCCGTGAGAAAATCCACAGCCGCGACCGCAATTTGTGGCACTTCAGTCACGAGGGCGGAGAACTGGAAGATGCCGCGAACGCGCCGCAGCCAACCACCTGGCAGATGACCCGCTCGCCCCAGGACGCGCCGGACAAAAACGAGCAGGTGACGATCGGATTCGAAAAGGGGATACCGGTCACGGTCAACGGCATGAAGCTGCCTCCAGTCTCGCTGGTCGAGTTGCTGAATGAAATTGGAGCGCGCAACGCCATCGGCCGGATTGATCTGGTGGAGAACCGCTTTGTCGGAATGAAGTCGCGCGGCTGTTATGAAACGCCCGGCGGAACCTTGCTGGTTGCCGCGCATCGCGAACTGGAAGCGCTGTGCCTGGAGCGCGAGGTAGCACACTTTAAGCAGCACGTGGGGCTGAAGTATGCGGAACTGGTCTACTTCGGCCTGTGGTTCACGCCGCTGCGCGAAGCGCTGGATGCTTTTGTCGTCAGCACGCAGACTGAGATGACGGGCAGCGTTACGCTGTCTTTGTATAAGGGAAACGTTTCGGTGATGAGCCGCCAGTCCGAGCACTCTCTCTACCGCACCGATCTCTCGTCGTTCACCATGGGCGATAGCTACGATCAGAAAGATGCGGAGGGCTTCATTCGCATCCTCGGCTTGCCGTCGCGCGTACGCGCGCGGGGTCGCGTGGAGGTTACTCGATGAAGATGTGGTCGGGCCGGTTCCGGCAACCGCTGGACCCGCAATTCGACCGCTGGCAGCGGTCGTTTGACTTCGACCGGCGGCTGTTGCGTTACGAGCTGGCGGCAAGCAGCGCCCACGCTCGCGCCCTGAAGAATGCCGGAGTTCTGTCTGCCGACGAACTCATCGGCATTCTCGAAGGACTGCAGCAGATTGGCAAGATGGCCGCGGCGTCCAAAGATCTTGTGCAAGACGATGAAACTGAGGACGTGCATCATTTTGTAGAAAAGCAGTTGGTGTCGCGAATCGGTGAAGTCGGATACAAGCTGCACAGCGGACGCAGCCGTAACGAGCAGATCGCTACCGACCTGCGCCTCTATGTGCGGGCGGCGATCGATGAGTTGCGTAACCAACTAGCCGACGTGTGCGCCGCTTTCGCCAACCGAGCAGAACGGGCCGATAGCGTCGCAATGCCCGCCTACACGCATTTGCAGCGGGCTGAGCCCGTGCTGGTTGCACACTGGCTGCTGGCATATGTCGAAATGTTCTTGCGTGATGCCGGCCGCCTTGCCGATTGCCGTGAGCGTTTGAACGTGTGTCCGCTGGGATCGGGCGCCGTCGCCGGGGCCACGCTGCCGCTCGATCGCGCGTTCATGGCGGAAGAACTCGCCTTCGATGGACCGACGGCGAACAGTATCGACGCGACTAGTGATCGCGATTTCGTTCTGGAGTTCGTCAACACGCTCTCGCTGCTGGCGCTGCATTTGAGCCGGTGGGCGGAGGAGATGATCATTTTCTCTACGCAAGAGTTCGGCTTTGTGCAGTTGCCCGAGGCCTATTCCACGGGCAGCAGTGCTATGCCTCAGAAGAAAAACCCGGATCTTCTGGAACTCGTACGGGGCAAGACCGGCCGCGTCATCGGAAGCGCAACCGCACTGACGATTACGCTGAAAGGCCTGCCGCTGGCTTACAACAAAGACCTGCAGGAAACGCAAGAGTCCTTGTTCGATGCCACGGATACCGCGCTAGGATTGCTCCCCCTGGTCGCCGCGTGGATGAAAGCCGTGGAGTTCGACCACGATCGCATGAACGACGCCGCGCAGTCAGGATTCATGAACGCATGGGCAGCAGCGACTTACCTGGTCAACCGCGGCGTTCCTTCGCGTCTCGCGCACGAGCAGATCGGCAAGGCCGTAAAGCTGTGCGGGGAAAAACATTGCGAGCTTCACGATCTGACGCTCGACGAGCTGCGCGCTCTGAATCCCGTATTCGAAGAGAGTTTTCGTGACCATCTGAAACCGGCTTCGGTGTTGGCGATTCATGATGTTGTCGGCGGCACCGCGCGGGCCCGGGCGCGGCAGGCGATTGTAGCGGCGAGAAAGAAGATCGAGTCCCTGCGCGAGGAGGTCAAGCTCCATGCGCACGCGTAAAGCCATTTTGCCGGATGCGCAGCACATCCACGAACTGATCTCAGCCTATTCGGGCGATGGAACTTTGCTGCCGCGCACGCTGGCCGAGATTTGCGAGAACGTAAGAGATTTTGTGGTTCTGGAAAATGAAGGCCGCATCATCGGATGCGGCGCCCTGCATCTTTACGGCACACACCTCGCTGAAATTCGTTCGATTACCGTGGGACCGCGGGCTCAAGGCAACGGCGGCGGTACCCGGCTGATGAAGGCGTTGATGACCGAAGCCAAACGGCATCGCGTGGATTGCATCTGCCTCTTCACACGCGCTCCCGAATTCTTTGCGCGCCAAGGCTTTTCCATGGCGCGGCGTGAAGATCTTCCCGACAAAATCTACAAGGATTGTCACGTCTGTCCCAGGTTTCACCGCTGTGACGAAGTCGCCATGGTGCGGGGCAAGCTTCCTACATTCGCCATCCTCCCGGAACCGGCGAACTGGCTGGTAAAGCTCGAGGCCTTAGCGCCTGCTCCTTGACCATGAGCGTAAGTAGTCTTGAGTCGGCGAGGCCGAACGCTCATCCTCACCCCATCCCCAAAAAGATGCGCGATCCCCTGTTTCCGGGTCCGCGATGCTATCATGCAAAAACGATAAGGCTGGCAGAATTCAGGGCAAAGGATGATTCACCATGGCAATCGTCACCCCAGGCACTTCCACCTCCACCGCCGCTACCGCGCCTGATAATTCTTCTTCGTACAGGGCGCCGCTGACGGTAGTCACTACGCTTTTCTTCATGTGGGGATTTCTCACCTGCCTGAATGACATTCTTGTCCCTCACTTGAAACCAATTTTCGATCTGAACTACACGCAGGTCATGCTGATTCAGTTTGCCTTCTTCGGGGCATATTTTGTTTTCTCCATACCGTCGGCGAAGATCATTGACTGGATTGGCTATCAGCGCTCGATGGTTGTGGGCTTACTAACCATGGGCCTGGGTGCATTTCTTTTCGTGCCGGCAGCCAGCGTTCCCTCATACCCGTTGTTCCTGGTGGCGCTCATCGTGCTTGCCGCCGGAATCACGTGCTTGCAGGTGGCGGCCAATCCTTATGTAACAGTGCTGGGCAAGCCCGAGACCGCTTCCAGCCGCTTGAATCTGACCCAGGCATTCAACTCCCTGGGAACCTTTCTGGCTCCTTTCTTCGGCGGCGTGCTGATTCTGACTGCAGCGCCAAAAACCCTGGAAGAGATTCGCGCGCTGGCGCCGGATGCCCTGCAGGCCTATCGCCTGCAGGAGGCAGCCACCGTCAAGACGCCGTATGTAGGATTGGGCCTTGCGTTAGTGCTGCTCGCGATCGCGATTGGCAGCTTCAAGTTGCCGAAAATCCCCCACGCGCAGCACCAGATCGGCGAAAAGGTAAACGACTCCATCTGGAACCATCCGAACTTAATTTTTGGCGCGATCGCTATCTTCGTTTATGTCGGCGCGGAAGTTTCGATTGGAAGTTTCCTAGTGAACTACTTCAGCCAACCTGACATTGGTGGCCTTACCGAAAAGGTTGCGGCGAGTTTCGTCGCCTTTTATTGGGGTGGGGCGATGATCGGTCGCTTCATCGGGTCAGCGCTCATGGGTGGAGCAAAAACGGTCTACATGGGTCTGGTCTCTGCGGTCGCAGCTGCGTTGGTCACTATCTCATACCCAATTAGCAAATATCTCGTTGCGAGTGGCCAGACCGGGTTCATGGCTTTCCTTTGGAAGGTCGTGTGGGTCTTGGTTACGGCTCGCCCCCTCTTCGTTTTAGTTGCAACTGTCGCCCTCATCGCGACAATTGCCGCGGCAATACGTGGCGGACAAGTGAGTGCGAGGGCGAACCTGCTGCTAGCAGCCTTCGCGGTTGCCACCAGCGTCCTTGTTGCAATATCCATGTTCAGCAGCGGGCAAGTTGCCATGTGGAGCATTCTCCTGGTGGGGTTCTTCAACTCCATCATGTTCCCCAGCATTTTTACCCTGGGCGTAGCGGAACTTGGCCCGCTGACCGGCGATGGCTCCGGAGTCATGATCATGGCGATCGTTGGCGGAGCCCTGATCCCGCTTGCGCAAGGCGCGGTTGCCGATAAGATCGGCATCCACCACGCCTTCTTTCTTCCTGTGATCTGCTATCTCTACATTCTGTTCTTCGCTCTGAGCGGTTCAAAGCCCAACAGCGAACGACATGCGCGTACGTAAGGCGAATGGGCGCGTGAGCGCCCATACGTTGAACTTGGATGTGAACGGAAATCAGGAAAGAACTGCTTCGCCTTCGTCAGTAGAGAGTCGGATCGAACAAACGGCGCCGCACCCGCGTCAAATCTGTACGGATACCAACTCAGGGTTGCAGCGGGAATTTTGCATGGATTTAACCGCATCTTCGGCGGTGAATCTCCCCATGGCCAGTGCCAGCTTCCGGTTAGTTGTGGTCTGAATGGGGCTGCGGTCAACGCGCAACACGTATTCAGCAGCTCGAGCGCCGCCGCGATTCACTTTCACAAGAAACTTGGTGTTTTTCATGAATTCCCCTTTTAGTTATTAGGATGAGCTAGACAGCAAACAACCGAAGCGACACAAAAATCCCTGACAGACAAACAGCGCACTTCTCCGCGGACACGCGCTTAATGCAAGATTTCAAGATGGGACGGACTTTAGTTCCGAAAGCTCGAAAGCGAAGAAGGGATATTTCCCTCAGCTATAATACTAAGCTGATTTGCTGCTGTTGTCAACCGGCAATCGAGCATTAGATCGAGCGGTCCGGGCGGCTCAACGGGTCAATCTTGATTGTCATTGTTGCAAAGCCTGGCCAGCCTGCGGATGAACCTGCTGGTCTTTGATCTGGCTGGCATCCCAGCCGCCGCCCAGGGCTTTCACCAGGTAGACGGAGCTGACCATCTGCTGCCCGAGCAGCTGCGTCTCCAGCCGTTCGCTGGTGAGCAGAGTAGTCTGCGCCGTGATGACGTCAAGGTAGCTGGTGACTCCACCAATGTATCGATTGTTGGCGATCGCCAAGGCGCGGCGCGCATCTTCGACGGCCGCTCCCTGCGTGGCGAGAGCCTGCGAGAGCGTGCTCAGATTGCTGATGCCGTCCTCGACTTCCTGAAACGCCGTGAGCACCGACTGGCGGTAGTTGGCCACGGATTGGTCGTACGCAGCCTGCGCGGCCGCAAGATTGGCGCGATTTCGTCCGCCCTCGAAAATCGGCTGCAAGGCGTCGGCTCCAAGCGACCAGAAAAGGCTTGGCGCATTGAGCAGCGGCTCGAGGTCTCGGCTCTGCCATCCGCCGGATCCGCTCAGAGTGATGTGCGGATAGAAAGCCGAGTGCGCGATTCCAACTTGAGCATTTTGATAAGCCATCAGGCGTTCGGCCCGCGAAATATCCGGCCGGCGCTCCAGCACGTCGGAAGGCACGCCGAGCGGAACTGGCGGTGGCGTGGCCTGCAACGGCGCGACCGGTACGCTGACGTTCGAAGCTGCCTGACCTACCAGCACCGCAATAGCGTGCTCATACTGCGCCCGCGACTGCTGCACCAGCGCCAACTGCGACAACGTGGAATCCAGCAGCGCGGACTGCTGAGCAACCTCCAGTCCGCTGGCAATGCCACCCTCGTGGCGGTTATTCACCAGATCGAGCCCTTTGCGCTGATAGCCCACGGATTCCTGCACGACCTGCCACTCAGCATCCAACTCACGCAGCGTGAAGTAGTCGGCGGCGAGTTCGGCAGTGAGCACCAACTGGACGTTCTGCAGATCAGCAGCCGTGGACTGTAGCGACGCGTTGGCCGCTTCCACGTCACGTCGCACGCGTCCAAAGAGATCGACCTCGTAACTCAGCGAGAACGGAATCGTAAAGACGTTCTGCGTATACGGCCGGGCGGACTGCGTCACTCCGTTCAGCGGACGATTGCCGGAGCCGCGCTCCCGCACCGCGCTGGGATCCGCCGCAAGCTGCGGGAACATGCCCGCGGTGGCAACTCGCGCCAGCGACCGAGCCTGCTCTAAGCGGTCGCGTGCGGCTGCCAGAGACTGGTTAGCCTGGAGTAATTGCTGTTCGTAGGCGTCGAGCGCGGGATCGTGAAATACCTGCCACCACGCGCCTTTGGGAATAGCGTCCTTGGGCGCAGCCTGCTCCCATGGCGGTTGCGTCTTCCATGCGTCCGGCGCCGGCACCGGAGCCGCAGGCCGGCTGTATCGCGGACCGACCGTGCAGCCGGCCGCAAGGCCGAGCAGGAGGAGAGCGGCCGGGATTGCGGCCCGCCTCACGATCCACTGCCTTTCTGCTGTTCCGGTTGTACTACGTTCACCTGCTGGCCGTCCTCAAGCGAGTCCGCCGGGTTGACGACGATCTGGTCCGTCGGTAAGACGCCGCCAAGAATCTCCAGCGTAGTGCCGTAGTCGCGCCCAATGTTGATCGGACGCAATTCCACCTTGCCGCTGCTGCCCACGACCGCGACCCGCGGCCCTTCAGCACGGAATAGCATCGCGTTGACCGGAATCGTAACTTTATTCACCCCCGAACCAACGGCAAAGTGTACTTCCCCGAACGAGCCGGGCAGCAGACGTCCATCTTTGTTAGGCACGTCCACCTCAGTCAGCAGAGTCCGCGTGGCCGGATCAATCGCCTCCGCCGTGCGCACGACCTTCCCGACAAACTTCTGCCCGGGGAACTCCTGCAAAGTGACGGCAGTCTGGGCGCCAACCTTTATGAACGGCGCGTAGGCCTGCGGAACGCTGGTGTAAACGCGCAAGGGGTCGACCCGCGCCAGGTCAAACAGTTCGCGCCCGGCCGCGCCCGCGCCCGCGTTGATCAACGCTCCGGGATCGACGTTGCGCTTAGTGAGCACTCCGGAAAACGGAGCGTAAACATCCTTGAAGCCCTCAAGCTGTTCGAGGCGGCGGACGTTGGCGTCGGCGGCGGCCAGGTTCGCCTGGCTCTGTTTGTATCCACTGTCATACTGATCGGCTTCCTGCGCGGAAACGGAGTCTGTCTTCCGTAGGTTCTGCCAGCGGTCGGCGCTGATTTTTGCCAGCTCCATTTGCGCGACGATCTGCTGACGCGCGGCTCGAGTCTGGTTCAACTCCTGATCCACCTCGGGAGTATCAATCTTTGCCAGCAACTCACCCTTGGTCACGCGGCTCCCAATGTCCTTGTACCAGCGCACGAGATAGCCGCTCGTACGCGCGTAAATCGGAGACTCCTCATAGGCCTGCAGAGAACCGGGCAGCACCAGATCCTCATCAGGTTTTTCCGATTGCGGATACACCACCGCGACCGTCGGCACGGTCTCTCGTTCCGTCTCTTTGGCCAGTGCACGCTCATGGCTCACGTGGTCCCACAGCGTGAGCCCACCCGCAATCAGCAGCACCACCAATAGCACGCCGACGATCATCAGGGCTCGGCGCGGCGGTGCGGGCGGAACCTCGGGGGGTTGCTCGATCCCCGAAGTTTGGTGCCGCGATTGCTGTTGGATCGCCGCAATTTCCTCGTCGAGCCGGGCTTGAGCACTCTGCGCATGATGTTCCTCAGCTTGGCCCGTCAGTTTGAATTGGTCTTCTGCACTCATACTAAAACTCCAATTCCTGCGAAAACTGTTCACCCACGTTCTTTCAGTTGTCCCTCGCGTGCAAGCCTGGCCTCGCGGCGGCCGTGGAAGATGGCGAACACGCTCGGCACAAAAAACAAAGTGGCGACCGTGGCAAACAGCAGTCCGCCGATTACGGCGCGGCCCAGGGGTGCGTTCTGCTCGCCGCCTTCACCAAAGCCCAGCGCCATAGGAACCATGCCAATGATCATGGCCAGCGCGGTCATCAGCACGGGACGCATACGCGTGTATCCGGCGGCGACGGCGGCCTGCACCGCGGGAATGCCTTCGTCCAGTTGCTCGCGCGCGAAGCTGACCATCAGAATCGAATTCGCCGTGGCGACGCCCATGCACATGACCGCGCCGGTAAGCGACGGCACGCTCAGTGTAGTTCGTGTTAGCAGCAGAAACCAGCAGATTCCCGCCAGCGCACCCGGCAACGCCGCGATGATGATGAACGGATCAAGCCACGACTGAAAGTTAATCACGATCAGCAAATAAACCAGCAGGATCGCTCCCGCCAGCCCCAGGCCCAATCCCACGAACGACGAGCGCATGGTGACCACCTGCCCGCGCACGACGATCCGCGTGCCGCGCGGCAATTGGCCGTCGAACGTCTTGAGCACTTTATCGGTATCGGCGGCGACCGCGCCCAGATCGCGGTCCTGGGTGCTGGCGTAAACGTCGATCACTGGCTGCACGTTGTAATGGTTTACCGTAGCGGGACGCGCCGCCGGATACACCTGCACCAGGTTACCCATCAACTGTGTTCCTTGCTGCGCAATCACCGGTATAGCCATCAGGTCTTGCATGCCGGTCATGCGGTATTGCGGCGCCTGCACCGCCATCTGGTAAGTCACGCCATTGCGCGGATTGAGCCAGAAATTCGGAGCCGTCTGGAAGCTGCCGCTCAGCGACACCAGCATGCTCTGCGCCACGTCGCGCGCCGTGAGCCCAACCTGCGTCACCCGCGTGCGGTCAATATCCATATGCAGCGTCGGCAGGGAGAGCAATTGCTGCACGTGTACATCGGAGGCGCCGGGAATGTGCCGCATTTTGTTCGCGATCTGCTGCGCGATCAGATAACTCTTGCCCATGTCCGTGCCCACAATCTGCACATCGATGGGCGCAGGCAGACCAAAATTAAGAATCTGCGAAACAATATCGGCGGGCTGGAAGAAAAACTCGACCCCCGGAAAGCGCTGCGGCAACAACTCCCGCAGATGCCGGATATACCCCGCTGTCGGATGGTGATGCTCGGGATTGAGCGCGATCAGAATCTCCGCATCGCTGGTGCCAATCGTCCCGTTCGAACTGTAAGACTGGTTAATGCCGGAGTTCGGCAGACCGACGTTGTCGAGAATCGTCTGCAATTCGTCCTTAGGAATCTCCTTCCGCAGGACGCCTTCAACTTCGTCGCAGAGCCGCGCCGTCTCTTCCACGCGCAAGCCGGGACGCCCGCGTACATGCAGGCGCAACTGCCCCGCATCCACTTGCGGAAAGAAATCTTGTCCCAGGAAAAGAAACAGCCCCAGAGACAGCACGCAAAAGATCAAAAAGCAAAGTACGAAGGCGCCGCGATGCTCGAGCGTGGTTTCGAGCAACCGCTCGTAGCCCCGGCGGAAGTCTTCGAACTTGCGCTCAAAGCCGCGCTGAAAGCGGCCGAGGAACGACTTGGGCGTTTCCGCGCGATGTTCATGGCCGCGCATGATGAACATCACCAGCGTAGGGATCAAGGTTCGCGAGAGCAGATAGCTGGCCAGCATGGCGAAACTCACAGCCTCCGCCAGCGGTACGAACAGGAATTTCGCCACGCCCGCCAGGAAGAACATGGGCACAAAAACGATGCAGATGCTGAGCGTCGACACAAATGCAGGCACGGCAATCTGTTGTGCGCCGTCGAGAATGGCCTGCTTCATTTCCTTGCCCAGGGCAAGGTTGCGCTCGATGTTTTCGATTTCCACCGTGGCGTCATCCACCAGGATTCCAACCGCAAGCGCCAATCCTCCCAGGGTCATGATGTTGATGGTTTCGCCGATGGCTCCCAGCATGATGATCGAAACGAAAATCGAGAGCGGAATGGAAACGGAAATGACGATGGTAGGCCGCCAATCGCCGAGGAAGAGAAGAATCATCACGGCGGTAAGAGCCGCCGCGATCAACCCCTCGCGCAACACGCCCTGAATCGAGGCGCGCACAAACAGGGACTGGTCAAAGAGCGCGGTGACTTTCAGTTCCGGAGGCAGCGACTGTGCCGCCTGCACCACAATGTTCTTGATCCCCGCGACAATTTGCAGCGTGGAGGCGTTGCCGATCTTGTAAATCGACATCAGCGCCCCGCGGTTTCCATCCTGACGCACGATGTTCGTCTGCGGCGAAAATCCGTCGCGGATGTGGGCCACATCGCGCATGTACAACGTCGCTCCGTTGACGGTCTTGACCGGCAGCTCGTTCAATTCCGCAATCGTCGCCGGAGTTCCGTTCATCTCAACGTTGTATTCCACCGGACCGAGCTTCACCGTGCCGCTGGGGAGAATCAGATTCTGCGCGTTGACGGCGGTGACAATGTCGTTCGGCGACAGACCGTATGCCTGCAGCTTCGGCAGGTCCAGGTCCACCTGAATCTGACGTATCTTGCCGCCGTAGGGATATGGCGTAGCCGCTCCCTGCACCGTCGCCAGATAATTGCGCAAGAAGTTCTGGCCTAGATCGAACAGCTGTTGCTCGGGCAAGGTCTTGCTGCTCAGTCCGAGCTGGATGATCGGCGTAGTGGAAGCGCTATAGGAAATGACCAGCGGCGGCACCGTGCCGGGCGGAAGGCCGCGCAACGTAGTCTGAGCGATCGCGGTGATTTCTGCGATGGCGCCTTGTACGTTCGTGCCCGGACGGAAAAAAACCTTGATGACGCCCAATCCGTTTACTGACTGAGACTCCATGTGCTCGATATCGTTGACGGTGATGTTGATTCCGCGCTCGGAATTGGTCACGATACGGTCGGCCATATCCTGCGGCGACATGCCGATATAGGACCAAACCACGGAAACTACCGGAATGTTGATATCGGGGAAGATGTCCGTCGGAGTTCGGAAAACCGTAACGACAAAAAGGATAATGATGACGAGCGCCATCACCACGAAGGTATAGGGACGCCTGAGCGCTAACGCAACTATCCACATCGGTTAGGCACACTCCAGAATCTGGACCATCGCACTGCAAGGAAGCAAAGAAACAACGCGGACTCGATTTTAGATTCGATACTGACCGTATTGGATTCCAAGTCCGCTTTGATTATATTGTAGGGTAAGATCATGCGCCAAGAATCTCCGGCTCCTCAATATCGCGGCGGAGGCCGCCACAAGCGCTCTCGCGGGCGCCCGCGCAGCGAAAAAGCCCGCGTGGCTATTCTGCGCAGCACGCTGAAACTTCTCGCGGAGAATGGCTTTTCTGGTCTGAGCATTGAAGCCGTAGCAGCCCGCGCCAACGTGGGCAAGGCAACTGTCTACCGCTGGTGGCCCAACAAGGCCGCTCTTATCACGGACGCTTTCGCCAGCAGCACGGGCCGGAAGCTGCATTTCCCCGATACCGGCTCCGTTTTCACGGACATGAACCAGCAGATGCGCCAGGTCGTCAAAATTTTTCGCAGCCGGCGCGGGCGCATTCTTTCCGCCATTCTTGCCGCCGGACAGAGCGACGGAGACGTCATCGCCGCGTTCCGCCAACGCTTCATGAGGCCCCGCCGCCAGGAAGCCTACGCGACGCTGCGACGGGGAATTCAACGCGGCGAACTGCGCAAGGATGTGGACATGGACCTGCTCCTCGATTCACTCTACGGGCCCATCTACATGCGATTTCTAATCCGTCACGACAAGTTGACGCCCGGCTTCGTCGACAGTCTTTGCCAACTGGTGCTGGCCGGAGTCCGTCCCTGAGGAGTCGTCCTACCGCGGTATCCACTGCGCGTGGTTCGTGAACAGGCCGTTCACAAAACAGATTTGGTAGGCAACGAAGAGACCGAAGCCAAGACTGAGCAGCCCCGAAGCCAATGCCAGCCGCCGCGAAAACTTCTGACGGCCCCTTCCCATCATCGTGAATGCCGAGGCAATGCTCATAGTGATCAGCATCATGCCCGCAATCGTCCCCACGCCAAAGACCAACAGATAAGCGACCGCCCAATGCACGTTTCGGATCGTAGTCAAGACCAGCAAAGCCACAGCGGCTGAACCGGCAAGTCCGTGAACGATGCCCACCACCAGCGGCCGAAGATATTGATACAGGCTGACCTTCCCGAAGACGCGGTCCATCCAATCGAGGGGCGCGTGGTTGCTCTCATGTTGGTGAGCGTGCACATGGTTATGGACGTAGTCTCCGTGGCTGTGGGGATGAGAGTGGACGACCGTCTCTGCCCCATGATCAGGCGCTGATCCAGCAGGAATCGCTCGCACAAACCCGGCTATATTCCACAGGCCTAGGAGAATCAGCATCACTGCCACCGACAGCTCCATGCTGAGCCCGACCCGCACCGGAATGACAAGATTGAAGAGAATGATTCCAGCCCCGACTACGAAGATGGTAAGCGTGTGGCCGACGCCCCAGAATGCTCCGATCAAAGCCGCCCGCATGCGGTTGCGCTGATTGCTGACGATGGTTGTAACTGCGATGACGTGATCGGGATCGGTGGCGTGGCGCATCCCCAGAAAAAATCCCACCGCGAGGATGGACAAGAAACCGATCATGATTTCACCTGGACAAGCTCCGCTGCGTGGACAACTCTATCAGGCAAGCCACAAGAAATGCCAGCATCCGCTGGCCAGTGGAGTGGAGCGAAGCGAAGCGAGCTTCCGGCGAATGCCTCAGGACGCTGGAACAGGTGACAGGCTTTCTGACAGAACCTCAAAAATTACAGCAGGACCAAGGTCAAAGGCGTCGGACAGGAGTGTCCGACCCACACCCTCTTACTGCTTGAGTGTGCCGGTCCAGTTGATGATGACTTCCTGAGGATGAGCCTGGCCTCCGCTCAGCGCCTTCAGCGCCGGAAAACGCTCGCCTGGCGCCGGCGGTCCGAGAGCGGCGAATTCGTTCGCATGGATCGGCAGCGCGCTCGGCGTTCCGAATTCGAAAGTCTCAACGTTCTGGATGGGCACCACCATCACCTTATCTGCGACGGCGTAGTAGATTTGCTTGCCGTCGGCGGTCCAGTGCGGAGAACCTCCGCCACCATTGGAAACCTGCCATTTTCCTCCCGGACCGGGGAATGCGGTTACATAGACTTCAAACCTTCCCGATTCATCGGAAGTGTAGGCGAGCCACTTGCTGTTGGGCGAGAGGGCGGCGCCGTTTTCATTGGCCGGTGATTGAACGAAAGGAATCAACTTCTTGTCACCGTCGAGATCGATGTAGTAAACGTCCTGGCGAGTGGTATTGTTCTGCACCATGAAAAAAAGATAGCGGCCGTTGGGAGACCAGCTGGTCACGTTGGCAAAGGTCTTGGGAGTGTCCAACTTTTCCTGATTGCCGGAACCGCTAGTGGGCTGAATCCAGATTCCACCCGTGGCTGTGCCGGCGATGGTGCCGACGGCGATCCTCTTAGCGTCGGGAGAAAATGCGAAGGAGATGCTGGCTGCATCGGCGAATGTGCTGCGCGACATGGTGTTGCGGCTGGCATCAATGACCCACACGTCTCCCTTGCCAGTATCGGGATCGGGGCGCGACAGCCCGACCAGGGAGCCATCGGCTGAGGCGCGCGGCGACATGTAGAGACCGGGTTCGCCAAAGCGTCCAACCTCCTTGCCGGTACGATCGACCCACATGGGCTGGGTCTTCTGCAACGATCCATGACGGTAGACTAGCGTGCCGTGGGCGGCGGTGAAGGCCGCGAGGTCGCGCGCGTTCCAGTAGTCGAGCTTCTCGGCGACGGGTACTGCGTCGCCACCGAGCTTGAGCGACTTAGGATCGAAACGCTGGGCCACCAGCACGGTTTCTCGGAGGTACAGCAGGTATCCATCGGAATACTGCGCGTTCGAGGCGCTCGGCAAAATCTCGCGCAGCGGCTCGCCAGAGAGCGACGCACCATACAACGCACCCACGGCAGCGGTTGTGCTCGCCGCCCCGACTGCCTCGCGATAGGTAAAGAGGAAATGATCGCCATCGGGGAGAAAGTATGGGTTGCGATGAGTCCAGCCCGCTTTTGCCTCGGTGATTTTTTGGGGCGAGCCTCCACCCTCGGGCACCTTGTAGAGCGGCTCACGAATGTTGGGGGTGAAGATGATTACGCCGCGCGGACTCCACGATGCGCCGCGGCCTTCGGGGGCATCGCAGAGCACCTGCACGGGTCCGCCAGCCAGCGCCACTTTCTTCAACTTGCCCGCTGAAAAAAATCCGATGTACTTGCCATCGGGCGACCAGAAGGGAAAGGTTGGCCGCTCAACTTCCGTCTGATGGACCGCGCCGGTGGTTATGTCGCGCACCCACAACTTGGTTTCCGAAGGATCACCGGTCAGGAAGGCGAGTTTGGAACCATCGGGAGAAAGCGCCGGCGCGCCGGACACAACGGAGGTGAACTCCGTATCGACGGGCGGCAGCCAGGATGCGATCATGGGGCGTCGCGCGTCTTCCAGCTGAGTGCGACTAGAGAGAAAAACAGCAAGAGCTGCGACAGCAAGAATCCAACCTACGGCGGCAGCAATCAGCAGCGTGCGCTTGTGCACTACCCGGCGGGCGCGGATCTGAGCCGGGGCAGCGAGTTGGCTGGCCGAGGCCGCCGCGATCCATTTCAATTGAAGCTTGAGATCGTGCACGGTCTGGAAGCGCTCTTCGGGATCCTTCGCCAGGCAAGACTTGATGACTTGCTCCAGCGCGGGAGGAGACATGGGCTGCACCATTGAAATCGGCGGCGGATCCGACGCCAGAATTGCTGCTACGAGGCTGGCCTGGCTCTTGCCGGTGAACGCGCGCTTGCCCGTCGCCATTTCATATAGCACTGCGCCCAGCGCAAAAATGTCGGAGCGAGCGTCGGCTTCTTTGCCTTCGGTCTGCTCCGGCGACATGTACTGGAACGTGCCCACTATCGTCCCGTGCGCGGTGAGCGGTTGATCGGCTGACGGGTGGGAGATCGTCATGGTCAGGCTGGAAGCCGGTGATGTGCCCGCCGGAGTGGCTTTGGCCAAACCGAAGTCCATCAGCTTCGCGCCGCTTTTCGTTAGCATTACGTTTGCCGGTTTCAAGTCGCGATGGACGACGCCGCTCTTGTGCGCCCGCTCCAGTCCCTCGCAAATTTCGATGCCGTATTTCAGAACCTGCTCGGTCGTCAGCGGACCTTTACGCAAGCGGTCGGCGAGAGTCTCGCCTTCCAGAAACTCCATGACCAGGAAATCGACGCCATCCTGATGACCGACATCATGCAGAGTGCAGATGTTGGGATGGTTCAGAGAAGAGATGGCCCGGGCTTCGCGGTCGAAACGCTGTTTGGCTTCGATATTGTCGGAAAGATGGCCGGGGAGGATTTTGACCGCGACCGTGCGGTCGAGGCGAGTATCCTTCGCCCGATAAACCTCTCCCATGCCGCCGGCCCCCAAGGGAGATTGGATTTCATACGGGCCGAGTCTCGTGCCAGAGGTGAGTGCCATGCGCGGGCACAATTATAGCGCTCATTAGCCGGGAGCGCGCACAACGGTGTAGCGCCGGACCTCTTACGCTTTACGTTTCTGCCGCCGGAGTAACGGACAATTTCGATTGCAGCGACAAGGTAAAGCGCTCGAAGATCCTGTTTTGATCCCGCTCTGCGGTCCGGATTTTTGAAAAAGCATTAACATGCCTTTAACACCGGATTCACATTACCCCTCTACCATCAGTCGTCCCTGAAGCCACTGAAATCCTGTTTCAAGAGCACAGGCGCCTGGGCGAGTTGCATTTCGCCAGGAACCATCCGCAGACCTTTTCCGGTCAAGGAACTGATTCGCAAGGAGCTGAAGCAATGAAACCAAAGCGCTCACCTTCGATTCTTTCTCTGTTTTTGAACCACACTGCCGCGTTGATCATCGTTCTAACTGTGGTTCTAATCGTGGCAACGACGGCTTATGCACAAATCGATCGTGCAGTACTGGAAGGCACGGTGACCGACGCATCGGGAGCCGTAGTCGCCGGAGCTGGCGTAAAGATTCTGTCCGTGGACACCAATATCTCTGAGGAACAGCGGACCAATTCCAATGGTTACTACCGCTTTCCTGGTCTGGCAATCGGCCGCTATACCGTAACCGTGACCGGGGCCGGCTTCAAGACTAAAGTCATTGAAGGAGTAATTCTGCAGGTCGGCCAGACCAGGACCCTGGACGCTGCGCTGGCTGTGGGCGCGCCTGCGGAAAGGGTTGAGGTGAAGGCATCGGCGGCGCCTGCGGACCGCAGTTCCGCGGAAGCGGCTACCGTCATTCGCGCGGACCAGATCGCGAATCTGCCCAACAATGGGCGCGACTGGTCAAGTTTTACGCTGCTCGCGCCTTTCGCGCAGGATGATGGGGGTGGCGATCAGCGCACCATTCGATTTGCGGGCCGCGCCCGCGATGACAACAACTTTCAGATTGACGGAGTCGATGCCGGCGGTATTCAGGAGCAGGCTCAGAAGTCGCAAACCCGTCTGCAAATATCTCAGGACGCTATTGAGGAATATCGCGTCAACAGCGCGTTATACGATGCCGAGTACGGCACGCAAGCCGGCGGTCAAATTGACGCCGAGACCAAGCATGGCGGCAACGAGTTCCACGGCTCACTGTTTGGGTACCTCAGGAATTCCGTATTCGATTCGCGCAACTTCAACGACTTTGACGTGAACGGCAATCCTGCGATCCCGCCATTCCGCTTCGGACAATATGGAATGTCGCTGGGTGGGCCGGTGGTCAAGAACAAGTTGTTTTTCTTCCTGAACTACGAGGGCCTTCGTCAATACGGAGCGACGACAAACCAGGTGCTCGTGCCCAACCCGCTTACTCAGCAGGCTACTCTGGCAACGTCACCGCAGATGTGTTCCATTCTGCAGGCTTTTCCGTGGCGCGCGTCTACCGGTTCCATCGGAGCCTGCAATCCCATCCATGTTTATCCCGACGCAGCGTTTACGGATCAGACCAGCAATGGCTTGCCAGACTCCGATCAGCTGACGGCCCCTGCCCCAACCACGGTCCACGAGGACACCTGGCTTGTCCGAATGGACTACAAGTTAAACGAGAGCACCATGTTGTACGGAAGCGCACACCGGGACATCAGCCTGGTGAGTGGTACCAACGGCAGCGGCTCCGTTCCGTACGATCTGCTGCAGACGATCAATCATCCCGCCGGTTACTACGTTGCCCTGCAGCACACTTTTTCGCCGAGGCTGCTGAATGTGGTTAAGGCTTATGTAAACCGCGCCCCATTCCTCAATCCGCAGACTCCGCCTCTGCCCTATTCTGTCGCGACCAACAACTGGGCCACGCTCAACAACAATCAGACGGATCACGAAGTTGGGACCACTTTTGGCGTTGTCGACAACCTAACCCTCGTGCGCGGCCGCAACACGTTCAAGACCGGTATGGAGATTCGCCGGGTTCGCCTGAATCAAGGTGTGACTGCCGGCAACACTCTTTCCTTTCAGGACAATAGCAGCACACTGGATACGGGCTTTGTAAACGCGGACCTTTACGGAATTTCCTACACTTCGACCTGGTGCTGCCACAAGCTGCGACGCACATTTTATATGCCCTATTTCCAGGATGAGTGGAAGGTCAGGCCCAATCTGACTCTGAACCTCGGATTACGCTGGGAATACTACGGAGTGGCGCACGAGGCCGACAATCGCACCACGGTTTTTGACGTCAACGAATTTCATGGAGTCTGTATCGGTTCAGGCTCCACCAATGGTCCTTTTCCAACCCCGATTAACACCCCTCCGTGTCCCAGGAACCCGGCGCTTTACAACGCCAACTACAAAAACTTCGATCCGCGCGTCAGTTTTGCATGGGCTCCGAGCATCTTCCATGGGAAGACGGTGATTCGATCGGGCTTTGGGATTTATCACGGCGCAGCACAAAACGACGATCTAAACGCCGGGCTGGAGAGCGATCGCTTAACCGCCTTTGCCACTTTCGATCCCTCTTCAAACGGCACGCCCCTTTTGCCGGCCTATCAGCAGACCAACCCGGATCTCAGCAGCCTGCCCACGGGAACCCAGCAGCAACCACGCGCCTTGCAGCGCCATGGCCGCCGCGACCTGTACGCCGAAACCTGGGGACTGACCATCGATCGCGAACTACCTTCCAACTTTTTGGCGTCGGCGCAGTATCTTGGATCGCGGGGAGTACGCCTGTTTTCTCGTGGAGGGGTGAACTTCTGCGCGACCCGACCGCAGGGGACCGACGCCAGCGGCAACATCATTTGCACAAGGCCGCTGGACCAGTACTATCCCGGGGGAGATCCCTACGGTTCGGTAGACTACAAATCCGACATCGGAGCGAGTACCTACAACGCCCTTCTTCTTAGCCTCGAACGTCGCCTTTCCAATGGCTTGTCTTTTCAGGGCCGCTATACCTGGTCCCATTCCATTAATGACGGGTCGGTCGGCGGTGGCGAGTCGAATGGCCCTGAAAATGTAAATTGCCTCCGCTGTGACAAGGGGCCAAGCGTTTTCGATGTGCGCAACAACGTCACAGTGAACGCCGTCTACGAGCTACCTTTCGGGCCGGGCAAGGCGTTCGTGAATAACACAGGAGCATTGGGCAGGATCGTCGGCGGCTGGCAATTGAGTAGCATCGGCATCTGGCACACCGGCCATCCGTTGACGATCACGATGAATATTTCTCCTGACCAGTTGCCGGACGGGAACGATCAAACCACGCAGAGGCCCGACCTTGTTCCCGGAGTTCCCATATTTCTCCCGGGAGGCGTGCAGGGCCATACTTTTCCCATCAATCCGGCGGCCTTCGCTCCTCCCCCGCTCGATCTGACAGGCGTCGCTGATGCGAGCGGGAATTGCATCAACACGTGCGGCCTCGTGAGCCGTTTTGGCAATGCGCCCAACGGGTTGATCCGGGCACTTAACGTCTGGCAGATCGACCTGGCATTAACCAAGGAAACCAGGCTGACGGAGCGCGTGTCCATGAAATTTGGGGCGCAGATATTCAACATTTTCAATCACGTTCAGTTCGGCGATCCAAATCCCAACAACATCCAGTTCAACTATACTCAGGCAATGGACGGCTCGGGAAACCCGATACCCAATAGCTGGGTACTTGCACCAGCAGGCAGCCTTGGCCTGATCGACACCACTAACAATTTCAACAACAACAACGACAACGCCGCTTCGCCGAACACTGGCACTGGCTTGCCGAGGCAGATTCAATTCATGCTCCGCTTCGAGTTCTAGTTGGCCAGGCGCTCGTGCAGGCGGCTGGGTTTGCCGTTACGGTTATTTGGTTGAATCAGTAAAACTTTGAAGTCGACATTTTCAGGAGGAGCCCGTTGAAAACTCTGATTATCTTCGTACTCTCATTTAACCTTCTTGCTGTACCGGCAACCGGGGGCTATCACGTCACCAGGAAGGTCCCCATCCCCGGTCAAGGCGGCTGGGACTATCTTACCGTTGATGAGGGGGCCCGCCGCTTGTACGTTTCCCACGGAACCCAGGTTGAAGTGCTGGATGTCGATTCGGGGGCAATTGTCGGTAAAATCGAGAAAACCCCCGGCGTGCATGGCATTGCGATCGCTCCGGAGTCGGGACGAGGATTTGTGAGCAACGGGCAATCGTCAAGCGTCACAATTTTCGATTTGAAGACGTTGAAGACTATCGGGGAAGTAAAAGTCGGCAAGAAACCTGACGCGATTATTTACGATCCTGCCACGTCGCGAGTGTTCGCATTTAATGGCGATGGCAACAGCGCTACCGCGATTCAGGCGGCGGACGGAAAGGTGGCGGGAACGGTTGATCTGGGCGGCGGTCCTGAGTTTGCCGTGGCGGATGGTTCAGGGTACGTTTACGATAATATTGAGGACGCGAGCCTGGTTCTGAAAATCAACGCCCACTCTCTAAAAGTTGAGCAGCGCTGGCCGACGGCGCCTTGTCAAGCGCCTTCCAGCATCGCGATGGACCAGCCCAATCGCCGGTTATTCATTGGTTGCCGCAGCAAGGTTATGGCGGTCATGAATGCGGACACAGGGCAAGTGATCACTACGCTGCCGATCGGCGACCATGTGGACGCTACCGCCTTTGACCCGGAATCCCGGCTGATCTTCAATTCCAACGGCGAAGGCACCATCACCGTCATTCGCGAGGAGAGTCCCGACAAATATTCGATCGTCGAAACGGTGAAGACCTTGCCTAAGGCGAAGACGATGGCGCTCGATCCTAAGACGCATCAACTGTTCCTCTCCACTGCGGAGGCTGGACAGTTTGAAATCCTCGTTGTGGGCCAGTGATGAAACGTTTCGAGAGACTACTGATCGTCATTCTTTTTTTCGGTTGCGCCGCCTGCTCCCGTTCGCGCTCGCAGGCGGCGCCGCAAACCGAGCCGGTGGAGTTGCAACTGCAAGTGAGCACCCCCTTCCACTTCGTCACTTACGGAGATGCCCGATTTCACGATCCCAAGGACACCGAAGCGGCGAATCCGCCCGTGCGACAGGCTCTGGTGCACGCCATTGCCCAGAGCCACCCTGCGTTTATCTCCTTCGGCGGCGACATCGTCTACAACGGCGACGATAAGAATGACTGGAAGGTGTGGGACACTGAAACCGCGGTGTGGCGAGCGAACAATATCCCAGTTTACCCCGCGCTGGGCAACCACGATCTTCACGGCGATGAAAAAGTGGCCCTCGCCAATTATTTTGAGCGTTTCCCTGACCTGAAGAACAGCCGCTACTATTCCGTCCGTGCCGCCAATACGTTGCTGCTGGTGATGGACAGTGCGCTCGATGAGACCGCCGGCGCGCAGGGACAATGGCTCACCCAGAAACTCGACCACGTTCCTGGCGATGTGGACTTCGTGTTCCTTGTTTTCCACCATCCTCCCTACACGAGTTCGTCGGATGCCAAAACGTTCGGCGGAGGGCACTCCGCCCGGTCTCCAGAACGGAATTTGGCCAAGATGCTGGAGGCACGGCAGCAAGAATCTTCGCGCACGCATTATCGTCTTTTCCGGGCACGTGCATAACTACGAACGCCATGAGCACGGGGGCGTCACCTATTTCGTGACTGGAGGTGCGGGAGCGCACGCTTATCCAATCGAGCGCGCCAAGGACGATCCGTTCCAGAGTAAGGAAGTGAACTACCATTACTTGCAGGTGGAAGTAGATCGCGGAGGCCTGAATATCACCATGCACCGTTTGGATTTGACGCACGGTACCAGCCGTCTGGACCGAGCCTGACTCGGTCGCGATTTCGGTGCCGGCCGCGAAGGGTGCCGCGCAAGGATCTAATTAGATAGTTGCATTCTTACCGGCTCGCTTGAAATAATCGGCACCGGCATCAGGGAGTCCTGATGCGAAACCGTTCCTACCAATCCTTGGATGGGGTATCGTCGGAGGGATCGTTTTTCTTCCATTCGCCGTCTGATTCGTGGCCCGCATCATCGCGAGTCTGATTGCGCTTGTGATATACAACGAAAATCATACCGATGGATCCGAGGGTCGGAGGAAGGACGAGAATCAGAATCCCACCTTGCAATGCCTGAATCATTCGACGGCCAGAAGAAGCTGCCTGCGTATAGCAGAGAGCGCAGCTTTGGGAGAAAGCGGGCACGGCTGCCAACAGCAAGACCAATCCTGCCAACGGCAAGCCATGCCAGCCGAAAACGCGATTCACGCATGAATGACTCCACTCCTTGGACTTTAGCTTGGCGATGAATCCCGTAAGGCGGAACACAAGCAACCGGAAGCTATCGGTCCAAATATAGTTCATGGTTGCGAGCACGAAAGCATGAAATAGACGAAGAACTTAATGAAGCCCGGCTTTTCCGAGCCCAGGTTCATGAAGAATAGCGACCACCAGGATGGTGTCGATGACGGCAAAGGTCAGAAAACGCACGGCCAAACCGTGACCCCTCGATATTCTGATATCCGATGGCGAACTGTATTGCCGTGATGACCAACAGGGCGACGTATACCGCCAAGTATTTCTTCATTCCACTTGCTTCAGCAGTCGTCATGTATTTCGCTCCTTAATTTCAATTTCTTCGCTCTAGCGCGCCGCGTTCATCAGATAGACGAGCGGAACGATAAATAGCCAGACCAGACCGATGAATTGCCAGAACAGGTTAAATAGCTCAATATCGTCAGCGTTGTAGCGGCCCCCCTGGTAGCGGATCGCCACGATGATCAGAGCAATCGTGCCGACGGAAATGTGCAGGAGACTAAACCCGGTGATGCTGTAGAACGCGGCCCCGAAGGCTGCCGGGCCCCAGGGATTCTTGAACAAGCCGACGCCCTGGTTCATCATGCCCATCCAGTCGCGGATGTGCAGTAAGGTGAAAAGAACACCCGCAGCCGCGGTGAACATCATCCAGCGAAAAGCCTTCGCCTTGTCAGCCAGTTTGGCAGCGTCGAGCGCCTTGAGCATAGTCACGCTGCTGGTAAGCATGATAAGCGTCATGACCGCAACGTTGGTTACGCTGTGGAAAGGCCGAGGCCAGTTCGGGAGTGGCAATGCGCAGGAAGGAGTAGGCTGCCACACAGGCGGCGAACGTCATCACGTCTGACATGATGAACAGCCACATCGCGAACTTCTTGGAGAGGCATGGCAAATGGCCGTGCTTCCATCGGGGGAGCCGAATGTGCTCCCATGGTCAAATGTGCTTCGCTCACAGTGCCTCCTGTGTGGTATGGATCTAAAGCTTCATCCAAAGCAGCAAAAGCAAATACACCCAAAGAATGCCCATGAAATGCCAGTAATAGGAAAAACTATCGAGCGTGCTGCGCCGCAGGACAACCCGGTTCAGTTTACGGATCACGTAGGTCAACCCATACAGCCCACCCAGCACGTGCAGCGCGTGCAATGCCGTCAGCAAATAGAAGAAGGAACTGTTGGGATTGGTGGCAAGATACAAGCCTTGGGAACGCAATTGCAGCCAAGCCACGTATTGACCGACGACAAAAACCACGCCCAGACCCGCGGTAACGTACAACCAGCGCGCAGGGCTTAGATCGACTGTTCTTGGACCGCCCATAAAAACCGCTACCCGGCGGCGCGCGAGTTCCAACGTTACGCTGCTGGCCAGCAGCACCAAGGTATTCCAGAAAAGAATATTGGGGAGGGTGAGGTGGTGCCAGTCCGCCGCCGCCCCTTGGCGGACGACTAAGGCACTGGTAAAGGCGGCAAAGCTCATGGTGATGGCGGCAAGCACAACCCAGATTCCGGTTCTTGACGGAGCGGGCGCGTGATCCTGAACGGCGCGCAAGTTGCCGTCGCTCGGATCCAGATTTCGGAAGCCCCCATTGCCGGGATGTCCCGGCTGGGGTGAGCGACGCGGTTCTACCTTGGGTGGTTGGTGGACCGTAGTTGCCATAGGTACTAAACTCCTTTAACCAATTGCGGATCGGCCTCGTCTACGGCTCTTCGTTTACGGTCTTCACCTGTTCGGGCGAATCCTGCATCACGTAATCGCCGGTGGAACTCTGCACGCCGTACTGATACGGATCG
Organism: uncultured Acidobacteriaceae bacterium; assembly: GCA_963807655.1. Lineage (GTDB taxonomy): Bacteria > Acidobacteriota > Terriglobia > Terriglobales > Acidobacteriaceae > Sulfotelmatobacter. The sequence goes on along the minus strand of CAWEDF010000040.1, from coordinate 43,189 downwards.
TGATAAACCACTACATGCCTGCCTCCGAAGTTATCGTGGGGCGGCGGCGAAGGGATTGACCACTCCAGTGAGGTGCCTTGCCAGGGATTGTCGGGCGCAGGCTCTCCCCAGAAGCGGCTGTGGATCAGGTTGTAAATGAAAATGAATTGAACCGCACCGGTGAAAAGCGCGGCTATCGTGATGAACTGGTGCACGCCGACCAGGGGCTGCATGTAATCCACCACAAATGCCTGGTAACGCCGGACGTTTCCAGCCAGTCCGAGGTAGTGCATCGGCATGAAAATGGCGTAGACGCCGATAAATGTGAGCCAGAAGTGAATTTTTCCCAGGGTTTCGTTCATCATCCGTCCCCACATCTTCGGAAACCAAAAGTAAGTTCCAGAGAAGATGCCGAAGATCGCCGCGATGGCCATGGTGAAATGGAAATGAGCCACCACGAAGTAGGTCGCGTGGAGCAAGATCTGGATCGAGGGCTGCGCCAGGAAGAAACCGCTGATGCCGCCAGTGATGAACAGCGAAATAAAGCCCAGCGCAAACAGCGAAGCGGCGTTAATGCGTATCTTCGCGCCGTAAAGGCTCCCAATCCAGATCAAGACGATGATCGTGGACGGGATCGTAATCATCAGCGTGGGGAAAGAGAAGAGCAGCGAGGAGAAGGGATTCATGCCGCTGACAAACATGTGGTGGCCGTACACCATATAGCTGAGAACGGCCAGGGCGCCCATGCTGTAGACCAACACGCGATGGCTGAGCATCGGCTTGCGCATGTTGGTGATAAGAACATGCGAAACGATCCCCATCCCGGGCACGATGGCGATGTAGACCTCGGGGTGTCCGAAGAACCAGAAAAGGTGCTGCCATAGAAGAGTCGATCCACCCGAGTGAGGCTGCAACTGGTCGTTAATCACCAGATTGGACGCCACGAAGAAGCTGGTCCCGGCCACGTGGTCAAGAATGAGCAGAATGACGGCCGGCATCAGCACGGAGAACGACGTCAGGCCCATGCAGGAAGTGATGAACCAGGCCCAGGTAGGAAGAGGCAGCCGCCACATGCTCATGCCCTTACAGCGCAGGTCCAGAATATTCGGAATAAAATTCAACGACCCGAACAGTTGGCCCACGCAGAAGATAGCGATGGAGGTCGCCCAAATAACTCACGCCCGAGCCCTGGCCGGGACCTGCCACGGACCCGAGGGCACTGAGCGGGGCGTATTGGGTCCAACCGCCCAAGGTTGGGCCATCGCCCACGAAGAACGACAAAAGCATGACGCAGAAGGCCACGAACGTGGTCCAGAACGACATCATGTTGAAATGCGGAAACGGCATGTCCTCAGCGCCGGTGTGGATGGGTATGAAGAAATTGCCGAAGGCGGCGAAGGGTGCAACGGTGAGCACAAAAAAGACCATGAAAGTCGCATGCATGGTCATGAGTTGCAGGTAGTACTCTGGCGTCATCACATCCCCCGGGGCGCCGGTCTTGGAGAGCAAATGCAGCCCCGGAATGGCATAGTTCGTCCAGCCCAGGTGGATGCGCATGAGCCAGGAAAGCGGCATGCCGATCATCACGGCGGCCAGGCCCAAACCGTAATATTGCTTGCCGATCACCTTGTGATCCAGGCTGAAAATGTATCTTCCGAATGAAACTCGTCGGAGGCCCGTGGTGTGCCGCCGCGTGTGCTGACATGTCGTGCATTGTGCTCACCTCGAAACGAAGAGATCTCTCCGCCGCAACCAGTGCGGACGGTCCTCCCTTACTGCTACTGCAAGGCCGCTTGCTTCTTCATCCAGTCGTCAAAGTCCTGCTGAGACAGCACGCTAAGGTATGCCTTCATGTTGTAATGTCCGAGGCCGCAGAGTTGGCTGCACACGATTTCATACCTGCCAACCTTCGTTGCCGTGAAGTGAAGTTGGAGGTCTAATCCCGGCACGAAATCCTGATGAATCCGCAACGCGGGAACATAGAAAGAATGGCTCACGTCTTTGGCATGCATCAGCAAGCGGATTTCACGGTTAACCGGAATCGCCATCTCGGCGGTTACGATGTCGTCTTTGGAATCCTGGTCGTGCGTAGTGTCGATGCCGAAGAAGTTGGCGTTGGCCTCGCTGATTTGATCGGGATGAATTGGGCCGAACGTTCCATCCGGTCCGGGGTAGCGGAAATAGAATGCAAACTGCCCGGCCTGCACTTGAACGGGCAGGGCGTCAGCGCCGGGCGGCGTGAAGTAGATGGACGCCCAGGCTTTCACTCCGAAAATTCCCAAAGCGAACACTTCCACCCCGACAAGAACAATTGCGGCAGCCACCAGCCCGGTCGCGCCGCCAGGAAAACTCTTCGTCTTCTCGCCCGGCCGATCGCCGGAGTACCTCCAGATGAACCAAGCGAGGAGAATCTGGGAGGCGAGGAAAGAAATTCCGGCCTCCCACATCGTGTCCGACAACTGATCGTCAATGGCTTGACCGTGGGTGGAGATATCCTCCATCGGATGCCAGGTATTGCGGACGATGGGAATCGCGGAAACAATCGCGATTACGAGGATAGTGACCGCAAATAACTTCGCCATGATGCTTTGCCCTCCGATCGGACTTGGGGTCCGGTCTCGTCAGCTTGTTTCAAAGCCACCGCGATTGTCCTGCCGCACTCTCGACGGATTCGACTCCTTACTTTGCCTTGAAGGTGAAATTGGCGGTTGCCGCCGCGCCAGCGGCCACGGTGACTTTCTGCGCCTGGGTACCGGCAGCTTCCTGCCACGCGGTCACAGTGTAGTTTCCGGCTGGGACGTTGTTGATGGTGTAATTGCCGTTCGCATCGGTGGTCGCATAAGGCCCTTTGACCACCGCATGCCAGCCGTGCATCCAGGGGTGGATGTTGCACTTTACTTCGATAAACTCCGCAGCTTTCCAGCTCTTCTCAACCGGAGGCGCTCCCGGCGGCTGAGACTGATTCCACGGGATATTGCCGGTCATCGGGTTGGGATTCGGGTGTATGTTGTGAGCCGTCGCATCGCTGGTAGTCACTTTGAATGTTTGGCCCACGTCCATCGCCAACACGTGCGGCGTGTACATGCAATTCTTTTGATCGAATACCAGGACCGCGGTTGATGCCTGGGCGCTGCCGCTCCAGTCGGAGATGTAGAGAACCACGTTCTCCAGTCCACCATTGGCGCCAACCACATAGGTCTCGAGGTGCGCGGGATCAGTGGCGTGGGCCTTGGAGCAGTAAGGGTCTTTCGACATGTCGATACCCTTCATGTGCGGAGCCGCCCCGTCAAGTTTAACGGTTCCGGTAATCTTGCCTTCACCAGCCGCATTGACTCCCTGACTCAAAATCAACGCCGCACAGCAGACCAAAACTACCGCCGATAGTACAGCCGCGAGATTGTATCGATTCCTCATAGAAAGCTCTCTCCTTAAAGAACTGCGTAAGGTGAAATGGGCTGCGATGCTCTCGGCTCTATTGCTGTGCCGCCGGAGCATTTGGATCAACCGGCTTCAAGCCAAGCTGTTTCGCGATTGCTTTTTCTTTGCTCTTCTGCGCCATAAACGTTCGCAGGTAGAAAACCAGATCCCACGCCTCGTCAGGCTTGATGTTGTCGGCAAAGGAAGGCATGGGAGTGCCGTCCAATCCGGTCATGAAAATCCTGTAAATGTCCTGATCGGTTTCGCCGCATTTCGGCCGGGTTCCGTCGGTAAAGTTGAAGGCAGCGATGGGCCGGCCGAGATCGTCGGCGAGAGTCGAAGCAGACGGCCCGTTGGCCATACCCTGCACGCCGTGGCACTTCCAGCACTGCACTCGGGCAAATACTTCACGCCCCGCCTTGATGCGCTCCGCGGTGACTTCCGGCTCGGGAGGAATCGTGATGGGCGCTCCGGGTTTTTCGTTCACAAAGCGCGGAGAGAAGTGCTTCACCCAGGCCACGAGATCAGCGCGCTGTTGCTTGGTGAAGGTGCTCCATTGCGGCATGTTCGAGCGGTCAAGGCCGCGGGCGATGGTGTCGAAAAGATCCTGGTCTGTGGGTAACGTTCCGGTCGGGGTCGAGCGGCACTTAAAAATACCCAACTGGAAGTCGCGCGGCTTGGGGTCGACCCAGGGAAAGCTCTCGCCATTTCCGTCGCCTAGCGCACCATGGCAAACCACGCAGTACCGGCGGTAGTCGGCCTTTCCGTCCTTGGCATGTCCGGTGATGTTTCCGATGTGGCTTTCCGTCCCCAGCCGCGAGTCTATGTCATACGTCGAGAGCTGCGCCCATGAAGGTAATGGGAGCGCCAAAACCGCAGCCGCGCCCAGTAGAAGCGACCACTTCTGCAATCTTGTCCGCATGTCTATCCCTCTCTAGAAATCAAAGTCAAAGCCGAGCAGCAGTTCGCTGGTGTTGATGTTGGTGCCGGGAATCGGCCCGGTGCCGTCCTGGTGCAACCAGTTGTACTCGTTGTGCCAGGCAAAGCCAGCACGCGGAGTCATGAACGGGTTGTAGCGGTATCCAATGGTGTAGGTCGAGATGTTGCCCAGGTTGGACGGCATGCCTGGACTTGCCTGTTGCGACATTCGGATCGTTTCAAACCTGCCGATGAAGATGAGCTGCGGGCTGTAGATGTAGTGGGGTTCGACCAGAACGCCGTTCCAGGTGGGCGAACGCGACCCCGGCGGCAACGTCGTCCCAGTGGTATTGTTGTTCGGGGCAACGCCATCGACGAAATCGCCGTACCCTTGACCAAACCAAGCGCTATCCTGCCCGTGCTGAGTTACAACTTGCACGCCGATATGCTGGCCGTAATAGAACTGACCAACGAAGCCCTCGCGACTGAAGGATTTGTTGCCGATTGCGGCGCTGCCGAGGGGACTCCCGCCGGAAGTGAGAAACGTGGTCGGCCCCTGGCCGACCATGGCGTAGACGCCAAGTCGCTGCACTCCAGCTTTGCCAGCATCGAGGGCTTGGCTGGCGGCAAAGAATCCAGTGTAAGCGTTGCCGTAGGGCAAACCCGGCGTGCCATCATTGGTGCTCAGCAAGGCAAGGGAATACCGCGTCCGATCATTCCAGGAGTGTCCCATCAACTCGGCGCCAAGCTGATTGTCACCCATCTTGCCCCAGATGTTGCCGTCGGGCACGCCGGCCGCAGTCAGCGGAGTGAAGTGGTAGAGCTGGTAAATGCCGCCGTTGCCGGTCAGCGTCAGGATGCGCTTTTCGGAGAGCAGATTGTCCAGTTCAAATTTGCCGAGCTTCACGTTCAACCAGGGGCTGCCGAACAGGTTGTCCAGCCGCGCCATCACGGTTTCAAAGTGGAAGGAGGCCGCATTGTTCGAAGAAGGCAGCAGATAGAACGAGAAGTTTTTTTCCAGCGTTCCGCCGGTGTGGAAGTCGAGGCCGCTCAAGTCAAAGCCGGAACTCGTGACGCGCTGTATCTGCGAATCCGGTTGGGATCGGGTTTCCCGACGTGTACGTGTCAACCGGCACCTTGCCCGTGCTGACGCGATGCCACAGCGGAATGATGCGGAAGGTGACCGGCCAATAACCGGGGTTCTGCCAGATCGGAGCATCGCGATCGTTCATGAGTTGATAGCCGTTGTCTTTGAACTTCTGTCCAAAGTAATTCAGCATCGGCCAGGACTCATGGCACGCCGAGCAGCGCAGGCCATATTTTCTGGCGAAGGCCGGCAGGGCCTCCGCGGGCTGGCTGCAGGTGAGAACGATGAATGCGAGTACCAGAGTGGCAGCCGCAAAAGAAGTTGCGGGCTGCAAGATGTTGCTGAGACGAAAACGACTAACAACGTGCATGGCCGTACTCCTCGGCAAGATCGAATTAATATCTGGTTTGTGAACTGGGATTCCCGCAGAAGGGAGCGGGTGTTGATGTGGCAAACAAAGAGGCCCGAACTGGGAGTCTTTCCCCATGGTTATCTTACGGCCGTAGAGACTTTGAGTGGTCCTACCACCAAACCAGTCGTGAATCCTAATGCTGCCGACGGATAAACGTCAAGAGGTTTTCGACGAAAATTTTCACTCCTTCAAAAATAAAGTGCTCCGAGTTCCATGCCTTTAAGACCCTAGACGGTTTTTTCTTCCCTAGGCTTATCAGTGACGTACGTCCTGTTATGACAAATTCCTGACAATGTCACGGGAAGGACCCCAGCTTTCAGCCTTGGGTATCCGAGCCAAAAATCGCTCTGCCAGGTTGACAGCCTTGCGCTTGCAGTATGAGACTCTGTGGAGTCGGGGGAGCAGGGATAATACGATGGGTTGGCGCATCGGAGTTCGAAGTCGGGGCTGGATCCTGTACCGGTGAATGCGATCCCCCGACCGCCACCGCGTTTGCAGAGGCTATGCAGAAAGCGGGCGCTCGAGCCGCTTCGCCTACGCGATTGTTCCTCGCCTTGCTGCTGCTTTTCGCCGCAGCGCTTCCGCTCCCGGCCCGCGAAAAGGAAAAGTTGTCCTACGGCGAAGGCCTCATCGTCAATGTACCCTTACCGGAGAATGAAGTGCAGCAAGTCGTAGAGGATATCGCCCAAAACGGCGTGATCCGTGGGACCAAGGAGTACAACAAAGACGAGTTTGTGGGAGGCGCCAAGGCCTCCACTTCTCCGCGCGTATTTCCGGCATGGACCGAGGGCGGGAAGGTTTTCTACAAAGTTCGCGAGCACGCGATCGACCCCCGCAACTTCAAGGATAGCGGCGACGTTGGCACGCTGGCCGTGCGCTATGTGGTGCAACCTCAAGGGGAGAAGAACACGGTTCTTCGCATCGACGCCCTTTTCGAGGAGGACTTCCGCCACACCATTCATCCGTCGAACGGCTCCGTCGAAAGCAGCGAGTACAAGGATATTCAGGAGCACCTCGAAGCCATTGAGGTCATGAAGAAACAGAACATCGAAGCCGAAAACGAGCGGCAGGAACAACTGGCGAAGAAGCGCAAGACTGCCGTACAGACTTATGCACCAACTGAGGCCGTCCAGGAATCCGCTCCTCAAGTTCTCCCGCGCGCCACGGAAACCCATGAGGATCCCACTTCGCAAAGCGCCGGAGCGCAGTCGCAGAGCCAATCACTGTCCAGTCAGAGCGCGCCCAAGCCGGCCTCTTCCGGCCAGACGCTGGAAGAACGTGTCAAGGATCTTCGCAAGCAGGTCGAGCGGCTCGTGAAGGCGCCGGGCGCGCCGCTCAAGTCCGCTCCTTTCCACACCGCGACCAACCTGCAAAGCCTAACCACTGGGACGGAAGTCCTGATTCTGATTTCCACGCCTTACTGGTACGGCGTGGAGACGCACGAGGGTCAGCACGGATGGATCATGCGCGACCAACTGGAGGAGCCATGAAGCATGGCGCCTCGGGATTCAGCCTGGCAGTTGGCGTGAGGGGATTCCGTCGTGCTTTCCTGCACGTTCTGTTGGCGATGGTCGTGGTTTTCTGCTGTGCGGAATGGAGCCACGCGCAGCAAAACGGATTCGAGCGTACTTTCCCGCAGTCGAAGGCCAACGTGGAAAAAGTCCTGAGAGAGATGCAATCGGCCACCGCCGGACGTCTTCCGGTGCTGGATGGTTTCGCAACTTCGGATCATCCCCTGGACCGCTATCAGCATGGGTACTATCAGTCGAAGTTCCAGGTGAGTGCGTCGCCTTCCGGTGGATCGATTGTGCGGGTGAGTGTGCAGGTTACGGCTTGGTACGCTGACCCGGCCGGCGCGCGGTCTGGATATCAGGCGTTGACCTCGAATGGCCGTTTGGAAGCAGACCTCCTGGATCAACTAGCAGATCAACTCGCCGGCAAAGCGCCGCAACTTGACGCGAGTTCTCCGGCAAGGGCCCCAAGGAGGCCTTTTCCGTCGGAAAAGTCTGCCTTGGGACCGTCCCCCGCGAGCCAGCCCTCTTCGCGGCAATCTTCTCCGGAGGAATCGTCATCGGCGCAAGCAGCAGAGAGGGCGCCGGATGCGACAGAGTCCGTCGTCGCGGCGCCGGTTCCACAACTCCCGGGAAACGGGGGCGGCTTTTCGTCGTCCCTGGGTCAGAGCCTGGCTGAACAAGAAAAGTCCGGCCCCCAAACGGGGCAGAAAAAACTTGCCGACGAATACCCCAGCGCTCTGCGCGCTGAAGCGGATAGTTTGGAAGAGATTCTGAAGAACCAGTCTCATCCCAAGAACCTGGTCGCGGTAAAAAAGTCCGGGACCCCGGTGGTGGCGACCGCCAGTTTGACGGCTAAGACGCTGTTCCTGGCCAGCGCACACGATGAGTTCGAGATGCTGGATTTCAATCGCGATTGGGTTCACGTGCGCATCTCTGGCTTGTCCCGGGGATGGATTTGGCGTAACAGCCTGGAAATGCCCGACAGCGTTCCGCAAGCCGACGCGCCAACCAGTACAGCGCCGGGCCCCGTCGCCGGCGAGTTGTTTCATGTGACTCGCGAAGAAACCGCGCCCTTCCCTGGAAATTGGGCGCCGCTCCGCGGAAAAAACGTGAAGATCGTCTCGGTAGAAAAAATAAACGAAACCAAGGATGCGGGACCGAATCTCAGGTTGGAGTTCGCGAAGTCTGTCCTCGACAAAGACTATGCGGAACTTGCGCAGAAGACGCGGGAACTGGCAGGGATTGTGTTGATCTTCGATTCGATTGACGGGGGAATGATTGCCGCCACGTTTCCGACGCTCGAGCAATGGAAGGCCGGGAAAATGTCGGACGCTGCTCTGTGGCATCAGTGTTTTTTTGATCCTCCGGAAACTTTCAATGAATCCGGAGCTTCGGCGAGCCAGTAGAGGAATGGCCGAGTTTCATGTGGACGCCGCGAAGCTGGTTATCTGGTCGCTTCCGAGTTTCGACTTGACTTTCGAAAGCCGTGATAGTACTTATGCAATCCTTGAGTATCCGGGCGGCTTGGTGGGGGCTGCCCCTCTTTGCTAGACTCGGTGGGTTCTGTCCGGCGTGAGAGAAGCGGTTCGAAAACCACAACGAATCTTCCCATGAGCGCGATGACCCAACCTCTGGTTCTATTTCGCAGGCAAGCAACATCTCTGCTGCGCGACTATGCCGAGCTGATGAAGCTGCGCGTAACCACCCTGATCGTAATGACGGCGTGGTGCGGCTACTATTTCGGAGCGCAGAAGGCGGGCGTTTCATCGCTATCGTGGGGGCTGCTCCACGCCTTGCTGGGAATCGGGCTGGTCTCCAGCGGAACCGCGGCGTTGAATGAGGTGATGGAACACGAGGTGGACGCGCACATGCGCCGGACCGCGCAGCGTCCGCTGCCGGCGGGCCGCATGAGCCTGCTCCACGCCACAGTCGCCGGCGCGCTGGCCACCCTGGGAGGATCCATCTATCTGGCGGTTTTCACCAACCCGCTGACCGGGCTGCTGACCTTCCTTACGTCGGTGGTATATCTGGCGGCTTACACGCCCTTGAAAAAGGTCTCACCTATCTGTACGTTCGTGGGCGCTTTTCCTGGAGCTATGCCGGGAGTATTAGGTTGGACGGCGGCGCGCGGGCGGCTGGAGTGGCCTACGTTGATTCTGTTTGCCATCCTGTTTGTATGGCAGTTCCCGCATTTCTTCTCGATCGCGTGGCTCTACCGGGAAGATTATGCGAGCGGCGGCATTCGCATGTTGCCGGTGGTGGAGGAAGATGGGCGGTCCACGGCACGGCGCATCGTCGGCTATTCGCTGCTATTGATTCCGCTCAGCCTTCTGCCGAGCTTTTTCGGGATGGCCGGAAAGATCTATCTGGTGGGAGCGGCGTTGCTGGGCATTGCGCTTTTCTATTTCGGCGCGCGCCTGGCCCTTCTCAAGCTACCCATTCATAGCCCACGATCGAAAATGTTGGCTCGCCATGTATTGCAGGCCACGGTGATCTACCTGCCACTGTTGTTCGCGCTGATGATGGGCAATGCGTCGCGGCCCTGAGGCCGCCGAACCTCTTCAAGAACGTCCCCACAAGAATTTAGCCTGCATGGGACGCTTGATTCGCACAGACTAACCCAAACTCTTCGCGCTGATATGGGCGGCGTGCTCTTCATCGACCAGGCCTATTATCTCTACCGGCCAGAGAACGAACGCGACTACGGTCAGGAAGCGGTTGAGATGCTGCTGCAGGCCATGGAAAATCAGCGCGAAGATTTGGTCGTGATTCTCGCTGGTTATCAAGATCGAATGGCGACTTTCTTTCAGTATAATCCTGGCTTTCGCTCCCGCGTGGCGCGCCACGTCAGCTTTCCCGAAGAGAGGCTTTACCTCGCGTCCTGCGTCTCGGGAGCGCAGTTCGTCCGACTGCGACATGCGGCACACCTTCTCAGATCGGTGGGCCGTGATCGATCCAGTTGGCCAGCCTTCACCCATGAGTCAAGCCGAAAGGGCCCTCACCGGCTTAGTTCTCTTCGCGAGCAAAGCCAGCCTCTGTTCGTGATTCATGGGCTCCCAGGGCACAAGTTTTTCGGCCAGCACATCCATTCTGCGCCGCAGGGTCAACTCGACGAAAAGCTCCATAAAATCCAAATCCTGAAAGACCAAGGAGCCCGACTCTCTCATCTTGTCGCGAATTCGCTCCAGATGGGCGGGCATCTCGGTCCAGTGCAGGCTGGATCGGTGGTGATGACAGAGATGGTATCCCTCGTTCATGAAGTTCACATCATCAAAGATGGTCACGGTACACGCAAAATAATCCTCAGGATGTTCCGGGTCACAGAAGGCGTGCTGAACCCATGAGGTGATTGCCATGATAGCGTTTAAGCAGAGAAGAGGAACTAACACGAACGCGATCCCAATTCTCCAGTCGTAAAGAAAGACAGCACCGAAATAAGCGTAGTAGCGCATCATTCCCCATAACATTCGTCTTCGGTTCTTTTCATCGCCTCTAGCTTTGAAGTAGGCGTACGGAGCAAGCCCCAGCGCCGTCCAAATGTTGTTCGAAAGGTACCAAAGGAAATCCCGTGGGCTGGTTCGATCATAGCCATTGGAGGAGACATTATCGTCGGGTCCGCCATTCTCTTTATGGTGGAGACGGACATGCACCGTCCGACCCAGTTCTGGAAGGTCCCCGTACAAATATCCGAGAAAGAATTCGACGTAACGGCCGAAGAGCTTATTGTATTTCTCCGAGAAGTACCCTTGGGGCCGGTGCGCCTCCAAGTGTTTGGCACTGAACATCCTCACAGACCGCTGGAACTTGAGACCGCACAGGAATAGATAGAAAGTGATCACGAGGACAAGCCGGGGTTTTCCTAAGGCAAGCTGGATCACGAAAATTGGCACGGCGGTAAGGCTGAGGGAGACCATGATTCGCAACGCGGGGGTGTCTCGGGAGTCCCGCAAAACTTCTTGGCCGATCCGGTCGAGGAACCGATCGTAAGCCCGGTTGAGAAATAGATACGCCTGGCTTAAGGGACGAACCCTACCGAGAAGCCTGGCCGCACCATACCCTGCGAGGGAAAGCGCGCCCACCAGGGATAAGGCAGCAATGCTTGCCAAAGCCATGAGCACTGCCCACCCCCGGAAAACGAGCTTGGGTATGGCTCCAAGCTTTATCGCCCGCCAAGGGGTCGCTGAACGAGTGTCTTTTCGTACGCCGTTCAAATCCGCATCCGTAATCTTGGCTGCGAACTGCATGTTCGTCATTATACAAATTGACGGGTTTCGTCCGGCCACCACACGGAAACGAGTCTGCACTCCTTATGACTCTCGGCGTAGGCATGAGAAAATTCTGATGCGTCCTATCGAAATTATGCATCTAACCAGACCGAAAGTAAGTTGACCCGATCCCATGACTCAGCCTAGTATACGGATAGCGTGATGAATTTCAGCGATCTTCGCCAGATCTGTATGTGTGCATGTTGTTGTTGTGCATATGTGTGTTCTGGCGCAGGGAGGCTGCTGACTTAGAAAGTTCATAGCACCATCAGCACTTATCACCCACCGCCAGAGAGCATCTGGCGGTGGGTTTTTCTTTTTGAGGCAAATAAGGGGAATCAATTTATGGCGAGTCCGTTTATGGCAACTCCACTCAAGGAAACTAAAGCGCAAAGGTCGGAACGCCTGAAACGCGCGTTCAATCCTTGGGACGGCCTGGCCGAGATTCGCCGTTTTGCGCGAGAAGGCTTCACGTCGATTCCGCCGGAGTGGATCGGCACCTACTTTCGCTGGTGGGGAGTCTACACCCAGGGCGACGGCGCAGGAGTGCTTGGCGGCAAAGACGGCCAAGGGTTGGCATTGCCGTTCTTCATGGTGCGGATTCGAATTCCCAACGGCTTGTTGCGTTCCGATCAGATGCGGACCATTGCTAGCCTCGCCCGCCACCACGCGCGTGGCATTGCCGACCTCACCGTGCGGCAAAATATTCAGTTGCACTGGGTCACAATTGAATCGCTTCCTGAAGTGCTGGACGAACTCTGGCGTGTCGGTCTCAACACTACGGGCTCCTGCGGGGATGTGACTCGCAATATTACCGGCTGCCCCGTTGCCGGCGTGGACGCGGACGAGATCTGCGATGCTTCCTCACTGGCTCTCGAAGTGGATCGCATGCTCGCGGGCAATGCCGAGTTCTACAACTTGCCGCGCAAGTTCAAGATTTCCATCACAGGATGCCGCGTCTGGTGCCCCTATCCCGAGATCAACGATGTAGGGCTGACTGCGACTCACCGTGAGAGGAATGGGAAGTCGGAGACTGGTTTTGCCCTGCGTGTGGGCGGCGGACTTTCCACCGAACCCTACCTCGGCGCTCCGCTGAACGCCTTCGTGCGTTGGAATCAGGTCCTGCCCGTAGTACGAGGAATTGCTGAACTGTTTCGCGACTCCGAGCAATTGCGCGAACACCGGGAGCGGGCGCGGCTGAAGTTTCTATTCCTGCGGCATGGCTGGACGGTGCAGGACTTCCAGCAAGAACTGGAACGGCGGATCGGATTTCAACTGGATCCTGCCCAGCCCGAGCACGCCCCGGCAGACGTCTATCGCGATCACATCGGCATCCATGCCCAGAAACAGCCGGGCTATTGCTACGTGGGAGCCACGGTTCTGCGGGGCAGGATCACCCCCGAACAAATGCACGCCGCGGCCGATCTGGCCGAGCGCTTTGCCAATGGCGAGTTGCGCACCACCAACATGCAGAACCTGCTCATCGTCAACGTACCGCGGCTCCAGGCGGACGAGTTGGCGAAAGAGTTGGCTGCGATTGGGCTGCCAGTCAGCGCGTCGCCGTTCTGGCGCGGGGCTGTCGCTTGCAGCGGAACCGAGTTTTGCAAACTTGCCATCACCGAGACGAAAAGCTTCTCCCGCTGGCTGGTCGAGGAACTGGAAGAGCGCCTCCCGGGTTTTGATCAGCACTTAAAACTGCACGTCACCGGTTGCCCCAACAGTTGCGGACAACACTGGATCGCCGACATCGGAATCGAAGGCAAGAAGACAAAAGTCGATGGACGCATGGTGGATGCTTACTACTTCTGTTTGGGCGGGGCGCTCGGCCTGAATCAATCCATCGCGAGGCCGGTAGGATTTCGCTGCGCGGCGACCGAAGTTCCCGAAGCCATCGAGCGGCTTCTGCGCAAATACCTTGCCGATGGGAATCCGGGTGAAAATCTCCGGCACTTTTTTGCCCGTCACAGCGACGCGGACCTGCGGGCCTTCCTGGCCGGAGAGTTCATCGAGGCGGTCGCCCGCGATCTGCCCGAAGGCCGTGTGCCGAGCAGCGTGGAAGGTTAAGCGAGGCCACTGGATACGGACAAAGATGAGCAACGTATTTCCAATTTTCATGAAACTCGAAGGCAAACGCTGCCTTGTGGTCGGAGCCGGAAACGTTGGCGAACCCAAGATCGGCGGCCTCATCGACACCGGTGCGCGTGTCGGCGTGATTGCTTTGCAGGCGAGTGAGACGGTGCAGGCTTGGGCCCAAGCCGGAAAGATCACGCTCGAGCTTCGCGGCTTCTCCGCCGAAGATCTCGATGGAAAATTTCTGGCGGTGGTGGCCACGGCGTCACGCGCACTCAATGGATCGATTTATCGCGAAGCGCAACGGCGTGGAGTGCTGTGCAACGTAGTCGACGATCCGGAGTATTGCGATTTCTATTATCCCGCCGTAGTTCGCCGCGGTGATCTGCAGATTGCAATCTCTACGAACGGGCAAAGTCCTTCTCTGGCGCAAAAGCTCAGACAACAACTTGAGCGGCAGTTTGGTCCGGGATATGGCAGGTGGGTCAAGGAACTGGGCGAGACACGAAGGCTCGTCCTGGCCAGCGATCTTGACCCGGAGCGCAAGCGCGAACTGCTGCACTCGCTGGCAAGTCGTGAGGCTTTGAAGGCGGCATTGGCCGAAGAGTCCGCGAAGAATGAATTAATGGAAATCGAACGGAGGGTGACGACATGAACGGCAAAGTACATCTGGTGGGCGCCGGACCGGGCGATCCCGAGTTGCTGACTGTGAAGGCTCTGCGGTTGCTGCGCAGCGCCGACGTTGTGCTTCACGACGACCTGGTCACGCCCGAAATCCTAAAGCTGATTCCAGCCACCGCCGAAGTGCGGAACGTGGGCAAGCGGTCCGGAAGCAAGACCATCCGGCAGGAGGAAATTAATTTCCTGATGGTGGCGCTGGCCGCTTCAGGACGGCAAGTGGTGCGCCTGAAGAGCGGCGACCCGCTTATCTTCGGCCGGGCCGGGGAAGAGATGGAAGCACTGCGCCGGTCGAATATTGAATACGAGATTGTTCCAGGCGTGACCTCAGCCCTGGGGGCCGCAGCCGCCGCAGGCATCCCGCTAACCCATCGCCGGGCATCGTCGACTCTCGTGCTGACCGCTGGTCATCGCGCTTCTGAGGATTCCGCCGAGGGTTGGAGTGGGCTTGCTGGAACGGGATCGACGCTGGTGATCTACATGCCGGGCTCGAACTACGGCGAGATTTCCAGCAGGTTCACCGACGCCGGTTTCGCCCCAGAAACACCTTGCGCGATTATTTCCCGGGCAACGACTCCCGAGCAGCAGATCCACCGCACCACATTGTCTGATCTCCCGCGCGCCTCGAGGCTCGCCTCTCCGACGCTGCTGGTTGTCGGCGAGGTCGTTAGATTTTCCGATCGCAGCTTGGTCGAGGAAGCAGTCCTTGAAGCCCGGACCGAAATTGGGCGTGCAATTGGCTCGGTTCATCCGGTGTGACCCTGTGTCCCCTGCGGTGGAAGGACTTAAAACGCAATAAGGAGTTTCTAGTGTGAAAGAAGTAATTAGGAAACTGCAAGCCACCGTGGAAACGTGGAGTCCCGAGCGAATCCTCGCATGGGCATTCGATACTTTCGGGGAGACCGTGGCGATTTCTTCCGCTTTCGGCGCGGAAGGCATGGCGCTGATCGACATGGCCTCTCGAGTGCGTCCGATTTTTCGCGTCTTCACCTTGGATACCGAATTCTTGTTTCCCGAAACCTACAACCTGATGGACCAGGTGGAGCAACGATATGACATCGGGATCGAACGCGTATATCCGCTGACCTCACCCGAAGAACAGGAGAAGGTGTATGGTCCGGCACTCTGGCAACGCAATCCTGATCAATGCTGCAATCTGCGGAAGGTCGAGCCGCTACGCCGCAAGCTGAGCGAACTGCAGGCGTGGATCACAAGCATCCGCCGCGATCAGACTGCGGATCGGGCCGCCGCCGGCAAAATCGAGTGGGATGCGAAATTCGGTCTGGTGAAGATCAATCCGCTCGCCGACTGGAGTTCAAGGCAGGTATGGCAATATATCCGCGAACATGACGTGCTCTACAACCAACTGCACGAACGCAATTACCCCAGTATCGGCTGCACGCATTGCACGCGGGCTGTGCGCCCTGGGGAGGATCCAAGGGCAGGCCGCTGGTCCGGGTCCTCGAAAACCGAGTGTGGCCTGCACATCATCCAGCCCCTGGCCAATCCGCCGGAAGCGGGCGTCTGAGGCCCGGGGAGCCTTCCACGGTTCAGTAGACGCTAAATGGTTGGGATTGTAGGAACTGGCGGAGCGCGCAGTCTGGCGCCAACTCTTCTCCGGCCAAATTCCCTGCTAACAGGGAATTTGCGAGATTTTGACCCCGAAAATCGCACTACTATTCTCTAAACTGCCGATTCTGTGTGAGAAGCGGGGTACGAGGCACAAATCGGAACAGGGAATTAACAGGGAGGTATCAGGGAATTTATTTCCCTGATCAGGGACCTATTGCAGGAGGGATTTACTCCGTTGCGACGAGACTGGAGGGAAGCCAAAATGCTCACGCTGCTCGGCCCAACTCAGCGGAACGTGCTCACACAGTTTCTCAAAGTTCAGATCGTGGGGCTGCCGTCCTTCCAGAATCGATTCGATGATGTCCGGCGCGAGGAATGCGCACCCGAAGACCTTGCCGACATAACGTTCCGTCAGTCTCTCGATGAATCATCCTATTCCGCACTCATGAATGGCCAGAGTGCAGACGTCGCGTTCGCTGACCCGCCCTATAACGTGAAGATCGATGGAAATGTCTGCGGCAAAGGAGCGATTCGACATCGCGAATTCGCCATGGCGTCCGGCGAAATGACGGAGGCAGAGTTTCTGCCTTCTTGAGTAGAGCGCTCGGGCTTTTGGAACGAAACAGCAAGCATGGCTCGGTATACTTCATCTGTATGGACTGGCGCCATGCAGGCGAACTCCTGATGGCTGGTAAACACAACTACACACCCGCGTCTGTAGGCTCTTGAGCAGTCCGTCGTCGAGACGCTATCGCACGACGGGACTTGGCTCTTATTTACCGGAACCTGAGGATCTAACCACGCACCGCACCGTTGACCGTTTCGATTCTTCGCCGAGCACCGTTTCGACATCGTTCAACACCTCGCCATTTGCCGTTTCTCACCGTTCAACGGTAGGGGTGGAGGTTTATTACGGAATGGGCATCGGCGGCAGGTCAGTTGAAACGAAAAAATGCCCTGACTTCTATTCCAGTACAGAGAAGTCAGGGGCGAATTTCTTAGGAGCGATCTGATGGATGAAATGCTAGTCCCAATTTCGAATCATTACAAGTGGTGATCCTTAGTGCTGCGTGGATGGATTGCCTGCGCGTTCGGACGCCGGTCTTCGAGGAAGCCTGCCGAGAAATGCCGTTGACCGAAATCTCCGACACTTCGATTCGCGCCGCAATCTCTTTGTCGGCGAGCCCTCGAAAACGAGCTGCTGCTCTCGTTCGGTGAATGGCCGTATTCGATTGTCCTGTGGGGTTCCGACCTTAAGCCAGAGAACCGTTTGCACTTGCTCCTGGTCCGGCCCGCACCTGGTCGGCAACGACAATCAGTTGACTCGGTTACTTCATTTGCGGGACAATCGCCCTCGAAACAGAGTCATTGCGCTGCTTTTCGTTGATGCTTTCCCAACCCGATATCGATCCCGACCATGGGACCGTACACATTAATCCCATAGTTCGCATATCTTGGTTCGGAGAGATAGAGATTTGATATATGCATCCAATTCAAACCCGCCGTAATTGAATACCTAGGATTGAAGTTATAGCGCACCCCACTGCCCATGTTAAGGGTGAACGTGAAGTTCTGGCCCTGTGCATACTGGACGCCTTTGGGTCCCTTAGCGTCAATATTCCCGAGGCCCGCGCGTCCGTCAAAGTAGGGCATGATCCTCCAATTACGCGGGACGAGATTCCTTCGAATGCCCATGATGTATGAGAAATAGCGTGTTTCAGGCCCTCTCGGAATCGCGGTGACGGAGCCGCTGAATTCCAGGTCCCAATTACCGCGCAGAATCTTCGGACCTTTTACGTTGCCCATTTGCCACCGAAGAGAAGCGATGACGGGCACCAGTGTGTACTTGAGCGGGGTTTCGGTATAGGCATCGCCTAGGAAAACGTCGAAAACAAAAGGGATGTTGATGGTAAGCCATCCCGTCTCCAGGGAGAATTCGAGCTTGTTCTTGTAATAGATACTTCTGTTGAAATCTGCTGGTTCAGAATTCTGTACCGGGTCCTCTGAAGGTTGGCTCTTTGATTCCTGGGCGAGGAACCTTGCGGGTTGAGTGAGGCACACCAGCATCACAAAAAACCATGTCATGGTTCGCATACTCATGTTGGCACAGGCGAGGCGGGGGCCGAAGGAATTGGGCCGGACCAAGGGAGTTTGAGCCAGGAAGGACGAGTAGGAGTTCAATTGTCGCAACCCGGTGAGACCCGGTTGCACAAAGCCCGTGCACCGCCAAGAGAGCAGTTTACGCAGGGGGGCGGAGAGGTAAACTGACCGGTCAGGAGAGCGAGCCGCGCGGGAGTTGCTGCGGTTCAGCTCGATTCATCTGCGACGAGAGACCTCTGCGTTAGTGCGTTTATTGGCTGGAGGCTACCGCATAGGCTGCGGTTGGGGGTGTCGTCCGGTCCGTCCATCGCTGCTGTCGTTCTTCGAGTCTGCCTCCACCGAGTACAAGCCGAGCTTGATCAGGCGTAAGCGCGCATTCTGACAATGCACCCGAAATTCAATGTCGGAACAAGGCAGAGATTCATTTTCCGGTAACACAATCTCAGATACGCCGTGGTTGGAACCTAACCGCGACAGGTCGGTGAGTCCCCCAATCACCTGTGTTCCCCATACCCAACGGCCACAGTCGGCTCCTCCATTTGTATCAATCAGACCGGCGCATGCAATTCTCTGATCGCGCAGGAAGCGCAATGCCAGTTCGGTGCGCTCCGACGTACCGAGCACGAAAACTCGCCGCTCGTCGCCATTGCCCAAACTCCAGGCGTCCAGAGAGTTGCGAAAGAGAGAAAATGACTTGCGAATGGTCATAAGGAGAGCCCACGAGAAAGCCGCATCCAGGACAAAGACGAGGCGAGAAAAACCTGAAAAACGATAGATCGCGATCACGACAAGGAGGACTGTGGCTTCTCCCGCCAGCGTGGCCTGCGCCAGACGGTAGGGATCGGTTTTGGATCCGCGCCACCAAGAATGTCTATATACCTTGAATCCCCAAAGAAAAATAAACTTCAATGCCAGGACAATCGGCAAGGTCTGGAAAAATAGATCCATGTCGGAGCGAGGCACGTCGGCACGAAAGCGCAACACATATGCCAAGTAATACGCCAAGGTAAGTGCGACAGGATCCAGCAGGAAAGCTAGTGCATCACGCGTCAGGAGGCGCCGCAATAGAGTTTTCGCGCTATGCGGGCTGTGCGCGGAATCAATCGTCTCCGATCTGAAAAGATGGATTCCAAAAAGAAGCAGAAAGAGAAACCAGAATCCTATGAGACCGATCGCGCGCGAATAAAGTATATGCCGTGCCACCAGAGCGACAGCTCCGGAGGCAATGGAGAGTGTGCATAGCAATAAGACGGCGCTGCGCTCGTTTAAGCCCAACTGCACTAGACGATGTGAGCTATGGTCGGTTCCCCCTTGCGAGATCGCTTGTCCCCGAAGGCGGCGAGTCACAGAAACGAACAGGGTATCGAAGACAGGAATTGCCAGCACGACAACGGGTGCCAGAACCAAAGGCGGAACTCCTGAAACATGGGTTACTTCAAGTAACGACGCGGAGCCCAGCAGGAAACCTAAGAACAGGCTGCCGCAATCCCCCATGAAAATGCGCGCAGGATTGAAATTGAACAGTAGAAACCCGGCCGCTGCACCGGCGACTACAACCGCGATCAAGGTGTGGTCCCATGATCCGTTGCCGCCGTAAAAAATGGCCAAATAAACCGCGGAAATGAGTGCTACGCCTCCAGTCAAGCCATCCATGTTGTCCAACAGGTTGAAGGCGTTGGTGATACCCACGATCCACACCACGGAGATCACGGAATTGATGATCGGGTTCTGTGTTAATGGATAAACGATGCCCGAGCCCACTACCAACGAAGCTGCCAAGAGCTGTCCCACTAATTTGGTCCGGGGGCGAACATGCAGAATATCGTCGGCAAGGCCAAGAAGAAATACCAGGCTGGACGCGCCGAGCAGCTTCCATACGATTCTGTCCGAGAAAGGCACAACTGCAAAACACGATCCCAGGCAAGTTAGCCAGATGGGCACTCCTCCAAAGAGACAGGGTGTCCCCGTATGCCAACGATCGGAGCGCGGTCTTGCAACCCATCCTCGCTTGCGACAGATCCAGACCGTGAGCGCGACTAACGCCCCGCTGAAGACAAATGAGCCAAGGCAGACGACAGGGATGATGTTCTCTAAGTACATGGGCGATAGCGAAGCAGCTACGAGGCCGGAGCGGCTAGAGCCACGTCAAATGCTTTCAAGTGTTCCATGCGATCGCTAGAGTTCGTCACACTACTAGCGACAGCCTCCACTATTTCGCGAAGCTTCTTGGTCGGCGCATAGCCGATCGCGGCGCGGATGCGACTCAAGTCAGGCACCCGCCGGGGCATATCTTCGAAATCCTTGCTATAGGCTTGCTCATAGGGGACGTATTGGAGGCGTGAACTTGAGCCAGTTACCGCCTTCACGACTTGAGCAAGTTCGTTGATAGAGACTTCTTCATCGGAACCAATATTAAACAGCATGTTTTCGGCGGCTGGAAGCTGTGTCAACTTGATCAGAGCACTCACCACGTCGCCGACCCAGCCGAAGCAGCGGGTCTGACTGCCGTCTCCATAAATGGTGATCGGTTGGTTTCGCAACGCCTGCGTAACGAAGCGGGGCAGAACCATCCCATACATGCCAGTTTGACGAGGCCCGACTGTATTGAAAAGGCGAACGATCACCACCGGCACTTGACGCTCTCGGTTATAGGCAACCGCGAGGAATTCATCGAGGGCCTTGGAGCAGGCGTAACTCCATCGCCCGCAACTGGGCGGTCCGATGACCAGGTCGCCACTCTCCCGGAAAGGTATGTCTTCCGATTTTCCATACACCTCGGATGTGGAGGTGATCAGAACCTTCTTTTTTTTCTTGCTCGCCGCTTCCAAGACCAGTTCAGTAGCATGCACATTCGTATGCAAAGTCCGTATCGGCGACTCCACGATGAGTCGCACGCCGACAGCTGCCGCAAGATGAAACACAATGTCGCATTCGTCTACCATCTCCGCAAGCAAGCGGCGATTCATCACGCTATCAATGACGTATTGAAACCCCGGCTCACGCTTCAAGTGATGAATATTCGTCATTGAACCGGTTGAAAGGTCGTCAATTACCGACACCTCCCAACCTGAACCGAGAAGCTTACCCGCTAAATGGGACCCAATAAAACCGGCGCCCCCAGTAATCAAAGCGCGCATCAAAACCCTCCTTGGATTTACGGGAAATTGGTGTGGATCCAGAGACGTTACAAGAGCGACAAAGCCTTTTCTTATACGATTACTGGTTCAGAGGGGGAAGTCACGTCGAGATCTTCTTCAAGGCACTTTTTCTTGCGCGCGAGCTTTAGATAAAGGTTCTCCAAGTCGTCAGCAAGGCGATTGCAGGAATAACGGTTACGTACAAACTCTCTTCCGGCGCAGCCCATTTCTCGACGAAGGTCTGGCCGCAGCAGCAAGTACTGAGCAGCTTCTGCAATCCGGCGTGAGTCGCAGGCCACTAGAATGCCATTATCGAATCTCTTCCAACCCTCTTCCGTGCGCGCAGTTCCGATCATGAGGTCGCGAACACCTCCAACATCGGTGGCAATAAACGGCCTGCCGGAAGCCATCGCTTCCAGTAGCGCTAGAGGTGTTCCTTCATTGATCGATGTCAGTAACAGCAGGTCTAAGTCGGCGTAGACCACGGTTAGATCCCGTTTCCACCCTGTAAGAACTACCTTGCCATGGAGGCCCGCTTGGCGAATGCGTGCCGCGCAATCCTCGCGAAGCTCGCCGTCACCGGCCATGACAAATCGCACCGAGGGCAATGCCGCGCATATTCGGAGGGCAGATTCCAGAAATAAAGATGGATCCTTGATCGCGGTCATCCGGCCGACCCATCCGACCAGAATCGCCTCTCGATTACATCCGGCCGCAGCCCGTATGGAGCCTCCAGGCCCGTCGAGCCGTAGGAACCGGTCGAGGTCAAAACCCAGGGGAATGGTAACCACTTTATCGGGCGGAGCGATTCTGTAGGTCTCCACCAGCTCCCTCTGCTGCGACGGGCTAATGGCCACGATGCAGTCGGTATGACGCCCGAGAAAACGCTCGATAGCGAGAAATATTCGTGTTAAGGCCGGCGAAAAATATCCGCTGAATACGTGACCATGAAATGTGTGCACGCGAACTGGCACTCCAGTCACCATTGCAGCCAAACGTCCGAGTGTCCCTGCTTTCGCTGTGTGCGTGTGCAAGATCGTCGGCCGCTCCCGACGAAAGAGCCGTATCAATCGCCAAAATGATTTCACATCCGCCGCTGCGGAGATTTTGCGGGACAGCTTACTGATTTTGATGGGCCGTACGCCGCGTTCGTGAGCTAGATATTCCATGCTGCCTTCCCCCGGAGGGACTTCCCCGGTGAGCAGCAGCGCCCGATATCCCTTCTTTCGGAAAGCCTCCGTCATCAGAATTGCTTGCGTCGCTGGACCTCCTACGTTGAGGCGGGCGATTAAGCGAGCGATGGTGAGGCCTTTTGCGGGATTCATGACACTCTCCGCACGCGCCCTTCGAAAAGGTTGAAATAAATCTCTTGGTGGGCCTTGACCATGGCTGCAAGCGAAAACTCCGTTTCCGCCAATCTGCGACCGTTCATTCCCATCGTTCTTCTTAAACGCGCGTCCGCAATAAGAGTCTCGGCTCGGTGCGCGAAGCAGGGCACGTCGCTGACAGGAACCAGAAACCCTGACTGATCATGCCGGACCGCCTCCTGGTTTCCTCCTACATCAGTCGCAATGACCGGTCTCGCACAGGCCATCGCTTCGAGGATCGCATTAGAAAAGCCTTCCGCTTCGGAGGTGCAGACATAGACATCCAATGCTGCAAAGATTTCTTCCGGCGATGGACACTCATCCAGCACTTTGATTCTTGCTCCGAGACCCAACGCGTCGATCTGGTGCAGCACGGACGGTTTGGCTCCATAATCGGCGCCAGCCAGGATGAATCGCGCCTGAGGACGCCGTTGCGCCAGCGCAGCGGCCATTTTTACGAAGTCGGAATGTCGTTTGCCAAGACGAAAGTTCGCCACCTGACCCAATACAACCTCATCTTTTGTCCAACCCAACTGTTGCCGGATGGGCGAGGGAAGATCCGGGCGGAAGCGTTGCAGGTCGACCCCATTGCGCAGCGTCCCACACTTGCTTGCAGGGCACCCCGCGACGCGAACCATCTCCCGACTTACCGCTTTGCTGTTTCCTAAGTTGAAATGGGCGAAACTGAAGGCTGCAGCATCAGCCCAACCTGCTGTCCAGCGACCTGCGCGATATTGGCTCGGCAAAGAGCGCCTGCTGCCGATGATCAACGGAACACGCGCCACGCGCGCGGCCATTCCTCCAAGGATGCACGGGCCGGGCAGGAAGGCGTGCACAATATCGCTGTGGAGATGCTTCATATGGGCTTGCGCGCGCATGATTGCCTTTGCCATTGACGCACTTCGGAAAAACCACCGGGAGTTTCCACCTTGTAGAACCCCAAGCACAAAACAGTGCTCTATCAACCCCCGAGCCTTCTCAACGTTCGCGTCTTCCATCAGGATGAGGGACGGCTCAAAACTGCTGCGGTCGAGGTGGCGGAGCAACTCCAGAACTTGCCGTTCGGTGCCTCCGTCTCGGAGCGAACCCAACACATACGTGATCTTCAAAGTAGACTTCCTGGAAGTAACGGCAGGGGCAGGATCGGCAAGAGCCTCTGTAAGAATATCAGTCATCACGGCGACACCCGTAACGGGGTTCGCCAGGACAACACCGCGGAATGGGCTAACGCGTAAGCGCTGTCTAACAACGTATGCCGCCGCCAGTTGTACCTCGCGGAGACGGCCGTCAAATCTTCGATCGCGCCGCCGTATGTCGAAAGGTCGCGGCGAAACTGGGCAAACTGCAACTGACTCCAGCAGTTGTGGTGATAGCAGACCGTCCAAACGCCAAATGGTCTCCAG
This sequence comes from uncultured Acidobacteriaceae bacterium, assembly GCA_963807655.1. Lineage (GTDB taxonomy): Bacteria > Acidobacteriota > Terriglobia > Terriglobales > Acidobacteriaceae > Sulfotelmatobacter. The sequence continues at coordinate 19,270 of CAWEDF010000040.1, read as the reverse complement.
CGAAACTTCCAGAGTTGCTGCGGAATCCACAACAGACCGCGAGAATCTCTATGTGGAGCAATCGCCAAACCGTCACTGATGGTTGTAACCCCTAACTTTTGCAAAACGGCAACCGTGTTCCAATCGAAAGAGTGGGCCGGAGCGATCCAGACTTCGGGCTGCACACCGTTGCTCCGAAAGACATCGACTGCTCGCTGTAACTTGTTTTCCTGCTCGGAACGAGGCAGGCCGGCAAATTCGCTGCGGTGCTGGATCCCGACAATGCCTGCTTGCTGTGTCACGAACCTGTGCTGATAACCGTGAAGCCCGATGGTCCATCCACGACCTTGCCACTTCCCGACTTCCTCCCAGAAATACGACCGCGAGGGCGCCACGCGCAGACTTTCATCCTGGTTGTCCGGTATCACGGCGAGAAGTGGCTTGATCCTGTGGTCGAGCAAGACGTCTTCGATCCTGAACCACATCTCCCAATTCATCGTCGGACAGATGTCATCGAAGCGGATTAGATAATGCGCTCGCATGGTCTTTCGATATTGTTCGAAGTAGACTAGCGCTGATTTAGAGCCTTGGTAAAAACCACAATGTCGCGCAACGGAGAGGAATAGTCCAAGGTCATGTGAGTAACACGATGGCGTTGAAGCAGTTCTGCAATTCGTCCGTGCGGCGGTATCGGGTGGCCAACCTGAACCAGAGGTAACTGTTCATCCAATACCGCAGCTTTCGCCAGCCCTGGGGCTGGGAAAATGCCGGTGTGTTGCACTCGACATAACCGACGCCGCCTGGCTTGATCAAAGAGTATAGAAGCCTGCTGAAGGCCCGATCGCTGCGGGCGTAATACCAGCAAACGCGGCAGAAGAGAAGATCAAATTGCTCCCGCAAATGCCGCGCATCCTCCAGGTACCCCAGGGAGAAGCGAAGACTCACTCCCGCTGCCGCGGCGCGTTCACGAGTGATACCCTCGTACTCCCGGCTTACGTCGTGCCAGGTCACGTCTGCCCCCCTTTGAGCAAAGAGCACGCTGTACTGGCCAGGTCCACCGCCCAGATCGAGGACGAGCTTGCCGGCGAGCCCTCCCAGGCGAATCTCGAGGTCCTCCATGAGTTTGGGGCTGCGTTCACCCCTCGCAAGTTCGGTGTAGGAAGACGCATCACCGTTCGTGATCGGATCCCAGCCGTCCTCTACCCGGTGAAATAAGCTGTGCAGGTAATTCTATTGGCATGAGGTTCACACCGGGCAAAACGAATGGTCTAACTTCCACGACCGTCCACGGGTCGAATTTGCTTTCATCCAGTTCTCTAGCACCAGCAGGCGCCATATTTGAACCTGCCAATTGCGCTTCCTGGTGTCGTGTTCGTTCAGTATCATTCGAACCTTATCCGTCCGAAGCAAGCTGCTGATGCAGCTGTCTGGCGACAGAAGAGTGTCTCGCGCTAAAGCGCGCAAATCATGGCGTAGCCATTCTCCCAGCGGCAGTCCAAACCCTGTTTTCTCTCGCTTGAGGATCTCCACCGGCAATTCGTCGTGGAATGCCCGCTTGAGAATATATTTCTGTTCGGTATTTTTCATCTTGAGCCCGGAAGGCACTCGGGCACAGAGCTCGACAAGTTTATGATCGAGAAAAGGCGAGCGTACCTCCAAACCGCAAGCCATACTGGCGATGTCGACTTTCACGTTAAGGCATTCGGGAATGTAGCCCAGGGTATCGCTGGCCGTGGCCCGGGCCAGATCGTCGGGCATTGAGGGCAGCTCCCACCCTTGCAGAAAGCTCTCCGTTTCTGCGTTTCTCTCGACACACTTCCGGAAGCTGTCGGTATAACACGCCATCCACCGTTGCTCATCGAGCATGCCCAGAAACATCGCCCGGTATTGCTGGGCGGGCGGGCGGCTGACAAGCGACAGCAATTCCTTCATATAACGCAACTTGCTACGCGAGGCGGAGCTGTACGGCAGCAGTTTGCGCAGTGCACTAAGACGCGCGCCGCCCGGTACTCTCGATAGCCAGCCCAATACTTTGAGGGCGAGATATCGCTGGTACCCCGCAAAAGCCTCGTCCCCACCATCGCCGCTGAGCGCGACTTTCACATGTTCGCTGGTAAGTTTGGCAAGGTAATAGGTGGGTATCGCCGACTCGTCGGCAAAGGGTTCATCGAAGAGCGCCGCCATTTCGGGCAACAAGTCCATCACGTTCGGTGTGACGCGAAACTCGTGATGTTCGGTCTCAAAGCGCCTGGCCAAGAGGCGAGCATACGTGGATTCATCGTACTTCTGGTCTCCGAACGTAACGGAGAAAGTTCGGATCTTACTGGAGGTTGCTTGACGAGTCGCGGCCAGCACACATGCGGAGTCGATTCCGCCGCTGAGGAACAGCCCGACTGGAACGTCTGCGGTCAAGCGCAATCGAGTCGCTTCCTGCACCAGGTTGCGGACCTGCTCGGACACGACGCTCGCTTTCGCAGGCATCGGTTCCCGGCAATCCAGGTCCCAATATCTTTGAATGCAGACTTCACCGCCGACCTGCCACGTCAAGACCGAAGCTGGCGGCAACTTCTGGATTCCGCGAAATCCCGTTTGCGGGCTGGGAATGCACTGCCACAACAGGAATTGATGGAGGCTGGCCAGGTCCGGTTCAGGATCAATCTCCCCGCTGGCGAGCACAGCCTTAATCTCGGAGCCAAACAACAATCCGAAAGAAGTGAGCGCGTAGTGCAGCGGCTTTACGCCCATCCGGTCTCGCGCCAACAACAAGCTCTGGGTCCGGCGGTCCCAAATAGCGAATGCAAACATGCCGCGCAATTCCTTCACGCACACGGGGCCCAGTTCTTCATACAGGTGCAGAATCACTTCGGTATCGGTCCGCGAGCGGAACTTGTGGCCGTCAGCTTCCAATCCCGGCCGCAACTCCTGGAAGTTGTAAATCTCTCCATTGAAAACGATCCAAACGGTCTCGTCTTCATTGCTCATGGGATTGCGTCCACCGGGCGACAGATCGATGATGGAGAGACGGCGATGTCCCAACCCAACGTTCCGCTCGATCCAGATGCCCTCATCGTCGGGCCCCCGGTGCAGGAGAGAATCCGCCATAGTCCGGATCTGCCGAGGATCGACCGGGTGTTCAGGATCGAAATGGATCTTACCTACAATGCCGCACATGGATAGTTCACGCCACGTTCTGTTTTTCGTAAACGCCGACAATATATGGTGAATGCAACCGCGACTCCCGGTCGAGATGCAAACCATGCAGCGACCAGCAGGCCAGGTGCTGGGTCAAGCGGATGGGTGGCAGCACGAATTGCTGCCACGATCCATAGTCGACTACGCCAGGACCGAAACAGCCAAAAAAATGGGCTGGAACCACTGCCTTCATGGCGGCGGCCAAGTGGGCGCCGTCGAGCATTGCTGTCGACATGATCACGTGCTTATCAAAAGTTGCGCGATTCACGATCTTCTGTACGCTGCCATACGCGTTCAAGAAGTTCGGCACCAAAGTCATTACTCTCCCACCCGGGCGCAAGATCTGGAGCATGCGGCGAGTCACGAGTTCGGCATCGGTGAAGTGCTCGATAAAGCCAAGAGAGTAGATAAAGTCGAAATACTCACTCGGCAAGGCAGACTCATCGAAGAAATCTCCAGCTACCAGCCGGACCCTCGGTCTTCCCGAATTACTCCTCTCGGTAATCGCCAGGCCCTCCGCCGAATAATCGATTCCCCAAGTCTCGCAGCGCATTACGCGATCAAAGTATCCAATCCAGCGGGAACCGCCGCATCCGATTTCGATTACCCTGGATCCTGGTGCGATCAGAGATTGAAAAAGCTTCGACAGACGGAAATCGAAGTAGTTCAGCGTGGAAAATCCACGCACGGAGGCCGTCTTCTTCCATACGGACTCCCAATGGCTGACGCTCGCGATATCGGTGGGAGATTTTTCCATTATTAGATGGGGCACGCAGACCCTAGGACGGTTTTGACGCGACAATGAACCCGCAAGGCTATGCCGGCGTGGGAAATGCTGGCAAGTTGCGCAGAGCACGATGCAACCCGGAAACCCATGAACAGGCCAGAACGACCGAACCAACCACCGCCAAGTTTGCCATTAGAGCCGCTCCAGCCCAGCCTATGCTGCGAAAACTCGCTAACATCGGAAAGAGCAATGCCATCTGCACGATCCAAAACCAATCTTGCGCCAGCAGTCGGTGATAGATGGCCCGAAAAACAATAGCCAAACCCATCGGAACAAGGAACACGCCGAAATACCAGAAGTTCGCGTACGCCTCGACCAATAACCCGCTGGGAAAAGTCGCACCAACGTTGTCCCTAAGATCTGGAGCGACCCGATCCTGTACGACGACCGCCCCATAGCGTTCGGGCTTCCAGGGAAACAGTGCCCGTGGCAACCAAGTGTAGACAAAATCACCTAGATAGGTTGCACCCCACGCAAGGTTAGCAGTCCCCACAGAGTGCTGGGCCGCAACCGTAAACTCGAAGCTATCCCACGCGCTAATTGCCATGGCCACAACTCCGGTCGCATCAACTTCTTTCCCTTTCATCATCAAACCGATTGGCCCGGCGATCGCCGCGAAAGTGAGCACCCCTGCCAAGGCCCAAACCGCAGCTCTTCGCCTCTGCCATCGTGCGGCCGCGGAGTCGAAATGCGTGATGGTAAAGCGGAACGCTAAAGGGATAAACACTACCGCAAGAATCGATAAGCGTTCACCGAAAGCAACCCAAATGAGAAGTGTGCCCGCAAACCAGATTGATTTCAAGAAAGCGTGCAGGACGCGGCGCATGCCCGTCCGGCGGCGGGGCATGCCCACCCACTTCGCACAGATCAGAGCCCAGCCCACGATGGAGAGCTGCATTGCTAAAGTGAAATAGCCGTGCCCAAGGATGACTTGCATGAAAGCATCGCGCTGACCCCCGGCCAGCAGTTCAAGCACTGGTCCGCTCCATCCCGCAGTTCTCACAAAACCATAGAGACCGACGCCGCCGAGCAGAAAGAAAACCAGCGCGATGAATCCATAGAGCCGATGACCGGCGAACTCCCCCAGTGGGACGCTAGGCAGCCGGAGAGACAATCTCTTCGCGGCATTTCGGAAAAACATGTCACCTGCTGCAAATCCAAGCAGTCCGACCATCGAAAACAACAATGCGCCGTTGGCTCCATGCCGTATCATTGCTCCCGAATAAATGTAGTCCTGATAGATCCCGCCTACCTCGCGATTGATTGCGAATAATGAGGGGCGCACGCAATAGTTGATTGCATAACCTCCCAGGAAAGCCCACGACGGGTCGAGCAAGTTAAACTGATTTCGGCGCAGGCGGAGCAACACCAAAGCGGTAACGCCCAAGCAGTTCAGAACAATCAGTAACAGATTCATCGCTCCTGCCTCGCGACGACCAAGGACTTCGGAGCTGTACCGAGTATTTCGCACACAATCTCCCAGCCCTGTCGTCGTTCCTCTTCGTTATAGGCAGCCATGACACAAAGGCCGAGATACACGAGGTAGGCGAGAATGAATCCCACGCCTACGGAGAGCAAGTTGTGAATCAGGGGTCGCACCAGGAACCAGCAGGTTGCTCCGCACGCTCCGGCTGCGATCCAGGGAACTGCAAAACATCGCCTCAGCAAGATTGAGACTGGTACCCGGACCAGGTTGCGGCTGACCCACCAGGTGGAAGTAGTGAAAACGCATGCGTAGGCAACCGCGAACGCCAACGCGACTCCCACGATGTTCCAAAGGCGCAGCCACCAGAGGCTCGCGCCGACGTGCACCACGATTGCGCCACCAAAAATCGCGGCGCACACTGCGGGCCTTGTCGAAGCGGAGATGATCGCGGTGTACGGAATGGTGACATAACACGATAGAAGAATTCCCAGGCCCAGCAGCATCAGTGGAACGGTGCTGTGCGCGGCAGCCTCTGGGCTAATCCAGTAGGTCAGCAGTTCCTTACTGAAGACCACAAGGAGCATGGTAGCTCCGGTAACCAGCACCGCGAGTGCTTTAGTGGCCTGGATGTAGCTCTGTCCCAGCGCACCCTGATTGGTCACGGATTGACCACTAAATACGGGAAAGAACGTCTGTGAAACGCTGCTGGAGATGTACCACTGCTTAGAGGCGATGTCGAAGGCTACGGTATAGTAGCCGACCATCGCCAAAGGTAGGAACATCCCGATGATGACGCGATCCGCGTAAAGAAAGATCACATTGGCCAGGACCCAGCTCAACGTGGATATCAAGCCAAGCTCCAGTAGCTGGCGGGCAATTCTTCGGTCCCATCCAAAAGCGATCTTGATTCGGCCGGAAAAAAAACGATACGTGTACCAGCCAAGCCCGATCGCATGCAAGTAGCATACGGCCACGTTGATAGCCACAATCGCCAGGACGGAGTAGCCGGTCAGGATGGCGCCAATACTGAGCCCAACCTTCAAAGTGTTGGCGATCATATTCGTCATGTTGAGAAATGCGATGCGATGATGCCCGGCCAGAACGCCATCGAAGAGAATTCGCAACAGCACTGGCAGCAGACCGATCGCGGTCAGGGCGAATACAAGTTGCGCTTCCGCTTGCATGGCAGGACGAATGCTAAAAACACGGCGAACCAGCAAAGGCGAAAGCAGAAGCAACCCGATGGTACCTATCAACCCCGATACTGTGCTTACCGTCAGCGAGGTCCTGACGAATCTCTCCGTGCGGCCAACTTCGTTGCGCTCGTAGTCCTCAGCGATGAACTTCGATGCCGCCCGTCCGACGCCGAGATCGGCCACTGCTGCGAAGCCGATTAAGGCCAGGCTCAGCGCCAGGAGCCCGTAGTGCTCGGCCCCAAGCCCACGAACCAGAACGGGCAGCGCCACCAATCCCAGCAGCACTGTCCACGCTTGGGCAAGAAGCCCGGAACCCAAATTTTTTATGATTCGACTCGACACTCTAGTCACGATCCGCGTGGTTTCGAGAAAACCTGTTTCGCATCTGACGCATGCGGCTCTGCCACCGGAAGTAGGCCGGCCTCGCATCCACCCAAACCTCGTTCGCGAGGCGCTTCCGGGGATCGTCCGTCTCCACCTGCTGCCATGTTGCCTTCCCAATGATAAACATCGCGCCAAACACAAATGAGAGTACGACCCCGAGCGCTGTAATCAGCAGGCGAGGCGGTGCTGACTTTTTCTCCGGCAGGTTGGCCGGGTCCAGCACTTTGACGCTGGGAATTTCTTTCGCCTCGGAAATCTTGGCCATCTCGTACTGTTGGGTCAGAGTCTCAAAGACGGCTTCCCGGAGCTTCACTTCGCGGTAAAGATCGGAGTAGGTTACGCCCAGGGCCGGAAGTCTCCGGAAGCTGGGATATCGCTTGGTCGCCTTCCGCGACACCGGGCGGGGGTTGCACGCCACTGCCGCGAACCTGCTCCAACTGGTGGCGCAGTTCGGTGACCCGCGCCTGGAGCGACCGAACGCGGACGTTATTGGCGGTATAGATCTGCTGTAACCCGCTCAGCTGGGTCTCATAGGCGATCAATTCCCCTTGCAGGGTCGCAACGGCCCCGACCATCGCCTTACCCTGCTCCTTGAGATCAAGCGTCGTCGTCTTGGTGGAGAAGTCGGCCAGTTGTTTCGACGCTGTATCGAGTTCCTGCCTCACAACCTTCAAACGTTCTTCGATGAAAACGCGCTCGCGATGAGCGGACGAGGTGTTCACTAACGCCAGCAAACGGTTCAGCTCATCGACGTAGGCAGTGGCCAGCGCGGCTGCCCGCGCCGGACTTCGATCCTCCACAGTGATTGTGATAATCTCGGTCTTCCGGTCCTGGGAAATGTTGGTGCGGTCCGCGAGGTCTTCGCGGGCATCCTTCTCCCACCGGTCGCGGTAGACCTTCTTCAAATCAAATTTCTTGACCAGACTGTCGGCGACCGAGCGGCTGTTCAAAACGCCAATGAACACGGCTCCGGAGTCGCTTATACCCAGCAGATTGGCACCGAGCCCAACCAAACCACCGCCACCGGAGCCTCCCGTCCGGCTGAGGAGCCCAGTCAGTAATGCCTCCGACGCGCCGGCCCGCATATCCGGCGACATCAATTGGGTCGAAGATTCATAGCGGTTGGGTATGACGAACGCGATCAAGCAGCGTCAGCAAACCGCCTACCGCTATCACGCGACCTAAGCGTGCCCGGTCGCGCCATAACAGAACGGCGCAGTTCACCAGGGCGGACTGTTCGTGGCTGGGCGGATGGGGAGCGCGTTCGGTAATTCAATGTAGGGCTCAGCATTCGAAATCATCGTGTTGCGTTGGCCGGTCATAGAGTGTCCAGCTCGTGTCGATACCCCAGTTGGAAACGTAGCCGACACTAGAGGAACTGGAGAGCTTTGATCTTGTATCTGTGGTCATCGCGCATGTCCCTTCGGCCAGTAGCCGAGTTGGAACGATACGGCGATATTGGACTGGCGGTTCGCCGTCAGCAGCGGAATCTGCCAGCGTTCGTACTGCACCGTGCCGGAGAGGCGAAAACCCGATTTCAGCAGGAAGTCTCCATTCAGGCCGGCGTCGTTCTGAGTTCCCCCTCCCGCAAGAAACTGACTGTCGATTTTCCGGTGGCGGAGCTCAATGCCAATTTTCTTCTGTGGACCCAGCCAGTAGTTGCTGCGTATCGCTTCACCCTGCGCTGCCCGGCCGACCCAGGTACCCATAAGCTCCCCATTGTTGGTGTATCCGTTGAGATACTGCCCGTTGTTGTAGTAGCAGCCATTGCACGTTGGGAAATTGATTGGACTGGTTGTGCCGGCCTCGATTCTCAAGTCAAGCTTGGGAATCTTCGGAAATCTGACAAGATACAGGCCACTCTGGAACGCCGCCTTATAGGGACGGTTTACCGGGGATATCTCGTCCTCCTGAAAAGCGTCGCCATAGAAGGTAAGCCAATCGCGCAACTTCGGGATACGGTACGTAAAATCCAATGCAGCGCGACCGTCTCCCAACGAATGACCATTTACGTGCAAGGCCAGCGAGCTTTGCAGGAGGGTCTTAAGGGTCAACGGATTCCCCGCTCCGCCATAGAGCGTCGTCTTGGACATGCTGATTTCAAAATTCGGTGTGAACTTAAAACTGATCTTGCCACCACTGAGAAACGGCTGCAGGGCAAGGTTTTTTCCATACTGGCCAATCAGACTTGAGGAGGTTAATCCTCCCGCCGCGTTGTTGATGAACTGCTGACCCGCGACCTGCCCGACAAAAGCCTCGACGCGAATATCACCGAAATACCTGAGAACTGAGGGCAGCCGAAATGGACTGACCCGATTGATGCGGAACATCTTGTCAAGCGGTTCCGCGTTGTTCGTCATCAGCATCGCGCCCTCTTCTCCCGGGCCCCACCAAAGGCTTTGCTTGCCGAAAGAGAATTGCCAGTTGCCAACGCTCATTCCCACATATGCATCCAGAAGACGAACACGGCTGATCGCACCAACCGGCATAGCGGGCGGATTCGGAGGCAACCCATCTACGCTGCTGATGTAACCTAGCGCGGCCGGGGAGAGCGAGGGAGCAGAAGGCGCCGATTGATACTCCCCGCGGACGTACATCACGAACGGACCAGCCACCGTCCATCCGGATGTTCCAACTACGCTATTGAATCCTTCATGAAACGGCCTGCCGTAATCGTTCAGAACGGTTTCGCCAAAATGGTGGTTATCGGTTAATGGCGTGCCCGAAATTCCCATCGACCTTGCGTAAACAGACTCAACTTGTGCGTGGACATTCGTCTCGCCGCTCATCAGTTCGAACTCGGGGGCAAACTCCTGCGTGAGGGCGTGTTGCAACTCTTGTATCGCGAGAGGGGCCTCTGCGTCGGACTGCAGCTCAGCCGCTTCGTTCACCTGGCGGGCGCACTCCAACCGCGTCCACGGACGTAACCCTACAATTGCCGTCTGCACATAGCCCAACGCAGCCAGTCGTTGCAACGCTGGATAAATCCAGCTGTCCAGCGGGACGTAGGGCGATCCCATATGTGCAGGAGGATGGGGCTTTCCACCTTCTACAAATTCGCGCGGCGATTCCCAGGAGCTGCCCCTCAACTCAGGATCATGGTGACGCGTATAAACGCTCTGCGCGATGAGATATCCGAGCGCGCTCCCGACGAAAACATCGGAGGGAAAGTGTTGTCCGGCGCGGACGCGCGAAAAGCTGACTGCGGAAGCCAGGCCGTAGGACACGAGCTTGGGGAATGTTCCCGGATACTCATGAGCGAAGACGCCCGCGATTGCCCAGGCCGCGGTGGCGTGCTCCGATGGAAACGAAGTGCCCCCTTGGAAAAACGACCCGCTCCCGTTTCCCTGATAAGGGCGCTCGCGCCTGAACGAATACTTCATGACCTCGATCGGTATCAGGCTATTCAGGGCTGCCTCGCCAGCCAGGAAACCTGTTTCGCGCCAGTGCTGGTTATGAGAGGGAAAGCTCATCACATACATACCCGCGCCGGCGCCCACCAGGCCGGCAATGCCTGCGTTCGAGATATTCTTGTAGTGGCTAATCGTCGAGGGATTCATCGACAACGAAGCGCTGTATTGTCGATCGGTTGCCAAAAGGCCAGCGGTAACTCCTGCGAAAGGCACCAGCCAGGGCGCATCGGCGAGCCGAATGCGTGCCGGACCAGTCCAGATTTGTTTCTGGTCCTGTGCCAAGTCGGTGATAGGGCGAGCGAAAAAACTTCTTGGTCCGCTTGCGAAAGCTGTACTCGCGAGCGGTGCAGGGTCCGGTCCGATTGTTCTCGCATCACCGGCAGTGATGGTAGCCTGACTGTCTTCCGATTCAGATTTCGCCGAATCTTGGGAACACGCTGCAGGTAACAGGCAAAGTGTCATGACCGCACTCAGGAACCCAGCTAGGAATTGGGTGTTCGCTCTCAACCTTAGGTCCCCAATTCTACGGATGTATGTACGCGACCGTGAGAGCCACCGACGAAGCGACCTGCGCCGCCTGCATAATCACTGGCCAGTTGCGGGTCCCGATCCTGGGCGCCTTTTCCGGCACGATAATTGAATCGCCCGGTTTCAAGACGGCGCTCATTGGGTCTCCCATCCAGAATCCAGAGTTGTTCTTCGCCGAGAGCACGGACCCATCGGCGCGGATCACAAAAACCGCGCTCTTGTCCGCAATCTGCGTCAATCCTCCGGACTGACTCAAATACCACTTAGCGCTCCTGCCCGCGACGTAACTTACGGCCGTGGGATTGAAAACCTGGCCGGATACCAGGATGTAGTTGGGCTTCTTGGGAATGACCAACTCGTCTCCGTCTCGGAGTTGGACATCGGCAGCGGTGTTTGACAACTTGTCCCAGCTCTTTATGTCCGGAGGAATGTGAATCAAGACGCGTCCGATCGGCGGGGTGGTCTCAAGCTGTCGCAGCGTGGTTTCAGTCTGTGCGACGGCTGTGAGTTTCGCATTCTTCTGGTCGGCATCACTTTCGGGCAGAGTCTTCAAATAAGTTGCTTCCTTCTTGATGCGGTTTACCAGTTCGTTATGGGATGTCATTTCCAGGTCGCGGACTTCACGGCGGATCAAGACGGCTCCGTAAGGATAGGCTTGCGGGGTGAAACCGCCACAACGTTTCAGCAAGGAGCTAAGCCGCTCGCCGGACTGAATGCCGTAGCTCGCGGGGTGTTGCACTTCGCCTCGCACTGTGACCGAGGAGCCAAGATCGTTCCATTGAGCGATTTGTCGAACCGTGAGGACGTCTCCGTTGCGTAGCAGAACGTCCTCACTGGAATCTCCGGACAACAGAGCGGCCAATTTAACTTCGAGGTGCTGGCTTGACTGACCTGGAGCGCTACTGGCTGCGAACCGGGTCAAGTCAGCAGTGTCTGAGTAGGCGCTTCTCTTGAGTCCTCCGGCAACCCTTACGAGATCTGCGGCGCGCATATTGGAAGGCAGTGGATACCGTCCCGGTTTCGCGACTTCACCTTTGATATAGACGGTCGGTAGTTCTACTTGAGCCGGGTTGCGATGTACGAGCACACGGTCGCGCGATTGCAGAAGAAGATTGTCAACGGGATTGCCATCAAGAGCCTGGCGCAAATCGACGCTGAGAATCCGCAGCGTGCCGTCGCTTTCGGTGCGAAACAACTGCACCGAATCAAGCGACGCATCGGGCGAGACCCCGCCAGCGAGGTAGATTGCATCCCGCAAGTGCGCCTGACCCGAGGTGTGATATTTGCCCGGAGCCCGAACTTCGCCGCCCACCCACACATCAGGGATGGGCTCAAAATCGTAACGGCTGAAGATGCGCACCGTATCGAGGGGCTTTAAGGCCGGCGCCGAGGCGGGATCGGCAAGCGCAGCTGAGAGATCGACGCTCTCCACGCTGGGATGAAAATCAGGCGCATTCAAGCGCACGATTTCGGCATAGTGAGAAGCCGGCTCAGGAAGCAGATCATGATACGAGATCAGGTCTGTCAGCTTCATTCCTGATTTATAAGAGTAGCGTCCCGGACGCAGAACGTGACCTTGCAGGTAAATTGCGTCTTCGTTATAGGAGGCGATGGGGTAGATGTGCACCTGGTCGCCGGCTTGGATTTTGAAAGCGTCAAGCTGCCGATTGATCTCCTTGTCGTCAGCGGTTGACGCGAGATTCAGAGAGAGCATGATGTGCTTTTCGTGAGCTTCGAGCCGTTGGACCTCAATGTGCTGCAGCGCCGCCGTCGGCAAAATCCCGCCCGCCAGTTCGAGCACTTCCGCCAGCGAAGTTTCCTTCAACAGTTCATACACCGCGGGACGGCGTACCATGCCTTCCACGGTTAGCTCAGGGCCCATCGGCGGCACAAGCAAGCTATCGCCGTTTTCGAGCCGCTCCAGATCGGAGCGGATGCCGTGCAAAAGCAAATCATAGGCATCTACTTCCTGAACCAGTTGCTTGCCGCGATAATGCTTAATGCAACGCAAAGAGCCGCGGCCGGTTACTCCACCAGCGGCGAACAGGGCGTTCAGGGGTGTCGAAAGAGAGCTGATGTCATAGGCCCCCGGCTCGGCGACGTCTCCTACCACATAAACCCGCACGGTCCTCAGCCGGGAAAGAGAAACATCGGTTGAGATGTCAGCAAACTGGGTTCGCAATGCTCGCTGGACCGCCAATTGGACGTCGCCCAGATTTTTCCCACTTACCAGCAAGGGGCCGATTTCCGGTAACGAAACGCGTCCTGCGCGATCCACAACCCGCACCAGCCGCTGGGAGGTGCTGCCCCAAAGGTTAATTGCCAAGCTGTCGCCAGTGCCCACCACATAGTCGGGCCCAACCGGAAGGTCCATGGGAATTATGTCGGGCCGGTTAATCGTGTTGCGGAACACGTCCACGCCAAAACGCTGCGCCGGGCGCTGCCAGGCGGCTGCCTGCACGTACATGTCATACAGAGAAGGAATGTCGGCATAGGGATTGGCCCGGCGAGCCATTTTTACGGGCGTCACATCTTCGTCTTTGTATTGGCGCGCTCGGGGTCGTTTCTGACCCATCAACTGAGAGGATGCTGCGTCTCGTGTGCTGCTTCGATCGGCAGCAGTGGCGTTTTCGAGGAGGGCATTGTCGGATGCACCATCTCGCCCTCCAAGCAAACCGGCCAGTGACGAAGGAATGGAAGCTTGGCCGGAAAGTTGGCCCGGAAGATCAGCACCGGATTTCATCGCAGCGCTGGCTAATTCGAGTTCTGGCGAGGACATCCGATTCCGGAGCGGTGACTCCTCTCCCTCTGTCAGGTCAGTCCGAAGAGTTCGGGAAGGAGACGAAAACGAGGGCCCACCATCAAGCGGGGGAGAAATCGGATTTTCGTCGGGAGTAGCTTCATTCGGTGTTGGACGATTCGCGCGGCGCCTCGTCGTCGCTCCTTGCTTGTCGCAGTCTTCATCTTGCCGTGGATCGCAGGTCGCAGTGCGTTCCACGTCTTGTCCATCAATCTTCTTAGGTTGAAGCGCTTCGGCATCTTCCTGCGCTTCGATCTGGACTAAGCGCCTCGCCCGCTCTTTCAGAACAAGGTCTTCCTCCTTGGCGTAACTGGAATCCGGATTCGGGGACGGCATCAAGTAACCGTAACGCTGCAGCAGCCGAGTCGCAACGGAACGAAACGCCACATCGCGGTCGAGCCGCCCGAAGATGGCATCGTCCGACAGGTTTGTATCTTCGACAACCTGCCCGTTGTCGGTGGCATCTTTGGCCACCCAGCGCTTGAGTTCCACCAACAAACCAGCATCCAGCGCCAACACAGCTCTGATCTGGGCTGGGGATGCGGCTACTCGACTATTGTTTTCCTTCGCGAGCTCGGAAAGCTCCGGCGTGCGATTCGATTTGGGCTCGCTCTGTTCGTAGGTCGGCCGCGGGTGCGCCTGACTATACAACGCCTGACAAAAAGTGAGCCCGACGAGTCCAACAGCGAACTTCCGGAAGAACGTTTGAGACATCGTTTTGTGGTTAATGATTGCCATTTCAGACTCCCACTGTCTCACTTGCAGCTCCGCCCTCTCACTTAGAGGGCTTGTGTGAGATAACCCATTTCAAATGCGGTACTTGCATCCAAAACTTACTAACGCTGCGGTGACCCACCCATCAAACAGTATCCCTGGTAATCGACAGCAAGATGCAAACTGCTAAGGCACGACTGCTGGGGCCTTACCTCGGAGCGCGTTGAGAATGCCCTCTTCCGAACTCTCTACACGCGCCGAACGAATGTCGACAACTGTCCAGAAGAAGAGGCTGCTATTGCGCTCCGGTGCCAATGCAAGAATCTTTGTCGCCGGAGAGCGTGCGAGAAGGCCGTCACAAATAACCGGCCGCCGGTCTGCTTCGTCCAGAGCAATAATGACGAAATCCGGTTTCGATTCGGCAACCACGCGCTCGATGTCGGCGGTGTCTGTGACTTCGCCTACGATTTCTATGTCCGGTTGTCCCGAAATTGTCTCCAGTACCAACTCCCTCATAAGGCGCGGCCGATTTGCGACTAACACCCTGATTTTGTCCATGCGCACTCCCCAGACAGCCGACTGAGGGTTAAGTATCTGGTTCGGTGGGCAGAAAAGTAAGGATCAAAAGTGTTCCCAATTCGGGAGAGTGGATTGAGTACAGCATTTTGGTACAAACTAAGCAGCCAATACCAAATCCGTACCAATCATTTGCGGCTGGTGCGAAGGGTGATTGTGATTTCGCGGAAGCTTCTGACCACAAAAAAAGCCTCCCCGGGGAGGCCTCTGAACGAATGTCTTAAACTGCCCTTGTCTACACGCGCAAACCCTGCATGCGGCAGAGTTCCACTACTTCGAGCCGGTCGGTGGCGCCTGCCTTGCGGAGCATGCGATGAACGTGGTTGCGCACCGTCTGTTCGGCAAGCTGAAGCTCAAATGCGATCTGCTTGTTGGTCATCCCGCGCGCAATCAGAAGCACAAGTTGCTGTTCGCGGCTGGAAAGACCTAAATTCAGTTTAACGTGGAAACTTGGAACGCCAGCCTGCTGGCGCGCGACGTAGCGAAAAAGCGCAGCACACAGTTGGGGAGGAACAGCGGCCTCGCCATTAGCCACCGCGCGTACCGCGCTTACCACCTCCGACGTGGGCGCGTCCCCAAGGACGTACCCCAACACGCCTTCCCGAACCACATGGACAAACAATTGCTCATCGGGGTTCATTCCAATCAGGACTACCTTGAGCGCCGGAGTCGCAAAATGAATCTTGCGCAGGATTTCGAACTGGCCAGTCCCCGGCCAATCCATCACCAGTACATCGGCACTCACCTGGGCAATCTCATCGACGGCCGTCGGAGAAAACCCAAACGAACCAACCAGCTCTATGTCACTTCTCCGGCCCAGAATTCGTGTAAGCGCTTCGCGCATAAGCCGGTTTTGGGCTAGTAGGGCTACTGCCACTCTTACCACTTCGGACATCTGACAATCTCCAATGCGGGCTACGCGCGAACAAATTCGCCTGTGCCTCCCGTCGCGCTCCCCCTACGGCACGCGACAGATCGCCCTGTCTTTCCGGAGGTCAGTCCGAAGAGTACAGCGCTTGAAGTGGCCGAGAAGCCAACTCTAGTGCATTTTGGAACGGTTGTCTATGCCGATGAACTACTGGCGTACTCTACTAGGCAATAAGTAGCAGCGACAATTCCAGGGTTGGCGTCGGCCATGAGGAAGCTCCAGATTTTCAAGAACCATCTTGCTGACGGGCATTCGGCTCCGTAATCTAGGCAATAGAAACAAGACACTTGCCCCCTGGTCAAGATTGCACTGGTCAAGAAGCTCTAGCGGAGATGGTCAGTACAAACTCGCTCGCGGGTTAGCTTTTTCATGAACAGATTTAGGAAAATTGGGGTTCATTGATTATCAGGCTGGCAACGAATTACAAGTTCACAGTTCACTTCTCAGCGTCGTACTCCACGACTAGCGAGCCCCCTATCATCTCACTGGGGCCAGGCTTCCCGGTCCGGGGGGCCTGGAGGGGAAACGCCACGCGGGCAGGTTGCATGCGATTCGGCGTAGACACGGGAGACGTTATAAATAAGACCGTGTTATCGGAAATGCCATCGAGACCGCGCGGTGTGGCTCGATTCCGTGTCGCGCTTCAGGCGCTTTAAATTCGCTGCGTAGATCGGCGGCGCTCTGGTAGCGAAGGTCGCGATCTTTTTCCAGAAGGCGATGGATGATGTCTTCCTGCTTCGTCGAAATATCAGGGTTCAACCAGATCGCCGGGGCGGGCGCTCGATTCAGAATGGATTCGAAAAGAACATCGCAGGCGCGGACAATTGTGAAAAGTGAGCAATATTGAACAGTTCCGTCGTCGTTCTGAGAAGTACCCTCGTGTAACTGTCATCGTTGGTACTGTCTGGAGTAAAGCCATGTTCCGAGTAGGGTTCGGAGAGTGCCCGAATTGCCATCGGGCTGATATTTACATCTCCCGCCCAAAGAGTCTGTGGGAGGAGATTGCAATCCTGTTGCTGCTCCGACCAGTCAGATGCCACTATTGTATGCACCGCTTCCTTCGCCCGTTCTTCGTCCCTACCCCGCTTGCTCATAATCGAAACTTAGGTTCGCGAAGACCCGCGCAGCAGGCCGCCGCAAGTGAGAAGGTTGAGCAGCGTTCGGCTTGAGCGGTGATCCTCCCGTTCCACAAGCATACAGCTCCGATCTACATGGTTTACCCGAGTTCCTTGGCTCGGTGCAGCGCGTAGGTTTGCAAGTGACCCAGCCGGGTGGAGCGGCGCACCTTCGGCTCGGCTATTCCATATTCCTAGCGCTTTCCTATAGATCGAGGGCTAAAAAAAGACCGGTAATGAACAAAGTTGGCACCGCAGCGGCGGTTTGATGCGGACGATTCGGGAACCGCGATTTCTACTATTTGCTGGCTGCCGCCCCTGCTTTCTCATCCCGTTTATCCAAAAGGCGGTTGAGTTCTTCGGCAAGAGAACGCGCATTGACGGGCTTCGATAGGTAGCCATCAAACCCTGAATTCAGGATTTTTTCCCGATCGCCGTGCATGGCATACGCGGTGACCGCTACTACTGGCAGCCGCGCCAAGCGAGGATTCTCGCGGATTCTGCGTATGACCGCAAATCCGTCCATTACCGGCATGCCAATATCCAGCAGCAGTAGCTGTGGTTGAGCTTGTTCGATCACGTGAAGCGCCTCTTGACCATCGCATGCTTCAAGGACCGTGTATCCACGCAATTCCAGCAACTCGCGGAGCAGTTCTCGGTTAACAGCATTGTCTTCGGCAATGAGGACTCTAATCATGACTGCCCCGCAGACTTGGCCAGCTTGTGGCCTCGGATCACTCTCGCCAGCTCGGCAATTAACTGGTTTTTCCAGGATCCGTCTTTCTGTAGGAGCCCCTGTGTTTCCCGGTTGAGAAGAGCAATTTCATCCGGGGTCAGATTCTTGGCAGTCATGACGAGAATGGGTAGTTCCTTTAGAGCTGGCTCCTCTCGGACATGGCGAATGACTTGAAAGCCATCCATACCCGGCATCAGGAGGTCGAGAAGGATTGCGCCTACAACTTTGTTGGCGAGCACCTCCAACGCTCGCGCACCGCTGCACACACCCTGAGTCTCGTAGCCGGCAGAGCGCAAAGCTTCCTCCAGCAGTTCCAGAGCTTTGGGGTCATCGTCCACCAGCAGGATTGCCGAATCGTCGTCCCCAGGAGACGGAACATGTCTGCGAATCGTATCCAGCAGCGCGGGTTTGCGCACTGGCTTGATGAGATAGTCGGCAGCACCCAAGGCGAAGCCCACCTGCTTTTGATCCACAATAGAGAGGATGATGACAGGGATGTTAGCGGTTTCTGGGTTTTTCCGGAGTGCCACTAACGTCTCGAAGCCATTGCTGCCAGGCATCATCACATCCAGAGTGATGGCGTTGGGCTGCAGTCGTTGAGCTTCTTCGAGAGCTTCGGTTCCTGACTCGGCCATCGCCACCCGGTATTCTGGTTCGAGGTAGCTGGCAAGGAGTTCACGCGCTGGAACTTCGTCATCCACAATCAGCACCAACGGGGTGAGACGGTCCGACACCATAGTGACGGCAGCTCTCGTAGGCTCTTCGAGCGAGTAGGGCTCGGTCGGCTCCACGGCAAGAAGTGTGAAGGAAAATCGGCTACCCTTTCCCAACTCGCTTTCCAGCGAAATCCTGCCTCCTTGCTGCTCAACCAGCCGTTTCGTGATGGCAAGCCCTAACCCAGTGCCCTGATGGGCGCTGTCGGCGGTCCCCTCGACTTGTCGGAACTCCTCAAAGACCATCTTCTGGTCTTCAGGCCGGATGCCGATCCCAGTATCTGTCACTGACACGCAGACGAAGGCCCCGTCGTCGACGCACTCGATGCCGATCAGACCGCCCTTGGGAGTAAATTTGACCGCGTTACTCAGCAGGTTGTACAGGACCTGCTTGAAACGGACGCGATCCGCCTTCACCAGAGATTTGCTTTCCACCTTCTGCTCAACGCGGATGTTCTTGGCCATCGCCAAGGGAGAAATGGTAGAGAGAACTTCTGGCAGGGCATCCTTCACAAGGAACTCTTCGTTATGCAGCTCCAGTTGTCCCGCCTCGATCTTGGAAAGGTCCAGAATGTCGTTGATCAACTGCAGCAGGTGGGTCGAGCCTTGTTTGATGTGATCGACGAATCGCTTCTGCTTGACGTTCAGCACACCTGGAGTTCCGTCGGCCAGCAGATCTGAAAAACCCACAATCGCATTGAGTGGTGTCCGTAGTTCATGGCTCATGCTGGCGAGAAACCTGCTCTTCATCTGGGTTGCGCGCTCGACTTCGCGGTTACGGAG
>CAWEDF010000039.1:0-12328 GCA_963807655.1 uncultured Acidobacteriaceae bacterium | reverse complement strand
ACTCTGGCCAAGAACTTTTCCGCCTCCTCGCGCGTCACGGGTCGGGACTTGTTTTCGACAATATGGCCAGGATCGTACCCACCTGCACCACTCGACACTTTCGTCGTGACTTGTCCTGTGCCATCTAGACGCGAGGTCAAGACGCACGACTACAGGATGATGGAACGTACGTAGCCAAACAAACCTATACGACTCCAACGATTGATTCTTCGCGAACTGCAATGAGGAAGGTTCCTGCAGTGCCTTAAGGTCTTTGGAATACCAGTCCGACCGAAATAGATCGCTGCGAGGATTGTCACTAACTGAGTCCTTCGGAAAATAGGGCTCCTGAGCCACAACGTTACGCTCGGAACAAGAACCAAGAGAACAATTGCGTTTCGGTGCATCGTAACCCCGCCCTCACCTATCCTAGACGCTCTGAAGAGTTAGTTCTAGTGTTCCGCTCATTCCCGGCCACCTCCCGATCCATAGTCAGCAGCCCCACGCGCTCCACGCCGGCGTGATGCGCCACGTCAATCACCTCGGCGACGTACTGGAAGTCGACGTCGGCATCGCCGCGCACGAAGACCACTTTCTCCGCACGCTTCAAGTAAATTTCCGCCAGCCGCGTCTCCAGGTCTTCCCACCGCACTTCATCCTGATTGATCTTCACCGTCGGCGGCTGATTCTCCTTCGTCCACACCACCTGGATCACGACCGTGCGTGGCTGGGAGATATTCTGCGTCTGTTTCTGGTCCGGCTGCGGAATCTGCGCCGTTTCCCCCTGGTCCTTGTCCATTGACACTACGACCATAAACACAATGATCAGAGTCAGCAGCACGTCGATCAGCGGGGTGACGTTGATCTCGGGGCCGCGCGCACCTCGGCCTGCCCCATTTCCTGACATGGAGAACGACATAGAAAGCTCCTCCGGTTGTCTTTCTCTTTGGCACGCGCGTGTCTGCAACATCAGACACCTCGGGCGGCGCGAGAGTTCCCCCGGTCATTCCGAGGCTCCCCCGTCTTGTCCTTCCGAGGAGCGAAGCGACGAGGAATCCGCTGTTTGCCGGGCGCCAGCGACATCAGGTTCCTCGCTTCGCTCGGAATGACTCATTCGGTTGCTTATCTTCGCCCCCACCGTGCATCATGGAAACACGGTCGCGCAGCGGATCAGGGCGGCCTGAACCTTATAATGACCTGTCTCGCTCGCTCGGCAATCCTCGCGCTTCTTTTCTCGCTCTTCTCGGCCCTGACTCCGCTTGCCCAAGCGCAGGATAACTACGAGATTCAGGTCTACGGCGCGGACACGGTCGTTCCCCGCTCGACCATGTTTGAAATCCACTCTAACTTCACGGTCGAGGGCAGCAAGACTGTCGAAGACGGAGTTCTCCCCTCGAACCACGCCGAGCATGAAACTCTCGAGATCACACAGGGAATCAACGACTGGGCCGAAGTTGGTTTTTACGTTTTCACCAGCATTCAGTCTGACGGCGGATGGCAATGGGTGGGCGACCACATCCGTCCGCGCGTACGGGTCCCGGAAAAATGGCATTGGCCCGTGGGGGTGAGCCTTTCGAATGAGATCGGCTACCAGCGCGCCGCTTTTTCTCCCGACACCTGGACGTGGGAAATTCGCCCCATCATCGACAAGAAGATTGGCCCGTGGTATCTGGCCTTCAATCCCGCGCTCGACCGCTCCTGGCACGGGCCCGGCGTGAATCAGGGGTTAACGTTTTCGCCCAACGCCAAGGTCAGCTACGATTTCACGAAGAAGATCGCGGGCGGGCTGGAATACTACGCCTCCTACGGTTCACTCACCGGCTTCGACGCTCTCAAAGATCAGCAGCAACAATTCTTCCCCTCGATCGACGTCGACTTCGGCCCGCAGTGGGAGTTCAATTTCGGAGTCGGCGTCGGCACCACCCGCTCCACCGATCACCTGATCGTGAAATGCATCATCGGCCGGCGATTCTCATGGCCGCACCGGCGGAATAACAAGGCCAAAGATTCTCCCTAGTAATTACCGGAGTTTATCCGATCGGCGCCGGAGTTGGTGGCAAGGGCGGCGGCTCATACGGAGGCGGGCCTGTGGCCGGTGAAATCTGCGGAGCGGGCGGTACAGGATAGAGCGCGGTGCCAAGCGCTGGATAGCGTGCGGCGAAGAAATAGATCGAATACGCTGGAAAGAACACAATCGCGGGAACTGCGATTAATGCAGACATAAAGAAGAAAACAGCCAGCAACATACACCCTGCCACCACGGCCAGAGTGATTGTGCCAACGGTCCAGCCCACGCCCGCCGCCTTGGCGGCCATCACGGCAGCAATAACCACTCCCGCCACTGGAATCAAAATAATCAGGCCGAGAAGGATCCCCACAATGCCGAGAACGATGCCCGCTCCAATGGCCAGCACGATTTTCATTCCCACGTAGGCCGCGTAGCCACCCTTCTCGGCCTGCATCATTGGCCAAAGCCGCCGCCAGCCTTCCATCGTGCCAATGTTGTCGAGTGCCATTTGCGGCACGACGAAGTCCTTGGTCAGCACGTAAATCACGGCCATGGCAATCACAAAGATGGCAATGACGAAGAACAGGGCGATGCCGATGAGTATCAGAGGGAGGAGATGTTGCTTGGGATCATTGAACCATCCGACCGCGAAGGCGAAGGCCGCCGGGATGCCCACCAGGACGACGAGCACGCCCAAGGTCACCAGCGTGTACGCCAACTTCCAGAGGAAATAACGCCAACCGGGCGCTTGCCGCTGGCTCCAATTCTGGCGAATGTGGCACTCCTTCGCCACCACACTATCGAACAATATAAAACGCATGACGCTGCTGATGTAGGTCAGCACGATCCACAACACAAACCCGGCGATGACCAGGGTCGCTATCAATCCTGCGTAAAGCATGGGATCGATACCCCCGAAGCCGGGCGCCAGGAAATGCTGCGTGCCGGGATGTTTCGGAATGTTGAAGCTGGACGGGCTGGGCACATTGCATCCGCCGCCGGAACTGAGTTCGCCAGCCAGCAATCCGACGAAAGCGAGGCGAATCCACTGCCCAAAGCGGAAGGGCTGCAGCAGTTGCCGCCTGGTGTGCTCAAAGGCGGGAGCGATTGCATCAACGGCGGAAAATGGCAAGGTGCACCTCAAACTGCAAATTACTCAGCAGAAAAGGTACTGCGAATGCCGCCGGGGATCAAACTAATTCGATGCGTGCAGCACCGCGGCAATAACCGGCGCATCTTCCGGCCCGGCCAGGCGAACCTCAAGCATGTGCTGCAGATGGCATGACTCCGCGCTCTCCGCGGCCGTTCTCAGCGTCCTCAGCGATTCAAGCTCTACCCGCCGTAAGCGCTGCCTCGAGTTCCATCCACGCGTCGAATTGCGCCAGCGCCAGCTCGCACTGCAACCGGTGCCGCTCCTTCCGGTCGCGAATCTTCTTTTCCAGTGCCGGCAAGAGGTCAAACGTGATGTTTGCCGGCTGAAAGTTCTTCGCGTCCGCGTGGGTCACATAATGCGTCAGCGATCCAAACGCGGAAGCTCGTGGCGGCGGCACAGGCTCGCCGCCTAGCGCCAGCGCCGCGGCGTGGGCGCCGGCCATCAGCCCGGTTGCAATCGATTCCACATAGCCTTCCACGCCGCAAATCTGCCCGGCAAACAGAACCCGGGGATGCGCTTTCATCTGCAAAGTCTCCCCCAGCAACGCCGGCGCATTGATGTAGGTATTGCGATGAATCTGCCCGTAGCGCAGGAACCGCGCATTCTCGAGCCCCGGAATCAGCCGCAACACGCGCGCCTGCTCGCCAAACTTCAAATGATTCTGGAATCCCACCAGGTTGTAGGAATCCGCCCGCAGATTTTCCTGCCGCAACTGCACCACCGCATACGGCATTCGCCCGGTGCGCGGATCCTTCAACCCCACCGGCTTCATCGGCCCGAAGCGCAGCGTATCGCGGCCGCGCCGCGCGATCTCCTCAATCGGCAGGCAGCTCTCAAAGTAGTTCAACTTCTCCCAATCGCGCTCCTCCACCGATTGCGCTGCCAGCAGCGCATCGTAGAACCGGTCGTAATCTTCCCGCGTCATGGGACAGTTAATGTAATCCGCCGACCCCTTGTCATAGCGCGCCGCCAGATACACGCGCGACATGTCAATCGAATCCGCCTCCACGATCGGACTGATCGAATCGTAAAAATACAAATGCGGACCGTTGCTGCTCTCGGCCTCTTGCGGGTTATTTGATTTTCGGTGGCGCATCGCTTCCCGCGCTGCGGTATCAGCCTCATTCAAGGAATCGGCTTCGGCCGCTGAGGTAGCGGAACTCAGGCGCGCAATCTCCCCCGCCAGCGCCTCCGAAGTCAAAGGCCCAGTAGCAATAACGGTGATCTGAGAACCCGATTCTTCAACGGAAGTCACCTCTTCCCGCCGCACCGTAATCAGCGGTTCCTGCGAAATCGCCTCCGTTACCTTCGCGGCAAACGTTACTCGATCGACCGCCAGCGCGTGCCCCGCTGGAACCGCACACTCCCGGGCAATCTGCAACAACAGCGATCCCGCACGCTTCATTTCCTCCTTCAGCAACCACGGCGCCGTATTCTCGCTGTCCGACTTCAGCGAATTCGAGCACACCAGCTCGGCAAAGTCCGCCGTTTGGTGCGCCGGCGTCGACCGCACCGGCCGCATCTCAAACAGTTCCACCTGCACGCCCCGCCGCGCACACTGCCACGCCGCTTCCGACCCCGCCAGCCCCGCTCCGATAATGCGAACGTGAGCGCTCACGGCGCCTTCTCCGCCAATCTCCGCAGTTCGTCGTCCGTCACTATCATTGGCCGCCATTGGTCGCGGAACTTAGCTCCCAAAGACTTGTAGAGTTCAATCGCGTTCTCATTCCATCCCAGTACTTCCCACTGCACTCCGTGGCAATTCTCCTGCACCGCAACGCGCGCCACCGAAGCCAGCAACGCCTTCCCGATTCCTCTGCCGCGAAACTGCTCCCGCACGAAAAGATCCTCCAGAAAGAGTCCCCGGCCTGTCCACGTCGAGTAGTAGCCAAAGAAGAGAGCGTATCCCGCCGGGTGCGCGTCCCACTCCGCAATCAGCGCGCGAAACCTGGGATACGCCCCAAACCCATCCCGCGCCAGGTCTGTCTCTTCGATCACGCAAAATTCCAGTTCGTGCTCAAACGCCGCCAGTTCGCGGATCAAAGTCCGCAGCAGCGTCACATCATCAACCGTCGCAGGGCGAATCACGAGCATCAAGAAGGAGAATATATCAGGAACGGATCGGCGTGACCGGATCGACGTTGAACCGGGGCAGCAGGACCTCCCACTACTTCAACAGAGGTGCGGCTCCCGCCGCTACCAGCATCCAACGTCCTTGCACGAACACCCAGGTATCGACAAACCGCCAACGCTTCAGCAAGGGCTTCCCGTCTTTGACAGTCGTTTCACGATAGCTGCCAATCACGATGGCGGTGCTTCCAAACGTGCGCACCGTCATGGGCTCCATTACGATTTGCTGCAGTTGCGGCTTTGCCGACCTTATTCTCAGCAGGTAGTCTCCCTTGCTCACCAGCCTGCCATATTCGATGTACACCAGGGCATTATCGAAAATCAGATCCAGGGCACGGTTGTCATTGTGCGATTGCGCCTCAACCCACTCGTGCTCCAGAGTTCGAACTGCGGTGGCCGCGTCGCTGCTGGCAGCCTCCTGGGTCCAACCTGGCAGCGACGTCGCGCAGACCAGAACCAGCAACCATCCCATCGTTTTCATAAGGCTTGTCCGCTGTCGTCGGCCTCGGCTGCAAGAAGAGAGAGACTCACCCGGCGTCACTGCCCGATCCGCGTTACCAGTCCAGCAATCGAGACCCACTGCCCGTCCTTGCAAAGCCAAGTGTCCACGAAGCGCTCGCGTTGCGCATACGGCTTCCCGTGCTCCATTCCCTTGATCAGAAAAATGCCGGTAACGATCGCCGTGTTGCCATGCAAATGCACCACCATCGACTCCGTCAAGAACTGCAGAACCGTGGATGCCCTCACCTCCGCCAACACTTCCGCCTTGGTCTGCAATATGCCGTCCGAGTCGACGTTGACAAATGCGTCGTCAAGAATCCTCTCCAGCGCCTTTGGGTCCTTACTCACGTAGGCATAGCCCCACACATGCTCCATCGCAAGAATCTTCGCTCCCACGTCAGAATCAGACTCCCCGGGCGCGTAGCTTGACGATGTACCCGCGCAGGCCAATAGAGCAACCAACACCAACGTTCTCACGGCAGAGACCCCTACTCGGTACTATCGGCCGGCGGCATTCTCTTCTTGAGCGCTTGCTCTCGCTCCTCTGCACAAAACCAGCCAATCTGCGATCATGAAGACGAAGCACCTACCGCTCACGATCTCGGAGAATTCGATGGCACGCATCAGCTTGATCGCCCCGGAGGCCGCGCCTCCTGCGGTGCGCGAGATTTACGACACCACGCTTCGTGGCAAACCCGGCAACGTACAGAAGGCGCTCGCCCATCGTCCGGAGATGCTTAAGAATTTTCTAAGCTTCTACGCCACCGTGGGACGTTCCCTCGACCGCAAGTTGTCGGAACTCATTTACCTCCGAGTCTCCTTGATCAATGAATGCCGCTACTGCGCCCAGCACCATGTCGTATCGTCGAAGCGTGTCGGGCTAACCGCCGAAGACTGGACCGCGCTCAAGGCAGGGAACTACTCGCGTTATGGCGAGAAAGAGCGGGCAGCGCTGAGTTACATCGAGAAGCTGACGCGAGCCCCACAAAAAATTACGGAAACCGACTTCGACGAACTGAAGAAGCACTTCTCCGAACCCGAGATCGTCGACATCCATATGCTGACCGGTCTAGCCAATCTAACCAACCGCGTGACCGACCCGCTGGGCCTGGAACTGGAATTCCCGGAGGAGAAAATCTGAAGAATTTGGGTTGGACAGTCTTCATCTTCACGCATCTCAGACCCCGCGCACCAATTCCAACACCGTAATTTCCGGACGGGCGCCGAGGCGGATGGGGGGGCCGGTGGTTCCGATGCCGCGGTTGACGTACAGCTGGCTGCCGGTTTTTTCGTACCATCCGCTGACGTAGGGAGTGTCCGGACGCACAAGGGCGAGCCCCCGGTTGATGAACGAGAGTGCCAACTGGCCGCCGTGGCTGTGCCCCGCCAGAGTCAACTCGATGCCTAACTCGGCTGCACGATCAAAGCTGTTGGGATTGTGACTCAGAAGGATGTTGACCATGTCCGGGATCACCAGTTTTTCGCTCCCTTCGAGATACCGGTCAACCAGGTGCCCGTCATGATCGCTGGAGAATCTCCGTTGCTGATAGTCAACACCGATCAGGTTCAGCACTTCGTCGTGCGATTGAATGGGTACCCGCTCTTGACGCAGGATGCGGATCCCAACTGCAGCAAAGAGTCGTGTGATGGAATCCTCGGTTTCAGTATAGATCTCATGGTTGCCGAGGCAGCCGAACACGCCGGATGGCGCACGAAGACCGGCGAGCGCTTGCACCACCTCTTCTTCTGCTTCGGGATCGTCGGCGACGTAGTCGCCGGTCAGCGCCACCAAGTCGGCATTCAGCCCGTTGGAGATCGTGACACAACGGCGAATCTCCTCCGCGGTCATGAAGGGGCTGATGTGAAAGTCGGAAAGCTGGACGATGCGAAAGCCCTCAAAAGCTTTGGGCAGGCGTGCGAGAGCAATGCGCTGGCGAGTCACTTCCACGTCGAGCCGGCCGTATAGAAGCCCGTAAGCCGCGGCTAAAAACGGTACGGCGGCCACCATCACGGCGGCCTGCTCGAGAAACTGGCGACGGTCGGGCGAGGTTGGGTCAAGAACTGTCGCAGCAGGCACGGGAGAGGCGTGGCCTGACGCAGCCTTGCGCGTCTTGCGGTAAACCCACGCCACGGCGCGCCCCGCTCGGTCTATCGTCCAGAAAACCATCACCAGGCCAAAGCCCACCCATGACCCTACAAACCACCACCAGAAAGGCGCTTGAAACAGAATGCTGCGCAGCGTCAAATGGGTCGAATTGCCCCGCGGGATGGGCCACGGGCCCACGTTGTACGCGAAGAAGAACAGGCAGACAACGCTTGCGATAGCCGTAAGCCAGCCACGGCGCGGCTTCCCGGGGATGAATCGTTCCCCAAGGTCGACGATCCGAACCACCCAGAACACTTGGCTGGCAACTAGCATCAAGAAGAGGGTGGAGAAGAACAGGAGATAGAAGGGCCCCTCGCGCCAATTGGGGAGGAGTATGAGAGAGCATAAGACAGCCCACAAGACAAACATTATACTCAGGTGCTTGTGTGCTCTGAAGAAACTGATCGCTCTCGTGGCCGTCTTCATTTTTACTTGAAGAACACAGCGAGCGATTATAGTCTTGGAGCCCGGCCGTTTTTGTTGTGCAGGGTCTGGTTAGCGACTCTAAAGAATTTGACGCACATCCCCTACTCGTTTTGTCACCCTTTCGCGATCCAGATACTCCAGCAGCGGGATCGCATACTTGCGGGTTACTCCGGTCAATTCCTTGAAGCTCGCGACATCAATCTTCCCGGATTTCGTTTTGTAGGCCGCCATCTGCCGCCGCAACTGTTCGAGCGCGCTCCGATGAAAAACCAAGTCGTCGGAAACCTTGATCAGCGCCTTGTCGCGCAGCAGCAAAGTCACAATCTTCTGTGCCCGCACCTTATCCACCTTGAGCCCCGCAATCACTTCCTGGAGCGCGGGGACTTTCAACCCCGCCGAGGCGAACGCGTCCTCGATCTTCTTTTTTGATTCGGCCTCCTCATCTTTCATCTCGACGCCGTGCCCCGGCAACCGTACCAGGTCTCCAACCACTTCAAGCTTCTTCTCCCGGACCAGCATGGCGGCGGCCGTCTCGAATACCTCTGGACCAGCGTCCACCTGCGCCCGCAACTCTTCCTTGCTGATTCCACCCACCAGCGGATTGTTTTTATGAAAGTTCCCGGCTGCGCCTACGATGTGCGATTTAAGCGCTTCTAACGCGGGCGCATCGAGGAATAACTCGCCAGCCCGCACCACGCCGCCCGTCCGCACCGCCGGAGTGAGTTGTGCTTCGATCACACTCTTCGCCCAACCGGTCTCGGCAACCAGTCGAGACGTCGAGATTCCCTCACGCTGCCTTCTGGCGACCCGCGCCTTGAGAATCGCTTCGGCATCGCCCCCGGCCAGGACTTGCAGGAAGTCGCCGTGTCCCGGCATACGCGGCATCGGCGCCGCGTCCAATACAACTCCCCCGCCGATCGTCACCACCGGCGAAAATTGCCGGATGATGAACCGGTCTCCCGGCAGAAGCAGCGTAGCCTCCGGCAGCTTCAACCGCGCCAACGCCTCTGCGTCCGGAGTTAGCTGTTTCATCCCAATCGGAGGATGCCCCACCTTTGCGTTCTTTGCCGGCTGCCCCACCTTTGCGTTTTTTGCAAACGCCTGCCCCGAGCTCGCCGGGATGCGATCCAATTCCTTCCCTTGCAGCAACACAACTTCCGCCACAGTCTCCATCGTGTAGGAATGAAAATGCACCCGCGCGCGGTCTTTCAGCGGACGCGGCGCGGACGACAACAGGCGAAACCGCACATCCGCCTGCCGGGTTACCGTGAACGTAGCCGGAGGCGCGAGAGTCATGCCTCGCGACAAATCTTCCGTGCTCGCGCCCGCCAGGTTCAACGCTGTCCGTTGTCCAGCGACCGCCGCCTCAGCCGTTTGCCCATGCACCTGCACGCCGCGCACGCGCACTCGCCGGCCCGTCGGAAATACTTCCATCTCATCTTCGCGGCGAATGGTTCCGGCCACCAGCGTTCCCGTCACCACCGTGCCGAAACCCTTCATGGTGAAAACGCGGTCGATGGGCAGCCGTGCGATCGCATGGGAATCCCGCGGCAGTACTCCGGCCGCCGCCGCAACCATCGCCCGCTTCAGTTCCTCCAATCCCGCGCCCGTCAAGGAACTCACGGCGACTATGGAAGCTGGTTTATCCAGGAATGTCCCGCGCAGAAACTCTTCCACCTCCATTCGCACCACCTCGAGAGTCTCCGCATCCACCGTATCGGATTTGGTCAGAACTGTAATTCCGCGCTGTACCCCAAGAAGTTGCAGGATGTCAAAATGCTCCCGCGTCTGCGGCTTGATCGCTTCATCCGCCGCAATCACCAGCAGCACCAGGTCGATCCCGCCCACCCCAGCCAGCATGTTGCGGATGAAACGCTCATGCCCGGGAACATCGACGAAGCCCAGGCGCAGGGTTTCGCCCGAGGGCGTGGGCAAGTCCATGTGCGCGAAGCCGAGGTCAATGGTGATGCCGCGCCGCTTCTCCTCCTCCAACCGGTCCGCGTCGATCCCGGTCAGCGCCTTCACCAGCGCCGTCTTGCCGTGGTCGATGTGTCCCGCCGTCCCTACGATGATGGATTTCATCTGGCTGGCATCTTACCGAACTCCCAGTGCCGTCCGCATTCAACATCGTAACCTCGCCGATTTTCCTTGCGTTCTTCTTTGCGTCCTTGGCGGCCGTCCTTCGCGAACTTTGCGGTTAAAAGCTCTACCTGCAAACCAGCATCAATCGTTTCAATAGCTTCTGGATAATATCAGCGACTTGCAGATAATTTCAACGACTTACAAGGAATTACGCATTAGAAGCGATCCAAGCGCCGTTCGCTCACCGGATGACCTTGGAGCCGACCGGAACGGTCGAACGCTCTCAGAGGCCACGCCTGTGTACTCCAGAGGCATCCTGCGTGCGGCTTCGATGCGAGTTCGCATGGACGGAACCGCGCAGACTTCCAATCCGTTTTTCAACAACTTACGAATCGCGCGAAGAAAACAAAGGACATCGAGCAATCTGAAACGGCCCCCAATTTTCTGCCGCTTTGTTTTCAATAGCTTCCAGATAAGTCATTGGAAACGCTAAGTCGTTGGCCGGTAACGGTTCGCCAAACCCGGCGCTAAGGGTTCGGCGAAGGACTAACGACCAACGACCAGCCACCTTGCTATAAAAGCCCTACCCAGCCGTCCTGCTAAATGCGACAATAGAACTTCCCCATGACCATCTCCACGACCCCTGCCATTTCTCCGGAGGTCCTCCGGCAGCACGGCCTTACCCTCGATGAATACGAAAAGATCAAGCAACTTCTCGGCGAGCGCGAGCCCTCGCTCACCGAACTTGGCATCTTCAGCGTGATGTGGAGCGAGCACTGTTCGTATAAGTCATCGCGCGTGCACCTGAAGCGCCTGCCTACGCGGAGCAGGCGCGTGCTGCAGGGGCCGGGAGAGAATGCGGGCATCATCGACATCGGCGACGGCTGGGCCTGCGCCTTCAAGATCGAGTCGCACAATCATCCATCGTTCATCGAACCGTTTCAAGGTGCAACCACCGGCGTCGGAGGAATCTTGCGCGACATCTTCACCATGGGCGCAAGGCCAGTAGCAGTCATGGACTCGCTAAGGTTCGGCCCAATCACGGCTCATGTAGGGACAGCCACCTCGACTGTTTCCACAGGACCTGTTCCCACCCAAGCAGAGATCCACCGCAACCACTCCATCCTCGAAGGCGTGGTCAGCGGCGTAGCTTCCTACGGCAACTGCTTCGGCGTGCCCAACCTGGGCGGTGAAACCAAGTTCGAGCCGTGTTACTCCGGCAACCCGCTGGTGAACGCTTTCGCCATGGGCTTGGTCCGCAAGGACGAAATTTTCTACGCGCGCGCCGCCGGTGAAGGCAACCCGGTGATCTATGTTGGCGCCAGACGGGACGCGACGGCATCCACGGCGCCACTATGGCCAGCGAAGAATTCAGCGAGGCGTCGGAGGCGAAGCGGCCGAACGTGCAGGTCGGCGATCCGTTTCTGGAGAAGTTGTTACTCGAAGCCTGCCTCGAAGCGATGCAGACGGGCGCGATTGTTGGCATTCAAGACATGGGTGCGGCGGGACTCACCTGTTCCACCTGCGAGATGGGCGGGCGCGGCGGCGTCGGCGTCGAGATCGAACTGGACCGTGTGCCGCAGCGCGAAACCGGCATGAGCGCGTACGAAATCATGCTGAGCGAGTCCCAGGAACGCATGCTGCTGGTCGCGCAGAAAGGCCGCGAGCAGGAAGTCTTCCGGGTTTTTGAAAAGTGGGGACTCGACGCGGTCGAAGTCGGCAGGGTTACGACCGACAACAAGTTACGCGTGCTCCAGCACGGCGAAGTCGTCGCCGAGATTCCGAACCAGGCGCTGACTGACGATGCGCCGGTTTACAAACGTTCGCTGGCACGCTGGGAGCCGCCAGTGCCGCGCGAGATGCCTGAGCACATTCAACTCAATGGCGTGAGCGACCTGACTCG
>CAWEDF010000038.1:0-169964 GCA_963807655.1 uncultured Acidobacteriaceae bacterium | reverse complement strand
AGCCTCGAGCGTGCCCTGCCGAATCTTTTCCATCTTTTCGTCTTCCGCGAAGCCCCTCGGCGTGCGAAATTAGTTGCATGCCTCTCGTTGTTCGTCCCTCACGCATTCATTCGGTTGGCGTGTTCACCACTATGCCGATTCGCAAAGGCGCGCGCGTTGTCGAATATGGCGGCCCGCGCATCACTCCTGAGGAAGCCAACCGGCTGTACGATGGCGCGCCCCGTACTTTTCTCTACGGTTTGGAAGACGGCAAGACGATCATCGATGGCGAGGGGTTGGGCGCTTATCTGAACCATTCTTGCGATCCCAACTGCGAGATCGACGAGATCAGGAACCGGGCGTGGATATTCGCGCTCCGCGACATTGCCGCTGGCGAAGAACTGCTTTGGGATTACAACCTTTATGACGATGAGGCGCCTGCGCCCTGTTACTGCGGTTCGCCCAAGTGCCGCGGGACTATGTATTCGCGGGAATGGATGGCTAAGATGCGGCGGAAGGCTCGGAGGAAACGGCCTTGACTCTCGAGCGGTCTCGCCTCGCTCGACCGGACAGCCGCGCCTCGGCTTTCCACATGAGCACACGAGTCGCGGACAGCCGAAGCGGCTGTCTCTACTTGAGCATTTCTTGCTTGCTACGCTTTTTCCGGTGCTTTGCCGCGCTCGCGCCAGCCTTCGATGATCAGATAGAGAACGGGGATAAAGAAAAGATTCAGGAAGGTCGACATGATCATGCCGCCGAAGACCGTCGTGCCAACGGAGTGGCGGCCGTTTTCGCCGGCGCCGGTGGCGACGACCAGGGGCACGACGCCGAGGATGAAGGCGAGTGAGGTCATCAGAATCGGCCGCAGGCGGATCGAGGCCGACTGTATCGCGGATTCCACCAGCGGGATGCCGCGTTGCCGCAACTGCTCGGCGAATTCCACGATCAGAATCGCGTTCTTGCAGGAAAGCCCGACCAGCATGACCAGTCCGATCTGGCAGAAGACGTCGTTCTGCAAGCCGCGGATCCACTGCCCTCCCAGCGCTCCTAGCAACGCCATGGGCACGGCCAGCAGCACGATGAAAGGCAATACAAAACTTTCATACTGCGCGGAGAGTGTGAGGTAGACGACCACTACGCCGAGTGTAAAGAGAATCAGCGTGGTTCCCCCTGATTGCAGTTCTTCCAGCGACAGCCCCGTCCAACTGTAGGTAAAGCCCTGCGGCATCTTCTTGGCCAGCTCGTCCATGGCCACGATTCCCTCGCCGGAGCTGAATCCGGGTGCGGGCGAGCCATCGATCTCGGCGGAGCGGAACAGATTGTAATGGCTGATCACCTGCGGGGTTGTGGTCTGCGTAATGCTGATCAAATTGTCCAGCGGCACCATCGCCCCGCTGTCGGAGCGGACGTAGAATTTGTTCATATCCTGCGCCTGAGCACGGAACTGTTTGTCCGCCTGTATGTAGACGCGATAGGAACGATTGTTGAAATCGAAATCGTTGACGTAGGACGAGCCCATGTAGACGCCCAGGGTATCGGTGATCTGCGATAGAGGAACGTGCAGGCTCTTGGTTTTCTCGCGGTCAATGGTGACCAGATATTGCGGATCGTTCGCGGTGAATGAAGAATAGAGTCCGACGAGATCCTTCTCCTTGCGCGCGGCGGCCTGGCGCATCATGTCCTGCGTGGTCGCCGCGAGTTCATCAAGCCGGTGCGAAGCCTGGTCTTGTATCACGAATTGGAAGCCGCCGAACTGTCCCAATCCCTGGATGGCGGGAGGAAGCGTGGCAAAGACGATTGCCCCCGAAATGCCGAACAGCCTGGGACGGACGCGGTTCACAATAGCCGAGGCGGTGTGCTGATCGCCTTTGCGCTGGGAGTAGGGCTTCAGTGGAACGAAGATGAGTCCCTGGTTTGACGTGCTGCCGGAAAAACCAAAGCCCGCGATGGAGAAGGTCCCCGCCGCTTCCGAGACATCGCTCAGCATATGAGCAACCTGCTTGCCGATGTCCCTCGTGTATTCGAGGGAGGCCCCCGATGGCGACTGCATGACGATGATGAAATATCCCTGATCCTCGTCAGGCACGAAGCCCGTGGGGACGCGCTTGAAGACAAAATAAGTAAGTCCGAGGCCGGCGAAAAACAGCACCATCATCGCCAGCCTGTATTTCAGCAAATAACCCAGCAGGCCACGGTATCCGCGGGTGACGGCGGCGACGCCGTCGTCAAACTTTTGCAGCCACCACCACTTTTGCCGGTGGGAGTCGCGCAGAAAAATTGCGGCCAGCACCGGAGCCAGGGTGAGCGCGTTGAAGGCGGAAATGGCAATGGAAAATGCGATGGTCAGCGCAAACTGGCGAAACAGGATGCCGGTCGTCCCGGGAAAGAACGCCACCGGCACAAACACGGCAACCAGCACCAGCGAGGTGGCGATGACGGCGCTGGTAATCTCAGCCGTGGCGGCCCCGGCTGCTTTATGGGAATCGTGTTCGCCCTCAGCGATATGGCGCTCAATGTTTTCAATCACGACGATCGCGTCGTCGACCACCAGGCCGGTGGCGAGCGTGATGCCGAACAAGGTCAGCGTGTTGATGGAGAAACCGAGCAGCTTCACAAAGATGAACGTGCCGATAAGCGAAACCGGAGTGGCGATAAAGTGAATCATCGTCGTCCTCCAGTCGCCGAGAAAAATAAAGATCACCAGGATGACCAGCAGAATCGCCGAACCTACCGTGAAGACCACGTCGCGTATGGATTCGCTGACTGCATCCGTGACATCGAAGGCCACCTGGTAGCGCATTCCCGGAGGAAAGCTCTTCGAAAGGCGCTCCAGTTCCGCCAGAGCGCGCCGGTGGACATCGAGTGCGTTGGCGGTGGAAAGCTGCGTAACCGCGAGTCCGATCGCATCCTGCCCATTGAATTGGAGGTCGGTGCCGTAGTCTTCGGCGCCCAACTCGGCGCGGCCAACATCGTTCAGACGGACCAGGGTTCCGTCGGCGTTGGTCTTGAGAATAATGTTGCCGAACTGGCTGGGTTCGCTGAGGCGTCCAACCGCCCGCACGCTGATCTGGAACGTCTGCCCCTCGGGGGCGGGTTGCTGGCCCACCTGCCCGGCGGCGATTTCCACGTTCTGTTCTGACAGCGCGTTGACGACGTCCGGCGCGGTCAGCCCGCGGGCCGCCAGCCGCCCAGGGTCGAGCCAGAGGCGCATCGAAAACTTGCGCTCGCCGAAAATGAGCACGTCGGCGACGCCCGGAATGCGCTTGAGCGAGTCCTTGACATAGACATCGAGGTAGTTGCTGACAAACAGCGTGGAGTACTTGTTGCTGTCGGCGAGGACAGCGGCGCCGAAGACGAAGTTCTGCGAAGTCTTTGCGGTGGTGATGCCAATGTTTTTTACGGCGGCGGGAAGGCGTCCCAGGGCCGTGTTGACGCGGTTCTGGATGTCGACCGTCGCCAGGTCGGGATCGCGGGTCAGATCGAAGGTGGCGGTAATCGTGCTGGATCCATCGTTGCCGCTGGTCGAGGTGACGTACTTCATCCCCTCGGCGCCGTTGATCTGCTGTTCCAGAGGAATGGTGACCGCGCTCTCCACGGTCTGCGCGCTGGCTCCAGTGTAG
The DNA here is from genome assembly GCA_963807655.1 of uncultured Acidobacteriaceae bacterium. Classification (GTDB taxonomy): domain Bacteria; phylum Acidobacteriota; class Terriglobia; order Terriglobales; family Acidobacteriaceae; genus Sulfotelmatobacter. Next base: position 166,365 of record CAWEDF010000038.1, on the reverse strand, counting down.
AAGCTGGTGACGCCGACTTGCGGCGGCGCAAGGGTGGGAAACTGCGAGATCGGCAGTGTGGGAATCACGGCCGCGCCCGCCAGAATAATCAGCAGCGCGCATACACTCGCGAATACGGGACGCCGGATAAAGAACTCAACGAACATAGGAAAATCGGCCTCGGGCTTCAGCTTTATGGCTTCGGCCCAACTGCTTAGAAATCACTTAGAATTGGTTTGAAGAACCGCGACTTAAGAGCAGAAGCCCGAAGCCCGAAAGCCGAAGCCCAGTTCTCAGCTTTGCGGAATCACCGGCGCCCCATCCAGCAGGAACTGCGTTCCGGATACGATCACTTTGTCGCCGGGCTTGAGGCCCTCCTGCACTTCGTAATCGTTTCCCACCGTCTGCCCGACCTTCAGGGCTTCTGCCGCGCTACATAGGCTCCGCCATTCTGCGCTTCGGCAACAAAGACAAAGTACTGCCCGCCGAGCCGCGATACGGCAAGGATCGGAACCTGCGGGTTCTGGTGCGTTCCCCAGACAATGCGCGCACGAATGAATTGCGATTGCCGCAGCGCATCGTTGCTGTTGGCGATGCGCGCCTTTACCAGCACGGTTTGCGTCGTGTTATCGACTTGCGGCGAAATGAAGCTCACGCGGCTGTCGGCGAGCACCTTGCCGTCGCTGGCCACCACCTGCACCGGCAGGCCCAACTTGAGTTGCGAGGATCGTTCAATCGGCGCATACACATAGACTTCGAGACTGCCGGGCTTATCCACCGTTGTGAGCTGCGTCGTCACCGCAACGCGGTCCCCGACGTGCACCGGAATGTCCCCTACAATTCCGCTCCAGGGCGCAGTCACGCGATAGTAATGCAGTTGCACTTCCTGCTCGCGCACTTGAGCGTCGAGCGAGTCCACCTGAGCCTGGGCCGCGTCCATGGCGGATTTTGCCTGGTCGAGATCCTGCTTGCTGATCACGCCCGCCGAATAGAGTCCCTGGGCGCGCTCATACTGCTGCTTCGTCCAAATCACGTTTGCCTGCTGAGCGGCCCGCGAACTCTCCTGGCTCTTGACCGTCGCTTGCTGCTTGAGCGGATCGATTTCCATCAGCGGCGTTCCGGTGGCCACGGCATCGCCGGAGTGCACGAAGATCTTGACGACCTGGCCCTCCACCTGGGGCATGATCACGGCCGAATCGCGCGACTTGAGCGTGGCTACATAGTCGCTGGCGTCGTTCACCGCGGTCGCCTGCGCTTCCCGCACCTTCACCGGCATTGCGGGCGGCCCGCCGGCGTGAGCACTCTGCGCAGCGCGGCCCGAACAGGCCAAGGTGGCTCCGCTGGCCAGAAGGGCTGGGACGATAAACGCTTGGGCTAAGTATTTACGCGTGCTTTTTAACATGAACTTGCTGTTGAACCCCCACAATTTGGACAGTGTCACAGGCCCCAAGGTCGTGCTCCAGTACAAGATTCCAATGAGGCTCTTGGGGACGCAAAATAATCGACAGGCTTGGGGGAAGAAATAGAGAAGCGGGAGATGGCGGGGCACCGGTTGACACGAATTGCCGCTTTCATGCTCTATTGGTGTGGTTCGGTCTACTGGCAGGGTTTCGAGGCCCGGTCTCGCTGAGCTGGACCGGACAGCCGAGGCGGCTGTCTCCACATGAGCATTGCCCCATGGGCATCTCCTGATCTGACATCCTCGACTCTGCTACATTGTTGCGCTATGGCGAAGACTTTCATCCCTCCTGCCCGCGGCTTTTCCAGCGACAATAACGCCGGTGTGCATCCCGAGATTCTTGAGGCGATTGCCCGCGTCAACCAGGGCCATGTGGTCGCCTATGGCGACGATGCTTACACCCGTTCCGCGGTCAAGAAGTTCGAGGAGCATTTTGGACCGGACATCGCAGTCTTTTTCACCTTCAACGGGACAGGTGCGAATGTGCTGAGCCTGCAAGCCCTGACCCGGTCGTTTCATTCAGTCTTCTGCAGCGACTATGCCCACATCTATACCGACGAATGCGGCGCGCCGGAGAAGCACGCTGGATGCAAGCTGATTCCGCTGCCGCAGCAAGCGGGCAAGATCACGCTCGAATCCGTGCGCCATGCCTACCACGGCATCGGCGACGAGCATCACTCGCAGCCCCGCGTCATCTCGATTACGCAGTCCACCGAGATGGGCACGGTCTACCAGCCGGAAGAGATTCAGGGGTTTGCCCATTTCGCTCACGAGCATGGCATGTTCCTGCATATGGACGGTGCGCGCATCGCCAACGCCGCCGTTTCGCTTGGTCAAACCCTGCGCCAGGCCACTCGCGATTTGGATGTGGACGTTCTCTCTTTTGGCGGAACGAAGAATGGAATCCTGGGGGGCGAGGCGGTGGTGTTTTTTCATCCCGAACAGAGCCAGGATTTTCTTTATCTGCGCAAGCAGAGCATGCAACTGGCCTCGAAGATGCGCTTCATCGCGGCGCAATTCGAGGCTCTGCTGACCGGCGATCTCTGGCGGCGCAGCGCCGAACATGCCAACCGCATGGCTCGAGTGCTGGAAAGGGAACTCAGCCGCATCCCGGGAGTGAAGGTTGTGTGGAAGGTCGAGGCCAACGGCGTGTTCGTGCAGATCCCGCACCACGCCATAGAAAAGATTAAGCAGCAATACTTTTTCTATGTGTGGATGGAGGAGGAATCGATCGTGCGTTGGATGTGCTCCTTCGACACCACAGATGAGGATATCCGCACGTTCGCGGAAGTGGTTGCCGAGGCGGTGAAGGGGTGATGAAAGGCGCTCGACCGCGCTCTTGGTGATTGCTTTTTGCCCCGCTTTTAACTAGATTTACTTCTTCCCCGCTGCGCACATTTCAGCCGGGTTGCTTGATCAGGTTGCTTGATCAGGTTGCTTGGTACCAGGAGCCGTTGATGAGCCGGAAGTGGTTCAGCATCCTCGCCCTTATCGCCGCCGCGGCATTCTTGCTCAGCCTGTCGAGCTGTGCCTTCAATTCGCACCTGCTGTCGATTCAGGTCCAGCCCACCTCGGGCACTTTCGGGGCCGCCGACCCCAGCCTATTTTTTCAATTCAAGGCTTTTGGAAGCTACAGTCATCCTCCGCGCACGGTAGATATTACCGATCAGGTCACCTGGCAATCGGATAATCCGCAAGTGGTTCAGGTCACCACGCTGGGGATTGTTTCACCGTCGCCGGACCTGGGCTGCGGACGTGCCGACATTTTCGCAACCCTTCAAGACGGCAAGAATGAGGTGGTAAGCAACTCCGTAGCGGTTACGGTGGATGGACCGGCCAGCTCGGGCTGCACGCCCGCCGGAACCCAACCAATTCTCACCATTAGCTTTGCCGGCCTTGGCACCGGGACGGTCACTGGTAACGGCATCAGTTGCTCGGCATCTTGCAGCAACCAGTTCACTGCGGGGACCACGCTAACGCTGACGGCTGCTCCTACCGGTGGTTCTACGTTCGGAATGTGGGAGAACTGCAATTCGACCAGTGGCCCCAATAACTCGGTTTGCACTGTGATTTTGGAAAACAGTCTCACCGTGACCGCCACCTTCAATTAGAGGATTGGTCGACGCCAGGAACCGCGGGACTACTCGCCTTCGCCCAGCAGCTTTCCCAGAGTGGGTTTGTGTTTTGCTGGCTTCTTGTTCTTGTGCGGAACGAGCTTGCCCGCCGGGGGCGCGCCCATGCGCTCCCGCGCCAACTCCTTGACGGCCTGCACTGCGCGAAACCGTTTGACCTTCTTCTTGCGCGCCATTCGCGGCACCCCGACATTTATGTTGCCATAGCTTGTACCGCGCCGAACATGCAATAATCTTCTTTCGAAGGTCGGATCGACAGCTGGTCGTGCATAAGATGGGCGCGGCCAACGACTAACGACCAGCGACTAACGACTAGCGACGATTTCATGGAAGAGCGCGACTTTTTCGACGAGAGCACCCAAAAGAAGTCAGCGACGCTGAACTGTCCCCATTGCCACCAGCCCGCCGAGTATGAAGTCACCTGGGTGGTGCGCACCAAGAAACGCCAGCTTGCCGGCCGCGCCGACGAGCGCGACCGCGCCCGCTTCGCCAAGGCCCGCTCCTACATGCTGCGCAAGGACGACCTGATGGCCTGCAAGAACATGCGCTGCCGCAAACGGTTTGAGATATCGGGCGTGCAGTCGGTGGTTTTCACCGAGTAGTGCGCCCGATCCTTCTAAATGCCAAGTGCCAATTGCCAGTTGCTCATTTATACTGACTGGTTTTCCTGTCGCTCCCCGAAGCCAGAGGCATAAGGAGTCACGTTTTGAAAATCCTGGTTTGCATGAAGCAGGTGCCGCAGAAGGATGCGCCGCTCAAGCTGAACGAGAGCGCGGCCTGGATCCGCGAAGACGTCTCGTATGAAGTCAACGAGCCCGACGCTTTCGCCCTCGAAGAAGCGCTGCGTCAACGAGAAAAGCATACCGGAGAGGTGGTAGTCATCACTTCCGGCCCGGCGCGCGCCCAGCAGGTGCTGCGCGAAGCCCTGGCCAAGGGCGCGGACCGCGCCATTCACCTCGAAGACAATGCTTTCGTCGGATTCGATGCCTTCAACACCGCGAAGGCTTTCGCCGCTGCCATCAAAGACGAGAAATTCGATCTGATCTTCACCGGGCTGCAATCCGACGATTACGGCTACGCGCAAACCGGCGTTATTTTGGCCGAACTGCTGGGCTGGCCGCACGCCACCATCATCATGCAGATTGAAAAAAACGAGACCGGCATCCGGGTGAAACGGGAACTCGAAGCGGGATTCTTTCAGTTCGTCGACATGCCGCTGCCCGCCGTACTCACGATTCAGTCGGGGATCAACAAGCTGCGCTATGCCACGCTGATCGGCATCAAGCAGGCGAAGAACAAGCCCATCCGCAAAGTGGCGCTGGCGGAAGTGCAGTCTGCAATCGGCGAGAACCTGCAGAAAATCGAGCGTCTCTACGTGCCGCAGAAAACCAAGAAGACCGAACATATCGAAGGCTCGCCAGCCGAAATCGCGAAAAAGCTGGTGGACAAACTGCGCAACGAACTGCGCGTGCTGTAGCGCCGCCGGCGTCCCGCCGGGCTTTCTTCCGTAGCTAGGAGCTAGCTAGCTAGAACGAGAACTGACTTTATGCCCGATACCATCCTCGTAGTCGTCGAACAACGCGAAGGCAAACTAAACCGCGTCTCCTGGGAGACCATCACGGCCGGCCAGGCCATCGCTGCAGCCACCGGCTGGACTCTCGAAGCCGCCGTCGCCGGAGGCCCTGCGTCCACCTTGGCCGCCGAAATCGCGGCCAAGAAACTCGCGAAGGTTTACGCGGTCGAATCACCGAAACTCGAACCCTACACTCCCGACGCCTTCGCCGCTGCGCTCAAACAACTCCTCACCGCGAAGCAGCCTAAGCTCGTGCTGATGCCGCATACCTATCAGGTGCGCGACTTCGTCCCCAAGCTGGCCACTGCGATGGGACGCGCCGTCATCAGCGACTGCATCGGTTTCAAGCACGAAAACGGCAAGCTGCTGTTTACGCGCCAGATGTTTCAGGGCAAGCTCGCCGCCGACGTTAGCTTCACCAGCGATGCCCCGTGGTTTGCAACTTTCCAGAACGGAGCTTTTCGCGGAGACAAGGCCGAAGCCGGCGCCAGCCCGGCCCCGGTTGAAACGGTAGCGGCCGACATCGCCGACGGTGTCATTCGAAACAAACCGCAAGAAGTGTTCAAAGAAGCGAAGCAAGCAGTCGACCTGACGCAGGCCGAAATTATTGTGTCCGTGGGCCGCGGCATCAAGGAGCAGAAGAATCTCGAACTGGTCAAGCATCTCGCCGATGCGCTCGGAGGCGAACTCGCGGCCTCGCGTCCCATCTGCGACAACGGCTGGCTCCCCATGGACCGCCAGATCGGCTCCTCCGGCCAGACGGTCGCGCCCAAGCTTTATCTCGCGCTCGGCATCAGCGGTGCGATTCAGCACATCGTTGGCATGAAAGGCTCACGGACCATCATCGCCGTGAACAAAGATTCCGAGGCGCCGATTTTTGAGATTGCCGACTATGCAATCGTCGGGAATTTGTTCGACATCGTGCCGCCGCTGACTGAGGAAGTGAAGAGGGTGAAAACCGGAGGCTGAAGTTGATTCAGAGGACTGCCGACTGGACAGGCGTTTTACAATATTCTCATGGACATGACTCTCACGGCCATCTTTGAGAAGTTCCCGAATCCGATGGCGGTGGCTACGTCGCCTACGCAGAAGAACTTCCCGGAGCGATTTCCGAGGTGATACCCTGGAAGAAGCCCGGGACAACCTGCGGGACGCAATCGAACTTCTGCTGGAAGCGAACCGCGAACTGTCTCGGGAAACGCAGCCCGGGCAAAAAGGTTACTCGGGAAAAAATCAAAGTCTCGGTAGCGTGACGATGTGAAGCGTGTTGACCTGATCCGCCACCTGGAAGCGCATGGGTGCTTGCTATTTCGAGAGGGCCCAAGGCATAGCGTTTACTACAATCCAGCCGGGCAACGGACTAGTACGGTTCCCAGACATCGCGGAGTCAAGAATCCAACGGCAATACGGATCTGCAAACAGCTTAGCGTCCCCGACCCGCTGCGCTGAAATCTGGCAAAACGTTTATCATATCCAGTCGTTTGCAAATGCTGATCTTCCGCAAACCCATCGAAGGCGTCGAACGCCCGCAAATGCCCGCCGACGTGGTCATCGTCGGCGGCGGGCCTGCGGGCATGGCCTGCGCGCTGCGCCTGTCCCAACTTATTGATCAGCACAACGCCGCGCATCCCGACTCACCCGTCAGTAAAGAAAATATCTATGTGCTCGAAAAAGCTCGCGAGATTGGACAGCACTGCCTTTCCGGCGCTCTGCTCGATCCGCGCTCCATGCGCGAACTACTTCCCGGATTCGAGAAAGAAGCTCCGCTCGATGCCGAAGTCACAAAAGAAGCCGTCTACTTTCTCACCGAGAAGAGCAAGTTCAAGTTGCCCATAACGCCGCCGCCACTGCGCGATCACGGCAACTACGTCATCTCACTGAATCGTTTCGTGAAGTGGCTGGGCGGCAAGGTGGAGGAGACGGGCATCACGATCTTCACTGGATTCGCCGGCTCGGAACTTCTATTTGACGGCGACCGCGTCACAGGCGTCCGCACCGACGACAAAGGCGTGGACAAAGAGGGCCGCCAGAAATCCAACTTCGAGCCCGGCTACGACCTCAACGCGAAAGTCGTCATTCTCGCCGAAGGCCCGCGCGGATCGTTGACTAAGCAGCTCGTCAAGAAATTCGATCTCGCGAAAAACGCCAATCCGCAAACCTACGGCGTCGGCGTGAAAGAACTCTGGGAAGTGCCCTCAGGCCGCATCGCTCCTGGCGAAGTCATCTACACCATGGGCTGGCCGCTTACTACGAAGGAATACGGCGGGGCTTGGATTTATGGCGGCAAAGACAACGTCGTCTCGCTCGGTTTCGTCACTGGTCTCGACTATCCCGACCCGCGCCTCGACCCGCAACGCGTGCTGCAGGAATTCAAGAAGCATCCACTCGTTGCTACGCTGCTCGCAGGCGGAAAGATGATTCGCTACGGCGCGAAGTCCATGCCTTACGGCGGCTGGTGGGCGATTCCGCCGGTTGCCGGCAATGGCTGGATGATTCTCGGCGACTCCGCCGGCTTCGTGAACTCCGCGCGCCTCAAGGGCATTCATCTCGCCATCAAGAGCGGCATGCTCGCCGCCGAAACCGCATTCGAAGCTTTGAATAAAGATGATTCGTCCGCCGCCTCACTGAACGAATATCAGAAAAAAGTCGAATCCAGCTGGATCAAAGACGAACTTTGGAAAGTCCGCAACATGCACCAGGGCTTCGAGAAGGGATTCTATGCCGGCATGTTCCACACTGCCCTGCAGATGATCACTGGAGGACGCGGCCTGCGCAACCGCTATCCCGCGCACGCCGGCCACGAACACATGCGCAAGCTTGCCGAACTCCCCGCCGACGGAGGCGCCGAAGCCCATATCATCGGCCCCGCCAAAGGCGACGGCAGACTCACCTTCGACAAGCTCACCGACCTTTACCACTCCGGCACCAAGCACGAAGAAGACCAGCCCGCGCACCTGGTCATCGATGACACCAACATCTGCAACACGCGCTGCGTGAAAGAATTCGGCAGCCCCTGCCAGAATTTCTGTCCCGCCAACGTCTACGAAATGGTCGACGACGCGAGCCAGCCCAACGGCAAGCGCATCAGCCTGAACCCATCGAACTGCGTCCACTGCAAGACCTGCGACATCGCCGACCCGTACCAGATCATTACGTGGGTCCCGCCCGAAGGCGGTGGCGGCCCGAATTATGACGGCATGTGAGAAGCCCGTGTGGCGCGGGCACTCTGGGACCGTCAGCATCTCTATTGCAACATGCGCTTGCCGTGGATCAAAGCCGCAATCACGGTCGCGTTCCTCCAATCGGTAAATGACACGATAGCTATACACCAGCAGCTCGCGGATGTTCTCGTTGTCAAATTCAGGAACCTTGCGGCCAGATCGAGGAAAGCGTGAAAGCGCCCTGGTTTGATGCACAACTTTCTTCACAACAATGCCTGCGTAGGTGGGAGAATCGCTGGCGATGTAGTCGGCGATAGCTGCTAAATCGTCCGAGGCGCGTCGCGACCAGACTACTCGGTAAGCCATTTGCCAAGGCGGGCTTCGACTTCTTCCTGGGACAATGTTCCGTTTACGCGAGCGTCCTCCAAGCCGCGGCGGACTTTGTCGAGAACGTATAGATGATATTGGATATCCTCAACCGAGCAATTTTCCGGCAGCTTGTTGAGCAGAAGCTCTACGTCGTGTTTAGTCGTGCTCATAGTTCATCGCGGGAGCGAAAACCTTCACTGAACGCAGTTTACACCAGGGCAGGCTGTTTGGAAGGAGGTACTGTTCGTATGGGCACTTTTGCACGCAAATGCCTCACTCCCGTTTAAACCCGTGTTAGCATTTCCGCCATGCGATGCAGCGTGGTGATTCTTACAGCACTGGCTCTCTGTACCATCGCTGCCCTGGCCCAGCAGCCAGCCCCAACCCTCACCCCGGACCAAGCCCGCGAACAATACCGCGCCTCGAAAGCGGCCACCCTGAGGGACGACTTCGGCGAACTCGCCCGCTACCGCGAGGCCAACGCCGCCGTCAAGCCGCCCGCACCCGGCGAGAACCGCGTCGTCTTTTTCGGAGACTCCATCACCGACATCTGGCACCTCGACGAATATTTTCCGGGCAAACCCTACATCAACCGCGGCATCGGAGGCCAGACCACGCCGCAGATGCTCATCCGCTTTCGCCAGGATGTAATCGAGCTGCATCCCAAGGTGGTGGTGATTCTCGCCGGCACGAATGACATAGCCGGAAACACTGGCCCGATGCGTCTCGAAGACATAAAAACGAACTACGCATCCATGGCCGAAATCGCGCGTGCCAACAATATCCGCGTCGTTTTCTCGTCGGCGCTGCCTGTGCACAACTACACGCCGCAGTCCCAAAATATGTATGCCGTGCGCTCGCCGGCAAAAATCCTCGAACTGAATCGCTGGCTGAAGACCTACGTTGCAGAGCATTCCGGCTGCATCTACCTCGATTACTTCAGCTCCATGGTCGACGACAAAGGACTTCTCAAACGCGACCTTGCCGAGGACGGTCTGCACCCCAATGCTACGGGGTACAAAATCATGGCACCGCTGGCGGAAGCGGCGGTCCACGATGCCCTCGAAATTCCGAAACCTTGAAACCCTTTCTTCCTGTGCAGGCTCTATAATGAAGCGAGTTTCCGACCGCCCCGGCGCTTCGGGCATACCCAGGCCGCGGCGGCGAGGGAGGGTTTTCTTTGCGTCCTTCGCGGCCTTTCTCAGCGAACTTCGCGATTAAGAGCTTTTGATCGCAAAGCTCACGAAGAAACCCCGCAAAGTTCGCAAAGAAGATCATACCGAGGGTGCGAGCAGAAACGCCCGCGCCTCCCGCGTTCTGTAAGGAGCGCATTGGAAAGGAAGCGCCCGCCGGGATGTTCCCGCCTGCGTGTTTCTTTCCAGAAGTCGTTAGTCGATGGTCGTTAGTCGTTGGACCAATTCAGCGACGAGCGGCGAACGACCAACGACCAACGACGATGTTTCTCACCGACAAATTCCGGCGTCCCATCACCGATCTGCGGATCTCCATCACCGACCGCTGCAACTACAAGTGTGTCTACTGCCGGACTGGAAACGAAGGCGCGCTTTACGGCGACCTGCCATTCGAAGACTATCTGCGCATGGCGCGCGTGCTCGTCGGAATGGGAATCACGAAAGTTCGTCTTACGGGCGGCGAGCCGTTGCTGCGCAAAGGCGTGGTCGATTTCGTCCGCGACCTTGCACAACTCCGCACGCCCAACGGAGACAGAAAACAAAGACAAAGACCCGCTCGACATCGCGCTCACCACCAACGGCCATCTGCTTGCCGATCTCGCACTGCCGCTCAAAGACGCTGGCCTCACCCGCGTCACTGTCTCAATGGACGCCGTCGATCCCGACCGCTTCGCCCGCATCACCCGCGTGCCCAACGGATACGAGCACGTTCTCGCCGGCATTCGAGCCGCGCGCCGCGCCGGACTGTGGCCGCTGAAAGTGAACTGCGTGCTGATGCGCGGCTTCAACGAAGATCAGATTATCCCCTTCGGCATGTTCGCGCGTGAAGAAGGCGTCACGGTGCGCTTCATCGAATTTATGCCGCTGGAAGAAGGACGCACCTGGTCTCCGACGACAGTGGTCACGCTTGACGAAATCCTGGCTCGCATGGCCGAATACCGGCCGCTGGTTGAAATCCCGCACGGGCGCTCGGAAACCGCCCGCCGCTACCGCTTCGACGACGGCGTCGGCGAGATCGGCATCATCGCCCCCGTCTCGCATCCCTTCTGCGGCCATTGCAGCCGCATCCGCATCACCAGCGACGGCAAAATCCGCACCTGCCTGTTCTCGGTGTGGGACCACGACCTCCATGCCCAAATGCGCCGCGGCGCGAGCGACGAAGAGTTGGAAGATTTCATCCGCGGAGTCATCCAGAACAAAGAAGAACGCCACCACATCGGCGAACCGGACTTCGTGCCGGCGTCAAGGACGATGGTGCACATCGGGGGATAGCACGAGCGTCGTTAGTCTCGTCTTGTCGCTGCAGCTCAGGGCAGGCTACGACAACGACGCTTTACAGTGTGCGCTACAATAGAACCATCCCCCATGCCCGACCGAACTTTCACTCTCGACGAAGCTCAGACGCTCCTTCCAGTCCTCGAATCTCTTCTGCGCTCCGCCGTCGGCGGTAAGAAGATCATGGAAGAAGTCGAAGCCGAAATGCAGGCGCTCAATCACCGCATCTTTCTCAACGGTGGCACTCACGTCGATGTAGTTGCCGTCGCGCGCCGCAAGGCCGAGCGCGCCAAGGCCGAGCAACGCGCCAAAGACGCGCTCGCCGAAATCGACTCCATCGGAGTGCAAGTGAAGGATCTCGACATCGGGCTGCTCGATTTTCCCTGCGAGGTCGAGGGCAGCATCGTGCTGCTTTGCTGGAGGATGGGCGAGCGCTCCATCACTCACTGGCACAGCACAGAAGAAGGATTCGCCGGCCGCAAGCCCGTCGACGAGCGCATCGCGCGGTCGAAGAGAACGAACTAGTTCTCAGTTCCCAGTTCTCAGTTCTCAGTTAAAACCAAATCCAACCGCACGATTTACGAGCTAAAGGCGTTGACAATCCCGTGCGCGAGGGGTTTGCCTTTTTTGAGACCTGTGAACTGCACATTCCAAACAACTTCCTGCGCAGCAACATACTCCAACCTCCGGTGTTTAAGTACAAAGAACAGTTTTGAGCTAAACTTCTGGGTACAGACTATTCCGCACCTGGATTTTTCGGGCCAAATCCGCCCGGTTGTCGCTGCCGCTTTCAGGGCAAGCCCGCCGGGCACGAGGAAAACACGATGAAACTTCAACGAGCAATGCGTCTTGTAGCGTTCGCACTTCTGCTGCTGGTTATTCCCGCAGCTCTCTCTTCCCCATCTTCGGCGCAGATCGCGGTCGGCATCTCGGTTCGCATCGCTCCGCCCGCGTTGCCGGTTTACGAGCAGCCGCTCTGCCCCGGCCCCGGCTATCTGTGGACTCCCGGCTATTGGGCCTGGGACGACGATGCCGGCTATTACTGGGTGCCCGGCACCTGGGTGGTCGCTCCCGTCGGCCTGTTGTGGACTCCCGGCTACTGGGGATGGAACGACGGCGTTTACGCCTTTAATGAAGGCTACTGGGGTCCGGAAATCGGATTCTACGGCGGCATTAACTATGGCTACGGCTACGGTGGTGAAGGCTTCTATGGCGGCGAATGGCGCGGTGGAGCTTTCTTCTACAACACTGCCGTCATGCGCGTAGATGAAACCCGCATCACCAACGTCTACGTCAACCGCACGGTCATCGTGAACAACGAATCCCACGTCGCCTTTAACGGCGGCCAAGGTGGAGTAGCGGCCCGCCCGAATGCGCGAGAAGAGGCGTATGCCCGTCAGCCGCACACCCGTCCGGTCGCCGCGCAGGTTCAGCATGTGCGCGAGGCCAGTCATAACCGGCAGTTGTTCGCCTCGGTAAATCACGGAGCGCCCGCAGTGGCGGCCACGGCCAAACCTGGCGTATTCAAGGGAAACGGCGTGGTACGCGCTAAGGCCGCCGGAGCGCCCTATCATGCGCCGGCGATTTCGCCTAAGGCAGCGCGCGCCTCGGCGCCCGCTAACAATCGTTCGGCGGCTTCGACTTCAAATGCCAAGACTGCGGCGCCCGCAGCGAAGTCTCGTCCGGCCAGCGAGCCACGAGCCAAGACTACGGCGCCCGCAGCGAAGTCTCGTCCGGCCAGCGAACCGCGAGCCAAGACCGCGGCGCCCGCAACGAAGTCTCGTCCGGCCAGCGAACCACGAGCCAAGACCGCGGCGCCCGCAACGAAGTCTCGTGCGGCCAGCGAGCCGCGACCGAAGACTGCGGCACCAGCAGCGAAGTCTGGTCCGGCCAGTGAGCCACGAGCCAAGACTGCGGCACCGGCAGCGAAGTCTCATCCGGCAACGGCACCCCGCGCTCAGAACACACCGGCGCCAAAGGCGAGCGCTCCGAGACCGAGCCCGCCTAAGCCGAGTCAAAGTGCGCCAAAGGCGAGCGCTCCCAAGCAGAGCGCACCCAGGCCGACTCAGAGTGCGCCAAGGGCGAGCGCTCCCAAGCAGAGCGCACCCAGGCCAACTCAGAGTGCGCCAAGGGCCAGCGCTCCTCAACAGAGCGCACCCAAACCAGCCCAGAGTGCTCCGAAGCCGCAGAAGCAAACCGCTCCGCCTAAGCAAGAGCACAAGTAACCTCATATTAGCGAAGTGCATTTGGCCAGTGCTGATTCCAGCACTGGCCATTTTTTCTGATTGAAGTTAAAGCAGGAATCGATGTGGGACGGAGCGCAGCTCCGTTTGGATTGGAAACTCGCCGTCATTTTCACCTGCAAGTTCCCCGCACCTCGCACGTTCCTACCAAAGAAGCGGCGTTAGCCGCGCTGGTTCCGCCCTTGCACGGAAGTGCACTTACGCGCTTGGCCCGGAATCTTCTCTGCTACAATTTTTACAAGCCCGGCGAATCGTATTCGGCTGCATCCAAGCGGGTTGCAAGGGAAGCAAGCGCGCCCAAGGAGTCTCGGATCACTATGTCATCGACGAAAAACAGGCTGCGCCTGGCAGGCGCCTTTGCCGCGCTCGCAACGCTAGCTCTGGCTATAAGCTGTACGGGTTTCTTCCAGAATCCGACCGTCTCCTCCATCACCATTGATCCTCCTAACCCGTCAGTGGGTTTTGGGACTAACGCCGCCTCCTTGCAACTGACGGCTGCGGCCACTTTCAACGATGGGAGCAGCAGCACTTTAAAGGGAGGAACGAGTTGCACTGGCAGCACGGTTTGCTGGTCCAGTTCCGACACGGCGGTGGCCACCGTCAGCACCGGCGGCACGCTGACCGGGGTCTCGGCTGGAACGTCGACCATAACGGCTTCTTCCGGAACCATTACCGGCACGACTACCGCTACGGTCTCTGAAACGGTTTCCTCAATGACGATCACTCCAGCGACCGCTGGAGTAACCGCCGACAGCGGTGCAACTTCTGCGATTTTCACGATTATGGGAGTAACGTCCTCCGGCCAACAGAACATTTCTGCCCTGGTTACCCTCACGCCGGAACAAAATAATATGGCCGTTGCCAACGTTGTTACTTGCGGCGCTGGAACGTCGAACGGTGAGAATGTTCAGATCTGCACTGCGGCAACGGGCTCGGTGCAATCTCAGCAGATCTACAGTATGGTAGTTACCTATGCGGGCTATACGGGTACCGCGGTTGTTGCCGCTACGCTGACCGTCACGCCATAAAGCTACCAGCCGGGCGCGCTTCTCGCGTCTTTCGCGAGAAAGCCTGCCCTGGGCGCGCAAGCTTTGCCGCCGACTAACGACTAACGACCAACGACGATCTTCCTTATGCCAGACATTCGCTGCATCGGCATCGCCACCGGTGGCGGAGACGCGCCCGGCCTCAACGCGGTCATTCGCGCCGCCACCAAAGCCGCCATCCTCAAATACGGATGGAAGGTGATCGGCATCCCCGATGGCTTTGACGGCCTCATCTGGCCGGAAAAGTCCTTCGAACTGACGCTCAAGGAAATTTCCGGCATTCTGCCCCGCGGCGGAACGATTCTCGGCACCACCAACCGCGGCGATCCCTTTCACTACAAAAGCGTCGAGAACGGCAAGGAAGTTTCGCGCGACATCTCGGGCCAGGTGATCGCCAACGCGGCCAAGCTGGGCATCGACGCCATCATCACCATCGGCGGCGACGGATCGCAGAAGATCGGCTACGAGCTTTTTCAGAAGGGACTGAAGATCGTCGGCGTGCCCAAGACCATCGACAACGATCTTTCCGCCACTCAGGTCACGTTCGGGTTTGATACCGCGCTGCACACCGTCGCCGACGCCATCGACAAGATTCACACCACGGCCGAATCCCATCATCGGGTGATGGTGGTTGAAGTGATGGGCCGGGACTGCGGCTGGATCGCTCTCGAGGCCGGCATCGCCGGCGGCGCTCACATCATCCTCATCCCGGAAATCCCTTTCACCATCGAGCACATTTGCAGCTACATTGCCGAGCGCGAAAAAACCGGAAAGTTCTTCACCATCGTCGTGGTGGCCGAAGGCGTGAAGCTCCCGCCGGAATTGAAGGAGAACCGCCGCGCCAGCCCCATCGGCACCCTGATCGGCAACGCCATCGCCCACGGCTCGAAAAAAGAAGTGCGGGTCAGCGTGCTGGGGCACATTCAACGCGGAGGCACACCCTCGCCCTTTGACCGCATCCTGGCGACGCGCTTTGGCGTGGCCGCAGTCGACCTGATCGCCGCTGGAGGTTTCGGCATGATGGTCGCGCTGCACGGCGATTCCATCGTCTCGGTCGATGTGGCCCATGCCATCGGCCATCTCAAGTCCGTCGACCCGAAAGGCGAATTGGTGCGCACTGCCCGCGCCATCGGCATCGGATTTGGCGACTAGATCGCGCTGATTTCCAAAGCGCTGATTTTCCTGATCTGATTTTCCTGATCTGATTTTCCTGAACAATGACATTTGCGACTCGATTACTATTCTCCGAGAGGGCGACCAATGGCGCATGAGGAATTCGGACGTCTGATAATTCTAAGTGGGCCGTCGTGTGTGGGAAAGACTCCGCTCTACAAGGCACTGGGCAAGTTCTATCCCGAACTTCACGGCATGTTTCACAGGTTGGTGCTGGTCAACAGCCGCGCTCCTCGTCCCGGCGAACGTGACGGCGTCGATTACCACTTTCGCACGCGGGCTCAGGTTGAGGCGTTGGGGTCGGACAATCGCTACGCTGTGATAGAGGTCCGCAGCGACCTGCAAGCATTGGACGTTCAGGAACTCGAAGCCTTGCTTCGGCGCGGCCACGTATTTTTCGAAGGGAATTCATCCGTGGGCCGCGCCCTGCAAATGCACCCTCGCCTCGCGGGTGTAAAGCGATTAAGTGTTTTCATCTCGCCGCTCTCCAAGGATGAGATTGCTTACCTGAAGGCGCCCGACCGCAACCTGTCGCTGCCGGAGTTCCTCACCGACGTGATGCGGCGCAAGCTCTTGCGCCGGATGCGCCGGCAAAAAGGAGAGCTCTCCGCCCCGGACTTGCAAGACATCGAGACTCGCGCCTCGAATGCCTATCGCGAACTGCAGGAAGCGTGGCACTTCCAACATGTGATACCGAATCACGACGGTGAGGATAGCGACAATTGGGAAGCGTTTTATTACTTGATAGGCGACGCCCGCAAAACGCTCGAAGCCTTCGCCGCCTTGCTCAAGGGCTTCGTTCCGCAGGGCGTCGAGAGTTGGGAAGAAAACCTTTTGCCTTCCTAAGCGTGGATGAGGTACCTTCGTTATCTCCCCTAAAAACCTGAGCCACGTTTCAATACAAGGGCATACCTGCCTGGGAACCAAGACCATGAATGTTTTGGAATTGTGCCTCGTTATCCAGAGTTGTTTGGCATTCGGGCTGGCCGGACTTTTTTGGCCAGAGAAATTCAGGCCGCTCTTCGACGTTTTATTGTTCCCCTGGACGGCCAGCTATCGCGCGGTTCGAGCCAACAGCATCGCCGCAATTGGATTGTGGGTTCTGCTGCTGGCCAGATTAGTCTCCATTCTCCGCTGATCAGTCTTTGGTCATTCGTTCTCTATCCGTGAAGCGGACTCCGCTCTACGAAGCGATAAAATTTCAAATGGAAAGCAACCGCTGAAAGAAAGAACGATAGCGTTGCAGCGCAATGCGAAGGTCCTCGGTTGAGACGTTATCGCCGCGATCCCAGTGCTTTTCAAGTTTGGCGCGTTCTTCGGCAAAAACCTCTGCGAGGCGTTTCATCGCCGAAGCCACCAGGCCGTCCGCCTGCTCGACCGCGCGCCGCGGTTCGTCGACGAAAGCGGTCTGAACGGCGCTCCAGCGGTTTCGCAACTCTTCCAGCTCGTCGCTGGGAAATAGCGGCGCGGTCCCCGTTTCATTTTGAGTGTTGAAGGCATTCGTCCTGACGTCGGACGCAGCAGCCTGAGCATCCTCCACTACGGGTCGATCAGCGAGAACCGGTCCGGGCCGATCCTCTTTCACCAGATCTGCGGCTGATCGATCTTTTGCAGCAGGCCGCTTGCCCTGTGCCAGATCCGCCGTGGTCAAGTGATCTTCTCCTACTGCGTCGTTTTCTATGAATTCGTCCTTCCTCAACGGAACGCTCATGCTCGTGCCTCCTTTTTTTGCGGTAGTGGATTTTCCAGCAACTCGTCGAACAGAGAGCGGTAGTGGACCATGCCCCTGCGCAAATCCTCCGTGCTGGATTGCCCACGGCTGTGGCGAAGGGCAATCTCATGCGCTGCGCGATAGTTTTCGACCACTACGGGATGATCCACCGAAATATCGGCGGCACGCTGTTCGAAATCCGCCATGGGATATCCGCGGGCGGCCATGAGTTCGCTGACCAGGTCATCGGCACGCGAAACCGAACCTCGCGGATCGTCCACAAAGTGAGCCTGCACGACCCGCCAGCGCTCGGTAAAATCGGCCCGAACCTCCGCGGAGAGCGGCCGCAACTCAAATTTTTCTCGCCTCTTGGCGCGCATTTCAAGCACACCTTCAGCCTTGCGGACCTCCCCTTCTTTTTTAACGACCCGGTCATATTCAGGGCCAAAGCGTTCCCGCAGATTCTGGCTGCGCCGCTTTCGCGCCAAAAGAAAACTAACAATGGCAATCACGACGATTGCGGCAACCACCGCAATCAGTATCGTGAACTGATGCTGGTCCATGCGGCCTCCGGGTTCACGAATAAAAGTTGTGTATTCAGATTCCGGACGGAGGAACGGGGTTGTCGATAAACTCCGAAGGCGGTCCGCGGATCAATGCGTCCATCTCCATAGCAAATTGGCACGCAGCTCCGGCACGCAGCTCCGGCACGCGGCCCCGGCACGCAGCTCCGGTAAGAAAAGCGCGTCGCATGGCGCCCGCGCGGCGTTTTACCCGTAGAATTGGCAACACCGCCGAGTTGATCACCCACCACGGATGGCTGGAAGACCACGCCGATGTCAACCCCAGGAACCCTAGGGCGGCGGGAGTAACGACTGGTTCCTCGAAGGCTCCTCGCCAAGTCGTTGATTCTTCGCGCGAGCGCTTGCAAGTGATTGATTCTTCGTGGTGGGATCGTAAGTTGTTGATTCCCCGTGCGAGGCCGATTTCGTTGTTAGCTCTGAGCTAATTTTCGCATTAGAGGCGATTTCAGCTCTATGAAATACGCGGATGGGCTTTTCCCTCGTCCGCGATCGAGAAACGCGTCCTAGTGGTCCCAGAATGCGAATACGAGGCATTTTACGCGAGGACCTGAAGGTCCTTTTCAGGCCGGAACGGAATGTTCTACGAAGAATCAGTCACTTACACCGAGAATCAACAACTTAGCTGGGAGCGAAAGAGGCGTCAGCACTCAGCCCTGACACTTCCTAAAAGAATGAATAACTTCCACCAAAACTCAACAACTTAGCAACCCCTCGCGGGCCCGGAAACCAGAGAACCAGAACTGAGAACTGAGAACTGAGAACTGAGAACTGAGAACTGAACTACTCCTTCATCATGGTGTCAATCAGCGCATACAGCCGGCTGTCAATCTGTCGAGGGTCTACTTCCACATAAGGCTTGTCCGGATGCCTGCTGCTGACCACGTAGATCGTAGGTGTGTGATCGAGGTTGATGGCCTTGCCCAGGTCGCGGTCCGCGTTCACCTGGGCGGCGAACTTGCCCTGCGGGTCGACCACGAAGGGTAACCCCACTTTGTGCGCAGCGGCGAATTTCTCAGCATAGCTCTGCAGGTTCTGGGGATTGATTTCGAGCTGATTCGAGAAGACATAGTCGCGGAATTCGTTGCCCAGGGCTTTCGAAGTCTCGTCGAAGTAGCGCGCCATCACGGCCGCCTGGTAGGACCAGTTGTGCATGGGCAGGGGAAAGTCATGGCGTACCAGGGGAATCTTGTAGGTCTTCGAAGCCTGCTCGAGAATGGGGGCCACGCGGCGGCATTGCGGGCATTGCAGATCCTCGAAGACTACGATGGCCACTGGCGCGCCCTTGGGTGGACGCAAAACGTCATTTACCGCCTGATCCGCGGCCGCGCACCAAGCAGATGCAAACCCCAAAGCCAGTAGCGAAAGAAGAGGGAGCTGATTCCTGAATATGTTTTTCATGCCTGGTTTCGTCACAGTTTGTCCTGCCTTCATGGTAACCGAATCGCCTGCGCGATGTCAGGTCTGCCAAGAGGCGAAGCTTTCGCAGAGGTGCATTCCGCGTAACCCTTTCGTGCGAGGAAAGTGGGGAGGTGACGCGCTATAGTGGAAAGTGCATCCCGCCGACGTGAAACTTGCCGACTTGAGCCTCGTTGCAGTGAGCCCACAAGGTAGTGCCGGCGTCGCGCCGGCAATGCGGGCATCCGACGTGAAGACTTCCAATTCATTTTCATTGCATACTTGCCGGTTCGCTCTGGTCTTTGTGCTGGCTGCGGTTCTCCTGCTCGGCGTATCCGGCTGCAATCGCAAAGGCCATCGTGTGCTGGAAGTGAACTATGTCTCGGCGGTGCAGGCTACGCTGCGCGATCAGGTCGCCACCATTTACAACCGCGTCGGCACGGTGAAGAATGGTGACCGCGTCGAGGTGCTGGAGCGCGAGAAGCGCTTTTCCCGCGTGCGCACCGGGGATGGCACCGAGGGCTGGATCGAGCAGCGTTACCTGGTAAACCAGGAAACCTACGACGGTCTGCAGAAGCTGACGCGCGAGAACTTAAGCGATCCCGTGCAGGCCCCCGGTGTGCTGCGCACCGAGACCAACCTGCACCTCACGCCCGGCCGCGAAACCGAGCACTTGTATCAGCTTTCAGCGCTCGCGAAGGTTTCCGTGCTCAAGCGCGCCACGGCGGAGAAGCCGGGCACGGCGCCTGCGCCGGCCAAGTCCGGGAAGGCCCCCGGCGCGAAAATGCCCGGCGTGAAAACGTCCGGCGCGAAACCGTCTTCCGGCCCGGTGCTCGAAGACTGGTGGTTGGTGCGCGACGAGCAGAACCGCGTGGGCTGGGTGCTGGCGCGCATGGTGGATCTCGACGTCCCGCTTGAAGTTGCGCAGTATGCCGAAGGCCAGCGCTTCGTTGCATTCTTCGTTCTGAACCAGGTGCAGGATTCGGGCAAAGACAAAGACAAAGACAAAGAAGGAACCGACAAGAAAGTTTCCCAATACCTGTGCGCCATCAGCGAACCGCACGACGGACTGCCTTACGACTACGATCAGATACGGGTTTTCACCTGGAACGTCCGCAAGCACCGCTACGAAACCGCCTACCGCGAGCATGGACTGAAGGGCGTGCTGCCCGTCACGGTGACCAACGAGAATTTCGATAAGGAAGGCACACTGCCCGTCTTCATCCTGCGTGTGAAAGACGATGCCGGAAACGTCAGCGAGCGCAAGTACAAGCTGAACACGCCGATTGTGCGCCGGGTGCTGGTTGCGGGCGAGCAGAAGGCGGCGCCGAAGCCAGAGCCGAAACTGGCGAAGAAGCGCCGCCGGAACTAGCCTTTGATTTTCGTCGAGGCCGCTCCCAGAATCTCGCGGCTCTTTTTCTGCTGGACGAAAATCGTCACGCGCAGATTCTCAGGGTTCCAGTGGGAGTCGAACTTCACCAGAGTGTCTCCCGTGAATGACGCCGATGCCCCGCTGGCCTCCGCGACACCAATCTTGCGCAAGGAACGCAGCGTCGCGACGTGGTGCAGGACGTGCCCTGCATTCTCTCCCTGGCTCACCGACGAGTGCAGGCCATCCTCGGTTACGGCCAGCCAGACCTCCGCTACGTCGCCGCTCTTGTTTCCCGCGAGCTTTCCTACCGACGCGGTGAAGCGCTGTGAGTCTTTCCCTTCCGGCTTTCCAGGAGTGATCGCAACCTCCGTCTTCACGCCGCGGGCCGCTTTTTCGATTGCGAGTTCAGCCGCCCGCTGATTGCTGCCCACCAACTGACTCTGGCCGTCTACCACCAGTTCTGGCGTATAGGCGTCATTCTTGAACTGAGCAGCATAAGCCTCTTGCCGTTGCGTCCATTCTGCGGAGGAAAAGGGATCGACCCAGCCGATGTGATTCCAATAATCCACGTGCTCTTCCAACGCGATAATCTCTGCGCCCGCCACCGGTTGTTGCAGCTCCAGCTTCTGCAGCAGCACATCCGCTGGAGGGCAAGAAGAGCAGCCTTCTGACGTGAACAGCTCGATAACCACAGGCTTGCGGCCAACTTGCCCGGCGGAAGTTTGCGCTTTTGAATTTGCGGAAAATGCTGAGCAGGCAATCAAGAACGCAAGGGACAGCCTGGACACTAAGGGAAAACTTCTCATCGATTCATCTCCTCGATGCCGGATTGGATGCCCGACGAGGCTGAGAGTTACGATCCGGCCTCTGGAAATGGGCTGAAGAACGCCAATCAGTCGGCATCGCTCATCTTCGTTCGGTGTGAGTTCGGAAACGACTGAAAGTGCGTGACTTAGTTCATTAGCTCGCGTCATACCATTTTTCATATGGTGTTCTGCCGCACGTGCGCCTTCCGAGGAAGTAGCTTAACCAGCCATTTTGGGTCAGTCGCAGTTTGGGTCATCACACGTCCCTATAGCCAGCCGGACAGGGGACGCGCCAGATTCGGTGGCATTGAAGATCATCTTCGGACGGTAGGGCTAAATATCGACTTCCTACGGCCTACGGCGACTGCCACAGGCTGAAATTTTTTCGGTCACGGGTCTCTCGATCGGCTGGAAAAACAGCCAGCGCTTCGCCTTGATTTCTACGGAAAGTCATAGAAACAAACTCATCATTCTTCCAATTCAAAGAGTGTCTACGACAATTATGGCTACAATTCATTGAAAACAATGACTGTTAACCTTGAATGCTTTGGTGTGTCAGTTGCAAACGACTCTGCAGGGTGCGTGCCGGTTCGGCGGGTTCCCCGACCTTTCAAACCATGAAAAGTTAGACCCAGCAGAACCGCGGAAGCGTTCATTCCATCGGAGAGAACACTATGAATCGTATTTCAGCCAAGTTCGGTACGTTTGCAGTTTGTCTGTTCACTTTGCTGTTGCTGGTAGGTGGGTTTACCCAGCAAACAGTTGCCCAGACCGTCACCAGCGGTGACATTACTGGTACGGTGTCCGATGCCTCCGGAGCCGTCGTGGTAGGTGCGGAAGTATCGTTAACCAGCGTCGCGGAAGGTACCACGCAAACTACGACGACCAACGCTTCTGGTCTGTACCGTTTTTCTTTCTTGAAGAACGGTGACTACAAGATGAGTATCGCCGCAAAGGGCTTTAAGTCCACCTCCGAGAAAATCACGGTTGGTGTGGGACAGGTGGTTGCCGCCAACTTCAAGCTCGAACTAGGCGCCGCCAGCGAAGTCGTGGAAGTGACGGGCGCTGCGCCGCTGATCCAGACGGAGAATGGCGACACCTCGACGACGTACGACGAGATCCAACTGAAGGCGCTTCCAGCGCCCGGTGGAGACATTACGTCATACGCTTACACCGCCCCTGGAGTAGTGGTCAGCAACGGCGCAGGATACGGAAACTTTTCCGCCAACGGCCTGCCCAGCACGTCGAACCTGTTCACGGTGAACGGCAACGACTACATGGACCCGTACCTGAACCTGAACAACTCGGGCGCCAGCAATCTGACTCTGGGTTCGAACGAACTGTCAGAAGTCACGATAGTCGAAAATGGCTACACCGCCGACTATGGCCGTCAGGCGTCGGCGCAGTTGAATGCCGCCACCAAGTCGGGAACGAACTCGTTCCACGGCAACGCGACTTATGGATATAACGGCATCCAGCCCTGAACGCCAACGATTGGTTCAGCAATCATTCGAACCGCAGATCCAGCCTTGCCAAATTCGCGGCCGCACGCCGTCAACAACACTTATGCGGCTTCCGTGGGCGGTCCAATCATCAAGAACAAACTCTTTTTCTTTGCCGACTATGAAGGTTTGCGCATGAGTCCTGCCCGGCGTATCGGGACGCTGTTGAATGTTCCAACTGCGGCCTTTGCCAACTATGTGCTAGCCAGGTCCCGGCCGGCGGACTGCCCTTCTACCAGAACATCTTCAACCTTGTATGCAGGAGCGCCCGGTTCGGCGGAGCGTGCCATTCAGTCATGCTGACGACATTAACCTCGGTTGCGGCGACTTCAGCAATGACTACGATGGAACGGGATCGTTTACCAACCCGCAGTCGATCGCGGCAGGTTTCGGGAATCTCGGGACTGGGCAGCTCCGATTGCGGGAAATCCTTGTGCGGCAAAGTACACCAGCAATTCGAACAACCTGATTACGGAATGGATCTTTGCAGGTTCCGTGGATTACGACGCCAACACCCGGGATCACCTGAAGGTCCGCTACCAGATGGATCGCGGAGTTCAGGCCACCGGGACCGACCCGATCAACTCCGTTTTCAACGCTACCAGTATTCAGCCGGAGTACAACGGGCAGTTGACTGAAACCCACACCTTCAACAGTTCGACGGTCAACAACCTGATCATTTCGGGTGCGTGGTACAAGGCTCTGTTCGGCCCGTCCGAATTTCAACGCGGCGGTGGCGACCTTCCCGACCACCATGATTTTCGGCGGCACGGCTTCGACGTTCACCCAACTGGGTGGAACCGACAACGCCTTTCCGCAAGGCCGCATCGTGACCCAGTACCAACTGAGAGATAATTTTTCCAAAGTGATCGGCGGGCACGATATCAAAATCGGGGCTGACTTCCGCCGGAACCTAGTCAGCGACTATGCGGCCCTGGCCGGAACCAGCGGCGCGCTTAACATCCTTCGACAAGTGAGTTCGTGAACGGCAGTCACCTTGACGGCCAATGGGACGGGTGGCTCCAACTACAGTGCGAACTTTAGCAGCTTGGGTGCAGTCAGGATCAAGCTGTATAACATCGGCGCCTATGTGCAAGATCAGTGGAAGATCAGCAGCAAGCTGAATTTGACGCTGGGCGTTCGCATCGACCGCACCGCGAATCCGAGTTGCTCGGGTTGCTTTACCCGGCATGAACGCACCGTTTGACGAGATCGCCCACGACATCAATATTCCCTACAATGCCACCATTTCGGGTGGGCTCAATACTGCATTCCAGGACGTGGAGAAAGCAGTTTTCTCGCCCCGGTTTGGTTTCGCGTACAGCATAGCTTCAAATACTGTGATTCGCGGCGGATTTGGGATTTTTGATGATGAGTTCCCGGCGGTGGCGGTGGATCGGTCTCTCACCAATGCTCCGGCGGTCGCCAGTTTCTCATCCAGCGGCGCCGATGGCGAGTCCCTTGCGCCTGGGGCGGGAAGCGTCTATGCCGACGCGCGGGGCTTCTAACGCGGCCTTCCAGAGCCGGCTTTGCGTCAGGTCTGACCGTAGCCAGTCTGGGTGGACAAGGATTCGGACCCAACTACTACACCATTCGCCCCAGCCTCTTAAACCCGAAGTTTGCGGAATAGAACCTGGAGATCCAGCACCAGTTGGGCAGCAGATACAGCGTTGGCGTCAACTACGTTGGGAATCACGGCTATGATCTCATGACCGTGAATACCTGGCACAATTTCTATTGATCCTCTTGCTCCTGCCCGGGCCCCCCGTCCCGGGCCGGAACACATTCGGCGGCCTGATTGGAGCAACCGCAGACGGATCCGCGATTCAATGAAATCTCCGAACTCACCAGCAACGGCTTTTCCCCTACAACGGAATAACGGCCAGCTTCAAGATGAAGCCAACACATGGCTTTTCTGGGCAGGCCAATTACACCTTCGGCCATGGCCGGGATACCTGCTCCAATAACTGCCTGGAGCCATTCGCCGCCACCAGTACGCTGGCCAGCTTCCGCTACCAGGCGTCGCCGACTCTTGGAGGCGCTTCTTACGGCAACTCGGACTATGACATTCGTCACAACTTCAACCTCAACTACGTTTACCAAACGCCCTCGCACTGGTCGAGTTCCTTAATGAACAGGGTCGTGGGCGGCTGGACAGTGGGAGGAGTGCTCTATTACCACTCCGGCTTACCTTGGAGCCCGGTTGATAGTCGTGAAGCGGTCCTACTTCGCTTCGGTGACTGCGGTGGGTGGTCTTCGCACCACGACTCCGTTGGCAACTTTCAACGGCGGGAAAGTTATCTCGCACTCCTGCGGCAGAGGTGCTGCCGAAGCCGGCGCAGGTACCGGAGGCGCCCCCTGCGCCATGATTAGCGATTTTGCGGTGGGAGCCAACGACTTCGGGAACTCGCGCAATGCGTTGTTAGCACCCGGGTTCTTCAATACGGATCTGTCTGTCTTGAAGAACTTCAAAATCGGCGAGCGCCTTGGATTTGCCGTTGGCGCGACGGCCTTCGACGTTCTGAACCACCAGAACTTCGACACGCCAGTCAACAGCATCCGAAGCCCAGCTTTTGGTCAGATCCTCGCCACCACCGGGACGAACACCAACCCGTACGGCGCATTCTTCGGAGTGCCTCTAAACGGCCGCATTCTGCAAGTCAACGCGAAGATAACCTTCTAAGTTGGTTTGCAGTAGTTCTCGCGCGGCGGTCTCGAAAGAGACCGCCGTGTTCATTTGATCCGCAGACCTTGCTCCGCAGACCTTGCTCCGTTCGTCAAGGAAGGCAGCCGTGAAGTTTCCTAAGCTCCTCCTCCTCCCCGCAGTTCTCCTGCTGTCGTGCAGCGCCCAGGCCCAAATCAGGAATGCGGGCGTTGGCAATCTGAGAGTGCTGGTGATTTACACCAACGACCGTGCGGTTACGGGTCATGCCCGGGTGCAACTGATGAACAGTGCCAGCAACAACTCGGTAAGCGAGCAGTTCACCAACGATCTTGGCGAGGTCGAGTTTTACGGTATCGAGGCAGGCGATTATCACATCGTGGTGACGGGAGATGGCATCCAGGACACGGACAGCGGGATTTTCGAGGTGGATGGCCGCAAAGGCAGCCAGTCCATTACCATCGCAGTGAAGCGGACAGGAGAGGGCGCCCACTCCGGCAAGTCCGGGACATCTTCGGTTTCAGTCAATCAACTGAAAATCCCCAGCGACGCCAAGAGCAAATATGACGAAGCCAGTCAACTGATGGCCAAGGCGGACTGGGCGGGGGCGATTGGACGGCTCAACCAGGCCATTGCCATCTACCCTGCCTACGCCGAAGCCTATAACAACCTGGCGGCGGCGGAGTCGCATTTAGGAAACCGGAACCGCGCCCGCGAGGCACTGCAGAAGGCGATCAGCGTGAATGACCACTTTGCTCCCGCGCTGGTAAACCTGGCCAATCTGGAGCAGAGAGACCAGAACCACCAGGCGGCGGAGACGCTGTTAACCAAAGCGGCGGCCCTAGATCCCTCCAATGCGGAAACGCTCACTTTGCTCTGCCGGGCCCAGCTCCTGGACAAGCACTACGATGCGGCCATCGCTACGGCTCACCGGGTGCATGACATGCCGCACGGGTCGTTTGCGATGGTGCATTACATGGCGGCGCGGGCCTACCAGCGCGAAGGCCGGACCTCTGATGCCGTGAGCGAATTCAAGACTCTACTGCAGGAAGAGCCCACAGGGGCGCGGGCTGACGCAGTGCGGAAAGAGCTGGAGGAATTGGAAAGCAAGGCGCATTAGCGGCCATCGCTGCCGCTACTAGAGTCCGCTCCACAGAGGGATCCCCACTTCAGCCTTCCTACTCCCCGAACCACTTCCCAAGCCTACTTTCCAAGCCTACTTCCAAACCTACTTCCCAAACAATGGGTAATGGCTGGCGGCG
Source organism: uncultured Acidobacteriaceae bacterium (assembly GCA_963807655.1). GTDB lineage: Bacteria > Acidobacteriota > Terriglobia > Terriglobales > Acidobacteriaceae > Sulfotelmatobacter. The sequence continues at coordinate 139,468 of CAWEDF010000038.1, read as the reverse complement.
CCCATGAAGAAAAGCATGACCACTGACAAGACCGCATTGGCTCTGGAGGCGAGGAACGCCTGACGGGCCATGGCTTTGGCTTTGTCGGGCATGGGCGTGCCGTTGGTGGCGTTGTCGCGCGTCCACTGAATGAGGCGCTTCTGGATGCGCCAGATTACTCCCCAAACATTGAGCAGCATAACCCAGCCGATGCCGCCGCCGATGCCGATGGAAAGCAGGCGGTTGCTCTCCCAGCCGTGGCTGTTGAGGCTCAAGAAGAGGCAGGCTGCGGCAGCGACCACAATGGCATAGACGACTCCGATGAATGCGCCCTTGTCAAAGATTCCTTTGCCGGGGATCAGGCAGGCGTACAGCACTCCCCACACGATCGTCCAGATCAAAAAGAAGCTGCCCATCACTGCGCCATGAGAAGGGTTCAATCCCAGACTCTGGCCGTTATGGACGTCGGAACTCACAATGACTTCCCAGTAGATGATTCCGGCAACGACGGTCGCCCCCGCGGAATGGCGGAACCACCAGAGGGCGCGGGTCATAAGCGCGGGCATCAGTTTGCCTTTGGTGGAGGCGTCGAGTTCTTTCATCAGGGGGACGTTCACCAGGTTGAAGAAATAGAGCAGGCCGATCCAGGTGATGCCGGCCAGGAGGTGGATCCAGCGGACCAGCATCAGAAAGTTGGTGTTGAAGTCCGGGGGGAAGTTGATTTGGGGTGCAAGAGTAATTGCGAGAGCGGCGCCAGCCATGATGCCTCCTGGGATTTCACCGGACCGGTTCTTCGAATGACGGAAGAAGGTGCGGTGCGTAACGGAACGTAAGGCGAATTGCCTACGCCGGGATTGTACACAACGCTTCAGAGAGATGATGGAAACCTTCACACTGTCAAAGAAAAGTCGGGCTTCCACAAGTTCCGGGTTGAAAAGCGCGAGGGGACACCGTATCGTACTCACAGCTACCTGCTGAGCGGCGCACGTCTGGAGAAAAACCGGGCGGCGAGAGTGGCAGGGTTGTCCCCCCGTGTTCCCCGGGCGGAGAGTCCGCGAGGAACATGCTGTTGGTTTGAGCTTGCCCTGATTCTGCGGAAGGGGCGAGTTGGTTGGTTGCAAGTCACAACCTAAGGAGATCGGCTATGGAAAGTGGCAAGCCGGCGCAGAACATCCAGGATTCCTTCCTGAATACGGCCCGCAAGGAGCGATTGAGTATCACCATTTACCTGCTGAGCGGGGTGAAGTTGACGGGCCGGATTCGTTCCTTCGATAAATATTCCGTGGTGCTGGAGGCCAACGGACAGGAGCAACTGATCTTCAAGCACGCCATTTCGACGGTGGTGATGGGCCGAACCGCGTCGCATGGCGTGCACGTGGCGCATCCGGATACCAAGGCTGCAGCGGTGACTGGGACGACGTCAACCTCGACTGCGGCGCCGGCAGCGGCTTCGGCGGCGACGGCCTCGGGCACCGAAGGGTAAGGCGTTTTCGGCTTGCGCAGTTCTCATCCCAAGAAGACACGCGATCATGCGTCTGTGGGAGGACGTTTGCCTCTCGGCGCAGAGGCGCGCAAGGGGAAAGACGACGCGCAGGAGCGCGCGTTTCTGGTAGGGATTGATGTGCGCACGCGCGGGCGCAGCGCGAAGGGCACGGTCACCGCGCAGGCACAAGCGGCTCGGGATGCGGCGTCCACTGGGCCCGCGGCGGGTGCAAAGGGTGGATCCCAAAGCCCCGGGCAGAGTTCAGGAAAGTCCAGCACCAACAAGCCAAGCATTCCGGAGTTTGATGCGGAAGAGTCTCTCGCCGAACTGCGCACGCTGGCGGAGAGCGCGGGCGCGAAGGTTGTCGGCGAAATTCTGCAGCGGCGCGACCGGCCGGATCCCGCAACTCTGATCGGCGGGGGCAAGCTCGAGGAAATTGCCGGCGCGGCGGCGTCAGTGAATGCCGACCTTCTGCTCTTCGATCACGACCTCACGGCTTCACAGCAACGCAATATCGAAAAGATTGTTCACCGGCGCGTGATTGATCGCACGCAGTTGATCCTCGACATTTTTGCGCGGCATGCGCGCACCCGGGAAGGCCAGTTGCAGGTGGAACTGGCGCAATTGCAATATTTGCTGCCGAGGTTGGCTGGACGCGGCGTGGAGATGTCGCAACTCGGCGGCGGCATCGGCACGCGCGGTCCCGGTGAAACGCAACTTGAAACCGACCGGCGGAAGATTGCGCGGCGAGTCCGGCATGTAGAGCAGCAACTGGAGAACGTGCGGCGCACCCGGGCGCAGCAGCGGCAGCGGCGGGAGTCGGCTCCGGTGGCGACAGTCGCGCTGGTGGGATACACGAACGCCGGGAAGTCGACGCTGTTTAACGCGCTGACGCGGGCCGCGGTGCTGGCATCGCCGCGCATGTTCGCCACACTCGATCCGACGATTCGGGGCGTGGTTCTGCCTTCCAAACGAAAGATTCTGATGTCCGACACGGTAGGATTCATTCGCAGCCTGCCGCACACGCTGGTCGAGGCGTTTCGCGCCACGCTTGAGGAGGTGCAGCGCGCGTCGCTGATTCTGCATGTATCCGACGCCAGCAGCCGGCTCTCGGCCGAGCAGGACGCGCAGGTGGAGATCGTCCTGAAAGAATTGGAAGCGGAGCAGAAGCCGCGGCTGCGGGTGATGAACAAAGTCGATCTGCTGGACGTGGAAGTGGCCGAGAGTTTAGTGAAGGGAGCGCCGCCCGGTGCGAAGACGGTGTATGTGTCCGCGGCGGAAGGCACCGGTCTGGACCGGCTGCTGGAGCGGATCGACGCCATGATCGAAGAGGATCCAGTCAGCCGTGTGCATTGCGCGTGCCACAGAAAGAAGGAAAGATTCTCGCTATGCTCGAAGCTAAGGCGCGGATTTATTCGCGGAAGTATAAGGACGGAGCGGTACAGTTGGAAGTGGAGGCGCCGGAGTCGGTGGTGCGGAGGGTGAGAGAGTGGGTGATGAAGTAGACTTGGCAGCTTGCAAGGAGAAGGCTCAACACGCCGTGCGGTCTTTGGTCCAATGGGCGGCCTTCGCTTCAAGGAGTGGGTCATGGATGCACACCGTCATCTTGTCAGGTTCTGGGTTGCGGTCGCAATCTTCGTCTCCGGGTCCGCGCTGTTTGCCAGTGACACCGTTCTGATTCACGGGCACATCTACACCGGCAATCCCAAAGCCCCATGGGCACAGGCGCTGGCCATCACCGGCACTCGCATTGATGCCGTGGGCACCGACCAGGAGATCCTGGCCCGAAATTCCGCTAAAACCGACGTCATCGATCTTCAGGGGCGGACGGTGGTTCCGGGATTCTCTGACGATCACACCCATATGTGGCAGGGCGCGCTCGCGCTTCACGGTCTCAATCTTTCGGTTCCCGAATCGAGCATCACTCCGGAAGACGATCCTGATGTTCTGGTCAAACAGTTGAAGGCCTATGCCGCGAGCCATCCCGACGATAAGGTTCTTTTTGCCCGGGCTGACTTCAGCACGGAGCCACCTTCGACGCCGAGGCATGAGTTGTTGGATCGTGCGGTCGCAGACCGGCCGGTCGTTGTGCATAACTCGTCTGAACATGCGCTCTGGGTGAACGGCAAGGCTCTGGCCTTGGCCGGAATCACGGACCGGCCCGTGGCTGATGCTTTGGAGGAGAAGTACATCGTACGCGATGCCGGCGGGCATCCCACCGGGATGCTGATGGAAGCGGCGATGCAGATGATGGAGCGCGCCCTGACGAACCAGTTGTCGCAAGACGAAAAGCTAGCCATGCTGCGGGACGCCTCGCTCTATCTCAATCGTTACGGCGTGACCAGCATCACCAACGCGAGCGGAAGTCTGGCCGAGATTGAACTCTATGCCGCCTTGCGAGACCGAGGCCAGCTTACAGTCCGCATCCGGACGGCATTTGGCGCGATCGGTGCGACTCACCATCTGACTCCGGAATTCCTGGCCGAACTGGACAAGGCGCGCACCCAGTACCACGACGATTGGCTATCGGCGAACCTGGTCAAATTTTTTGCCGATGGCGGTACCGGGGAGGTCCCGCCGCTGATGTACGAACCTGCGGAATTCAAGAAGCTGGTTCTTGAATTGGACAAGCGCGGCTACCAGATCATGACCCACACCTATCGTCCTGACACCTCGCGAATGGTGGTCGATACTTACGAAGAGGTAGAAAAAATCAACGGGCCGCGGGACCGGCGGCTACGTGTGGAGCACGCTGACTTTGTTTCAGCGCAGGATATCCCGAAGCTGGCCAGACTGTCTGTGATTGCGAGCATGCAACCTGCTTTTTGCTGCGACGTTGAGGGCACGAACTACGATCCGCACGAGCACGCCACCACCGACCGCTGGCAGAGTATGGAAAAAAGCAGAGTCCACCTGGCCTTCGGCAGTGACTGGCCGTGCAGCTGGCCGCCAGATCCGTTGATCGCGATCCAGGAAGCGGTTACGCGCACGATTTGGCGTCCGGGCAATGGCCGTAAGGACTTTCCTGGCGGAGTTTTCGATGGTGCAGGCCAGGGCGGAACGGTCCCGACCAAGAACTCGTATGTTCCCGAGGAACGGCTTACCGTGGAACAAGCCGTAAATGCTTATACCCATGGCTCGGCCTATGCAAGATTCTCTGATGATCGGCTTGGAACACTCGAGGTGGGAAAGGAAGCTGATCTCGCGGTACTTTCGCAAGATATTTTCTCGATGAAGCCGGAGGAGATCGCGAAGGCGAGAGTCGTGATTACCATGGTCGGCGGGAAAGTCGTTTTCTCGGAAGGGAACTAGTTCCGGCCCAATTAAATGGGCCGGCAACCAAGAAGCGGTGACATTCCTTGGCTATCGGCCCATTCGATCCTGAATTGGATCGGAGGTGATACCTCAATGCTAATCCTCTTTACCGGGATGTCAAGGGCTTGTTGCAGATTTCTGCATAGGCCGCCGAAACAGGTTTGACAGGCGGATTTCGCCCGTTTTGGAACCGTACTGTGCCTCGCTTTGCTCGGCTGGACGAGCGAGCCCTTCCCCGGTAGTGGGTCAGCATGATTTCCACAGGGCTTCCCGCCGCTCGTGATCCGTGGCATCATGGAGCCATGCCGAAACGCTCAGGCGCGAAGCGTGATTTTATGCAAGTCGCCCGTGATGTCGTAGAACATGCCATCGGCGAACATATGGATGGTACGCCGCTGGACGATCCGAATGCTGGCAAGAACCCGCAAGCTGTCGCAAGGGGAAGGCTTGGTGGGGCTAAGGGAGGGAAAGCCAGAGCAGCGACGCTTGGTGCAAGACGCCGTAGCGCTATTGCTCGGAAGGCTGCGAAGAAGCGTTGGTCGTCGTCTTCCGGCTTGTGAGCTGCAAGGACAATTGTTCTTCTGATTTGTCTTCCTCCACAACTAGCAAGACACGCTCTGCCATATATACCCTGCCGCGTTGTCTTCCTGTCGTTTCTTTCAACATTCCTTCTGCGACCAGCCTATCAATATTCATTTGTGCTGCTGGTTGAGATACTTTTAGCACTCGCTGGGCAATCGCCACAGTCACCACTGGACTCATAAATAGATAGTCGGCTAATTTCAAGAGCGTTGCAGAAGCCCGCGCATTTTGCAGATTTTCCCTACATCTCTGGGAAAGCTCCAGCAGTTTGCTCGCTCTAAAAATTGCATCCTGTGATTGCTCAGCGACACCCCGGAGGAAAAAAATCATCCACTCTCTCCAGTTGCCATTCTGGCTTACTTCCAGCAAGAGTCGGTAGTAGTCAGCCCTGTGGCGCTCGAAAAATGCACTTAAGTAAAGCAGTGGTTGGGGCATCAGCTTTTCGGAGACAAGCAAGAGAACAATCAACAGTCTTCCGATTCTGCCGTTACCGTCCAAGAACGGATGGATCGCTTCAAATTGATAATGGATAATAGCCATTCGCACCAAAGGAGGAAGCTGGCTGGTATCGTGGATGTACTTTTCCAATGATCCAAGAGCGGCCATCATGTCATTAACGGGTGGCGGGACAAACGTTGCGTCTTCGATTTTGCAACCAGGATCACCGATCCAGTTCTGGCGTTTTCTAAACTCTCCCGGCGTAAGAGTCTGCCCACGCACTCCTCTCATAAGACGCTCGTGCAGCTCGCGCATGAGCCTCAAACTGACAGGAATCTCGTTTAGCCGCTTCATGCCGTATGCCAAGGCATTGACGTAGTTGGCAACTTCTCTAACATCACTTCTATCATTCCTAACTGTGCCGAGTGCTTCATAGGAAAGCAGGTCTGACAGTGACGCAACAGTCCCTTCTATTTTGCTGGAGAGGACCGCTTCCTTTCGGCTAAATGGTTCTATGAGAAGATGAGGATTTGGCAACGTGCGAGCAGTCCCAGCAAGTTCACTCAACTTGCGGTCAGCTTCACTGATCTCTCGTGCGAGTCCCCAATCAACTTCAAGTTTGGGTGGCAACTCATGAGGAACAAAAGCCCAGTGCCCGTCACTGTTCTTCAATATGCTGCCCGACCGATTTTTGGAGAACTTCGATGTTTGCATGTGGAAAATACGTCAAGTTATGCTATCACGCATTAATTAAAGTTTTCCACAAAAAAGTTATATTAGCTATTGACATCTGTTTCTCTCAAGCATATAGTTCAGTACATGAAACGGCTGACAATGGAACAGAAAACAAGGGTTGTAGGGGCCCTAGTCGAGGGCAATTCTGTTCGCTCAACCGTGCGGATGACTGGCGTTGCGAAGAACACGGTCTTGAAATTGGTGCTCGATCTGGCTGATGCTTGCGCGGCCTATCACGACCGGAACGTTCGCAATGTGCGCGTGCGTCGCTTGCAGTGTGATGAGATTTGGCAGTACGTGGGAGCCAAGGCAAAGAACGTCCGACCGGAAAAGAAAGCAATCGGCTGGGGAGATGTTTGGACGTGGACCGGATTAGACGCAGACACAAAACTCTGCGTTAGCTACTTGGTCGGCGGACGTGATCTGGGATGGGCGAAAGAGTTCATGCACGACTGCGCTTCCCGGATTCGCAACCGCGTGCAGATCACCACGGACGGCCACAAGGCGTATCTGGACGCGGTAGAGAGTGCATTCGGCGCAGACATTGACTATGCCCAATTGCAGAAAGTCTACGGCGCTGCGGCGGAGAATCACACACGCTATTCCCCGGCTCAGTGCATCGGCTGCGACATGAAGGTTGTTAGCGGCGAACCAGACCCCAAGCATGTGAGTACCAGTTTTGTTGAGAGGCAAAATCTTTCGATGCGAATGAGCATCCGCCGTTTTACTCGGCTCACAAACGCATTCTCGAAAAAGATTGAGAACCATGCGGCTGCTGTGGCGATCTGGTTTATGTATTACAACTTCTGCCGCGTGCATTCCACGTTGCGCGTAACTCCGGCAATGGAAAGCGGCCTATCGAACCACGTTTGGAATATCGAGGAATTGTGCGGACTGATCCCGAAAACAGCTAGGAGCGCAGCATCACGGCTCGACAAAGAGCTTACGCTGAAAGCTCTCGGCGATTAGGGAGAAAAGTTATGTTAAATCCGTGGAGCGGTAGCTACTGGTATTTGTCTCCGTTTGCGTTTTGCAAGAATCATTATTTTCACCATCCGGAGGGCAAGGGCTCGTTCCCTCTGCCCTTCGACAATCTTCCTCAGACGAATATTGACGACATTCAATCTGAGACAGAAGAAAAATATCAATTAGTGTTGCCCCCGGATGGATGGAAAGCAACGTTTGGATGTTTTGTCTGCGGGCTTGTCGAAGTCTATGAAACTGATGACGTGGATGATTCAATCGTTCTGAAGGAGTCAGAAGGGGTATACCACAGCGATGGAGTTTGTATGTGCGTAGAAGTGAAATGCGCCGATAGACATTGCAGAACTCCTGACAAATGGTACGTAGATATATCCGGTGCGACTGAAAGCGACTTGCGGCAACGCCTTCAGCAAGGTCACTTTTTCGGAACGCTCCCGTGCGGTCACAACATCCGAACCACACTCGATAAATCGTCGTTCCGAATCTATCGAGTAATGAACCGCCTGTGGCCGAAACTTTAGAACTAGACACGTGGGCGCTCCTGTGGCATGATCTGCCTTGAGCGCAAGAGATTTGAGGCCCGGACTGGCATCCGGGCTTTTCGATCTTCAAGATGGAACTAAGTTCTCAAGAAGCAGCAAATACTCGTTCCATGCTTCCCGGCATTCGGCGATCAGCCTGTTTTTGTGAGCCACGTCAACTGGTTCCGTGATCGGTCGAGAGACGTATGCTCGCAATGTATCCTTGGCCCGACTTACCCGCCGTTCCGCAGCGTTCACTTGATCAACCGTTGCCATAGCTCGAATTATATCGTCCTGTGGAAATCATACTGACCCACTACCCCTTCCCCACATGCGTTGACATAAACTGCTGCGGACGTTAGACTTAACAGTTTTCATAGCCCTCATTATCCTGTACAGCAGCACTCAATGGATGAAACGCTACGACAACTAGGCGAATTACTGCTCGGAGCAGTGCCGACGGTGATTCTGCTGGCACTGCTCTATGCGCTCTACACGATAATCGTGCACAAACCTCTGGGGCGTGTTCTCGAAGAACGGCGCAGCAAGACAGAGGGTGCGGTGGAGAAGTCGCGGGCTGACATTGCCGCGGCGGAGGCGCGCACGTCCGAATACGAGCAGCGGCTGCGCGAAGCGCGGGCGAAGGTGTTCCACGCGCAGGAGGCCCGGCGCAAGGCCGCGCTCGATGCACGCACCGCAGCGCTGAACGAAGCTCGCAATAAGGCCCAGGCGCAGGTGCAAGCCGCGAAAGGCGACATCCAGAAAGATCGCGAGGCGGCGCAGAACGGTTTGCAGGCCGAGGCGCAGACGCTGGCCGCGGAGATCATACGGCGTGTGCTCGAGCCGGCCGGAGCGGGACGATGAGGGCGAACTCACAATGAGGGAGATGACTTCTCCGAAAAAACTTGTCCGAGAGGGCCTGCTGGTATTGCTCGTAGTTAGCTTTGCCGGAGCGCTCGGATCGCTGCGCGCGCAGGAACCGGCCGGCCGCGCCTGGGAAGCAACAGAAATCCAAGGAGACGAAGCAGCGGGGCGTGGCGCAGCAGTTGGCGCACGAAACCCGGGAAGCCGCAGGAGAAGAAGCGGACGAGACTGCGGTGTTTAAGCAGTCGGCATCGGTACAGCTGATTGCGAAATGGACCGGGATGAGCCTGCAGCATGCCTATTGGTTGAGCGTGCTCTTAAACTTTGCCGTGATCGCGGGGGTAATTTTCTGGGCTGGCCGCCAGTTTTTGCCGGCTGCTTTCACTGCCCGTACGGCGGCGATCCAGAAGGCGATGCAGGAGGCGCAGAAGGCCAGCGATGAGGCGCGGCGGAGGCTGGCGGAGATTGAATCGCGCCTGATGAAGCTGGATGTCGAGATTGGCATGATGCGTGATGCCGCGGAGAAAGACGCTGCGGCGGAAGAAGTGCGCATCCAGGCCGCGGCTCATGAAGATGCACGGAAGATGGTGGAAACGGCGCAATTGGAAATTGCGGCTGCCGCGAAAGCGGCGCGGCGCGAGTTAACCGCTTACGCGGCTGATCTGGCCGTGGGGCTGGCGCAGAAGCAGATTCGTGTGGATGCCGCCACCGATCAGGCGCTGGTGCGGAATTTTGCCGGGGAATTGGGTTCGTCTGAGGTTTCAGGCCGCGGAAAGGACGGGCACTAGAGCATGGCTTCGGTGGCCAGCACGTATGCCCGGGCCTTCGCGGATGTGGTTCTGAGCGCTCATCTCGACGCTGACCGTTCGATTGCCGAGTTGCGCGCGATCGCCAGTTTGCTCAGAGAGAGCACGGATCTGCGGCGAGTGTGGGAGAATCCCGCGGTTCCCGCCGAGCAGAAGCGGCGGCTGCTGGACGTGATTTCCGAGCGGGACGGGATTTCAAGGCAGGTGAGGAATCTGGTTGCCGTGCTGATCGATCACCGGCGAGTTCATTTTCTTGAGCCAATCGTTGTGCAACTCGAGAAGGAACTCGACGCGCGGCTGGGATTCGCCGAGGCTCAGATCACCAGCGCCCGCCCACTGGGGGATGCCGAGAAGCGCGAGTTCGAAGCGCAGGTGGGGAAGCTAACCGGCAAGAAGGTGCGCGCGCGGTACGGGCAGGATGCGTCGCTTCTGGGGGGCGCCGTGGTCCGCCTGGGCAGCACGATTTACGATGGTTCGGTGAAGGGGCAGTTGGAGCGATTGAAAGAAGCTATTAGCTCTTAGCCTTTAGCTCTTAGCTTGAACCCCCGCGGGTCGAGTGGGGCCCGGCTAAACAAGCTTGAAACGCGGAGGATCGCTGAGAACGGGCGCGGAGAACACCGAGGGTAGCTAAGAGCTGACAGCCGAAGGCTAAGAGCTGATTCTATGGCGCAAATCAAGGCAGACGAAATAACCAAACTGATCCGCGAACAGATCGAGAATTACGAATCGAAGATCTCCGTGGACGAAACCGGCACGGTCATCACGCTGGGCGATGGCATCGCGCGCGTGTATGGACTCGACAAAGTGATGGCCGGGGAACTTCTATCCTTCCCGCACGGCGTGGCCGGCATTGCCATGAACCTGGAAGAAGATCAGGTGGGCGTGGTGCTGCTCGGCGAATACACCGAGATCAAGGAAGGCGACGAAGTGAAGCGCACCGGGCGCATCATGAGCGTGCCAGTGGGCGACGCCATGATCGGCCGCGTAGTGGATTCGCTGGGCCGCCCCATTGATGACAAGGGTCCCATCGCCACTGACCAATTTATTGCGCTGGAACGGCTGGCGCCCGGCGTCATTGCCCGCCAGCCGGTGCGCGAGCCCATGGCGACCGGGCTGAAGGCCATCGACAGCATGATTCCGATTGGCCGCGGACAGCGCGAATTGATCATCGGCGACCGGCAGACCGGCAAGACCGCGGTGGCGCTCGACACCATCATCAACAGCAAAGGCAACGACCTGGTCTGTATCTATAACGCGATCGGGCAGAAGCGGTCGTCGATTGCGCAGGTGGTGAAGACTCTGGAAGATGCCGGAGCGATGGAATACACCATCGTGGTGGCGGCGTCGGCGTCGGAGCCCGCGCCCATGCAGTACATTTCGCCGTATGCGGCGTGCGCTATCGGCGAGTATTTCCGCGATACCAAGCGGCACGCGCTGGTCATCTATGACGATCTATCGAAACATGCCGCGTCTTACCGCGAGATTTCTTTGCTGCTGCGGCGGCCGCCAGGACGCGAGGCGTATCCCGGCGACGTTTTCTATCTCCACTCGCGTTTACTCGAACGCTCGGCGAAGTTGAGCGATAAAAATGGGGGCGGATCGCTCACCGCGTTGCCGATTATCGAGACGCAGGCGGGCGACGTTTCCGCTTACATTCCGACGAACGTAATTTCGATTACCGACGGCCAGATTTATCTGGAGACAGATTTGTTTAACCAGGGCGTGCGTCCGGCGGTGAACGTAGGTTTGTCAGTAAGCCGTGTGGGCGGCAGCGCGCAGATCAAGGCTATGCGGCAGGTTGCCGGAACGCTGAAACTGGAACTGGCGCAATACCGCGAACTGGCGGCCTTCGCGCAGTTTGGCAGCGATCTCGACAAAGCAACGCAAGCGCAGCTCAATCGCGGACAACGGCTGGTTGAGATTCTAAAACAGAATCAGTTCTCGCCGCTCCCGTTCTCGAAGCAAATTCTGATCATCTTCGCGGGCACTGGCGGGTTCCTCGATGACCTTCCCGTGAATCAGGTGCGCGACTTCGAGAAAGAGCTTTACGATTACGCGGATGCAACCAACGCCGGTCTGCTGCGCACGATCATGGAGAAAAAGATTCTCGACGACCCACTGAAGGCGCAGTTGACCGATGTGATTAAACAGGCGAAGCAACAGTTTGTGGCGAGCAGGGAAGCAGTGGCGAAGTAGTACCTAGTACCGAGTACCGAGCGAAGCGGATTCGACTAGGTATTAGCTACTGGGTGCTTGGTACTGGCAACTCAATGGCAAACATTCTTGACATTCGGCGGCGCATTCGCAGCGTGGTGAACACGCGGCAGATCACCAAGGCGATGAAGGTGGTGTCGGCCGCGAAGCTTCGCCGGGCGCAGGACCGCGCTTTGGCGGCGCGCCCTTACGCGCTGATGCTGACGAATGTGCTGAAGTCGCTGGTGGCGCGGACGGAGATTTACGATCCCGAAACCGGTGAGCCGAAGCATCCCCTGCTGGCACAGCGTCCCGAGAAAAATATTCTCCTGATCGTAGTTACGGGCGACAAAGGCCTGGCGGGAGCATTCAGCGCCAACATTACCAAGGCTGCTACGCGCTTCCTCGAATCCAAAGAGGGGAAGAATGTCGACATCGAGGCGATTGGCCGCAAGGGGCGCGATTTTTTGCGGCGGCGCTATCCTGCTGCCCCGGCGCAGACGCGCAGCCTCGCCGAGATTGAGGAGTCGCTCGAAAATCAGGCCGAAACCGCGGACCGGGCGGGAGCGATACAAACTACGGGAGAACATGTCGGAGTTCTCGGCAAGTTAGAATTCACGCAAGCGCGGCGCTTGGCGGAAAGTGTGATTGAGCGTTATCAGCGCGAGGAACTCGACGCGGTCTATGTGGTGTTCAACGAGTTCAAGTCGGTGATCGCGCAGCGCCTCATCGTGGAACAGATTCTTCCCATCGAGCAGATCGGGGCGCAGGCTGTCCGCTTGGCCGAGGAGATGACGGAAGAGGAAAAGAAAAAGGCAAAGGAAGCGGCGATCAGCGCGGGAGTGGGCATGCGGAGTTCCGAATCTCCCGCCGAAGCTGCGGCGGCGCAATTCGGCACGGCCCAAGTGGATTACATCTACGAGCAGGCGCCCGAGGACTTGTTCCGGGCGTTGCTGCCGAAATATGTGGCCATCCAGATTTTCCGCGCGCTGCTGGAGTCTGTGGCTGCCGAACACGCCGCGCGCATGACCGCGATGGATTCGGCTACGAGCAATGCCACCGACATGATCGATTCGTTGACGCTGGCGATGAACCGGGCGCGGCAGGCGAAGATCACGAAAGAGATTATCGAGATTGTGAGCGGCGCCGCCGCGATGTGAGAAGAAGCAATTGGCAATTAGCATCTGGCCGTTCGGCAAACGCTGGGTGGCTAATTGCCAACTGCCAATTGCTTAATGCTGAGAGCTGAAAACTTATGGCAGAAAACATCGGACATGTAGTTCAAATCGCCGGGCCGGCGGTGGATGTGCAGTTTCCCGAGGGCAAATTGCCGCCTATTTATCAGGCGGTGCGAGTGGTCAGCGACGGCTTCACCGTGCCCAATCCCGTCAACGTGATTCTTGAAGTCCAACAGCACCTGGGCGAAGGCCGTGTGCGCTGCATCGCGATGGAAGCCACCGAAGGCATGGTGCGCGGCATGAATGCCATCGACCAGGGTGGACCAATTTCGGTGCCCGTGGGCCGCGGCACGCTGGGACGCGTGATGAATGTGATTGGCGAACCCGTGGATGAACTCGGCCCGGTCGAGTACAAGGAGCGGATGCCGATTCACCGGCTGGCGCCCGCCTTCGACGAACAGGCCACGACTGCAGAAATGTTTGAGACTGGCGTGAAAGTCATCGATCTCATCCAACCGTTCCTGAAGGGTGGCAAGATCGGCTTGTTTGGCGGCGCGGGCGTGGGAAAGACCGTCGTCATCATGGAGTTGATCAATAACGTCGCCAAGCAGCATGGCGGCTACTCCGTGTTTGCGGGCGTGGGCGAGCGCACGCGCGAAGGCAACGACCTTTGGCTGGAGATGACGGAATCGGGCGTGATCAAGCCGGGCAAGCCGGCGGAATCGAAAGCCGCCCTGATCTATGGGCAGATGACGGAGCCTCCGGGCGCGCGTTTGCGCGTTGCGCTGACGGGATTGACGGTTGCGGAATATTTTCGCGATGCCGAGGGTGCGGATACTCTGCTCTTCATCGACAACATTTTCCGCTTCACGCAGGCCGGTTCTGAAGTGTCGGCGCTGCTCGGCCGCATGCCCAGCGCCGTAGGCTACCAACCGAACCTGGCGACGGAAATGGGCGAGCTGCAGGAGCGAATTACGTCGACGAAGAAAGGCTCGGTCACTTCGGTGCAGGCGATCTATGTGCCCGCCGATGACTTGACCGATCCGGCGCCGGCGACGACGTTTGCTCACCTGGACGCGACCACCGTGCTCTCTCGGGCATTGACTGAGATCGGAATTTATCCCGCGGTTGATCCGCTGGCTTCGACCTCGCGCATTCTCGATGCCCGCATCGTCGGCCAGGAGCATTATGACGTGGCGCAACGGGTGAAGAAAACGCTGCAGACTTATAAGGATTTGCAAGACATCATCGCGATTCTCGGTATCGACGAGTTGAGCGAAGACCAAAAGCTTACTGTGGCGCGAGCGCGAAAGATCCAGCGCTTCCTGTCGCAGCCGTTCCACGTGGCCGAGCAATTCACCGGCGCCGCGGGACGTTACGTAAAGATTGCCGACACCGTGAAGGGCTTCAAGGCGATCGTCGATGGCAAATATGACGACATCCCCGAGCAGGCGTTTTACATGAAGGGTCCGATTGAAGAAGTGCTGGAAGCGGCGGAGAAGATGAAGGCGGCAGCGTAAAGGCGGTGGCCAGTGTTCAGTGTTCAGTGGTCAGTCAACCGGCTGATTCTTGGACGAAAAACTGACCACTGACCACTGGACACTGACCACTGATGGCAGATACTTTCCAACTCGAGATCGTCACGCCCGAAAAGAAAGTGGTTGACACAGCGGCGGAAGAGATTCAGATTCCCGGCAAGAACGGCTATCTGGGTGTTCTTCCAGGGCATGCGCCGCTTATCACCGAACTTGCGGTGGGCGAAATTACGTTCCGTGCAGGCGCTGAGGAACAATATCTGGCCGTGGCCTGGGGATTCGCGGAAGTGCTGCCGGATAAAGTGACGATTCTCGCCGAGACTGTCGAGCGCCCCTCCGAGATAGATGTGGAACGCGCACGCAAAGCGAAAGCGCGTGCTGAGGAGCGACTGACCAGTGGTGACCCCAGTGTCGATGTGGAGCGGTCGCTGAACGCGTTGCACAAGGCAGAGACGCGCCTGGAAGTGGCCGCAGAGAAGAGCCAATAGCCGGCGCTGCCAACAGCTCTGCACCTCGAGCCGACCCTCCGGGCTTTATCCCAATTGAGGCAACGATCCTTGACTGACGGCGTGCGGCTATTGATCCGGAAAAACGCTGCTGAAGCCGAATCTGCTGGCTACGGAAAAATGCGGTTCACGTTCCCCGGCTGCGGGCATTCTGGCGCAATTGCTCAGAGCGGCATCGAGACACTCCATAGGCGCAGTTCTCCGGAAAATTGGAGTTTGGCCGGAAAGCAAAAGCCCGCTTTTGAGTTCGGTACGTCGCAAGAATCACTTCCACCCGCGTTCAATAGTCGATAGAGTTTTAGCTGACATTCGGGGAACCAAAGACTCGCTTCCCGGTGTCTAACGGTGAAGATGCGCCAGCCGGAACCTTCGCGCGGAGGTTTGTTTATGATCGCTCGCTTCGTCTGCTTGCTTGTTCTCTGTGGCAGTCTATTCGGGCAGCAGTCTTCTCAGCCTTCCCTCACCATCTACAACCAGAATTTTGCCGTTGTCCGGCAGCAATTGCCGCTTGATCTGAAGTCCGGAGAGAACCGGGTCAGCGTGAGCGACATTACGATGCACCTCGAGCCAGACTCGATCATCCTGCGCGACCCCACCGGCAAACATGCCGTGCAGGTGCTCGAGCAGAACTATCGCGCTGATCCCGTCTCGGAAGCTCTGCTGCTCTCACTTTATGAGGGCAAAACGATTGATTTCGAAGTAAGCACGACTCAGGGAGTCCAGACCATCCGGGGCAAGGTCATTCGCAGCGGATACGTACCGCATAACGCGTCCGCGATGAACCTGTACGGCCAGCAATACTATCAGGCGCAAATGGCCGTCGCTTCCGAACAGCCCATCATCGAAGTCAATGGCCAGTTACGCTTCAGTCTTCCCGGAATGCCCATCTTCCCCACGCTCACCGACGATACGATTCTCAAGCCTCGCCTGGAATGGCTACTCGCCACCGACAAAGCGGGCAAGTTCCCCACCGAATTTTCCTACATCACCGGCGGCATGACCTGGCAGGCCGACTACAACATCGTCGCGCCCGAGAAAGGAGATCTGGTTGACGTTGTGGGCTGGGTCACCATGGACAACCAGACCGGCAAGACCTTCGAGAACGCCCGCATCAAGCTCATGGCCGGAGACGTCAACAAGATTCAGCAGCAGGGAGTAAATGGCCGGATGCAAGTCTATGCCGCAATGGCCGCGCCGATGGGTGGAGCTATCGGTCCCCCGGTAACCGAAAAAACCTTCGACGAGTACCACCTCTACACGCTCGAACGCACGACAACGCTGCGTGACCGCGAAACCAAGCAGGTGGAATTCATTCGCGCATCGGGCGTTGGCACGAAGCAGATCTACATTTACGACGGCGTCAGGATCGACAGCAACCGCTACAACAACTGGAACTGGGACAATATTCGCAACGATCACTCCTACGGCACGGAATCTAATCCCAAGATTTGGGTGATGCGCGAGTTTCGCAACTCGGATGCGAACCACCTCGGCATGCCGCTGCCTAAAGGCCGCGTGCGGTTCTACCGCCGCAATGACGATGGCCAGATCGAATTCACCGGCGAAAACACCATCGAGCACACGCCCCACGATGAGACCGTGCGGATCTATACCGGCAACGCCTTCGATCTTGCCGGAGAGCGCCGCCGCAGCGACTACATCGTCGACAACAACAAGCGCACCGCCACCGAGTCCTTTGAAATCAAGGTCCGCAACCACAAGAAGGAGCCGCTGGAAATCCGCGTGGTCGAACACCTCTATCGCGCGGTGAACTGGGAGATCGCTTCCAGCTCCGCTGAGTATAAGAAGACCGACAGCCACAACATCGAGTTTCCCGTGACCATTGCACCGGGCGAGGAAAAGACGATTACCTACACCGCGCACTACAGCTGGTAAGAAGCGTCAGCAAGCCAGCGCCCAGACCAACGCTTGCCCGCCTCGAAACCGCCACGCCGCATTACCGCGGTAATCTTCCGCCGATCATTACATTCCTCTTATCCTGTTCACGGACGATTGACCTATGAAGAACCGTATCGCGGTTGCTTTATTTGTTCTCGTACCAATCCTGATGTTAGTTCCCAGGGTCGCCTCTGCCCAGGATGGAGGCCGAAAAGTTGTGAGCAGGGTAGTTCCAAAATATCCCAGCCTCGCACGAACCATGAACCTTCAAGGCGTAGTACGGGCGGACGTGTTGGTTGCGCCCAATGGGAGTGTAAAGCTCGTCGAAGTAAAAGGTGGCCATCCCTTGCTTGCGCAAGCCGCCCAGACCGCGCTGCGCGAGTGGAAGTGGGAGCCCGCCCCCCGCGAAACCCACGAGAGCGTTGAAATCAGGTTCAGTCCCTAGCCTCCGCTAACCCTGGCTGCTCAACCCGCTCTGCCCTGCGCCGTCGGCCTCAGCCCTGCTCCGGCACGCCTCTGTTGTGATACAAAGTTCTGTGCTCCTCGTCCTCATCCACCTTGCGGTCCCGGCCGGTCATCTTCCAGGTGCGGCATGCTAAGAACGTTTTTCGTGCGTCTCTCCGAAAACCCATCTTTGCGGAGCTTCGCCGAGCGTTCCTCGCTGGGCCGCCGCGTCTCCGGCCGTTTCGTTGCCGGCACCGAGATTGCCGACGCTGTCCGCGCCACGCAGGCCATCAACCGCGCCCGCATGAGCGTGACCATCGACAACTTAGGAGAAAACGTCACCAATCCCGACGAGGCCCGCCACAGCGCCCAGCTCTATCAGCAGATTCTCGACGCCATTGCCGCCAACCACCTCAACGCCAATATCAGCCTCAAGCTCACGCACATGGGGCTCGATATAGATGAGAAGGTCGCGCGCGACATCGTCAGCGGACTGGTCGCCAAAGCCGCTGCCATGAATCCTCCGGGCTTTGTTCGCGTCGACATGGAGGGCTCGCCCTACACCCAGCGCACGCTCGATTTCGTCCACGAACTCCACCGCATGCCCGGCAACGCCGACTCAGTCGGCACGGTGATCCAGGCCTACCTGAAACGCTCCGAGAGCGACATTGAGAAACTCCTGTCAGAAAGGATCCGGATTCGCCTCTGCAAAGGCGCCTACAAAGAACCTCCGGAGATCGCCTTCCCCGCCAAGTCCGACGTCGATACCAACTACGTCAAACTGATGAAGATCCTCATGAAGAGCGGCATCTATCACGGCCTGGCCACGCACGATGAGAACATCATCCATCAAGCCCAGGCCTTCGCGACCGGCGAAAAACTTTCCCGCGACTCGTTCGAATTCCAGATGCTCTACGGCATTCGCCGCGATCTGCAGCGAAGGCTGGTGCGTGAAGGGTGGCGACTCCGCATCTATATTCCCTTCGGCACCGAGTGGTATCCCTATTTCATGCGGCGGTTGGGCGAGCGCCCGGCCAACGTGTTGTTCATCGCGCGCAACCTTTTGCGGGCGTAAGGGCTGGGAGAAAGGGGCGACGCTCCCAGCACATACCTATACGTGCGTGTATTACCTACATGTGTTAACCCATAGGAGTACGTGACGATCCGTACGTGCGATTCTGATCCCCCTGGGATCACTGCAGGCGGTACAGGAAATCGAACCCGCGAGCGTTATCTCTCGAAATGGTTTACGCGTTTTGGGTCGTACTCAAAATCCACCAGGCCATCGCGGTAGTCCAACTTCACCTCAAGCAGCCTCAGCATGGCAAAGCCCAGAAAGCCTGAGACCTCCGTCCCAATTTGGCGGCTTAGGCTGGAAAGGTCTAGGGTGATGAGGTCGAGGCTCGGCTGCTGTAAGTGCCCGAAACGCAAAGTGGCCTGGGCGCTGTAGACCTTCTTCACATCGCCGTTCACACCACGAACCCGTATGCGGTCCTCGGAACTGACCTTGCTGACCTGCCGCCCGGCTCGCACCGAAAGAAGATTGCTGAAGGCGCCCGTGTCGAGTCCGAACAGCATCGCTTTCGAATCGTTGACGCTTGTCGGCACCAGCATGCTATGGCCGAAGCGGAAGACTTTCGTCCAGTTGGCCATCTCAGGCGCAATGTACCGGTCTCTGGGCAGGCGCTGTGGAGGCTTCGGAATGGGCGCAGCTGGCTTCGGTTCCTTCAACGCCGGTTCGGCCGCGCTGCCTTCTTTCTGCTCCGCTTTCTGCTCTACATTCGCTTGCTCCTCGCCTTCGCTGTTCAGCGACTTGGGAGCCACTGTATCCTCGGGACGCTTCGGCAGAGGAGATAGTTTCAGCCGCATTCCCGGAAGGTCAATGTCAATAAGGTAAGCCCCAAGCACATCGGCCCCAATCAACCCGTCCTCCTCGGCCACCGATCCCTTGTCGCTTACGGTGACCACACAGTCCTGGAACTCCAATTCGCCGATTTGGATGTGATCTGCTACTGCCGTGTAGCCGCTTTGCATGCCCTTGTCGCCGATGCCTCCGAAGTGCACCGCAGAGATCGCGGTCAATCCCGCCTTCTCCGCGATCTTACGGCTTATCACGATCCCGCCTGCTCCGGTATCAAGCAAGAGATGCGCATTGCGGTCATTGAGCTTGACCAACAGCCCTATGCCCCGCAAGCGATGCGCGTCCGCTGCATACCGAGTCTCCAGGTGGGTCTCGGTTTGCTCGACCTTGCTGACCAGCTTGCATTGATGAATGGGCTTATCTGCGGTCGCTTTCAGAAACTGCAAGTACTCCGTCATCCATCTGGTTTCCTCCTCGTTATCGGGATGGGGGCCTCCGAGATAGGCCTCCATTGCCGCCAGTCTTTCTTTGCGTGGAAGCATCCGCAGCCATGCCCGCTGCACCTCGATATTCTCAGGAGCCACCTCATGGGCACCCTGTAGCTGGTCGTAGGCTTTGCGATATAAGGAGTATGAGCGGTACAACTGCGCCAGTCCGAGATAGGCATGGGCTTCCTTTGCGTCGAACTTCTTTGCCGTCAGGTACGACATCTCGGCCTCTGACATTTCCCCGCGACGAAACTGGACATCGCCTTTTGCCGCCAGCAAAGCCGCCGAATTGGGCTGCGCCGCCAGGGCGGCGTTTGCTGCGTCCAGAGCTTCATCAATCTTCTGCTGACGCAACATTGCGCGGACCAATCCAACTTGCGCTGCCACGAGTTTCGGATCGGCCTTGAGTGCCGCCTGATAGCCGGCCTCGGCTTCCGCGAACTTGCCCGCACGGTAAAGCTGGTCAGCGGCCGCAAGTTTGGAGGGATCGGCGATTTGGTGTCGTCGCCGAGGATGGCTGGTTGCATCGAGAGCCACAGAAGAGCAGCAACGAGGCCTGAGCGCAGAAAAGACGACATGCAACACGTACTCCGACCAGACGGAGCAGAGTAACACGATTTCGCAATGCCGCACAGCCAGCAGATCAAAGTCTGTTTCCGTACTCATAAATCGGTTCTTAAATCGGTTCTTTACTTGGCATTGCTCGCCAGTTTGCCGCAGCATTCCGGTCGCTCCGGTAAACTTGATTGATCCCATCCGCCGCCGATGGCCTGTATCAGCAGGACTGTGTTTGCCATACGACGCCCCAGAATATTGACCGCCGTCACTTCATCCGAGAGCGCGGCACTTTGCGCGGTGATTACCTCGAGGTAGCTTGTTACTCCCCCCTTGTAACGAATGACTGAGAGATCCAGGGAGCGCTGGGCGGCCACGACTGCTTCATCCTGGACCTTGGCCTCGCTTTCCAGAATTCTGACCGCCGCCAGACTGTCTTCCACCTGCTGGAATCCAGTGAGCACGTCCTCGCGATAGGCAGCGACTTGATAGTCATAAGCCGCCCGCGCCTGGTCGTTGACGGAGCGGCGTCTTCCGCCGTCGAAAACAGTTTCCACGGCAGACAAGCCCAGCGACCATAGGCCGCTCGGGCCATTTATAAGGGTCGTAATGGCCGAGCTTTCGAATCCTCCGGAAGCGCCCAGACTGATCAGCGGATAGTACGCCGATTTCGCGACTCCGATCTGGGCATTGGCGGACGCCACGCGCCTCTCCGCGGCTGCGATGTCCGGCCGTCTCTCTAACAGGTCTGACGGGACGGTGACAGGAACGTGCGGAGGCGGCGCGGCGAGGGGAAGCGGAGCAAGACTGAACTCGGCTGGAGGCCTCCCGATCAGGATTGCGACCGCGTGTTCGTATTGTGCGCGCAGCACTCGAACGTCAATGGCTGCGGCCCGCGTAGTTTGCAATTGAGTCTTGGCCTGCTCGACTTCCACCTCCGAACCAATGCCTCCCTGAAAGCGGCTTTCGTTCAATTCGAGGGCTTGCTCGTACTGTTTCACAGTGGAGTTCAGAAGTTGTTCCTCGGCATCAAGGCTGCGGGCCTGAAAGTAATCAAGGGCCAGATCCGCGTGCATGCTCAAGTTGACGGTAGCCAGGTCTGCCGCGCTGGCTTGCGCTTGTTCTCGATAAGACTCCACGTTTTTTCGAACCCGTCCCCAGACGTCCGCCTGGTAGGAAAAATCGAACGGCAGCACAAAATTGTTATAGGTTGCACCCCGCAAGGTTGTACTCGTAGGAGCGTTGGCCGAGACTCGGGTTCGAGTCGCCGACGGCCCGGCCGTTACGGTCGGATAGTAGTCGGCCCGATAGTAGCGCAGGACTGCCCGCGCCTGCTGGAACTGGGCCTCCGCCGCCTTCAGATTTTGGTTGCCAACATTGATTTGCTGTTCGAGCGCATCAAGCTGCGGATCCTGGAAAATCGTCCACCAGTCGCCGCCGAGGCTCTGGTCATTGGGTTGGGCGGGCTTCCAATCGCCCATCTCTTTATAGGCGGAAGGTGCCTGCACCACCGGTGGATGGTACTTGGGTCCAACCGCGCATCCCGTAAACTGGAACACCGCCACTGTCAGAAGGCCGAATATCGAAAGCGCTCGCCACGGATTCTTGAACAGAGTTATTTGTTGAAAACGTTTCATTTGACATCCCCCGGAAGTGTTGCCTGAACGATTTGGACTGCCTGCCCGGAAACGATAGAGTCGGGCGGGTTGACGATCACCTGATCGTTTGCCGTAAGGCCCGACACGATCTCTATCTCGTTTCCGAAGTCGTGCCCTGGAGTCACGGCAGTGAGCACGACCTTCCCATCCTTTACAACGCCAACGCGTAAACCCTCTGAGCGGAATATCAGAGTATTCACCGGAAGCAGCAAAGTGGCAGCCTGCGTCGGAACCGCCAAGTGAACCTCCGCA
This sequence comes from uncultured Acidobacteriaceae bacterium, assembly GCA_963807655.1. Taxonomy (GTDB): domain Bacteria; phylum Acidobacteriota; class Terriglobia; order Terriglobales; family Acidobacteriaceae; genus Sulfotelmatobacter. The sequence goes on along the minus strand of CAWEDF010000038.1, from coordinate 117,192 downwards.
TAGGAGCCGCTGAGCAGCGTTCCTGACGGATTGTTCACATCGATTTCGACGAGCAAGGTACGGGTTGTCACATTGATGGCTTCGGCTGTGCGCACCAGTGTTCCCCGGAACTTGCGGCCTGGAAATTCCGCGAGAGTGAGATCCGCAGTCATCCCAGTTTTGGTCCCCTGCGAGTATTCTTCCGGAACGTTTACATAAACGCGCAACCTTCCCGGTTGAGCGATGTGGAAGAGATCGGTTTTCACTCCCGTACCGCTCCCGGAATTAATGAGGTCGCCGATATCGGTGTTGCGCGCCGTAATCACGCCATCGAACGGCGCGTAGATCTTTTCGAAAGACGCCAGGACCGAGTACTGCTCTACGGCTGCCTTGTCTGCTTCGACGATGGATTTATTTGCGTTGTAGGTCCCGACTGCGTTGTCGACATCCTGTTGGGATACAGCGTTGCTTTTCAAGAGTCCCTGATACCGAGTCTTGGTAATGGAAGCAAGTTCCAGATTTGCCTGCGCGGTCAACAGGTTGCTGCGAGCTTGCTGGAGTTGCTGGTCGACCTCCGGCGTTTCGATCACCGCAAGAAGTTGCCCCTTTTTCACGTGTGCCCCAATGTCGAAATACCACTTCTTCAGGTAACCATTGGTGCGGGAGTAAATGGGCGAAGTGATGAATGGTTGCACGTTACCCGGCAGAATGATTTCGTCGGCCGGCGCTGTTTGTTTCGGCGACACAACCGATACGGCAGGGAGAGCGGCTTGCGCCGTCTCTGCACGTAGAGCTTTGCCGGCCTTGACACGGGACCAGATGCCGGAAACCAGGAGGGCAGCGACTATAAGCGCCGCAATCACGAGCCCAAGCCATGATTTGCGCGAACGCTTTGCTGTGCTCACGTCAACCAATGGGAGCGTTTGTTCGGCGGTTTGTTGTCTCTCTTCAGTTTGAATCATAAATAACTCCACACGCCTTGGTGTCTAGCGTTCTTGTTCCTGGACTGAATGGCGGCGTGAACCTTGTAAGACGCTGAAAAATGCCGGAACAAAAAGCAGTGTTGAAGCCGTCGCGAAAATCAGTCCCCCGATGACAGCGCGCCCAAGGGGGGCGTTCTGTTCGCCGCCGTCGCCGAGTCCCAGAGCCATGGGCACCATGCCGATAATCATGGCCAGCGCGGTCATCAGCACAGGGCGAAAACGCGTGAAACCTGCCTCCAGTGCGGCGCTCACAGAATCCATGCCTTCCGCCATTTTTTCCGTGGCGAAACTCACTACCAGGATGCTGTTTGAGGTGGCGACACCCATGCACATGATGGCTCCCATTAGCGCCGGGACGCTCAGATTCGTGTGCGTTATGAACAAGAACCACGCGATCCCGGCGAGTGCCGCGGGCAGCGCGGAAATCATGATGAAAGGGTCGAGCCAGGACTGAAAGTTGACCACAATCAGCAAATACACCAGCACGATCGAGAACAGCAGTCCACCCAGGAGGCCGGTGTAGGAGGCGCGCATGGTCTGAACCTGTCCACGGACGACGACGCGAGAGCCACGCGGCAATTGCTGGTGAGTGGCCTCAATGATCTTGTTGATGTCGCCGGCCACGCCGCCGAGATCACGTCCCGAGACGGAGCCATAGATGTCGATGACCGGGGCAACGTTGTAGTCAGAAACCACCGCCATTCCCGCTCCGCGCTGAGTGGAAACCAGGCTGGCCATGAGCGATGGGGCAGCATTTGGATCCGTGCCGGTGATTGGAATGTTTTCTACATCCTGCAAGGTGTCGGCACGGTATTGCGGCGTCTCGGTCGCGATTTGATAACTGACATGATTCTTTGGATCCAGCCAGTAGGAGGGCGAAGTCTGGAAACTGCCGCTTAGTGATACCAGGAGGTTCTGGGCAATGTCGTGAGCCGTGAAACCAAGCTGCTCGGCTTTGGTGCGTTCGACTCTTAAGCGCAGATAGGGTTGATCGAAGGGCTGCTGAATCCGCAGATCAGTCGTCCCGGGGACATATCTCATCTTCGCGAGCAAAGCGTCTGCATAGGCGCGGTTTCCCGGCAAGTCGTTTCCTACGACCTGAACATCGACGGGGGCAGGCAATCCAAAATTGAGAATCTGTGCCACCATGTCGGCCGGCAGGAAAGAGAAGGTAACCCCCGGAAACTGTTTTGGCAGTGTCAGACGAAGCTGGTGAATGTAGCTATCTGTCGGATGGTGCTTGGCGGACAGGGTCACAAGAATGTCGGCGTCAGATGTGCCGACTGGCGCTGAATTGCTGTAAGAAAGATTGATGCCGCTGTAGGGCAGGCCTATGTTGTCGATGACGCTTTGCACCTCGGCTGCCGGAATCTCCTGTCGAATCGACTGCTCGACCTGATCGGAAAGGTTGGCCGTCTCTTCAATCCGCATCCCCGTGGGAGCGCGCATGTGGAGTTTGAAAGTGCCGCTGTCAACGCTGGGAAAGAAGTCCTGGCCCAGCCAGGGAATGAGGACTACAAGAGAGCCGACACAAAATGCGAAGAACGCAATCAAGAAAACCAGCCTGTGATGAAGACAAGTCTGCAGCAGGCCGCGGAAGCTGTGGCGAAATCTCTCGAACGCCTCTTCAAATCGCTTCTGAAATCGCACCAACGGATTGCGGCTGGGGGCGTCTCCGGCTTCCTTCTTCTCTCCCCGCAACAAGTACTTGGCCATTGTCGGAACGATGGTCCGCGAGAGGAAATACGAGGCCAGCATGGCGAACACGACTGCCTCAGCCAGCGGCACGAACAGGTATCGCGCCACGCCTGACAGCAAAAACATCGGGGCAAACACGATGCAGATCGAGAGCGTGGAGACGAAGGCGGGGGTCGCAATTTGCGATGCACTGTCGAGAACAACTCCGTCGAGATCCTTGTCTGGTTCCGCCTCCCGGTTGCGATTGATGTTCTCGACTTCGACGGTGGCGTCGTCAACTAGTATTCCGACCGCCAGAGCCAATCCACCGAGCGTCATGATGTTGATGGTTTGTCCGATCGCGCTTAGAACGATGATCGAGGTCAGGATCGCCAACGGAATCGACGTCGCGATGATCACGGTGCTTCGCCAACTGCCCAGGAATGTGAGAATCATGAAAGCGGTCAGGCACGCGGCAATCAGCGTTTCCCGCACCACTCCGCTGATCGCTCCACGGACAAAAATTGATTGATCCGCCAGCGGTGTTATCTGTAGGGTGGGTGGAATGGTTGTTTTAATTTGAGGCAGCATGGATTTGATGCTCGAAATCACGTTCAGCGTTGACGCACTCCCCGCCTTTTGGATCGTCAGTAATACCGAGCGCTGCCCGTTGACGCGCACGATGTTGGTCTGCGGGGGAAAGCCATCGCGTACCCAGGCGACGTCTTTGACGTAGATGGTAGTATCGCCAATCGTCTTGATGGGGATGCGGTTCAGGTCCGCAATCGTTTGCGGCGCCGCGTTCGGAATGGAGACGTCGTATTCCTTGGCACCGATCTTAGACGTTCCGGTCGGCAGAACCAGGTTTTGCACGCTGATCGCGTTGACTACATCCAGCGCAGACAAACCCTTTGACTGCAGCGCGGTCGTATTCAGATCGACTTGCACCTGGCGTTGTTTGCCGCCGTAGGGATAGGGCACGGACGCTCCCGGCACGGTAATGAGCTGTGTCCGAATGAAATTTAGTCCATAGTCGTTGAGCTGCTGCTCCGAAAGATTTTGCCCGGACAGAGCCAACTGGAGGACGGGCACGCTCGATGCACTATAGGCCAGAATGAGCGGTGGCGTCGTTCCCGCCGGCAATTGCCTGAGTTGGGTCTGAGAGACCGCCGTAATCTGGGCGATACCCTGTTGAATGTTCGCGGTCGGCTGGAAGAACACTTTCACCACAGCAACTCCATTAAGCGACTGCGACTCGATGTGTTCGATGTTGTCGACCGTGGTGGTGAGCGACCGTTCGGTAATGCTCACGATCCGCTCGTTCATGTCCTCTGGGAGGAGACCGTTATAGTTCCAGATAATGCTGACAACCGGAATGTCGATGTTCGGAAAGATGTCGGTTGGAGTGCGCACGATGGCGAGTCCACCCATGATCAGGATAAGTATCGACATCACCACAAAGGTGTAAGGGCGGCGCAATGCTAGTCGAACAATCCACATAGAAGTCTCTTTTGGAGCTCTCTTCGCTCGATAGAGAAAAGGCACGCCGCATTCCAATCGGTGACCCGACGATCAATGTGCGTATTTTCAGCAACATGGGATCAACTGCCTGGTTGACACGTCTAACGAAAATCGGAGTTGGTGCCCCACGGCTGACTCAAGTGTCCTCATTTCGACAGGACTCTGCCCCTGCCATCTGCGCGCTAGCGGTAAATCGCGGAGGATGAGTGCAGGCTAAAATGGCCGCGGAAATGCACCTCTCTTGGCATGGAGGTGCACCATGTTGAGATATTTGGCGGACGCAGTTCTGCTGGCGATCATTTCCTCGATGCCATATCTGATCTCACGGTTGCGCCTGCAGAGCAGTCGCTCGAGAAAGGCAATGTACGATGCGGCAAGAGCCATCACCGTAATGCCGAAAGATCCAGTTTGAATCTTGCTGGCGCAGTTCGGGTGCCGTCCGAGACGGCACCCTACAACCCCCGCGACTGAGACCGCCTTCTTTCGCAATGCCGTTCCCAAAAACTTCAGCACTTCACTGTTGACTTTGTTCGTGCGCTACGGCTTATCGTCGGCAGGAATGGGGAGCTTTTCTTCGATCCTCAGAATTTTCTTCGGCGCATGTTTCCGAAAGAAACGCTTTAGATCCGGCGTGAATTCGCGTAGAAGGTTTCCAGTCGCATCTGAGATCAGGGCGCCGGTGAAGCGATTCATAGTTTCCCCGAAGCTTCGGTCATGCCTGGGATAGTAGCTGTTTTGCAGCGAACTGGTGAACACAGCGCCCAGAAGCTCGGACGTGTTGAATGTTTCATAGCCGCCGTCACTCCTGGTTATCAACACTCTGGTTGCGGCATACCGCGACCGCGAAATAAAACTTCTCTTGTGTGAGGGGAAATATCGAGGATCCTGATGCAAGATCGTCGATAGAGCAAAGGTCTGGATGAACCTCCGCGACTCTGTATCCGCCAGCGTCGCCCCAAACCGCTTGCCCCAACCTTGCGTTCCTCCGCCATAGTGGGGCCACTGATCCTGAGCTTGGTCCAAGGTCGCCTGAAAAGCCGCCGACACGAATGTGTACGGCGAGTAGGTGGTCGTCAGAAAGATGTGGAATTTGCAATGAGCTGACAAAGGGGTGTACGGCCAAGTACCGCTCTTCGTTGTTGTAGCCTGTTCGCCCAACACTGCGGGTTCGGGAATGGCGTCAGGCACGATTAAGCGGCACGGACTGGTCGCCGCCTGATCCAACGTTCCGTGGAGCGATGTTGCCTGGTTGTCCCCTAACCCCTCCGGCGCGGTAGTCGAAGAAGGTGCCACCTTTTCTATCCGCTCGAATGACGCTTGCCCGACGGCGAGACTTTGCATCGCCACGATCAGAATTGTTACCAGCAAGACATGAGTTGCATTCGGCGGCCTCATGTTGCACCGTAAAGCAATCCTGTTGCCGAGTGTCGCGCAGCCTAAGTTGTTGGCTGGAGTTGCAACGCCAGGACTCTGAACGTATCGGACAGTCCCCCGGAGGACACTCCGTTGGTATCTCGACATTGCCGAACTTGATTTGCCCGCTCATTCCACACATACAAAGCTTAGACCTGGAACGATCAAAGCGTTCTTTCACAGAGTGCACCATTTTTGGCAGAGATCTCGGCGAGGCAGGTTCATTCGGCCATCGCGCCCAGCACGCTCTCGGATGCTCCTTTTTGCACTCTTCTTCGATCTACTGTCCTCGTGATTCAGCAGATGACACAAATCGATGGGATTATAAAGCGGGGGTCGGTCGTCGCCAGCATGAACTCGCCCAGGCGGTAGGTTTGCACTGGATTCTTAACCGGGTTGCACCTAGCGGCTTGGTTCAGGAAGCCAGCAGGGAAGCCTCGTTTAGCTCCAGATATTCTTCGTCTGTCAATTGCAACGATGCTGCTTGCACATTTTGCTCGAGATGCGCAATCGAGGAAGTCCCGGGAATGGGCAGCATAACCGGGGACCGTTTCAGCAACCACGCCAACGCGACCTGGATAGCTTTCACCTTGCGGGCCTTCGCAATCCGCTCCAGTAGCCTGCCGGCCACGGTCCCAGCTCCCAGCGGGAACCACGGAATAAACGCGATGCCGTTGCGTTCGCAATAATCCACGACGTTATCCCACTCACGATCGGCAAAACTGTAACGGTTCTGCACCGACACGATTGGTACGATTTTCTCCGCGCGCTCGATGTGTTCTACCGTGACATTAGATAATCCCACCAAGTGGATCTTGCCTTCTAGTTGCAGGTTGGCAAGCGTTTCAATGGACGCGTCGAAAGGCACGACCGGATCGGGCACGTGCAACTGGTAAACGTCGATCCTGTCGAGGCGCAGTCTTTTCAGGCTGCCTTCCACCGCCTTACGCAGGTGAACCGGACTTGCATCGTGCGTCCACTGGTTTGGCCCGGGCCGATTCCATCCACCTTTAGTCGCGATGACAAGGTCCTTGGGATAAGGCGCCAGCGCTTCGGCGATCAATTCTTCGCTGACATTCGGACCATATGAATCAGCGGTGTCGATAAAGTTGACCCCAAGCTCAACAGCTCGACGAAGAACGCCTATTGCTGCCACTCGATCCTTGGACGGACCCCAGATTCCGTCGCCCGTCAGGCGCATGGCGCCGAAGCCAAGGCGATTGACGGTGAGTTTAGCACCGAGTGTGATCGTTCCCCCGCTAGCGGCCGGCATACTTGTTGTTTTTCTCGTGCGCTGTTTCATCGTTCACTCCTTTTTGCTCATTAGATGGTGGAAGTTATGTTCGGTCTCAATTTCCTAACCCAGAGAGCGGGCCATCAATGCCTCACTCCGCAGGGCTCCAACTGGAATTGCGCGCCTTTATTCCCGGTGCGACCGTCGTCGTGTCAGGCCCGAGGTCTTTTTCGTAAACGACACCATCCTGCGAGACTATGAAGGTCTTGACCCCAGACGACCGGTACCCCGCGGGGTACGCCACCAGAGCCAAGCCTCTTCTCTTATCGCCGCCGGAAACATAGCGACTCGTCGCGGCCGCAGAATTTACGTTCACCACTCGAAAGTAGTATCCGTAGAAGGGAGAGGAGTCATTGTTGCCGGCATTTGTTGTGCCGCCGGATGCGAGGCTCTGCGCGAATTGGGTGATCGCGTCGTAGCTGGATGGGATTACGTTTTGCTCCTTCTTTCTGATCGCAAACTCCTCGCAGACTTGAATCGCTGTGGCCTCATTCTCTCCAATTCTTCGGAACAGAATTTCCTGCGTTCCAGTCCCCGAATCAAAGTACCATTCGCCATTCTTTGAGATCAGAGGCACTGGAAACGGCCAGTTTTCTGCCCCGATGTACAGCACCGTGCTTCCGTCGGCTTCTTGGACCAGACGGTGCATCTCCTGATATTTTTTGCTGAACTGCTCATGTTCGAGTTTGTCCTCCACTTCGTCGCTCGACGAAGTGACGTCCTTTCCAGCTCCGAGTATCGCTTCCAGAGCTGGCTCATCCTCTTTTTGTGCAGCCTGAAAGAGAGCGTGAGCGGCTTCCTGGGGAGACGAAAATGTCTTCAGTTGTGATTCCTGGGCAAAGCTCGCTATGGCGGAACCTGTGACAAACAGCACGGCCACCGTAAGAAGGGCCGTGGATGCGAACCCGCAGGCTAGTCTCACGATAAATGTCTCAATTGCTTCAAGCTTCATATTCTCTGTGCGCATGTTTTGTTCTCCCTATCATCAGTCTTGGTTTGTAGTTGAACGGAATTACCGGCGACCGCCTCCGCCTCCGTGAAAGCCCCCACCACCGTGGAAACCTCCACCGCCATGAAAACCGTCGCCAAAGCTCGAGTGGCCGCGAGCCGAAAAGCCTCTCGACACTCCTCCATGATTGAAGCCGCTGAACGCTCCGGAATGCGTGCCGGCCTGGGCATGTGGCGTAGCGAATCCGTGCCGGCCATCCGCGAATCCTCTCGCTCCTCCACCGTGGAATCCGCTAGCGCCGTGAAATCCACCAGCGCGATTGATTTTGTTGCGGTTGACGAAAATTCTGCTGTGCGATTCGTAGTGGTGGTGGTCGAAACGAATGTCGTGGTGATGCCAGTCGTATCCCCAGTGGTGCCAACCCCAGCCAAATCCACCGAAGAATCCGATCCCAAAGCCGAGGCCAAACGCAATTCCAGGACCATCAAAGAACAGACCCGGATACCAATACCAGCCGGGCCATATCCCGATGGGTTCTCCATAGACGAGCCATGGGTCGTACTCAGGAACGTAAACAACCTCAGGGTCCACGGGCTCGATGACAATGGTTTGCCCCTGCTCGCTCACCTTTTCCTGCGAGGTGCTCTTCAGGTTCCCCGCCTTCTCCGCGCGGTTACGCATTACCTGAACAGCATTCATCACGTCCTGCTGTTGGTTGACGTAAGCATCGCCAAGCGATGAGGTCCATGAGAGATTCTTGTCCATATTGGCCAACACTGAAGGAAACTCGGTGAGGGCCTTCAGACTCGGATCCCAGGGCTGCTTATCGACCTCTTTGCCGAGTTGCTCACCCTTGAGATCGTTATGTTGCTGCAGCCACCGGTCTGCTTCTACGACCTGGTCGGGATATGTAGCCGCCGCGAGGATCTGTGCCACTAATGCATCCGGATACAATGAGATCGGCGCGACGAGTTGCTGCAGTTGTTCCGGCGTCTTCTGCGCGGCCTGAACCGGAGCAGCTTGAGCCTGCGCCTGTGCGGCGGATTGGGCCGCCGGCGTGGCGAACCCTTCCGGAGCAGTGGCCAACACCAGGCAGCATGAGAGAAAAAACGACAAACTCTGTTTTAGGAACTTCATGATCAATTCTCCTTCGATCCGTGGTATCGGCGATCACCGGCGGATCCTTTCCAGTCAGGTAACGCGCGCCGCCGCAAACTATCGTTTCCATCCGATCAGGTCAGCGGCACTTCGCAGTGCGAACTGGCCAATTGTGAGCGGACAAGCCAGATGATCGCATTGACACGCGATTTCCACGTCTTCGCTTCCCGCGTCACGACAAGCTTCACCGCAGTAGTCCTCTCCGTCCGGTACCACGCACAGGCACGGAATGTGCGCGCACATTTTGCTCTTCTGAGTCGACATTTACTTCCGTCCTCTCCGGTTTATTTCTCCGCCCCCGCAACACTGCGAATTTCTTGACGTAGCCCCGTTCGCTCGACCAACCTGAGCAAGTTTGAGGGGATTCAACCTACCCATTCAGCTCTCGGCGCCACGTCTTCTTCACCATAATGCATTCGGATCTCCAAACGCAATTCGCCGTCGGCACGGGGTTTTTCAAGGGTTTGCGGTCACCGGCAAAACTCAACCACGTTTTCGAGTGTCAGCATGCGGATAGCGCGTCAGCATTTGGACCGTCGCGGGGCGTCGCCTTTTTCCGATTCGTGGAAGATGCAACTAGCTTCGTGGGTCCTATGCCCTTGAGGGAATAGATGTACTTGCCTGCTGGCCCTCTGTTAAGTCGCTCTCGTCTCGTTTGGCAGCGGCCGTGCCTTAGCCAAAGTGAAAAGAAAGGCGCGATGCTGATCCTTTCGGACGTGAGGTAGAAACACCGAACATTTGTTCAAGGAGATTTAATCGATATGAAAATTAACAAACTTTACATTGTCGTAGGTTTGATCATTGCTTTCACCCTCATCTTCGAACTCGCCGCTCATGCGGGCGAGTCCGACCAAACCACCACAATCACTTTCAGCCAGTCGATCCAGATCCCGGGACAGGTATTACCTGCCGGGACCTACGTGTTCAAGTTGGCCAACGGTGATTCTGATCGAAATGTTGTTCAGGTCTTCAATGCGGACAGGACCGTCCTGTACGCAACACTTCAGACGATCGCGACGGTCCGCCAGCAGACAACCGCACATACGATGATCACATTGGCGGAACAGGGGAGTGGACAACCGGATGCTCTTCTGAAGTGGTTCTATCCTGGACAGGAAGTCGGGAACGAATTTCTGTATCCGAAAGAGAAAGAAAAGGAACTAGCCCATGACAGGCAACAAACTGTCGTGACCAACCAGCCGACGGCATCAAACTCTGATGCTACCGGTGCTGGCAACTAAGCGTGAACCTGGCATTCGCGCGTTAGGGCCTGGGTTTGGAGGACCCGGTGCCCGCGCGCGAACGCTGCTGGGTGGGTGCTCAGCTCACGATTCTCTCTGAAGGCTTCGGATGCCCCCGTCCGTGGCCCGACGAGGTAATTCTGCAAAGCCGAATTTACTTTCGCCGAAATCCTCGGCCTCCAGCCGCGCTATGAGCGTAAAATTCCTATTGCATTACTCACTGCCGCCGAGGCGCATGAATGACGCCTAGAGCCGTTCCCACGGTGTTCGTCGTCGATGACGATGCTTTGGTACGTACCTCGATCCAGGGCATGTTGAAGTCGGTCGGCTTGCGTTCGGAAACTTTCGGCACACCACAAGACTTCCTGCGCAGCGAGCGCCCGGACGGGCCAAACTGCCTGGTTCTGGACGTGAGACTTCCCGGAGTGAGCGGTCTGGATTTTCAGCGCGAGTTGGCTGACGCCGGCGTTCATATACCCATCATCTTCATCACAGGTCACGGAGATATTCCGATGACGGTGAAGGCCATGAAATCTGGCGCCGTGGAGTTCTTGACCAAGCCGTTCCGCGACCAAGACTTGCTGGATGCGATCTATCAGGCTTTGGATCGCGACCGGGTGGCGCGGCAACAGGAGAGCGAGCGCGGAGAGTTGCGACAGCGTTATAACCTGCTGACCCCACGCGAGCGTGAAGTTATGAGTCTGGTGGTTTCGGGCCTGCTCAATAAGCAAGTGGCTTTTGAGCTTGGGACCAGTGAAGTTACGGTGAAGATCCAACGCGGGCACGTGATGCGAAAGATGCAGGCGGAATCACTGGCGGAACTGGTGAGAATGGCGGCGAAGCTTGAGTTTCCGCCCGCCAAGAAGTAGTCAATGCCGCAAAGACCTCGACCCGATGAAATATCCGGATAAGGCGAAGTGGAGTACGCGGCCAGCCGCGGGCTATGGATTGGCTTTGGTCTCGGTCGCAGCGGCTACCGGGCTGACGGAGCTGTTTCTATACTTCCATTTGCCTTTGGCGTTTAACGCGTTCGCGCTATCTGCAATCGCGATTACGTTCTGGTACGGCGGCACCGGTCCCGGCATTCTCACAGCGGTGCTCTCAGCGCTCGTCCGCAGCTATGTCTTCGATCCTGAAATCAATAGCATGTCCCGCGTTCTTTATGACCTTGTGTTCCTGGTTTTTGCGCTGTTAATGACCGCCGCCACGCGAGCACGAGATGAGCTTGAAGTGAGAGTCGCGGAGCGAACCAAGGAACTGACTCGGGCCAGTGCGGACCTGAAACTTGAGATTGTCGAGCGGAAGCGGGCAGAGGCCGAACTGCGGGTGAGTGAGGCGTACTTAGCCGAAGCGCAGAGGCTCAGCCACACAGGCAGTTTCGGCTGGAGACCTTCCACTGGCGAGATCATTTGGTCAGAGGAAACCTTTCGAATCTTCCAGTACGACCGAACCACAGCACCAACGGCGGAACTCAGCCTCCAACGGGTTCATCCGGAGGACGCGGCCCTCGTGAAACAGACAATCCAACGCGCGGCGCGAGATGGGCAGAATTTTGAACATGAACATCGCTTGCTGATGCCGGATGGGTCCGTAAAACATGTCCATGTTCTAGCCCGTGCCTCAAGCAATGAATCGGGTAGGGTCGACTTCGTAGGAACGGTTATGGACGTCACCCTGGCAAAGCAGGCGGAACAGGCGCTTCGCGAGAGCGAGGCATATTTAGCGGAAGCGCAGAGGCTCAGCCACACAGGCAGTTGGGCGTCGATACCTGCCTCGGGCGAGATCAGGTACTTGTCCGAGGAATGCTACCGCGTATTAGGTATTGATCCGCACGGTGGACAACCACGATACGAAACGTTCTTTAGTCGCATCCATCCCGATGATCAAGCCAAAGTCAGGGAAGCGATCGAGACAGCAGGGCGCGAGAAAGCGGAGTTCGAGCTGGATTACCGAATCATTCATCCCGGCGGCGACGTCAGAGACATCCATGTCATAGGTCATCCCGTTTTCAGCCCATCCGGCGATCTCGTTGAATTCGTCGGTACAGTGATTGACGTAACCGAGCGCAAGCAGGCGGAAGAAGAGCGGGAACGATTGCGACAGGCCCAGGCGGATCTCGCGCGCATCGGTCGGGTGACCACCATGGGGGAACTGACCGCTTCTCTTGCGCACGAAGTGAATCAGCCGATCGCCGCCGCCGTCACCGACGCCAATACCTGCTTGCGTTGGCTTAAGCGCGATCCACCTGATCTCGAAGAGGCGCGCGAGGCCGCATCGAGAACCATTAGAGACGCCACCCGCGCAGCCGAGATCATTAGCCGTGTCCGCCAGCTTTTCAAGAAAGGCACCCCGCAACGAGAGCTGGTGGATATAAACGGAGTGATTCAGGAGATGGTTGTCCTCCTGCGCAGTGAAGCCGCGCGGTACTCCATATCCGTCCGGACAGAGCTGTCGGCCAGATCTTCCCTACGTCATGGGAGATCGGGTGCAATTGCAGCAAGTGCTGATGAATCTGGTTATGAACAGCATTGACGCGATGAAGGATGTCAACGGGACGCGTGAACTCACCATCCAGTCACAGCCAGGGGAGAACGAGCAACTTGTGTTGTCGGTCAGCGACACCGGCGTGGGTCTGCCGCTACAGAAGGCAGAGCAGATTTTTGACCCTTTCTTTACTACAAAATCCCACGGCACCGGCATGGGTCTTCGGATCAGCCGATCCATCGTGGAATCGCATGGCGGTCGCCTGTGGGCTGCCGACAACTCTTCCCGCGGCGCAACCTTTCACCTCACCCTTCCCATCAAAATCGAGGCATGAATAACTTTTCATGACCGCCCAAGGTATTCAGTCAGGCATTATCGAACTCATACCAAAGCATGATTGCGCAGTCGCCAGTCGGAACGATAAGCTGCTGCTATGGCTATTGAGACGAAGGCGAAACTGGTTACGATCGTCGATGACGACGAACTGATGCGCAGCGCATTGCAAGGCATGCTTAAGTCCGTCGGATTGCCGTCACAAGCGTTTGCCTCAGCGGAAGACTTCCTGAAGTCTGGTCAGCAGCAGCAGACTGCATGCCTGATCACGGATATTCGCATGCCGGGGATGTCCGGTCTGGAACTGCAGGCCAGACTGAACGCTGAACATTGTAGAATTCCGACCATCTTCATCACCGCGCACGGCGACACAAAAATGCGGATGCAGGCCCTAAGAGCCGGGGCGGTTGAGTTCCTGGCCAAGCCGTTTGATGATGAAGTCCTGCTCGAGAGCGTTCGAGCGGCTCTTGAGAATTGATCCCGATAGAAAGCGCGTGTGCGCAGGAGGTTCTTTGTGGGAGCTTTCCAAAAATTCGGGAGTGGCGATCAGGCGCCTTTTGAGCGCCGATTCGAGCAGATTATTGGCAATAGTACGGCCTTGGAATCGGTGCTCGAACAAGTCGAACGGGTTGCGCCCACGGATTCCACCGTTCTCATACAGGGAGAAACCGGCACCGGCAAGGAGCTGATCGCGCACGCGATTCATAACCTCAGCTCGCGCTGCGGACGACCTTTTGTAAGGCTAAATTGCGCTGCCATTCCGCTGGATTTGCTGGAGAGCGAACTCTTTGGTCATGAGAAGGGTGCTTTCACTGGAGCCATCGCGCAAAAGATTGGCCGTTTTGAACTGGCCGACAAAGGCACGCTCTTCCTGGATGAAGTAGGGGATATTCCACCGGCGTTGCAGCCGAAGTTGCTGCGTGTTCTTCAGGAGCAGGAGTTCGAGCGCTTGGGCAGTACTCGGACTCATCAGGTAGACGTTCGGCTGGTCGCTGCCACAAATCGCAATCTGACGGAGATGGCGAGCCAGGGTCAGTTTCGCACCGACCTCTACTACCGCCTGAACGTATTTCCGGTCCTGTTGCCGCCTTTGCGCGAACGTCGCGAAGACATTCCGGCACTCGTGGAGCACTTTGCCGAGATCTACGGCCGCCGGATGAGTCGCCCGATCGAGCACATTCCTCCGACGACGATGTCTGCATTCGCGTCGTACCAGTGGCCCGGCAACATCCGCGAGCTGCAGAACCTGATCGAACGTGCGGTGATACTTTCGAACGATGGCGTGCTTCCAAATCCTTTGCCGGCAGCACAAACTTTGGCCATCACTGCTTCTCCGGTGGGGACCACTCTGATGGACTCCGAGCGCGTTCTGATTCTGCGCACGCTAGAATCGGTCGGTTGGGTGATCGGCGGCCCGAAAGGAGCGGCTGCGAAACTTGGTTTGAAGCGCACTACACTGATTCATAAGATGGAGAAGCTGGGGATCTCGCGATCCTCTCACCAGGGCTCCTCACGCACGGCCGAGCAAGCACCTCAAGAGCCTGGCTCGCTGTCGCGATTGCAATAGCACTAATCACCTGTGCAGTGATGTCCGCCCTCGGTCACTGTGTCCGTTCTGCGGCACAGCATCTTTGACACCCGAAAATCGACTTGACCCCTCGTACAGGATTGTGCAGATTCCCTCGCCGCGCGTCGAGTGCCGTAACGCCTTCAGAATCAAGCTGTTCTCGTTGGTGGGCCCGAGCAAGTTCACATGATTCCGTTTGGCACGGCTCGTGCTTTACCGGAAGACATACGAAGGAAAAACTTGGATCACGGAGGATCTATGAAGAGTCTGACTGCAGATCGAGTGAAGGTTGGATTCATTGGCCTCGGCAACATGGGAAGCCGCATGGCGCGACGCCTGCTGGATCACGGATATCGCCTCGAAGTATACGATCGAGATCCCGCTAAAGCAGCAGCCATGGCTGCAAAAGGCGCAACGGTCGCGAAGAACATTTTCGAACTCGCGCACCGCGTCGATGTGCTTCTTTCGTGTCTCACCAATGATGAAGCAGTGCAGAGCGTTTATACCGGGGCTGTCGGATTCTTGGCGGGGGCACGGGCTGGAACCGCGGTGCTCGAGATGAGCACGATCTCTCCAGAAAGCTCCCGCGAACTGCACAGGCTGGGCGCGAACAGTGGCATCGAAGTAATGGATGTTGCGATTTCAGGCAGTACTCCCGCCGCCGAAAACGGCACCCTGACGCTGCTGGCAGGCGGAAACCAGGAACTGTTTCACGCTGCCACGCCAATTTTCGAGTTGCTCGCAAAACAATACTTTCTTCTGGGCGGTCCGGGCTCAGGTACAGCAATGAAGTTGGTCGTCAACACGCTGCTGGGTGTGGGCATGCAGGCGATCGCCGAAGCCATAGTTCTTGGCGAGAGAGCCGGTCTGGATCGCAAGCGTCTTCTCGAAGTCCTATCGCACACGGCTGTGATCGCGCCCGCACACATGGGAAAGCTCGCGAGGATCGCGATCGACGACTACACGCCCGCAGTTTCCTCTCCGCCTGATGAACAAAGATTTTATGCTGATTCTGAAGGCCGCAGCCGAAGTGCGGACGCCGATGCCGGTGACAGAAGCTGCCTTTCACGTGAACTCTGAGGAATTGGCTGGCGATCAAGAGGAGGACTTCTCTGCTGTGGTGCGACGTATGGAAGAAGTTGCAGGTATCGCAGCTGCTCACTCAGCGCAGTAGAAAGCTAATTTGAAGGGAAGCGCTTTGATCGGTGACGACAAAACTTCTCTTGTCCTGAACAATCCAAGAGAACAATAATCCTGCTGTGTCGTGACAAGCGCGGCGGCCGCGTGATTTCTGATCCGCGCCGAAGCAGCCGTGGAATCTTTGCGCGACTGCCAGGGGCGCGTCCGGCTCGTGATCGGCGGTTGCCGAGAGGAAGCCTGCGTCCATCCCGGTCCGAAAACACTACCGGTTTGGCGAATTATGGCCCATGCCGCCTCCGTGACCTTTGCAACTCGGGGCTTCCTCGATCAACCTCCATCCGACCTATGCAGTGATACCGGCTTTCTGCAAGAATTCGCGGAATTACCGGGACATACACCCTGATAGAATTCTGGCAGGCTACAACCTATTGGAAGAACACGGCTTAAGGAAGGTTGGTAGCGCTACCGGGAATCGAACCCGGGTTTGAAGATTGAGAATCAGAATTCAACACTTACGCATCTCGTTGACGACAAATACAGTTACGGATTAAGTATTCCATTATCAATGATATACGGCTATTTTGCGCGACACTCGGTGACATTGAGTCTGATAGAATACAGATGATCTGGTTACACAGAAGTGACACGAGGAGCGCAAGATGAGCAAGATCACAGACGCAACCATCAAGACTCTCAAGAAAGATAAGCCGGAAAGTGGCAATCTCGTCAAGTGGGACAGCGAAGTTAAAGGCTTTGGCGTGCGCATCACCGCCAAGGGGGTCATCTCGTTCGTCCTCTCGTATCGCAACAAAGAGGGAAATAAGCGGCGTTACACCATCGGGCGCTTTGACGAACCCTATGTGGACAAAGATCGCGCAATCGACAGGCTGAGTATCCAGCAGGCGCGGGACATCGCCTTTGATCTGAAGAAGGGGATTCGCAACGGAATCGACCCGCTGGACCCGGAGCCTGAGAAGAAAGCAGCGAAGCCGGGCGAGACAACATTCTCAGAACTAGCTGCGCAATATCTGGAGCACGCGGAGAAGCACAAACGCCCTGGCAGTGTGCGCAATGATCGGGGCAATATCAATCGGCTGCTTCTTCCACAGTGGGGGGACTGGAAGCTAGCCGACATCAAGCTGCGCCACATCGAAAAACTGCACAGCAGCCGAAGCGATACTCCATATCACGCGAATCGCGTGCTGGCGCTCATCTCAAATATGTTCGCCAAAGCTGTGGAATGGGAGCTATGCGACGAAAGCCCCATCAAGAAGGGTGTCGTGGAGAAGCTGCGCTTCCACGAGGAAAAGCATCAGAACCCGCTCACTGAAGATGAGCAGAAGCGCCTTCACAGAGCGCTCGATCAATACAAAGACCAGGACGCCGCCGATGCAATTCGCTTGCTGCTGTTCACGGGTTCACGCGAAGGCGAAGTGCTAAAAGCAGATTGGACACAATTCGACATGAAAACCGGCGTGTGGACGAAGCCCAGCCACAACACCAAACAGCGCAAGGAAGAGCAGATTCCGCTGAATCCTAAAGCTCTGGAGGTGCTAAAGCGGCTTGGACCGAAGAAACGTGGGGCGCTGTTTCCCGGCGCAAGTGGCACTTATCGCGTCACTCTACGAAAGCCGTGGATTCAAATCTGCAAATCTGCCCATCTATCAGACGCCGTGGAACGCAAGGGCAAGCGCCGCAAGATCGTGCGCTATAAGCCCACAGTCCGATTGCATGACTTGCGTCACACTTTTGCAACCGATCTCGTGAATCGCGGGGTCAGCATCTATTTGGTGTCAAAGCTCATTGGTCACACGAATGTGGCAACCACGCAACGCTATGCAAACCCGGCTACGGAAGCGCTGCGACAGGCGACGAATCAATTCGGGGGCGCATGATGAAGCGAATCGACATTGTAAAGCGCAACTACGGGCAGCGCATCGCGTCCACCTTGCCCCTGCTCGAAGGCGTATCTATGGCTCGCGTGCTTCGCCAGACGTTTGCTGCCATAGAGCAGTTCTGGAGCGATTACGAAGACCACGAGTCGCGCTATTCGATTGACTTGCGCGTTGAGTTGCAGGCACTAATACTGGCACCGAGGCGTCACAGTAGAGCTGGAAAACCCAGCAGGGACGCCATGCGCGCCTTCGTTGCTGCGTTAGGCGCAATCTATGAGCACGCAACTGGGAAGCGATTCGGACGACACATTGTTCATGTCCCAGACGACTCCGACGAGGGCAGCCATCAGGAAGAAATAGTGATCCCCTTTCTGGCAGTCTGCGTCGAAGCGGCGAGCTTTGGAAAGATCAAAAAGGACAATATGAGCTATCCCGCGAAAATCGTTCAACGCGCCGCGAAGCAGCTTCACATGAAACCGCTTTTATGAGCGGGAGCGCTTCTCGTACTTTTTCAACTGCTTTTCAGCCCGCGAGGTCTTAGAAAACTTAACCCTGATCCCTTTAGGATCTTTCTCAAACTCACGTATTTTCACTTGCGCGTGCTCGGGAAGCTCATTCGGTTTTAAGCAATCTGTACCAAGCTCCTTCCTTCGAGATAACACCACTGTTCTCCAGCGCCGTGAAATCCAATCGGCTGCGCCTGCATCTTTAGCTCCTTCTGTACTTCTTCACGAGTTAGTGGCTTCGTCATATAGGTTGACTTTTCCTCACAGAGGCCGCTTAACCTCAGGCACTCCTAGTTTCTTGAGTCTTTCAGTTGTGAGGTCGTGATATTCATTGCTGGACTTGAGTGTCGGCCTGTCTTTGTCCCATTCCTGAAATATCGTAATCCTCACTACGCGCCTTTGCCCTGAAGCAGAAAAGGTTCCCCCTCGAACAGCTTGCTCAGTGGCCAAACGGTTTCCGACTCTGCGTACTATTAAATAGCCAAGCCAATTCGCCTGTCTGGTTTCCGCCCAGACGCTGAACACAGTAACGTCACGATCCAAGGGGATCATAGCCGTTGGATTACGCCAAGTATCGCTGCCGTTCCATTCATCCTTGTCGATTTGCATTACGACACTTTGGTTTCTAACGCTTTGGGTGTTTTTTTGGTTAGTGTCAACCAATAAATCGATCCGCGACACAATCACCTTGAAATGGAACAGAGAAAGCAGGGACCCGTGTTGCAACTCGAAATCTCCGGTTGGCCAATCTCTAACATCCACCCTTAACTGCATTGAACTTACGGGCTCACCTGTCACCATACCAACGGATACCAGCGGATAAGCGATCTTCCCCGGTGGACGCGGCGTATGCTCATATGCCAGTGCTGGAGGAATCGGCCCCGCAAAGTGCGGCAGAGTAATATGTTTGTAATTTAAAGGCAAGATCTATCATTACCGTCTTAATCACCAACAAATACAGCCCGGCAGCAATAAGCATCACCATTACGATGGGCGCTTTCTTTAGCTTGCCGCCGACCTTTTCAAGCACCTCCTTCGACGGTTCAACAACAAATTCCCACGTGAGATGCAGGAGTACCAGTAGTGCAACCCAAGGAACCGCTGCGTCAAAAACTTCCGGATATTGAAGGAATAACCATCCCAGAATAATAGGCACGCCAAGTATCTCAACGAAGAAAATTCGCAGTCGCTTCATACGAAGAGTTTAGCCGCGCTCATGTGAATTTCAAACAGAAACAGTCGGGCGTGGTGCTACAATCCCGCGCATGGGCATGTCATGTTGGTACTTAATCTTCACTGCGTTGACAGCTATCGGGACTATCGCTGTCGCCGTGCTTGCAATCTGGGGCGACTGGTTTCGTTCCGTGTTTGCACCACCACACGTCGAGATCGTCTCCCATAATCTTCGCGGCAGTGTGACCCATTTTACAAACGGGCCGGACGTAATCTATTACTACCTCAAAGCAAGGAATACGAGGCGGTGGGCGGTCGCGCGAAACTGCCGCATCATTCTGACCGAGGTTTACCGACGTGGGCCGGATCAGCAATTTCACCCGTCACTGCTGCCGGTTCCACCACAATTCGTGTGGGCTCCAGCCGAAGCTACGCCAATCGTCATAGAGCTTGCTGGCGAGCAGGTAATCGACTTCGGACGCATTGTCAACAACGTGCCGCAGCGCTTCGAGCCAGTTCTTTATTGGAACCCGAATAACTTCCCCGGCTACGTCGGCGCGAACCAGGCAGTCCGCTATCAGCTTCAGGCAATCTCTGGGGGTTTGGCTCTCGGACCCCCGTCCACCTACGAGGTAGCATGGAATGGGCAATGGAGCACTAACCTAGACATAATGGGCCAGAACCTTACGATCACAAAGGTTGGATAACGACAAGCAGACCCGCCTTTCTGACAGTCGCCGGAAAAAATTTCAGCCGAGCCTTCCAAATCGCCTAGTAATCAGTGAGAGCCACCGCGCAAGCCAGAATAAGAATGCTTCCGGCCCTTGTCCCCTATTAGCGCCAGCGCCACCTACCAAAATGCCCACATCGTACTGACTGTGGGCGTGGGTGCTACTGCTTCTTGGACTTCTTTGCTGCTTTCGCCTCGGCTTCTTTCTTGTTCTCGCCCGCTATCAGATCGGGCAGCTTCGCTAGGAACGGATCATTCGGCTTCCATTCGTAGCGCGTCCCAGGCGCTTTGCCGCTGATCTTGCGCAGGTGCTTGCGCAGCGTCTTCCCGTCAATCTTCAGCATCTTCGCCACGTCAGCAGTGCGCAGCATTTCTACTTCGGACTTGGTCGGTTTCGCTTCGGCTTTCGTCTTCGATGTCATGTGATTCTCCTTTGTGAGTGTGCTCACTCAAGAAAAATCGTAGGACGATGGCGCGCTGAACCGAAGGAAATTCCCGCAGATATTCGATAAATCCCGCACCGCTATGGAGAAATTCCGTGGTCATTGCAAAGTACGGTGCGCAGATACACTATCTGATCCCCAACAAGGCAAACACAAGACTTACGGACTCATAACGCCCCTGTGTAACCAGTGTGTACCCGAAAGGCGATTTTTTGGCGATTCTAGCTGGTGCAGCGCAGTCTGATCAGCAGTCAGACTATGCCCTGCGGCTCAATTAGGACGCCGTATGGCGATAGTTTAGCGTGCAGCGTGTTCAGCGACGATCTGCGTCATTCTGGCGACTGCGGCGGCTGCAATCTGTGTGGCCTCGACGTATAGCTCGCGTCCCAGCCATGAGCGAAGCTGGCTGGGGGTGGCTGTTGCGAAGTCGGGCATGGGACGCACACAATACACGGCTCTTTTCTTCGATAAGCTGCGGTCGCGCAGGCGCTGGCGGATGGAGCGCTTTGCGAATCCCAGGCGCGCCATCTCCTTCCCGATGAATTCCTCCGACCCGCCATAGCGGGCGACCAGCTCAGCCGTGGTCCACAGGGTGCGGGCCTGAGTGAAGTGAAGCAGCGTGCTGAAGAAAGCTGCCCACAGTGAGGACATCGGTCGATGTTTTTCAATTCCGTCCTCCTTTTTTCTGCCGGTCTAACAGCGAGCGTTTTCAATCTCGACCTACCTGTACCTCTATAGAGGTTGGTACAGGTGGTCTAGCTAGGTTTTGCGCTTGG
The DNA here is from genome assembly GCA_963807655.1 of uncultured Acidobacteriaceae bacterium. GTDB lineage: Bacteria > Acidobacteriota > Terriglobia > Terriglobales > Acidobacteriaceae > Sulfotelmatobacter. The sequence goes on along the minus strand of CAWEDF010000038.1, from coordinate 95,930 downwards.
TACAGCCCCTTTACTACAAAATGTGTCCGCACGCGCATAAACACTGCCTAGACCATGTATACCGGTACAGCCTGGTCTAGCCGGTCTAGCCGTCAAAAACAGTGGTCTAGCCAAAGGAGCACTCATTTGCTCTCTTTTTCATACAGTCGGTAGTCGGTATTATTGCGGTCGTAATCGGTGACCCACCATTTTCTTACCACTCCCTCAGCCAATACTTTATTAAAATTCTTCTTGTTGCCACCTACCAGATCGTAAAGTCTTGCGCCTGACATCTTCACTCTGTGCGTTGCTTTCGCATCATTCTCGCGCAGGTACTTCTTAATCTTTCCGGCGGTTTCATTTTGCCCTTTTGTCTTTTTTTCCTTCGCGAGATCGCCGCATAAACCTGGGTCTTTTGTCATCAGCAGATCGTGACTCTGGTCAATATGTGGACGGGCTGTAATCTGGAATGGTTCACACGGTTCGAAGTCTCTGGGCTTGACGCACTGAAATTGCAGCGTCACTTTCTTGTCATCAATCACCCTGACGGCATGCGCTGCATCCAGATTCGCACCAATATCGCCGCTACCTCTGAAGACATTCTCCAGATCCATTACCAGCTCGTTTCGGGCATTCTTGGAGTGGTGCGCGAAGACTATGGCGACCGCGCCAGCTTGCACCCGCTCCCGATTCTCTTCCTTTAGGGCGAACGGCATCGGAGGCCTGCTCATTCTTGCCTGCGGCAGTTGGCCTAAATGTATCCAGAAATACAACCCTGCCTTTTGACGCTTCCCTCATCTCGTCGCTTAACAGGGCAGAATCTTACCCTGCGACATGGTGCGGATAAGAAAGCTACTGTGGCTGGGAATCTTCAGCAATTTGGCGCGTCGGTTGAAACTTCTGTCCCCGCATTCTGGCGTGAGGTACAGCACCGGGTACTTCTCGGTTTCAAAGTATCCCAGCCACTTGCTGCCACTCTGTATGGCCTTCGCCATCGACATCATGACCCAGGTCTTTCCATGCCCCGACAAACCACCGATGCCCGTAACTCCCTCCTCCGGGATCATCTGGTCGATGACAAACTCCAGAGGTTCTTGATTTATGCGTCCACGGTGAGCGCTAATTCGTTTTCCAATTTGCCTCCGCGAATAGATCGTCCGATTCCTTCACGTCATAATCCTCCAGCGTCTTGCCAAGAAAGCTCATCGCGGCGCGTATGGTGCGCTGCATGTAATCGTCAAAGTGACCAACCTTGCGGCGCTCTGCATCGCGTCCACGCGCTGAGGCTGCGAATGTCGCAGACGCATCTTGTGGGCTGAGGCCGGATTGCAGCATCTTGGCGAACAGAGAAGAATCCTGTCATCTTGCGTCATCGTGGCGGCCACCACCTACACGCCAAGAGCTTTGGTTAGACTCGCGCTGACTTTGCTAACTTTTCGCGGCGTGATTTCGCCCTCAACCGTGGGAGGAGCTTCCATGTACAACCCCGCAGCCTTAAACTGCGCGATGGTGTAGGGCATCAGCGCACCCCCACCGATTCTGTGGCGAGCGGCTTCATTGTTCCACCGCCCTAACATCTGGCTTTTTCTTCGATCTTGAAAGCTCGGCCCTGAGCGCACTCACGACAAATGCCCGCTGCTTCATGTCTCGGCGGTGGCACTCTTGCTGTATGCCTAACATGATGTCAGCGGATCTGCCGCACATGCAGTTGCGTATTCGGTTCTGATTTTTTGTGTTTCATAATGGTTTCAAACTAAACACATCGCAGTGAGGCGAATCAATCCATGACAACAGATTTTTGTCCACCGCTTCGTCCATGTTCTAGCGCGATGCTTCACATGCTCGAATCACTCAGGAACGGTCGCTGTGGTCGCCGTACGGCGCGCTGCTGACGTGCTCAGTTGGTGCTTGATAGCTGTTGTGCCGTCGCGCTGACTCGATCAGTTGCTATATCTCAGCTTCTTTCTCGCTTTCCTCGGCCCAACCAAATTCGATCCACAGTTCTACCTGCTTTGTGGCGTATCTACGCAACTCCTCACCGCTAAGATTGGATTCGTGCATACATTCCCTCCCATCTCAAAGGCTCGTATACTTAATTCTTGTGGCCGAAGAACAACGACAAAAGTGCTGCCGCTACTCACCGATAGCCCCTAAAATTGAATCGACCCGGATACAGGAATAGTATGGTGACAATCGCGCTGGCTTCGGGGTGTTAGGCCACCCAGAGCAGTCGTTCCGATGCCGGTAATGTTGGGTTTGACACTGGAAACATCACGAGCACTCCTCGCGGATTTACCAAAGCTCCAATCTCTTTTGGAGCAAGCCATAAAGGCAAAACCCACGTTCCGTGCAATAAGATTTACCATTCTGTCTTTCCTTCGCACGCAGGTCGGGGAAGAGCCATCGTGATCTCTCCCCGTCACCGCTGCGCTTTCGAGCCGACAGGCTGCTGGAAGACTTCGGCTCAAAAATCTGTGAGCGAGGGAGGAGGCAAATCCACCTCGCCCACGTTCGACAGTGAGAACCAGTGAGAGGAGAAGTCTCAAACTCACCGCCGAATCTCAAACTTATCGCCGACGCTTCGGCATGTATCGCGCTTGCTGCTCACGCCTTACACGCTCTACGGCTTGGTCGAAAGTCTCTTCCTGCTCACGAGCATCCTCGCCTCTGCGCTCATCTGTAGGCGCTTCGCCGTGGACTTTGATCGCTTTGCCGTGGTAACGCGCTGCCGACGCTTCGAAGCTCTCCGCTTCACTTTGACGCCTTGAGCGGAGGTCGCGGGGGTGTAGAGGCTCATAGCTGTCGGCCGCCGCAATTTGTACTCGTATGGCTTTAATGGCATCGTTGTATGCGTCCTTTGCTTTTCGGTCTCCATTCGCTTCGATGAACGGTCGCAGCTTGCGAAGGTTTAGCAGAACATATCGCGCTGCCACAGGTTGACGAAACGCCCTTGCCGAACCCGCTGTCGGAATCAAGCCTGTGAATCCCTTCAACTTGCGCTGAGGCCCTCCGGTACGCTCGTATTCGGCTTCCGGACGTCGTCCACGGCAGCACCCGACACACCTGACGCAACCTCGCTAACGCCTGCGACGATGTTTCCCAGAGCTTCACCTGGCGTCCTTCACATCGCTTCGCCTGTACTCTGACCCGGAAAATCGTCTTCGCCTTCTTCACTACCAGCGCCGCTCATTTTCAGAAGTTTTTCAGCAACCCACACAGCCTGTCCAGTTTCGCGTTGTCCACGTCATCACCGTCCTTTTCTATAGAATCCATAATCTTTGAAGTCCCAGCCCTCCCGTCAGAGACCAAGGCGATATGATTTCCGCGAATGTTCGTCTGTCCCAAGTGCCGTCAGATAGCTGCACAAGTCGTAGCGATAACCACAGGACAGTTCACGCACGCCTCTTTCAATAGCCTCTTGAAGACTCCTGCCTTTAACAAACAAATCAGCTATTAACTGGACGTTTCCATCTCATCCTTGGGACCGACTCGAACATTCTGGGCGTGCCCCAGAGCCGACCACGAGTGAGTATCGGGGTCAACGAATTTTGCAGGATGACGCAGCGTTAAATCAACTCCCTCGAAACTGGCTATGGTGGCCCGCGAAAGCACTTCGGAGACAGGACGGAGGACATCAATGTCGCTATCGTCATTCGTCGTCGGGTCCACTTCATTGACCTTGTAGGTCTGAAACCCGCTGCGGCAGATCGGAGCCGCGAGGCAGATCAGAGTACCGTTGGCATCCTTCGCCATGTGCGGGCTGATGCGAACGGCGCAATATGATTGGCTCATGGCTTCTTGATCTCCATCTTCACGCCGAGGCGCTTCTCTTCGGCAGCGAGAATTTCTTCCACAGTTGGCTGTGCGGGAGGCTTGCCGTTCACAATATCCCGAATGCGCTTGAGGTTCTCGACTCCATGCACGCGCACCGTTTTTGCTCTTTCCATATCAACCCCTCACCCGATCCACTTCTGCCTGCTGCTCGGCTGCGTTCGGACCAGCGCGGTTCGTGTCGGCACCGAATCTGCCGCGATAGTTAAGACTTCTCTGCGCGACGTCGGCTTGCTCCGCGCCGTTTCCTGACTTGCCCATCCCGTCCCCGTAAACTTCGTTAAGTCCCTGCTCTCGGTTGTTCATGGCTCTGCTCCTTTGTGGTCACCGAATAGTGTTCCCGAACTAAACATCGTTCTAGCTGGCTTTCAAAAAAATGGCGGTTCTCTAAAAGCGCCCCATCTTGTGCATACAACCCCGATCAGCGGGCAGGTCTGCTAACGCCTCATCAATCTGCTGCAACCGCGCCCAGCACTCCCGAACCGTCAATCGTCTCTCGTCTCCCATACGTCATGCGACTGCCGCGTTATTAGCCGCCACCAGCGGAACAACGTCTGTGGACTTATCCCAGCCCCAACCGCTAGTCACTTCAAGACCGCTCCGCTTCGCGGTCAATACGGGGGATTCTCGGATGAACAGCTCCGACAATTTGTTCGCCTCTTCTGGCAATATGCCCAACACCGGGTGGCGTTCTGGGTAGTGAGTCTCTGGACCTGCTCCATGGCCTCGCAGTATTTCCCGAACGCGATGCACGCAGCTCTGTGCTGTCGCAGAAATTCGGCGCGATGCTCCCCTGCCTTCGCCCGTGCTTGTTCCAGATCGCTCATTACTCTGCCTCCTTCTTCTCTACTGGCCCTGCCTCGAAGACTTTTAGGATCTCGCGAAGTCTGTCAACTCCATCAGTGCTTTTGCCTTCCCACATCCCGAGATGTTTTCCGATCAGCTCTAACGCTTTAGCACATCGAGCTGTATTTATTCGAGCTTTAGCGGATGCCACCTTTGCGAGCTTGCCGAGAATCCCTTCTTTTGTGAGCGGGACCAGCCCGCTATGTTTCAGCGCTCATACTTTTTCAAAAACGCCTGAATCGTATCCCGCGCCATCAAAGTCCGAGCGCGTTTCGGAATGTCTCCTCGATACCCCGCCGCCTTCGCCGACCACTTGGGCAGCTTCGACCCCAGGACGAAGAGGCAGAATTTTTGTTCCCTTTCGTCCAGACCGTTCAAGTCCTTGTGAAGGTCGGTGCGTTCCCCTTCCGTGATTCGTCGGGTCTTCATCCGCGAATAACTCCTTGCGCCCGTCTTGCCAATCGATTACTAGTCCGTTCTGCGAGGCGCGCTGCATCTCAATTGCGAACATAGGAGCGCGATTTGAGGGCAGTCAATCTGCGGCGGTGCGGCAGACAGCCCACCTTCGCCGGGCGCGAAACTAACGACTGCGCCGCTTTTCCCGCGACTGTAGCCACGCATCCACTGAAGCTGTGCGATAGAAGACCTGCCGCCCGATCACCACGCGGGCGTCCCATGCGCTGCACTTCCCAGCGCTGTAGGGTGCGCGTGGTCACATCGAGATGCGAGGCTAGCTGCTCTGGAGTAAGGAGTCCGAAGGGGCTGGTCGTTTGCTGCTCGTTTGTTTCTGGAGTCGCTTGCATGAAGCGATATTGACGCAGTTTCAACGACAAAGCTAATGAGCGTAATTATTGAGTTCCACAGAGAAATGGTTACACAGGAGTGACACAGGGACAGGCTGGAAAACGCGAAAACGTGCGAAACGTGCGATAGGCTGGTAGCGCTACCGGGAATCGAACCCGGGTTTGAAGATTGAGAATCTTCCGTCCTAACCCCTAGACGATAGCGCCATCCCCGAAGTCCGAATATAAGAGCTTCGATTATAGCAAAGCCATCCCTGCCAATTTCTTTGAGAAAACCGGTTTCCACAGCCCTCAAAGGTTTATACTATCGTCAACCTCAGCCACAAAGTCCAATGTTCTCTTAAACGATGCAGGGTGAGGTGTATGTGGTTCGCCGAACCACTCAATTCATTCCTAAATCTAGGCATCTGAAAGGAGTATCCGAGTATGGCAAGATCAAAATCTACCCCAGGCAGCAAGACCAACCCGAACAAAGAGCAAGCCATTGCCGGCAGTCCGGCAAACGTGGCCGATGTGAAGGCAGTCGCGGCGGAACCGACGCCCACCGAAGTCAAGCCGGAGGCCAAAATCACGCCCGAACCAAGAAAGTTGGAAGTTGTGAAGACTGAGCCCGCGCAGAGTGGTTCCCATCAACCTGGAAGACGAGATTCGGCGCCGCGCCTACGAACTCTACCAGCAGCGCGGAGGAGCACCCGGCAGCGAAGCCCAGGACTGGCTGGCTGCGGAACGCGAAGTACGGCAGCGCTACAACAGCAGCAGCAAAGCGCTTAACTGCGTCCGAAGTGGTTAAGAGCAGCGGCGGCGGAACTTCGGGCCGCCGCTTCCGCCGGTTGCCTCGGAGGGTCATTTCTGAAAAAATAGCCTGGGGTCCTGCCACATGGCGGAATTGGGTAGTTTCGCACTACTTCTCGCTTTGGCGCTGAGCGTTTACACGTTCCTTGCCGGGATCGTCGCGCTCGTTTTCCAGAGGCAAGCCCTCGCCGTCGGGGAGTCAGGCCCCGGCTCGCGCTGGCATCCCCGCTGCCGACAGCACTTCGTTCGCCGCGCTCCTCCGCCAAGGTTCGGAGCGCATCGGCGAAACCGCCCGCCGCGCCGGCATCGCAACTTTCGCCGCCGTCTTTCTCGCTTCGCGTCGTCCTCGTCATCTGCGCCTTCCAGGACAACTTCTCCATCGCCTACATCTTCCACCACAGCAACCGCGATCTTCCCGGTCCTTATAAGTTCGCCGTGCTCTGGTCCGGGCAGGAAGGTTCGCTGCTGTTCTGGTCGCTGCTGCTCGCCGCCTACGGATTCGTATTGCGCCTCCGCTACAAGACCGACCCGCGCCTCTTCGCCTACGCCTCGGTAGTTCTGGCCGGCGTGCAGATCTTCTTTCTGTCTGCTGCTGAATTTCGCCGCGAATCCATTCGGCATTCTCGAAGGCCCGCTCCGGCCGGATGGCAGCGGCCTGAACCCGCTGCTGCAATATCCCGAGATGGTGATTCATCCGCCCATGCTCTATCTCGGCTACGTCGGCTTCACCGTGCCCTTCGCCTTCGCGCTGGGCGCGCTGATCATGAAATATCCCGGCGAGAAGTGGATTCACATCACCCGCCGCTGGACCATGGTCACCTGGGCCTTCCTCACCTGCGGAGTCTTTCTCGGCGCGCACTGGGCCTACTCGGTGCTCGGCTGGGGCGGCTACTGGGGATGGGACCCCGTCGAGAACGCTTCGCTCATGCCCTGGCTCACCGGCACCGCCTTCCTGCACTCGGTCATGATGCAGGAAAAGCGCGGCATGCTGAAGATGTGGAACATGTGGCTGGTCTTCGCCACCTTCTGGCTCGCCATCCTCGGAACGTTCCTCACCCGCAGCGGCATCATCAGCTCCGTGCACGCCTTCGCGCAATCTTCCATCGGCGACTGGTTCGCGCTGGTTCCTCGCGATCACCTTCGCCGTCTTCTGTTTTTTCTTCTTCAAGAACAAGTCGCATCTGCGCAGCGAGCACAAACTCGAATCGCTGGTGTCGCGCGAATCCAGTTTCCTGTTCAACAATCTGCTGTTCGTTCTGCTCTGCTTCACCGTGCTCTTGGGGAACCTGGTTTCCGAAAATCTCCGAACTCGTGCAAGGCAATAAAGTCACGGTGCGGCGGACCGTTCTACAACCGCGTCGCCATTCCCGTAGCCTTGCTGCTGCTCATCCTCACCGCCGTAGGCCCGCTGCTGGCCTGGCGTAAGACTTCTCTCGAAAGCCTGAAGCGCAACTTCATGTGGCCGACCGTCGGCGCCATCGCGGTCGCCATCTTCCTGATGATCACGCCGCAAAGTTGGGGATCGGCCTTCGGCCTCAAGCCCTGGAAGGACATTTCATATTTCTATTCGCTGATGGCGATCGCGCTCTCGGTGCTGGTAACCCTCACCGTAGCCAGCGAGTTCTACCGCGGCGGCCGCGTCATCTCGAAACACACCGGCCAGGGCATGTTCGCCTCCATGGTGCAACTCACCCACCGCAACACCCGCCGCTACGGCGGCTACATCGTCCACTTCGGCGTGGTCGTGGTCATCATCGGTTTCGCCGGAGCCGCCTTCAATCAGGACAAAGAGCAGGAGATGGCCAACGGCGACAAGATGACCATCGGCCCCTACACTCTGATCTGCCGCTCCTATACCGACGATGACGCCCCCAACTATGCCAGCGAGTGGGCCATCCTCGACGTTTACAAAGGCGGCAAGCAGATCGACACCATGACGCCGGTGCGCCGCTTTTACAAAGCCAGCCAGCAGACCTCGACCATGCCCGACATCCGCTCCGCCCTCAACGAGGATCTCTACCTGGTGTTCGAGGGACTGAACCAGGATAACGGTCATCCCATCATCAAAGCGCACTTGAATGCGCTGGTGATGTGGATCTGGATGGGCGTCTGGATCATGCTGATTGGAACCGTCCTGGCCCTGGTTCCAAACGCGCCAGCGCCAGTCCGAGTCCCCGCGCCAGCAAGGCTGAAGCAAGCGCAACCTGAACCAGTGGCCACAGGAGACTGATGTGGAGGTCTTGGGTGTTAGAGGTGTGGGCTTGACCTAGGCCCTCGCACCTAGCGACCAAGAACTGAAACCTTAGAGGCAATCGACGAACTCGAACCTAAGAACGAAACTAACCAGCTACCGCAAGGCAGTGCACACCCTCCTGCTCTGCGCCGCCGTCTTCGCTCTCCTCGGCGCCGGCGATCCCGCCACCCGCTTCAACGAAATCGGCCACCAGATGATGTGCATCTGCGGCTGCAATCAGATTCTTCTGGAATGCAACCACGTCGGCTGCCCCGACTTCCGACGGCATGCGCAACGAACTCATGGCAGCGGTCTCCCGCGGAGACAGCGACAGCCTGGTCGAGCAAGGCTTCGTACAGAAATATGGACCCACGGTTCTCGCCGCTCCTACCACCAAGGGCTTCGACCGCGCGGCCTATATCATCCCGTTCGCCGCGCTGTTCCTCGGACTCGGCCTGATTGTGCTCGTGTTCGCGCATGGAAGAATCGTCCCGCTCCCGCCCTCGCCGACGGCCTGCGCCCGCGTTCGCGGCGCCGAACTCGAACAGTTCCGCGACCAGGCCCGCAAGGAGACTGATCTATGACGACTATCGACCTAGCCGTCTGCATCGCTGCCTGACGCTCGCCGTCGCTCTTTTATGTTTTCTACTTGCCCGGAAGGCTTTTTCTCGGTCCGGAGAAAACCCGCGCCGGCTATCTGCGCGAACGCAAAGATGCCGTCTACGAAAACCTGCGCGATCTGAACTTCGAATACAAAGCCGGCAAGGTCCCTGACGCCGACTACGCGTCGCTGAAGTCCTCCTTGCAGGACGAAGCCGCCACCATCCTGGCCGAGATCGCCCGCCTGGAAAATCCCGCGCCCCAAAAAGGAACCAGATCTTGACAGCATAATTCGTAGCTGTCATCCTGAGCGAAGTGGAAGCTTCGCGAAGCGAACTTTCGCGCAGTCGAAGGACCCTCTGCCCGCCGCGCGCCAACACGCGCCTCGTAAGGCGTTCTCTCCTGACTCTGCTACCAGCGTTCGCTCGCGCAGCATGCGCGGCCATCCTCCTCACCTCCCTCGCCGCCGCCCAAACTCTAACCGGCACAGTCAAGAACTCCACCACCGGCAAGCCCGCCGCCGGCGACGAAGTCGTCCTGCTCAAACTCGGCCAGGGCATGGACGAAGCCGGCCGCACCAAAACCGACGCCAAAGGCCAATTCACTTTCAAGCTCGACGATGACAAGTCCCCGCACCTGGTCCGCGCCATCCATCAGGAGTGACCTATCACCGCATGGCCCCTCCCGGAACCACTTCCGTGGAACTCGAAGTTTATGACGTCGCAAAAAAGATCGACGGCATCGAAGTGGTCGCCGACATCGTGCGCCTTCAAGTCGAGCAAGGACAGCTCGTAGTAGTGCGCGAACTCGGCGTGCAGAATACTTCCAAGCCTCCGCGCACCCAGATGAACGACCGCAACCTTGAGTTCTACATTCCCGACGGAGCCCAGATCATTCCAGATTCCGGCACCGCCACCACCGAAAATGGCAACCCGCTGAAATCCGCTCCCGTGCCCGAAGGCGAGAAGAACCGTTATGCCTTCATCTTCCCGCTGCGGCCCGGGCTAACCCGCTTCGAGGTGGCCTACCAGCTTCCCTACAGCGGAAGCGCCAATCTTGATCCCAAGTCGGTGTATCCCCTGGAGCACTTCGTCGTCATGCTGCCCAAGACGCATGGAGTTCACCGCCCGCCGCCGCCGGATTCAAATCCGTTCACTTACCCGCAACAGCCCGACGCAAACGTGCAGGTGGCTTCCAACACCACGGTCGGCCAGAACCTGGCCTTCAAAGTCTCCGGCGAAGGCGTGCTCCAGGCTCCCCAGCAGGGCGACGCCGCCAAAGGCGAGCCCGCCGGCGCGAATAACCGCCCCGGCGGCGGACTCGGCCCGCCCATCGACGCTCCCGACCCTCTGCAGAAATACCGCTGGCAGATCCTCGGAGGCATAGCCGCAGCTTTGATCCTCGGCGGAGTCTACGTAGCCATGCGCCAACAGTCCGCAGCCCGCGCTCTGGCGCGCCAGAAGACCGCTTCGCCCATGCGAGCAACAGTGCATGATGACGAAGACGAGTACGGCCCGGCGCCAGTTCTGCCGACATCGACTCCAGCGGCGCGTCCGGCTTCCATGCTGCTCGACGCCCTGAAAGAAGAACTCTTCCAGCTCGAAGTCGAACGCCGCCAGGGCCAAATCTCGCAATCGGAATACGAGAAAGCCAAATCCGCCCTCGATCAAACCCTAGACCGAGCCCTGAAGCGCGAAGCCCAAAAGGCGTGACCGTGTGGAACGGACACTCCTGTCCGTTGCTTTTGATTTTGACTTTGATCTGGGGACCCTAAGATGCCGGGTGCCCCATTTCTCGCGCCTTGCGAGAAGTGGGGAATGGACCCTGCCCAAAGCGAAGCCCCGTCGCGACAGCGAGCGGGGCTTCAGATTTTTTCCGAATATCCAGTCAAACCTATTTGCAGGACTCGCTGACCATCGTGAGGCTGGACACCTGCAGGTCGGCGTGTTCCTTTCCGCCAGCCTCTTTCTTTTCGTTGGCCTCGATCTTTGCCTCTTCCGCTTTTGATCGGGCGGTAGCTGAGCCACTCACGGTAACGGTGTGGCCGACATGGGCGGCAAGCTTGACCGATTTGCTATGGAGTTCCCAAACTTTACCGTCCTTGTCGGTGATCGTAACTCCTCCCGCTTCGTCACCTTTCTGCAGGCAACCGGTTACGCTGGTGGGCGCCGCTTTCGCGGCCTTCTCGTCTCCCATTTGTGGGGCGCCATACAGGAACACGGGACAAAGGCTCACGAACAGCGCCGGAACCATCCACAGTGACAACCTTGCTTGTTTCAGCATCATGATTTAATACCTCCGTAGAGCACAGTATTCTCTCTTGACTGAATTCTGTCCATACCGTCTGGACCCGGCCACGGGCCTAACCCTGTCTCCGAAACGTTTCCAGCGCGGCCCGCTCCTCGCTGTAGATTTCAAACAAAGTGTTGAGCCGAGTGAGTTCCAGCAGGTCCTGCACTTTCTTGCGGACCTGCACCAGCTTCAACTCCCCGCCCCTCTGCCTGACGATGCTATAGCAGCGCACCAGTTCCCCCATGCCATCGCTATCGATGAACTCCACACCCGCCAGATTGAACAGAAATTTCTTGTGGCCTTGGCTCGACAAAACATGGATCAGGTCGCGGAGTTGGGTGCGGCTGTCACTCAACGTGAGTCTCCCCACCGCGTCAACCACCATGATCCGGTCAAGCTCTCGCGTGCTGACGTGAAAACCCATGGCGAGTCCGCAACCTCTGCCTGCGGGCGGAATCATACCTCGCTTGACCTCCGCGTTCAACCGCTAGTGTCGGGCGGGCACTCCTGTCCCTTGCTTTTGACTTTGCCGGGTGCCCCATTTCTCGCGCACTTTGCGAGAAGTGGGGATTGTCGACCTAATCGGAATGTGCACTCAGCGGCGCCGCCGTCCCAAAATCAGCGACTCCAACCTTAACCACCGTGCCCGCGCGGGGCTTAGCCGGAGCGGCCTCAGGCTTCGTCTCCGCTTTATTTTCAGGCTTCCGGAACAACTGCCGGCTTCTCCGTCCAAACCCCATAAACGCGCCCGCCGGATGCGGCGATCCCCGAGTAGTCGCCAAAGAATACTCCGCCCGCCTCGAAGGCCTCTGTGGTCCAGGCATAATTCTGAAAGGCGCGGCCGCCATCGGTTGAGCGCGCCAAAGTAACAGTCTGCGCCCGATTCTTGGCGTCTCCCCGCCGGTCGTAAAAAATAACGTTGACCGATCCGTCGATCGGATCGACCGCCAGCCATTGAAAAAACTGGTCAGCGCCATTGCGCACCGCATCGCCATTCACCCGCACCGGAGCGCTCCATTTTTTCCCTCCGTCGGTCGAGGTCGAACAGAAAACGTCCAGATCGCCGTTGCGATAATCGGTCCAGGTCACATAGAGCCGGCGGCTCCGGGGATCCTTACTTCGCGGATCGACAGCAATCTGCGGAAACCCGTTAGCCCGCTCCAAAGTAGCCACGGCAAACATGATGGGAGCGGTATGGAGGATGGCACGAGCCCGCGAAAATGTTTTCCCGCCGTCCCGCGAAGTGGTGAGCAGGATGTCGTTGTCCTGGCTCCACACCGCATACAAACGGCCATCCGACCCCACCGCACCCGCAAATCCTTCGGCAGCTCCGTTGTCGTCGCGCGGCAGCCCGGGATGCCGGTCGATTTCCACCGGCTTCGACCAAGTCTCGCCATCATCGGTCGACCGCGCCACCAGTATTTCCGAGCCGGTCAGCGTCCATCGCGTCCAACCCACGTAGAGATTTCCCGCATATGCCGCTCTTGCCGGCTCCCGAAGTAGTGTCCGACACAATGTAGGGCTTGTCTTCAAACGGAATCCCCGGATCGCTCGCGTTCTCGCTGACCGAAACCTGTTTCGCCTCCCAGGTCTTGCCCCCGTCAAGCGAGCGCCGCACGAACACGCCATTGCGCGTAGCGTTGTGCGCCCAGTAATTAAATGTCCCCAGCTTGTCGAACGCGATGTAGCAGATAAACGCATGCCCCTGGTTGTCGAAGGCCGCCGACACATCGCCCGACACCTTGTAATTCTCCGAAGCCACGCCGTCGGCCGCGTGCCACGTACGGCCCGCGTCCTGAGAATACGAGGCATGAGCGTTGTCCTGAAAAACCGCAACCACCTGCTGCGGATTATTAGGATTCACGGCAACCGCCGGCTCGGTAAAAGGACCGGGCGCCGGAGTAAGGGAAAAAACTTCGGCGCCAGGAGCCGTGGGCAGGGTCTGACCGCACAGCAATGTGGACAGAACCATGACGATGGCTAAAGCAGGAAGCGAGTCGGGTGGCCCACCTTTGACGATGTTTGTCGGCACCATTTCACAGAGGGTGCCCCATCCTTGCGCGTTTTGCAAGAGCCTGCCCTGAGCTTGTCGAAGGGGTGGGCGGTGATGCTGCCCGTGTTGTTTGATTTGTTACGTGGCTGTGTGATCAAACCCCGCCTGGCGCCGGCATTCCGACTCCCGCCCTTCGCAGAGTGCGCGAAGGACGGAGCACCCATGGTGTTGCTGGTGGCAAGCAAGATTCAAAAGCCTCGGGGGCCACGTCCATCGTCCCGAGACAAAGTGTGACCGCCAAGAGTGCCGAGAAAGTTCTCTTGCCATGTTTTCCAGACCTGCTTAATGGCTGACCGCACGTACTACATTCAGCTTGCCGTCGGCCCCATATGTCAGAAACTCGAAGCTCTGGTTTCGGTAGCAAACCAGCAACCCGGGGAGCTCACTGCCCTCGTATCCCACGGTATCCAGCAGTCTTCCGGTGGATAAATCGGCAACCGTCAGAAAATGGCTGCGATGACCCTCGGTGGGGCTTGGGATGTTGTAATCGGCGGCGATTTTCCCTCCAGCAATCTTCACCGATGATAGATTTGCTCCGCTCTTAGGTACAGTCAACGTGATCCGCCGTACCGCTCCGCCGGGAGAAATTATGAAGACGGGTCCTTGTGGATCGCCGCGCGCTAAATAGGCGCTGCCGTCATCGGCCGTTTGCAGTGAACTCGACTCCAGCCAGCCAACTGCGCTCGTCTCGGCCTGGCCGCCATGTCCGTCGGGAACCTGCCGGTGACATTGGGAGATTCGCTATCGGCCTTCAAATCTCCGGGCAGCGTGAGTTTCTGAAGGAATTGGCCGCCACTGTCAAAAATGGCAGTGAATGGTTCCGGGTGCAAATGTTGCCAACCAAAGAATCCAGAAACGAGAAAATGGTCGCTCCCAAGAAGCGCCACTTGTCTCAACTGAAAGCCTGGCTTTAAGGCCAGTTCCGTGATCGAAGGCGATGCCCCTTCTCTCCAATGTACGATCAAATGGTCAGTGGAACCCCGCCGCGTAGCATTCTCGGATGTGACGCGGCTGAGCAGAAGAAATAGGTCGTGGCTCGTGCCGGGAGCGAAGTCCTCAAGGACCGACCCTTCCATGCCTGACCCCTGCATTGGGTTGAATCTGACGATGCGTTGACGATCCTCTGATACGACGCTCACCCCAGGCTCGACCCCACCACCTACAAACTCTACAAACAACTCTCCACCGGGCGAGCACTTAACCGGAATTCTGACGGCCATGCCACCGTCCTGGTAGTGTTGTCCTGGTATCGTCAGCGTGTCGGTTACGGCCAATCGTTTCAGCGCTTGTCCGCTGGCGTATAGAGCTCCGCACAGTAGAAGGAGGGCCAACCGAACTGCGTCCATCGTTGCCCTACTATGTGCACGAACTAGTGTCTGTGTCACCGTGCGTTTGGCCTTGGAGGGTGGCCCACCTTTGACGATGTTTGTCGGCACCATTTCACAGAGGGTGCCCCATCCTTGCGCTTTTTGCAAGAGCCTGCCCTGACTTGTCGAAGGGGTGGGCGGTGACGCTGCCCGTGTTGTTTGATTGTTACGTGGCTGTGTGATCAAACCCCGCCTGGCGCCGGTATTCCGACTCCCGCCCTTCGCAGAGTGCGCGAAGGACGGAGCACCCACGGTGTTGCTCGTGGCAAGCAAGATCAAAAGCCCGGGCCACCCCGCCTCGATCACCCTCTCTGAGGGCGTACCATAAAAAGTACGCCGGCCGCCTGTCAAGTCTACTTAAGTAGACATTCGACCCCCTCGAAAGTAGACATTTCTTCCACAGGCTAACCCCATGAATCCATTGATCCTCCCAAGAGCCCTCACGAAGAATCAACGACTTACGCCGATAATTTTCTGCAAAGTGAAATGTTCCGGTTGGAACATTCAGCGCGTTTCTGGCCCCTGCATCTCCCCGCCGGGCATAACATCCAATGGGTGAGACCAACTGTGTAATATATGGGAAACACTTTCAAGACTGCGTTCCTGCTGACCGCGCTGACGCTGCTGCTGATGTTCTTTGGCCGCTACTTTGGCGGCGAGAATGGGATGCTGCTGGCGCTCGCCTTCGCCGCCGTGATGAACTTCGTCTCCTACTTTTTCTCCGACAAGATCGCGCTGGCCATGTACCGCGCGCAGCCGGTCACGCGCGAGCAACTGCCGCGCGCCTACGAGATCGTCGAGCGGCTCACGCAAAAGATTGGCCTGCCCATGCCGAAAATTTATGTGATCCCAACCGAATCGCCGAACGCCTTTGCCACGGGCCGCAACCCGAAACACGCGTCAGTAGCCGTGACTCATGGGATCTTGGGTTTATTGAATGATGAAGAACTTGAAGGCGTACTGGCGCACGAACTCGGGCACGTAGGCAACCGCGACATCCTGATCAGTTCAGTGGCGGCAACCATCGCGGGCGCGATCACCATGCTGGCCAGCATGGGACGCTTTGCCATGATCTTCGGCGGCATGGGCGGCGGCGACCGCGACCGGCGCGGCGGAGGCCTCTCCGCGCTGTTCATGCTGATCGTCGCGCCGATCGCCGCCAGCCTAATTCAGCTTGCCGTATCGCGCTCGCGCGAGTATCAGGCCGACGCCACCGGCGCGCACTACACCGGCAATCCCTATGCTCTGGCCAGCGCGTTGCAGAAGCTCGACGCCTACTCGCGCCGCGTGCCCATGCAGGCCACGCCCGTCGACCGCGCATCTGTTCATCATCCAGCCGCTGCTGGGGATAAACTTCGGCAACCTGTTCTCGACCCACCCCCCGATTGCCAAGCGAATCGAACGGCTCACGGGACGCCCGGCGGAGTTCATGCAGTAAGAACTCAGCTTCTAGCTCTAGCTTCTAGCTCCTCGCAAGACTCGAGTCGTGCTCGCGTTCTGTTTCGTGGTGGCGCGAAAACCAGGATCCGTCGCTGCGCTCGGGATGACAAACATTTCGGGGAGTAGCTAGAAGCTAGTAGCTAGAAGCTCTATGACATCGGTAACTCCGCCGCCGCGTTGCCAGATAGTAAGATCCATACAATGTCGCCTGAGACTGCCATCGCTGTTTCCCACAAGGCCATCGAGCTGGAACGAGCGCTGCGCCGCGTCATTCGCGGGAAGGACGATGTGGTGCGCCTCGCGCTGGTCAGCATTTTTGCCCGCGGACATCTGCTGATCGAAGGCGTCCCGGGAGTCGGCAAGACTACTCTGGGACAAGCCCTGGCGCGAGCGATCGATTGCACCTTTCAGCGCGTGCAGTTCACCAGCGACATGCTGCCCTCCGATGTGCTGGGGATCTCGGTCTACTCCGCGATGGAGCAGGAGTTTGAGTTTAAGCGCGGCCCTGTGTTTACCAACGTGCTGCTGGCCGACGAGATCAACCGGACGACGCCGAAGACGCAGTCGGCGCTGCTTGAAGCGATGAACGAAGGCCAGGTCACAGTGGACGCGCACTCTTACGAACTGCCGCAGCCGTTTCTGGTGATTGCCACGCAGAATCCGGTGGAGCATCATGGGACTTATCCTCTGCCGGAGTCGCAGCTTGACCGCTTTCTGATGCGGGTGCGCATGGGCTATCCCGAGGCGGCGGCGGAGCGCGAGATTCTGCGCTCGGAAGCGGGCGCGGGGCTCTTGCAGGATGTCCGCCCGGTGCTTACGGGCGGAGACGTGCTTGAGATGCAGGAAGCCGTCAAGCTGATTCGCGTGGATGAATCGCTGGTGACCTACGCGCTTGAAATCGTGAGCCGGACGCGAGAGTCAGAGTATCTGTCGCTGGGAGTTTCGCCACGCGGAGCGCAGGCGCTGTATCGCGCGGCGCAGGCTATGGCGTTTCTCGACGGCCGCAGCTTCTGCACTCCGCAGGATTTCAAGACGCTGGCGGTTCCGGTCTTCGCCCATCGAGTCGTCGTCAACGGCGGCTATGCTTCGACGCTGAAAAAATCCGAGCAAGCCGATCAGGTGCTGCGCGAGATGGTGGAGAATGTGGCAGTGCCGGTGTAGCAGTGGTCAGTGGTCAGTGGTCGGTTCTTCTTTCCAGTTCCTGATCTGACGCCCGGACGCCCGGAAGCCGGAGGCCGGGTCTACCCCAAGGTATCGGATAACTAAATAGTTACTCGCAATCCACAGGGGAGGCGCGTATGCTTTCTGGCATGTGTGTCATGGTTTCGATGCTGGCCAGCGGGAGCCGGGGGAATTGCGCGTTGGTGGCGAGCGCGCGCACCCGGATTCTGGTGGATGCCGGCATCTCCTGCCGCGAGACCTTCAAACGCCTTAAGTTTCTGGGCGAGGATCCGTCGTCGCTTTCGGCGATTCTTATTACCCACGAACATTCCGATCACGTTTATGGGTTAGCGACTTTGGCGAAGAAGCTGCGCATCCCGGTTTTCATGACGGGGGCTACGCACGCGGCCTGGGCGCGGGCCATGCGCACGGTGAACGGCGAGCGGCCTCAACTGGAGAAGCTCGAACGCTTCGAGTCGGGGCATCGTTTTCAGGTTGGCGATATTGAGGTGAAGCCTTTCACCATCCCGCACGACGCGGCCGATCCGGTGGGGTTCACGTTCCGCGTGGAGGGCGCGAAGGTAAGCGTGGCTACCGATCTTGGTTACCTGCCGGTGAATGTCCGCGACCACCTGCGCGGCTCCGACATTCTGATCATGGAGTCCAATCACGATGTGGAGATGCTGCGCGGCGGGTCGTATCCGTGGGCGGTCAAGCAGCGGGTGGCGAGCAACGTGGGGCACCTGTCGAACGCGAAACTCGCGGATTTCTTCGTTAACGACTATGATAATAATGCAGCGTTTGTGGTGCTGGCGCATCTCTCTGAACAGAACAATCATCCAGAAATAGCGCGCAGAGAAGCGGAACGGGCGCTGGCGGAGCGGGGCGGATTGTTTCAGAACCGTCTTTTTCAAAGCCAGGTGCTGGTGGCGGTGCAGTCGGAGGTTTTGGCGCCGATCCGGCTGTAGGAAGACGGGTGTCAGGTCTCAGGTCATAGGTCTTAGGAATTATCCCATGACCTATGACCTATGACCTAAGACCCGGACTTCTTTGCTTCCTATGAGTCAGCAGTGCATCGATCCGATTGTGGGCAAGATTCTGGCGGGCTGGAGATATGACATTTCCGGCCTGGCGGCGGAGATGCGCGGCGACTACGAAAACCATTTTGCGGGATGCGAACGCTGCCGCAGCCGTCAGAAAATGCACCGCATCATTGACGTGGGCCTGATCGCGCTGGCTTCGGTTTCGGGCGGGGTGTTTCTGCTGGCCTTTGGAGTGATCCGGCACTTTGGGCCGCGGCACGCGTTCTGGCTGGAGATTGCGGCGCTCGGGGGCTTTGCTCTCTCCGCGCTGATCTGGCTGGTCGTGGCGGTGGCCACGCCCGCGCCGGTTACGGTGCTGGATGCGGCAAAGGAAGGCGCGCGGCGCGTGCACGACCGGCTGCCGCAGGAGATTCGGGAACGCCTGCCGGAAGAACTGCGCATGAAGATTACAGGGACATAGTTGTGGCTCAGGCTTTCTCACGCATGATCGCGATCGTCGCTGTTGAGCGCGATGGTTGCCGCCGGCGCGTGGATGACGGGCTTCTTGTCGGCTTCAGTAGCGCCTTCACATTCCGCTCGGTGTCATTCCCAAATCCCATCCCAGCCGCAGCCTGCCGACTACCGGTGCTGCGCCGGCCGTCATGCTTCCGCTTTGACGACTGCTGTTTTCTTACCGCACCCAGCGGTGCAATCGCTGGATGACGCAGTCTATCCGCTTCCAGTTATGGGCCACAGTGATCTGTCTACGATGTGTCTTGCGCCTTCCGGCAGTCCTCCCGGGATTCTCGATTCTCAGAATCTGATCTCCGACTCTCTCTCTCGATCAATTCTTGTGTCGCACGCGTTCGTCGGACCCGCGTCCTAAAGGCTGCGGCCGCCCAACACAAAATGCGACCACCGGGGCCAAGGCCCTTTTCGATTGTGGGCTTTACGCGGCGCTGAAGCGCCGCTCTTCCACGTCACTGCCCGGCCTGAGATATGGCTGCAAGTCTTTATCGTAAGCAAGTCTATCGGAAGAACGAGGTTTTTCGTGGCCAGAGCCGCCTTGAGATCGATGGTCGTCTATTTAGTCCTAGTCGGGGCGTTGTTGTCTCTGGCTTCGGCGCAGGATTCGTCTATGAGCGGGATGCAGATGCCGATGCCGATGGAAGATCATGCCGCTGCGCAGTTGCCCTCGCCGCATGCCGGGTCGGGGACGGGGTGGCAGCCCGCCTCTGTGCCGGGGAACGAGTGGATGTGTGATGCGCGGCGGATGGGAGCTGATGGCGCACGGTACGATCTTCGCCGATTACAACCGGCAAGGCGGGCCGCGCGGCGCGGGCAAAGCCGAGTCGGTGAACGTGGGGATGCTGATGGAGCAGCACCAGTTGGGTCGGGGAACGATTCTGTTGCGGCAGATGTTCTCGGCGGAATCGCTGACCTCGCCGCATCCTGGATTTCCGGAGCTATTTCAGACGGGGGAGACTTACCACAACGAGCCGCTGGTTGACCACCAGCATCCGCATAATGTGTTTGCGGAACTCTCGGCGCTTTACCTGCTGCCGCTCTCGGAGAAAGTTTCGTGGGAACTGTATGGCGGGCCGTCGGCGGAGCCTGCGCTGGGGCCTGTGACCTACATTCACCGCGCGTCCGCTTCGGAGCTGCCGCTGGCGCCGCTCAGCCATCATTTACAGGATTCGACGCACACCAGCTTCGGCGTGATCACCTACCGGATTTGTGATCGACCGGGTGAAGCTTGAGGCGTCGGCATTCAACGGGCGCGAACCCAATGAGGAGCGCTGGAGCATTCAAGTCGCTGCATGGGATTCGTATTCCGGGCGGGTGAGCGTTGCCCCCACGCGCGACTGGACGGCGCAGTACAGCATTGGGCGGCTGGAGCATCCGGAAGCGCTGGAACCGGGGAGCCAGTGGCGGCAGACCGCTTCGGTGGAATATGACAAGCCTCTGGCTGCGGGGAATTGGGCGACTTCACTGGTGTGGGGACGCGTGCACAAGATCGCCACCGGGGCCAATCTCAACGGATACGGGCTGGAATCCACGCTGAACTTTATGCGGCGTGATTATGCTTTTACGCGGCTGGAGCTGGTCGACAAGGACGAATTGTTTCCGCAGGCGGCGGTGCATCCGGCTTACCGCATTGGGGCCTACACTTTCGGCGGGGTGCGCGATCTAGTGCAGAACTCCGCGTGGCAACTGGGGATGGGGGCGGATGTGACGTTTTACTCGAAGCCTGCGGCTTTGAATGCGGCGTATGGGGATCGTCCGGTGTCGTTTCAGGTTTTTCTGCGGGTGAGGCCGGGAGTGAACGCGGAAGATCACGACCACTAGCAGCTCAGGCCGTATAGTCTTGCGATCCTACGTAACGACCCGATGCTGATGCTTTAAGCACGGCCGAGCGCAAATAGACGCATGAAGACAGTAGAGAGCGGGCCCGAGCGGCGGGAACAGCATCACACAAAACCAGAACGCCTTTTTCGACGCAGAGGAGCTATCGAAGCCGAACAAGAAGGACTCTCATTGCAGACCATTGTGGGCGCAGTTCCGGAGTACACCAGCGATGCACGAAGCAGTTTCACGACGCGGAAAAAAAGCATTGGAATCGCTACCCCCCAAGCGCAATGCCATCAACATGAAAAACAACACCAAGGATAGACCCGCTGCAATGCGATAGATGCGCTGGGCTGTGCCAGACAGCATCCATTCCTTGTTAATGGAGTAGTGCCTGCAGCATCCAAGCCCGGCATTCAGCGCTCGAAACATTCTATGCCGGTGTTAGACAACCATCCAATCGAATATCGACTTGGGTGGATTGGCCTGGTGGCTCTGCGCCAACCAAAACCATCGTCCTGTTACGCCTTGATGTGGCAACTGGCCAATCCGCGCTTCTCCAGATATTGCTGGTGGTAGTCCTCGGCGGGGTAGAACGTTACCGCGGGGACGATCTGCGTGGCAATCGGTTTGGAGTAACGGTGCGCTTTCTCGAGCGCTTGCTTTGAGGCTTCGGCCTCGGCCTTCTGTTCCGGCGTGTGGTAGAAGATGGCCGTGCGGTACTGCGTGCCCCAGTCCGGGCCCTGGCGGTTGACCTGTGTGGGGTCGTGGTTCTCCCAGAAAACGTTCAGCAGGTCGGTGTAACTAACCTTGGCGGGATCGAATTCCACCTCGACCCCCTCGGCGTGGCCGGTGCGGTCGGTGCAGACTTCTTTATAGGTGGGATTGTCGGTCTTTCCGCCGGTGTAGCCTACACACGTCGAGACTATGCCGGGCAGCGCCCGGAAAGTTGCTTCGACACCCCAGAAACATCCTGCTGCGAATGTGGCTTTTTCCATCTTAAGATTTGCTCCTCGTAGACCCCTGCCTGGGACTGCCCTTATTAGATGACGAAATCGCCAGAAAGTCACGCCCGGGAAAACCTGCCGGCCCTGAAGTAGAGGTCGAGCTGAGCTCGACGGACCCTTCGAGACTCAGGGTAGCGAAGGGCGGCTCTCCCCGCAGGCCGGCGGCGCTACACAGTGGCCTTTTCGGGCAATTGACGGTATGTAACTTTCACGGTAGAGTTGCGTCCAACGTTTGTTCGTAGTCGGTGTCCCAGGAGAAGCCTGTGGTTTCAGGATCCAGCCGCGCCCGAAGTGTGTCGAAGTTTGCCGTGTGCCTGCTATGGGCGCTGGCAACCGCGCAGGCGGCGCTGGCTGTTCCGAACTTCACTCCGCAACAACGCGTCGGCTACACTACTGGGGATCAGTGGGAGCCGGCGATGGCGGCGGACGGGCGCGGACACATCTATATTCTCTTTCCTCAATACGGCGCGATCACTGAGTGTCCGACCTGCATAGCGCCTACGATGGCGCTGCTGGTCAGCAATGACAATGGGCTATCGTGGCAGACGCCCCATGCGCTGGTTCCGTCGTCGACGGGGCAGTTTGATCCGCAGATTGTGGTTGATCCGGTAGACCGGCAGACGGTGTACGCCTCGTGGTTACAGAACAACAAGCGTGATGTGATGGTGGCGCGGTCGCAGGATTTTGGAGCCAGTTGGTACCTCGCGATTGCGGAGCACTCGCGTGACCGCGACGCGGACAAGCCTGTGCTTGCCGTGCACGGCGCAGATGTCTACGTGGGATTCAACCGCGAGCAGAACCTGGTGGTGGCGGCTTCGCGTGATTATGCCCAGAACTTTTCTACTGTGACCGTGAATCCGAGCGCGGAGCCGGGATGGTCGCTGGCCGGGGGTGCGACAGTCGGTCCGGGGGGCGATGTCTATTTTGCGTGGACGGCCTACGCGCGCCGGGAACTCAGCATGCGGCCGGTGAGCGTTTATGTGAGCCGGTCAGCGGATGCTGGACGGAGCTGGAACACGGCTCTGCTGGACGTTTCGAGCGCGCCGCCGGGATGCGTAGCGCAGGGATGCGAGGCGGAATACCTGGGCGCGCAGATTACGCTGGCGTCGGACACGGCTGGAACGGTCTACGCGCTGTGGAATGCGGGCGGCGCACACGGCGGACCTGAGCGCATGTACTTTTCGTCATCCACCACGGGCGGGGCGAGTTGGTCATCGAAGGCGGATGTTTCGAACGCGGACGATCAGGTGGAACACTGTTTTCCGGCGATTACCGCGGGCGCTGCCGGAGACGTGCGCATCGCCTGGATGGACACGCGCCACCAAACTCTGGCGAACCAGCCTCTGTGGAATGTCTTTCAGCGCAGTTCGAGCAACGGCGGGGCGACATGGTCGGGCGAGAATCAACTCTCGGGCGGGGCGCGGGGCTTTGACCGGAGCTACGACTATGTGCGGCCCGACGGATTCCGCTTTCCTTTCGGCGATTATTTCTCGATCGCCATCGATAACCTCGGGAGCACGCACGTGGTGTGGGGCGAAGGACGGAACTATAAGTCTCCGGGGTCGATCTGGTACACTCACGGGCGTTGATAAGTCAGGTCTTAGGTCGCAGGTCTTGGGTCGCAGACATCTTGTTTGTTCCAGCCTCATCTTTTCTTCATCCGGCATCCCTGCATTCGTAACGGGCTGAAGTTGCCCGATCCTCAGTGAGCGACGGAGGTATTCGCAATGCATTTCATGGGTGTGAACCTGTGGGCAGTTTTGGTAAGTGCGCTGGCGACTATGGTGGTTGGATTTGTGTGGTACTCGCCAGTGCTGTTTGCTCGTCCGTGGACAGTTTTGATGGGGTACGACCCGGATGATAAGGCAAAGCTCGCCGAAATGCAGAAGAGCGCCGGGCCTTCTTACATGCTGTCGCTGGTGGCCAGCGTTGCTTCAGCGGCGGTGCTGGGGAAAATAATTGCGGTGGCGACCATCAACACACCGTTGTATGGGATGAAAGTGGGGCTGGCGGTGTGGCTGGGATTCGTGACCACGGTGCAGCTTGACGAATGCTCTCTTTAGCCGGCAGCCGGCTAAGCTTTACGCGATCAATACGGGCTATCAGTTGGTTTGCTATTTGGCGATGGGAGCGATCATGGGAGCCTGGCGGTAGGGGCTGCTGATTTTGTGGGCTTTTGCGGCGCGGCTGAAGCCCGCCTTTGCAACAGCGCTTATTCCAAGATCATGCCGCCGATTAGCTCTGCCAAGCGGGTGACGCCGCGGTCCTGGCACCAGCGCTGCAGTTCATCCGCGATCTTCTCGGTGGCGCAGGGATCCCAATAGCTGGCGGTGCCGATCTGCACGGCGGTGGCGCCCGCGAGCATGAATTCCGCTACATCGGCCGCGGTGGAGATGCCTCCCATGCCGATCACTGGAATGCTCACGGCATGCGCGGCGTCGTAGACCATGCGCAGGGCTATGGGCTTGATGGCCGGACCGGAGAGTCCGGCGGTGACGTTGGCGATGCGGGGCTTGCGCGTGTCGGCGTCGATAGCCAGCGCGGTGAAAGTGTTGACCAGCGAGATGGCGTCGGCGCCCGCTTCCTGCGCGATGTGCGCCATCTGCGCGATGCTGGTCACATTCGGAGAAAGCTTGACGATCAGCGGCCGCCGGGCCGCGCGCTTCGCCTTGGTCACCACCTCGTCGAGCAAGCGCGGATCGGTGCCGAATTGCAGTCCGCCCTCGGCTGTGTTGGGGCAGGAAACGTTGAGTTCGTAGGCGGCGATGCCTTCGCCGTCATTGAGAATCTCGATGGTTCTTTCGTAGTCCTCGCGGGTATAGCCGAAGATGTTGGCGAAAACAACGATGTTCTTCATCTGCTGGAGTCTGGGCAGCTTCTCCGCGAGAAACGCCGCCGCGCCGATGTTCTGCAGTCCGATCGCGTTAAGCATGCCGGCAGCGGTTTCCCACAAGCGCGGCGGCGGGTTGCCGGTCATAGGCTCGCGCGAAAGCCCTTTGACGATAAATCCACCGAGCTTGTCGAGGTGGACGACATCCTCAAACTCGACCCCGTAGCCGAAGGTCCCGCTGGCGGCGATGATGGGGTTCTTGAGTTGAATGCCGGCGAAGGTCACGCTTAGATCCAAGGGAGACTTGCCGCCGTTGGAGGAGGAGGTCACTTTGGCGCTCCTTCACGGGGAAACTCAGCTGGGTCTTCTGCGTGATGCGGAGGAGCAAGCGCTTCGGTGAGCACGCGCCCCACCGCGTGGGTGGGAGCGTTGATGCCGAGCAGCGAGGCCAACGTGGCCGCCAAATCTACCGGTTCGGCGTGAGTGCGGTAGGTTCCCGGACGAAAGGGTAGCCCGTAGAAAGCGAGGGGCACGTGCGTATCGTAGGTGTAGGGCGAGGCGTGGTCGGTGCCCTTGGACGAACCTACTGTGTAGATTTCGGGCACTCCCAGCACGTACCAGCCGCCTTCCGGTGAGTAGCTGTTCAGGAACCTCTTGCCGAGAGCGCTGGCAGGGACTTCGCCTTCTGCGAGTTGTGACTTGGTGTAGTACTCGCGCAGCCCGACCTGCTTCATCGCTTCGCCTACGGCGGTTTCCGCGTCGTGCTCTTTCATGTGAACTGCGATGAATGCGTCCTGGTCGAGCCAAGCGACTGGGTAGTCGAGTTTGATGTAGGAGGCGGCGTGACCTGGGGAAAACTTTGCGGCTAAAGCGCTGTTGATCCGCCCTTCGATCTTGCCCGCATCCAGATTCGCGGCGGGGATGCGGAGCTTCTTCGCGGCGTCGGGCAGGGCGGAAATCCCGTGATCGGCCGAGAGCGCGATCCACATGTTTGCGAGACCCACCCGGTGGCCGAGAAAGTTGAAGAAGTCGGCGAGTTCATGATCGAGCGCGAGCGCCATGGCACCCATTTCCGGCGAATCGGGCCCGACCTGGTGGCCGAGAATATCGTTGGGCGAAAGGCTGATGGCGAGCAAGTCGGTGGCCTGCCCCGCGCCGAGATTCTCGTAAACGGCTAACTCCTTGGCGAATTCGAATTCGTACTCATTCGCGAACGGCGTGGAGCCGACCACCTCGTAAAAACCTGCGTCGGAACCGTCTTTGCCCTTGCGATGCTTGGTTGAGCGGAAGAGTTCTCCGTTGGCCTCCCAATCGCGATCCCAGTATTTCGCCGCCCGATTGCAGCGTTGAAGTCCTGCGCCCACTGAGGCAGGTCGGGGCGATAGTAGGTGGAAGTAATCCAGGCACCGCTTTTCGGGTCGATCCAGTAAGCGGCATCGGCTGCGAAGCCGCCGGGCAGGATGGCGGCGCGGTCTTTCAAGGACAGGCTAAAGACTCGCGACACGCCTTGAGTTGCAAGTTTGAGTTCGTCGCCGAGCGTGTCGGCCAGCAGGTTGTGAGGGGACGCGCCAGCTTTGCCGCTAGTTTGATCTCCTTTAGTTTGATCGCCTTTAGTTTGATCCCCTTTCGTTTGATCAGGGCCAATGCCTACTAGCTTGACGTCGTCGTCCTCGACCGAGGTGACCATTTTTCGTTTCTTCGGCTCCCACCACTCGTTCGCCACGATGCCGTGGCCGTTGCTGTAGGCGCCCGTGAAGAGCGTGGCGTGACCGGGAGCGGTGCGGGTGTTGGCGTAGTCGTAGTTGCAGTCGGTGAAGTTGGCGCCGTGATCGAGGAAAAGGCGGAATCCGCCTTCGCCGAACTGGTTTCGATAGCGCTCCAGGTAGTCGCCGCGAAACTGGTCGATGACAATCACCACAATCAGCTTGGGATGGGCGTTATAGGCAGAGGCGAAGCTGAGTGGGATCGACGCCAGAATCAGCGCAGCGGCGACCGCCAGCGCAAGACACCGGCGCCCAGCAATGAAAATGAAGCGGGGGAAGAATTTCATCGCGGACTTAGTTTACACAGGCGGGAGGGCTCGGCGAAAGCCGCCTGATTCGCCGTCTGATTCGCCGTCTGATTGAAGATCGACAACGCTTCCTCAGCAGTGTAAGATTTCGCGTCGTAAAATCAATCTCAACTTAGAGGGTCTCTATGCGAAGTATGATTGCCGCTATAGCTGCGACCGCTCTATTGCTTGTGCCTGTGCTGGTTAGTCAAACGCCGCAGAAGAAAACTGCTTCCGCCATCTTGGTGGCCCGCGGAAAGTATCTGGTTGAAGACACCGGCAAGTGCGGCGACTGCCACACGCCGTTCAGCGAAAAGGGAGAACCGATTAAAGAGCAGTGGCTGCAGGGGGCGACGCTGGCTTTTAAGCCGACCATCCCCATGTGTGTGGGCGGACAAATCGCCTTCGATCGCCGGGCTGCCCGGCTGGGAGAAAGATGCGGCCATTAAGTTTCTGATGACCGGCATCGCCTCTAATGGATTGCCGGCACGTCCGCCAATGCCGCAATATCGCTTCAATCTGCAGGATGCGGAAGCCATTGTGGCTTATTTGAAGTCGCTGGCGGCGGCGAAGTAAATCGAGAGGCAAGGGGCCGGAATCACCAACCTATCCGCGCTCGGCAGGGGCTCAGCTTGAATTTCTTTTGGTGTTGTCATCCTGAGCGTAGCCGCTTTTCAGGCGGAGCGAAGGATCTCCCTCACGCCCATGACTTTGTCTACGGGAGATCCCCTTCGGCTTCGCTCAGGGCTCTCACCCGGCTGAAAATGCGCCGGGTTTCGGGATGACGCCCTCTAAAAGTAAGGAGCCGGATTTCAAACTGCGCTGCCATCCGAGCGTGGCGGGCGTGCATTCTCCGCCCGGTTTCCGATAAAGTAGTTAGTCCCCATGCTTGATCTGAGCTTTGTTCGCGACAATCTGCCCCGGGTGGAGGAAATGTTGCGCCAGCGCGGCGCCGATCCGGCTACCGTGCTGAAGGATTTCCGCGAGGTGGATACCCAGCGACGGCAGGCCATCACCGAAGCCGAAACCATGAAGTCACGGCGGAATAAGGCCTCGGAAGACATCAACAAACTGAAAAAGAGCGGTCAGGATGCAAGCGCGGCCATCGCCGAGACGAAAGACCTGCGCGAACAGATTCAGACGCGGGAAAAAATTGCCGCCGACTTGGATGCCCGGCTGCGGGACATTCTCGCGGGAATTCCCAACATGCCGCATGCGAGCGTTCCGGTAGGCCACAGCGCGGAGGAGAATGTTGAAGTCCGCCGCTGGGGCGCGCCTGCGCAGTTCGACTTCGCTCCCAAGCCGCATTGGGATCTGGGCGCGGAACTCGGCGTACTCGATCTCGAGCGCGCGGCTAAGCTTACCGGCGCGCGCTTCGCCGTTTACTGGGATCTGGGCGCGAAGCTCGAGCGTGGTCTGGCGAACTTCATGCTCGATCTGCACACGCGCGAGCATGGGTATACCGAAGTTTTGCCTCCATTCCTGGTAAACTCCGAGTCGATGTATGGCACGGGACAACTGCCCAAGTTTGCGTCCGATTCGTTTCGTGTTCCTCACGGCGAAAAAGATCTCTGGCTGATTCCCACGGCGGAGGTGCCGGTCACGAATCTTTACCGCGATGAAATTCTCGACGCAGCGAGTCTGCCGATCTCACTCACGGCATACACGCCGTGCTTTCGCAGCGAAGCGGGATCGTACGGAAAAGACATGCGTGGCATCATCCGGCAGCATCAGTTTCAGAAGGTGGAACTGGTGAAGTTTACCCGGCCGGAGAATTCGTACGAAGAGCACGAGAAGCTCACGCGCGATGCCGAGGAAGTGCTGCAGAAGCTTCGTCTGCATTACCGCGTGGTCACCCTGTGCACGGGCGACATGAGCGCGGCTTCCGCCAAGACCTATGACATTGAGGTTTGGCTGCCAGGGCAGCAGTTATATCCGCGAAATTTCGTCGTGCTCAAATTTTGAGTCGTATCAGGCGCGGCGGGCGAATATCCGTTATCGTGGACGTGCAGACAGACCGGTACGTGATTAATGCCGACGGAAGCAAGCGGCAGCTTTCTCCAGGCACTAAGCCGAAGATCGACTTCGTGCATACGCTGAACGGAAGCGGGCTGGCTGTCGGGCGGACCTGGGTGGCGATTGTCGAGAACTATCAGCAGGCCGACGGCAGCGTGGTGATTCCCGAGGCGCTGCGGCCTTATGTGGGCGCCGAACGGATTACGAAAAGAAGCCTTTAGCCATTAGCTTTTGGCTTTTAGACAAAGGCCAAGAGCCAAAGGCCAAGAGGTAAGCAGCCAAGAGCTACGTTGCCATTGCCAAGAAAGGAATCGGTCACTAGACTTGCAAAGTGTGGAGATCAGTACGACGGCCACGGGCGCGCCTTCCCTACCGATGAAGGGCGTCTGGGGAACAATTCGAAGCTACATCTTGTGGCAGCATGAGCGGGGCACGCTGCACTACGACATCATGGTTACGCTGATCCTCATCTTTGTCTTCTTCTCGCCCCGCGTGATCAACTTCAACGACAAACCGGTGCCCCACGATCCGCATCTGACGGATGTAGTGGTCACGCCCGATGGGCAGGGCGGCCTGGTTTACCAGGTTTCGGCCAGCGCGATTACGCCGGGAGACAACGAGTCGTTGCGGACTCAGCTATTGCGTATGATTCAACCGATTTCCGGCGACGTCATGATCGTGAACTACGAGCCTTTGCGCGATAGCGCGAGGCAGGTGCAGGGTTACCGCGTGTGGGTGAAACGAAAATAGTGAGCCGGACCTTAGTGGGAACAATCGCATATTAAGAGGCGCCAAGACGGCAGGCCATGATGATCTCCATGAAGATGTTGTTTCTGGCCTTGAGTCTGCTCTTGCAGCCGCAGGAAGCTCCCACTCTCGAAGGCGTGCTAAAAAAAATGGACGACGCCGCGGCCACTTTCCGCAGCGCCCAGGCCGATTTCGAATGGGACCAGTATCAAAAAGTCGTGGACGACACCGACATTCAGAAGGGCACCGTCTACTACCGCCGGACGGCAAACGAAATAGAAATGATGGCGGAGATTAAAGAACCGGCGGTGAAGTTCGTGCTCTATAAAGACGGCAAGCTTCAGATCTACCAGCCGAAGATCGAGCAGGTCTTGGTGTTCTCGGCGGGCAGCAACCGCGGCGAGATGGAAAGCTACTTGGTGCTGGGTTTCGGGGGCAGCGGGCAGGATTTGAAGAATACCTACGAGGTCACTTACCTGGGCGAGGAAAACATCGCCAACATTCCGACCGCAAAATTGCAACTAATTCCCAAGAGCGAAAAAGTGCGCAACTACTTCTCAAAGGCGTTCTTGTGGATTGACTTGAGCCGCGGCATCTCGGTGCAACAGCAGTTCATGCAAGGCCAGGGCGATTATCGCCTGGCGAAGTATTCGGCGGTACGGGTGCCCGCAAAGATCGGCAATGACGTGTTTCAGTTGAAAACCACGAAGAAGACGCAATTTGTCTCGCCTCGGGGGTAAGTGATTGAATCTAAAGATAAGAATGTAGGATGAAAAAACAACGTCGGGCGCTATACTGCCCTAGGATTTCATTTGAGTTCATCCATGGCCAAAGTCTTTACGATTCCAGTCCCGCCCAAATTGGGCCGTCCGAGGAGCCGAGAGCGCACTTCCGACCCTAGATACGTCGATGGCCAGCGTCTGCTGGTGGAGGCCATGAAGTATCTGGCCCAGAGCGATCCGGTGGCCAACCGGCCGGCGATCGAACTCATTTCTGAGCACGTCCGCACGCGTTTCCGCATGAGCGATTCGCCGCTGGCATAGCTCTATAGCAGCGTGGAATGCGTCGTGGCCCGCGCCATTGCTGGAATCCCAAAACGGCCTTCCCCGACAATGCCTAGTTTTATACTTGAGTTTCAGGCCCAATTTGGGCTATACTTTTCCCCATACGGGACAATCTTCTGCTATGTACGTCCAGCGGCCAGTGCGTCCGGTAGACTCGAACCCCAATCTTCTAAGGAGCGTGTAGGACCATGAAGAAGCTGTTAACAGTGTTATTCGCGATCGCGCTGACCCTTTCGCTGACGTCTGCGTCCTTTGCCCAAGCGGCAGGCGGCGATGCCAGCACCGACAAGAAATCAGACACGAAGAAGGCTAAAAAGCCCAAGGCTGAGAAGAAGCCCAAGGCTGAGAAGAAGCCGAAAGCCGACAAGAAGGCTGCCGCGCCCGCTGACGCACCGAAATAGCCTTTTTCTGCAAGGTCCTCTCGCTCTAGCGAAGACCACCCCGGCCCCCGGGCCGGGGTATACTTGCCTGACCCCTCCGCTCAGGTTCCTTGATCTTCCAGGAACTTTTCGACCTCAATGGCAGCCATGCAGCCGGTTCCGGCGGCGGTGATGGCCTGTCGGTATCGTCGGTCCTGCACATCGCCACAGGCGTAAACCCCATGGACGCGCGTGTGCACATAGTTGTGCGTCTTGAGATAGCCGTCGGCATCGGTGTCGAGTTGGCCGGCGAATATCTTCGCGTTGGGTTCGTGCCCGATGCCGAGAAACAGGGCGCTGGTCGGAAAGTCCCAGACCTTGCCGGTCTTGACGTTGCGCAGCTTTAGGCCGGTGACTTCCTGTTTGGCGTGATCGTAGACATCTTCCACGACTGTGTCGGTGAGGAACTGGATCTTTGGGTTTTTTCGCGCTCGTTCCAGCATGATCTTGGAAGCGCGAAAGCTGCCACGGCGATGAATTAGCGTGACCTTGGTGGCGAAGCGAGTGAGGAAGGTCGCTTCCTCCATGGCGGAATCGCCGCCGCCGATGACCACGATTTCTTTTCCTGAGAAAAAGAAGCCGTCGCACGTGGCGCAGGAAGAAACGCCGTGGCCGATAAGTTTCTGCTCGTTGGGCAGGCCCAGCCAGCGGGCGGAAGCGCCGCTGGCGATGATGAGCGCCTGCGTGTGAACCTGATGCACTCCCAGATGCAGCAGGAACGGGCGCTTGCTGAGGTCTGCGCTGGTGAGATGCGCCGTGCGGTATTCGGCCCCGAAACGCTCCGCCTGCTTACGCATGTTCTCGACCAGTTGCGGTCCCATGATTCCTTCGGGGAAGCCGGGAAAATTTTCCACCAGCGTGGTGAGAGAAAGCTGGCCACCGGGCTCGTGGCCTTCGACCACGAGCGGCTTCAGATTGGCGCGTGCCGCGTACAGCGCGGCGGTGTGTCCGGCGCAACCGGAACCGATGATGACTACATTGCGGGTTTCGCTCATGGTTTGCTAGCCGTTAGATTGCTGAGTTCGGATTTCGATGCAAGGCTCCCCTCGAGAAACAGAAAAACAAAATCTTCACCACAAGAGGACACAGAGATAATTCTTCGTCATTTCTTTTCTTCAGACGGCCTAATGGCGGGCCTGGCCGATTTCGGTTTCGCGGGTGCCTTCGGTCCGGGAATCTGCGCCAGTTCTGCCGGTACGGTGCGGCGGACGCTGAGCAAAGACCGATAGTTGGCGAGCACTTCGGAGGCGCTGCGGAATAAGGGTTCGTAGGCGCTCTGATCGGGCGGAGGTCCGTTTTCTGAGCCAGTGCAGCGGGCCAGAGCGATCGATGATTTTCCGAAGCGCTCCAAACGTACGCGGCTCGCGGGAGTGTTGGCCGCGACCATATTTTCGGGACTGCCGATCGCTGAAGCGCTGTCTTCCATCGAAACCTGGATCAAGTCTTTGGGCTCGCGCACGTGCAGCACCAGGGTCTCGACCATGTTCCTCCCGTCGTTGCTGAAGGAGTACTGCACGCTGGCAAACAAGGCTTGCACGGCGAATTCGCGGCGAATGCGGACGTAGCGGGCAACCGAGGGCTCGTCGGACATTTGCGCGCTCTGTCCGGGTTGAAGAAAGTTGGGCGCGTCGGTCAGCGTGGAGAGTCCGTGAGAGATTTCGAAATCGGGGGCGAACAAAGGCTGCTTGGGGACGCGCGCCAGGGCCGCGGCGATTTCCTTCTGCTCCTCCGCCGACGGCGTGCAAACGTTCAGCAAATTGACCTTCACCTGAGGCTGGGTCGAACTGGGCTCGGCAGCCTGCTGAGAAAAGGCGGGAAGAGTTAAGAGAAAGCCAGCCAGGAAAAAAGTTAGTTTTGAGAGCACGGCAGCATGATAACCCAGTTCTCAGTTCTCAGCTCTCAGCAACCCCGGTTCTAACTGAGAACTGGGAACTGAGAACCGAGAACTGGTTTCGATTAGAATTCATCCATGGCGAATCTGACACTGGTTTACGGCATGCGACTGCTGCCCTCAGAAGACGTGGCGGAGGTGGGCCAGGCGCCGGTGAAGCTCACCAACGGACGGGAAGCGCACGTCACCATGCACGTGCTCGAAGGCAGCAAAGAAGAGATCGAGAAGCAGTTGCGCACCAGCCTGGAAGCGTTTTTCGATCTGTATCCAGAGATCTAGTAGATCGGGACTTGCGAGTACGGGCTTTAGCTCTTTCAGGCCTGATCTTGGGAATCGGCGAATCGAAAATCATGAAGAAGCTTTACTGGCAAATGCGCGCGAGCATGCAGGCGGCCGGTTTATGGCCGCAGGGATGGGTCGCGCGCGGAGCCTGCTATTCCCTGGCCTCGGCTATCGGGCTTTTCGCTCTTGAAATGGTGTTGAGACCTTTCGCGCCCGCAGCGGCGGGCAACGTTGAGTTTTGGGTCAGGTTTCTTCTTGTCGACGCGGTCTTATTGTTTTCCATTGTTGCCTTCCGCTGGCTGAAGCGAAAGCTCCTGTGGCGCCTGCGCAACCGGCTCATCGTGACTTACGTCTTCATCGGCGTGATTCCCGCGGTGCTGCTGATCGCGATGGCATTCATCACACTTTATGGATTCGCCGGGCAGTTCGCCGTCTTCGTAGTGACTTCAGAAATTAACTCGCAGTTGCGCAGTCTGGAAGCGGTGAACGCCGCAGTCGGCAACGAACTGGCGGTGCGCCTAGAGCGCGGAGATAAGCCCACAGCCGAGTCGCTGGCCGGTCTGAGGAAAAGCGATTCCGCCTGGGGACGGCGGCGCATCTGTGCCTGGCATGGCGACAGGGTTTTGTCGTTGGGCGATGAATCCAAGGGGCCTCCGCTTGCGCTTCCCGCTTTCGCAAAAGGAGGGTTACGCGAAATCACGCGCGATCGTGACGGACTCCACTTGCGCGTGGTTACGCTGCTCTCCGCAGGATCGAAAACGCTCACCATTGTTACCAGCGAACCTTTTGATAAAGAGTTAGTGGGAAAGATTGCTGCAGACATGGGCGAGATCACCCTGTTAGACGACCAGGGATTCCTGCAGAGAGACGAAAGCGGACGGCTGGGCTCTGGACCGCAAACCGGCACGCCGGGGAATACGGAAACGAAAAAGGGTGGAATTGTCATCAGCGAGAAGGAGAACGGCACCACCGTGAATTTGCATCCCAGCCCCACCTTTACCGTGGGAGCGGTGCCGGCTGCCGCGAACAGCATGGATCGTGAAGTTACCTTCTTCGCGCCGTTGTCAGTGCTTGACTGGAAAACCGGCGAACACGAGCCGAGCGGGGCTTTGCTGGTGCAGGTGCGGACCCGTCCTGCGGTGCTCTACGGCCATCTGTTTGCGGCGCTGGGAGTGTTTGTGCGGGGTGTGGAATATATTCTTCTCGGAATTCTCGTTTTCTTCGCGGTGATCGAACTGATCGCCCTGATTATCGGCACGCGTATGACGCGCACGGTGACGAGCGCCGTGGCGCAGCTTTATGACGCTACCAAGAACGTGGATCGCGGCGACTTCAGCCATCGCATTCCGGTCCAGTCCACGGACCAACTGGCGCAACTCTCGTTGTCGTTCAATTCGATGACGGAGTCCATCGAGAAGCTGATTCAGGAGCAGAAGGAAAAGCAGCGTTTGGAAGGTGAACTCGCGATTGCGCAGGAAGTGCAGGCGCAACTGTTTCCGCGGCAGGTTACGGAGCTGGAATCGCTTGAAGTGCATGGCTTCTGCCGTCCAGCGCGCACCGTGAGCGGCGACTACTACGACTTTCTCACAGCTAGTTCCCACAAGCTGATCCTGGCCGTTGGCGATATCAGCGGCAAAGGGATTTCGGCGGCGCTGCTGATGGCGACCATCCACTCGGCCGTGCGCGCCTACAGCGTGGAGAGCTTGCCGCAGATGCGCGAGCCCGTGGCGGTGGGCGCGGTGTCGGGTGCGGGCCGGGTTATGGCGGCTTGGCCCGAAGGCATCGAGATTTCTCCCGGAGCGTTGCTTGGTCTGCTCAACCACCAGCTCTATGAGAGCACTCCGCCGGAAAAATACGCCACGCTGTTCCTGGGAATTTACGATGGACGATCCCACAAGCTGACCTACAGCAACGGCGGACACTTGCCGCCCATCTTGATTGGGGAAGACGGCGCGGTGCGGCGGCTGGAAGCTGGAGGGACGGTAGTTGGGCTGTTTGAAAATGTAACCTACGACGAAGGCGCGGTGGAAATGCATCCCGGAGAAATCTTTCTGGCATACAGCGACGGCGTTACCGAACCGGAAAACGAGTTTGGCGAATTTGGCGAAGACCGGCTGATTGAACTGGTAAGTGCGAACCGGCATTCTCCGCTGCTGCAGATCAGCGAGGCGGTCACTTCCGCTGTCGACGACTGGATCGGCGACAACGAGCAGCCGGATGACATCACGCTGGTGCTGGCGCGGGCGCGGTAGCAGTGGTCAGTGGTTGTCAGTGGTCAGTCGTCAGTGGTCAGTGGTCAGTGGTCAGTGCGGCGATGCCTGGTTCGTCTTCGAGATGCCAAGATTTTTTGAGAACTAGATCTTCTGTTTCTTCCAGCGGCCTTGCTTGAACAGGATTGCGCTTGACCACGGCCATTGAACTCTCAGCGATGGCGATGGCAAAGAAAGCTCCATTCGAACGCATGTGCAGCGGTATCGCCAACCAATATGCCAGCGGTATCTCTAACAACCAGAAGCCGAAGAAATTCACGATGGTGGGAGTGATGGTGTCGCCCGCGCCATTGAAGGCCTGCATCATCACCATGAAGTAGGCGTATCCCAGATTGCCGTAGCTGATGATGCGCAGGCAGGCCGCTCCCAGCGGCACCACGTCTGGATCGTGCGTGAATAGCCGGACGATCGGTACGGAGAAGAATATGAAGATAGCTCCGATCGTGCCCAGGAAGATCACGTTGTAGAGTCCTGTGCGCCACACCGCTTTTTCGGCGCGTTCGGGATGGCCCGCGCCGAGATTCTGCCCGACAAGCGTCGCTGCGGCGTTGCTCAATCCCCACGATGGCAGGATTACGAAGATGACGATACGGATCGCAATCGTGTATCCCGCCAGCGCAGCAGCGCCGAAGATGCTGACGATGCGCACCAGACCGATCCAACTGGTATGGGCGATGGCGAATTGCAGGATTCCGGTCAGCGACACGCGGATCAGCCGCCAGAGCACGTTCCATTGCAGGCGAACTTGACTGGCGAGTATGCGGAGACGCTCCTGTGCCGCGCATCAGGCGATAGAACTGGTAGAGCACGCCGATGCTGCGCCCGATGAGCGTTGCCAAAGCCGCGCCGGTTACGCCGAAGCGCGGGAACGGTCCCCAGCCAAAGATCAGGCAGGGATCGAGCACCAGGTTGATGATGTTCGAGACCCAGAGCAGACGCATGGCAATGGCCGCGTCGCCAGCACCGCGGAAGATAGCGTTGTTGAGAAAGAGCAGAAGTACTGCAAAACTTCCGCCCAGGCAGATTCTGGTGTAGCTGCTGCCGGTTGCGACGATCTCCGGCGACGCTCCCATCAGGCGCAGCAGGTTCGGCGCATATATTCCGCACGGGAGGCCGATCGCGACCGAGACCATCAGCCCGAGAGCGATTGCCTGCACGCCTGCAACGGCCGCGCCTTCGGGATTTTTCTCTCCAATGCGCCGCGCCACCATGGCGGTGGTCGACAAGCTCAAGCCCATGGCCACGGAGAAGATCAGGCTCAGCATCGACTCGGTGAGGCCCACCGTTGCCGTGGCGTTCGCCCCGAGGCGTCCGACCCAGAAAATGTCGACCACCCCGAACAGCGATTCCAGCACCATCTCCAGCACCATCGGGACGGCCAAGCAGTAAGATGGCGCGGTTCATGCCGCCGGTGGTGTAGTCCTGATGCGAGCCGCGAACGGCTTCCACCAGTGAGGCCCATAATGTGTGCTGCTGTTCTTTCTCCGCAGCCGAGGCTGTGGCTTCCATAGATACCTGCGAGCTTTCCACGCTCTTCGCCCGGAAAAAACCTTGCGAATGCGCCGATAAAAATTACTCAGAGACAGAACGAGACGTCCGACTTGCGGACTCAAAAGGATGGCGAAACTAACGAGGGTTAAACATTGTAATTCTCATGGCGCAACCTTCGGATGGAAGTGCACGGACCCACAAATAAATCTCAGAAATTGTACCGCGAAGTGACGGCGTACGACAAATGCAAGCGCCATCTGCAGCCATCGCAGAAGCTCATTTCTGCGGCAACTGGTTCACGCGCGCGGTGACGGCTAGATTCTTGGCCATCCCTCCCAGGACTAGGGGGCCGATAGGCGTGAAGGCGATGCCGCGGCTGTCGGCGCGGGGATCGTAGGTGTCCTCGCTGATAGTTTCCCACTGGTGATGATGCAAGTCGTAGTCGAACGTTACGGCAGACCCTTCCGTAGGCTTGCCGTCAAAGGCCACGCCTTTGTAGTCGTGAGGAGTGGCGGTGCCTCCGGAAAAAAGAATCTTATGCCCGTGGTTCGAGCCGCCACCAGCGATGGCAAAGCGCGCCGCACCGGGATGCGGCGGCAGCTTGCTCCACTCGATTTTGTTGGGATCTTTCTTGTCGATCTTGCCGAGCCAGCACTCGTCAGAGGCAACGTATTTCGGTCCACCCGCGGGACCGGCTTTGCCGCCGTCGACGACTACGATGGAATCGTCGGTCACGCCGCCGGAGAGACCGAAGACGGGCGTGCCGGGGAAAGGAGTAGCCTGGCTCCAGGAATCCTTTTCGAGGTCGTAGACCTGCACATTATTCACCGGACCATTGGGCGAGCGGCCACCGATGAGATAGACGAATCGGTTGTGAGTTACTCCGGCGACTGCGCTGTCCACTGCAACCGGGATGTCTTTGCCACGAGACCAGCGGCGGTTGTTTACTTCATAGACGTTGACGTCGGGAAGCGTGAGTTCAGCGCCCTGATTATCGACGACAAAGCCGCCCATGAGGATGACCAGGCTTTTGGCTCCGACGGCGGCGGCGTTCAGACGGCCCGCGACCCCTGGCACGGTGCGGCCATCGCGCCATTTGGGGTGCGCGAGGTTCAGGATGTAGACCTGGTTGGTAATGTCGTCCCAGGTTTTGCGGGGACCGACTCCCATCAGGGAAATTATCTCGAGGCCGTCGCCGATACTGGCGACGGCATTGCCGGAGACCGCGGCCGGCATGGGAGGGATTTTTTTGGGCTCGTCCGCGGCCAGCAGGGTTGCGGCACAGAGCACGATGGACACGAGGACCGGCAGTTTCTTCATTGCAGAGATATTAACCCTTTACGAGTTGGAAGAGGAAACTCGATCGTGACGGCTGACTGTGACAGGCCGCCGCTCAAAGGTAAAAGTCACAAGTACAGTCAAAAGCGGCGGACAGGAGTGTCCGCACCACACTATTCGTTTAAGTTTTGTTCAATTAAACCCTGGCGCACGGCGTGGATGAAGTCCGTGTAGGCGGGCTGCTCCCCGCTGGCGCGCACCTGGCTGGCGATCTGGCCGCGATGATACGCCGAGTGCAACAGCGCGTGGGTCAAAATATCTTCCACGGTGCTGGTCCACCCTTCGCCTTTACTGTTTTTGTAAGTGACCTCATCCAAGAGTCCCGCAGGAGGAAGCTGGGCAAAAAAATCGCTCCACAGCCCTGCGAGTTCGGCGATTTGCGCTTCGCATTGCTCGAAACTGACCTCTGGCCAAACGGGCAGGCTTTGCGGTTGCTTGCGAATACGTTCCAACCACAGGCGCTGGGCGGAGAGAATGTGCCCCAGAAGTTGGAGCGGCCGGGTGGTTGGGTGGGCGCTGGCGCTTAGTCCAGCGAGTACCTCGCGGTTCGCCCAGGCATCATAGGCGAATTGACGGCGCAGATATTCGAGGAGTTCCATGACTTTCTTCCAGCGTCACGCAGCTGAAAAATCGGCGAAAATATCTTAACAGTCCGTTCACAATCTGGGGGTAGACTGTCGAAACATGCCCAGTAAAGCTGCGATATCGCGGACGGCAACGGAAGAACCTCGTGCACAGGTAACCGCCGAATCGATTCCCCATCGTGATCAGTCAGGGGGCAAGAAAGCCCTCAAGAAAGGTACAGAATCGCTGGACGATCTCACGCGCACGGCGCTCAAGGCATTCCTCATCGCCCGTGACGCCGCTTTCAACGTGCGCGACCTTCTGACGCAGTCTTCGCGCATGGCCTTCCTGGCCATCAAAGAGTGTGAGCAGGAACTGGACATCATTGAGCGCTACATCGATGAGCGCCTGCCGGCCGCCATCACGCGTGTGAACGAGATACGGGCTCGCCAGTTGCTGACCAGCCTGAAGTGCACTACCAACCTGGAGCGCATCGGTGACCTGATGATGAGCGTAGCCATGCGGGTGCAGTCCCGGACGGCGAAGATCGCGGCATCCGATGTGCGCCACCTGGTGGAAATGTCGGCGACCTTGCGCGAGATGCTTGACCTGATGTATCGCGGATTCGTCGATCTCGATCTGGAGTGCGCCCGCAAGGTCCTGCAAATGGACAAGGACATCGACCGCGTCTGTCATTCACTGTTCCAGAAGCATCTCACCGAGCACGCGTCGGAAAATCCTTCTGGGTTTGACGTGCTGCTCATGGCGCAAGCCTTGGAACGCGCCGGCGACCACACCACCAATCTCGCGGAAGATCTCTACAGCCTCATCGAAGGCCGCAGCCTCCGGCACGCGCCGAAAAAGCGCGCAGCAACGTAAGAGCAGTGTTCAGTGGTCAGTAGCTAGTGGTCAGTTTTCGCTGCTGGCTTCTTCGAGGAAGATTCGTTTTTCCCTGACTACTGACCACTGATCACTGGCAATCACTGGCCACTGATCACCGACCACTGACCACTGACCGCTGCCTTTTCTAAATTCACCATTCGTTAACACGCGGGAAACATTCTCGCAACATTTCCAACCTACATTTAACCAGAGCCCGGCGCGGCAGAATGACTGACGTGCCATGCAGCCATCAGTGACGATGAATTCTCCCATGGGATCTTGCCGGCCGCTCGGCGAAGCGGCGACTCCGTCGGTGTCTCGCACCCTGGTCTTCGTGGTAGAAGACGAGGAAGACATTGCGCGGCTGATCTCCCATAACCTGCAGGCGGCTGGTTTTGACGTGCAGAGTTTTGTGAGCGGCGGGTCGGTTATTTCCGAAGCCTTGCGCGAGATGCCGTCGGTTTTTCTTCTGGATGTAATGCTCCCCGGCGCCGACGGCTTCGACCTCTGTCGGCAGATTCGCCAGACTCCCGGTCTCTCCTCGACGCCCATCATTTTCCTGACCGCCAAGACGGGCGAGGCAGACCGCGTGAAAGGCCTCGAAATGGGCGGGGACGATTACGTCACCAAGCCATTCAGCCCACGCGAACTCGTCGCGCGGGTGCGCACCGTGTTGCGCGGCTTGCGCCAACCCCCGGTAATGCCGGAAGTGCTTCGCCTGGGCGATCTTGAAATCGACGCTTCCTCGATGACGGTGCAGGTGCAGGGCAGGGCGGTTCTCACCACGGTGCGGGAGTTTCGTTTGCTCGAGTATCTGGCAACGCACTGCGGGCGAGTGCTCACGCGCGACCAGTTGCTCGACGCGGTATGGAAAGAGACTCCCTTCGTGACGCCGCGCTCAATCGACGTTTATGTGCGGCGTCTGCGGGAAAAAATCGAGGCCGACCCACGCTACCCGAAGTATCTTAAAACGCTGCGCGGCATTGGCTATCGCTTCGAATCGCCAAAATAAGCGATTAGTGGCCAGTGGCAAGTAAGTTCCCTCTAGTTTCACTGACCACTGGCCACTATCCACTGTCCACTGCTTCTACCGGTTAATGTCGTCCTTGGATTGCAAGCGCTTCACGTATTTTTCCAGGTTGGCCCGGTTGGCGTCATCCGGCACGCCCGAGAGAGCGGCCTGCGCCTCCTTCACAGCTTTGTCGAAGTCGCCCTGGCCGCTATAGACGCGGGCCAGACCGAGGTGCGACGTCCAATAGTCTGGAAACTTCTTGGCGTTTGAGCGAAAAATCGCGAATGCCTCTTCCTGCTTTTTGTCTCCCTGCAACTGGCGGCCATAGAAGTAAAGTTGCAGTGCCGACGCCTTCTCCAGCGCTCGATTGCGGACAGCCGAAGCGTCGTCTTTGTGGTCCATGGCCTCGAGAATGCGCGACTTGGTCATCAGGTTGTCGAAGCGTTCTTCTGTCTTGATGGACTGCTCTTCATCCTTCAGCGCCTGGTCCAGATTTATTTTGTTGGTGAGGTAATAGGTCGCCACGTCGTCCCAGCTTTCCCAGTAATATTGATTAAGCCCGCGCAATTGCTGGCGAATGCTGGCTTCGACGGTGTCATTGAGCTTGACCGCAACCTTGAAGGGCACCGCGACTTTGTCCCAGCGCAGGGTAACTACGGTGGAATCGGGTTTGACGTCGTCAAAGTCGTAGGTGAGCGCGTCGTGGAATTCGGCAGTCTGCGGTTTCACGGTGACCCGCAGCGCGTCCTCAGCCTGCTTGTAGCTGAAACTTCCCCACGCGGTAGACATTTTTGAAAAGATCACCGTCCACTGATTCTCGCCGGGAATCATGTGCAGACCGTAGGTGCCCTTGTCGAGCGGCTGCCCTTCGATCGTGACCGGATCGGTGAAGGTGACGGTGGTATTTTCGTTGGCTCCGGCGCGCCAGACCTCTCCGTAAGGCACAACCTTGCCCCAGATTTGCCGGCTATTCACCAGCGGCCGGTGGTAGTTGACGGTGATGTCGGTAAGGCCAATGCGCTGCGTGATCAAGGCATGCTGGCTCTGCCGGGGCAGATCGAGCATTACGGTTTGGGCGGGGCAAACACTGGCGAACAGCAAAATGCTGGCTAACAAAACAAGCAGCCGGGTTCTGTGCATGGAAAAACTCCTCTTCTTTAGGATCGAACAGCCGATTCAGTCGCAACCCTGGGATGAAGCAACTTGGATGGAGCACGTGCGCCTGACCGCTGTGCTGTTTAATTTAGACGGAGGAGAGGAGTTGAGGTAAGCAGGGTACGGACTATTACGAGCGCAATCGCCTGTTCTAACAGTTGACGATCTTCCAGGAGGAACTTTGTCTTTGAGTACGGCGGGCTCGTCGAACAATCGAGTAGACAGGACTGCCTTAGCGGCGATATCTTTCCGGTATGCGCAAACGTCGCAGCGAAGCAGAGATTAACCGATTGATGAGGGAGGCTTGGCTCCAGACTAAGGCGCGAGGGAAGAAACGATTCATTTTGAGGGAAATGTTGTGGAGCCTTCCGATTTGGCTCGGAGTTGTGTTCGGCGTCCCGGCTTTAAAGGCATTCGCAAATCACTCGCCATTCTCTTTGCGCTTGATGTTGTCTGAGTATTGGACCGCTTTCCTCGTCGTCCTTGCCATCTTCCTACTGGGAGGCTATTTGACTGGTCGCTGGAGATGGACGGATTTCGAAAAAAAGTACCCTGAGAATAGTCTCCCGCCCTGGAACTAACGCCCCTTTTCTGCTCACTGTCGAGCTCGGCAGATGGCTGCCAGTCAATATGTTGTCGTAACATTGTCATAGCACTCATGCCTAAATTCTGGACAGAGTCTTAACCTGCTTGACAATCTCAGCCGTCAGGCGCACAATTCTAAAAGGCGAATAAAAAGCGAATATGCCTCCGCGGTCTTCCGGGCCCGGCGTTCCCTGAAATTTTCCGAGGAATCTATGCCTTCCGCAGTGGTTTCCACTTCAGCGGCCCAGGGCCGCCCTTTTGTCTTTGAGGTTGAAGATGCGGCCGAGGGGCGGCCGCCGCGACGATTTGTCCCGGGCGCCTTCATTTCCGGAACTTTCAAAGATGCAAGGCTCGCCGGCGTTACCCCAGCTTCGCGGCTGGCAGTGCGTCCTGCGCCAGAGATGGTTCCGAGCGGCATCGCCGCCATGGATGCCCTTACCGGAGGCCTGCCGCGCGGTTGCCTGACCGAAATTTGCGGTCCAGCCTCTTCCGGCCGCACCACCTTGCTGCTGGCCGCGCTGGCCGCCGCCACCCGGCGCGGGGAGTGCTGCGCGGTCGTGGACGCCAGCGACGCCCTCGATCCGCAGTCTGCCGCCGCCGCGGGGGTCGAGTTGGATCGGCTGCTGTGGGTGCGCTGCGGGGAAAATTCACCCGAGCATCGCCTGGAACAACTTCTGC
The DNA here is from genome assembly GCA_963807655.1 of uncultured Acidobacteriaceae bacterium. Classification (GTDB taxonomy): domain Bacteria; phylum Acidobacteriota; class Terriglobia; order Terriglobales; family Acidobacteriaceae; genus Sulfotelmatobacter. Next base: position 52,881 of record CAWEDF010000038.1, on the reverse strand, counting down.
GCGCCACGGACCTGCTGCTCGAAAGCGGAGGCTTCGGATTGATCGCCCTCGATCTTGGCGATCTGCCGCAGCCAGCAGCGCGCCGCATCCCGCTGACCACGTGGTTCCGTTTCCGCCGCGCCGTCGAACATACACCCACCGTGCTGCTGGCAATCGAGCGCCAGTCCATCGCCGGAAGCTGCTCGTCGTTATTGATAAAGCTCGGCTCGGTGATGAACCCGGAATCAGCCGCGAAGCGGCGCAAGAATGCAGCCCACGGCGCAAGCCGTGGGGCAGAGGCAAAAAACGATGAAGCCCCAGAGGGGCGAAAGAAGATTTCTACAACTGCTGCGGCGCGATTTTCCGAACCCACGCATACGCAATTGCTGACCGAACTGGAAATCACCGCGGAGATAGTGCGGTCCCGGATGGATCGCAAGCCGGTTCGCTCCGCCGAGATCACATTCGCCAGCAAAACCGCTTGGGCGGGATGAACTGGGACTAACAACTAGGTACTAGGTACTGCTTCATGTTTGCCTGCATCTTCGTGCCGAATTTTCCCGTGGCCGCGGTATTTCGCGCCGAGCCGGAGTTGCGCGCGCAGGCTGTAGCGATTTTCGAAGGCACCCCTCCGCTGGAAAAAATCTTTGCCGTGAATGAGAGGGCAGGCCGCATGGGCATCACTCCGGGCATGACCAAAGAACAGTCGGAACTATGCTCGGAGCTGACGCTGCGTCCGCGTTCTCATTTGCAGGAATCCGCCTCGCACGCTGCTCTGCTGGATTGCGCCCAATCCTTCTCGCCGTGCGTGGAAGATGCCGCAGCCGACACAGCGCTCATAGATCTCGAAGGCATGGAATCTCTTTTCGGCTCGCTACCCGAAATTGCTAATGCCATGTCTCACTGTGTTATCAGCCTGGGGCTCGAAGCTAATGTCGCCGTGGCTTCGAATCCCGACGCTGCCGTGCTCGCCGCCCGCGGCTTTTCCGGTGTGACCGTGATTCCGCAGGGAAAGGAAGGCGAGTCTCTGGGATCTCTTCCAGTGGAAGTTTTGTTTGCCGATTGGAATGCAGGGAAAGAGCGGGAAGTGAAGCCGAAAGAAGACGAACAGAAAAAAGAGTCAACTCGTCTGCTCGCAACCCTTGATCGCTGGGGCATCCGCCATCTGCGAGCTCTGGCGGCGTTGCCGGAAATTGCTTTGAGCGAGCGCTTGGGACAGGAAGGCCTGCGCTTGCAGCAACTGGCGCGAGGCGCGGCTTCGCGCACGCTGGTCCCATTGGAAGCGCCGGCGGTATTTGAAGAGGCAGTCGAGTTGGAATATCCCATCGTGCTGCTGGAGCCGCTGGCTTTTCTGCTGAATCGTCTGCTCGAGCAGATTTGTGCGCGCCTGACTTCGCGTGCCCTGAACATGCAGGAATTGCGGCTCACGTTGGAACTCGAAAACTTTTCGCTTTGTAATCAACAATCAGAAATCAACCATCAACAATTTCAGCGCACTCTTCGTCTTCCGCTTCCCATGCTCGACCCCAAACTTTTTCTCAAGCTGCTGCAATTGGATTTGAACGCCCATCCGCCGGGCGCGCCCATCGTAAAAATTCATCTCGCCGCGGAACCAGCGCGGCCGCGATCAGCCCAGGGCGGCCTGTTTCTGCCTCCATCGCCGGAGCCGGAAAAACTGGAACTCACCCTGGCGCGTATTGCCGGCATGGTCGGCGAAGCCCGCGTGGGCTCGCTGGAGTTGCTGGACACGCACCGCTCCGAAGGTTTCCGCATGAAACGCTTTGTGCCCGGAACAGCTCCGAGTCGTCAGGAAGGCTCTGCAGAAGAAAAATCCGCCGTCGCCGCTCTGCGCATATTCCGCCCGCCGCTGCGCGCCACCATGACTTTGGAAAACGGGGAACCGATACACGTGGTCTGCTCGAAGAAAAAAGAAGTGCAGGGCAGTGTGCTCTGGAAGGCCGGCCCATGGCGCAGTTCCGGCGACTGGTGGGAACGGGAAGCCTGGGCGCGCGATGAGTGGGACATCGCCTTGCAAACTGCGGACGGCGCAGCTCTCTACCGACTGATGCACGATCTGCTCGGCGGAGGCTGGTTCGTAGAGGGAAGTTATGACTGAAGGAATTGAGTCATTGAGTGATTGAGTCATTGAGCGATTGGGTTTGCAAATGACTCAATGACTCAATCACTCAATGACTCAATGTTCATCGAACTCCACGCCCGTTCCGCGTTCAGTTTCCTCGAAGGCTCTTCCTTGCCCGAGGATCTAGTGTCGACCTGTGCCCGTTTCAACATGCCTGCCATGGCCCTGCTCGACACTGACGGCGTCTACGGTGCGCCGCGCTTTCACTTGGCAGCAAAGAAACTCGGAATCAAGGCCCACATCGGCGCGGAAGTTACATGTGCGGCATTTCCACGGAAAACAAATAAAGAGAAATTACCAATTGCCAATTGCCAATTGCCGAATTTCCCCTCAGCCGCCAATCTATCAACAATCAACGATCAACAATCAACAATTGCACCTGTGCCAATCGGCAATCGGAAATTGGCAATCGGCAATCCGTTCCGCCTTCCTCTCCTCGTTTCTTCCCGCACCGGCTATCAAAACCTTTGCCGCCTGATCACCAAAATGAAGTTGCGCGCGAAAAAAGGCGAAGGCGCAGTGCAGAAGGAAGAGTTGGAAGAGCATGCTCAAGGTCTCATCTGCCTGACCGGCGTCGCTGACGGTCCGCTGGCCGCCGCTTTGCAGCAAGGCGGCATCTACGAAGCCCGCAAGCAAATTGAGCAACTGATCGGAATCTTCGGCCGCGGCAATGTGTACGTCGAGTTGCAACGCCATTTCCATCGCGAAGAAGAAACCCGCAATCGCGCCGTCATCGCAATTGCCAGGTCGCTCAATCTTCCTCTGCTCGCGACTAACGGTGTCTGCTATGCCGCTACGAAAGATCGTGAACTCTGCGACGCCTTCACCGCCATCCGCCATCACCGCACGCTGTCGACTGCCGGACGACTGCTGGCGCGCAACTCCGAACGTCACCTGAAATCGCCGCGAGAAATGCAGCAACTGTTTGCCGACCTTCCTGAAGCCATTGCCAACACGCTCGAACTCTCTTCACGCCTCGAATTCACGCTCAACGATCTCGGCTACCAGTTCCCCCTCTACCCCGTTCCCGAACGCGAGACCATGAACTCGTTCCTGCGCGAGCGCTCTTGGGAAGGTTTCAGGCAGCGCTATGGCCGGATTTCCCCTGATATGCAGACCCGCGCCCGCCGCCAGATCGAGCGCGAACTGGTGCTGATCGAAAAGCTTAAACTTGCCGGATATTTTCTTATCGTGTGGGACCTGGTCCGCTTCTGCCGCGAGCAAAACATTCTGCTGCAGGGCCGCGGATCGGCCGCCAACAGCGCCGTCTGTTATTCGCTTGGCATCACAGCCGTCGATCCCGTCAGCATGGAACTTCTCTTCGAACGCTTTTTATCGGAAGAACGCGGCGAATGGCCTGACATCGACCTCGACCTGCCCAGCGGCGACGACCGAGAAAAAGTCATTCAATATGTTTACCGCCGCTATGGCGAGCGCGGCGCGGCCATGACCGCAAATGTCATCACCTACCGCAATCGCATGGCGGCGCGCGAAATGGGCAAGGCGCTGGGATTCGATCCGGAAACGCTCGCCAAAATTTCCGCCGCTGTCGCGACTTGGGAATTCCGCGACGAAAACGACGCGCTCGACCGCCGCTTCCGTGATGCCGGACTCGATCTCAACCATCCGCGCCTGCGCAAATATTACGAACTGTGCCTCGCCGTACAGGATATGCCGCGTCATCTCGGCCAGCACTCCGGTGGCATGGTCATCTGCCAGGGGCAACTCGACTCGGTCGTTCCGCTCGAACCCGCATCCATGCCCGGCCGCGTCGTGGTGCAGTGGGACAAAGAAGATTGCGCCGACATGGGCATCATTAAAGTCGATCTGCTCGGTCTGGGCATGATGGCCGTGCTCAAGGATTCAATCGAGCTTATTCGCAACCATTATCATGAAGAGATAGATCTGGCGCATCTTCCGCAGGATGATCCTGCGGTGTATTCGGCTTTGCAGCAGGCGGACACCATTGGCCTCTTCCAGGTGGAAAGCCGCGCGCAAATGTCGTGCCTGCCGCGCCTACAACCAAAACGTTTCTATGACATTGTGGTGCAGGTCGCAATCATTCGGCCAGGGCCGATCGTCGGCCAGATGGTAAATCCCTTTTTGCAACGCCGCCAGGGACGCGAAGAGGTCACGTATCCGCATCCTTCGCTCGAACCGGTGCTCAAGCGCACGCTCGGCGTGCCGCTTTTTCAGGAGCAACTGCTGCGTCTTGCCATGATCGCAGCCAACTTTACCGGCGGCGAAGCGGAAGACCTGCGCCGCGCCATGGGTTTCAAGCGATCGCAGGCGCGCATGAAAGAAATCGAGGCCAAGCTGCGGGCCGGTATGACGCATAACAAAATTCCGCGCGACGCGCAGGAGAAAATTATTCTCTCCATCACATCGTTCGCGCTCTACGGATTTCCCGAATCACACGCCGCCAGCTTCGCGCTCATCGCTTATGCCAGCGCTTACTTGAAGTGCCACTACCTCGCCGCATTCACAGCCGCCCTGCTCAACAATCAGCCTATGGGATTTTATTCTCCGGCGACGATCACCAAAGATGCACAACGCCACGGATTGAAAATGCTGCCGGTGGATGTGACGCGCTCGGAGTGGATGTGCACGCTGGAAGCAGTGGTCAGTGGTCAGTGGTCAGTGGCCAGTGAGTCAGTACCAAGTACCGAGTGCCGAGTACCCAGTAAAACCTTTGTCATTCCGGCCCTCGAGCGCAAGCGAGGGGCGGAGGAATCTCGGTACTCGCCACTCAGTACTCGTTACTCGCAACGCGCGACTCCGGCGCTACGGCTTGGTTTTCGCTACGTCCGCGGGCTGCGCGAGGAGGCTGCTCAGGCTCTTGTACGCGAACGCATGCTCGCTCCGTTTACTTCCATTCACGATCTCACTCGCCGCGTCCCGGAGCTGCGCAAGGACGAACTCACCACGCTGGCGGAGATCGGTGCTTTGAATGCAGTAGCTCGTACCGAGTACCCAGTACCCAGTAAACCCCTTGTCATTCCGACCCCCGAGCGCAAGCGAGAAGTGGAGGAATCTAGGTGCTCGGTACTAGGTACTCGGTACTCGCTCCACCGCCGCGACGCTCTCTGGCAGGTGGAACGCGCCGTGCGCGGCTCCGGGCCGCTGCTGGAAAAATTGCCCGAACCCGATTCGCCTTCGCCGCTTAAGCCCATGAATCACGAAGAGCGCCTGGTTGCCGATTTCCACGGCACCGGCCTCACCGTGGGACCGCATCCCATGGCCTACCGCCGGGACTGGCTCAACGCCATGGGCATTCGCCGTGCCAGCGAACTCCGCGACATTCCCAGCGGCAAGCGTCTGCGCATCGGAGGCTGCGTAATCACACGCCAGCGCCCGGGAACCGCGAAGGGATTTGTTTTTGTCAGCCTGGAGGATGAAACCGGAGTGGCCAATGCGATCATCACGCCCGATCTTTTTCACCGCAACCGCCTGCTGCTGGCCTCAGAACGGTTTCTGGCCATCGAAGGAATTCTTCAAAATCAGGACAACGTGATCTCCGTCAAAGCGGAACGCGTGCTGCCGCTGTTTGTAACGAAAGCAGAGACCATCTCGCACGATTTCCACTGAACCGGTCGTTGGTCGTTGGTCGTTGGTCGTTAGCCATTTCGTTCGTTGCTCGCAGGGTCGCGTTTTGGCCAACGACTAACGACCAACGACTATCGACGGTTCTACTCCTCCTCCTCAGGAGCCGCCGGTTCTTCAGACCTGCCATTCTCCTGCGGCACCAGCGGCAGCCTGACGGCTGCACGCATAACGTCGCGCTCCTCTGGCGAGAACATCCTCTTGAACCGACTGGAATTGATGACTTCCTCGCGCCGCTCCGGGGGCATGGCGCTCAGGTTGCGTATCGCGGTCCTGACCGTGGGCCGCCGGTTGGGTGGAAGCTGCTGCATCCGGCCATACACTTCACGCGCCTGTTGTTTTTGTTCGGGCGTCAGGTGCGCCCACCGGTCCATGTTGTCCACGATGCGCTGCTGTTCCCGTGGCGGAAGGCTTGCAAAATAGTGCAACTGCTGCCGCAAACGCCTTTGCTGCTCAGGAGTCATGCGGCGGAATCCGGGATCGTTTTGCAACGCGCGATCCTGCTCTCCCGGAGGCAGACCCTTATACCGGCGCAGCCAGTCACCGGCATGTGCCTGCGGGTGGTGAGGCTGTGGCCGATTTTGATTCGGCGCTGGAGGCCGTGCTTGTACAGGCCGGTAGTTATCGCCCTGCGCCACGCACGGAGAGAAAGACGCCACAACGGTCGCGGCCGACAGCAAGGCCGTCGCCATCCATCCCGTCATGAAATGTCCCTGCATTCTCCCCGCCCTTAGGTTCGTGCCTCTTGTATCCCCGCTACTTCGAATGTCTTCAGTCCTACGGATTCTCCGTCACATCGTGCTGCAATTCCAGGTCATCCAGCAAATCGAAGTTGGCATACAGATCGTGATTCTTCTCCAGAGCCTGCAGATCACTCACCGCTGTGCCCGGCTCTTGCGGCTCGACCACTGCCACCTCCCCACCGCCAGAATTGTAGACACCCATGCCTTGGGTAAAGAACAGGCCCAGGCCAACTCCTATCAACACCGTAAGCGCCGCCGCCAGCACCGGACGCCGGAACCATGCCAGCCAGCCCGCCTGTGGCTTCGCCATCTCTTCCCGCAGACGCGCCTGCAGACGCCCATCAAAATACGGCGACGGCTCCGGAGCCTGCCATTCGTCCAGCAACGCCATCATCTGCTTGAACTCCGCCAGCTTTCCGGCGCACGCGCTGCAACCCGCCAGATGTCCGCCAACCTCCGGCGTCGCTTCCATCAGACCGGACGCCAAATCCGGCATCAATTCTCGAATCTCCTCACACTTCATAACCTTGCTCCCTCAACTTCTTTTCGCCTCTGTTAGTTTCGCCCAATTGTCATCCTCAGCGAGCGTTCTTTGCTCGCGAAGGATCTCATACAAATTCTTTTAACTGTTCCCGCAAAGTCTCGTATGCTCGAAACAACAACGACTTCGTCGCCGACTCGCTCAACTTCAATACCTCGGCGATCTGCTTGTAATCCATTTGCTGGTACTTGTGCATGATCACCGCCAGCCGCTGCCGTTCCGGAAGAGCCTCCACTTTGCTCCGGATGGCCATCATCCGTTCCCGCCGCACCAGAGCCTCTTCGGCCGACATCCTGCCGTCGGCCACATCCATCGTCGTGCCGGTGTCATCGTTCGGCTCGTCCAGGCTGACCGTTACCTCCGGCCGCTCCTTGCGCGTGTCGCGCGCATGATTGACCGCCAGGTTGGTCGCAATGCGATACAGCCAAGTGGTGAACTTGGCGCTAGCCTCGTAACTCTGACGCGAGCGATACACCCGCAAAAAAACTTCTTGCGCCAGATCCTCCGCCGCAGCCGTGTTGCGCGCCATGCGGTACATGAAACTCACCAGCGGCCGGCGATACTTCTGTACCAGAAAGTCGAACGCGGACTGGTCCCCCGCCTTCACCTTCAGCATGACCTCGGCGTCGGTGTAGCTTACGGCGCCGGCCATCGCCGGTTCCAAAGCGCTGGCTGGGCGTGGACCCAGCGACGCCATCAGAACACTCTGGTCCATGGCGGTTGTGCTCACACTAGCTGGAACCCTGCGGGGGGCAGAAAGTTGTTCTTTTTCTCGCTCCGCCGAACCCTCGGAAGTCTCCGCAGATGACGGGGATACAGGGGATCGAACTGGCCTGATTGGGTCCGGCATGGAGGGGTTACTTTAGGCACGCGGGAGCAACCGCAACCCGATCCGCACGCGCCCCTGAGCATAGGCTACCACGGCGCGCATTGCCCTCCAAACCCCCACCGCAAGGAAGTAGCATCTCAAACCTAAGGAGATGCCCACGTGGGGACAGCCGCCCCCGGCTGTTCCGTCGAGCGAAGCTCGATCTATTTTCGCGGGCCGAAAACTACGGCGTAATCTCGAAAACCGTTCCGCCGCGATTTGCACCCGGCACACCCGCCACGGTGGAGGCAGCGCTCTCTTTGCGCGACATGAGCTTTTCCACAGGCGTTTCCAGGTCATCCGTCACATCATTTCGGCGAACTCATGGGATTAAACTTGTAAGAACATCTCTCGGCCGAAGCGCGATGGTCCGCTTCTTGACAACCGAAAACGCAGCCACACTCAGGAATCAACGCGGCCACGATCCCGTAAGTTATTGCGGCTGAATATTTTGCGAGTAGCGTCGCCGGATTCAAAGGGTTTGCCGTGACGAAGAGCAAGCTAAATCCTGTGAATTCAATATTTTACCCCTAAGTACTGTAGAAACAATATTTTAGCAAGTTCGATGCAGATCTTTTTTTGATAAACCTTCTGCTTTCAATAATTTAGCCAGATCGATCCGTGAATTTTCTTGATCGGCAGTCTGAGCCAACGGGGACTGTTCCCAGTCCGCCTTGCGCTCTTTGCGGTTCTGGAGTGTCAGGCTGGAATCGGACGAGGCAAAGAATTCCGCCGGCATAAATCATGCGATGTACGAAATCTTTGCCCCATCGAATCCATTTATGGATGCCGCTTAAGCCTATCTTGCAGCGGCAGTCGTTGTTTCTTTTTCATTCGCTGCTACCAAGGCACCTCTTGCTGCTTCTTCGATGATTTGAGCGACCGCTTGTGGATGCGACACATACACGGCGTGGCTGCTTTTGACTTCGACGACCGTTGCACCGGCGCGCTTCGACATCATCCGCTGCGCATCGGGCGGAAGCATCCTATCCTGTGTCGTTAGCAGGTACCAGCTGGGTTTCGCTTTCCATGCCGCTTCGCTGATGGTGCCTCCCAGCGCATTCACACCCCACGGCACTTGCGAGTCGGCCATGAATTCGGCCTTTTCCGGGCTCACATCGCCGGCGAAAGACGCAGGGAATTTCGCCTTGTCGAGCAGCAGAAAGCCATCCACGGGCGGAAGGAGCGGCGGTACAGGCGCGCCAGGAGGCGGATCCTTGATCAGCGAGGATACAGATTCGCCTTTGTCGAGCGCAAAGGCAGCGATATAAACCAGCCCCGCCACCTTCGGATCGTTGCCGGCTTCGGTGATGACAGCGCCGCCATACGAGTGACCGACGAGTATCACGGGACCGTTCTGAGCGGCGATTGCACGCTTGGTAAACGCCACGTCGTCTGCCAGAGAGATAGTCGGATTCTGGACGATGGTGACCGTGTAGCCGTCCTTCTTCAAGACGTTGTAGACGCGCTCCCACCCGGACCCATCCACAAGGCCGCCGTGGACGAGAACGATGTTCTTCACGACTGCCGTTGATTTTGTTTGTGCCATAGTGTTTTCTCCTATACTTAAGATGATTGTCATGATCGCCAGCACACCGTAGATGATTCGTGTTCTGACGCCTATTGCCATTGCGTTACTCTTCATCTGATATCCTCCGTTTTCATCGATTGCTAAGGCCTAAAAGTCGTTCTTGTTTTGAAGCGTTTGATATATCGCGTTCACCACTTCCGCAACGTTCACTTCGTGAAAACATTGCCGAACATCGGGAGGCCGCTCTTTGATTGTTCGCGGGACGCTTCATCCTGGATCACATCCCAGTGCTCGACAAGAATGCTGTCCGTGATGCGGAGAATGTCCGCTGCAATCCAGTTCACGGGCAGACCGAAATCTGAAAAACGTCCGTGCACCATTACGAAGTCTCCATCAGCGACGATCGTTCCCGGCTCATACTTGAGCGTCGTCGGAAGGCTCTTGATGAGATTGAACAGACCCCCACGGCCGGGCGCGATGTGAGCGCTATGTTGAATGTAGTCAGGAGACCAATAGCGTTCGGCCGCTGCGTAGTCCCGTTTGTTGAAGAGAGTGTCAAAAGCCTCAAGGACGAGTGCCTTGTTCTTTTCCTGTTTAGTTCGGCTCATTCAATTCCCCTAATTGACAAGTGATCGGGTTCGTTCCCCTTCACCCCCAGCACTTTCATGACTCTGCGCTCAGTCGGTATATTTTCGCGATGAGCGGTTAGATCTGCGCTCTGCCGCCGTCAACGAACAGTTCAATACCCGTGACGAAACTGGAGTCATCCGAAGCCAGAAACAACGCCGCCTTTGCAACTTCATCTGGCTCCCCCATGCGTCCCATCGGGATGGTGGACACAATCCGCGCAATCACCTCTGGAGATTGCCGACTCACAAGTGGCGTATTGATCGGACCCGGACTAACCACGTTTGAGCGGATACGACGGTCCTTTAGATCTGTAGTCCAGGTTCGCACCAAAGAGCGGATTGCAGCCTTACTCGCAGCGTAGACGCCGAAGGCGGCAGTACCCTTAACACTCGCGACGGAGCCGTTGAGAATGATGGAGCCACCATCCTTGAGTAGCGGTAAGGCCTTTTGCACCGTAAACAATGTTCCCCGCACATTGATGTTGAACAGCTTGTCGAAATGCTCTTCGGTGACTGCGCCGAAGGGAACAAATTCGCCAACGCCAGCGTTGGCGAAAACAATATCGAGTCGCCCCTTCACCTTAGAGACGGTCTCGTAGAGACGATCAAGGTCATCCAGTTTGGCGATGTCTCCCTGAACGCCAGAAACGTTGCTGCCGATTGCCTTTACGGCCTCGTCGAGTTCCTTCTGGCGACGGCCCGTGATGAAGACATACGCACCCTCCTTAACGAATAGCTTTGCCGTAGCCAACCCAATCCCTTCGGTGCCGCCTGTGATGAGAGCGATCTTGTCTTTAAGCTTTTTGGACATCTTTTCTCCATCGAACCGCGCAATGTGCTGAACAAACGGCTCTGGGTAATTGGATGCTAATGAGACCGTTCGGTCGCATAAGTTTCCATTCTTGTTACGACTCTATAGCTGAGGACTTGGAGTTTCATGAGACGGCCTAATGGGTGTCGAGCCACTTCCGAATATTCGAGACGGTATCCTCGTAGAACGTCTTGTAATGACCATGTGACACGTAGCCGATATGCGGCGTTGCCAGTACGTTGTCCAGCGTCCGGAAGGGGTGATTCGGAGGCAGCGGCTCAATGTCGAATACGTCGATCGCCGCGCCGGCGATTTGCTTGTTCTTCAACACGCTGACCAAAGCTTGCTCTTCGACGATCGGCCCGCGCGACGCATTGATCAACCAGGCCGTTGGCTTCATTCTCTCCAACTCGGCGGCCCCTACCAGGCCGCGCGTACGGCTGCTCAACACCAAATGGATCGTCAGGATATCGGCCCGCTCGAACAGCTGGTCCTTGGAAACCAGGGTCGCGCCTGCGGCTTTGGCGGTCTCGGGCGTCATGTTCTGGCTCCACGCAATCAAATTCATTCCGAAAGCGCTCCCAATCCGTGCGACCTGTGATCCAACGTTCCCAAGTCCCAGAACGCCCAGGGTCTTTCCACGGAGATCCGTGCCCACTGTTTGTTGCCAGCCGCCGGATCGGACGGAGTTGCTCTCCGTCACGATATGGCGCGCGGAGGCCAAGATCAACGCCCAGGTAAATTCAATCGTCGGGTCCGATCTATACCCTGTGTAAACCACAGCGATCCCATGATCGCTCGTGGCGGCAACATCAATCGACGCGTTTACAGATCCCGTCGAAGCAATGAGCTTGAGATTGGGAAGGCGCTCAATGACGTTGCGGGGCAGCGGGGTCCGCTCGCGCATGACACAAACCACATCAAAAGGCAGCAACCGCTCAATCACGGCGTCTGGATCGGCGAGGTGGTCTTGAAATACGGTGATCTCCGCTCGGTCCCGTAGCACCGACCAGTCGGCGCTTTCAAGCGCCGCATTCTGGTAATCGTCCAGAACGGCGATCTTGTACTTCTTCATTGGCATCCATCGCTCGGTGATTGATTCGGCCCTTTGCATCCCGCGACGAAGGCTCGGTCTACCAAATCGTCAGGATGTTTGTCAGGGTTTAACATTAGCTTTCGCGCCCCGTTCGAGTGCCAAGAGGAAGTCGGCGGATGGAAATCTTCCCTTCATGGCGTTGATAAGGCTATCCGGATCCTTGGCTTTTTTGAGTTCTTCTTCAAAAGCCAATAGATAGTTTTCCGTAAAATCTACGGCGGTATTCGCGTCAAGCGGAGCTCCAACCTTGCTATGTCCAGGGATCACAACCGAAGGTTTTAATTCTCTGATTTTCTGCAATGAGTTCAACCATTTCCCTCTAGCCTTGCTGTCCGTTTCTGCGGTGTAAACGTGCATGTCATTGAACAAAACATCGCCGGCAATGAGAATTCTCTGTCCAGGAATCCAAAGCATCGTGTTTTCGTCGGTGTCGCCTTGGATGTTTTTAAGGACCTCTATTTTTGAGTTCTCAAATTTGATGAATTTGCCGTCGAAGTTTTCGATGGCAACAACGTGAGAAGTTGCACCTGAGCCCAAGATCTTTTTCCATTTATCTATTTTCTCTTGATAGACCTTGTTGATGCGGTCTACTACCGCAGAATTCGCGATAATCCTCACTCTCGGGTATGCCTCCCTAAAAACTTCCAGACCAAGAAAATGGTCGGCGTGCTCGTGGGTAATGTAGATAATAGAGAGTGGCTTTTGAGTCTCTTGGATTTGCTGTAATACTTGTTCAGCGCTGGTTTTTGTTAACTGCGCATCGACCAACATCACTTCATGTTCTCCCTCGACAATAACGGAGTTATTCCAGAACTGATCGTCGGGCGAGGTGAACACCTTGATGGAAAAACCGTGCTGACCGCTTGCAAATGCAGATGGACACGACAGGAGAAGCAAGGGGCTGATCACCGCTGAACAAACAGCGAGACCTCCCACAAATCGGGATCGTAAAGTTCCACGAACACTCTCTTTTTTTCGCTGCCCCATAGATTCTCCGATCCTGTGTATTCGGCGGTGATGGATACGTTTGCGCCCCGCGACGCAAGTTCCGGTGTAAGTTGAATTAAGCCTTCGGCCCAGGCGTCATCTGCGTCGCGAGGGTCAGCTCGTTCATGTGTTTCCTTCTCTCATCACACGCATGATCGTTGTTCCATCCTTTGCCGAGCAAACGTGCGGTTAATCACTCTCGTCAAATCACGGTTTGACTGCACGCACTGAAGTCCAAAGCGCACCTCGATTGCCCCATTCAGGGTAGAGCTTCAGCATTTGGTCATATAGGTCCCGCGCCGTGGTCGTCTGCATGGCAATGCGCTCGAAATCGCGGATATATCTCCGCGTTTCGCCGAGGATCTTAGGGCTGTCATCGCTTCCGACGCGCTTATGTCCGGCGATCACAGCGCGCGGCTTCAGCGACTCCATCTTGTCGAGAGCAGCAATCCACTCTTGGCGTTTCTGCTGATCTGGCGACTCTGACAGATGCAGATGAACGCCGTTGTAGGCGGCATCGCCCGCTACGATTAAACCTATCGACGGAACATAAAGGCAGGTTGTGCTGGCGGTGTCGGTGAATCCGAGTGGCACACTGACCAAATCGTGGCCTTCCAGGTTAATGACGTTTCCGGCCAGCTCTTCGGCGATTGCAAGATGGCTGGAAAGCTGGCCGGGAAAACGCGGATTCCAAAAGGTCGCGAGAGACTCTGGCGATGCCTGCTGACGCATAACCTTAATCACATCCGGCCGCGCGACAAAGCGAGCGCTTGGAAATCGCTCCAGAACTGTACTGGCGCCAAAGAAATGATCGCCGTGGCCGTGGGTGGCGTAAATCGTCGTCAGGTTCTTTCCGCTCGCCACAACCCAACTCGCCAGGGCGCGCGCCTGCTCGACCGTAATAGGGGTGTCGACGAGGACAGCGTCCCGCTCCCCAGAAATAAGAGTTGACGAAATAGGTGGCCACGGCCGCTCTTTTTCGCCTGGGGGCAAATCGCTCGTGATAGCGGGTATGCTGGGTGACAGGAACACGTCCCACTTCAGGGATATTTTCTGAGTGGCACGTTCGGAGTTGGAAGTACTGCTGTCGGATTGTCCGTGCATCGAACGGGCTTCAGCTCGGATTGGCCAAGTCGAGGCCGTTACGAGAGCGGTGCCGAGGGCATTCGATAGGAACTCCCGTCTTGAAGTCATTATGGCCTTTTCGAATCGCATATCTAAACTCCTTTTCTGAAGCAACAGCCTGCGACCTGGTGCCCCTGCGTTATCTGCGTCGTAATGGTCGCCTTGCTACCTGTCGTCCCATCGATCAGTAAATACCACCGGCACCCAGCTATACCCGCTCCCCTCCTGGTGCAAGCGACCCAGGGCAGGAAACAATGACGTATGCGGCGTCGCGATCAATACATTCTCTCTCGCGAGCCTAGCCAGCAATTGATGCCGCGTCGCCGCAGCCGCTGTCTGGTCGATGTCGAAGGTAGCGGTGACCTCGGGATGCTGCAGCTGGACGCGCTGTGCATGGATGATGTCGCCCCAAAACAGGATTTTTTGTCCCTTGGATGAAAATTTATAGCCAGTATGTCCCGGGGTATGACCCGGCAGCGGGACGACTTGCATTCCGTCGACGATCGGCTCGGAGCCAATAAACGTATGCCACTTACCGGCCTTGATATACGGCGCCGCGATGGCTTGCGCACTCTGGAAGAACGGTTGCGCATCCTTCGGCGCCTTAGCGGCGATTTCCGGCGACAGCCAAAAGTCACTTTCGGCCTTCGCGACATAAACATCAGCATTTGGGAATAGGCGCTTTCCATCCTGAGTGGTGAGGCCGCCGATGTGATCGGAATGGAGATGCGTGAGCAAAACGATGTCGACTTCTTCCGGCGTGTAGCCTGCGCTGCGGAGGCTGCCCGCTAAGCGCCCGAGTGCTCCCCCACCCCACCAGGTGCCGGCACCCGCATCGACGAGGATTAGTTGTTTGCCGGTGTTGACCAGGAAGCCCACATCAACAACATCCAGCATGTGAGGATCTTCGTGCAGTGCCTCTACAACACCATCCATCGTCGCCTTGGTTCCGTTCAGCCAGTGCGGATCGAATACGCCGGTACCGTCGTATAGGGCCGTCACTTCGAGGTCGCCGACCTTCAGTCGGTAGAAGCCAGGCGCCTGATCATGATGCTGGGCTGCGGCAGCCAGAGCTGCGTTCGGACCGGCGACAAGGCTGGCCAGCGCCATCAGAAGAGCGGCGGCGAAGCGCACCGAATTTCTCTTGAGAACGTTTCTCATCGTCTGTGCGGAGGTTTCCACCGCTTTGTTGGTGCTTTTCATTGGTATGTCTCCCTTGAGTTCCAATTTGGTTCTCGTAATGGATTGCCTTTGCTCGTCGTAGTCTCCATTGCGCTCCTCACGGTACTAGTTACAGCTTCGACCCGCCATCGACGGGAATACTTGCACCGGTGATCCAGCGCGCCTTGTCCGAAGCCAAGAACGCGACTACATCTGCCACGTCGTCCGGCTTGCCGATTCGCTTCAGTGCTTGCATGCCAAGGGTGGCCTCGCGGCCTGCTTCGGTCTTCGTAAAATTCGACATATCCGTATCGATCACACCGGGGGCCACTGCATTGACACGAATGCCTTGCGGCCCAAGAATGGCAGCCCAGTTCTTGACCAGAGTCTCTAGTGCTCCTTTGGTCGAGGCGTAGCCAAGGATCGAGGGGTTGTCCACGCCGGGCTTGCCAACCACACCGTGGGCCCCAATCGAAGAGATCACGATGATATTCGAGCCGTCACCTAGAATGGGAAGCAGTTGCTGCACCAGGAAGAACGGACTTCGGACGTTTGTCGCAAAGAGGCTGTCAAAATCCTCGACCGCATAATCCACGAGGCGTGCCGCCTTGCTGATTCCGGCGTTGAGCACAAGCACATCTAATCGATCACCTACGATGGAGCGCACCTGTTTGGCTAGCAGTGCAGGGCCGTCGGGAGTTCCTAGATCCGCCGAGATTGCATTTGCGAGTCCGCCTTCCGTCTGGATCTCGGAGACGAGAGATTCCGCTTCCGGCTCGGAGCGACCGTAGTGAACCAGGACGTGCGCACCGGCCCTGGCAAGCGCCGCTGCCGTCGCGCGGCCAATTCCTCGTGATGCGCCCGTGACAAGCGCAGTTTTGTTGTGCTGAGCCATTCTCCCCTCCAACCGCGGTTATTCACGAGAAGTTCCATCTGGATGCCGAGCTTGAAACACCCCGCGAGCACCCATCCATCCACCGTCAAGCTATCGAGCAGTTCAGATTACTCAGTTAGATTGCGATGCTGGCTATTGGTAGCGCGGTTCGGGCATACTTTGTTGAGCTGGCATCGATGCCTTATGAGCATGGGAGGTGGAATGGAATTACGACATCGTCGTTGTTTTGTTGCGGTTGCCGAGGCAGAAAGCCGACGGTAGAAGCAGAGCGAAAACTGCACACGTCACAACCTTCGTTGAGCCGGCAGATTTGGGTTTTTGAAGACGAGGTCGGTGGCTAACTCCTTACGTGCGGCGCTCGTGGCATCGAACTGACACCGGCGGCGCTATGTAAATCTTGGCTTGGGCGGCGCGCACACTGATTCGAACCAGCGACTGATGTACACCTCGGCATGAGCTTCGCCGCAGTAATGCCGGGCTCCGGCCGCGTTTGCGCTTTCAGAATTCCACCGGTACACGGTAAGATCGGAGTCTCCACATCGAATCACGAACCAGTGGGTGGGATTCGTAGTCACGAGTCCACAGACCTCACACCTGAATTCCTGCAGCGCTGTCATGGCTCAGTCCTTATATATCAGCGGTTAGTCCCTCCCACTCGCGATCGAGGCTTGTCGGAGGTTTGGTGTCAGAATCGTGAGCTCGCCGACTTGTTCCCTCTTCGCGGTACCACGCAGGTGGGCGTGGTCCATCATCCAAACCTCCGGAATGATTTCACCGACCAGTTGTCCATGGCAGAAGATTCGGACCACCGAACTCTCAGAAACTACAATGCCCACCGCCTTGGTAACGGCGCTCATGTTGGCGGCGGCTATGTGACGGCTGCCGAGTCCCAACGGCACGTCCACTTGTGCGGCGACGGCGTCGAGGTAGCGGCACGCGGAGAGGACGATGCCCTCGCGACTTACGACGAACCCACCGTCCAGTTGCGCCAATTCCTTGATGGTTCCACGGAGATTGAGATTGGTGACATGTCGCGAAGACTCAGGATGCCCCGACAACGGATCCAAAATTAATGGTCTGGATTTCGCGAGCACGGCATTCTCATCCCCGAGTGTGAATAGCGTGCCAACCCGCCTTCCCTCTCGACCTTCGCGAGCAATCTCGACTGCGAGCCCAATCAGGGACTCAAGAATGTCAGGATCATGATCTGTTACTTGGCAGAGAATACTCTCAAACATCCATCAACTCCTCGCCTCGAGTAGAGGCCCACCCGGTACATGCCCGTGGCCTTGCCGATCGATTTCTGCGGGGCTTAAGGTTTTAGAAGAGACTTCCCGTAGCCAACAGGAATGGCGAAATTTGAACCGCCGAACTCACGCACCATGGCAAAGTTAATTCCTATCACCTTGCCCTCGTTGTTGAAAAGCGGACCGCCAGAGCCGCCTGATGTGGTTTGCGCATCATAGACAATCTTGTCCGGCAGCACGTCGCCGATGTGCCCTTGGGTGGTGGTAGGCCGGATTAGATGGCGGCGGGCGAGTTCTTCGATCACCTGTTTCGGATCACCTTTGGATGCGGTCGCGATGGACTGGAGCGTCTCTGCGCCTGCTCGAGCCAGAATTGCATCAAGACCAGTAGGATACCCTAGCAGCACGACTGGCCCGCCCCTGACAGCCGAACCGCGGCCATCGGCAAGGGCTATCTGTTTTATCCCCATGTCTGAAACGCTTCCTTTCACCACAGCAACGTCCGCAGCAGATGAGATCTTCTCGGTATTGACGGCAATGCCGCTGGTAATGCCGGGGAAATATGCTGTCATTTCGACGATCACCGGCTCAACCCCTTGATCGAGCATTTCCTTCAGATCGTCATTCTCCCACCAAGGCTCGGCGACGTGATGGTTCGTAAGAATTCGTCCAGTGTCGGAGACGAGAAAGCCGGTGCCGAAAACATCCAGGTGTACTTCCGGACCATTCCCGGTGAGGCCCACGAGCGGATTGTTGTGTTCATCCGTCTCAGGCTGGCCGGTGCTCGTCACCCCAGCATAGCGCAGCCGCAATCCCGTAGTGTGTTCGCGGAAGGCAAGCGCAACGTGGATGAGGCACACGCTGGGTTCATAGGCCTGGATAATTCTCTCTGCAAACTTACCGTCGGTCTCCATCTTCTGAAGGCGGCTTTCTACCGCGGCCAATTGACTCTGCAAAACAGAAACGTTCTCTGTCTTGCTGGTTGCAATTTGCGATTTCAGGTCTTCGCTCTTCTTCTGAAGTTGAAGCTTTTGGGGATCGCCCGCCTGGGATGAACCGCGGTCACGGTCTTCAAGGGCCCGCCGCGAACGTTCCATCAACTGTTGTTCTGTCAGCACGCCTGTCTGGAGTCGAGTGATTGCCGCATAGACGCGGGTATTCTGTTCCTGGGTGCGACGGTAAAAGAAGAAAGAAACCAGGCCAGCAACGATAACACTGCAGCAGTCGCCAGTCCGCCAACCCGAAGCGTCCGCCGTTCTTCGTTGACTGCTGTCACGACCCGCTGGGTAGCGTTCTGATTTTCCTCGGCAAGGCGCAGCCGCTCTCGAAACTCGTCCGCGATGGACTTATTCCGCAGTTGCGAACGCACCCGCGACAGCAATTCGTGAGAGTCGAAAGGCAGCGACAGCACATCGTCGGCTCCGAGATCCAGCCCCCGAGTGCGCTCGGCTGATCCTCCCGGAGATAGCATCACAACGCGTATGTTGTGCGTCTGCTCGGAACCTTTGATTTCCGAAAGAAGGTCACAGCAATCGAGCTGGGGCGGATCAGCGCCCAGGACAACTATGTCAGGGTTGAAGGCGACGACTGCCTTCATTCCTCCCCGGTAGTCGGTCGAGACCTCATATCCCGCATCGCTCAACACCGACACGATGTGTTCTCTGAGACTATCGTCAGACTCCGCCACCAAGACCTTCCCTGCTTTATCGTTCATAATGTTCGCCTCTTAGGATGGTGCCAGACTGTCACAGGATTCAAGTCGAGGTGGACCGGTGTTAGTCCTTCCCCACGGCTTTCACCTCAGACTGGTCCACACAAATCAGGATCATGGTCTTGGAACACTCACCGCATAGCCAGAAATGTTCCAGCTGCTTGCTACCGTTCCCCGCGGACATGGCAAAGGCATAAATCCTACCGTCACGCAAGTAGTGGAGTTCCCGCCTGCAGTCGGGATTGGCGCATTGGCTGATCATAGCGTTCCCTGTTCCATTCTTGCTACGCAGGTTGATTCACCACCCTTGCGGGACTTCTTCGGTAACGCAGTGCCGAGAATTTCGTCGATATATTGTCTGAGTTGGCGCCGACGATTTGATCGAGGTAGGAACTGGCGGCAGTCCAAAACGAGATGTGCGAACTAACGAAGTCGCTAATCCGGATCGCCTATATCTCCTTTCTCCGCCTGAAGATGAATCGCGGGATCGATCACGTACTGTTGATGATCGACGGTGAATACTCTTCGCCCGTAGATCTTCACGTCGACGAACGTCTCGTCACGGCAGGGAAACCAAAAACCATCGATTCTTTGATATCGCCGGACAAAGTCAGCTCGATTGATCCAGAAGGACGGTTTTTTGGCAGGGTGGCCAGCGATTTTCACAACCGCGAAGTCCTCGGCGTCGATCCATATTTTCCCCTCAAACAGATACTTATCTTTACGTTTCGGAATGGCCTCTAGAACAAAGCAATGATACGGGCCGACTTCCTCTTCCCCAGCCAGCGTGAACGTATAGTTCGTGGTCGTGATCGCACTGTTGTGATGCTCCCGACCGGAAGATGTCTCGCTTTCGCTCTGGATCAGGCGATCAAACACAAGGTGACGCACGATACTCGATCCTTTTTCGGAGGTCTTGCTGAACGTTTTCTTGTCGGGTGCCCGATACTCCACGCGGACCACCGCCTGCGCAGCCACTTTCCCCTCGAGGTTTCTGATCTCGTACGTTCGGACGGCCGAGTACTGCTGCAGCTGTTGGCTTCGCAAGAGGTTGCGCTGAAGCATTTGTGCGATGACGTCGTCGCCGGTCAGACCAACCGGAGCCCTATCACTCGATAAAGCCATCTCCGGCGCCATCTGGCCCGCGTCGTCTTGACTCGCCGCAATTGGCGCCGCCGAAGCCGCCCCCAAGATGAACGCGAGCACCACCAGTCCTTCAATTCGTCCAAAGTGTGCTGTCATAACCTCTGAGCCCTCCTCCTTCTTATGTACCTTTCCGTGGGTGTGCGCCATGCTTTCAGTCGCCGAAACTAAGAATGAAGCCATCCACGCGGCGCTGAAAACCGGTGAACTTGCCAAAGAAAGGCGAAGCGTCGTTGTTGTACACGTCATGAAAATTGCCATGATTTGTGAGATTGATCGAATAGAGACCTACCCGCACTTTGTGCCGGCTCCCATGTTCCGTGAAAGGCATATGCATGTGAAAGTCTCTGTAAATCTGCGCGTCGAGCGAAAAGAACGTGGGAAAGCGCTGGCCATTCGGCAATCCTGCGTAATTCTGCAGCACGTCCACGTTGGAGTATGGAAAGCCGGTATGAACGTCAATGACGGGACTCATCGTCAGCGACCACGGAAGATGGAACACTCCCCAGCTGACCACTCGATTAGGGACGTCCGAAGGCAGGATGCCCGAAACATTGGGGCGAATGACGGGCTGCTCGAAGGGAAGGAAAATGTTGGATACGGTATTCATATCTCCGCGTGCCCGGCTCCAGACGTAGGAAACATTCAGGTCAGAGTGCCGAACGGGTTGGAAGTGTAGCGTGGCTTCGAATTCATGATAGTTCGCCGTACCCGTATTGAAGAGGCCTAACAGACCGTCACTTCCGAAAACATCCGGCACGGGATTCACGATGAACAGATTGCGCGTCTGGCTATAAAGCCAGCTAACGCGAAGGGTTGCGGTAGACCACAATTGGCGGTCGACTTCGATGTTGCCTACGAAACTGCGGGGGCTGGAGTTGGGTGCGGATTGCACACGCGAAGCAAGAGGACCGGCGCCATTTCCGACGTAGGCGTTGTGATAGAGAATGGGTGCTCCTATGGGATTTCCCGTACCGTCAAAAATGCTCACGGTGCGCTGCGGATTGCGAGCAAAGCTTGCCTCCAGTAAGGAAACGTGGTCGTAAAACAGTCCTGCTCCCGCCCGAAAAATGGTTTTCTGATTTTTCCCAGGCGAATACGCCACGCCAACCCGCGGCCCGAAGGCCGCAGTCCTTCCCACAGTCTCGCTGGTGAGGCGGCCGCCCAGGGAGATCGCCAGGTGCTCGTTGCACGTCCATTGGTCCTGGATGAACTCTTCCACATCCGTGGCCGAAGCGTTCAGTAGTCCGTTGCTCGTGAAACCGATTTCCTCGGCAAGCGTGCCGTCTTGCCTTAACAATTGGACGGGATGCGACAAACTGTTTCCGGCATAAGACCTGTGTGTAACGTCCGCGCCAATTTTCAGCTCATGCCGCCCAAGCCACTTTTTCGGCGCAAACTGAAACGTTGGATATGCTTCGAACTGATTGGCAGCCCTCGTCCAGGAGTCAAAGAAATTCCCGCTCCAGCCTTCCGGATTGATCAGCATATCCGCCGATCCCTGACCATAGGCGTTGCTATCAAACCGTGTGTAGCGGAAAGCAATCTTGAGCAATGCGCCCGAGTTGAAACTATGAAGGTCCGAGATGCCTGCCGAGACACCTTTCTGGTTGTAGTCCGAGGACGCGGTCTGCGGCACCAGCGCTGAGATGTTGGCGAACTCCGTGCGCATTGGAAAGACATTGATGTCCGCGCTTAACAGGTGGTGAGGCGACAGAATGGCCTGAATGCGAGTAAAGGAATTGAAACCCTGGGTCTTGATTTCGTTTTGGGGCCACACCAGCCCGCGCACCGGGTCTCTTATGACGTCGTACTCGAACACTTCAGAGAAGTTCACTTTGCCAGCGCTAAGGGGACCCCCGAAAGAAACCCGAGGCGTCGCTCGTGATACGCCTACGATGCGGTCATTTTTTCCGCGCAGGCTCACGTTGAAGTCTTTGATTTTGTAGAACCAACCGCTAGGCGGGGGGATGGTTTCGATTCTCGTCAGGCCCCCGGAAAAACCTCCGTTCTCGGCGCTGAAAGGCGTCTTGTCAACGGTGACCGTCTGAATGGCGTCGATCGGTACAGGAATTGAAAAGGCCCCAGTCACGGGATCGACAGTCTTCGCAGAATCCACCTCCAGCATTCCTTGATTCTCGGACGTGCCTCTGACGCTCAGTTTTCCATCCAGGCCACGGATCACGCCTGGAACGAGAGGAAGCGCGTCCCGGAACTTCTGTTGCGCTAGTGGCAACGTCTCCAGCTGTGCGTTGTTGACGGTTGAAGCGGGAGAAGAGTTTTCCGATGAAACCGGTGTGGTTTGCTCCTTCACCTCGACGTTTTCTACGACGGTGTCGAGCGTGAGAGCGACGTCGAGGACTGACGTCTCATTCGCGCCCAGCAAAATAGATCGAGCAAACGGCTTGAACCCATGCTGGTTCACGCGGAGGGTATATCTGCCTTGCGGCAACTTCGTGAATTCGTAACGCCCTTCGGAATCCGTGATGGTCGCAACAGCAGGTTGCGAATCCTCACCGGCCCCTTTCAGTTCAACCTGGATACCCTCAAGCCGGCTTTGTTCTTCCTGCTGCAGCGCCGTCACCACGCCCCGGATGGTTCCCATCGCGGTTTGCGGCGGGTTTCCCTGAGTCGCCTGCCCGCGTGCGCCAGCGGCGGAAGCGCTCACAACAAGAGTCAACAACAAGCTCAAGTAGTGGTTGCGCCGGAAGGCTCCCCACGGTCTGTGCAACTCGAACTCAGACATACAACAACCCGTTTCCTTCTGTCTTAACAATGCAAATGCAAGGCCAGAAGACTGTATCTTCACGAAACGCGACGAATCTCTAATTGACTGAATCAACAAGCGGTCTCCGAAAAAATAAAATCGAAGGACAAACGGAAATGGATCCAAGTGTCACAAATGCTCGTCACGTGTCGAGAAAAGTGTCGACATTTCCGACATTTCCGACACTCCTCAACGGATCGCAGTCTCACAAAGGTCAGACTCTTCTCTCTTCAATCAGTTGTCGTGCTCTCGATTGGAAAGTGTCTTTGGCACACGCAGTGCACTCTGCGGTGGGATGGAACGAGATCAGACGCTTGAGGATCGCGGGAAACTGACCATCCACACGGGAGTTCAACGAGAGGTCGTTCTCGCTCAGGACTTCCCCCCTATGTGGCATGAAGAAATTGCCGTTGCACACCCGTGCCGAAACCGTCTGAGTCTGGCAAGAGAGATGCAGTGCCTGCACCGAGAAGAGGAGATTCGATGGCAAGTTTGACCTCAGAACCGGTTCAATCTTTACCAACTCTACCGACGCAGCCGTTTCGGCTGGATGTGCCTCTGCACAACCTATTGCAGAGGCCCCCTGATCCCTCCCCCCCGCTGGCGAGGGTGGAGCACGCGCCCCGGACTTCACTCGCTCTGCCCTCGCCAGTCTTTCCGCAGCACCCCGCTCTTATGCACGAACTCGATGCCGCCGATATCGCGGAGCACGATACCGTCCTCCAGACCGGCAAGCGGCACTGGCCTGCGTCCAAGGTCATGAAGACCATGCGGGGCTGGATGGTTCCATATCTCAAGTCACGGGTGCTGCCAGGCGAGTTTCAGCCGATCATCGCCTACCTCTTTACCGAATGGAAATGCAATCTGGACTGTCATTACTGCTGGTCGTACGACAATCGCGTCAAAGGCATGACCGAGGACACAGCGCGTCGCGCCATCGACTGGCTGGAATCGACTCCGTGCCGCGTGCTCGCACCAACTGGCGGCGAGCCGCTCATCCGCCCGGACTTCGTTCATAAAGTAATCTATTACGCCGCGAAGAAAGACTTCTGGGTGTACCTGGCGACCAACGCCCGGCTCCTGCGTCCAGAAGTTACCGATCGCCTCGCCGACGCTGGCATCGCTACGGTGAACTTCGCCGTGGATACGATCAAGGAAAAGCCGGGACTCCCGAAAGCGTTTGAGCACGTGCGCAAGAACTTCGACTACCTTGTGCGGCGACAATATCGCTACGGCTATACCGTGTTTTTCAACACCAACATCTGCCGCACCAATATCGATGACGTGAAAGAGCTCGCCACCATCGCGCACGAAAATGGGATCTCCATCACCTTTCACGTCAACGAAGCTCCGATGATGGAGCAGGAACACTTTAAACATCTTCACGAAAACGACACCTACATTCGGCCGCAAGACTTTCCTGTGGTGGACGAACTTCTTGACTGGCTTATCGACAAGCAGCGTCAGGGTTGGAAAATGGTTGATTCGATTCCCCGTTTGCAGAACATGAAAGGGTTCATGCGCGGCGGAGGCGAGCACTGGGGATGCCGCGCGGGACAGAACTGGCTGATTATTCGAACCAACGGGACACTTGCTCCATGCTTTCCCATGTACAACGCAAACTACGACTGGGGCACCGTCGGCAATCAGAAGTTCGATGTCCAGCAACTCTCGGATATGAAAAAGGGCTGCGAGCCGAATTGTTTTTCGACACTGGGGTACAACGTCGCTTACTGCTACAGCTCTGCTCGCGTGATGAAGTGGCTGTGGAAGCAAGCCTTGAACGGCTTCCAGGGTGCAACGGGAAGCTTTGAATAGTTCGTCCGAACAATGCAAGGAAGGGCTGAGAAGGTCGATGTCACAATCTGTACTGATTTCACTACCACTGCAACGGAGCCGTGGAGGTCCCGTTTCAAACCTACAAGCGGAGTCAGGCGGCTCTAGCTCGCCATCGTCTCTACCCTCTGACTGTCTTCTACACCTTCTACGCGATTCTCGTGTTGACTATCGCGCTTTCGACAACGCACACTTGGACAGCAGTAGCTTTCTTTTCGGCAGGTTGCGCGACCTGGACGCTCGTCGAATATCTCTTCCACCGCTATGTTTTGCATGGCCGTTTTCCGCCAGGCAAAGGCATCGTCCGCCGGTTTCTGCATGAGCGGCTCGATCCTCTCCACTGGGATCATCACAAGCGGCCCTTCGACGGAAGCCACATCAGCGGTGAGTTGAAAGACATCCTGCCTTTGTTTATCGTTGCCGCGCCGGTCAGCTTTCTATTTCCCGTCTATACCGCGCCCGTCGTGCTTGCCGGCGTGGTACAGAGCTACGTCAGCGAAGAGTGGCTGCACTACGCGCTGCATTTTTCGAATTCCAGGTTCCCCCTCTTTCGGCGGATGAAGAAATATCACCTGTACCACCACAGCCCCCGTGGGATCGACAAG
The DNA here is from genome assembly GCA_963807655.1 of uncultured Acidobacteriaceae bacterium. Lineage (GTDB taxonomy): Bacteria > Acidobacteriota > Terriglobia > Terriglobales > Acidobacteriaceae > Sulfotelmatobacter. Next base: position 27,463 of record CAWEDF010000038.1, on the reverse strand, counting down.
GGCTTTGGCATCACCACTCGGTTCTGGGACGGTGTGTTCGACACTCGATTCCCGGAAGCGGTGCGCCGATCCCTGAGCAAGAACTGAAATGAAGCACGACGGCTTTGCTCTCATAACCGGTGCCTCCCGCGGCCTTGGAATGGCGTTCGCCCGCGCGCTCGCGGAACGCGACTACAATCTGGTTCTCGTTGCTCGGTTCGCGGAACCTCTCCACGCATTGGCGAACGAATTGCGCCGGTCAACGCCGGCCTCCGTGATCGCTATACAGGCTGATCTATCTTTTCCCGGGGCAGTCCAAATCCTGACGGAACAACTGTCAAATGGCGAGATTCCAATCGACTTACTCGTCAACAATGCCGGCTTTGGTCTCCGCGGGGAATTCCGCGGGCTCTCCGGCAGCTCGAAATGCTTCGCCTCAACAACGAAGCCATTGTCGAACTCACCTACAGCCTCCTGCCGAGAATGTTGGAGCGACAGCAAAAGGGCATCATCAACATCTCCTCGACTGCAGGCTTTCAGCCTATTCCCTTTGCAAGCGTCTATTCGGCAACTAAAGCCTTTCTGACCGCGTTTTCTCTGGCCCTGGAGCAGGAGTTGCGCAGCGCCGGTGTAGCCGTCGTCACCGTCTGCCCCGGAAGGCTCTATAAGAATGGGACTGACGAATCGGAGCAGCGCGCCCCGGGAAAATGGGCTGGCATTTATCAGAGTCCGGACGAGGTTGTCGAGGATGCGCTCCGAATGCTTGCCAACGGCGGCGGTCTGACGGTTCCAGGAGTTCTCAATAAGTTCAGCGTGTTCGCACAGCGTTTGATTCCCCGGAGTCTTGTGCCCAGGCTGGTCGCCAAATTTTCAAAGGCATGATCCACGGCCATGCTCACGAGCCTGCTGGGTCCGCGTTCATGATTGTTTGCCGGCTGAATTCGAATCGACACAGGAGAATCATGAACCAAACGCATAGCTCCTGAGCGTTCTCGTGGCCGCTCCGAATACTTCGCTCTATCCCTGCGCCAAGGTTTCTCCGCGATTTCCAACGCTTGCGCTGCAATCGCAGTTTCTCTCGCTTTTTTGGGCGGCACGGCGGTCGCCCAATCTTGCAAGCTGGAGACGCCGGGCAGGGGTTGTCGAGCTCCTCGGAACCCGATTTACCAAGTCACGAGGGCTACGACATTTTGTCGAAGCCTTCTGCCTCCACGTGACATCAGAACAAACATATCCACGAACTGGGTACTCGTCATTTCGTCCGAGCGGTGGTTGAAACAGTTCGTGGTCAACGGTCGTAACGGACTTCTATGAGTCCCTTGTGAGCAAGGATCTCACGAGTGAATGAGCAATGCTGTGCAGCCAGCTCCGCGTGGCCAATGCGATTGGCACGTGTAGCGATCGCGACTATGCCTTTCGGGAGGTTTAACAAATGAACACCTCTTCGATGCTACTGGACCACTCTCTCAATTCTCAGGAGCCGCTGAGCGCAACGCTGGACTCGCAACGCGAGAGCGAGCGACTGAAGCTGCTGCTGGACATGACGACCACTTTGGTCTCGACTTTAGAATGTCGCGATCTTCTCCGCACGGTATCGGCGAGCATTCGGCAAGTCATGCATTACGACATCGTTGGGGTGTGGCTGCCAGATGCAGAGCGCGTCCATTTGCGCCAACTCGCTATGGACTTCCCAGAGAGTAAGGGATTCGTCAAGGAGGATGCGCTGCAACCGATTGAGGGGTCCGTGTTGGGCGCGGTATTCAAGGCCGGCAAGCCTGTCATATTGGATCTCTGTAGTGAACAGCTGGCTGCCCATGTGTCTACTGAAGCTCGCGCCGAAGCCCTCGAGTCGGGTTGCGCTCTGCCCCTGATCAGCCGGGGTCGGACGCTCGGTGTGCTCACACTCGGTAGCCGGGTCGAAAACTCAATCCGCCCGGAAGACGTTGATTTCCTGCTGCGCGCCGCGGGGCAATTAGCGATCGCCATCGAGAATCGCCTGGCCTATCGCGAGTTAGCCGAATTGAAAGATAAGCTCGCGCAGGAAAAACTGTATTTGGAAGATGAAATCCGTGGCGAGATAGACTTTGAAGGAATTGTGGGACAGAGTTCGGCTCTCCGCCACGTTTTGAATATGGTTGAAACCGTGGCTCCCAGCGACTCGACAGTGTTGCTTCTGGGCGAAACCGGCACGGGGAAGGAATTGATTGCGCGTGCCATTCACGACCGCAGCCATCGTAAAGAGCGGACCTTTGTAAAGCTAAACTGCGCCGCAATTCCAACCGGACTGCTCGAGAGTGAGCTTTTTGGACATGAACGAGGCGCTTTCACCGGCGCGATTGCGCAGAAAATTGGCCGGCTTGAACTCGCCGATCAAGGTACGTTATTTCTCGACGAGGTGGGAGACATACCGATCGAGATCCAGCCGAAGCTCTTGCGCGCTTTGCAGGAACGTGAGTTTGAACGGCTGGGCAGCAATCGAACCCAGCACGTCGATGTGCGACTGGTAGCGGCGACCAATCGCGATCTCGAAAAAATGATGGAGAATCGCGAGTTCCGCAGCGACTTATACTATCGCCTGAACGTATTTCCGATCCGCATTCCGCCATTACGAGAACGTCCCGAAGACATTCCTCTCTTGGTGCGCTACTTCACGCAGAAGTACGGCCGCCGCATGCAGAGGAAGATCGAATCGATTCCCACTGTGGCCATGAGGAAGCTCTCAAGCTGGCATTGGCCGGGAAACATTCGTGAGCTGGAAAATTTCATCGAGCGTTCGGTGATCCTGACACATGGCACGGCGCTGCAAGCCCCGATCAGTGAACTGACCAATAATGGCAGGACCATTTCTGTGGTGGAGACGCGCGAAGCCAATGAGCGCGATCAGATTGTCCGCATCCTGAAAGTCACGAACGGGCGAGTAGCAGGACCTGACGGGGCCGCAGCACGCATGGACATCAAGCGCACGACGCTGATCTCCCGTATGAAGAAGTTGGGCATCGAGCCGCGAAAAGTATTGTAACCCCCATCAAGCACGCCGTTTACGTGCCTCCCACGGGTTCTGGCGCTTTCTTGAACCGTGGATTCTGGAGTTGACACTGTCAACCAACCGTCGACAGGTGTTGAGATTGTCTTCGACATTTCCCGACACTATGCTGCTCCGGACCTATCTCCCCCATTAAAGTCAGCGATTTACGAGACGTTCCTGTAGCACTTCGCTTTGGTCCTTCGATTGCCTGATCTAGTTTGCAGAAGATGTAACTCGCAGGAGGTCGTCATGGCGAAGGTGATTGAGTTTTACATGCCGAAGAACTTCGGGAAAGCGTTCGTGCGTGCCGCTCAGCCCCAACCGGGAAAGATCATTGAGTTTTGTTCGAAGGCAAAGAAGTCGGTCCCGACTCCACCGGCTGGCGAGGTTCTTGGGTGGCTTCTGTTAGCGACGGAGTCCGATCTTGCCGTTGGTATTGAGTAGCCTTGAAGACTCTTGGGTTGCTTAAAGAGGAGACAGGTTATGTCGGCAATAGCGACGTTCATTGAACAACAGCGAGAAGTTCGCCCGGTTGTCTTTGGCGAGCGTGCTCAGGAACTGGACAGCGTCGTGTCGCGGTACCTGCCTATGTTTTACAAGAGGGCTCTCCGGTTCTTGGGGAACACAACAGACGCGGAAGATGCCGTCCAAGATGCTCTCCTTTCCGCTTACAAGCATTTAGGGCAGTTCAGAGGGCAAGCGCAGCTTTCAACCTGGTTAACGACAATCGTCACCAACGCGGCGCGGATGAAATTACGCCACCGCCGCGGTGGCTACTTGTCGCTAGACGAACAGCAGGGGGAAGACGGTCTCACATTCTCGGAACGGTTACCTGATTCGAAGCCGAGTCCAGAAGAAGTTTGCGCCACAGCGGAGGCACGAGACCGGCTGGTCCATGGCGTTAAGCAACTCTCACCAAAGCTCCGCAAAGCATTTCAGTTGCGTGATATCGACGGTTTAACGACGAAGGAAGCTGCGCTTGTTTTGGGCGTTCCCGAAGGGACAGTGAAAGCGCAGGTGGCACGGGCGCGCGCCAAGCTGGCTGGAATTATACGCGACAAGCCTGTCGAGGCAGCGGTCCCGAACCGGTTCACTTCGTGTAGCGGTATCTACGAAAGGACCCTCCGAGAATTGGGTTTAGGACGCAGGCCTGAGAAATTCGGCACTTCGTCTCAGACAGAGGAGGCCAAATGAGGAGTCCGCACTGACGAGTCACGAGAGTCTAGTCCAACGAGGAGAATTGCAAATGCCGCACGCAATGTCGCAAACGAGTGAAGACATCATTTCCGGCATTCTTAACTGGGTGTGCCCCGAGTGCGGCGGACGGATGGGCGGACGTACCAAGGAGTTCAAGTGCCAAGGTGAATGTCGAACGGACTGGCGCGACGTTTGGGAACATCGGGTTAGCAAACCAGGGAAGAAGGCGAATTCGCCGCAAGCTTTAGGCAAACAGTACAGGGACTATGCGACGACCGAGGCGGCACGGGAGGCACAGCTGTGAATGTTATCGTTCAGCTTCTTGTGAAGCATGGTTACTCGGTTCTGTTCGTTTCAGTGTTCGCGCGCCAAATGTGGTTGCCAGTACCGGCAATTCTGTTTCTGATTGCTGCTGGGGCTCTCGCAGACTCGGGACGGATGACCCTGGCCGTTGCCCTCGGCCTCACCATCACAGCCTGTTTGTTGGCCGACATGATGTGGTACGAGGCGGGTAGACGGTGGGGTAACCAGATCTTGCACTTCATTTACGGGCTGGCGCTCGATCCGGACGCCGCCTCTCGCCGATCGAAAGAGGCCTTCGTCCGACATGGGGCTCGCACTCTCATGCTCGCCAAGTTCGTCGTGGGACTGGATGCGGCAACGCCTCCCTTAGCTGGGCTGTCCGGCACAAGCCGGACCCGCTTCATTGCCTTTGACGCCATTGGGGCGGCTCTCTGGTCAGGCGTTTATGCCGGACTCGGCTATCTGCTCGGCAGAGACCTGGATCGTGCTGCTGCGTACGCAGCCAGACTGGGCGTGCTTTGGGTCTTTTTTGTGTTCGCTGCACTAGCTATATACGTCAGCCGCAAGCTTGTTCGATGGCGTCGCTTTGTGCGCGAATTTAGAATGGCGCGGATCACACCAGAAGAGCTTAAAAAGAAGCTAGACGCGGGCGAACAGGTCCTGATTGTTGATCTACACGGCCGCCGGGATGGTCCGCGAGGCCACCCAGGTATTCCCGGCGCGGTGTGCATCGATCCGCACAGGCTTAGAAAGCGCGATAATCCCGAGAAGCGAACGCCCATCCCTCGCGATCGCGAGGTTGTCCTTTACTGTACTACCCTGCATGAGCTCACGAGTGCGCGTGCAGCGCTTGAGTTACGCCGCCGTGGATTTGAGCGCGTTCGACCCCTGGCCGGCGGCCTTCAGGCTTGGCACGAACGGGGCTTCCCCCTGACCTCGGTGATTCTCTGCGGCTCTACCTGAACTGTGCCGGCAGAAACGGCGCCCTCGGTCGGTCCAAACATCTGTCACCTCGCCTTGCGTGCGGCTCTGTCTAGAACCCCATCCTCTTTTCGTGGGTGAATCAGGCCCGAACAATTCACGACCGCTTTGGACTGTCCCCACTCTCGACAATTGTCGATTCTGGCTTCGACATTCTTCGACACACCTAGTCGTCTTATCTCCCATTTTCAATAGATTCAACAGTTTGCTACGGCTCCAAGGCAATGTGGCTATGGCGAGCTCATTGCGATACCTAGGTTCGGGACAAGCGCAAGCATGTTCAGGATTTCCATCGCCGATACACCGTCACGGCGCACGCTAATCGTGGAAGGAACCCTCGTCGGACCCTGGGTTGCTGAGCTTGGCAGAACCTGGAGAACCGCAAGCCAAGAACTGGACAGACGCAAATTGGTGATCGACCTCAAGAACCTGACCGCCATTAGCCGCGAGGGAGAGGACGCGATCTTCGATCTGATGAAGAAGGGGGCGAAGTTTACCTGCGGCGGTGTTCTCACCAGCCATATGGTGAAACAACTTGCGCGAAAGAAACAGCAGGAATCACCACGGAGGTGAACATGCCGGAGACAATGCACAGCACGAAACCCACGCCCTACGCGAGTAGCGCCGATTTCCGCCAAGTCTTTGACGAAGACATGAAGGGCCTCTACCTGCTCTCGTTTCTGCTAACGGCGGATCGTGAGAAGGCTGAGCAGTGTTTTGTCTCCGGCCTGGAGGATGCGGTAAATGGCAACCCGGTTTTCAAGGAATGGGCGCGCTCGTGGGCTCGGCGGGTGATCATTCAAAATGCGGTGAGGGCAATCAACCCACGGCCCGTGGAGGAGAGCGGTCGGTTGAGCTCCGCTTCACTCAGCAGCAATGAGAAAACCCTGCCAGCCGCGCAGCAAGTAGAGATTGCGGCAGTTCTTGGACTCGAACCGTTCGAGCGCTTTGTTTACGTGATGACCGTTCTTGAACGCTACTCCGATCAAGATTGTTCTCTTCTACTGGGCTGCGCACGGCAGGACGTGGTCGCCGCGCGCAGTCGCGCTCTACAGCAGATCGGAAGCATGATCGAATTGCACCTCCAGCAACCGCTAACTGTTAAACCCGAAAAGCCGGTATCGGATGAGCGCTGCGGGTCTGCAGCTGAAAAGCTCCTCGTTCACGTTTAGCAACTTCGCTGTTCACGGATACGTGACAGCAATGGCCTGCCTCGACTTAACGCTGTTGCGATACGTGTGCTTAGTTGTGAAATAGCATTTTTTCGCGATCAGGCAAGAAAGGAACGCATGAAAAGCAACGCGATTATCGCCCTCCTGTTATGCATCGTTACCTCGTCAAAACCAGCATTCACTGGTGTACGACCTAAGCCCACCGACGACGAACCGCCGCACGTAACAATCGCGCGTCCCTCATCGGATTGCGCTCACGTCGCGGCAGATCTACTTGTCGCCCCAACGCCGGCCGTGCCAACGGATCCCACCCTTCCTCCACTGGCGACATGGTAGTGATCGCAATGCCTTTTTCGTCCCTGCAGCTAAGCCCCACTTTAATCGAATACCTGAGTTTGACCCGAACACAAGCCAAAGCTATCCAGAGCTTGATGGACCGGGAACGGCCAACAACAGAACCGCTGATGGATGAACTGCGAACAGTTAGCGCAGGGCTGGGCGTCGCAATTCGGCAGAATCAGAGCAATGACAACGAAGGCGTTGCCCAAAGCCTCGCGGCTACGCAAGCACGGCTGCTCAAGCAGTTAATGAGGGCGAACTCGCGGCTCCAGCGAAGGATCGACGATGTGCTTGGTCCGCAGCAGCGGAAGAAACTCGACGCCTTAAGGCACAAAGCTGAAGTCAGTGTGGTGCACGGCAGCTAGAGTTGAGTCAACAACGCGTTCACGAGCATGAACTGGCCGACGACGCAAGGGACGCAGCACTATCCCGTACACCCGCAGGCAGGAAGTACGAAGCTTACTGTGCTTTCTTCGAGACACGAGCCACCAACTCGTCCAATCTCGAAAGCAAAAGCTTCAGGATGGGCGACTCGTTCGACTTTCTGTAGCCGAGGACCAGATCGACGGTTGGCGTATATCCCTTCAGAGGGCGACTCGTGACAGACGAAGGGAGAAAGTTCTGTGCGTAAGCAGGTAAGAGCCCTACGCCGCGCGTCGACACTATTAGGGAAAGTCCCATGGTGACATTGTCCGCCTCGTGAGCGGGCGTGATATCGATTCCGGACCGCTTCAGATAATTGTCGATGACCGCACGCAGTACAGGAGCCGTGCCCGAAACAATCACGAATGTCTCGCCTTCTAGATCCTTCGGGCTGATCGCTTTGAGCGCAGCGAGATGGTGGTCACTAGGCAAGATCACCATCAAGGGCTCCTTCACGAGAAGACGGAACGCCAGGTCTGGCATTGCTCGTTCCTTTCGAAGAAAAGCGGCGTCGATTTTTCCTTTCGAAAGGCCCTCCGCAAGCAGCGGGGAGTATTGACTCGATATCATCACGTCGATGTTAGGCAGTTCGTCGCGCAATATCCGCAAGGCTTCGGGCATCCACGTCAATTCGTGGCCGGTCAGAAAGCCCATCGTGAAGCAAGGTTTGGCGGGATGAGCGACCCGGCGTGCAGCTGCGGCTGCCGCGTCAACTTGCGATAGCACTCCGCGGGCATGATCGAGAAAGGCTCTACCCGCTGGTGTCAGCTCGATGCCGCGAGCGCGGCGCGTTAAGAGTTGGGCGCCCACCTCGTCCTCAAGATCTCGAATCTGTCGACTCAGCGAAGGTTGCGACGTGTGCAGCATTCGCTGTGCTGCCACCGTGAGACTTCCCGCGTCGACAACCGCGACGAAGTAGCGAAGGTGTCGTAATTCCATTGCGACTCCCATGCTTGGAAAGCATTGATACTAGCTTAACAAAGTATGCTTCAAAGGTGCTACTACCGGTCATCTGGGTAATCCAATGTGGTGATTGGGATGCCTTGGGCGAGCAATAAGATTTGGCTCATGCCTGATGAGCATATGTCTGATTCAAGGAGATGGACAATGTCAAAGAAATTGGAAGGAAAGATTGCACTCATCACGGGCGGCTCGCGCGGTATCGGTGCTGCAATCGCTAAGCGTCTGGCTGCGGACGGAGCGAAGGTCGCCATTACATACACGAAAGGTGCCGACGCGGCTGCGGCGGTCGTCAAGGCGATTGAACGCGCCGGCGGAAAGGCGATCGCGATTCAGGCGGACGCCGCGGATGCCGACGCCGGCAAAGCTGCGGTCGAAAAAACCGTTGCGACATTCGGCCGGCTCGATGTCCTTGTGAACAATGCCGGCACGGCCATTCCGAAAGCGTTCGAGGAGACCACGCTGGAAGAGATGGATCGCGTGCTCGACATCAACGTCCGCGGCGTATTTGTAGCGACGCAGGCGGCGCTGAAGCACATGAATGAGGGTGGTCGCATCATCATGATCGGCTCGTCTGTGGGTGAGCGTGTCCTGGTGCCCGGGCTTGTGCCCTACTCGGCCACGAAGGGAGCCGTGAAGATGTTTACTCAGGGGCTCTCCAGAGAGGTCGGGACCCGAGGCATCACGGTTAACACCGTGCAGCCGGGACCGATCGACACAGATTTGAATCCTGCCGCGGGCGAGTGGGCAGTACCTCAGAAGGCCGTTACAGCACTCAACCGCTACGGGCACGTTGATGAGGTCGCGGCTCTGGTCGCGTTTGTCGCGGGTCCGGAGTCTTCGTACATTACCGGGGCAAATCTTACCGTGGATGGCGGCATGAATGCGTGAACGAATCGAATCCGCGGCGCATTGTCGTCGTTGCTGGGGCACAGGGAGTGTCCGGCTTTGAAGGGAAAGAGGGATTGAAAAGAGGCTTATGACAGTGACCTCGCACGAATTGCCGGTGCAAGTGGCAATTAATTCATGGCGACTCGTCTTGGAGAGAGCGAACAAGACACTTTCAAATCTCCCGGACGACCAACTTTTGAAAGAGGTAGCTCCGGGGAGAAACCGTCTCATTTATTTATGGGGACACCTGACGGCCATTCACGACGCCATGTTCCCAATTCTCGGTCTTGGAGAGCGACTGCACCCTGAACTCGATGCAATATTCGTCTCTAGTCCGGACAAGGCAGGGACGCAGTTGCCCCCTGTGAGAGAGCTGAGAAAATATTGGGACGAAGTGAACGCGAAACTGCTCTCGCAGTTTGCAACTCTTTCCGCGGACGAATGGTTGCAGCGGCACTACGCAGTGTCCGAGGAAGACTATGCCAAAGATCCGACCCGGAACCGGTTGGCTGTTCTGCTGGGTCGAACCAACCACCTGTCCTACCACTTGGGGCAGATAACTCTGGCTCTAAAATAGCGGAACCTAATTCGTTTCGTTCTCCTGTGGATCCTTCGCTAGCGCTTTGGAGCTTCGCCGGCGCTCTTTCGCATATGAACGGCGACTCCACCTTCCTCAAAGCGAACTTCATCCATTAGTGCTTTCATCACGAGGATGCCACGGCCGTGAACTGACCCAATGTTTTCTCGAGTTGTAGGGTCGGGGACAGTATTAATGTCAAATCCGCTTCCTTCGTCCTTTACGGCGATTGACACTTCGTCAGGCTCACAGCGGCAGGTAACGTGGACATGTTTTCGATGATCCTCATGATTTCCATGAATGATGGCGTTCGCCAGGGCTTCGCGCAACGCGATTTCAACGTCCCTCACGCCCTCGGGAACACAGCCGCAATTCCTGAGCAAGAGTATGAGTTTGTCCACGAAGGGAGAAATCGCGGTCACTTCGCTTGGCAAGGAGCACTCCAAAGCGAGGTGAGGGCCGCGGTGGGCTTTCTGTTTTAGATCATGCGCTATCTTCATTCGGAAACCATCTCGAACGATCGAAATAGCTCTTCTCTTCTTTATAACTGAGGCAAGTTCGAAATATTCCATCCGCCGCCCATGGCCTTGATCAAGAGCACATTCGCTTCGAGTCGCCGTCTCAGGATGTCGATGTCGTTTCTCTCGTTCGCCAAAGCCGTGGTTTGCGAAGTGACCACTTGCAGGTACGTGTCAACACCTCCGGCATAGCGGTTCTGAAACAGCTTGAGCGATTCTTCCGCGGCACTGGTGGCCTGCCGTTGTTGCGTCGATTCAGTACTGAGGACCCGCAGAACCACCAGGTTATCCTCGACTTGCTGGAATGCGTCGAGGACAGTTTGCCGATAGCCAGCGAGCGCCGATTTCTATCGGCACTTGTTTCGCCTCGTTGATGTTCGATGCATGATGAGACCGATCGGTCTCATTTATTCTGCGCTGGCACGGTTGCTTGCACCTTTGATCCCGAAGCGATTTAGGCTAGGCATGTACATAGGTTGCTAAAGCCGCCCGGAAACTCAGATCACCTTCTTAGATTGCGTGGCCGGCTCGTGGTAGCGCCATCGAAGCATACTTTGTTAAGCCTGGCAACGATGCCTCGCGTGCATGGCAGCCAACGCATATCTTATGCGACCGACCGGTCCCTTCTGTCATCAATAGTGTGAGTTGGTCAAGGTCCCCGTGTTTTCTGGAACGACTGCCATTCGCGGTGGAAATCGGCGGCGCTCCAATATGGGAGGAAGCAAGTACGAGGCCTAGACTTCGCAGAATGTCAATGAGCGATCACCGTGGTTTCATCTCAGCCGATCAGCTTCGTCGCGATCCGTACACACAATCTCGGACTGCGGAGCGTACCTTAAACTGTGCCGTCGTCCAAGGGGACATCAGCCGAAGCTACGAGGAATATCTGGAGATCTTCGACGAGTTTTATGCCGACGGTGTCGAGGGAGGCAGCGAGACCACGGAAGAGCCGATTCGCGGAAAGTCGGGCGTCCGCTCACTTATTTTCGGCGTCCTGGTTCCACTTCATGCAATGGCCGAGGTCGGCGGTGTGTCAATATGCGTTCGAGAAACGCCGATTCCTGGAGATGTTGTCGACGAGACCCATTCTGCGTGGACAATGGAGTTGGTCGGGGCGACAGGCAAAGTCTGCACTGTGAACTGGCGCACCTTCAGGAAATGGAACGACTCGCTTGTAGTGCTGGAGCATCATTATGACTATCAACAAAGCGGTGACCCACTGAGCGATGGTGACCTTAGGTTGAATGTGCTTGAGTCTCCTACGGGTTTTCCCAAGTCGTCGTGAATATCCCGAGGGGTGTTAGCGGTAACGGCACAGGCGCTCCAAAATGGCTAATTCCGCTCGCTGGCCGCATATCAAATGCGACTTGGGACCGGTCGGTCGCATCCAATCATTTGTATCGTGCGGTCAGCGACGGTATTATCGCGGAGTTGACATTTCCAGGAGCAGAACGTGCGCAAAGGCGAGCAGACACGGCAAGACATCATTCGTAAGGCAGCGCCAATCTTCAATCAAAAAGGATACGACGGCGCCGCCCTCTCCGATCTCATGCGAGCCACTGGTCTGGAAAAAGGCGGGATTTACAGGCACTTTGAGAGCAAGGAAGAGCTTGCGGGAGACGCCTTCGACCACGCTTGGAAAATTGCAATGGATGCGCGCTTCGAAGGAACAGAGGAGATCCCGAATACGGTTGATCGTCTCAAACAAGTCGTGCGGAACTTTCGCGACCGGCGTACAGGGCTGGTGCCGGGAGGCTGCCCGCTGCTGAACACGGCCATCGATTCCGACGATGGCAATCCTCAGTTGCGAGCAAAAGCCCGCCAGGCTCTCAGTTCCTTGCTTGGTCGTGTGCAATCCATTGCCAGGGAGGGGCAACGACGAGGCGAGGTGCGTGCTGATGTCGATTCGGCGAAACTGGCCACCTTGATTGCAAGTACGCAAAGGCAGCATAATGGTGAGCCGTCTGCAGAAGAAGGAAGAGCCTCGTGACCTTGCCGTCCGTCATCTAGAGGAATACCTCGAAACTAAAGTTCGTGCGCGGAAATCGAAGGCCGGAGCTGACAAGTCATGAGTACTCAAGAAATTACCTCGCAAGTGGACTTCAGGGAACGCGCGAAGGCGAACGACGTTCCCATCGCGCGTCTGATTGGATTTGAGGCGAAAGACATTGCTGACGGGCGGGCGACGGTCGTCTTGGCGGCGGGACCACAGCATGCAAATCCCATGGGGACGCTGCATGGCGGAATTCTTTGCGATATTGCTGATGCCGCGATGGGCATAGCGTTTGCAAGTACTCTCGCCCCAGAAGAATCCTTTACTACCGTGGAATTGAAAATCAACTTCTTTCGCCCGGTCTGGCAGGCACAACTCAAAGCGGAAGGAACGGTCGTGCGGCGGGGTCATACGATCGGCTACGTCGAGTGCACCATTACCGACGAGGAAAACCGATTGGTCGCGAAAGCGGCTTCCACGTGTATGGCGCTTCGCGGCCAGAAGGCATCAGGGCGGTAATCCCACTCAGCTTTAGCAGCATGCATTCGGCAGCCAGCTTGCCAGCTAACGGGCTTCCCGCTGCCCCCCTCGAGGATTTTGCGCTGCCCGCTGTTGCTTATCACCAAAAACTCTGGGACCTGATGCGACCGAACCATCTCTGCTGTCATCCGATCAGGTGATGGGGACTCACACGAGGCAAAGGCAGGTTTATGGCACTAGCACAGTACAAGTCGCGAACCACGACGTGCCATTGCTGTGCGAGGTTCGAGCTGCGCGCCTTCCCTTCGTGATATAAATGCTCCGTTTGTGTGATGCTGCGGGCATCGCCTGGTAGGGCGGCCAGTTTATGGCAAACGTCAAGACGTTACCCAACCTACAAGCGCTCTCAAGATCCCCATCCCACGCGCAAACCCTGCCCAGCGAGGCGGTGCTGGATGCGCTGAAGATGATGCTCATCGGCGCATCTCTGAAGGAAGTTCTGACGAGTATCACCCGTCTAATAGAAGCCCACAGTGAGGGAATGTTGTGCTCGATTTTCCTATTAGACGAAGACGGGTTGCACCTGCGATATGGCGTCACCCCAAACCTGCCGGAAGCGTACCAAGCAGCGACCAATGGAACGTGCATCGGTCCTAACGTCGGATCGTGCGGCGCAGCCGCTTACCTTCGGCAGCCAGTCTTTGTGTCCGACATCCTTTCTCATCCGAATTGGAGCAACTTCAGAAGCGTTGTCCTGCCGAGTGGGCTGCGGGCCGCTTGGTCAACCCCCATCATGTCGCACGATGGCAAAGTGCTAGGCACGTTTTGTATGTACTATCGCGAAGTTCGGCATCCGGAGACGCACGACATTCAGTTAATCGATTACGCCAGTCGGATTGCCGGAATCGCGATCGAGCGCGATCGATCGCGGTCGGCCCTGACGCTGGCATTCGAAAACGTCAAGAAATCCGAAGCTCAACTCAGACAAATTGTGGATGCTATACGTCAGGGCATTGTCATCTTAGACCCGGAAGGGACCATTCTTTACGCCAATCAATGGCTGCTTGATTACACCGGCCTCAGCCTTGAAGAGGCGATCGCGCCAAACCGTCGCACCAGAATCTTTCATCCTGAGGATGTGGCACGCGTGCAGGACGAGCGCCGTGACGCGTTATCGCACGGTTTGCCATTTGAGAATGAACAACGGGCGTTGGGTAAAGATGGCAAATATCGCTGGTTTCTCATCCTCTACAACCCCCTGCGCGACGAACATGGAAGCGTTATTCGCTGGTATGTGACGGGGACGGACATTGAGGATCGGAAGCGGGCCGAACAGAGGGTGCGCAATGAAAACCTGGCATTGCGCGAAGAGATTGATCGTTCTTCGATGTACGAAGCAATCGTGGGATCGTCGGAGCCGATCCGCAGTGTGATTTCACAGATCGGCAAAGTGGCGCCCACCGATTCCACGGTGCTGATTTCGGGTGAGACCGGAACGGGTAAGGAATTGATTGCCAGTGCCATTCACAAGCGGTCGAAGCGCTCAGGGAGGGCATTCATACGGGTTAATTGTGCGGCGATTCCACCTTCATTGATTGCTTCCGAACTCTTCGGCCACGAGAAAGGTGCCTTCACGGGAGCGACTCAAAGACGAGTTGGTCGCTTTGAGGCGGCCGATGGTGGAACGATTTTCCTAGACGAGATCGGCGAACTCTCGTCCGAGGTGCAGATTGCCCTTTTGCGGGTGCTGCAAGAACGAGAATTCGAGCGGGTCGGGAGCAGCCAAGCGATCTCGATCGACGTGCGAGTGCTAGCCGCAACGAACCGTGACTTGGAAGCCGCCGTAAGCGCCGGCACATTCCGCCAGGATCTTTTTTATCGGCTTAACGTTTTCCCGATACGTGTACCGTCCCTGCGCGAGAGGAAGGATGACATTCCTCTGCTGGTGGAGTATCTGGTCGAACGGTACGCCAAGAGAGCCGGAAAGAAAGTCAGCCATATCAAGAAGAAGACGCTGGATCTGCTTCAAGCCTACGATTGGCCAGGGAACATCCGCGAACTACAGAATGTAGTAGAGCGTGCCGTGATCTTGTGCGATGGAGAAACGTTCTCAGTCGACGACACATGGTTACCGCGAAAATCGAACCAACTGTCCGGGCGACAAGTTTCCAGCACCGGCGTCCTCGCCGACGACAAGAAAGAGTTCGCCGAGCGCGAACGAAGAGCAATCGAGGCCGCATTGGCGGAATGCCACGGTCGAGTTTCAGGCCCGCAGGGCGCAGCCGCCAAGCTCGGAATTCCCCACCAAACCCTTGCCTCAAAGATCGCGAGCCTCGGCATAGATAAGCACCGGTTCAAAGCGCGGCTCGCAAAGCAGTCCTAACCTAAAGAACTCCCGGACCCCCACGGTTTTGAACTGACCTGTGGGAACTCTGTATCTCCCTGGCCGGTGCCCTGAATTTTCCGAAGAATCAGGATTCCTGATAAATCAACAATTTCTCGTGCCGTAACCCCCTCTATTCAATGGCCATTGTGTTGGCACACCAGTTGCATCACCTGCGCCAAGGTGTCTTCACAATCTGACGACCTTCTGAGGCGCGCCGAACAGATTTCGATATGGGGTTTCGGATCTGCGTCCGTGGGCCTGACAGAGCACCTTTTAAGGAAGAGAGGCGAGTGGACCTTGAAGATTGAAAAAGATTCGCAAGGTGGAAAGACAACGATTCGTCTGATTGGCCACTTTCAATCGGAACACGTCGAGGAATTGAAAAAGCAACTTCAGCATAACGGACCTCTGTTTATTTTGGACTTGCAGGAAGTGACAGTCGTGGATGTGGAGGTTGTTCGCTTCCTCGGGACTTGTGAAGCACGAGGCGCCACGCTTCTTAACTGCTCGCCCTACATACGCAACTGGATCGGAAAAGAGCGGGACTAAGTGTCAGGAGGAGGCAGACGCAGCAATGAATCGTACAGTTGAGCCGAGAAACAAAGCTCTTGTCCTAGAAGCGTTCGATACTTTGTTCAACAAGCGTGACTTCGCGGCTGCCGAAAAGTTTTGGTCGCCTCACTACATCCAACACAGCGGGCACATTGCTCCCGGTCGTGAGGGTCTGTTCGATCTCGTAAAGAGCCTTCCTCCGACTCTCAAATATGAGCACGGAACGATTGTGGCCGAAGGGAATTTTGTCATCGTGCACGGACGATTTTCGAACTTCGGCCTCGCAGTGAACTGGATTGCCGCAGATATTGTGCGCATTGAAAACGGAATGCTTGCCGAGCACTGGGATGTAATTGTTTGGTGACGAGTTTAATAAATGATCCGCCCCTGCGAGGCAAGGGTTGATCCAAAAGGTTGTCATGCTCGAGAAGCGAAAACTTTCAAGGGATGCGGAAACGGACCGTTGCATTCAACTCGCCGACGATTTTCTCATCCTGGCTGAGAAAGAGCTGTCGGCCTTCATCAGCGCAGTACACGAGTTGTTTGGCCCTGAGCAGGCTCGGCGGTCGGCGCTGCACCGGATCGAAGAACTAGAGCTTATGGATTGGCCGTCGGGAAAGTCGACTCCAGATTGGCGTCGGGCGACGGTGGTCGCAAGTGCCCGGCTTGGGACAATGGCAAGATTCGCGGATCGTGGCTAGGAATCACTGCGGCGGAAAAGTCCGCCAGGGCTTGGAGGTCCTTCATGGGAGCTTATATTGGAGCTGACCAAAGATTCGGGTGCGGTGATCAGGACCATAGTGAGCGCAGATTCGAGGAAGTCATAAGCTACAGTCCTGCTCTGGAATCAGCCTATCGCGAGATCGCCGAATTGAAAGATAAGCTCGCGCAGGAAAAACTGTATTTGGAAGATGAAATCCGTGGCGAGATAGACTTTGAAGGAATTGTGGGACAGAGTTCGGCTCTCCGCCACGTTTTGAATATGGTGGAAACCGTGGCTCCCAGCGACTCGACAGTGTTGCTTCTGGGCGAAACCGGCACGGGAAAGGAATTGATTGCGCGTGCCATTCACGACCGCAGCCATCGTAAGGAGCGGACCTTTGTAAAGCTAAACTGCGCCGCAATTCCAACCGGACTGCTCGAGAGTGAGCTTTTTGGACATGAACGAGGCGCTTTCACCGGCGCGATTGCGCAGAAAATTGGCCGGCTTGAACTCGCCGATCAAGGTACGTTATTTCTCGACGAGGTGGGAGACATACCGATCGAGATCCAGCCGAAGCTCTTGCGCGCTTTGCAGGAACGTGAGTTTGAACGGCTGGGCAGCAATCGAACCCAGCACGTCGATGTGCGACTGGTAGCGGCGACCAATCGCGATCTCGAAAAAATGATGGAGAATCGCGAGTTCCGCAGCGACTTGTACTATCGCCTGAACGTATTTCCGATCCGCATTCCGCCATTACGAGAACGTCCCGAAGACATTCCTCTCTTGGTGCGCTATTTCACGCAGAAGTACGGCCGCCGCATGCAGAGGAAGATCGAATCGATTCCCACTGCGGCCATGAGGAAGCTCTCCAGCTGGCATTGGCCGGGAAATATTCGTGAGTTGGAGAATTTCATCGAGCGTTCAGTGATCCTTACACCTGGCACGGCGCTGCGAGCCCCGATTGATGAACTGGGCCACAATGGCAGGTACGCCCAGGTGGCGGGCACACGCGAAGCCCCTGAGCGCGACGAGATCGTCCGCATCCTGAAAGTCACAGGCGGGCAGGTAGGAGGCTCGGACGGCGCGGCGGCACGTATGGGGATCAAACGAACAACGCTGATCTCACGCATGAAGAAGTTCGACATCGACCGCGCAAAGTATTCGTGAGCCTGTATCGGGGAGGCCCTGCTTTCGCTTGCAAAATGAGGAGTAGCCGCCACCGGAGTGAAGATCCGGCAGCAGACAGGAAGGGGTTGTTTTCCTAGACTCTGTATTTACAACCTCTTGCTTCCTGCAGAGTAGTTCAAACATGCCGAATCAACGGATTCGGCGATGCTGGGCTTCAAGGCGCGACGGCGGGATGGGCGTTTTCCACCAACAAGATCAAGCGCTTCGGGTTCCACGTGTTCCGCCATAGTCTTTGCTCGTTTCTTATGGCGGAAGGCGAAAACCCAGCCGTGATCCAAGCGACACTACGACACACCCGGCTGGACATGACGATGTACTACGCGCACTCCAAGGAAAAAAGCAGAAGTTGGAGGCGCAAGGCCGGGTTCTGGAAGCGGTTCTCGGGGATGAACGGGGGCTTCAGTGGGGGCCAGGCGCAATTCAGTAGCAAGATCGTGGGCCGGGAACTTGTGTATAATGATGAACTTACCGCACAAAGTGGGCGCTTAACTCAGCGGTAGAGTGCCATCTTCACACGGTGGAAGTCATAGGTTCGAATCCTATAGCGCCCACCATCTTTTCAATGGGTTACGAGTGCTGGAATCACTCTGGAATCAGTCAGAGCGAAAGCCACGACTCGTGACCCTGCTTCTTTTTGTGCGTCCGTAATCAGCCGGCCATAGGTGTCCAGCGTCATCCGGATGTCACTGTGCCTCATCAGCTCGCGCTGTACGGTGATCTTGGCCCCTGTCGCGTCCAGCCACGATCGGAAGCTGTGCCGGAAGCTGTGGGTGCCAATCTTGCCTAGTCCTGCAGCCTGAGAGGCATCCTGCACTGCGTCCCGATACGTTGTGTAGCTGAGGGGCAATCGGCCGAGTTTGACCGGACTCGCAAAAATCCAGTCTCCTTCCGCCCGGAACTCCGTGACCCGACGCCATGTGGCGAGAGCCGCGGCGAGCGATGCATCAAGGTTCATCACTCTTCGAGAACTCTCCGTCTTCGTGGCTGCGAGATGTTGAGCCACAATTCCGTGCTCAACATTGATTCTCTGGCCGTTCCAGTCAACGTCTTGCCAGCGAAGCGCGAGCAACTCTGACACACGCAAGCCGAGACATGCCTGAATCACCACCATCGTTCGATGCGGTTCCCCTAAGTGACTGCACAAGGAGCGGAACTCCTCGGGAGTCAGCGTCTTAGGTTGGTGCTGACGCTTCGAGGCACCACGGATCCGCACCAAGTCCAGGGGATTACGATCTACGGACACGACGCCGCTCCACATTGAAAAGTCATACAGATTGTGCAACAGCCCTCGCAGATGGCCTTTGGTCTTGCCGGCAAGCGCAAGGCTCTCGATCCAGAGCTGCACTTCACGCGGCTTCAGCTCTGTGATGGAGGTATTCCCCCACTTCGGGACGATGTAGCACCTCAACCACGATTCAGCAGCCCTTTGGGTGCTGTGCCGTAACCCGGCCAGACGCTCACCGCGATACTGAATCACTATTTCCCCCACCGTTGGCGCCGAGTGGACTTTCAGACTGCGAAGCACCTCCGCGGCCTTACGATCCGCTTGCTCCTGAGTGAGTTCTTTGAGGGCTCCCAGCTTCCGGGTAGTCCTCTTCCCGTCGACTACCGGGAAAAACACCCAGGTGCCGCGGGCTTCGTTGCGAATAGCTTTTGGTTTCCGTGCTCTCAATTGAGCCTCCTATTCTCTTTGAGCACGGCTGACGCATCGCAGCTTACCACAGGTCTCGACAGCAGGGCCGAGTCTAAATCCTCTTTACGGAACCTCCACACCCGCCGCTTCGTGCCGGAGAGTGCATAGGCTTGGAGCTTGCCTTGACGAACCCAAAGGAGCAGTGAGCGCGGCTTCACCTTGAGATAATCGGCCGCTTCGCCGGAGGTGAGCCAATTGACGGGAAGAATCATTAGGAGCCTCCCTGTTTAGCGAGTGGTCCTTGCTTGGGTGGGGAATGGGGAAATACCTTAGCACTCTCCTTGAGGCGCCCGTCGTGAACAACACCCGCCTTTACCAATTCCCGATACGCGTGTTCCAACTCCCGCTTGCGTACACCAAAATGCTCCTGTAGCACTGCTGTGGACTGCAGCCATTCGTTATCGAGGCTGCAAAGGTAATCCGCCAGAGCGGCCCGGAAACCCCGCAAGCTCAACGCGGGGCCATGTCTATTTACGAGTCTCTCCCCGTGCGCTACCGCTTCCTTCAAATCTTGTATCAGTGCCGGGCAGTCGATTTCACACGAGCGTACGGCATGAATGTCGAGCCCAGAAATGAATACGGGATCGCCCAAAGAGGTGGTTAACGAAATTTTGTAGGGTGGCTTCATGGTTCTGCCTTCTCAATTCCCACGTCGGGGTCACAATCGCAAGGGCCGGTTCCACGGAGGAGCGCGCAATAGTCGTCGTGGAAGATGTCCGTTGTGAAGACATGGCCGGGCGTTAGCAGGCCGCTCTCAAGGATCTTCTTGATATATGGCGGGCTTGTGTTCACAGTGTCGGTCAAACGAAATGACCCGTTCCTATAAAACCCCGCCCCCATCAAGCTAATAGGGAAAACGGGAAAAGTTTAGAAACTGAAAACACATCTGTGCACGGGTGGGCACAGATGGACACAAATTAGCGTATCATTTAGATAGGAGAAACAGATGACGAACGTGCGAATCGTGTTCTACGTAACTGCCGCCGAGAAAGCGGCCCTCGGCAAACTGTCGAAGCAAACAGGAGCGCCAGCGAGTGAACTTATGCGGCGGGCGCTTAAGCAATGGATGAAAAGTCAGAAATGACGAGTCGGCGAAAATCGTTCGGTAAACGAACGCCGAGGCCCCCGATGGTCCATTGGGCCCCCACGGCTGCTGGATACACGGTTGCTACAGCGATGTCACCGTGGTGGACGCAAGGGGGGTCAGTCTATTCCCGGTTCCCCACTACCCCCTTTACTGGTGCACGGGGAAGTTTTAGCAGAAAAGCGTTAGGTACTGAAACATCGCCGCAACCTCATTGAGGGGTTTTGAGTGAAATGGCCTGATTGCGACATTTGTGGACGGCGTCCCGATGTGCACCAGTGCGATTCGGCAGCCTTCGCTCACGATCCGTACCGCGTTTTTGCTGGCATCGAATCGCTTGCATTTGTGCGCAATGAATTGGTTTTGGATGTGGGCGTGTGCATGCCTAGGTCGGCCTATAGTCTCGGGATCTGCCGAGAACTCGGCATGGCAATACTCACACACGCCAAGCACCGGAATATTATTCTCTCGTTTGACGATCCTAAACTTGCGTTTCGCAGCCCTGACACAGGCGGATGTTGCTCCGCCAATATCGCAAGACGCCCGCTGACGGTCATGGAGTTGCTCAGCTTCGTGCAGGATGGCCTCAATAGGCATGAATGGCACCACTTGGAACTTCGCAGTCAGGAATGCTCAGGCGTGTCCTGGTGACAACGCGCTTCACGATGTCTTCCGCGTAATCACCGTACAAAGTGTGTAACGTGCTGCGCCAGCCGATCAGTTCGCCACGCGCAAACTCAGTTTCCACCCCGCGGGGTCTTTCTGGTGCTCATCGTGGAAGCTCTTCAGAAGGAATTCGCCCTGTTCCACCAGACGATTGATAGTTTCTGCGTTTTGAAGCGCGAGGTGCATGGTTGCTCTCCTTGGCGCGATCAAGTGCATACCGTTTGGGCGCGAGAAGACGGAATAACTCCGCCTTCCTCGTGCCAAGAACTCAGGTGTCTCTTACGCTGCTACGGAACTTCGAGCTTCTGAAGGGTCGAGGTGACCACGTCAAAGGTCTGAACCTGGGGCGTTCCCTCGATAAATCTTGCCAGCGTCTTCAACACTTGCGGATAGGTATTGGTGTTGTAGTTGTCGGCATCTTTCTTGTTTTCCCACAGACTGATCGCGGTCACATCAACTCCGCCGGGACTGGCGAAAGTGATTTCGTCCTTAAAGCCATTCTGTTTACGCAGCAAAGGCAGGACGTCTTTCTCAAAAGTTCGCGTGTAATCGGACAACATATTCGACTTCAGATGGATAGAGATATTGCGTGCAAACATATGGCAACCTCCTTAGGGTTGTGGGTTGTCTAAGAGAGACAACTTCAGATGGGCTGACTTAGTTTCAGGGAACCTGAAAGAGGAGAAGAATGCTCACTCTAGTTCAACTGGTGCATTTAAGTGGCCCTCCGCATCCACGCGCAACTTGCTTATCGATACGTCAAAAAGCAGATCCGGCAAGGCAGAGTCTGGGTTAATCGTGTACTTTTGGCAGAAAGCAAGCACAAACGGCAACCTTTCAACGAGGGATGACCCGAGGGTCTGGGGGAATTGTTCGGCTGGCACACTGCACTATGATTTCATCACAGCGCCCCCTCTCTCCCGGCGTCAGACTCCGACGATGACACTCCGGACGCTGCGCGATGTGACTTATAGCGAAGCCGTTCCCACGTCCGGACAGCGCACCGTGTATGGACGGCTTTTCGCGACACCGGCGGACGCGTTGTCCGATCCCCAGAAAGCGACGTGGGATTTTTACAATGCGTTCGATGTCCACGAACGTACCAGCCAAGCCTCATCGACGCACTGTAGGCCACTATCAATTCCGTGACTACCCACCCTGCTGCCATCGCTGCCCATCACCTCTGTTCTGTCGCTCGTTCAATCTGCCATAATCTCCCGGTGTGCGGGTCGCCATATCAGATTAAGGAAACCTCAAGCTTGCCTGCAGGCAAAAAGGAACGACACCGCACCGGACGCATCGGCTGGCTACGAGCGGCAGTGCTGGGCGCGAACGACGGCATCCTCTCAACATCAGTCTGGTCTTGGTGTCGCGGCTGCGCATGCGACTCACGGCAACGTCCTAGTCGCGGGGGTCGCCGGAATCATGGTTTGGGCTATGTCGATGGCTGCCGGGGAGTACGTGTCTGTTCGCTCACAGGCAGACACAGAACAGGCCAAACTCAAGCTCGAACGCGCGGAACTCAAAGCAGATGACGTGGGGGAGCACAAAATAGATGGCAATCTACGTGGCTCGCGGGCTCGATTCCGCGCTCGCAAAACAGGCGCCCATCAACTGATGGTCCATGACGCGATAGGTGCGCACGCCCGCGACGAACTCGGCATCTCCCACACTCTCCGTGCGCGTCCGATTCAGGCTGCCTTGACGTCGGCAGGCTGCTTCGCTGTTGGAGCAGCCATGCCTCTCCTGGTCACTTCCATATGCCCGGCGACAGGGCTGATCCCCCTTAGTTTCTGGAACTTCACTGGTATTCCTCACCCGTCTAGGCGGGTTGGCTTTTCGCGCGGGAGCCGCACCAGTCACGAACAGCGGGAGCGATCAGCGTCACGTTCTGGGGTGCACTGGCCATGGCGCTGACCGGCGGCGTCGGGTGGGTGTGCGGAATAGTTGCGTGAGCCGAGCCAATGGGAGTAGTTCTTCCGGATGGAAGAACGCTATGAGGGCTACGGTGGATTGTGACTGGCGTCACGGGATTCAGAGGTCAAGCACGGCCGATATGGAAGAGGAGTCGGCCCGCGGTTGCAGGCGAAACCCAACCTTCTTGAAAATACGTTGCACGGTCAAGTTGTCCCGCAACATTTCGGCGGAGATGCTACCTAGTTTCTCGTCGCGCGCGATCTGGACGGTGCGGCGCAGCAATTCGATTCCCAGGCCCTGCTTCTGGCGCTGATCTGACACCAGGATGGCAACTTCGGCCTCATTCTTCGTGTGTAATTTGATCAGCCTGCCGACCCCCAGGATCCGATGCTGGCCGGTGGCCTTGTCTTTGTGGTCCACCACCAGAGCCATCACGCGATCATAGTCCACGAAACAAATGCGAACTAGACGCTCGTGCGCCACGCGTGAGCTTAGGCTCAGCGAGGAAAAGTAACGCATATAGACACTGCGGTCAGAAAGCGTCTCATGGAATTTCCCCATCAGCGGTTCGTCTTCGGGGCGGATCGGCCGGACCGTGACCTCCGTGCCGTCCTTCATCGTGAATTGTGAAATGTACTGCGACGGATAGGGACGGATGGCCGGCTTTGGGAGTTGCTCTGGACGCAAGCTAGGATCGTGCAAGAGCACGCGCGCATCTAGAGCCAACAAGCCTTCCGACGAAGCGAGCAGAGGATTAAGGTCAATTTCTGCGATCCAAGGCTGCTCCACCACCAGTTGGCTGAAACGGACCATGAGGTTTTCCAGAGCAACCAAGTCGACCGGTAGACGTCCGCGAACGCCCTTGAGCGCTTTGAAAATATGGGTTTGCTCCATCAATCTCTGGGCAAGAGTGCTGTTGAGCGGCGGAAGAGCCACCGCATGGTCTCGATAGACCTCGACGAATTGGCCGCCGGAACCGAACAGGATCACCGGCCCAAACTGCGGATCCACGCTGCTCCCGAGGATCAACTCGTAGCCTTCGATCCGCACCATGGGTTGTACGGTAACGCCTAGAAACTCGTCAGTACTCGCTTTCTCTGTGACGGAAGACCTTATCGCGCGAAACGCGGACCGCACCGACTGCTCATCTTGCAAATTCAACTTGACGCCGCCGACATCCGTCTTGTGGGTGATCGTCTCGGAGAAAACCTTCAGCACGACGGGGTAACCAATCTCCGATGCATGTTTCACCGCGTCGTCTTCGTTCTTGGCGGCTCGGGTTTCGACCGTAGGAATTCCGTAATACGACAGAATTTGCTTCGATTCGATTTCTGTGAGCAGCCGCCGCCCGCGGTTCCGGGCCTTATCGATGACATCTGACGCGCGGCTCCGAGAGCCGCCCTCGGGCTCCAGAGATTCCACTAGCGTTGGAGTTTCATAGAGGCCGTGTAGGTTATAGTTGTAGCGCCACATATAGGTGAATGCCCGCGCGGCCGAATCGGGATAAGCAAAGGTCGGAATGCCTGCGGTATTGAGGACTTTCTCTCCTGGGGCGACGCTGACCCCTCCCATCCAACTTGCGAGCAGGGGTTTTCCAGAGGCTTGGGCATAGGGTTGCAGACGTTCAGCGACTTCAGACGGGTCCGTCATTCCTTGCGGCGCGAAGATCACCAGCAGACCGTCGCTGTTGGGATCTTTTGACGCGATTTCTATCGCTTTCGCATAACGTTCGGAATCCGCGTCACCCAGAATGTCGATTGGATTGTTATGGCTCCAGTGCCGTGGCAGAAATTGATCCAAACCCCGCAACTCTCTTCTGAAGGTGTGGCCAGCTGACCGCCATTGGCAATAAGCGCATCGGTTGCGAGAACGGCGGGTCCACCGGCATTGGTTACGATCGTGAGCCGCGGCCCTTTCGGTCGAGGTTGCTTGCTGAGAGTTTCTGCCATGGAGAAAAGATCGGCAATGTTGTGCACTCGCAAGACGCCGCAGCGTCGAAACGCCGCATCCAGAACTTCGTCACTTCCTGTGAGGGCGCCCGTGTGCGATGCCGCGGCGCGAGAGGCGGCTTCGGAGCGGCCAGCCTTAATAACGATAATGGGTTTGCTGAGAGATACTTCTCGGGCGGCCGAAAGAAACGAGCGCGCGTCACCCACCGACTCCATGTAAACCAGAATGCTGTGGGTGTGCGGATCATCGCCAAAATAGTCGATTAAGTCGCCCCAGCCCACATCCAACATTGAGCCAGTCGAGACGATCGCGCTGAAGCCTACTTCCTCGCGCTGACTCCAGTCCAGGATTGCGGTCAGTAGTGCACCGCTCTGGCTGAGGAACGCAACGTTGCCAGCCTTGGGCGTGCCTTTGGCGAACGTGGCGTTCAGACCGATCGCGGGATTCATGACGCCGAGGCAATTGGGACCGATCAGCCGCATTGTGCCGCGCCGCAATTGCTGTTGGATCTGTTGCTCCAACGCCGCGCCCTCCGGACCTCGCTCTCGAAATCCCGCCGAGATCACGACGGCCGCTCTTACGCCTGCATCGACACACTCACCTACGACATTCGAGACCGTGACTGCCGGTGTGACCACTACAGCTAGGTCCACTTTCTCGGAAATGTCGCCAATGCTTTTGTAAGCCTTAAGTCCCAGAACCTCTGAATGGCTGGGATTAACGGCATACACCTTCGACCGAGAACGGCTTTCATCAGATTCATAGAACCGTTCTGCCGACCCTGCTGGGCCGCTCGGTTGCGCCGATTACGGCCACTGAGTCAGGAATAAACAATGCGTCCAAACAAGACTTCGCTCCAACTTTCGCCGACTTCTCCGACGCAGTCCGCGTTTTCTCAGCCAGCCGTCCTTGCCTGCTAGTCACAAAACTCCCCCCGCCAAGGATATCAGTGGACGCGTAGCCCGCGATCCTCTGACTGGTGTGAGTGCTTGCAGATATCGACCCGGGCTTCGAATTTCTGAGTCGTTGCTAGTGCACGCGAGACCAAGCACAGCGCCTCCACCTGAGGTTTATCCGAAATCGACCATGCTATTTATCGAGGGCCAACAGCCGCGTGGGGTGTTCGTGCTCTGTGCGGGAAAGGCTTACTTCTCCCCAGTCTTGGTCCGCTTCGACCTCATTGAAGATTGGTCCCCAAATTGGCATCTCTCGATCGCCGTGGGAGAAGCGGCCCAGGTTCTTTTCCTTCGATGATTTCCTTTACACGCTGGTACGGAAACTTTCCGGCATTTCTTTGCGAGATTAGGGTCAAGTCTGGAACCGCATGCTTTAATGCAACGGATGCTGGTCCATGCCCTCGTCCATCAGCTCCATGACACGCGGCGCAGTAGTAGCGAAAAATCTTCGCTCCCTCGATGGGGTTACGTGCCGGCAAGGTCGTCTTATCTTGCTCCTGCTTCTGAGCTGCCGGCACGAGAGCAGGCGCTAGAAGACCCAGGCACAGAAGCAGCATTGACCATCGTTCTTGCCCGTGCATACGCACCCCCGTGCACTGATTGCGACGATACTACCACGACCCGGCGCGAGCAGCTCCGTTCCTCGCATGTACCGAAGAGGAAAGGCAGGCGTGCGTGACTCACGTTACAGCCAATCCAGGTCAATCATAGATATCGCTGTCAATTGAACAAAAATGCTCCGTTGGCAGAAACGGCGACCTTTATCCGGAGCGCGGTCCCAGCCAGTGATCGAGGTGCGGCCAGGTGATCTTGTGAGCGCCACTTCCGGCCATAATTCCGATATGGCCTCCGGGGGTGCGGAAGAGTTCTTTATCTTTGCTGCTCACCTTAGACAAGATCGCTTCCGACTGGCATGGAGGGGTAATGTGGTCTCCTTCCGCGATCACGGTAAGCAGATTCGCGCGGATGCGGCCAAGGTCCACCCGTTCGCCGCGAATCATCCACTCACCCCGCATCAGCCGGTCGTTCCGGTAAAGCTCGACTATTAATTGCCGGAACACGCCGCCCGCGAGCGGGACATTATCGGTGACCCAGGTATTCATCGCCTTCCAGGCTTCAACGACGTGCGGATTGTCCAGATTGTCCCAAAGCTTCAGATAATTGAGGACGTAATTGTCCACCGGCTTTAGAGCGCGTGCGCCGTAGTCGATCATCTCTGCCGGCATGTTGCCGACTGCAGCCAGGACTTTATCGACATCAAAAAACCGCTCGTCCACCCACTTAGAGAATGTGATGTCCTGTTTGTTAGAAAAATCAAGTGGAGCTGTGAGCAAGATCAAGTTGCGCAATCCATCGTCTGGGCGCAAGGCCGAGTACACCGTGGCGAGAATGGCCCCGATGCACCAACCGAGCATGCTGAATTCCTCGACTCCCGAGATCGCTTTCATTTTGCGGATCGCGCGTGGCATGTACTCCAGGGTGTAATCATCGAACTTCAGATTCTTGTCTTCCGGTCCGGGAGATCCCCAA
>CAWEDF010000037.1:0-119297 GCA_963807655.1 uncultured Acidobacteriaceae bacterium | reverse complement strand
TCCATCCCCAATGAGCTTTTCGACATGGCGGAACGCCTGGCGCGGCGCTCGCGGATGTCGCGGAGCCGGCTGTTTGGCGATGCCTTACGCGAGTATGTGGCGCGCCGCTCTCCCGACAAAATCACCGAGGCCATGGATCAGGCTCTGGCTGAAATCGGCGAGAGTAACGATCCCTTCGTAGCGGCGGCTTCCCGTAGACGGCTGGAGTAGCGAGTGGTGATCGCACAAGGCGAGATCCGGCCTGGGCCATGGCAGTTAGCCCCCAGACCGGCGCGAACTGGAGGTTTTCCGCAGCCGGCTAAGGCGTTCTTTTTCGTTTCGTAAATGGCTCAACCGTTTGCCCAAGAAAGCCACGGGCAATTTCTTCGCCGTCTAGACCGTAATATTCCGGCCACTCATCAGGGCAGTAGTAAGTCCCGAAGAGCTTATCAATCCACGGAAAATGAATCGCAAAGTTTTTATCGACGCCCTCTTTTTGAGAGGTATGGTGCCAATGATGATATCGGGGCATAACCAGATACTTTTCAAGCCATTTCGCATTAGGGCCGAAATTGCAGTGACTCCAGGTAGCCTGAAGGGTGACAAAAATCAAATACGCCAGGATGATTGCTTGCGAAAATCCAAGCATGAGAGGAGTAAGGATACATCCGCGTACAAGTGTGTCGTCCACAAAGTGGGCGCGTGAGCCGGAAATCCAGTCGAGTGCCTTCGAGGAATGGTGAACGGCATGGAAGCGCCATAGAAAAGGCACTTTGTGCAAAGCCAAATGAATAAAATATTCGGCAAGGTCTGCAACGACAACCGCCAGGAAAAATTGCAAGAGCCAAGGCATTCGAGCGATAAGGTGTTGAAGAACGGGAACACCCAAATACTTAACGGCCTGGGTAGCGGGCAATAAAACCAGAAAAGATAAGATTTGCAGCGGGAGATGGGTGGACATGAAATAAACCACATCCAAAGTCCACTCGTTCCGAAATGTTCCTTGTTGTGGATACTGCGGCCAGAGTCTTTCGAGTGGAACATAGATGAGTGCCGTCAATAATAAATCAAGCAAGAACCAGTCCAGACCGATTGCGGGCCCATTGTGCAAAGTATCGTTAATCCGTACGGTTGATCCGCCCAAAGCTGTTGCCGCGATGGCCAGCAACATTCCAGTCAATGCCAAAGTTTTTTTCTTGCGCTTAATCGAAGAAATGATTCCGAATACAATTGCCGCCACAATGAGGCATTGGATTAAGACGCGCATGGCGTGCATCGGATAATGTGGGCGCAATTCAGGAGAGCTTAGTAGCTGGGGAAAATGCAGGCACAAAACTGCTCCGAATGAAAGAAATCCGAAAAAGGCGGACAATATCCCACTCCACCAACCGGTACCAAAACCAGTAGACTCGGCATCGCCAAAGAATTCATTGATTTGTTGCTCGATCACGATGGCTCCTAGCTTACTTTCCCCGAGTCGGGCAAGCTAGTAGAAAGATACCAATAGGACGCTTTCGCTGAAAAGAGATGGGACCATTACTGAAGTTCAGCGGGTTCGGTTGGATAAATACACGATGGCGCCACATACGAAGACAAAAGCGTCAACCACTAAGGCCACGAAGGTGCACGAAGGAAACTCTTGAAACCAAGAGTATTCCTCATGCGCCGAGACTGCTGCTTGCAGCATCGTTGCCCACTTCTCGCAAAGAACGCGAGGATGGGCGCCCTCGGTTTGCCGGTGCCGGCGAGATCGCTTTCAGCCTCACGGGGTAAATTTGTAGATGGTGCCGTCGTTGGCGGGGCCGCCGTGGGTGGTGGCGCCGTAGAGGTTGCCGGCGCCGTCGGCGACCATTCCGTTGTAGACGTAGCCAGCGCCCGGAGCGCCCGGGAAGGCGTAGGAGACAGTCTCGGTCCAGGTTCCGTTGGCGTTGGGAGAAACCTTGAAGATTACGCCGCAATCGCATTGAGTGCCGCCGGCACTGGTGGTGCCGTACAGACTTCCTGCCTGATCAGAGACCAGAGTGCTGAAGGGACTGCTGCCGTCATTGCTGCCCTTATTTCTGCCTTTGAAGCTGTAGAGGACGGTCTCAATCCATTTGCCGTTGGCGTGAGTGAGCTTGTAGACCGTGCCCACGTCGTGGACTCCGGCATAGTACGTGGTGCCGTAGAGATTTCCGGCCTTGTCGAAAATCAAGCCGCCATAGGGCAATGCGCCATCGGGCTGGTCCTTGAAGGCATACAGCGTGGTCAGCTTCCAGGTGCCGTTGGCGTGAGTGATCTCGAAGACTATGCCGCCTCCGTGGGCTCCGCCGACGGTGGTGACTCCGTAGAGATTGCCTGTGCCATCGAGAATGAGGCGGCCGGCTGAGGCAGACGAACCGTCGTTGCCTCCGGTGAAGGCGTGGACGACGTTCAGGGTCCACGTGTCGTTGGCCTGCGGTTGCAGTTGGTAGACGGTGCCCAGGCCGTAAGCGCCGCCGATGGGTGTCATGCCATAGATGTTGCCTTGCTGGTCGAACGTGAGGCCGCTACCGGGGCCGGAGCCGTCGCTGCCTCCGGTGAACTGGTGGATTACGGTCTGGGTCCAGGTTCCGCCGGAGTTGGTCAGCTTGAACACTACGCCGCAACCGCCTTCACAGGAGCCTCCGCCACCGGCGACGGCTGTGCCATAGATGTTGCCGTGAGCGTCGAGGGTGACGCCTTTGTAGGGCTCTGCGCCATCGGTGCCGCTGGTGAAGCTGTAGAGGACGGTTTGGGTCCATCCCGTGCCGGAGGGCGAGAGTTGGAAGACGGTGCCGCTGCTGAAATCTCCGCCTTGCACGGTGGAGCCGTAGAGGTTGCCGGCGCTGTCGATCACCAGGTCGGTGTCGAGGTATTCGCCGTCGTTGCCTCCGGCGAAGCTGTAGATGATCTTGGTGGAACTGGCCGAGGTGGCGCTCACTAGTATTGCGACGGCGGCGACAGTGGCTAGGATTGCACGGATCGGGTGCGTGTATCTGGATCGTCTTGTTTCCATATGCTCCCCCTGCCGAAACCCCTTTTCTTGCGGATCAAGGGCTACGGTGGCCTTACGGCGTGGAACTATAGCATGAAAAGCCGGAGGAATTGTCGCGGGGATAACGATTCAGCGGGTTGGCCGGTGGCAAGATTCGCGCCGGTAGCATCGCGCCCACTCCAAGAGGCGCGAGAAGTGGGGCAGCCTGGGTGCGGAAATGGAGGCACATGTGGGCGAGCCTCCTATCGCGTCTGTTTGATTGGCCGCGAACCGGTGATGAGAATATCCACCAGTCTCCTGGCGCTTTGCCGCCAGTCGGGACCGGACGCCACGTGGGAGACGCCAATAAGTGCGCGGAGCAGATCGAATGGCTCCAGATCGCTACGAATGTCGCGGCTGTTGATGGCGCGCTTCACCAACGAATCAATTGCTCCCTGGATCTGACTGCGTGAACCTTCATACAGCTTCGAAGGCCCTCCGACGAGCGAATTTAGAGCGGGGCCGATGATCTGCTTGGTCGCGATGTAGTCGACGAAGAGTAACATCCAGGCTCGCAAGGCCTCGATGGGAGGAAGGCTTTCGGAGAACTTCTTCTGGGCTGAGGCCAGTTTTTCCACCTCGGTCCGATAGACGGCTTCGATCAATGCATCGCGCGTAGGAAAGTGGCGATACAGAGTTCCCGGTCCGACGCCCGCCTCTTTAGCGATGTCATCGAGGCTGGCGTTCGCGCCGGACCGAGTAAACGCCTCCTTTGCCGCCTGCAGAATGCGCTCGCGGTTTTGCTGGGCGTCGGTGCGCGGTTTTCGCGGGGCAATTTCCCGATTTTTCGTCGGCATACAAAAAAAAGTTGCAACCGGAGACACTCTCCGGTTATCTTATTTACAGATTCGGAGACACTCTCCGTTTTAGTCGGAACGCGGCGACCTGTCAATAGCGGTTCCCGGTTCTTCCGGCTTCGAGAGGTGAAGATTATGAATCCACTCGGTCGTTACAAACCGTCAACAAATTCCAACCCTGGTTGCGCCGACCTCATGACGATGGCGGAGCGAGAGTTGTCGGCATTCTTCAACGCCATCACCCAGTTATTCGGGTCAGATCAGGCCGAACTCTCGGCGGAAGAGTGGCTGCAGGAGTTGATGGAGATCGACGCTCTGTCCGCATCAGCCCGCGAATGGCGGTTGATGACTGCGAAGGTTTCGACCCGGCTCGCAAGTCGAGTGAACGCTTCGTCCCTATCCACTGAACCACAAACTGCTTAGGAGGAAAAGAATATGCGTGTCTTTGTTACCGGCGCTACAGGCTTCATTGGTACGGCAATCGTCCGAGAACTGATTGACGCTGGTCATCAGGTGCTGGGTCTTGCGCGCTCGGATGCAGCAGCCAAATCCGTTGTCGCGACGGGAGCTGACGTACATCGCGGTTCGCTCGAAGATCTCGAAAGCCTTCGCAACGGCGCAGCGGCTGCCGACGGAGTGATCCACACCGCCTTTATCCACGATTTCTCAAACTACGGGCCTGCCGCCGAGACGGATCGGCGTGCCATCGAGACTCTCGGCGGCGCGCTGGCGGGCTCTGATCGTCCGTTGATCGTCACTTCCGGGATCTTGCTCGCTCAACGCCACGGCTCGCTCGCCACAGAAGAGGACGCGCCCAATCCAAACTTCCCCCGCAAGTCGGAGGAGGCGGTGCTTGCGCTGGCGGCACGCGGAGTCCGGGCATCTGTGCTGCGGCTTCCGCCATCAGTCCATGGCGACGGTGATCACGGCTTTGTGCCACGCCTCATCAGCATCGCACGTGAAAAAGGCGCTTCCGCATTTATAGGCGACGGGCTCAATCGCTGGCCCGCGGTGCATAGGCTCGATGCTGCTCATCTCTACAGGCTGGCGCTGGAGAAAAGTTCCGCCGGGGGCCGGTATCACGGCGTGGCCGACGAGGGCGTACCGACTCGAGAGATTGCTGAGGTCATCGGCCGGCATATGAACGTCCCGGTCGTCAGCAAGTCTCGCGATGAAGCTGCCGATCATTTTGGCTGGATCGCTCACTTCTTTGGTATGGACAGCGCGGCATCCAGCGCGCAAACGCGGGAACAGCTGGGATGGCGACCGGTTCGGCCTGGGCTCATTGCCGATCTGAACGCAGAGCACTATTTCGAAGACACTGCGGAGGCCGTCTCTTTGCACGGCTAGCGCGCGACCGGATCCATGAACCGTCAATCGAACGTGTTGGTAGAAGGAGGGGCAGCCTCTGGAGTGGTGATGCTGGCCTGTGCCAGCGCCCGGCGGGGACCGGCTACTGTGGCCGCAGGCCGCTGGCATCGAAGACGTAGGTTTTTACTTCGCCTTCGTTGCCCTGGACGGGGATTTCTTTGCCATTCAGCAGGAAGCTGATGCCGGCGGCGTTTCCCGCTTTTACCACGATCTCGCGGGTGGCTTTCACCGAGGTGTGCGCGGGCGCGATCAAGTTTTCCTGAGCGACGGGTTTGCCGTCAGCGATGAGCGAGATCCAGGTGCTCTCCTCGGCACGGATCAGCAGAGTGAAAGTGCTGGGCGGCTTTGGCGCAGCGGCCGGAGCAGTGGGCTTGGCAGCCGGCGAATCGGTGTCTGGTTCAGTGGCTGGCTTACTGGCGGAACCGGTGGCAGGTGTTGTGGGGGCTGCCGCTGAGGGTGCAGGCCCTGTGTCTGGCGGCGTGCTGGCGGCGATGGGTGCCGGCGGCAATTTTCCTGTGGGCTGAGTTCCTGCGGCGGCCGTTGATGGCGGGGCGGAAACGGGAGCTGGAGATTGATTGGAAACGGGTGCGGCCTGCGATGTTGCCGTGGGCTGGGCGTGACGGCGAAAATTCCAGATGGCCAGAAGCAACGTGACAAGCAATAAAGCCAACGCCAGCTTGCCCCATGGAATCGGGGCGGAAGAGTGAGCGGCGGGGTGGTCGGGGTCTCCGGCAGGATATTTTTGTTCTTTGGTGCGCGGGCGCCGATCTTCATGCGGCTGGTCGTCATTGCGCCGCTCGTCGTTGCGTCGATCTTCATTGCGCCGATCTTCATTGCGACGACCGTGTTTGCGGCGGTCTTCTCTTTGTCTTTGTGCATCTGCGCGACGCTGTTGGTCCTGATCGTTGCCGTCATCGTTATTTTATTAGTGTCGGCCGGAAGGTCGGTAAGAACGTTGTCGACAGGGCCGGGCGCGGCGACAGGGGTGGGTTTCGCGGCTGGATCGCGGAAATCCGGAGGAACGGACCGCGGCTGGAGTTTCTCGCGCAAGGCGGCGAGATAGTCCGCTACGGTTTCTTCTTCATCGAGGCCGACCTGGCGGGCGTAGGCGCGGACGAATCCCTTGTTGAAAATGCCGCCGGGGAGCTGGTCAAAGTGTTCGTCCTCGAGGGCACGCAACATGCGGGTGCTGATTTTTGTGGTCTTGGAGATGGCCTCGAGATCGAGCCCGCGCTGTTCGCGTTGTTTGCGAAGTTTTTCTCCGAACGCTCCCACGGTTGACTCCGGCGACGGGGTTGGGTCCGTCCGCATCGAGACGCAATCATCATAGGCGAAGGCGGGAGTAGACGCCAGAATTGGTTTGGTGACGACGCTACCGGAGCGAGCGAAAGTACCTCACGGCTGAAGCCCTCGGTTGCCGCGCTTTTGACGCAGGCCTAGAAGGCCTGCTCCAACTGCCGGAAGGCCTGTTCCACTGGCGTCCGTTGGGGAGCCCTCGCTGCGCTCGGCAGGACGGGCGAGGCGCCCGTCCCCACACAGACTGGACCGCCGAGGCGGCTGTCTCCACATGATCCTGGCCAACTGACAAGCCTCGCTAAGGTTAGCTTCCCATTGGCTTTAGGGGTTCAGGTTACCAAGGTTCATTGCTCCGGTGGCGGGGCACCCATATACTTTTTGGGACTCTAATTTCCGTCCAGCTGAGAGCAAGGAATCAGGCATGTCCGAGGCCACCGGCACCCAACTCGCCCGCCAAAGCCAGGAACTGACCATCTTCCACGACGTGGCCAAGGCGCTCACGTCGTCGCTGGACCTTGACTCCATTTTGCAGACGATTATGGAGAAGATGGCGGAGTACTTCTGTCCCGACACTTGGTCGTTGCTGATGGTGGATGAACAGCGCGATGAACTCTACTTTGCGATTGCGGTGGGCGACGCGGCGGAGGCGGTGAAGAACATCCGGCTGAAGATGGGCGAGGGCATCGCGGGCTGGGTGGCCAAGCACGGCGAGCAGGTGATTTCGACCGATGTGGGACAAGATCCGCGCTTTGCCAAGCGGGTCGACGAAACCACGCAATGGGAGACGCGCTCGGTGATTTGCATACCGCTGCGGTCGAGGTTGCGGGTGCTGGGCGTGATCCAACTGGTGAATGTGGATATGGCGCAATTCAATGAGCAGGAGGTTTTCTTCCTTCGGGCGCTTTGCGACTACGCCGCCATTGCCATCGAGAACGCGCGCTGGGTGGAAAAGATCCAGGAGTTGACGATTACCGACGACTGCACCGGACTCTACAATGCGCGGCACTTGTACAAGACGCTGGAGACCGAGGTCTACCGCTCGTCGCGTTTTGGCTACGAGTTCAGCGTGCTATTCATTGACATCGACCACTTCAAGACGGTGAACGACACGCACGGCCACCTGATCGGCAGCAAGTTGTTGTCGGAAATTGGCAGCCTGGTGAAAGCGCAACTGCGTTTGATCGACTTTGCCTTTCGCTACGGAGGCGACGAATTCGTGGTGCTGCTGCCGCAGACGACGAAGGATTCCGCGCTGGTGGTGGCCAAGCGGTTGCGCGACGCGCTGCGCGCCAGCAGTTTCTGCCGGGACGAAGGGATGAATTTGAAAGTGAGTGCGTCCATCGGCCTGGCCACTTACCCGCACGATGCGCGCGACGCGCACGACATCATCCGGCAAGCCGACGAGATGATGTATCTGGTGAAGAACACGACACGGGACAATATTGGGATCGCGCAGCGCGGAGTGATGAAATGACATTGAGTGATTGAGTGATCGGGCCATTGCGCGATTGAAAAGAGACTTTCAATTGCCCGATCATCCAATCGCTCAATTGCTCAATTTCTTGTCCGCTTCGGATGCGTTCTTGTCTTTTTCCTTCACATCCGGCTTCCACGGGTTGGCGTTGGCGGGGGCGTTGGGGTTTACGCCGAAGTCCCAGAGGTAGAGGTTCATGCCTTCGTTGCCCTGGATTTCGATCAGGGCGTATTCGCCGGGTTCCAGATCGTGGGTGGGGGTTAGCTTGAGCCAACCGCCACTGATGCGGTCGATGGTGGTGTTGACGAAATCCTGATCCTGGCTGACCTTGCCGGCGGCGTTGCGCTTGAGATTGCTCACCATGCGCTTGCCGCCTTTCACTTTTACGCGCACGATTCGGAAGCGGTTAAAAGGGACGAGGGGCTGCTCGGGTTGCTGGGGCTGCTGCGGCTGTTGGGGACGTTGCGGCTCGGCGCGGGGAGCGTCGAGGCTGGGCTGATTCAGCCGGGCAGATGCGGTTTGGCCGCTGGGCGGCTGGTCGCGGTCTTGCTCGTCGACATTGATGTAGATGGAAGGCACTGCGACGTGAACGTGCAGGGTTGCGTGTTCGCCTTCGAGTTCCACGGTCTGCTTGGGGTTGGCGATGGGGGTCAAGGGTCCGCGAAAAATGTTGCCGCGGACGTTACGGTTGATGTCCCCCTCGGTTTGCTGCATTTCGACGAGTTGGGGTTCGCCTTGAAAATTATCGAGGAGGAAGACGCCGGAATCTTCCGGTAGGCGCAGTCCGGGGGCGACTTGCGGAAGGTGGGAGCGTTCGGCTTCGCGGGCGTCGGCTTCTTTGGCTTCTTTGTCGAGCGCGGCGGCTTCGGGGATGGCGGCGGTGGCGCGGTCTTTCTCGTATTTTAGGGTAGCAGGCCAATCCACCAGCGCGGTCGGAAGCTCTTCCCATTCGTCGCGCTCGGCGCTTTTGTAGCGCACGCGGTCGCCTTTCACCTCATACCGGGTGACCAGCTGATAGGAGCCGTCTTTGAGGACCAAGCGCTTGGCGAGGTCCTGGGCCGGGGAGTGGAGAGCGAGACCCAGCACGGCCAGGGCGATGGCGGTAAACAGCAGCGTGCGACGGAGGGTCGGTGAGGTTGTGATTGTGCGAGAGCATACTTCTATTCGATGCGTGCTGATTGACCGTCATTAATATTATCGTCGATTTATGGATTCGAGGTGGGCTGTTCGACTTTACTTCGGCGCGGACGCGGTCTTCACGGCTGCATTTTGATCAAAGGCATCGACCAGCGAAATCACCTTCAACCCGGAGCGTAACGCGTCTTCGCTGGCCGGCGTGTGGATGGCGATCTCCACGCTCTGACCGGGCAGCAGGTCAAAGTAGTTGTCGGAGGCCTCAGCGTCAACTTCGCCGAAGCTAATGTAAACGCTCCGGGCCAGTACCGGCGATGACACTCTCAGACGATAGGAGTCGCCAGTCTTGGTCAGTTCAGTCTTGAGGGGCGCGAGAGGCAGATGGATCTCGACCGTGGGCGCCAGGTAAATGAGATTGGACGAAACCACCTTCCCCGCCACCGTCAGGTCCGTTGCCAATGCCACCTTCGCAGGGTCAATTCCCTTGGCGATCAGCGACTCCTCGATCGGGAGCCGCAAGTAGATCTTGCTGGACAGCGCCTCGACGTGTACAGTCTCTTTCTTCTCGATCAACACGGAGCCATCGAAGGTCATTACCCGCAGCCGCAGTTCGCCCGCGAGCGGCGTGATTTTGTCGGAAACCACGTATACCGCCACTCCGCCATTTTCCTGATGCGGTGAAACCAGGACATCGGTGTAAAAGCGGCGCGCGTAATATTGCAGCGCTTTCCAACGGCCGTAGTAATCGATGCTCGACCACGATGCCACCGGCCAGCAATCGTTCAATTGCCAGTAGATCGCTCCCATGGTGCGCGGTCGATTGCGGCGCAGGTGCTCAGTCCCGATCTTGATCCCTTCTGCCTGGAGGACCTGGCTCACATAGAGGAATGAAGCGAAGTCCTTCGGCTCCGCGTAGTCGCGCAGCATATAGTCGTGAATAATGGAGTTGCCGCTCGAGTTCTTCTGGTGCGCCAGCATCACCGGCGTATAAATGCCGGTACGATCTTCCGGCAGGGTGAAGGCTTCCACAGTTCGCATTTCGGGAAATGACTGGAATCCGTATTCGGTCATGAACCGCGGGTTGGATTTTTCATAACCGCTGAAAGGAAGCATGCCGTGCCAGACAGTCCAGTTGTGCATGTCGCCCGACTGGTAGCTGTCCGTAATGTCTTCGTAATCGGCACTTGGTGAACTGGGCCAGTATGGAGTCTCAGGAGCGAGTCGTTCCACGGCGCTGGCCAGCACTCCGCTGAAAAGAGTCAGGTAGTCCTGCCACATCCGCCGCGCGGTGTCGGCGCCGAGCCTGGAGGTGATGTCGCGATGCCATTCCCATGAGGCCTCGGTTTCGTTGTTTCCGCACCAGACCACGATGCTCGGGTGATCGCGAAGCCGTTTGACCTGGTATTCGGCCTCCTGCGCGACATTCTGCTTGAAGTCATAGGTGCCGGGCTGCCATTCGTTTCCGAACATGAAGTCCTGCCAGATCATGATGCCCAGTTCATCGCACAGGGCATAGAACTCGTCGCTCTCGTAATAACCGCCGCCCCAGTGCCGGATCATGTTCATGTTGGCGGCTTTGGCCGACTCGAGCACCCGCCGATACTGCGCGGTGGTGACCCGGGTCGGAAAACTGTCGAACGGAATGACGTCTGCCCCTTTGGCGAAGACCGGAATGCCGTTCACCACCAACTCGAACGATCGCCCCCACTTGTCGGGATCGCGACGCAAAATAATCGAGCGGAGCCCAGTGCGGACCGTCCGATCGTCCTGCACGCGGCCGCCGATTTTTAGTTGCGCTTGAAAGGCGTACACCGCTGGGCTGCCGTACCCGTTCGGATACCACAGTTCAGGATGCGCGATGTCGATGGGAAGATCGATGTGGTTAACACCGGGACTCAGTTCGACGTCGCGCGAGGCGGTGACCTTCTTGCTGCCGTGTCCGTACGCAACAGTAACGACCGCCGCGTTCTTCTGGGCCGCGGTGATTTCGGATTCCACTACCAGGTGGGCAATTTCAGAGCTGATGTCCCGCTGACGGACGTGGGCCTCTGATATCTTCGCGTCGTCCCAAACATCGAGCTCCACCGGACGCCAGATCCCACTGAGGACGAACCGTGGTCCCCAATCCCAACCGTACTCGTAGGCCGCCTTGCGCAGATAGGACTTCTCAGGGGTCTGGGTCTGCTGACGCCAGAAATCCGCAGCGGCAATTTTCCTTGCCTCCGTGATTGGTGAAGGGAAGACAACCAGCAACTGATTCGCTCCCGCTTTCAATTGCGACTTAACCTCAACCCGCCACTCCCGAAACATGTTGTTAGCGGTAAGAATCAAATTGTCATTGAGATAAACCTCGGCAGGACCATCCAGGCCTTCGAACACCAGTTCGACATGGCTATGTTTCAGCACCTCGGGCGTCACTTGAAACATACTGCGATATTCCCAATCGGCATTTTCGACCCACTGCAGCGCGGATTCGCCGGAGCGGAAAAACGGATCGGGGATGAGCTTGTTGCGCAACAGGTCGGTGTGGACCACGCCCGGCACGTCGGCGGGATGCCATCCCGCTTGAGCGGCGCCTGGTGCCTCAACCCGCTGGCGAAATTCCCAGCCGTCGTTGAGCGACACCGCCCTCCGCTCCGCGTGAGCCGCCTGCGCAAAACACCCAACGCAGATCGCAATCGGTAACGCTCCGCGAACCCACGCAGCGATATCACGCCGGTTGGAATACATGAATGCACTCCTGGGCCGAGATTTACAAACGACTTCAAACTCGATGAGCCGGAGTATATTCCAAAAACGATTCGCCCGAAGCGTGGGGATCGGTCAACGAGTGTACAGACGAGTGCATAGAGGAAGTGAGTCGGAAAACTACTTCAAGCGATCGACGGCAGTGACAATCATGCGGTCTCGCTACTTGGATTTTTTCTTTCCGAAAACGCCGCTCAGTGGGTTGCCTTTGCCTCCGGGTACCATGTTTTTCAGTTGGTCACCTGCCATCGCTTTCAGATCCGGCGTGAAGGTTGGGTTTGACGTAGTGCCTCCAACGGACACGGGGATGCCGCCCGCACCGAGGCCGGCAACGTTCGTGACCGCAGCGCCCGCGCCGGCCAGGTTCGCCAGCATTTTAAAGTTGAGTTCGTTATTGGGGCTGATGGTGCCCGCGCCGGTGACGGTTCCGAGCGACGGGATCACCGCATTGATCTTATCGAGGCGCGTTCCATCGGGCGCGTTCCGCACATCGCAACTCAGATTCTGAATCGCGGTGTCATTTCCGCTCTGCTTGCCCGCAAGGCCGGGGATGGCCGAGAGCTTGGACACGAGGCTGAACCCTTGGAGCCCAGCGTTGCTCATCTTCACCCAGCCGGTTGACACCAGTTTGTTGAGCGGGCCCGCGGAGTCGATGTCGAGCGAAAGCGTTCCCCCCTTGAGTTTCGAACCCGAGGGCGGCACTACGCCGAGCGCGGGGAGCATGCCTTCAAGGTCGTCGACCGGCATGGCTTGTCCGTTCAGCTTGGTTTGGGCGGAAGTAGTCTCGCCGTGCATATCGTAGGTGCCGGTAAGTTTTGCCAGCGCCTTGCCGACGGAGACATCGCCCTGCAGCAGCTTTCCGGATTCCCGCTTCAGGTCGTGCTCCACGGTGAAGGCAACCTGGACGGGCACTGCGGAGGGAGAGCCCTTGGGAACCAGCTTTAACGACGTGGCCTTCAAGGTTCCGCTGGCCTTCGCGATGTGGCCGTCGGAAGTCAGCGTGCCCTCGAAATCAGCCGAGCCGGTGATGCCGAGTTCTGGGTCGGCGAGCGCCGACTGCGAAAGATCGAGTTTGTTGAACGTTAACTTTGCCTGCACTGGCGTCAGCGAAACATCGGCCGCATCGATTGGACCGGCGTCGCCGTCGATTTTCAAGCTGCCTCCGCCGGGGAGACGGATGGAAGCGGTCACGGGAAACTTGCTGGTCGAAGAAAAATCGCGCATGGTAACGGTGACCTTGTCATACACGATTGGCTTTCGCTTCCCGGTCATGGATCCAACCGTAACGGTTCCGTCGACGATGTCGAGCTTGGCCACGCTCAGGTTCGCGGGTGCGCCGGATGCTTTCTTTTCGGCCGCCTGGGCTGGTGGAGCCGACTGATTTCCCAGCGAGGAGAAATTCCAAACTCCGTCACGGCCGCGCAGCAAAGTAATCTCCGGATGCTCGATGCGCAGGTGAGTGACGTTGAGTTGCTTGCTGAAAATGAGCGGCATCAGTTCGACTCCCACCTGCAGCGATTTCGCTTGGATAAACGGGGAAGGGCTGAACTTGGAATCGTCGGCGATGGAGAGTTCGTCGGCCTTCACGCTGCCGGAGAAGACGCTGAGGCCCATGTTGCCGACTTTTACCGGCCGTCCCAGAGCCGAGCTAAGGTTCGACTCAATCTGAGGACGGAAATTATTGATATTCACCAGGAACGGAAGCGCAATGGCGATCACAAGAAACAAGGCGACGACAATGGCCAAAACTTTGTAAGCGGGTTTCATGGTGATACCTCCTGGAAGGCGGGCACTGCGGTTGGAATTCGTGGCCGATGGTACTTCCGATCGAGTCTGAACGTCGAGATAAAATTCACGATCATTCCGTTCGGCGGTCGGGTCGACGACCTTATTTCCCTGGAATCGAGCCATTCGCCTCCGGGGGTGCTGCGTCTCGACTGGCGGGAACTGCTCTTCGGAGAGGCGGGCAGACGTATTATGACACACAAACTCTTCGATTCTCTTGCCGTCTTTCAGCAGTTTCGTTCGAGGCCACGGTCAGTTGCGATCCGAATCCCACCAACCGTAGCGGCCTCCACGCCCCGCTGCGCAAATTGCTTGCTAAATAGACAGCCGCCGGGACGGCGGCGCTACGTGGGCTGCGGTCGCGCCACAGTCACTACAACTTAGTACAAAGAGGAATTCAAAACAAAAACCTCAGTAGGCCGGTACCAAGCCAATTTTCTTCACAAGCCTCTGATAGCGTTGATCCGAATGCAGGAAATCGAAGTTCGGCTCCTGTTGCAGAAACACCAGTTCCATAGAGCGCTCGCGATAAGCGTCTCCGAGTTCTCTGAGCGCTTCGTCCTTCATTCCAAGGTCCGCGTAGGCTTCCGCCAAGTCAAAGGGTGAGACGTAGTCTTTGCGGCTGCGCGTCTTAAGATCTTCCAGCCGTAGCAGCAAGACTGCTCTTCTGCCCCCGCGTTCATAGGCGCGATGGATTTCTGCTGCGGCTTTTTCTCCGAAGTGAATTCGGGCATTCTCTTCCATTTCCTGCACGGATTCTTCTTCCATGCCTTTGAACCCATAGACTTTGGAAAGGAAGGAATGGACCCACAACGCGGCCGACCCGGCTTGGGCGCGCATGCGAAATTCTTCAAGCGCAGCATCATACTGCCGCACTCTGTAATACGCCCTTCCCAGGGCCCAGGGCCTCTCAAAAGGATCAATCTCGGTGGCTCGCTTCTGTTCCTGCAGCGCCTCCTGCACCCGATTCATGGCGAAAAGGATGTAGGAATGCAGGGTGGTGGGCTTCGGAAAAGTTCGGATCCAGCTCCAGCGAACGGCGCGATTCTGCGTCCGCGCGGTCCCAATCCCACTTGCCAAACAAGTACACTCCAGCCATGGCGTGATGGCCCTCGGCAAAGTTGTCGTCCAGCTCAATTGCCTTGCCGGCGGCGGCCTCCGCTTTGTCCACGAGGCCACGCGCGGGAGCTGCACCGGCACCACTCGCCAGAATACTGTACGAAAGACCGCTCCAGCCGGGAGCATAGCCAGGTTGCAGTTGAATTGCCTTTTCAAAATACTTCCGGCTTTCATCATAATTCCCAGCTACCCACAAATAGCGCCCTCGGAGATACGCGTCATGCGCCTCAGGATTCACATACCGCAGCTGCCGAGCCGGACGGGAAGCAACCTTGGCTTCGCTCGCAATTGTGTCAGAGAGCTCTTCCGGCAGCGACATCGCTCCGTTGCGGTCGCGATTGTAGCTTTTTGCCCATAGATGCGTATCCGTCGGGGCATAGATCAATTGCAGATTCATGTGGACGTGATCGGCGTTACGCACCAGCGAACCTTCTAAAATCCCATCAACCCCGAGCGCCTGCGCGATCTCGCGCAACGGCTTTTTCACACCCTTGTACTGCATCGCCGAGGTACGCGAGACAACCCTCAACGCGCGATTCTGGGCAAGTGCGGTGATGATTTCGTCCGTCATGCCATCAGCGTAGTAATCCTCCGAAGGATCGCCTGACAGGTTTGCTAGGGGAAGTACCGCAATCGAGTGAATCTGGGGTGGCCCATTGTTTCTGGACAGTCGGTCGCGGATTCCCCCCACATTCCGGACTACCGCAATTCCGGCCGCCAGGCACAGGATAATAGCCGCAATCGCTACCGGCCACAAGAGACGGTGCGACTCCGCAGCGGCGATCGGGACGGACGCCGATCGCACCGGGGAAGTCATTCCATCCGGCTGGGACTCCTCAACCGACGGCGTCACGGTTGGCCTGCCGTCACTCACATCAGCCCCGAACCGGTATCCCTTGCCCTGCACCGTCTGGATGTAGCGGGGTCTGTCTGCGTCCTCAGACAAGGCGGCACGGATTTTGCGAATGGCCGTGTTGATGCCGTGTTCGGTATCGACGAAGACGTCCTTGCCCCAGATTTTCTCGACCATCTCGTCGCGGGTGACGAGCTGTCCATTGCTTTCCACCAGGAGGATGAGCAGCTCCATCGGGATCTTTTCGAGCTTCACGACGCAGTCGCCACGGCGCAGCTCATAACGACCACGGTCCAGTTCGAACTCTGCGAATTTCACGACGCCAATGGACACTCCCTAAGCTCCAAGGAAGAGCCAAACTATACCATCATTTCCTCGATCAAAGGCTTAGATTTATTGTTTTCAACAACTTAAACCTTCACCAAAACTTCACCAGAATTTTATCGCGGCTTCCTTGTAGCGCCGCCCGTGATGTCGCAGGATGCCCGCAACAAGGAGGCTCTATGAGAGTCATAGATTTGAAATTCGCCAAGTTTGCTATCTACATTGTCCTGGTCGTTGGACTCAGTGCCAGCGCGTTAGCATCGTGTGGCGATTCCCTGACCGCAATGGCCGCGAGCGCCGCGTCTCTTCACACTCAATCTCGTTCGACACAACAGGGCGCTACGTCTCACGGAGACCAGGGCGCTTCCTCGTCCATCGTCGGCCTTTGGGACGTCCAGTTCGTGGTCGGTGGTCAAACCATCCAGGAAGCGTACCAGTTGTGGAATGCCGGCGGAACTGAGATTCACAATCCGAACGTGGATCCGAGGTCCGGCAACGTCTGCCTGGGCGTTTGGAAACGCCAGCAAGGGACTTACACGCTCACTCACCGCGTGTGGAACTACGACTCTAGCGGAAACTTCCTGGGGACCATCCATCTCAGTGAAACGCTGACTGTGGGCAACCAAGGTACTACGCACGGCGGTTCCTTCAAGCTGGATTTCTACGACCCTTCAGGCCTCTTCCTTAACGAGGTAGTCGGCAATGTCGAAGCAACACGCATTTCGGTTGATTGATGCAAGGCGCTGTGCGTGCATGGTAGAGCCGCAGTACGCGGCTCTCTATTTAGCCCCGTTTAGTTGATTAATCGTCATTGCACTCAGTGACCCGGCAGTTTTATTTCGCTGGTGCAAGTATGGCATCCAGCCGATCGGGCGTTGTGTCGACTCGCTGCAGGTGCGGATAGCGCATTCCTCCGTGGTAGTCCAGGGAGACAGTGAGAAATTCGTCGCCACGCTTGAGCAAGAGCCTGATCGGCTCCTGACCTTTCTCCGCGGCGAGGATGGTTTCGCGCAAGAGCGCGGGCGTGTACTTCTGATCGTTGACGGCTTGCAGTTGCATATCCGGCGTGATGCCGCCTTTGAAGGCCAGACTGTCCCACCAAACCTGATCGATGCCGCCATGGGTATCAGGGCCGCCGGTGTCTGATTTCACCGAGAAACCCAGTGAGGTGGCAAAGCTGACTCCACGAACCGCCTCTGCCTTCTTCAGCCACTCCGGTTCGTTGTCGTTGTAGACAAGCCGGTATCCGCCGCGGGTAAACCCGTCCTCCGGGACGCCTGGGCTGACCTCGTAAACCCGCGTGCGGAGGAATCCCGCCCAGTCGTAGGGCTGCACGGTATTCAACGCTTTCACGATGTCTTCAAGGGTGTAAGTGACGGTGACGTAGCTGCCGTTGTTGATGC
Organism: uncultured Acidobacteriaceae bacterium; assembly: GCA_963807655.1. Taxonomy (GTDB): domain Bacteria; phylum Acidobacteriota; class Terriglobia; order Terriglobales; family Acidobacteriaceae; genus Sulfotelmatobacter. Next base: position 101,980 of record CAWEDF010000037.1, on the reverse strand, counting down.
CGAAAAAGAGCTTCGCGAAATCGTCCAGAGATTTCTTTCCGCCGCTCAGTTCGCGGATCTTCGTGTCGGCGTCGAGCCAGACCAGGTCTGACTCGGGGTAATAGTCGAAGGCGCGCTGCCAGCTCGCCCAGATCTGGGGGACGGCGCCATGAGACGAGGCAATGGGATCGTTGGTGGTGTCTTGCAGAGAGCGCCAGGTGCGTCCCGGGCTGATTTCGAAGCCGGCGGCGATTTGTGCCCATGCATCGCGGGCCTGCTCCGGAGTTCGCAGTCCGGAACGCGCCGTGAGGACGTTGCCGTAGTAGTTTGTCAATCCCTCGTAGACCCACAGCAGGTCGTTGCGCATGGGCACGTTGAAGTTCGGCGTCCACAAGTCAGCCGGCCGGCGGAACTTGCCGTTCCACGAATGGGCGTATTCGTGGGGCAGAAGGGCCCGGCCGGAAACTCCCGCGCCCCAGTCCGTAAAGTAGTTGGCGCGAGAGCCGTCCTCACTGGATTGGTGGTGCTCCAGGCCCTTGCCGCCGACCGTGTCGCTGACGGAAAAGAGAAAATCATAGCGATCGTAGTGACGCGAATTGAAAAGCTTCTGCGCCTCGATCACCAGGTTCTTGTGGTACTGCAGCTCTTCGGGAGTGATCTCGAGATCGGCAGATTTGTCGGCGAAGACGTCGAGGTAGACCGGGTTGTCCGGCGCGGTGGAGAGGTCTACACGCTTGAAGTTAGCGCCCGCATAAAGCGGGGAGTCGACCAGCGTATTCAGCGTGGTTTCCTTGAACTGAACCAGATTGCCGTTCTGCGATTTCACGTCGAGGGAGCAGGCGAATTTCCAGGCTTCCGGCAAGCGGAGCGAAGTATCGAACTTGATATCGCGCGAGAAGTGTCCCGCGGGATAGAGAAGCACGCTGTTCCAGGTAACGTCGGCGAACTTCGACGAGATTCGGCCTCGTCTCGGATCCAGCGGGGCCAGATACTGGAAGTTTATGTCGAGCGCGGTAGCATCCTTCGGCGCCTCGACATGGAAGGCGTACATGTTCACGCGGTCGCGCACCCAGGGGATGCGTTTGCCATTCGCAGTGACGACGAGGCCCGCAAGTTCTTCCACCGGGTTCGAAGGCGAGTGCGTTCCGGGAAGCCACTCGGGGTAGAGCAGCGTAATTTCGCGGCCCTTGATCGGAATCATCTCATGTACGCTCAGGATGCGATCAGCGACGTTGGTGACGTCGACGAGCAGCGAAATCGTGCCGGGATAAGACGTGTCCGCCGGCGCAGCGATGGGCGGAGGCAGCGGTGCAGGCTGTGGGCTCGGTGAATTCTGCGCATAAGCGGTTGCGGTCGGCGGCGATGCCTTCGCGGATCGCCCGGGCGATGGCGTCAGGGCGATGCACAGAGCCACGAGAATTGCCGTGCTTCTACGAGTGGAAAATGAACGCATGAATATCCTCCGAATCTCCGAACTTTAGACGGTGCGACAGGGAAATGGTTTGGTCCGGCGGAATCCTACTTGCTGCGCAACAGTCCAGTCAATGAAAGCCGTTCTGGAATCTCGAAGAACACACGGAAAGAATGCAGCGGTTGTAGTATCCTCGGCTTGTCGATATCCTGTTGCGCATGCCCGGTTGGGTATGGCACGCCGCCGTCTACAAACAATGAACTCCAAACTCATCCTCTCCTATTCCTTTTCTTTTGGGCTGTCTTTCCTGCTAGGGGCTGGCTCGTTGTTTGGCCAGTCAGCTACGGCTGGGGCCCCCTCCAATGCCAGTCCGCAATATTCGGCGCAGGGAAGTTTGGCCTCTGCCGCTTCGCCGCCGCAGGGTGCGGCGGTTTCGTACGCTTCGGTGACGCAACTCAACGACCTGCTGGCGCAACTGGAGTCCACGTCGAAGACCACGCAGGACGACCTGGCGAAACAGCGCGTTGAAAAATGGAAGACCGACGGCGCCACCAAGAAGCGGGCGCTCGCCGATTCGGATTCTATCCAGCACAATTTGCAGAAGGCTTTGCCGGAGATGATTGGAAAACTGCGCAATGCGCCGGAAGACTTGACCGCAACCTTCAAGCTTTATCGCAACCTCGATACTCTGGGCTACGTGCTCTTTGGTGTGACCGAATTAACCGGCGCATTTGGATCAAAGGACGACTACCAGGCCCTCTCCAACGACTTGGATGGTCTCGACAAGAGCTTGAAAGCGCTGGCGGAGCGCCTGGACAACCTGGCCACGTCGAAGGAACAGGAGATCGTGCGTCTGCGAGCGGATCTGAAGACGGCGCAGGCGGCGATTCCGGTCGAGCCTCCGAAGAAAATTGTGGTAGACGACAACGAGCCGCCGAAGAAGCCCGCGGTGAAGAAGAAGCCCGTGGCGAAGAAGCCGGCGACGACAACGGCGCCGCAAACTCCGCCGCAGACTCCGCCGGCACAACCGAAGCCGCAATAGACGAGCTTTGGCTTTTGGGCTGCGGCCTAGCCAAAGCCTTTGCTGGTCCTAAAGGGTTGCGATTTTGGTTGAGGGGTCTCGCCGAAGCCCCGATGGCCGACGTCCGAAGCCCGGTCGAATCTGTTACCCTTCCTTCCGCATCCATGCAAGCTGAGAATCCGGCATGAGCTCTCACGGCAGCATTCCCGCAGTGATCTTCGGCATCGTCATCATCAGCGTTGTCCTTTTGGATGCGTTCGAGACGGTAGTGCTGCCAAGGCGCGTGACGCGGCAATTCAAGCTGACGGCATGGTTTTACCGGCGCACCTGGATTCCGTGGAGAAAGATCGCCGGGCGCATCCGGACCCCTTCGCGCCAGCAAAATTTTCTGGGATACTTCGGGCCACTGTCGCTGATCATGCTGCTGGAGTTCTGGGCGGCGAGCCTGATCTTGGGATTCGCGCTGCTGCAGTACGGTCTTGGCGCCCATGAACAACTGGGCACCGAGCCGATCACATTTGCGAGGATCATCTACCACAGCGGAGAGACGTTCTTCACGCTGGGTTATGGCGACATTGTTCCAACGACCGGTATCGCGCGCTTCCTTTCGGTGCTGGAAGCGGGGATGGGCTTCGCGTTTCTGGGTGTCGTGATCGGCTACCTGCCCGTGGTGTACGCTTCGTTTTCGCGGCGCGAGATTCAGATTTCGATGCTCGACGCGCGCGCCGGATCGCCGCCCACGGCGACCGAGTTGCTGGTGCGGCTGGCGGGAACTGCGCACAATCCCGCGGTCGACCAGTTGGTTATCGATGGATGTCTGCGCGACTGGGAGCGCTGGTCGGCGGAGTTGTTGGAGAGCCACATTTCTTATCCGGTGTTGAGTTTCTTTCGTTCGCAGCACAGCAACCAGTCGTGGCTGGGAGCTCTGATGACCATACTGGACGTGACTTCGCTGTTGATCACCGGGGTCGAGGGTATCCATCCGGGACAGGCGCGGCTGACTTTTGCGATGGCGCGGCATGCGGCCGTGGACCTGGCCCAGGTAGTGAACGCGCGCTACGATCCAGCGGCGCCGGAACGCCTGACCGACGCCGATTTCGACTCCCTGCGAGAGACGCTGGCGGCCGCGGGATTGAAACTGCGTACCGGCGATGAAGCTCGGCAGAAGCTGAACAAGTTGCGGTCGATGTACGAACCCTACCTGCACTCGATGGGAAAGAATCTGATGCTCTCGCTGCCGCCCTGGAAACATCTAGCACAGTCGCGGGACAACTGGCAGGCGGGGCCGTGGGACCGGGTGATCCAGGCTAAGGGATTGGCCGTGCTGGGGCAGAAGCCAGCGGTGACTCCGCGAGGTAGTGAAGACCACTTCTAGGGGATTTGGTAATTGGGTAATTTCGTAATTTGGTAATTGGAAAACCAGCAGCGCCGCGGGTGTAGGCTCTTGGTTTTCAAATTACCCAATTACGAAATTACCCAATTACCCAATTGCCTTGAGGATCGCGATTCCATGAAAAATATTGGCGAGAACGTGGTGCGTATTGAGGCCGAGGCACTGGGCGCACTGGCGGATCGCATTGCCGGGCCGATGGCCGCGTCGTTTCAGCGCGCGGTCGATTTAATGTTTTCCTGCGCGGGGCGCGTGGTGGTCACTGGGATGGGGAAGAGCGGGCTGATTGCGCGAAAGATTGCGGCGACGCTCAGTTCGACGGGAACTCCGGCTTTGTATCTGCATCCGGTGGAGGCGCTGCACGGCGATTTAGGCATGGTGGTGCGCGGGGATGTGGTGCTGGCGCTTTCGGCGTCCGGGGAAACGGAAGAGATTATGGCGTTGCTGGCGACGATCAAGCGGCTGCAGGTGCCGCTGATTGCGATGACGGGAGATGAGATTTCCAGGACCAAGAAAAACTCAAAAGCAGCGGGCAAAGCCTGCCCTGAGCTTGTCGAAGGGAGTGCCCGCTCCACACCAGCATCTTCCACGCGCGCATCCACTCTGGCTTCGGCTGCCGACGTTGCTTTGGATTGTTCGATCGCCGAGGAGGCTTGTTCGCTAGGGCTGGCTCCTACAGCTTCGACCACGACGATGCTGGCGCTGGGCGACGCCCTGGCGGTTACGCTCAGCGAGAAGCGCGGATTCAAAGAGGAAGACTTTGCCAACCTGCATCCGGGAGGGAAGCTGGGGAAGCGGCTGGCGCGGGTAGAGTCGCTGATGCACGCGGGCGATGCCTTGCCGCGCGTGACGCCGCACACGAAAATGCCGGATGTGATCTATGAAATGTCGCGAAAGAAGCTGGGCGTGGCGGCGGTGGTGGAAGGCGAGAAGTTGGTGGGCGTCATCAGTGACGGCGACTTGCGGCGGCTCCTGGAGAAGCGCGGGAAAGATGTGCTCGATCTGACCGCAGGCGAGGCCATGACGAAGAATCCGCGGACGATCACGGCCGGGGAGTTTGCCGCAACTGCACTTGCGCTGATGGAAGAGAAGAAGATCACTTCGCTGATGGTGGTGGATGGCGATCACCGACTCGAAGGAATCGTCCACCTGCACGACCTGTGGGGAACCGAACTAGTGTAGGAATTGAGTCATTGAGAGATTGAGTCATTGAATCATTGAAAAACCGATGAACATGCTGGACAAGGCGGAGGCCATGAAACTGCGGACAAAGCAGTTTGCTATCCGCATTGTCGGCGTGGTGAGGTCGCTGCCGCGGACGCGTGAGGGCGACGTTATTGGTAAGCAATTACTTCGCTGCGGTACCGCGGTTGCGGCTAATTACCGGGCGGTTTGTCGTGCTCGGTCCCACGCGGAGTTTATTTCCAAGATCAGCATAGTGGTCGAGGAAGCGGACGAGACAGTTTTCTGGCTCGAGCTCTTGGCTGATACCGGAGTTGTGCCGACGGATAACTTAACGCTACTGTTGAAAGAAGCAAATGAACTGCTTGCCATCTGTGCGGCTTCATTGAGTACGGCGAAGCACAATAAAGGAGCTTGAGACTTTGCGTCGCACTGACTTTCAATGAGTCAATGATTCAATCTCTCAATGATTCAATCCCATGTATCACTACGATCCCAATACCGCGCTGGAAGAACTGACCGAAGACGCAACCCTGCCGAACCCGGTGCATGTGCGCGACATGATCCTGCGCAAGCATCTCTCGACGGACAAGGCGCTGGAGCTGAACCGGTTGTTCGTCGAGTATCAGAAGTTCTTCGGCGAAACGCAAAAGCTGGGGAAAGAAATTCTGCGGCAGTTGACTTCTTAGTAGCGAGTCGCGAATACCGTGTAACCCCGGAGTCTTGCTGCTTGCCTGCACTCCCGGAGGCCTTTCGCGCCATCATTTACAATAATCAATTCCACCAAGGGATCAGCGAGCGCCCTTCACCTGGCACTCGCGACTTGGTACTCGGTACTCAACTCTATGCATCGATGGTCAGAACTCTTTATTCCTACGCTGCGCGAAGCCCCTGCCGACGCTGAAGTGGCGAGCCACAAGTTTCTGGTGCGGGCGGGCTACATTCGCCAACTGGCGGCGGGCATCTACTCATATCTTTTTCTGGGCAACCGGTCGTTCAACAAGATCATGGCCATCGTGCGCGAGGAGATGGACAAGATCGGGCAGGAGTTTTTTCTGCCCTTGCTGCATCCACGCGAGATTTGGGAGGCCAGCGGGCGCTGGGCTCTGATTGGCGACAACCTGTTTCGCCTGAAAGACCGCAAGGGAGCCGATTTCGCGCTCGGCTTTACCGCAGAAGAAGTGATGACCTCCATCGCCTTAAAAGAGCTGCGCAGCTACAAACAGTTGCCGCAGATCTGGTACCAGATCGCTCCAAAGTTTCGCGACGAGCCGCGGCCGAAGTCCGGCTTGCTGCGGGTGCGGCAATTCATGATGAAGGACGCTTACTCGTTCGACATCGACGCGGCCGGCCTCGATGTTTCCTACAAGAAACATTACGACACTTATTGCCGCATCTTCGACCGCTGCGGATTGAAATACATGGTGGTGGAGGCAGATTCGGGAGCGATGGGCGGGAAAGAATCGCACGAGTTCATGGTGCGCACACCGGCGGGCGAAGACCAGATTGTGAGTTGCGACGGCTGCAATTACGCGGCGAACATGGAGAAGGCCACGTCGAAGCTGGAGGCGGTTGAGGACTTGAAGTCCGAAGGCGATGGTACTCCGATCGAGGTGCATACACCGGGGCAGAAGACAATTGAAGATGTGGCGCGGTTTCTGGGAGTTTCGCCGAAGAACAAGATCAAGACCCTGGCGCTAATGGCGGATGAACTGGTGTCGGATAAAGACAAAAAAGGCGATAAGACCGGCAAGACCAGGTCGCGAGCGATTGTGGTACTGATGCGCGGCGATCACCAGCTTAATGAAGCCAAGCTCAACGCGACGGTGGCGGTTGCAACCAGGCCCATGGAGGAACCCGAGGTCAAGGCGCTGTTCAAATCTCCGGCAGGATATTTAGGCCCGGTGGGGATCGAATGGGCGAAAGACTTGAAGAAGGATGTGGCGCTTCCAATTCTTCTCGTCGACAAATCTCTCGAAGGCCGCGTGAATCTGATCGCCGGTGCGAATAAAGAGGATTATCACCTGAAAAATCTCACGCCGGGGAAGGACTTCCATCCCACCGCGTATGCGGATCTGCGTGCGGTCGCCGCAGGCGAAAGTTGTCCGAATTGCGGCAATGCCCTTCGCATCGATACGGCGGTCGAGATCGGTCATATTTTCAAGCTCGGCTACCGCTATACGGATTCGATGGGCGCGCGCGTTCTCGACAAAAACGGTAAGGAAGTCACGCCGATCATGGGCAGCTACGGCATCGGAATTGAGCGCATTCTGACGGCCGCAGTCGAGCAGAGTAACGACGACAACGGCTTCTGGCTGCCGCCGTCGATTGCGCCGTTTGAAATTGTCGTCACTCCCACAAACGTGAAGGATGAAAGTCTGCTTAAGGCCGCGGTTGACATTGGAACGCGTTTAGAAGCGGCGGGATTCGACGTCATCCTCGATGACCGCAACGAGCGCCCCGGAGTCAAGTTCAAAGATGCTGATCTAGTCGGTATCCCCTTTAGAATCACGGTGGGGAACAAGGTTACCGAAGGTACTGTGGAAGTGGTTCTACGCTCGACTCGGGAAGTGCGCGATGTTACGATCGCGGCGGTAGTTGAATATTTTGAAGGAGTGCTGCGCGCCAGGGCCCGAAATTGAGCCGCTGGCTGGGCGGCGCAGTTTCGAGTCTATGGGAACCCTTAAGGCACTGGTTGGATTTCTCGCGATTGTCTTAGTAGTCGTGTGCTGCTTTGAAGTAGTCCCGCCTATGATGGCCAACTACAGTTTTGCCGACGACCTCAGGAATGTTGCACTGATGGATAGCGGCAACTTCCAGAAGACGGAAGAAGACGTCCGCACCGACGTGATGCGGAAGGTCAAAGACCAAAACTTGCCGATCGAGCCGAAGCAGGTGACGGTGCAGCGCATCAATACGCCCGGCATGTCGGCTCTGTACATCGCAGCGGACTATTCCGTGACCGTAAATCTGCCGTTCTATTCCTTCGACATGCACTTCAATCCTAACAGCGGAAACAAGTAAAACAGTGGTCAGTGATGCAGTGGTCAGTAAAACCGCGGCCTGACCGATTACCGGATGTTACTGACCACTGACCACCGACCACTGGCCACTGACGGACCACTGACCACTGACAGCCACCGACCACTGGCCACTGACCACTGTTCTGCACGGCCGATTCCGCCAGTGACATTCGTAACCTTGCCGCCGCGTTACCTTCCTCCTAATATCGCCCACAGGTGAGAGTTTTCTCAGGGCCGCGCAGCCAGCGGGCCTCGCAAGGTGGCTGGTACCAGGAGTTTCGGGTTCCGGGAGTTCAATCAGAATCCAGATTTGCGCCTTTCCAAAACGTGAACGAGAAGTAAAGCTCAGGCGGAGGCAGTTCATGACGATGCGAGTTCGAGCAGGTCTGATGCTGATGGCGGCGCTGGCTATGATGGGCCTGGCCAGTTGCGGCCATTACATTTGCAGCGAGGGCGCCAATTTTGGCGCTTCGACGTGCACCGGTTCGGGAGGTGGAGGTACCAACGGCAATGGGATCGTTTTCGCATATCTCCTGTCTGATGTTGGGGCGTCGGATGGCATGGCGGCCGACACGCTGAACCTCAGTACGAATACTTTCCAGGAGGCAACCGCTTTCGTCGCTCCGCCGCTTCCTGCAGGATTAGTTTCCGATGGCGGGACCGTGGTGGTGAATCTGCCGAATCAGAAGTATCTCTACATTGCGTTCACCAACGGCACGGTTTACGGTTACGCTATCGACGGCACAACGGGCGCACTGACCCAAGTGCCGCGCAGTCCGTACAATGCAATTGGCGGAAACTCCATCGCGTCCACCCCTGCCGGAACGTTTCTTTTTGTGAGCGATTCCGTTACCGGGGATATCTCCGCGTTCAGCATCAGTGCGACGGATGGCTCGTTAACCGCAGTCGGATCGCCTTTCCCGTCAGGTATCGCAGCACGGCAAATGACCACCGACGGTCAGGGCAAATATCTCTATGCGACGTCGGGTTCCGGAAGCGCGCTGGTTGCGGCGATGGCCATCGGAGCCACTGGCACCCTGTCCACAATACCCGGCACCTTCAATTTCCCCATGTCGAAGGTTCTGGGAGAGCATTCGGGCAATTACTTGCTGGGAATTAGTGGGTTTGATGATCACATCCACGTGTTTAACATCGATTCAACCGGCGCGATTGCGGAAGCAACCAGCGCGGGTTCGCCCTTCGCTACCGCCTCTACTCCGACGAACCTTGTGGTGCATCCGAACGGGAGCTTCGTATACACGTTCGACGGACTCAGCCTTCCCATGGAGGGTTATGAACTCAATGCCTCCACCGGCGCCTTGACAGTATTGACGAATTCTCCGTTTACCGGCGTGAACCTGAACGCCGGCCAGTTCGATCAAAGCGGCAAGTTTCTGTTCGGCGTCGCAGAGGGACAGGTCGCGATCGACTTCGGTCCCTACGGCGCCGACACCACCACCGGCGTCATCTCCACGCCGAAGTTCGGGACTTTGGGATTTCCGGGTGGAAGCTTTGCCGTGAGCGACTTGAATGACGCACCGTAGGCTGAGGCAGCCCTTCCGCCAAAGTCGACGGCCCGGCTCTATTGACGGCTTAGAGACCCGCATGAACTGCGGGTCTCTTTTTGTTTGCGGGCGGGGCGGTACAATAGAAGACATCGCATTCTGACACCGCGTATTCTTGAAAGCGCAGGCCGGGGGACCATCAAAAGCAGCAGGCGTTTCAAACCTTTTGATGCATCTCATCGTCTGACCAATGAGGAAAGTTCTTTCTGCGTGCGAGCGACGTTAAACGTGGCCATCAAGATCAAAATCCCGAAGAACGGAGGTAAAGGCGGCAAGGGATGGCGCGGCCTGCCGCGCGATCCTGTGATTCGAGCTGCGCTGCTCGTCTTCCTAGTAGTGGCCATCGGCGTGGGCGGATTCCTCTGCTACTTCTACATCAAGTACGACCGGATTATCGTGCAGCGCTTCCGTTCGCCCGTGTTCAGCAATTCCGCCAAAATCTATGCCCTGCCGCGGACGGTGCACGACGGAGACAAGGCAGACGCCAAGGACATCGCCGCATCGCTGCGCCGCGCCGGCTACTCCGATCTGGGTCACTCTGAAAAAGACGGCCAGTCTGTGTTCGGCAGCTTTCGCCTAGTGAAAGACGGCATCGAGATCACACCCGGACCCGAGAGCTACCACAGTCCGGAAGCGGCACACATCGTCATTCAGGCTGGGCAGGTGAGCCGGATCACCAGCCGGGGTAGTGACCTTGCCGCCTACGAACTGGAGCCGCAACTGGTGACTGCGTTGTTCGACTCAGAGCAACGTTCCAAGCGCCAGGTGGTGAAATATGCCGACATCCCCAAGGTGATGATCGATGCAGTGCTCGCTATCGAAGACCGGCGTTTTTTCGAGCACAGCGGGGTGAACTTTATCCGCATGTTCGAGGCGGCTTGGATCGATCTGACCCGGCAACGGCACGAACAGGGTGGTTCCACGATCACCATGCAGCTTTCCCGCGGCTTCTTCCTCACGCCGGAAAAAACCATACGACGCAAGCTGACAGAGATGCTGATCGCCGAAGAACTGGAACAGAAGTTCAGCAAGCAGCAGATCTTTGAGTTCTACGGCAACTGGGTGAACCTGGGGCAGCGGGGATCGTTCGCCATCAGCGGCTTCGGCGAGGCCTCGCGCACCTATTTCAATAAAGACTTGAAGGACATCACGCTGCCGGAGGCGGCGTTGCTGGCCGGCATCATCCAGGGGCCCAGCCGCTTGTCCCCCTACCGCCATCCCGAGCGCGCCCTGGAGCGGCGCAATCTCGTGCTGGACTCGATGGTGGAAACCCACACCATCACGCGGGAGCAGGCAGACAAGGCCAAAGCAACCCCGCTGAAGCTGGCGCCCCCGAACGTGGAGGCCAGCGACGCTCCCTATTTCGTCGACATGGTGCGCGATACGCTGATCAACAAGTTCAGCGAACACGATCTGAACGATCAGTCCTACCGGATTTACACTACGCTCGATCCCGATCTGCAGAAGGCCGCGGCGCAGGCGGTCGAGACGGGCGTCAAACTGGTGGACGACCAGGTCAAGAAGGTGCGCACCAAAAAGGTGAAGGTGGGCAAGAAGTTTGAAACACAAGTTGCGCAGGGCCCGCAAGCGCAGGTCGCGCTGGTCGCTCTTGACCCGCACACCGGCGCGGTGCTGGCTCTGGTGGGCGGCAGAGACTACGGTTGGAGCCAGTTGAACCACGCCGTATCGAAGCGGCCGACGGGCTCCATTTTCAAGCCGTTCGTTTACGCCGCGGCCATGAATACCGCGCTCGACGGCTCCACCACGGTGATTACGCCCGCGTCCATTGTGACCGATGCGCCCACCAGCTTCGCCTATGGAGATCAAATCTACGAGCCGCGCAACTATAAAGAGGAGTACCACGGCGACGTAACGCTGCGCTACGCGCTCGCCATGTCGCTGAACAACGCCACCGTGAAGCTGGCGGAAGAAGTCGGCTACGACAAAGTCTCGGACCTGGCGAAGTCGGCAGGCATCGTTTCGGTGAAGGCGACGCCGGCCATGGCGCTGGGCTCCTACGATGCTCCTCCGATAGACATGGCCGCAGCCTACACCGCATTCGCCAACAACGGCATGCGCCTTTCGCCAATCCTGGTGAATTCGGTGCGCAACGCCAACGGCGACGTGGTCGCCAACTACCAGACCGATCAGCGGCAGGTGCTCGATCCGCGCATTGCCTACGTCATGACCAGGATGATGGAAGGCGTAATCAACAACGGCTTGGGATATACGGCGGTTCGCTTGCGCGGATTCGCGCTGCCGGCGGCCGGCAAGACCGGCAGCTCACACGATGGCTGGTTCGCCGGATACACCTCCAACTTATTGTGCGTGGTGTGGGTGGGTTACGACGACTATAGCGATCTCCGCCTCAGCGGAGCCATGACCGCCGCCCCCATCTGGACCGAATTTATGAAGAAGGCCTCCGCGCTGCCGCAATATTCCGGCATGAAAGCCTTCACTCAACCCACGGGCGTGGTCGATGTGCAACTCGACAAAGCCACGAACCGCCTGGCAACCCCCACATGTCCGGACGACTACGAAGCAGCCTTCGTCGCCGGCACCGAGCCCCGCGAAACCTGCGATCAACCCAACGCGGTAGTAGGATTCTTCAATCGAATCTTCGGCGGGGGCGGCGGGGACAAGCCCGTGCCGCCTCCCGGACAGGAAGCCAACGCCCAGGATCCCAAGAAGAAGAAGGGTCTCTTCGGCAAGATCGCAGGCATCTTCAAGGATGACAAGGCATCAACGCCGCCACCCAAGCCGCCAGACGCGCCGCAGACCGCACCGCACTAACGTTGTCATCCTCACGGCCGGGTGTCCGGTCCCCCATTTGACGAACTGAGTGTTCAGGAGCAGACTTGCCGGGTTCACCCCAGGAAGCCGAGCATGACCACGGAGCCGAGCATGATCAGATTCCGGATTGCGGTCTTGATCGTCGTCTTCGCCGTCTGCGCGTTCTCAGGGTTGCTGGGCGAGGTTCAACCGCCCGCCGCTTCATCCCTTCAGGCCCCTGCCGCGGCTGGCGCAACCGATACGCGACCGGCAACCTCACAGAAACAAATCACCGCTTACACGCTCCCGCCTGACCTTTACCAGAAAGCCCATGACCGCAGCCGCATCCATTTTCGCTTGGCCATAATCGGTTTTGTTTATGGCCTGGTGGTCCTGTGGCTGATCTTGCGCTGGAAGCTGGCGGCAAAATTCCGCGACTGGGCTGAGCGCTCCAGTTCGCGGCGTTTTCTACAGGCCCTCGTGTTCTCTCCCTTGCTGCTGCTGACCATGGCGGTCTTCAGCCTCCCTCTGGATATCTATGGAGAAATCGTCGAGAAACGCTATGGGATCTCGGTTCAAGGATGGGGCTCATGGAGTTGGGACTGGATCAAGTCGGAGCTGATCGGACTGGTGATCGGGACCATCCTGATCTGGCTGCTCTACATGGTGATCCGGCGCAGCCCGCGCCGGGCGTGGTTTTATTTCTGGCTGATGGCGGTGCCGATCGGCGTGTTTCTCTTCTTCCTCGGACCCTGGGTGATCGACCCGCTGTTTCACAAGTTCGAAGCCTTGCAACAGAAGGACCCGGCGCTCACCACAAGTCTGGAACAGATGGTGCAACGGGCCGGTGAGAATATTCCTCCCGAGCGCATGTTCTGGATGGGCGCTGGCGAGAAAACCACGGCCTTGAACGCCTACGTCACCGGCATCGGCGCCTCCAAACGAATGGTGGTTTTTGACACCACCATCGCCAAGATGAACAATCCCCAGATTGTCTACGTGGCGGGTCATGAAACCGGACACTATGTGTTGCAGCACATTCCCAAAGGGCTTGCCTTCTTTGCCGCACTGCTGCTGCTTTTCTTCTATGCGGTCTTTCGTCTGATTGGATGGGTGCTCACCCGCTGGGGAGCGGCCTGGGAAGTGCGCGGCTTGGAGGATTGGGCGTCGTTGCCCGCCCTCTTGTTCCTGCTGTCGTTGTTGTTCTTCGTGACGAATCCAGTCGGTAGTGCGTTCAGCAGACACCTGGAGCATCAGGCCGATCAGTTTGGACTCGAAGTCACCCACGGACTTACGCCCGACTCAGCCCAGGTAGCGGCGCAAGCCTTCCAGATCTTAGGCGAGGTGGACTTATCCGATCCCGATCCGAACCCGGCCGATGTCTTCCTGTATTACGACCATCCCACTATTTCCGACCGGGTGCGCTTCTGCCTGACTTATAACCCGTGGGAACATGGCGGGGCCGGGGAGTTCGTCAAGTAGGTCTAGCTCGTGTGGAGCGGACACTCTCTTCGACAAGCTCAGTCTGGCGGCTGTCCGCAGGGTGTGGGAGGTCTTGTGTGGGGACGGGTCTTCGACCCATCCGCCCAGCGAAGCTCGGCTCTGGTGCCGGCACCACCGTGAAAGTGCGGCGCTTCGGCGCCGCGTGACCAGTCGAATTCCGGGGTTGTGAGTGATATGGCGATTTTTCACCAATTGAGACGATTGCCGGACCGAGCTAAGTCCCAGTCCCGGTGAGCGGGACGCCTTGCGGACTTCCGCCGCCGTTGTCGTTGATCTCCAACGTTGAGGTTCGCGTCCCCTTCTCGCCTGGCATGAAGGTGACGGTGACGGTGCAGCTTGCCCCGGCGCCGAGGCTGCCGCAGGTGTTGATCGGGGAATAGTCGCGGCTATTGCCGCCCGCGATGTCTACGCTGCTCACGCTCACTGCCGTGGTGCCGGTGTTGGTCACCGTCACCGTCTGCGGAGCGCTCTTGGTGCCAACTTTCTGCGGAGGGAATGTTAGCTGTGTAGGCGAGAGACTGATCACTGTGCCCGCGCCACTCAGCTCGATCACTTGCGGCTTGATCGATGCGCTGTCCAGGATCGAAAGAAGGCCGGTCTTTGAGCCTTCCGCCGTCGCCTGGAATACAACGGAGAGAGTGCAATTCGCGCCCGGAGCGACGCTGGTGGCGCACGTCGTGCCACGGCTGAGTTGAAATGGGCTGCTAACGGACATGGAAGAAATGGAAAGGGCGGTGGAAGCCGTGTTGGTGAGCGTGACATTTTGTGGAGCGCTGGTCGTGCCTACGAGTTGCTGGGGGAAGCTGAGCGGTGTGGTCGGCGAGAAGCTGACCACGCCGGTGTTCAGCAAAACGCCCACAAGACTCGCGGTCCCCTCCGCTACGACAAGATCCGGCTTATGATCGCCGTTGAAGTCTCCCACGTCGACGAAGGCGATCCCCTTTCCGGCCGGGTAGTTCACGATGGGCTGGAAGGTACCGTCGCCGTTGCCCAGCATCACACCCACTGTGCAGGATCCGGAGGCGCAGGCACTAGCATCCACTACCACTAGGTCGGCCTTGCCATCGCCGTTGAAATCGGCAACGTGAATCGAGGCCGCAAAGCCGACGGAATAGTTCACCGCATTCTGAAACGTCCCGTCCCCGTTGCCTAGGAGGACACTTATGCCCCCGGCGCCGGCGACAGCCAAGTCCAGCTTGCCGTCTCCGTTGAAGTCCGCCGTTGCCACGGACAGCGGGTCGGCCAGGACTGTGTAGGTGTTGCCCGTCTGGAACGTCCCGTCGCCATTGCCCAGCAAGACGGTGAGTTGGCCGGGGCCCCCATTCTCCCCGACCCAGGCGACATCGAGCTTCCCATCATGGTTGAAGTCCCCTAAGCCAATCGCGGAAGGGCCGAAGACCGGTTTTGTATTGATCGGCGCCTGGAAGGTACCGTCCCCATTGCCCAACAGCACGCTGATGCAGGGGCAGGGGCTTGTCGCGTCAACCGTCACCAAATCCGGAATGTGGTCGCCATTGAAGTCGCCGACCGCCACGAAATTCGGGAAAGGGCCGTTCAGCGGCACCTTGCTCGGCGGCTTAAACGTCCCGTCTCCATTGCCCAACAGCACGGCGACGTAGCCCCCGAGATAATCCGCCACTGCCAAGTCAATATTCCCGTCGCCACTAAAATCAGCCGCAGCTATCGACCTCACGGACTCCACTTCGCTGTCGATGGCATAATACACGGCGGGCTGAAAAGTCCCGTCTCCGCGCCCGAGGAGTACCGCCACTTTGCCCGTAATGGTTATTGCCGCCACATCCAGTTTTCCGTCGTGGTTGAAATCTCCCGTGGCAAGAGAGGACTGCGGCTGCGAAACCGCCGTACTCCCTCTGGTTTCAAACTGGGCGAGCGCGCAAACCGTCAGGGTGGCGATGCAAAGAACGGGCGTGATTAGACGGCGTAGCAGTCCGTGGTAACAAATCAAGGTGGCTCCGAGTCCTGGGGGGCTCGCCATTCGATTGATGCCAACCTAACCCTTCGACGTTGGCATGTTCGGGTGTTGACGCGTCGCCAAGTATCGGTCGTTACTGGGTGAAATTCTATAGCAATCGGAACGTAAGTGGCGTAAACACCGATTTCACTCAAAACCCCCTCGCCGGCGTCAATGAGTGATATGGCGATTTTTCACCAACTGAGCGCAGTTTTCGGGTTACGGACAAACACACCTGCGGGGTCGGACTGCGCTCTTGCTGGATCACTCAAAGCGATAACGGAGAGCCTCGGCCACAGCCTTATATCCGATTCGCCGATAAACCGAATTCGATGTAGGGTTGCCCAAGTCCGTGTAGAGGATGCACCGATACCCACAGTCGCGAAGATGTTTTGACAGCGCATGAACGCAGGCTGCCGCGTAGCCGTGCTTTCGCTTCTCGGGTGGCGTATAGACCCCAGACAACCGAACTACACCTTGCGCCGGATCGCGGCCAACAGCCATAGAAGTTGTCTCTCCGTTTTGATCCCACAGCCAGATCTGTCCAGTGGCCAACGCCCGGTCTACTCGACGCTCGGTATCGTTTGCAGACTCCCCAATTTCATCCTGGAATGCACGAGTCCAGACAATCATCAACCTGCGATCTCTCGGACCTGCTTGGCGTAAATGACCCACGGTGGGGGGAACTTCCCCCAGTTCCAAGAGTTCGTACAGACGCGTCCCCTGGAACGGTGTGGCCGCCGACTTACGTCGTTCACTCCATTGGCCAGCGAAGCGGGCTGCCGTCGCAGCGTCCCCATTGACACCCGCCAGACTCACTCCGGCTTCCGCAATTGCATCCACTATTGCCAGCACGGCTCGCGGTTCCATGGGTGTCAACGTCGCTGGATATTCCAGAGGTGACTGAACGACCACGCCGACGGCTTCCTCTCCGTGCAATGCGATCCAATACCGACCTGGGTCGCCCTGAGCGACGCGGGAGTGCAGAATCGACAGAATCAGATTATGCAGAACTGGTTCCGATGAAAGGAACTCGTCAGCCCTCCTAATGACAAAGCCGGGATCTTCGCTAAACAGCACCTTGAGTTCCATGCGGGAAATCTTATCGGATCAGAGCATCGGCTGAAATGCCTCAACCGCGAGGCGTCGCAAATTGGGAGCAGGTCACGGCATAACCGGAAGTCAGCTGTCGAAACCAGGCCATAGCACTCACGACCCGCACTCACTGGTTTCGGATTTTGAGCGGATGACGGATATCGGAATTTTCCACAGCCTCTTTGTGACATCTAACCTTGCGCCGCACATTTCGTTCGGGCGATCATGGTCGAGGCAGACGTACTACGGCGAGCCTCATTGGCGCGGACCCAAGTTCTGTGTTCTCAAGATTTTGACCTCTAAGCTCTTTGACATCAAGATTTTGCAGACACTTTTTGCAAAACCCGCGCCCAGCAAGACTTTCGGAGGGGTGGGGGAGGCGGGGGTACCCCCACTTTCACGCCTGCTTTCCCAAACCGGGACAGCGCCGCGCAGATTTATTTCACGCAGAAATCCACAGCGTGAACCCTTCGGTACGGTCAGCGACGCCGCGTGCTAGAATTCGCCGCCGAGGGAATTCGCCCATGATGACAGGCGCAAGCTCTGCGATGCTTTCCGTTCTCCTGCTGATCCTGACCGCGTCGCCTCCCGCGCCAGCGCAGGCGGCCACGCCGCAAAAGCTCTCGGTCCATTGGGAAGAACTAACCGCTGCGGATTTCCGTGAAGGCATCCACCGCTCGCAAGGCACGTGCTTGCTACCATTCGGCATCCTGGAGAAACACGGACCGCATCTCCCGCTCGGCACCGACCTGCTGGACGTGCGTTACGCCGCGCTCCACGCTGCAGAGCAGGAATACGCCGTCGTCTTCCCCGAATATTATTTCGGACAGATTGCCGAAGCCCGCCACGAGCCTGGAACCATCGCCTACAGCCGCGATCTGCAACTCGCCCTGTTGCAGGAAACCACCGACGAGATGGCACGCAACGGTTGCAAGAAGGTGATCATCGTCAACGGTCACGGCGGAAACGAACACCTGCTTCCGTATTTCGCCCAGACCCAGCTCGACAAGCCCCACGACTACGTGGTCTACGTCTTCGACAAGCGGACTCCGGACTCAGGCGGCCCTCCGAAGAAAACTTCCACCGACATGCATGCCGGTGAAAATGAGACTTCGAAGATGATGATCTCCCGTCCCGACACGGTCCACCTCGACCGCGCCAACAGCGAATCCGGCGCAGATCAGCACCGCCAGAATCTTCCCGAAGGCGTCTACACCGGAATCTGGTGGTACGCGCGCTTCCCCAACCACTATTCCGGCGACGGCTCCGCGGCCACCAAAGAGTTAGGAAAATTTCAGATGGATTGGTGGATTGATACGTTGGCAAAAACGATCCGCGCCGTGAAAGCCGACGAAGTCAGCCTGAAGCTGCAGAACGAGTTCTACGAAAAGAGCAAGCACCCGCTGGACACACAACCGTAGCGACAAATGCTGGTTGTAGATCTTAGGTGTTAGGTCTTGGGCCTAACACCTAAGACCTGAGACCTAAGACCTGCGCTACGAACTCCCAATCAGCACGCCCGTGATGAACACCAGCACTCCGCCCAAGCCAACCTGCAAAGCAGCAGAAACCCAAGGACTGTCCATATAACGATGCCGGATCCAGGTAATCACCCCCAACTCGGCGACCACGACCGCGCCCGCGGCCCAGAGCGCCATGCGGAAGTCGCGCAGCAGAAACGGCAGCGTGTGACCGATACCGCCGAGCGCAGTCATCGCCCCGCAGATCAGCCCGCGCACCCAGGGATGCCCGCGCCCAGTCAGGCTTCCATCATCGGAAAGCGCCTCGGCAAATCCCATGCTGATGCCCGCGCCGGCCGAGGCCGCAAGGCCCACCAGAAACGCCTCGTGAGTATTCTTAGTGGCAAATGCGGCGGCGAAGACGGGCGCGAGCGTGGAAACCGAACCGTCCATCAGCCCCGCGAGTCCCGGCTGCACGATCTGCAGCACGAAGAGACGGCGCTGGGCCACCTCCTCGTCGGCCTTGACCTGAGCGGGAAGTTTTTCTTTGTCCAGTTCCTGTGCGCGCTCTTCGTGCTCGCGTTCTTCGTTGATCAGGTCGTCGAGCAGTTGACGGATGCTCGCGTCCTGCGTGCGAGCCGCGGCCTTTTCGTAAAACCTCCGCGTCTCCACTTCCATAGTGCTGGCTTCCTTGCGCACTGCCTCAATGCGCAGAGGACGAATCAGCCACAACGCCGGACGCTCCACGAATCCCCGCACGTCCTGGCGGCGAATCAAAGGAATGTGCTCGCCAAACTTCTGTTGGTACATCGCAATTAACTTTCTGCGGTGCGCCGATTCTTCTTCGCGCATGCCTTCGAACATCGCCGCCGACGCGGGATAATCTTGCCGCAGCCCTTCGGCAAAATCGGAGTACACCCGCTCGTCTTCCTCTTCCAGAGAAATGGCCAAAGCCAAGACTTCGCGTTCGCTGAGTTCCTGAAACTTCTTCATGGCCGATTAGCTTACCTGTCCGAATAGGGCTTAGACAAATCGGAAACGAAATCAACTCGATCTCTCCCACGCTTGCCATCAGCGGTGCTACCATCCATTTCATGCCGCCTGGGAAATCGTCGGGGTCCCGGAAGCGCGCGAAGCCGCCGCGCCGAGGGAAGAAACTGCCGCAGTCCATCGCGCATGACGCCCCGCACGCGCCGGAGCTGGTCATCATCACGGGGATGAGCGGCTCCGGAAAGGCGTCCGTGCTCAAAGCCTTTGAGGATTTGGGCTACTACTGCGTCGACAACCTTCCCGTCGAACTGATCCCGCGCTTCGCCGAGATGGCGTTGCAGTCGGCCGAGATCCGCCGCACTGCGTTGGTGGTGGATGTGCGGGAAGGCTCGAAGCTCGAGCAACTGCCCGCCATTCTGAAGGCGGTGCGGCGGATGATTCCGACCAAAGTCTTCTTCCTCGAAGCGTCCGATGCGGTGCTGTTGCGGCGCTTCAGCGAGACCCGCCGTCCCCACCCCCTGGGCACGAACTCGCCGGTCAATGCCTCGCTCAAAACCGAGCGGCGTCACCTGGCAAGCATTCGCGCCGTGGCCGATGTCGTCATCGACACCTCCAAGTTCAACGTGCACGAACTGCGCGCCCACATCATCGGGCGTTTCCGCGAGAAGGCGACGGAGAAAAGCATTCTGGTTTCCTGCGTGAGCTTCGGCTACCGCCACGGCGTTCCGGAAGACGCCGACCTGGTCTTCGACGTTCGCTTTCTGCCCAACCCGCACTTCGTTCCCGAATTCCGGCCGCTAACGGGCCGCCATCCGCGCGTGGCCAAGTACATCCGGTCATTTCCGCAGACGCAAGAATTCATCCTGCGCATTTCCGATCTGCTGATTTATCTGCTGCCTCACTACATCCGCGAAGGCAAGAGCTATCTCACCGTCGGCTTTGGCTGCACCGGCGGGCAGCACCGGTCGGTGATGATCGCCGAAGAGGTAGGCAAGCGCCTGCGCAAGGCTGGATATCGCGTGAAGATCGTGCACCGGGATATGCCGAAGTGAGGGAACCGTCGTTGGTCGTTAATCGTTGGTCGTTGGCCGACCCGAAATCGGCAACTGCTACTGCTCAAACGTAACGAGCAACGACAAACGACCAGCGACCGCAGTAAAATAAGCGCTTGCGCTCTATGTTTATGCCATCGTCAGTAAGCCACTGCGGCCTGCCCGGAGCGGTATGCGCCAACTGACGCGACTCGTGCGCTATGTGTTTCCATTTCTGTGGCAGTTGTTGCCGGGTGTGTTGCTGCTGGCTGGCGTAGGTTTTTTGGAAGCCTTCCGTCTGGTCCTGCTGAAGCCCGTGCTGGACCGTGTGTTGAATCCGGCGTCAGGGTCAGAGAACATACTGCTGTTCACGATTCCCCGTACCGGACACCCTATTTATCTTCAACCCTTCGTTCCCTCCCATTTTCACAATGCCTGGACAATCGTGGCCTACGCGCTGGTGGCCTCGACCGTACTCAAGGGAATTTTCGACTACGCGGGAACTTACCTGGTGAACCACGCCGGCTTCGGCATGATCACGAGCCTGCGCAACGACCTGTATAACTCGGTCTTGCGGCGCTCGGCGGCTTTTTTTCAGAAGCATGCGACCGGCACGCTGGTCTCGACCATCATCAATGACATTGAGCGCGTGCAATATGCGATGTCGAGCGTGCTGGCGGAGTTCCTGCAGCAGTTGTTCAGTTTCATTTTTATCGCGGGGGCGGTCATCATGCTGGGCCGCGAACTGGCTTGGGTGCTGCTGCTTTTCGTCCCCATCATCATTTGGTCCGCAGTACGCATCGGACGCCGCGTTCGCACTACAACCCGCCGGGGGCAAGACCAGTTGGCGGATGTGCAGAATCTTCTGCACGAGACCATCACCGGCAACCGGATCGTCAAAGCGTTTGGAATGGAATCCTGGGAAGTGGCGCGATTCCGGGCGGCCGCCAACCGCTTGTTTCGCGCTAACCTGCGTTCCGTGGCCGCGGCAGCCATCAGCTCTCCGCTGATGGATATTTTTGGCGCGGTGGCCATCGCGCTGCTGTTGTTGCTGGGCCGCGGCAGGATCGCCCACAACGAATTCACTCTAGGGGACTTCGTGACTTTCGTCGCGGCCGTGCTGGCTCTCTACAATCCGGTCCGCAAGTTTGCCCTGTTCAACAACAATTTTCAGCAGGCGCTGGGCGCATCCAGCGAAATCTTCAAGTTCATGGACATCGAGGACGATGTCCGCGAAAAGCCACATGCCAGGCGCCTGCCTGCATTCTCGAAGATGGTCCAATTCGATCATGTCAGCTTCACCTATGGCAGCGACGGAGAAGACGCGCGTGTGTTGCACGACATCAACCTTGAAGTTCGCCGGGGAGAAGTGGTCGCGATTGTCGGGTCGAGCGGCTCGGGCAAGAGCACCCTGGTTCACCTGATCCCGCGTTTCTTCGATGTTACCCAGGGCTGCTTGCTTATCGACGGCCACGATGTGCGCGATGTGACGCTGGCTTCGTTGCGGGAGCAAGTGGGAATCGTTACGCAAGAGACCGTCTTATTCAATGACACGGTTCGCAACAACATCGCGTATGGTCAGCCGCACGTGGTGCTGAAGGAAGTTGAGGCTGCGGCCCGGGCTGCCTTGGCGCATGATTTCATACACTCACTGCCTTCTGGGTACGATGAAATGATCGGAGAGCGCGGCGTGCGCCTTTCCGGCGGAGAGCGGCAGCGCATCGCCATTGCCCGCGCGATTCTGAAGAACGCGCCTATCCTGATTCTGGACGAAGCGACATCTGCTCTCGACAGCGAGTCGGAGGCCCTGGTGCAATCTGCGTTGCACAACCTGATGAGCGGACGCACCGTGTTTGTAATTGCCCACCGGCTGTCGACGGTGCGCCGCGCCGACCGTATTGTGGTGATCGAAAATGGCGCCATCGCTGACATTGGAACACACGAGGACTTGATGACAAGGTTGGGCACGTACCGGCGGTTGTATGAGCTGCAGTTTGCTGACTTCGAGCCGAAACTGGAGCCGGCGCAACCAAGCTAGAATCGGCAACCAGAACCAGGCAATTTGGATGTTTGGGAAACTAATTATGCATCTCCGCTCTATGACGGGATTTGCGCAGGTCAAAGGCGAACTCATAAGCGTGAACGAAAGTAGTGTCAGT
This sequence comes from uncultured Acidobacteriaceae bacterium, assembly GCA_963807655.1. Lineage (GTDB taxonomy): Bacteria > Acidobacteriota > Terriglobia > Terriglobales > Acidobacteriaceae > Sulfotelmatobacter. Next base: position 79,427 of record CAWEDF010000037.1, on the reverse strand, counting down.
GCGCCGCCGGCTGGCGCGGCTTCGAGCAACGGGCGCCTTGCCTTCGCGCTCTCGCTGAAATCTGTGAACCACCGTTTTCTTGATCTGCACTTTCGTTTGCCCTCGGGTTCCGATTCGCTCGAAATGCAACTGCGCCGCCTGCTTAAAGAAAAGATTGCCCGCGGGCACGTCGAAGTCACGCTGAGCCTGGAGCGTGGAGGCGGCGAGACCCTGGCGCTGAATCGCCCGCTGGTCAGCGCTTACATCGCGGCGTTCCGAGCAGCGGCGGGTGAGTTTGCCATCCCCGCCGAGCCTGATCTCAACACGATCCTGCGCATTCCCGGCGCGCTCGATACAGCCAGAGATCCAGAGGATGGAGCGCTCGAATCCGCCGTGATGGCCCGGGCGGGCGAAGCCCTTGATCGCCTGAATCAGATGCGGGAGCAGGAAGGCCGCAGCATCGAACTGGAACTGCGCGAGCGTATGTCCCACCTGCGCGAGGCCGTGAAGACCGTGGAGCTTCACCGCCGCACGGTGTTGCAAAGTTATGTGGAACGTCTGCAATCTCGCCTTCAGGAACTGCTGGGATCCAGCGCCGACCGTGAACGTGTGCTGCAGGAAGCCGCGCTTCTGGTCGACCGCAGCGACATTCAGGAGGAAATCGTCCGCCTGGAAAACCACGTGCAGCATTTCCTGGGTCTGCTCGACCAGCATGGAGAAGTAGGAAAGAAACTCGACTTCCTGCTGCAGGAAATGAATCGCGAGGCCAACACGCTGCTTTCGAAAACCTCCGGCCTGGCTGGCGATGCGCTGAAGATCACCGAAGCTGGACTCGTCATGAAGGCGGAGATCGAAAAATCACGCGAGCAGGTGCAGAACCTGGAATGAGTTCTTCAGCCCACCAGCCAATCGTATACATCATCTCGGCCCCGTCTGGTTCGGGCAAATCGACGCTGGTCAACGAGCTGCTGAAATCAGTAAACGACCTCGATTTTTCCATTTCCTACACCACGCGGGGGCCGCGCGGCAGCGAGGAAAATGGAAAGCAATACTATTTCGTCTCGCGTTCCGAATTCGAGAAGATGATCCGCGACGGCGAGTTCCTTGAGCATGCCGAAGTCTTTGGCAACTACTATGGGACGGCGCGCCGCTTTCTGCGCGAGGCGGAACACAGGGGCCACGATCTTTTGCTCGATATCGACGTACAGGGCGCCGCGCAGATCCAACGAAAACTCCCCGACGCGACCAGCATTTTTATTCTGCCTCCGAATCGCAAGACCCTGGAGGAGCGTTTGCGCAAGCGCAGCGAAGATCGCGAAGAGGTCATTCAGCGCCGGCTGGTCACGGCCAGCCGCGAAATTCGGAACTACGATCGCTACAACTACATTCTCGTCAATGACCTGCTGAAGGAATCGAGCAAGATTCTGCAGGCGATCGTGCGCTCCGAACGCCTGCTGCGCTCAGGGCGGCCGCTGTCCGGTGAGGAATCGGCGGTGATGGCCCTCGCGAAGCGCTGCCGGCTGGCCGATGCTCGCGATCGGCTGAAAGGGATTCTGGACTCGTTTAAGCCGCCTGACGAACCCGAAGGGAGTAATCCTCGGTAACCATATTTGGCGGCGGCGGCCCCCGCAATCTTGAATTTCGTGGGAAAATAACAGGAGCAGTTCTCGGCTTCTTTGGCGAGGAACGAAGCGCAACAACTTTCGGCAATCGAAATCTTGCAACCCGGTATGAAGGGGAGAGAGTCCATGAAATTGATCGAAGGCTTCGACAGCAACTATCGCTATATTCTGGTCGCCGCCCGGCGTGCCCGCCAATTGCAATCCGGAGCCCCGCCGGTGGTACAAACCAATTCCCGCAAACCCTGCCGCATCGCGCAGGACGAGATCCGCGCGGGCAAAGTGAAGTGGGAGATCCCCGAAACGCGCAGTGCAGCCGAGCAGGCTGCCGAAGTCCTGGATCAGGCTTTCGGACACGACGCGTAAATCGCGCCGTGGCCGGCTGCATCTAATCACCATGAAAGTTGCTCTCGGAGTGACGGGCGGCATCGCGGCTTACAAGGCGGCCGAGATTGTGCGCCTGCTGCAAGACCGCGGCATCCGCGTGCAAGTCATCATGACGCGCGCAGCCCAGGAGTTTGTTCGCCCGCTCACTTTCGCCGCGCTGTCCGGCGAAAAAGTGATCACGGGGATGTTCGCGCCCGGTGAAGAGCAGGCTGCGAACATCGACTCTGCCATCGAGCACATCGCGGTCGCGCAGTCGATTGACGCGCTGGTGGTTGCTCCAGCCACGGCCGACGTGCTGGCGCAGTTCGCGCAGGGCATTGCCGGCGACTTTCTCACCACGCTTTATCTTGCCACCACCGCTCCAGTCGTGGTCGCTCCGGCGATGAACGTCAACATGTGGAATCATCCCGCGACGCAGGCGAATCTGGAAATCCTCCGGCGGCGAGGGGTGAAGATTGTTGAACCAGGCTCGGGATATCTCGCTTGCGGAATGACTGGCTCCGGTCGGCTTGCCGAAAATGAAGCCGTCGTCGCCGCAGTTCTTGAAGCACTGGGCGCGTCACAGGATTTTGCCGGTGAAACCGTTTTGGTCACCGCCGGACCGACGCGAGAAAAGATCGATCCGGCGCGTTATCTCACCAACCGATCCAGCGGACGCATGGGGTACGCCATAGCGGAAGCCGCGCTGCGCCGCGGCGCGCGCGTGCTTCTGGTGAGTGGACCGACGGCTCTCACGCCGCCGGCAGCGGCTGAAATCACGCGCGTAGAATCGGCGGAACAGATGCGCGACGCTGTGCTCAATCTCTTTCCACAAGCCACGGTTGTGATCAAGAGCGCTGCTGTCTCCGATTACAGGGCGAAATCAGCGTCCCCGCAAAAGATAAAACGCAAAGGGCCGATCACTCTTGAACTCGAACCTACCGCCGACATTCTTAAAGAAATTTCTCTGCGCAAGCAGTCGCAGATTGTCGTGGGCTTCGCGGCAGAGACTGAGAACGTCCTGGAAAACGCCCGCCAGAAGCTCGCGGCCAAGCATCTTGACGCCATCGTGGTGAACGACGTTTCGCGCGAAGGCATCGGCTTCGACTCCGATCGCAATGAAGTCACCATCATTACTCACGACGAGGTTGTCGAAGTTCCGAAGACAACGAAGTGGGAAGTGGCGCAACGCGTGCTCGACCAGGTTGCCCACATTCGTGAGCGGCGCAAATCGCCCGTGAAAGCCTGAAAGCGAATTCTCCCAAGATTGTTCAATGCGAACGGGCGAGCGTATCACGCTGCGCCGGATCGGCCTTCTAGAGTACAATTCCGTCAAACTTCTTCAAGGAGCGTGTGATGACGCAGAAAGTTATCGACATCATTGGAACCTCTAAAGAAAGCTTTGCCAAGGCGGCGACGAATGCCGTGGCCGAGGCGGGCAAGACCGTGCGCGGGATCAAGTGGGCGCATGTTGACTCGCTCGACATGGAACTCGAGGGAGGAAAGGTGTTGCAGTATCGGGCGACGACGAAGATTTACTTTGATGTGGAGCACTAAGGAGTGGGAAGCACACTTGGCCCGGAATTGAGGCGCGCTCTTGCCGAGCGCGTCCGCTACTACCAAGAGTTGGGCATCTACGATTTCTATCGTCGAGAGCCGCAGGGTTCGCGATTGGCGGAGGCTCAACGGGCTGATGCCGGCGTCCTTGCGGCGTCTTTGTCTGCAAAGTCGGCTTCAGCGACATTCTCAGTATCCCAGTTAGAATTGCGAGAGGAAATGTCCGCAAGGAAATCCGCCGTTGTCCCGGCTGTCGCCCAGGAAAATATCTTCGAAATCGTAGCGCCGAAGCCGGAGTATGGAGTGGCCGATCCCGTCGCCGCACTCAAGTTGATTCGCGAAGACCTCGGCGACTGTACCCGCTGCAAACTGCACCAGCAAGGCCGCAAGCAGATCGTCTTTGGCGTGGGCAATCCGCGGGCGGAGTTGATGTTTGTGGGCGAAGGGCCGGGCGCCGACGAGGATGCGCAGGGCGAACCCTTTGTCGGGCGCGCCGGACAATTGCTCAACAACATGATCAAGGCGATGGCCTTGCGGCGCGAGGATGTTTACATCGCGAACATAGTCAAGTGCCGTCCACCCGGCAACCGGACCCCGGAGCGCGACGAGTGTGAAACGTGCTCGCCGTTTCTTATGCGCCAGATCGCGGTCATCAAGCCTAAAGTCATCGTTGCTCTGGGTGCGGTGGCCGCGAAGAACCTGCTTGCCATCAATGCTCCGATGTCGGAACTGCGCGGCCGTTTTTATGATTTCAAGCCGGCGGGTGTTCGAGGCGGCGATCCTTCGTGGCCCGGAGCGCGGCTGGCAGTTACTTATCACCCTGCGTTTTTGCTGCGCGATCCGCGGCAGAAGGGCGAGGCCTGGAAGGATTTGCAGATGGTGATGAAGTACCTGGGGATTGAGCCCCCGAAAAAGGCTGCCGAATAACTGTATTAAGGTCGCTGTCATCCCGAGCAGCGCGAGGCATCCTGGTTCTTGCCTGCGTCATAAGTGCTGCCGCTTCACGCAGACACCATGATCCCTCGCTGCTCTCGGGATAACAGTTCAAGGCGATGACAGTTCGAGGCGGAACGACAATTCGTGATGACGCATCCGCGCTAGTTTATCCTTCCAATCAATGCCCGAGTTCTGCGACGTTGCCCTGGCCGTTCCGCTCGACATGGTCTTTACGTACCGTGTCCCCGCCGAGGCCAATCCTGTCGTCGGCGGCCGCGTACTCGTGCCTTTTCGCCAGCAGCGCATGACTGGCATCCTGGTCGAATTGCACGACCGGAAGCCATCGGTCAAAACAAAAACGATACTCAATGTACTCGATGTTTCGCCGGTGCTCAACGAACAACTGCTGCGGCTCGGCCGCTGGATTGCCGGCTACTATCTCGCACCGCTCGGCGAAGTCTTCCGAACGATGCTGCCGCTGAATGCGGAGTTTAAACGCGGCATGGCTTACCGCATCACTGCGGAAGGCCAACTGGCGCTGCATCTGGCGGGCATGTCGGGATCGTCCACGCGTTCGCGGCGCACTCCGGAGGAGCAGGCGGCAGAGTTCCGGGTGCTTGATTATTTAGGCGCCCAAGAGCCAGAGTCCGGAGAGACCGTCCCGATCCGCGAAGAAAAGCTGCGCGCAGGCGCTCGCGTCTCAAGAACAATCCTGAGCGGGATGGTGCGGAAGAAATGGCTCGTGCGCGAAGATATTTCCGCTGTCCGCGACGCCACGCGAACGATGAAAATCGCGCTACTCAAGTCCGCTGACGGAAAACTGAACGACAACCAGCGCCGGCTCGTCGAGACTCTCGCCGCCGCTGGAGGCCGCGTTCCAGTAGACACGCTGCAAGCGCTCGAAATTCCTCGAACGACGATCAGCACGTTGGTGAAACGCGGTCTGATCGAAATCGTCGAAGAGCCGGCGGCCTTCGCCGTCTCGCGCAGCAAACCACGGCCGTCTTTCGAATTCGATTTCAGCTCGGCCCAAAAAGCAGCACTGAACCGCCTGCGTGACGCTGTCGAAGCGCGAAAGTTTTCCGGCATTCTTCTGCACGGCGTCACCGGCTCGGGCAAGACTGCCGTCTACCTCGCGGGCATGCGTGCGGTTCTTGAAGCGGGACGGTCCGCCATCCTCCTCGTTCCTGAGATTGGCCTCACGCCGGCGGTTGCCGCCGACCTGCATCAGATCTTCGGCGACGAAGTCGCCATCCTGCACTCAGCGCTATCCGACAAGGAGCGAGCGCAGCAGTGGCACCGCATCAAGAGCGGAGATGCACGCATGGTTGTCGGTACTCGCTCAGCGGTCTTCGCGCCGGTTGGTGATCTTGCTATGATCATCGTCGACGAAGAGCACGATTCCTCGTACAAGCAAGAGGAGACGCCACGCTACCATGCCCGCGACATCGCGGTGGTGCGCGCCAAGATGGCGAACGCCGTTGTCGTGCTAGGCTCCGCAACGCCATCACTCGAGTCGTATTTCAACGCAAAGAAAAATAAGTACGCGCTGGTCGAGTTGCCCGACCGCGTGGAGCAGCGTCCTCTGCCGGAAGTCGAGATCATCGACATGCGACAGGAATTCCAGGAAACGGGCCACGAGCAGGTCATTTCGCGAAAGCTGACCGCGGAAATCAAAGAGCGTTTCGACCGCAAAGAGCAGGTGATGGTGCTGCTCAATCGCCGTGGATATTCTCCCGTGGTGCTTTGCCGCACCTGCGGCAAGAACTTGGAGTGCCAGAACTGCGCCATCGCCCTCACCCACCACAAGCATGAGCACAAAATGGTCTGCCACTACTGCGGCTACACGGCGCCGGTGCCCAAAGCCTGCGTTCATTGTGGCAGCGAGTACGTGTATTTTCTTGGCACCGGCTCAGAGAAGCTGGAGGAATTGCTGCACGGCATGTTTCCCCAGGCGCGCATCGCCCGCCTTGATCGCGACACTGTCAGGGGACACGAAGATTTCGAGCGCACGCTGAACGCGCTCAGCGAAGGCGAACTCGACTTGCTTGTCGGCACTCAAATGATCGCCAAGGGCCACGACATTCATGGCGTCACCCTGGTCGGCGTGGTCGGCGCCGACAGTGCGCTGGGACTCCCTGACTTTCGCGCCGCCGAGCGCACGTTCCAATTGCTCACGCAAGTCGCCGGACGGGCCGGGCGCGGCCAGTCTCCCGGCAAAGTGATTCTGCAAACGTATTTTCAGGATCACTACGCGGTGCAATATGCGGCCCGCCATGACTTCGCCGGATTCTACGAAAAAGAATTGCGCTTCCGCAGTTGGATGCACTATCCGCCATACTCCGCGCTGGCCAACGTGCTCATCCGCAGCGGCAAACTTGACGAGGCGTTGCAATGGTCGGGCACGTTGGGAAAGTGGTTTGAGCAGCAACGGCATGAAGGCGTGCGCGTGCTCGGCCCAGCAGTCGCGCCGATTATGCGGCTCAAACGCGATTACCGCTATCATTTCGTGCTCAAGTCGCCGAGCCGCGAAAAGCTGAATGCGACGTTGCGCGCCATGCTGGCCTACTCAACCCAGCAGAAAATTCCGCGCACACAGGTGATTGTGGACGTGGATGCGTTGTGGCTGATGTGAGAATCAGTCGTGGGTCGTTCGTCGTTGGTCGTTCGCAATTCGTTGTTGCTTCCGGCATGTTGGCTTCCAACGACTAACTAAGGACCGACCTTCACGTTTCCTCGAATCACTACCACTGAGGCAGCCGGCAGATCGAACATTGTATTCTTCTCCGCAGCCAGCTTAGTGTGGACGATCGGCCCGTCAGGATCGGCCCAGCCCCTGCTGGTGGGCACAATCGTACGCTCACCACTCTTCTCGGCATGAGCCATAAAGCGCATCTGCCCGGGATGCCATTGATACTGGGCGCTTCCGAAAGTTGAGACTCTCCACTGGCCCTGTGAAGGTGCTGCCCTTGTCTGCCGCTCCGTCAAACGCAATCGAACCTTGTGCGGATTCTGCTGATCTCGATTCACTACCATCACCGCCCATTTCCCATCGGGACGTTTCACCGCATACGCCGTCACCAATGCGTGACCGGCTCCATCTCCCATGTCGCTTTTCGCGGCGAACACCTGATGCTCGCCGCCGGCGGGCTGTGCCCATTCGAGACTGATGAGCTGCGCCACAAAAAACTGCGCCAGGGACTGCTGAATCTGATAATCGGCATCCACGGTAAACATTCCAAATGTGCCTGGAGAGCTGTTGCATCCCGGCTCCATCTGCAGCGGAAGATAATGAAAAAAGTAAACGCCTTTTCCGCCCGAGTTCAGAAACGACCCGATGTAGTCGGCCAGCCAGACTCCCGCGAACATATCCTGATACGTCTCGCTCGCGCCCGAGGAAAGATTTCCTTCGGTGATGAACATCGGCATGTCCGCTGGAACTCCGTCCTCATGCCATACCTGCATGATGTGGCTGACCAGGTCAGGCTCGTCGTAAAGCACGCCCCAGGGGGTTTTGCACGGATCGTAGGGATAATGCTCGAACGAAAAGAATGCCAGATCATTCATGCGTCCGTGCTGCTTCAAGTAATCGATGAAGCGCCCGGTCCACGAGACTTTTCCTTTTGCATCCGGCCAGACTTCGATGTCCTTGTTGACTCCCTGGAACGACGGGCCACCAAGCTTGAGCGCGGGGTCTACGCTATGAATCGCCGTCGCCCACTGCAGATACAGCGCGGCGTAGTCTTCCGGCACCATGTACTGCCCATCGGATTCCTCGCCCATCTCGACGTAAGAGATGGGATAGCCGCGCTTTTTCAAATACGCAATTTCCGCCGCGGCGTTGTCGGGAGTGTCATAGAGCATCGCGACCGGCACCATCGCCGGCAGGCCGCGCGTCACACCGCTGGTGAAGAACAGATCGAATCCCATTTGCGCCTGCTTGGTCGATCCCAAATCTGACGGCTGATGCCACGGATCGACCGACGAGCAATACGTTGCGGTCTGCTCCTGCTCCGGCGTATGGCGGAGGATGTCGTGAAACTCGCTGTCACCGGTGGTTGTACCGAGATAAAGCTCGCGAATCGCGTAGCCCACACAATTCCGCGGATCCAGCCTGGGATCGGTGGTGCCGTCGGCAACGCACGTATTCGACGATTCCGTCATCCAAATCCGCACGAACCTGACCGCGATTGGAGTGCTGCTCAAGCGAATGGTTTCGGTCTGGCCTTTTCCATCGGTGGTCTTTCCTTGCGGAAACGTGCGCCAGGCGCCGCTGGTCTGCGCTTTCATTGGACCATCGGCCCCCGGATCATCGCTGCTCCAGTACTCGACTACATAGCGCCGGGCGTAAGGCTCTCCCCAAGCGATGCGAATGCTGGTGACCGGTTGCATCTGGGCGATGTCTATCACGATCCATTGCGGATGTAACGAATCGCTCTCGCCGGTGAAGCGCTGCGTGAGGTAGGGATTGCTTTTCCAGAAAGTATTGAGGTCACCGTCGGTGAGCCGGGAGAAGCCCACATTATCGGTGCCGTCGTTGCGGGTGAATCCGCGGCGCGGCAGCGGATAGCCATAGGAATAGCGAATTGCTTCTGTGGGAGTTGCGGAGCCGGTGAAATATCCTTTGCCGCGCCGATCGCTCCAACTTCCTTGCGGATTCCAATGCCATGCCTCGACAGCGAGTTCCGTATTCTGACGATAGCTAACCGGCTGCCAGCCCGAGGCCAGCGTTTTCTCCAGCGTAGGCTGCTGCAAGTCTTTGTCGATTGCTTCCGCGGCGATGCGGTCCACACCCGCGCCCAGAGTTTCTTTAGGCACGAAATGATTCGTGGGATGCGAAACGTCAACTGCGATGGTCTGGCCTGCGGCAGAATGCGCGAGAGCGAAACACCCCGCCAGACAGAGTAGAACAGCGGCTAGCTTTTTCACGGTAAGGCTGCCTCCAACTCTTCAATTAAAACGATTGAATAAAGGAGTATACGAGAGAATGGGTGTGCAGGCCAGAAGCGACGCCTCTGCGCATTGGAATGAAACCTACGGCCTACGAATCTCGCGCCATATCCCTGGCAGCTGGTGCGAGATTTCTCGCAGAGAAAAATGGCGGGCTGGTTCGTTGGCTGTAGCCGGCTGCATGAGGGGGGTAGGCATGAGCGTCAGCGCGAGCATGAGAAGCGCAAATCCAGCCAACCCGATCCGGCCGCCAGAAACCCTCGGCCATTCCGCTACTTGGGGATGACGCAAGCTGCTCAAGCGCAGCAGCACCGCCCACATCAGCCAGATATAGCTGAAATAATAAGCCATAATCAGGAGCACGATCGCTGTGAGCCTCGATATCCAACGATGCGCCCGAGGGGCGATCGAGAATACGATATGGCCGCCGTCGAGTTGGCCTCCCGGCAGCAAGTTCAGAGCCGTGGCAAACATCCCTACCCAGGCCGCAATGGCTGCCGGATGCAGCAACACTTGATTCAGCGGCAACACGGCCACGTCGTGGCCGGCGCCTGCAGCCGCCAACAGTCGATGCATCAACTGGAAGATCATGGGCAGTCCAAGCTCCAGATCGGCGGCGGGCGTACTTTCGGTAATCGGTTTGGACAGTCCCAGCGAAACCGCAAGTACGCCCACAGCCACCACGAATCCCGCGATCGGGCCGGCGATTCCTATGTCGAATAATGCGGTGCGGGATCGGATGGGGGAGCGGATGCGGATGAAAGCTCCGAAGGTGCCGATCAAGGTTGGCGCTGGAATGAAGAACGGCAAAGTGGCGCATACGCCGTAGCGTTTGCAATAAAGGTAGTGTCCCATTTCGTGCGCCATCAGGATAAGCATCAGCGTGCCGGCAAAAGGAATCCCGAGCAACAGGCGCGCGGGTTCCTGGAGTGCCCACGGCAACTGGAAAAGCGAGGAAGAGTTATCAAATAGGAACGCGGGCCGGCCTAGCGCAAAGTTGTGCTGCATCCTCGCACCGACCACCAGCGTGGTAAAGCAAGTCGCTACGAGCAGCAACGCATGCAACCAGTACCGCTGCCGTGGTGCGCGTGGCTCCGGCAGTGGAATGGGCCGATCGTATTCGAGAGTGGGAGAAGCTAGCGGAGGAGTAGGTTCCGACATGCGATTCTTCGGCCTCGCAATTCCATCGAGGCCTTTCCTTTAGATGCTACTACGAGGAAGGAGCATCTAGTACCCCGAGTCCCCAGCAAAAACAAGGCTCAGAACTGGGTATGGAGCGAGACGGAGAAAACTAGGGATAGAAGAGAGAGACTAGAAAATGTGAAGGCGGCATTTCGAACGGATTTTTCTCAGTACTCGCTACTCGGTACCAGGTACTGATTTAATCAATCGACTGCAATTCTTTCCCCGGCTTGAACCGCACGGCCTTGCCGGGAGGAATGGATACCTCGGCTCCGGTGCGCGGGTTGCGTCCGATACCGGTCTTGCGCGGGCGCACGTTAAACACACCAAATCCGCGCAGTTCAATGCGATTGCCGCGGGCCAGCGCGTTCTTCATGCTCTCAAAAACGGTTTCCACCGCCAACTCGGCCTTGGTCTTGGTGATGCCGGTTCTGGCGACCACTTCGTTGATAATGTCGAGCTTAATCACGAGCGGCTCCCGGATGCCGTGTTAGGGTCATCCCTCAAGTGATTGATGCTATGGGAGATAAGGGAGATTGTCAACGGGAGCATCAGCGGCGTAAACCATTGAACGATTAAGTGATCGGGTGATTTAGTGATTCAAAACGAATCGAGAGGATGGGTTCTGACATTCAATGCCCAATGACTGAATGGCCCAATCGCTCAATTCTTTCTACCGTCAGTTCTCTTCTTCCTTGAACATGTACTTAATGGCGGGCTTGTAGATCATCAGGTTGGGTCCACCGTCTTCGCGGGCCACCTTGATGCAGGTTTTGTCGTACCACTCGATGATGCCATGGATTTCCTCTCCATCGCGCAGCACGATCACCATCGGCGTCTTCGACTGCATCTGTTTCTGATAATAGAAATTCTCCGCGTTGGTCTGCTCCGGAGGCGCAGCCTTGCGCCCGCTTCCTGGACCTATCGCTCTGTCGCCGCGGTCGCTCCGTTCAAACCTGCGCTCCCCGCCCCGTTCCGGGCGGTCGTGCCTTTCGGGCCGATCCCGGCGGTCAGTGAGTTGCATTTGATTGGGGCTGTGGTTCCCGGGATTGTGCTCCCCACGCGGCAACGCGGGACGGATCAATTTGCGGTTGGCAAAATTTTCCTCGTCCCCTGGCTGCTCGGCCGGAATATGATCGATCGCTTCCTTCATAGTTGCGCTACCCCAAACGCTTTCGCGCAGATCCCGCTATCAAGAGGCCCGTGAAAAATTTTTAAGAAGGCGTGAAATTTCAGTTACCGTAGCACAGGAATCTTCCTCTGACAATAACTCTGTAGTGCCACCGTGTCGAGTATGCCAAATCTTGCACACTCCGCCACAAGTCGTTACGATGTGTGCGCGATCAAATCGCCGGCGCAACCTTGCGTTACTTACAGGTCACGGCCGACTTGTTTATAGATCACGACTAGGTGTGATTGAAATGTGATCGACGAGCTCTCGCTCGATCTGGCGCCGGTGATTTCCCTGGGATTCCTCGGCCCAATTCCGTACGCGCTGAAACATCCCGGATGCTAGCATAGGTTTTCAAACAGCAATTTCCGCCCCATGCCCGAACTCGACTCTCCCCGACGCCAGGCGACCGACTCGCTCATGCTCACCGGCTTCTGGTATCGCGCCCTGCCCGCGGACCGCGTCCATCGCAACCAGCTTCACAAAGCCTTGCTGCTGGAGATTCCGCTCGTCGTCGGACGCGACCGCGCGGGCCGTCCCTTCGCCCTGCACGACGCCTGTCCTCACCGCGGCATGCCTCTCCACTGCGGCAACTTCGATGGAGAAAACGTTGAGTGTTGCTATCATGGCTGGAAGTTCGACGCGCACAACGGCCAGTGTGAACTAATCCCGTCACTCACGGCTGACCAGAACTTGAAAGTGGACCGCATCTATGCCGGCAGCTATCCCTGCGAAGAGCAGGATGGTTTTGTCTGGGTCTACATCCCTGATCCCGGCCCGCTGGGCGCGGGTTTCAGCGCGAGAGAAGAAGCTCGCGATCCCGCCCCTCAGATTGAGAAGTTCGAAGAAATGTCCGGCGGTAAGTACAAGCTTGCCTACCTGATCGCCGACATGCCGGTCAGCATCGACCACGGCATCATCGGCCTCATGGATCCGGCGCATGGACCGTTCGTGCATCAGGCGTGGTGGTGGCGCAGCCGCCACAGTATCCACGAGAAGCAAAAGAATTTCGAGCCCATCCCCAATGGTTTTCGCATGAGCACGCACACGCCCAGTTCGAACTCCGCGCCCTACAAGCTGTTGCGTCTCTACGCCGCCGCCGATTCCATCACTACCACCATCGACTTTGTCCTGCCCAACCGGCGCACCGAAACCATTCGAGCAGGGAAGTACTGGTTCTCGAGCCTCACCACCGTGACGCCCATCACCCGCAATCAGTGCCGCATCGATGTGGTCGCCGCCTGGAACATTTTCCGCTGGATGCCCCTTGGCCCCGAGTTGCTGAAGTTCGTCTTCGCCAAATTCGTCGAACAGGACCGCCGCACCATGGAACTGCAAGCCGAAGGCCTGAAGCATAATCCACATTTAATGCTGATCGACGACGCCGACCGTCCCGCCAAATGGTATTTCCAGTTGAAGGCCGCGTACCTGGAAGCCAAGCGAACTGGTGCCGAGATGAAACATCCGATGTCAGGACCGGTTACGCTCAAGTGGAGAAGCTAAGTGTGGCGTGGGGCGCCCGCCCGCGAATGCCGACACTCGAAGACACTGCTCAATCCTAGGGCACACATTCCTGCAGTAGCGGCGAACTCGATTGCAGCCAGTGCAGGTAAGTCTCCATCGCATGCCAGCACACCAGGCTGTTTTTCGCGAAATCCGAGGAAGTGAACGGATACGCAATATCGACGTGATCGTATTCCAGCAACAGGGGAATATGCGGAGGAAGTTTCGGCACTATGTCGAGTGTATTCACGATCCGCCACGAATCGATGGGCAGTTGATCGAAGGCCCTGGCGAACTCCAGGTTGCCTACGCGCGGCGAGGCAAACGTGCACGACGTGGTGATGTCGAACTTTTTTTTCGAATCGTTCTCCATGACAAACAGTGTGGCCAGGGCCGCGCCCAGGCTGTGGCCGGTAACCACCATGGGCCGTGGCGGGCGCGCTTCAGCCATGGATCGTCTCACGCCGCGCGCCAGCTCGCGGCTGTTGGCCAGTTGATCGAGTTGCTCGGCGAAGGAGCCATTGAAGGTCTCAGGTGGGGCTGGAAGCCCCGGAGCTGCTGCCGCCACTGCGCGATCTTCGGCCAGCCTGCGCTTCACCACTTTCAATGAGCTGTAGATTTTGTCGAACCCGCTGGCTACGCGCCCCGTGTCGGGCACCTGGCGGAAGGGCCTGGGAAGCGCGGCCGCGTCATCGATCCACTCAATTGCACCTTCGGTGCCGCGAATCGCGACGATGCGCCAGTCCGGGTTGTCGACTTTGCGGCAGACGATCCCGTAAAATTCCGGCTCCTTGAGGTTGAGGATGAAATCCGACATGTGGATCCACGCCCCAAGCTCGTATCCCGCCGGAATGCCGGCAGGTTCAGGCTGGAGCGGGTCTCCGCCCTGCGGGTCCCTGAACATGGTGTAGGCGGCCTGCACGAACTGGCCGTAGAAGAATGCTTTTTCCTTGTCGAGGGGTTGGCCCATGAGGTACTCCTGAGCTCTTATCTCCACGGACTCCTGGCTCGATTCGCTCTTATACCCGCGCGGCTAGCCGGTATCCCCGAGCCGGCGCCGCCTAGGCAGGTCCCCCAGCGTGCGATCCGTTGTTCGCAGTTCTTCACTACTCACCAGCCAGTCCATCGCTTCCTCGCGGGTCTCGAAGACGGGCAGATCGCGCTGGGAAAAATTCTTGATGTGTTCGTAAAACACTTTGGGCAGTCTCTCGATTCCCACCCACGCCGACCGCTTGAGATGCGGCCGGTCGAAGACCGCGCTCTCTTTCATGCGATCGATCGCGACGCGGTCAAACTCCGCTCCCGTGAAGTCGGCGAGCAACAGCACCGACGCGCGAGGCTCACTGGTGACATAAGAAGGGACCAACAGGGCAATCTTTGCTACCTCAGTCGGAGCGCAGTGAGAAACGTCCACCAGCAGGATTTGCTTTCCTTTGTGTTCCACGAAACGAATGCGGTCTTCCATCGGGCACCTCCTGCCTGCTGAGATGCTAGGGCCCTAAAAGCGATTCCACCACGGTATACACCCCGGCCAGCGCGGAGTCCAGCGCAGCCGGATCTTTGCCGCCAGCCTCAGCCAGATCAGGACGCCCTCCGCCCTTGCCGCCAACTTTCTGCGCCACCGGGCCAATCACTTTTCCTGCCTGCACCCGGCCCACTAAATCTTTGGTGACGCCCACGATCAGCGAAACGCTTCCATTCGAAGCCGAGCCCAGTACCACCACGCCCGACCCAATCTTCTCGCGCAGTTGATCGACCAGCGTGCGCAACTGCGCCCGCTCCAGATTGTCCACGCGATGCGCCAGAACCTTCACGCCTTTCACATCTTTGATTTGATCCCCGATGTTCGCCGTGCTGATCGAAGACGAAGCCGACTTCATCCGCGCCTGATCCAGTTCCCGCGCTAGGCGCTTGATCTCAGCATCTTTCTTTTCAAACTCAGCTTTCAAAGCTTCAGCAGGCGATGCATGCGCTATCTCGTCTGAGGGTGCCCCATCTTTGCGCGGTTTTTGCGCAAAGGTGGGAGATACAAATGCCGACACCACCTGTTCCAGCTCATGATCAGTCCGGAAGTGACGCAAAGACCCCTCCCCGGTAACGGCCTCCACCCGCCGCACGCCCGACGACACGCTGCCTTCCTTAAGAATCTTGATCAGCCCAATCTCGCCGGTTGCCCCAGTGTGCGTGCCGCCGCAAAGTTCGGTCGAGAAGTCGCCAATCCGCACCACGCGCACCTTGTCGCCATACTTCTCACCGAACAAGGCCATTGCGTGATACGTGTTGATCGCCTCGTCGATGGGAACGTCGGTAATGGTCTCGACAATCTGATTGCGCAGGACCTCTTTATTAATGATGTCCTCAATATCCTGCAACTCTTCGTCTTCGACAGCGGTGAAGTGCGAAAAATCAAACCGCAAATGATTCGGTGCCACCAAAGATCCCGCCTGCTTAACATGCTTCCCCAAAACCTCGCGCAGCCCGGCATGAAGCAAATGCGTAGCCGTGTGATTGCGCATGGTCGACTGCCGAACGTCAGCATTTACGACAGAATCAACCTTGTCGCCCACGCGCAGCGTCTGCTTGGCGACAACCTGATGCGCCCGCACACCCTGAATGGGCGAATAGCATCCCGTCACCTCGGCGACGACGGTGTTGTGATCGTCGGAGTAAAACCATCCCCGGTCGCCAACCTGACCGCCGGATTCGGCATAGAACGGCGTGTGATCAAGAATGATCTCGCCGGACTCGCCAGCATTGAGCTCCTGCGCACCCTGGCCGTTATGAATGATCGCCAGCGCTTCCGCGCCGTCAGAGCGAGTCTGCCGGTAGCCTTCGAAGATTGATTTCGGAAGCTGCTGGTAGGCGGGATTCGCAGTCTGCTTCGCCGCGCCTTTCCAAGAAGCACGGGCGCGGGAGCGTTGCTCCTCCATGGCCCGGTCAAAGCCTTCTTGATCAAACTCGAGTCCAGCATCTCTGGTTGCGTCCTGAATGAAATCCAGTGGAAGTCCAAATGTGTCGTAGAGCTTAAACGCCTTTTGGCCCGAATAGATGCTCGATGTCCTGCCTGAATCTGGCTGCTCTTTGAGAATAGCAAGGGCTCGCCGCGTACGATCCGGTTTCCCGGATTCTGTCAGTTCAACGCGCAGGCGTTCCGCCCCTTCATCAAATTGACGCGAAACGTATTGAATTTCGCCAAGGTCGCCCTCCAGCCTGTCCAAGCCAACCTCCATCGTATGGTGGAATCTTCGCTCTTCCTCGCTAACGACGCGGATCACCTGGCCACTGGCCGTCAGCTCAGGGTAAACATCCGCCATCATCTTCTGGACCAGGATAACCATCTCGGTCATCACCACAGGCCTCTTCTGTCCTAGCAACCACGCGTGCCGCATGGCTCGACGCATGATCTTGCGGAGAACATAGCCGCGACCTTCATTTGATGGCAAGACCCCATCGGCGATAAGAAACGCCGTCGCCCGCGAATGGTCGGCGATCACTCGCAAAGAAGCCGCCGATTTCGCCTTGGCTTCCTTCTCCAGTTCTTTAGTAAGCGACGTCCCGGTCAATTCCGCGGCCCGCTTGATCAGCGGCGTAAACAAATCCGTCTCGTAATTCGAAACCACACCCTGCAACACTGCCGTCGTCCGCTCCAACCCCATGCCCGTATCAATCGACGGCTTAGGCAGCGGATTCAGCTTCCCGCTCACATCCCGGTCAAACTGCATGAACACTAAATTCCAGATCTCGACATACCGTCCGCAGTCGCAGGGGAACGCGCAGTCCGCATGCCCCTCATCAGAAGCCGCCGGCCCCATGTCGTAATAAATCTCGCTGCAAGGCCCGCAGGGTCCGGTGTCGCCCATCTGCCAGAAATTGTCTTTCAGCCCCATCTCAAAGATTCGATCTTTGGGCACGCCCTGCCCAGCCCACAGATCGTAAGCTTCGATGTCGCGCTCAACACCAGCTTCGCCCTTGAAAATAGTCACATACAACTTGTCCTTCGAAATTCCGAACCACTCCTTCGAAGTGATCAGTTGCCAGGCGTAAGCGATGGCGTCTTTCTTGAAGTAGTCGCCAAACGAAAAATTCCCCAGCATCTCGAAAAACGTGTGATGCCGGTTGGTGAAGCCTACATTCTCCAGGTCGTTGTGCTTGCCGCCGGCGCGCACGCATTTCTGCGAAGTCGTCGCGCGGGAGTAGTCGCGCTTTTCAAGGCCGAGAAAAACATCTTTGAACTGATTCATCCCCGCGTTAGTAAACAGCAGCGTGGCATCGTTCGCCGGCACCAGCGACGACGAATGCACCTCCTTGTGCCCCTTCTGCACAAAGAAGTCGAGAAATTTGCGGCGGATTTCAGAGCCAGTCAGCATGGTGTGAAGAAACCCTAATTCTAGCACCGGGAAAATAGGGCCAAACCTTAATTACAGAGGGCACAGAGGAGCACAGAGGAAACCCGCAAGGCGAATCCTCTGTGTTACCCTGTGCCCTCTGTGGTTAAGGTTTGGCTCTGCGTTACTGCGGCTTCGGCTTGTCCCCCTCCATTTTTTCGCCGGCCTTTTTCACCTCGTGCCCGGTGGCCTTGGTCCCTTTCTTCACGCCGCTGCCTGTCTTCTTGGCGACTTTCTCGGTGCCCTCAGTGGTGTCCTTGGCGACGACTTTGGTTTCGTGACCGGTCTTCTCCGCGCCCTTCTCGGTATCCTTGCCAACGGTCTTAGCCACCTTCTTGGTGGCGTGTCCGGTCGCCTTCGCACCCTTCTCGGTGCCTTTGGCGGTATCTTTGGCGACGACTTTTGTTTCGTGGCCGGTCTTTTCCGCGCCCTTCTTCACATCCGTGGCCGCGTCCTGGGCCAGCGCGATGGGTACTACGCTCAACAACAGTGCTGCCAGAACTACTTTCAGACGGAACTTCATCGTGCCCTCCGGGAGAAAACGGTTTTGAAATCGTTCTTGGAGTATGCAACATCGACTAGCGGTTGCCAAGTGCATCTTAAGGTTAGATGCTCTGAAACCCGCCAGAGAGGCCTGCCCCGCAGCGCCTCAGTCCTTGGCTCTCAATCGTTGCCTCTCACGCACTTTCACTTTCCAACTCGGTCAGGGTCTCCTCATCCACGTCCCATTTCTTCAAAATGGTGAAGATGGTCTTGGGCCCAAACCCGCCCCGAGCCAGTTGCCGGAAGATGCGCGCCGCCTGTTTCTGATCTTTAGGTTTCACCATGCGCTTCCGCCGCAGATACTCGCGAGCCTGTTTCTCTTCGCTAATACCCTCGTAAGCTGCGTCCACAGCCTTGTCGATCACATCGCTGTGCATGCCTTTGGCCTTCAGATCGGTGACCACGCGCATCCGGCCAAATTTCTGATTGTCCCGCCGCAGGGAAGAGAAGTACGCGGCATACTGCGAATCGTTCAGGTACCCGCGGTCCTTCAACCGCCGGATGATGAGTTCGACGAGAGTTTTTCCGTACTCCGATTCGGCGTCTTCCACCCGCGCCCGCAGCAACCGCTTCAATTCTGCCACCGTCCGCATGCGCCGAGCCAGCGCTCCCACGGCATATTCGTACAACTCCTCCTCGGAGTAAAACCTCTTCTTGGGACGCGGGAAGGCCATATCCGCTAACGATAACGCAAAAGCCGGCTTCGGGCTTCGGCTTTCGGGCTTCAGGGTTAAAAAAAGGTGAAGATGGAGTCTGGAAGGGGAAAGCCGAAGCCCGCAAGCCGAAGCCCGAAGCCCGAGGCCGGAAGCCGGGCTCTACCGTCCCCCGTACCCGGCCGACTGCATCGACTGCCGGGAAATGTCCGCGGTCGAAGCGATGCCCTGCATGCGCAGCTTGAAGTCGTCGGCGTTCGAGGCATTTTCCAGCGCGGTTTCGTAGTTGACCAGCCCGGCCTGGAATAAATCCCACAGCGACTGGTCAAAAGTCTGCATGCCATATTGCGAAGTGCCCGCCGCGATCGCTTCACGAATGGAGCGCGTCTTCTCCGGCACCAGAATACATTCCCGAATGAAAGCCGTATTGATCATCACTTCGACTGCGGGCACGCGCCCCTCGGCATCGCAGCGCCGGACTAATCTCTGGCTCACAATTGCGCGCAGCACCGCCGCCAACTGCAGGCGAATCTGTTTCTGCTCCGGCGGCGGAAAAATGGAGATGATGCGGTTCACGGTTTCCACCGCGTCCAGCGTGTGCAAGGTCGAGAAAACCATGTGGCCGGTTTCCGCCGCGTGCAGGGCGGTTGAAATCGTTTCCAGGTCGCGCATTTCGCCCACCAGAATCACGTCCGGATCCTGACGCAACGAAGCGCGCAAAGCCGCGCTGAACGAAGGCGTGTCGACCTGAATTTCGCGCTGGTTGACATACCCTTTCTTGTCGCGATGCAGAAATTCGATAGGATCTTCAATCGTAATAATATGTTCGGCGCGGCTGGAGTTCACTCGATCCACCATGGCGGCCAGCGTCGTCGACTTACCGGAGCCGGTTACGCCCGTCACCAGTACCAGCCCGCGGGGCATTTCGCAAATCTGTTCCACCACCTTCGGCAGGAACAGCTCATCCAGCGCGCGAATCTTGGTGGGAATGACGCGCAGCACCAGGCCCACGTTGCCGCGCTGCTGGAAGATGTTCACACGGAAGCGCCCCAGCCCGGCCACGCCGTAGGCCATGTCGATTTCCGTGGTCTCTTTGAACTTTTGTTTTTGCCGCGCTGACATCATGCTGAACGCCATGGTCAGCATGTCTTCCGCGGTCACCCGCGGCTGTTCCGTCAATGGCGCCAGTTCGCCGTCAATGCGGAGGTGAGGATAGTTTCCTACCTTCAAATGTAAGTCGGAGGCTCGCCGTTCCGTAGCAATCCGCAGCAGATCGTCAATATTCATCGCAGGCGTTTTCCTGAGAGCCGGTTCGCCCCCATAGCTCTGCGTATGATGACTCGAATCGTCACCTTTCCCAAGATGACCTAGGTAACGACCCCGCCCCGGCAACCGGACAGCACCTTACGTTCGTACCGGCAGCCCACTGCGCATTTGCTAAGCCGGTCAAGCTCTGAGCGGCAAAGAAAAGATTGGGATGCTTTGGCAGCAATTATTTCGAGGGTCTCACTCCGCGGCGGGCGGTAGCGTCAAGGAGCGCGATCGCGATAGTACGCGAACAATCCTCTTGCAACCCCCGTCGCTTTCATTGACTTGCCCGTTCCCGAGACGTAGGATTCTGCTCCAGTGATCGGTCAGACTATCTCGCACTACCGCATCGTCGAGAAGTTGGGCGCCGGCGGTATGGGCGTCGTCTACAAGGCGGAAGATGTCAAGCTCGGTCGCTTTGTGGCTCTCAAGTTCTTGCCTGATGATGTAGCCAAAGACCCGCAGGCACTCAGCCGCTTTCAGCGCGAAGCCAAGGCTGCTTCTGCCCTGAACCACCCGAACATCTGCACCATCTACGAGATTGACGACCAGCACGGCGAGGCCTTCATCGCCATGGAGTTTCTGGACGGCGTCACGTTGAAGCACCGCATTGCGGGGCGTCCGCTGGAAACCGAATTGATTTTATCCCTGGCCATCGAAATCGCCGATGCTCTGAATTCGGCGCACGTCAAGGGCGTCCTTCACCGCGACATCAAGCCTGCGAACATTTTCGTCACCAAGAGTGGGCACGCCAAGATTCTCGACTTTGGCTTGGCGAAGCTCGCCTCTGTCGCCGGAGGTGCCGGTGTTTCCGCCGTGCCAACTGTAACCGCGGAAGAATTGCTCACCAGCCCCGGCAGTGCGGTAGGCACGGTCGTCTATATGTCGCCGGAACAAGTGCGAGGCAAGGAACTGGATGCCCGGACGGACCTGTTCTCGTTCGGTGTCGTGCTGTATGAGATGGCCACTGGCGCTCTGCCATTTCGCGGAGATACTTCTGGCGTCATCTTCGACGCCATCCTGAATCGAGAGCCCGTTGGACCCGTGCGCCTGAATCCGGATCTGCCCGCTAAGCTGGAAGAAATTATCAATCGGGCGATGGAGAAAGACCGCGATCTGCGGTACCAGCATGCCTCCGACCTGGGGGCAGAATTACAGAGGTTGAAGCGCGACCGCAGCTCGGGCCCCTTGCATGTGTCGTCTTCAGGACAACAGGAACTGGCAGGACGAGAGTCACAGCCTATAACATCACCGGCGCCACCCCAACACTCGAGGCGAAAAAGCTACTACTACGCTGCGGCTGCGCTGCTTGTGCTCGGCGCTGTGACAGGAGGATTTTTTCTATTTCGTTCTTCCCAGAGCCGCCCTCCGGCCAGCAAGGATTGGGAGCAGCTCACCTTCTTCACCGACTCCGCAGTTTATCCTGCGCTCTCTCCTGACGGCCGGATGCTCGCGTTCATCCGCGGAACTAATTCATTTCTGGGCCCCGGACAAATTTACGTCAAGTTCCTGCCCAACGGCCAGCCCGTTCAGCTCACGCACGACTCTCTCTGGAAGCTAAGCCCGGTCTTCTCTCCGGATGGCTCACGCATTGCATACGGCACGGGCCCTGCTTGGGAAATGTGGGAAGTACCAGTTCTCGGTGGCGAGCCCCACAAGCTGTTGCCCAACGCGTCGTCTTTGACATGGATCGAAGGTGGGAAACGGCTGCTCTTTTCCGAGATCAAAGAAGGATTGCACATGGTAGTTGTGACCACCGACGAAGGGCGAGGGCAGAGGCGCGAGGTTTACGTGCCCGCCGGCGACCGCAGCATGGCCCATCATTCCTATCTTTCACCTGACCGGCGATGGGTGCTGGTGGTTGAGATGGACAGTCGCGCCGAGTTTCAGCCGTGCCGGGTTGCTCCTTTCGACGGCAGGGGTGAGGTGCGAGTCGTCGGTCCGCCGAACAGTGCCTGTACTTCAGCAGCCTGGTCCCCGGACGGCAAATGGGTGTATGTCGCTGCACACAACGGTGACAAATTCCATATCTGGCGGCAGCGTTTTCCGGACGGAGAGCCTGAGCTGGTGACTTCCGGCCCAACCTCGCAAGAAAGCGTTGAGGTAGCCGCCGACGGTACATCACTAATCACGTCCGTGGGATCGCAAGACAACACGGTTTGGCTCCACGACAAAGAAGGCGACCACCAGATTTCTTCGGAGGGCAATGCAGGGGCACCTACTTTCTCTCGGGATGGAAATAGCCTCTATTACTTGATGGACAACGGCCAAACACCCGGTTACGAGCTATGGGTCAAGGATCTGACCGGCGGAAGAGTGGAGAGGGTCCTGCCGGGTTATCCCATGCAAGGGTATTCCGTTTCCCGGGATGAAAAGGAGGTGGCGTTCACCATGAACGACCGGAGTGGCCATCCCAGCGTGTGGGTTGTGCCCACCAACCGTCGCTCCTCCCCGACGCGCATCTCCTCGACCACGATCGAAGATTCTGCGAATTTTCTGCCCGATGGCGATCTGGTTTTTCGCGTCATCGAGGGTGGGTCGAATTTTCTCTATCGCATGAAAGCAGATGGTACCGGCCGGCGCAAAATATCTTCTCAGCGGATTTTCGATATCATGGCTGTATCGCCGGATGGCCGTTGGGTGGTCGCCTCCGCCCCAGGCCCTAGTGAAGAGCACACGGCCGCGGCCATTGCGTTTGCCGTAGACGGCGGTGAGGCTGTTCCGCTTTGCCTCGGCTACTGCTTCCTCACTTGGAACACCACTGGGACACTCTTATATATCAACTTTCCTTCCTTGCACGAGGGCACTTACGCGCTGCCTGTGGCGCATGATACTGGACTTCCGAAGCTGCCACCGTCCGGAATCGCACGAGCGGAGGATTTGACGAACGCGAAAACCGCTGCCGTGATCTCCCAGGCCGTGGATTCGGCAGTCAGCTCATCCGTCTACGCCTACACTCGCCGGAACATCCGCCGCAACCTCTATCGCATCCCGTTGCCATAACTACGCATTCCCTCGGAGCCGGACCGAGGGCTTGCATGGGTGTGCAGTTCGCTATAGGCGGAGATCATTCTTGTGGCAGCGTGCTTCTGCGGCGATTTGAATTCTCCCCTCGTCTGGGAGAACGGGATCCTGAACTATAAACACTTTTGTCGCTGAGGCCAAGCGGAGGATTGCGTATGCTCTTTCGAAATCGCAATTTCCTGGCCTCTAGCAAGATTGCCATCAACGAGAAAAGCCCGCCCTCCGGCAACCGAAGGGCGGGCTTTGTAGTTCCCGTGAGTCAAGTCCTAATGACTATGAGCCGGCTTCTCCGCAGGTTTCTTGGCGGCCTCGTGAGCCGCGGCGGCTTTGGGCTTCCAGAACTCCGGGTCTGCCTTGATCCAATCGTCAGGCGGGTAGCTCATGCGCGGATCAAAGGCGAATAGGTTGGTCTGGCTCGATTCAATCGCAGCTGCCGACAATTCGGCCAGTTTCTTCATGCCCTCTTCGCCCATCGCCGCTGCAAAATCCTTCCCCTGCGCAAAGCCTTTGTCGATCTCTTCCGCAGACTTCAATGGTGTGAAGACCACGTAAGTATTGCTTTGCAATCCATAGACAACCGCGTAGGTTGCCCAGTGTGCATCCGGGATCTTCTCGTAAGCGGCGATCACCATCTTCACGATGTCGTCCCAATCCTTGTCGTGTCCATGGCGAACCTGGTAGAGCGAGATTTCGAAATAGCGCATGTGGGGTATGTCCACGTCGGGCCGCAGGCTGTATTCCTCGTGGAATAGCAGCGCGCTGCTGTCGGTTTCAGTCAAAAGTTCACCGTCTGCCGCCCAGGCCCGGTCAAGGGCAGCCGACAGCTCAGTATTTTTCCGGGTTGCGAGCTGATCCTTTTCCCAAGCTGCAAACGATTCGTAGCCCGTCAGGAACAGCGCTCGCGACTTACCCGAAAGAGATTCCACGGCCAGATAGTGGGTTGGCCATTTCGCCTCCATGCTTGCCCGAATGAACGCGCCCTCGGTTTTTTCATGCGGGCTTCCCGTCTTCCCCGGCTTGGTGTACTCCCGGAAGATCGTCAGTACCTTGGGTGGCATGTGGCTCATGGGCTTGTCCTGTCCC
The DNA here is from genome assembly GCA_963807655.1 of uncultured Acidobacteriaceae bacterium. Classification (GTDB taxonomy): domain Bacteria; phylum Acidobacteriota; class Terriglobia; order Terriglobales; family Acidobacteriaceae; genus Sulfotelmatobacter. Next base: position 55,168 of record CAWEDF010000037.1, on the reverse strand, counting down.
GCAGCGATCTTGGGCTTCCCCACCGCCAACAAAACAACCAGAGCGAACATCGTCCCCGTGATTTTTTTCATGGTTGACCTCCTCGGTCACACAAGTAGATTGAAAATCGAAACGTCTTCTTGCCTTTGGAACACTCGGCATTGTACACAGATTCGTCTCTGCGTGGGTTATTGCCGAAGACGCAAGCTAAAGCGGCACAAACCTGCATTGTTTCGCTGAATGCTTAAATCACAGAACTGTTGAATGCAGCGATTAAACAAATAGTGTTCAACCGTTAACTTGTCCGATTTCGATGAGCATGCTCGATCCGAGTCCGCCCAACCGCTACGCCGCTTTGTACCTTGGTCGGCCGAAGAACAAAACGTAGCCGTCAGGGTCGCAAATCTCGAAGCCGCGGAGACCATCGTGGGTATCCTGGAGCGGTACGCTGAATGCTGCGCCATGATCGGCAAATTCGACGGCGAGCGCATCGGGGTCTGGTGCATATACGTAGGCATCCCACCTCATGGAGGGATTACGCTTGGGGTTCGGCAGCGGCGGCGTGTCTTTATCGGACTTGACGAAGATCTGTGCTCCGTCGCGGCCGACGATGGCGAAAAAAGGGTTTCGATCCGGCTGCTGGAATCTCGTCTCAAAGCCAAGTTTGTCGCGGTAAAATGCCATGGTTTGATCGACGTTGCTGACGATGAAGAACGGTGAAATCGCCTGCGTCGTTGGTCGTGTCATAAGCGTGGATCCTCTTGCACTGGTAGCGATCTTACAACAGCAAACGTCGTACTGGGTCAGTTTGAAAGGGCGAACAGACGCGAAACCAACCACGAAGGGCTCAAAGTATCACGAAGGCTCTCAGTTTCAGCGTTTTCCTTCGTGTACCTTTGTGTCCTTATTGGTTCGTCTGGATTACCGCGCGGCAAAGGGCTTGCCACGCACTGCTCGTGTATACGGCATCGAAGACGCTCAGTCCATGGATATTTGCAACGCCGCCAACGGTGATCGGATCGCCCAGATACTGAACCTTGCTCTCCGCATTGGCGAACGCCGGCCACGGGGGAAGCCCCGGGCCGTTTGGATCGCCCGATCGTGCGAAGTTGACCCAGTAGCCGGACATCTCCTCAGCCAACTTCCGATCTGCCGCAGTCCATTTCCAGGGCGACTGGTCCAGGTGGTCGAAGACATACCAGAGCTCGGCGAAGTGACTCGCCCCCCAACCTGCGTATACGGAGCCGGCTGGGAATGGCGGCTGCTGTCGAAATAAGTAATAAAAGACAGGACTCTTGCCGGTTCCCGCTTGCAGCCTCGCCCACGCCCACATGTCCCAGCCGAAGCGGAGATCCCGCTCGAGCCCGAGCTGCGCTTGCCGCGCCTCTTCATCGGTCGCGTGGGGATATGCCGCAACCAGCGCAGGGGGAAGCTGGCCGACGCTGTGTTCCAGGTCGCTGTCGAACGTCGCCGCAGTCTCGTGACTGACATCGACCATTGCCCGCGCCTCGTCAGCGTTGGAACCGAGCAGCAGCGGGACATCGTTCTGCTGCCCCAAAGTGAATGCCTCGTAGGGTGAAAGGGGAAGCACATAGGGTTCGATCACTGGGTGCACGATGCCACCAGCATTGCCGGTAAGCAGGGTCGCCGGAAGCCGGCGCAGTTCCTTCAGCGAGGCCGCACCCAGCGAAGCGGCGTACTTCTCTCCGTCGAGTTCCGCTTTGGCCAGCAGAAACTTTGGTCCCAGTTGGAGTGGCTCAAACAGCCCGCCGCTCTCTCCGATGGCTCGCTGAAACAAGCCTTTCGCAAGCGGCGAGGCCATCAGGATGCTGACCGATATAGAGCCGGAGGATTGACCAGCGATGGTTACACATTTCGGGTCACCTCCAAAGGCTGCAATGTTCCTCTGAATCCATTCGAGGGCGGCGATCTGATCCATCAGGCCGTAGTTTCCGGACGTGTGGTGCGGGGACTCGCGCGTTAGCTCAGGAAGCGCAAGAAAACCAAGCGGACCAAGGCGATAAGCGATGGTGACAACGATGACGCCTTTTTGCGCGAGCCGGTCGCCCCAGTACAAGGGCATCGAGGCTGACCCATTGATGTATCCGCCGCCGTAAATCCAAACGATCACCGGCAGGTGCTCGTGCGCGGGCTTAGCCGGCGTCCAGATGTTGAGGTAGAGGCAATCTTCGCTAACTGCCGGAGGCGTCTCGCCCGGCATGGACACTCCGACTTGCATGCACGCCGGAGCAAACCCATCTGCCTTACGCGTGCCAGTCCAAGATGTGGCATGTACCGGGGGGCGCCAACGCAAGTCGCCCACCGGCGGGGCAGCGAATGGGATTCCTTTGTAGACGCTTAACTCATTCGCGCATATCCCGGATATGATGCCGGACTCCGTCACGACTTGCTGCGCGACAGCGCCACTCGCCATTTGTGCCGCTGCTACGAATACACACGTGAACTTCCATTGGTTTCGCACTTGGGCCTTTCACCTTGGCTCGTCAATTTGCTGAAGATCAGGATTGCTCGTCTTGAATTTTGACTTGGCCTGGGGCTATGTCCTGAAGCCCCCACGCAACAACCCGGCAACGCGATACGTTGTAGGCCGCCGCTCCCGGGTGCTCTCGCCGGAACGAAATCATTTCAGATTGCGTTTTACCTCGGCTACGAGTGCCTGCAACTTGGCTTGATCCGCTGACTTGATGGATACAGAGAAGATGATGCTCCCCTGTTTGTAGGCGCCCCCGATCAGGCCACTGTCAGAGGGTGGTGAAGAACCCTTCCGATTGAGCATGGCATCGGCTTGCGGCCCTGAGGCCGACTCGGTAAGGATCATGAATTGTCCGCCCGAATCATGCGGCCCCTGATAAAAGCATGTCATCGCGGTTGAAGCGTTCTTGATTATGCTCGCTGTGTAACCCATAATTTGGCTGAATTTCTCGGCGGTCAGTACCTTGCAGGGGTCATTGCCGGCGGCCGACGCGGACGGCGCAAGAATGACAAATGCGGCGGACATAACTGCCGTGCACAAAACCGAAGCGAATTTGGACAAACGCATAACACAACTCCTCAACCCAGACTCGAGCCTAGACCATACCTCGGCGAACCGGCGCTCGTCTGGTCAAAACCGCACATTTCTTTGAAATGGTGGTGTCTGTGATATCGAAACCAAGTCGTTGACGTGCCGTCCGGTTGGAGTTTGATCTTATTAACCGTTGTTGCACGCCAAAATCCCCGGCTCTTGCGAGCCCTCTTTTGACCGCCTCGGAAGTCAAACCTTGCCTCGCAGACTTACCACTGCACCAACTCCACTCGGCGGTTCTTCGCCCGCCCAGTTTCTGCTTCATTGGATGCCACGGGCGAATAGATGCCACACCCGAATGCATCCAGACGGTTTGCCCCTATGCCGAATTTGCTGGTGAGTTCTGCCACTACGCTGGTTGCACGCCGGTGGCTCAAGTCGAGGTTGTAGTCTGGTTTTCCCTGGTTATCCGTGTGCCCGACAACGTGCAAGCGAAGGGAAGGCTCGTTCTTCAACAGCTTTGCGATTTCAGCCAGCGCCGGCTGCGATTCCGACTTAACCGCGTCCTTATCGGTATCGAAGTACAGGCCGTAAACTGCCACCTCGCCTGACTCGTGAATTGCCTGTTTCATGTCGTCAGCGTTCAGGAATGCCATCTTTTTTTCCATCACCTCCGGCGCTATGACCACGAGTTGCGCGAGTGCCCGGCCTTTTTCAACTCTCCCCTGTAGGCGTTCCGGAATCACGCCATCGTTGTAAGCGGTCACAAAAACCACGTAGTAGCTGGGCTTGGTATCCCGGCTTTGACCCACCATTAGGCGTTCGTCGGCACCGTCATAGGCCAGGATTTGCGCGAGATCGCAGTCATTCGCGATTTTGTCAAAAGTGCTGCCAAAGTCCCCTTGCTGTCCTGCATTTTTCTCGTACTGAACGTCTATGCCCAGCCGCTGAAATTCTTGCCTGTAGTTACGAAATAGTTCCGCCGGCGACCGTCCCGCGGGAGCCAGGTAGGTGTAGTAGCTTACCTGGCCCTCTATCGGCTTGCTCTTTTCGTATACAGGAGGATTGAAGTTCGAGGGTGGGCCAAGCGGCAATAGATACTCATCAAACTTGGGCGCACGATAGCCGATCAGCTCACTTCCTTCGTAACGCTTCATCCTCGCCGGATCTTTTGACTTCGGCAGGTCCTGACCTGCGCTTGTGAGAATTGCAACCGACGATAAGAAGCAGAGTGCGAGTGCTGCTTTGAGAGTTCGATTCAACACGCCTCCTAACCGGATTGCTGTCTGCGGGAAATTTCAACACCGTAGCCAGACTAGGTCTCGTCCGCAGATGATTCCGACATGAACTTTGCCATTTCCGGGACGTCCAAGTCTGTTCAAAACAGATCAGGTTGAGGTAGGCTTGCGCGAACTAGCAAGTGTGGCTCAGGACCAGCGGGCCCTGGCTCGGCTGTTCCCGTCAGCCCGACCCCAAGGTTTTCGATTGACAATGGGGTACCGCGCGAGTACGCTAACTCGCCGAGCTTGGGGCGGCTCCGTATACCTGCGTCAACCCGTCCCGGCAGTTCAAACTTCACGGATAAGTCCAGGTCGGTGAAATTCGACTTCATCTCGCTTCTATTCGTAACGTTGCTATTTGCCCTTCATTCACATTGCATCCGGTCCGCAGCCAAAACACTAGAGAGGGGATTCTATGAAGTGGACTAACCTGGGATTTCTGATTTTGTTGGCTTTAGCAGCTTCACTCGCCGTGGCCGACACATCGGCATCCTCGATTACGGTGGACTGCAATAGCGGCCAGTCGTTGAACGGCACACTATCCAAGTTGAACAAGCAGACGCCCACCACCGTCTCAGTGAACGGAACCTGCACCGAATACGTTCAAGTCATCGGCTTCGAAAACCTCACCCTGAAAGGCCTGTCCGGTGCGACCCTGCTGCAGCCAGCCACGGGAGCGGGCAGTTTGTTCAACAGCCTCCTGTTGATTGAGGGTTCGCGGAGCGTTACCGTGGATGGGTTCAGCATCCAGGCGGACACGGCGACCGTTCCGGCAGTAGGGATCGGTCATGGCAGCAGCGACATCCGCTTCCGCAACTTGAATGTCCAGGGTGGCACCGAGGGGATCATCGTTTTTGAGAACAGCCAGGTGTCAATCGCCTATGTGACGGCACTGGACCCCGGGTACGCTACGCTCGGCATATACGACTCTTTTGATGTACACCTTGAGCGCAGCACGTTTAAGAACTCGACGGGTGCATTGTGGCACGTCGCCTGGACGTCGGAGCTTCCCATGTCACGGTATACGGCACCACCATCAGTAATATGCAGGTGGGCATCGATGCCTATCATGGTTCCGTTATCGACGTGCAAACCTACAACACCTAGTATGCAACCGGTGGGCAGAGTGATGTAGTCATCGATAGCCCCGCACGAACAAACTACAACGGGGTGACCATAGACACCGGTGGATCGCTCAACGTGGCGAGCGCCAGGCTTGTCATCAACAAGCCCGGGCAATCGTGGGGTGGCACCACCGGAGGAGTGCTCATCTCCGACGGTGCCGCGATGACTGCTAACACTGGATCCCTTGTGATCACGGGCAGTAATGGCCAGGGAGTGACGGCTCTCAATAACTCACACGCGACTGTGACCGGAGCGACGGTTACGGGAGGAAGTCACGGCGGCCTGGTGGTGGCAAATCTCTCCAGCATTGACGTGAGCGTCGGCACCCTCACCCTCGTCAGCGGGAACAGCGTGGACCTCTTCTGCGATGCAGGCTCGACCATTACCGGTAGTGCAAATCTCTCGGGCGTTCCCACTTCGCAATGCACCAATCTACTCGTCGGAGAGACCGTGACCTTGCCTTAGCCTGGGACTGAACAGAGCAGATTCGGCGTTCGCCCATCGCAAGTAGTCCGGACTCCGTCTGGTCAATGAGCGCTGTCGCGATATATCGCCAACGACCAAGCAGACTCGGATTACTCAGTTTGGGCGGCTTCGGAAATCGAATGTAAGCGCGACCGTCCCGTCTCGTTCGTTTAGCGCCCGGTGCTGGATGTTTGGATCGTTTACCTCTGCTCCAGGCAGATGCTTTCGCAAGAATAATTCGACCAGTCGCACGTTATAGATTTGACCTGGTATGAGGGCCAAATCATTCAACACTTGCGCGTCCGCGCCGACAATGTCGATGCTACTTACGTAGAACTGCTTGCCCTCGTCGACATCGATTTCCATAAATCCGAGCTTCTTTTCATCATCAAAGTTAAGGGCGGGAACGGGAGTGAAGTTGATGTAGCCCAGTTCTCCGTAGGCGTAGCGCAACTTTTCCAGTCCCTTCATTATTGTCTCGCGCCCGAGAATATCGCCGTCCTTGATCGGGAACAGGTTACGTAGCGCTTTTGCGTTGGTGACCGCGTGGTTGTTTCTGAATGTGATGTGTCCCAATCGGTACTGCGGACCGCTGTCAATGTCGAATGTGATGACAAACTGATGAGTGCCCTGCCTGTCCGGCAGTTGCCGTGTTGAGGCCTTAACCGCCGCCTTGAAGTAACCTTTGTCTTGAAGATATTGGACTTTTACGCGTTCCGTTAGAGAATCCGCCCACTGTGATCCTTCGTACGTTCGGGACTTAAGGTCGGCCGCGCATTTGTTCAGATCAACGCCATCCAGCCGCGTGCCGCTGTTGAACCGAACTTCGACAAGATGGATGCCGGTTGCTATCTGACCGACCATGGAAATCGCAGCCAACGCGAACATGGCGCGAAGCATGACACCCGTTCTCATGTTTAGAATTGTAGCGCCGATTCACTGCCAAACCAGACTATCGCAATCAGGCGTCATCGCTCATTTGAGGGTCAATGAGTTTTATAAAAAGGGATGTCAAGAAAAAAAGTTCTGCCTGCCCACAACCCTTCTGCGGTTCGGCCATCTCCACGGCTTTCATTGACTTGCCCGTTTTGCCCACGTAAGATTTGCCCCTGATGATCGGACAGACCATCTCGCACTACCGCATCCTCGAGAAGCTGGGCGGCGGTGGCATGGGTGTTGTCTACAAGGCTGAGGACACACGGCTGCATCGCTTCGTTGCCCTGAAGTTTCTGCCCGATGAAGTTGCCCGAGACTCACAGGCGCTGGCCCGTTTTCAACGCGAAGCCCAAGCCGCGTCCGCACTGAACCACCCCAACATCTGCACCATTCATGACATCGGCGAACAGGATGGGCGGGCTTTCATCGCCATGGAATTTCTCGATGGCTTAACGCTCAAGCACCGCATTGCTGGCCGGCCGATGGAAACCGACTTGATTCTGTCTCTCGCTACCGAGATTGCGGACGCGCTGGATGCGGCTCATGCGGAAGGCATCGTGCACCGCGACATCAAGCCTGCGAACCTGTTTGTGACCAAGCGCGGCCACGCTAAGATTCTCGACTTCGGGTTGGCCAAGGTCATGGTCGCCGGCGGCCCTTCGACCAACGTTGCGGCGGCTGGGACGCAGACCGGCTCCATCGACGAGCAACACCTGACCAGCCCGGGCAGTGCGCTCGGGACAGTGGCGTACATGTCGCCAGAGCAAGTGCGGGGCAAGGAACTGGACGGCCGCACCGATTTGTTCTCCTTCGGTGCAGTTCTGTACGAGATGGCAACCGGCACTTTGCCGTTTCGCGGTGAAACTTCCGGAGTGATCTCCCACGCCATACTTGACGGAGAACCGACGCCCGCCGTTCGCCTGAATCCTGATCTCCCACCCAAGCTGGAAGAGATCATCGGCAAGGCGCTGGAGAAAGACCGCGAGCTACGCTATCAAGGTGCGGCGGAAATGCGGGCCGACCTGAAACGGTTGAAACGGGAGACGGAATCGCGGCGCGGCGTACCAGCAAGTTCGGGCACGGTGGCGGCCGCACAGGAAAGCAGCTTCGGAGTTGCGCAACCCAGGGTCGCCCAAACGCCGTCGCCAACATCCGGATCCTCTCCTGCGCTCGCTCCATCTGCGTCATCGAGTGCGGTGAAAGCCGCTGTACTCCCAGTAACGGGCAGGAAAGTCTGGAAAGTTCTGCTTCCCGCCGCCGTGGTGCTGGTGGTCGTACTCATTGCAGGCCTTTACTGGCGCTCACGCTCCGCGACATCAGCGACGAAGGCTGCACCGCTCACGGAGAAAGACACAGTCGTGCTCGCCGACTTCGACAACACAACCGGAGAGGCTGTTTTCGATGGCGCGCTCAAGCAGGCACTGGCCGTTGAACTAGGACAATCGCCTTTTCTTAACATCCTTTCTGATCGCAAGGTAGCGCAGACCATCAAGCTGATGGGCCGCGCGTCAACCGAGCGCATTACGCGCGATGTGGCCGCGGAGTTGTGCCTGCGAACCGGCAGCAAAGCATTCATACTGGGTTCCATCTCCAACCTCGGTGGGCAATACGTAATTGGAATCGACGCTGTCGGCTGCAACACCGGAGATACGCTTGCCAAGGAACAGGAACAAGCCGCGGGCAAGCCAGACATATTGAAGGCTTTGGGACGCGCCGCGTCCCAACTTCGATCCCAGCTCGGCGAATCGCTGGCCTCCGTACGAAAATTCGATGTTCCGGTAGAGGCCACAACTCCCTCGCTGGAAGCCCTGAAGGCCTTCAGCATGGGGATCAGCACATTCCGTGCGAAAGGAAATGCCGAGGCCATTCCTTTCTACAAACGGGCTATCGAATTGGATCCAAACTTTGCCGTCGCATACGCCAGCCTCGGTGTGGTCTACAACAATCTTGGCCAGGCAAGTCTGGCTGCCGAGAACCTCAAGAAAGCCTATGATCGTCGAGATCGGGTCAGTGAACGCGAAAAATACCGGATCACTTCCATCTACTATGAGTTGGGTACCGGAGAGATCGAGCAAGCTACCCAGGTCTATGAAATGTGGGCCAAAAGCTATCCGCAGGACTCCGTTCCGCGGGGAAATCTGGCAGTCACCTATGCCGTGCTCGGCCAGTATGACAAGTCTCTACACGAACTTTTGGAGGCCCGCCAGCTGGAACGGACGGCTGTGGGCTACGCCAATTTGGCGGAGTTGTACCTGAGCCTGGGTCAAGTGGAGAACGCCGAAGCAATCGTTCGAGAGGCCCAAGCGAATAACTTTGAGGGTGACCTATTGCATTGGTTCATGTACCAGATTGCGTTCCTCAAGAGAAACAGCGCGGAAATGGAGCGCCAGGTAGCCTGGGGCTCGGGCAAGCCGGGAATCGAAGATACGCTGCTTTCCTTCCAGTCGGACACGGAGGCTTACTACGGGCGGCTCGCGCAGGCACGAGACTACTCCCGCCGGGCGGTGGATGCGGCGGTGCGCTTCGATGCCCGGGAGTCCGCGGCAATCTGGCAGGTGAATGAAGCCTTACGGGACGCCGAGTTCGGGAATGTCGGCCCTGGCCAGGCAAGAAGTGGCGGCGGCGTTGAAGCTTTCTCCCGGCCGGAACGTGAAGTTGCTCTCGGCTCTGGCGCTGGCTCGCTCCGGCGAAACGGCGCAAGCCAAAGCTCTTGCCGATGAGTTGGAGAAAAACTATCCGTCAGCCACGGTTCTAAAGGTTTACTGGCTGCCAACCGTCCACGCTGCCTTGCAATTGAATGCGAACAACTTCACGCAGGCCCTCGAATCCCTTGAAGCAGCGGCTCCCTACGAACTGGGCCTACCTGACCAATTTCAACTGGGAACTATGTACCCTGTGTACGTGCGCGGCCTGGCATACTTGTCGGTTCACGACGGGGCAGCCGCAGCAGCGCAGTTCCAACGGATAGTCGGCCATCCAGGACTTGTCGTCAACTTTCCGCTTGGTGCCCTGGCACGTCTGGGATTGGGCAGAGCGTATGTGCTCTCCGGCGACAAAGACAAGGCACGCGCAGCCTACCAGGAGTTTCTAACTCTCTGGAAGGATGCGGACCCCGGCGTGCCGATCCTGCAACAAGCCAAAGCGGAGTACGCGAAGCTGCAGTAAGCAGCGTGGCGATCTTCCAACCATGCCTGACCTGCTTGCACAAGAATTGTCAACTGACGCTATCACGCCTTAGGCTCATTGACCCGGTCAATGACGCGCTAGCCGCTAGCGGGCTGTCTTAAATTATTTCGCGTGACGCAGTTGGCGCCGCAGGGTTTCCACGATCAAGCCGGCCAGCGCGTATGTAACGGCATTCGCCGCTAGAACCTCATACAGGCTAATGGGGTAATGCCTGCCAGCTATCGCAACGGGGCAGGTTAGGCTGATGAGAGTCCAGACATCCCGCATTCTTTCGCTTGTAGACGGGAAGGTTGCGATGGCAAAGAGTGCCCAGAAGACCGCAACTAGAAAGCCTGCACCCGCCCACATAGCAATTCTGTATTTCATGGTGCCGCTTCTAACCAGCATCATTCTACGACCTATCGCTCCCGAAGCGTAAATGTTCAGAACACGCCATAGCGCTTATTGAGCGCGTCGCATCTGCATGAAGATCTTTCTTCTACGCGCCCGCGGCAGTCCTCGCGGGAACGCCGCGACCGCTGCCCGCAGTTGCCCCCTCCCCCTGCCATTTCCGGCTCAGACCTTCAAGCTGAGCCAGCACCTTCTGAATATCCTGCATGCGGTCGGTAATCCCATAGGTCACGGCCGGCGGGATCGTCTGTTCATAATGGCGGAAAACAAACCTCGCGCCTTCCAGGGTGCGCAGCCGCTCCGTCAGCACGCGCGCCGAAATGCCTTCCACCTGCCGGCGAAGAACTCCAAACCGCATGGGGCCGTTGTTGCTCAGCGCCCACAGAATGTGCAGCGTCCAGGGACGCGTCAGCAGTTCCAGCATTCCCCCAATGGCACAGGGAGACGGGTTTTGCGCGGATCGTCGCTTCGGGCTCATTATGGTACTAGGTTACTATAAAGTTCCTGATATGTAAAGAGTCTATAGTTATTTATTGTAACCGCAGCGAAAGGAGGGTCATCTAAGGAATTGGGTAAAGGAGAATGCATATGAAACTGCTTCGCGTCGATTCCAGCGCACGCCGCAACTCAGTGTCGCGGCAGCTCACCGATAGGTTTGTCGAAACGTGGAAAAAAGAAAACCCGGCTGGAGAAGTGACCGAGCGTGACCTGGCTAAGACACATCTGCCGCTGATCACAGACGAGTGGACTCTGGCCGCCCATTCAGACCCAGCTACCCTGACTCCCGCGCAGCGGGACACCCTCTCGGTTTCAGAGGCTCTGATAGAGGAATTACTGGCCGCGGACACAATCGTGATCGGAGCGCCCATGTACAACCTCACAGTCTCGGCTCCCCTCAAAGCATGGATCGACCAGATCGTGCGCATCGGACGCACAGTTTCTTACGGGCCGAACGGTCCTGAGGGTATTCTGAGGGGCAAAAAGGTAGTAGTCGTCACCTCGCGTGGCGGATCATTTCGTCCCGGAACTCCCACCGCCCAATATGACCATCAGGAACCGTACCTGCGGCACATCCTCGCGTTCATCGGACTGACCGACGTTACCTTCATTCACGCCGAGAATCAGAAACCCGGTGACCTCGCCGAACCCTCGCGGGCGGCAGCCATTTCGCAGATTCAACTGGTAGCGGCGCAGCAGCCCGAGGCAATCGCCGCACAGTAACGTTCGTTTCTTCGAGTTTTTGTTGAGCTTCGAAAATCAAGGTAAGCCCGCCTGATCGGGCTGATCGAGAAACTAAGGAGAACCAACTATGGCCAGCACCTCAGCGCTTTCCGCTCGTTCGCAGTCAGTCTCGCAATCGCGGAGTCTTCCGCGGGAAGTATCCGCGCCGGTCGTCCTCTTAGGGAGGGTTTTATTCGGTTTGATCTTCGTGATGGCGGGCGCGAACCACTTCGCCAGTCAAACGATTGCCTACTCCGCCTCGCAGGGCGTGCCCCTAGCGGCATTTGCCGTTCCGCTCTCGGGCGTGATCGCGCTCGCCGGAGGCCTCTCCATCCTGCTCGGCTACCGGGCAAAGATCGGCGCATGGCTGGTGGTTCTGTTTCTGGCGTGCGTCACTCCCATGATGCACAGGTTCTGGGCGGTTGCCGATCCCATGATGCAACAGATGCAGATGGTAATGTTCATGAAGAATCTGTCGATGCTGGGCGGCGCGCTGCTTATCTCGCAGTTTGGCGCAGGCCCATGGAGTCTCGACGCGCGCCGGAAGTAAAGCGCAAACTGTGTCTGTGACGGCTGATCTCCAATCCGCTCCCTTGCCCACGCTGTTCATCCCCCACGGCGGAGGCCCCTGCTTCTTCATGGACTGGAGTCCTCCCGATACCTGGAAGAACATGGGAGCGTGGCTGGCAGCGCTGGCCGATTCCATCGGCGTCACTCCGAAGGCCGTCGTCGTCATCTCCGGCCACTGGGAGCAGCCGGAGTTTTCCGTCACGGGTTCGCAGCATCCGCCGCTGATCTACGACTATCAAGGCTTCCCACCGCACACCTATCAGTTGCGCTACGACGCGCCCGGCGCACCCGCACTGGCTCAGCAGATCGCGGGTCTGCTGCATCAAGCTGGATTTCCCGCGCGTGTCGACCCCGAACGCGGTTTCGATCACGGCGTCTTCATCCCGTTCAAGCTGATCTACCCACAGGCGGAGATTCCCATCGTCCAGCTCTCTCTGAAGACTGGGCTCGATCCGAGGGTACACATCGGGGTGGGCCGTGCCCTGCAACCATTGCGCAAGCAGGGAGTGCTTATCGTGGGCAGTGGAATGAGCTATCACAACCTGCGTGGATTCGGCACGGAGTTTGGCGCAGCCTCCGACCAATTCGATGCGTGGCTCACGGATGCGGTCTGCGCGCCCAGCGCCCAGATGCGAAATCAGAAACTTGAGCACTGGCAGGCCGCGCCCCACGCCCGCTTAGCCCATCCCCGGGAAGAACACCTCCTGCCGCTGATGGTGGCCTCCGGCGCCGCAGGCGAAGATCTCGGCCACCGCATCTTCACGGATCGGGTCATGGGCGTCACCGTATCCGCCTATCGGTTCAGTTGACTTAGTCCACGGACTTAGTCTACTATCGCTTGCGTGAAAGTCAACATCCATGAGGCCAAGACGCATCTCTCTCGCCTGCTGCAGCGAGTCGCTGCCGGCGAGGAAGTCACCATCGCCCGCTCCGGCGTGCCAGTCGCTCGCCTGGTCGCAGTGGAACCGGAAAGGAAGAAGACCCGTCCCCTAGGCATGGACCACGGCAAGATATGGATCGCAGACGACTTCGACGCCCCTTTGCCGGACGACTTGCTGAAGGCCTTTTACGGCGGTGAGCTTCCAGAACTAGAGCCTAAGCGCGGAAAAAAGAAGCGATGAAGTATTTGCTGGATACCATGGTCTGGCTGTGGAGCGTGGGGCCGACAGACAAGATCGGCAGCGCCGGACTTGAGATCCTTACCAACGGCGAGGAGGAGATCTACCTGTCCGCCGCCAGTTCCTGGGAAATCGCAATCAAGACAAGATTGGGAAAGTACGAACTCGGGGAACCGCCCGGCCGCTATGTGCCGAAGAGGCTCGCCCAACAAGGCATTCAGTCGCTTTCTGTAACTCAGAGTCACAGTTTGAAGGTTTACGACCTCCCTCTCTATCACCAGGATCCTTTCGATCGCCTGATTATCGCGCAGGCCATGGCCGAAAAGATGACCGTGCTGACCGCCGACCGCGCCTTCGGAAAATATCCTGTGAGCGTCGTATGGTGTGGCAGATGAAATAGAAGAGCCGCCCGGGCAGGCGGCTCTTCAACATCGAAAATCCAGATTCTACGCGGCGGTTTCTTCCGACACCGGAGGCTCGAACGGTTCATCGTAGCTGCCGCCGTAGATCGACGGCACCTTCGATCCCATGGGACGAAGGTAGGTCGTCAGTGCGCCGCGATGATGAATGCTGTGGCAGTTGAGGAATCCCAGATACAGCACCGCCGGAAGATTGAACACGTTGAAGAAGTTGATCGGCGTCATCAATTGCTCCGGCGTCATCGCCGCCACGCGAGCCGCCCCGCGCTTCATGTTCTCGTCGTACCACGCCACCACCTCGGCTGAGGTTCCGGGCTTGTGTTCGGGCGTTTCCATGTTGAACTTCAGGTCGGCAATTCCATCCAGAAACTGAACGTCGCTGTTGGCCAGATGCCACGCCAGCTCTTTCGCTGTGCGGGCGCAGGGATCGGGCTTGTAGCTCGAAGCCGCATCGGGCACGGCTGCGATTATTTTCTTGGTGATTTCCGCTTCACGCATGATGCCGTCGAGCATCATCGCGCAGTAGCCTTGGGCAAATTCCGGGGTCATACCTTGATCGGACATTGGTGTTCTCCTAAGTAGATTCTTTCCGGGATGAAGAAGGCGAGAGGCGCGCAGGGTGCGCCCCTCGGCTGAATTGATCCGAACGGATTATACGCCGACCGGCTGTTTGCTGCGCACCGGCACTGGAGTGAGCCAGCCGTGGCGGTCGGCCTTCTCGCCGCGCACCACAGCGTAGAACTCTTTCTGGATTGCCCTGGTGATGGGGCCAATCCCGCCGCCCTTGCCCACTTTGATCTTGTCGACAGTGCGGATTGGAGTAACCTCCGCCGCGGTTCCCGTGAAGAATGCTTCGTCGCAGATGTAGAGCATCTCGCGCGGGATCATCTGCTCCACGATCGGAATCCCCAGGTCGCGCGCGATCTGCAACGCCGAATCGCGAGTGATGCCGGGCAGCACGGAGTTCCCCAGCGGCGCCGTGATCAGCTTCTCGTGATGCACGATGAAAACGTTCTCGCCCGAGCCTTCGCTTACAAAGCCGTTCACGTCGAGCGCGATGCCCTCGGCGAAGCCGTTGACGATGGCTTCCATCTTGATGAGCTGCGAGTTCATGTAATTCGCGCCCGACTTCGCCATTGCCGGCAAAGTGTTCGGCGCAATCCGCGTCCACGACGAAACGCAGGCGTCGCAGCCCTCGCTCTCGCCGCCCAGATATTTTCCCCAGGGATAATTAATGATGTAAACCTCGGTCGGCGAGTTGAAGGGATTCACTCCCGCCTCGCCATAGCCGCGGAGGATGATGGGCCGCACGTAGGACGGCCACACGCCGTTGCTGCCCACGGTTTCGACCATCGCCTTCACCAGTTCGTCGCGGGTGAAGTCGACGTCGATGCGATAGACCTTGGCGGAATCGAGCAGCCGCTGAATGTGCTCGTGCGCGCGGAAGATCGCGGGCCCCGAAGGCGGCGCATAGCAGCGGATCCCCTCGAACACCGAGGATCCGTAGTGGATCACGTGCGACATCACGTGAATCGTCGCGTCATCCCAGGGGATGAGCTTGCCATTGTGCCAGATGCTTTCCGACTTCTGAATCGCCATGCGGACTCCTTCAGCTGCGGATCTTCAATTATTCAGATGCATTACTCAGTTGCGCGTTCGATGTTCTATCTTCTGCAACGAGGCTGAATCCATCCTCTGGCACTGCAAGGGGAGCGGAGGCACAACAACCCAACCAGCGTTACAGGACATTATAGCCGACACTTCGTAGTCAGAGACTCCCGCTTTTGCCGGAGGCTCCGTCCTACCAGACGGTCTCCACCACCTTAGACTGGCGGATGCGCATGTCGGCCGTGACCAGGGGCATGCCCTCGACCATGGCTGTGGAGGCGATCAGACGATCTGACGGATCTTTGGGGAACGGGTCGGGCAGGCGCACTGCGAGGGCTGCGATCTCTGGCGTCGCAGGCCTGAGAATGACGCGCGCCACAGTCTCACGCACAAACGACTCGACGCTGCCCTTAACTTCGATGCGGTGGTGTTGGGCCAGCCAGGCGATCTCCCATAGGGTGATGGTGGCGACCGCGATGCCGGTCCCTTGCCGGGCTGGCTTATCGGCGTGGCCGATCGCTTCGTGGGCGCGCTTGGAAAGGCGCTTGGGATCGCCTGCCATCCAGAGCAGGGCGTGGGTATCGAGCAGAATCACAGGTTGACGCTCACTAGTGCCGTCTCATTTGGTCTCCCAATCTTCTGGTGGGGTGATTGGTCCTACGATGTCGCCGACGATCTTTACCTTGCCGGTCATGTAACCGAAGATATCGTCGGCCTCATTTTTGGCGGGGACGAGCTTGACCACGGGTTTGCCGTGCTTGGTGATGACGACGGGCTCGCCGCTATGGAGTACGCGATCCATGATGGCGAGGCACTGCGCTTTGAACACGCCTGCGGGAATCTGTTTCATCGTATGGTCATAATATTATGACTATGGGAAGAAAGCAAGGACGTTTTCATCTTTATTCAGAATTCAGAGCGCCGTCTTTATTCAGAACGCTGCCTTTATTCAGAGCGCCGTCTTCATCCTGAACGCCGGCGTGCGGGGTTTCGGGCGGCGGCGCAGGGTTGACTGCGGCGGGCGGTTTGGGGCGAGCCGGATTGAGCCGGGCGGCGGGAGTGGGTGGGCGGGGTGGAACGATGGAGACCGGCTTGGGGCGCGGGATTCGCGCCAGCGCGCCGGCCTGGGCAAGTGCGGGCGCAGCAGGCGTGGCGGGCTTGGGCGCGGCGGGATAGTTGGGGACTTCGTGAACCATTTCCGAGCTGTGAATGCGGAAATGGACGCGGGGGGCATTTCTGGCGGCGATGTTGAGAGCGCGCAATATCAGTTGGGCTCGGGGGAGATCGATGGTGATGGGTACCCGAGCCATCTACTAGCTCCGGCTCCAACCCAAAATACCAACGGCCTCGTGCCTGCCGCTGCGGTGTTGCCTAGCAGGCGCACAGCGAGCACGCTACCAGCGTCATCCGCGTTCAGCATAAAGGGGTCAAAAACAAAAGGCCACGGCGTAGCCGTGGCCCCCTCACCGTCGGGTTCCTTTTTACTCTTGTGGGGGAGGAAATGCCAAGCATTTTCGACGTTGGCGAGGCGGCACGGAGTGGAGAAGGGAGTTGTGAGGGTCCGGCGGAAAGTCCCCAGGGGCCAAGGCCCACTCTGATTTGTTTCTTTACGCGGCGCTGAAGCGCCGCTCTTCCACGGTAGTGCGGGGCTTGCAGCACGGGTGAAGCCGCTTCCTGCCCGATCCACTCCGAACCCGCAGCGGCCCGATACGCCTGGGCCGCACGGACAGCCGAGGGCGGCTGTCCCTACATGATACGAATCGCGGCGGCAGAAATCCCCACTTCTCGCAAAAGACGCGAGAAATGGGGCACCCCTTGTGATCTCACGAGAGAATAATCCGGCCTGCTGGTCGTAGAATCCTTTGGCATGGACCATCACACGGTGGCGGCGGTCAGTATTGCGGGGACTTGCCTGGATGTGATTGGGAGTCTCTATCTGGCTTACGATTTGTTGGGCGGGCAGCATGGGCCGTTGCGGCTGCTGACGCGGGCGGTGACTTACTCGATTGTGTTTGGGGTTGGGTTTGGGCTGGGACTGGGGCTTTGGTTTGGGCTGGCGGCGGGCTTGGCTACCGGGGTTACGGTTGCGATTGAGTTGAACCGGGCGGCGCGGGGGCTGGATCATTATTCGTTGGGGTGGGAAGGATTGTTCAGCGCTGTACGAGGATTTGCGTTTGGGGCGGCGCTGGCGCGGAATTTGGGATGGGAATTTGCCGGGGCGTTTGCCGTGCTGATTACGGTGGGGCAGGTGTTTGGGTACTGGCGCGGAATGCGTCCGGCGATGGATTATGCGGCGACGGGAAAACCGCGGGTCTCGCGGCGGATGGCGTGGGGAATCGTGATGCGAACCGTGGGCTACACGGCGAGCGCGCTGCTGTGCAGCGTGCTGGTGCAGCACGTGGAGCATGCGTGGTGGTTTGCGATTCGCGTGGGATTGGTGACGGGAGTGGTGACCGGGATCGGCGGAGCGATTATTCCGATGATCGAGTATTACGCGGAGAAGCTGCCGGAGCGGCGGATGGGAGCGGTGGGGATTGGGCTGATCCTGTGCGGGTTTGCTTTGCAGTCGTTTCAGTATTGGGTGGTGGTGTTGGATGTGCGGGTGAGTTAGGTTTGTGGCACGGCAGCGGCCCGAACCTGGGCCGCATAGACCCTTCGGCTTCGCTCAGGGCAGGCTAAGCGAGAGCGGCTGTCCCTACTGGAGTTGTGGCGCTGCTGACGTACAACCGGTGGAGGCTGTCCCTCCCTAATCGCAGCGGAAATCCCCACTTCTCGCAAAGGACGCGAGAAATGGGGCACCCACGCTAGTGAGTTGAGCGGGCCAGGGTTTGGGCCCAGGTGGCAAACGAGTGCCAGGCAGCCGTGTTTCCGAGTGGAACCTGAAGCTGCTGGGCGATCAACACGAACAGGCCGGCCCAGAGGGTGGCGCGATGTACTCTGCGCGTGGACCACAGATCATAGCCCACGAGCAGGAGCAGGAAAAATGCGACGAACGTGCTGCCTAAGAATGGGTGGGCGGTGATTGCGGCGAAGGGAGGGCGTCCGGTGGGGGCGTCCATGAGCGAGATGGTGGCGATGAGGATCAGGCGTTTGTGAGCGGCGGGATTGAAGCGGGCGCGGTAGGCGAAAAAGATCAGCGTGGCAAAAACCAGCATGTCGACCATGGGGATCGCGTAGAAGGTTTTGGGATCGAAGGGCGAGCCGGGAGGGGAGAATCCGCGGGCGAGTGCATTGGTGCCGGCCAAAACTCCGAGGATGACCATCAGGCATGCCAGGCCGAAACCTGCGAGGCCGAGGCGGCGGTGAATGTCGGGGCGGCCGGCGGAGATTAGGGTGCTCTGCGTGATTAGCAAGAGAATCCAACTTAAGAAGACTACGCCGTGAATGTGGATCAGCAGATTGGGAAGCGGGGCGCGAAACATTCCGGCTAGAAAATAGGTGCGGGCGAAGCCGATGAAAACTGTGATCAGGATGAGGACCGCCATTGCAGGGAAGAAGTAATTGTCTGACTGAGGGTTGGTTTCCAGTCTCGGCTTGCTCGTGGGTAGAGTGGCTGTGGCCATGGGTGGCTCCGTGTGCGAGAAGAATTGTATACCCGGAGGCAACACCCTGATACGGGTGGCGCTTGGTAGAGTGCATCGGATGGAGGGGCGCAGCGGCCCGATACACCTGGGCCGCCGGACAGCCGAGGGCGGCTGTCCCCACATGGGTTGTGGTGGTTCCAAACCTTTACGTCGGTTTCTATGGTATGACCTCGAAGATGGTGCCGCCGCATTTGTTTCCGCAGGCGGAGGTGGCTCCGTACAGGCGATTGCCGCGGACCATTAGACCCGCCCAGGGGGTCTCGCCGTCTCTGATGTTGAAACTGTGCAGCACGGTCTCAGTCCAGACGCCCCCGGATTGGGAGACCTTGAAAACCGTGCCCGCGCCGCTGGCGCCGCCAGCGTAGGTGACTCCGTAGAGATTGCCGGACTTGTCGATGACTAGTCCAGCCCACGGGGTTCCACCGTCGCTGGTACCTCCGGCAAAGTTGTAAAGAATAGTTTCAGTCCAAGGTTGACCTCCCGCTGCCGGTGGGGAAAGTTTGAAGACTGTGCCCTGGTTGTAAAGGCCGCCGTCCTTGGTTGTGCTGTAGACATTTCCCGCAGTATCGAGCGCGACAGAGCCAGCGGGGTTGGTACCATCGTTGGCGAATCCGCCGAAGCTGAACAGGACGCTCTCGGTCCAGGGGCCGCCGGGGATGGCTGGAGGCGAAACTTCGAAGACCTCGCCATAACCATAGGCTCCGCCGAAGATGGTAGTGCCGTAGAGGTTTGCGGAGCTATCGGCAACCAGCGCGCCCCCTTCATAGAGAGGTTCTTCGCCGTTGGTCCCGGCATTGAACGTGAACAGACTCTTCACTAATGCGGTACCTCCGGTGGCGGGGATCTTCAATTCATAGACGTTCTCGCCCCAAAGGGTAGTGCCGAACAGAACGCCGGCGGGATTATAGAGCAGGCCTTGTGGATTGAATGCGGATGGTGGATTGAACTCGTAGAGCGTAGTTTCAGTCCAAGGCCTCCGGAAACCGCGGGCGGTGAGAGTTCGAAGACGGTGCCATTGTTGTTGATGCCTCCCCAGAACGTGGTGCCGAAGAGATTTCCTTTGCCGTCCATTACCAGCCCGGCTTGAGGAGATTGCAAGTTCGAAAGGCTTCCCTGGAAACTGTAGAGGATCGTCTCGGTCCAGCCGCCGCCGGAAGTGCTGGGGGGCGTCAGTTCGAAGACGCTGCCATAGTTGTAGGCGCCTCCGGCAGACGTGGTGCCGTAAAGATTGCCCTGCTTGTCACTGATCAATCTGCCCAAGGGGCTACCGCCGTCCCCGGTGGTGTTGAAGAAGTGAATCACGTGGAATCCCTGTGCCACAGAGGCTGCACTGCATGCCAGGGCGATGAGAGTCACGGTTAGAACGTTCCGGAGCTTGCGGGAGTTGGCGGTTGTCATGGTCGTCTCCTCACAGACAAATTGACGGTCGTCTTGCGGGCAGAGGGATGGAGCGGGGCTCTTGGGGAGGACAGCGGAAGTCTACAACAGGCGGGTGACGTTTCGCAACGAGCATCGCGAGCGGCAGACCGCGCGCCCAAAGCCTTCGGCCCAATGCCCCTGGGCCGCTGGACCCTTCGGCTGGGCTCAGGGCAAGCAGCCGAGGGCGGCCGTCCCCTCGTGAGTTGTTGCTCCAGTTAGTGAGTTTGCGATTCGGCTGCTGGAGTGGCTGGCGTTAGGGCTGCGCGGACGGGTGCTGTAGGCAGTTCGTCGCCGCGGAAGAATTTGTCTTTCTCCGTAGCTCCGGGCTTCGCGCCTGCGGCTTTCATTTCCGGCATGGCTACGAATGGTTTGCTGTAGTCGTTGGCTGCGTTCCAGAATAAGAATCCGATACCGCCTTTGCTCTTGGCGGTCTGGACCTGCACCTTGATGTATTCGGGCGAGTAGGTCTTGGTGCGCCAGTGGAAGGCTTGCAGCCAGGGGCGGATTACGACTCCGCTGCCTTTTGTGATGAGTTCGAAGCGCTGCATGGATTCGCCGATGAAGTGTTCGGGGGCGTCGCCGGGGTGGGCGATGTTGTCCATGCCGAAGAAGTGCGAGGGGTAGATCATGGGCGAGAGCACGTCGCAATACTTCGCCATGCCGACGATGTCTTGGCCGGTGTGGGAGAGATCGACCTGGCGCTGCCAGGCCATCACTCCGAAGACGTCGAGCGAGAGCAGGACTCCGGTGGGGTGGAGTTCGGCATAGGCTTTTTTCAGGAAAGCGGTGATTACGTCGGAGCGCTGGTAGCCGCGAGGTGCCCGGTTGGCCGCGCTACATACGGTCTTTCGCCCCTTCGGGGCTGGTTGAGATGTACCGTTTTTCCCACGGCTTACGCCGTGGGCTGCATTCTTTTGCCCCTTCGGGGCTGGGGCCAAGGCTGCATCCGCTTCTGAGCACTCCGATGATTTCTTCTCCGCCTCTGCTTGCGCAGAATCGTGATCTGCTTCTGGATGTTCGGTTTGGTAGACGAAGCTGGCGTCTTTTTGGTCGCCTTCGGCGGGGAAGCGAACGTAGTCGAATTGAATTTCGTCGGCGCCGGATTGGGCTACGAATTTGGCCAGGGCGATGTTGTAGTCCTGGACTTTGGGGTTGGAGGAATCGGTCCAGACTAGTTTGCCGTTTTCGCGCCAGGGCTGCTTCGTTCTCTTTGACTGCACGGCCAGTTCGGGATGCTCGGTCACAAGGCGCTCATCGCGGAAGATGGCGATGCGGGCTATGGCGTGCATGTTTTCGGCGTGCAGGAAGTGGACGAACTTCGGCAGGTCGTGGATATAGACCTGATGCTTGCCGAGCAGCGGGTGTTCGAAGGGAATGGTCACGCTGCCGTCGCTGTCTTTAATGTCGAAGACCACGGCGTTGCCTCCGACTTCGCGCCAGTGGTGGATGATGCGGAGTCCGTGGTCGCTGGCCGCCATGATGCCGGTCAGGTAGATGGCGCGGACTTCAAAGTCTTTGGCTACGGGGACCGTTTTTTCAACGATGGGCGCGGGAAGAATTCCGGGGATCGTGAGCTGCTCGCCGTTCTTGAGGATGTTGCTCGAGCGCTTGCCGTTTACTTTGCGGATGGCTTCGGCTAGCTCAGATGAAGTCAGGTACGAAGTGCGCTTTAAGTATTGGTGGGCGACAGCAGGGATGCTTTCGCCGCGCTTCGCGGTGTAGATTTCAGTTCCTGGCGTTGGAAGTTTTAGAGAGGGAATGTCCGCTGGCTTCGCTGAGGTCGAAAGTTTCACATTCGCTGGCTGTAGTTGCGCGGACTGGGGCGCGGCCGTGACCAGGGACGGCGCTGGTTGTGCGGTCTGTGCCTGCGCCGCGAACGCCGAAGAGAGCGGCGGACTCAGGCGCGTGGCGGCTACGGCAAACAAAACACAGGTGACGGCGGCAATTGTAAGGATTGATGAGCGGCGCAAGAATTCCTCCCAGACCTACCCTGACTGGAATTTATCCCGCGCCTACCTGGTCTGAAAGTTACGCCCGGTCATCCGCCCTTTGTTTTACGGTTGCGGTGCTTATTCGAAACCCCAAAACCTTTACCACAGGAGTCACGGGGGTT
Source organism: uncultured Acidobacteriaceae bacterium (assembly GCA_963807655.1). GTDB lineage: Bacteria > Acidobacteriota > Terriglobia > Terriglobales > Acidobacteriaceae > Sulfotelmatobacter. The sequence continues at coordinate 32,730 of CAWEDF010000037.1, read as the reverse complement.
CACGGGGTAAACCCTTTGGGCCGGAATGGGTTTCCTCCTTGCGCAAAGTATTTCTCTTCCTTCCACTTAACTTTCCACCATGGTCTGGTCTATTATCGTCGCCGGCCATCTAACTCCAGCCAGATACAGGGTTTTTGGCCGCTCATTTCCTCTTCCATCCATGGCCAGTCGTTTGCTTAATCCAAGGCAACCCCGGACTTGTATGGGGTCAGGCAAGTGACTCGGTTCCGAATGACAGATTTTGTCAGTGCTGGAACCGGGGGAGTCGAAAGGCCTGGAGAGTCCGGGAAATGCAGGAAGATGGCCGATACGGCCTGGGATAGGACAGACGCCACTTTATGAGAACGAATCTTGCTACAGTGCTCGATCCGAACCGCCGCAGCGCCGATGCTGGAGAGTTTGAAGCAGCGCTGCGCCGCCGCATCGTTGGCCAGGACCAGGCCGTCGAAAAAGTTGCCGAGATTTACCAGATGTTCCTGGCCGGCTTGAACGCTCCCGGGCGTCCCGTGGGCAACCTGCTGTTTCTTGGGCCTACGGGCTCAGGCAAGACGCGCGTGGTGGAAGCCATGGCGGAGGCGCTTTTCGGAGACTCCCATGCCTGCATCAAGATCGACTGCGCCGAGTTCCAGCACTCGCATGAGATTGCGAAGCTGATCGGCTCGCCTCCGGGATACCTGGGGCATCGCGAGACTCATCCCCTGCTTACGCAGGAAGCTTTGAACCAATGGTTCACTGAGAAGCTGAAGCTCTCGATTCTGCTGTTCGACGAGATCGAGAAGGCCAGCGACTCGCTGTGGCAACTGCTGCTTGGCATTCTGGACAAAGCTACGCTTACGCTGGGCGACAACCGCCGCGTGGACCTTTCGCAGTGCATCATCATCCTGACCTCGAACCTGGGGGCCAGCGAGATGACCGACCTGGTGGACGGTGGATTCGGTTTTGCGCCGAGGGCGGTGGAAGTCGACAACAATTTTGACGACAAGATTCAGCGCACCGCGGTTGAGGCGGCGCGGCGCAAGTTTACGCCGGAGTTCATGAACCGGATCGACAAGACTGTGGTCTTCAAGACTCTGCGAGATGAGCATCTGGCACAGATTCTCGAGATCGAACTGGGGATGGTGCAGCAGCGCGTGCTTATGGCTGCCGGCACAAACCAGTTTGTGTTCAATTGCTCCGAGGACGCGAAGCAGTTCCTGCTGAAGGAAGGAACTGACCCGCGCTATGGGGCGCGTCACCTGAAGCGGGCGATTGAGCGGCATCTGGTTTTCCCGCTGGCGAATCTGGTGGCAACTGCCCAAGTGAAGCTGGGAGACTTTGTGCGCGTCGACATGGCTTCCGCGAATCAGATGATCTTCGTGAAGGAAGCGGAAAACACCATGGCGCCGGTTTTGCTGGAACGCTACGGAGCGGCTGTCGCCAACATGCCCGCTGCGAGAGCGGCGCGCACCGCGGTGAACGGCCGCCGCGACCTGGGCGCTAGCCCGATCGCGGAGAGCAAATAGTTTCTGGTAGGTAAGACCCTCGCCTGACCGCATCTCGCGAGATTTCTTCCTCATGGCGCCGGTGAATATCCCGGCGCCTTTTTTTGTCTTGGGTGAGGAGGCGGTCATCTGAACCAAAAATTGTTGGTGTTAAGGAGATGTTACGACAGCTACCCCCTGCGAGAGAGTAGTTCATGCTGGGACTCCCACGGGTCGCAGACAGTCACCAACACTTGTGAAAAACGGTCTAGGACCTGTAGACGATTCCGACAAGTGAGCAATTTTGAACAGTCCCTCTGTTCTCTTGAGATCTACTATTCCAACTGAGAAAGTACCCGTGGGGGCGGTCATGGGTTAGTGTCGGCGGGGAGTGACATTTGGACCCTCACGGCTACCCGTCTTCTACCGATCACGGTTGGATACGGCGCGAACCGAACCGGCGTCGGAAGGTATACCCTGTGGGCCCAGGTTCGATCAGAGGTCTTCACATCCATCGTTGGGATTAAAAGTAGTGAAATCCTGCATCCAGCTTCCTAGGAAAGGAAACGTTTATGAGCAAGACCACCAAAGCACTTTTTCTTATTCTTCTGGCAACCGCATCCATCGCACTGACGTTTGGAGTTGTAGCATGCAACAAGAACCAAACCCCGGACACCGCCGCTCCAACTCAACCGGCGCAGCCTGACCAGTCGCAAGACCCCACAGCGGCAGCCAACCTGGCCCCTGCGAGCGACACTCAGACGACTGGGACCAACGATCAGCCGTACCAGAACGATGCTAATGCTAATAATGATTACAACGATGAGGACTCAAGCTACGGGCAGCCGGCGCTCGAAGCGTCCGACGCTCCACCAGAGCTGCCGGAATATTCCCAGCCTGAATGTCCCGGCGATGGCTATTTGTGGACGCCCGGATATTGGAGCTATTCTTCTCAAGGCTATTACTGGGTACCGGGCGCATGGGCGCGGCCGCCCGAGGTGGGTTATCTGTGGACGCCGGGCTACTGGGGATTTTCTAGTGGCAGATACCGCTACCACTATGGATTCTGGGGCCGGCACATCGGTTACTACGGCGGCATTAACTACGGATTCGGCTACGTGGGTGCTGGCTATCAAGGCGGCTATTGGAACGGAGATCGCTTCGACTACAACCGTTCCGTCAACAATGTGAACATCAGCAACGTACAAGTATATAACCGCACCGTAACGAATACGGTCATCATCAACAATACTACCGTCAACGTCACGAATAACCGTTCCAGCTTCAACGGCTCTGGAGGCGTCACTCGCAAGCCTTTGCCGACTGAAATTGCCGCAACGCGTGAGCAGCGCATTCCTCCGATGAGCACGCAGTTGCAGCAGCAGCAGGCAGCAGCACAGAACCACCAGCAATTTGCCTCTGTCAATCACGGCAAACCGGCCGTTGTTGCAGCAGCGAAGCCCATCGCCGCAGGCAAACCCATCGCCCCGGTGATTCCTGCGCGCGCTGCAGCACCCGCGCGACCGGCGTCGCCGAGCGCGCAGCCCAATCGTCCCCAACCACCGGCTCCTGCTCCTGGACGTGCGGCCGCTCCTGCGCCGGCAAAGCCTGCTGAACCCATGAGGAAAGCAGCTGAGCCCGCACAGCCCGTAGCTAAGCCCGCACAGCCTACAGCCAAGCCTGCGCAACCCGCTGGCAAGCCTGCTACGCCGTCGGCTCCGAACAAGCCCGCTCCGGCCGCTCCCGAGCGGCGCACTCAACCAGCTGCTCATCCGCAACCGGCAAAACCGGCGACGACGCCACCGACTCCGAACCGGCCGGCCCCCAAGCCCACCCCGAAACCTCAAACCAAGCCCACTGCCCCACCTCCGGCTGCAAAGCAGGTGCAACATCCGGCCCCGGCTAAACCAAGAACACCACCTCCGGCCAAGAAAGAAAAGCCAAAGGAAAAGGAGAAGCCGAACTAAATGGGGGAAGTATTGTTACCAGCACGAAAGGACATCCGACGGCAAAGTTCGCTAAGGTAGCTGCTGCAATCAGGCGATAGTGCTCCTTGAGAATTGGGCGAAGTTCACCATCCACTGCGATGGTTTCCTGTGCCGATAAACCATCCGGAATCGTTAATTCATTGCACAGTCTTGCCATCCCATATAATGGCTCGCACCGTATGGTCGCCTCTGGCACAAGACTCGGGCCTTACGAAATACAGTCACTGTTGGGAGCGGGTGGAATGGGTGAGGTGTATCGCGCCCTTGACACCCGGCTCCATCGCACGGTTGCCATCAAGATTCTTCCGGCGCACCTGATCTCTGATGCTGACCACCGTGCCCGCTTCGCGCAGGAAGCGCAAGCGATCTGCGTGCTGCAGCACCCCAATATCTGCGTTGTCCACGACATTGGTTCGCAGAACGGCGTCGACTTCATGGTCATGGAGCTGGTTGCGGGTCAGACTTTCGACAAGTGCATTCCTGCCGGTGGTCTTCCTGCCAACGTAGCTGTGAAATATGCCATCCAGATTGCCGACGCCCTGGCACACGCTCACCGCGCCGGAATCATTCACCGGGACCTGAAGCCTTCGAACGTCATGGTGGATGAGTCTGGGCTGGTCAAAGTGCTGGATTTCGGCCTGGCGAAGCTGATGGTTACCCCGTCGGCCGCTGGCGAGGCAGCAACCGCCGCCACTCTGCCCGGCATGATCGTCGGAACCGCCGCCTATATGTCGCCGGAACAGGCGGAAGGCAAACTTACCGACGCGCGCAGCGATGTTTTTTCCTTCGGCTCTGTGCTCTACGAAATGCTGACTGGCAAGCGAGCCTTCGAGGGCTATTCGAGCGCCGAGCTGGTCGCTGCTGTTATTCGGGATGACCCTGCTCCGCTGAGCGCCATCCGCCGCGACATCCCAACGGAAGTCCGGAGTATCGTTGGCCGCTGCCTGAAGAAGGATCCGGCGGCGCGCTATCCTTCCGCGGCGGAACTCGCAGCGGAACTAAAGGCGTGCCGGGATTTGCTGTTTCCGGAATCAGGCGCCGCTCTGACTCCGGCGCGCATTGCTCATGAAGTGCGGCGTGCCCGGGTTTTGGTTCCCGTTCTGTTGATCACCCTGCTGGCGGCCGCGGGCGTCCTCTGGCAGGTGAAGCATTCCCGCGAGGCACGCTGGGCACGCGAAGTTGCCATCCCGCAGATCACGCAGCTTGCGGATCGGGGGAGTCTGCCCGCGGCCTACGCGCTGGCTGTGAAAGCCGAGAAATCGATTCCCGATGATCCGGCGCTGGCCAAGCTCTGGCCGTCCATTTCTTATCAGCTCTCGGTTGAGACCAAGCCTCCCGGCGCGGACGTGTACTGCAAAAGCTACATCGAACCCAACGCGCCGTGGGAATTCGTCGGGAAAACCCCGTTCAAAAATGTGCGGGTACCACGCGGCACGCTACTGTGGAAGTTTGAGAAGCCTGGATTTGGCCCGGTTTACCGCACGACACTCGCGCTGGTTCCGCGCTTTGATACCGGCGGGAGAACCGGTGGAAACCAGCGTTACCCTCGACGAGGCCGACAAAATTCCCTCCGGCATGGTGCGGGTAGAGCCGGCCAAGTATTTTAAGACTCTTTTCATACCCGGCTACGAAGGTATGCCCGAGTTGCCGCTCAAAGATTACTGGATCGATCAATACGAAGTTACTAACAAGCAGTTCAAGACATTCGTTGACCAGGGTGGATACCAGAAGCGCGACTACTGGAGAATTAACTTCGTGCGTGACGGCAAGCAGCTTTCTTTCGACGAGGCCATGGCGCTCTTCAGCGATGCTACTGGACGCCCGGGACCCAAAGACTGGGTGCAAGGAGAATATTCCAAGGGCCAGGACGATTTCCCCGTCACTGGCATCAGTTGGTATGAAGCCGCTGCCTACGCGCAGTTCGCGGGCAAGAGCCTGCCTACGATCTACCACTGGAACCGCGCCGCCGGTCCCTTCTCTGCGGCCTTTATAGTACCCGCGAGCAATTTCGGCGGCACGGGCATCCTGCCGGTCGGAAGCAAGCCCAACATGAGTCCGTGGGGTAATTACGATATGGCTGGCAACGTGAAGGAGTGGGTCTGGAACGAAGCCGACCCGGGCAAGCGCTACGTTCTGGGCGGCGCATGGGATGAGCCCAACTACATGTTCATTGATCCCGACGCGCAGTCAGCATTCCTTCGCGCTCCCAATACTGGCCTGCGCTGTGTCAAGTACATCGAGCCAGATTCGATCCCCGCGGTCGCGACCGCCGCCATGCCCTCTCCCCGTCGCGACCTGTCGAAGGAGAAGCCGGTTTCGGATCAACTCTTCAACGCGTATCGCAGCCTTTACGCGTATGACCCACTGCCACTTGATGCCAGCGTCGAGAAACTACCCGACAGTGATGACTGGACTATCGAAAAGGTCACCTATACGGCAGCGTACGGAAACGAGCGTGCCATCTCCTATCTCTTACTTCCTAAAAAAAGCAAACCGCCGTTTCAGACTGTAGTTTTCTTCCCCGGATCGAACGCCTTGTTACTGCGCAAATTCTCGATTTATTCAACGGCTGCCCTCGATGGACTTCTTCGCAGCGGACGTGCCGTCATCTATCCGGTGTACAAGAGCACGTACGAGCGCGGCGACGGCATGGAAAACGATACGGCCAACACCAGCAACACCTGGCGCGACCACGTCGTGATGTGGGTGAAGGACGCCTCACGAGCCATCGACTACGTCCAGACACGCCCCGAACTTGACCACAACAAGATCGCTTACTATGGCTATAGTTGGGGAGCGGAAATGGGCGCAATCGTCCCGGCGGTTGAGCCCCGCATTAAAGCTTGTATCCTTGCGCTGGGCGGCCTCGGCTTCCAACGCTCGCTTCCCGAAGTAGACGTCATCAACTTCATCTCGCGGGTGAAGCAGCCGGTCCTGATGCTCAACGGGCGCTACGATTTCTTCTTTCCCGTGGACTCGACTCAGGAGCCCTTCTACCAGATGCTGGGATCAAAGAAGGACCAGAAGAAACATCTGGTCTACGAAACGAGCCACAACATTCCCCGCAATGAGCTGATTAAGGAATCCACGAACTGGCTCGATCAATACCTGGGACCAAGTCAGAACTGAGCGCGGTGCTGCGAGGGTTTGAGTGGAGGCCTCGATTTTGCCCGAGTCACGGGCTACCCGGAAACCGGGCGTCATCGGCTTGACGGCTCGAATGAAGTTTCTTCCGCCGGAAACGGCGCAGGGACAGCCAGTTGCTGGGGCGGTTGCAGCGCGAGGCTCGGGTCGCTCGAGATCGCCGGCAGGTAATCTCAACCAAGGACTTTGGTGCAGTGGTGACCATCCTTCGGCTACGCTCAGGGCAGGTTGCTTCGAAAAATTGCGACGCGTGGGGCAGCCTCGGTTATGATCGTGCCGACGGAACCAAAGGCGGGCCCGCCCCCTCAGGCTGACCCGCCCCGCGAGGTAGAGTTGGCGCCAACTAATCCGAGTCGGGCGCCAATTCTGCCAAGAATATGCTGGAGGGCCCGGGGCTCTCCAGGTTGATCCCTCCAAACGACGCCGTACCTTCATAGCCGCCGGTCACAAAGACTTTGCCGGCGCTATCGACGGACACCGCTGGACTGATCAAGGTGTTATTGTCATTCCATTCCCCGGCATTTCCTGCGGCTTTCTGCCAGAGCAACTTTTTGCCTGAGAATTTCTCGACAAAAAGAGTTATCGGATTCGTCGTCCCGAGAAAGACTCCGCTCACGTACAGATTGCCGGCGAGGTCGTAGGCCATTCCAGTGGCGACCGCCTGATCGCTGCCGCCGTGCCGCTGAGCGCTCTTTAGCACTCCCGCGGCATCGTAGGTCACAATCAAAACGTCCCGAGTAAAAGGATTGGTGAAAACGCCGCCACCCAGAACGAGATTTTTCCCAGGCGGCAGAGATGTGACGATCGTCTCAGCCTCTCCGGCCGAGCCGTAGTTGATGTTCCCGACAAAGCCCACCAGGGTAATGTCGCCGCTGGGGCTTACCGCTACGGAGCTTCCTTCGCCCTTGTATCCGCCGATGTGGTTCACCCACCTGACGTTGCCGTTGCGATCGTACTTGGCCAGAAAAGCGTCATCGGGATAGTCCCCGGTAGTCTGAGCAGGACTAAAGCCGGTGACGGTTATGTCCTCACCGTCGTTGCTGCAGAAGGTGGTTGTGTCCTCAAGCCAGCCGGTGACGTAGGCATTGTCGCTCGCGTCGACCGCGACCGCGTACGAAATGCTGTTCGGTTCGGCTGCGTTGGTTTCGCCCCACTTGAAGTTGCCGTTGGTATCGTACTTGGCCAGGATCATATGCCACGTGCCGACGCCAGGGACAGTATTCACCGTCCCATTCGCCGAAGAAAACGTCGTGTCGTTCTGGCTTGTGCCGGCTATGTAGACCGAGCCCGTAGCGGCGTTCACGGCCACGCCCAGAGTGTTGTTTTGCTGCGCGTAGGGTGCAGCGCCGGTTTGCACCCAGAGGAGAGCGCCGGAAGAGGTGTACTTCGCGAGGAAGATGGTCACTCCCGTACCGGTCACGGTTATGGTTGCGCCCTTGGTTGAGCCGAAGGTTGCGAGGTTGGTGAAACTGCCGGTCAGATAGACGTTGCCGTCTCCGTCGAACGCCACATCTTGCCCGGAATCGTCGCTGGAGCCGCCTGCCTGTACGACCCAGAGCAGGTCGCCGGGTCCAGCGTACTTGGCAAGAAAGATGTCCAGGCCGCCTGCGGACGTAAGAGTGGTGCTTCCAAACGTTGCGGTTTCGGTGAAGCTGCCCGTGATGTATTGGTGATTGTCAGGCGAGACTTTCACTGCCCAGGAGAAATCACTCCCGGTGCCTCCAGCGCTGGTGGCGGCTACCCACTTCGGGGTCCCCGCAAACGCGGTAGTTGCGATCAGACAAAAGAGCACCAAGGCCCATTTCAAGTTGCTACGGGAAAAACAGTTGCGTGCGATTTTCATAAGACTAACCTCCACCAAAATTTTCGAACCCGAGGGTCTGTAACACCCGCGTTGAGGAGCAGAACGGGGTCAAGCAACTTTTGCTGAACGGCTCCTGTTCCCATCGAAAGCTGGTTCCCGACCTCAAGACTGAGATTGAGAGGAAGAGAACCAGCCGATATTTAGTCTGTATCACCCCTTATTGCAGCTGGCTGGGACACTTTGAGGTTGAAGTCAGGACGAAGAGTTCGTAAGTCGGGAGGATGGGAAGCCGCCTCTTGCTTTGCCAAAACGTTTGTCCCCGCCGCGCCGCTCAGGCCGAAGGCGTAAACGTTGTTGTCGTTCGAACCGACGTACACCACGCCGTTGGCCACGGAGGGCGAGGATTGCACAGAGCCGCCTGTAGCGAAGCTCCACAACTCGGCGCCGGTTGCGGCGTTCACAGCATAGACATCATTATCGTCCGAGCCAACGTACACCACGCCGTTAGCTACAGCGGGCGAGGAGTACACAGCACCGCCCGTGGTGAAGTTCCACAACTTGGCACCGGTCGTGGCGTTCAGGGCATAGACATTGTTATCTAATGAGCCGATGTACACCACTCCGTTGGCCACGGCGGGCGAGGAGTTCACATAACCGCCCACGGTGAAGCCCCACAACTCGGCGCCGGTCGTGGCGTTCAGGGCATAGACATTATTGTCAGCGTACGTGCCGACGTACACCACGCCGTTGGCCACGGTGAGCGAGGAGTACACCGAACCGTCCGCGGTGAAGCTCCACAACTCGGCGCCGGTCACGGCGTTCAATGCATAGATATTTGCTGGTTCGATCGACGCGACGTACACCACGCCGTTGGCCACCGCGGGCGAGGATTCCACAGCACCGCCCGTCGTGAAACTCCACAACTTGGCTCCGGTCGCAGCGTTTAGGGCATAGACATCTTCATCGAACGAGCCGACGTACACCACCCCGTCGGCCACCACGGGCGATGCGTACACATCCCAACCCGTGGTGAAGCTCCACAACTCAGCGCCGGTCGTGGCGTTCAGGGCATAGACATTGTGATCCTCCGAGCCGACGTACACCACTCCGTTGACCACAGCGGGCGAGGAGGCCACCACGCTGCCCGTCGTGAAGCTCCACAACTTGGCTCCGGTCGCAGCGTTTAGGGCATAGACATCGTTATCTGTGTACGAGCCGACGTACACCACGCCGTTGACCACCGCGGGTGAGGATGCCACAGCACCGCCCGTGGTGAAGTTCCACCGTTCGTCAATCGCGCCTACGGTGCCGGGGCTGAGCACGTTTTCGTAGGGGTTCAGGCGTGTGCCGTCTGGCGTGAAGCCGTACTGGCTCCAGTTAGTGTTGACAAGGAACGGCGCTTGCGCCCCAGTGTCCCCTGCACGCTGCACCGCGCTGACAAAGTGTTTGCCCGGCAAAGCCGAGGCAGGCGCCTCAATGGCGATCTTGGAAAACGATCCTGAGCCGTTGGCGATAGCCTTGGCCTCGTCCTTGGTGTCGAAATAAATATCAATCTCGGCGTAGGGCTTGTAGCCACTCCCGGAGACGAGCAATTTGCTAGTGGGTGGGCCGCTCTTGCGCGAGAGTGAGACCGCAGCTTTGGCGAAGCAGGCTCCTGCGGCCAGCAGCACGACGATGGACAACAGACACACTTGCCTGGAGGCCGCGATTGCGACCGTCTTTATCCTGATCCTGTTCATATTGAGCTCCTGTCGTGCGCCGGGGACGAGTGGCTTTCATGGAATGTCTCGTCATTCTTCCTGGGCGTGATTCGGCGGTTCCCCGAGAACGGAGATCGTCCCTGGAATTCTGCCCAGAGATTCGTTTTCGTATTTGATGGGCCGCGCCCTAGGGTCTGAAACGCGCCGCAACGAGGTGAGGAGCAGAGGCGCGGCCAGTCACCTTTGCTGAACGAGGGTATTGAGTTCCTTTGGAAAGCGGCGCAATCCGAACGCTAGTACGGGAGTGCTATTTCGTCAATGGCCCTTTAGTGGCGCACGGCCTACACGAACGTCCTATGCGCGCTGATTTTCATGCTAAGGTATCGCGGGTCCAGCAAGCCGACGCGGTTGTCTTCACATGTCTTGGCTTGACCTGTTTCATTGTAATAACTACCATCGAGCGACGCTTATGACCCAGGATGCTATGACCCAGGATGCTATGAGTCAGGATCAGTTGATCGGCCAGTCGCTCCTCCACTACAAGATTCTGCGCAAGCTGGGTGCGGGCGGAATGGGCGTGGTTTATGAAGCTGCCGACTCGCAGCTGGGCCGCCGCGTGGCGCTGAAGTTTCTTCCGCCGGAAATGGCGCAGGACAGCCAGTTGCTGGAGCGGTTCCAGCGCGAGGCTCGGGCCGCCTCGGCATTGAATCATCCGAACATTTGCACGATTCACTCGATTGAGCAGCACGAGCGCCGGCACTTCATTGTGATGGAGTTGCTGGAGGGGGAGACTCTGGCGCAGAAGATGGGCCGGCAGCCCATGGAAATGGACAAGCTGCTGCCGCTGGGACTCCAGATCGCCGATGCGCTGGAATCGGCCCACGCCAAAGGGATCGTGCACCGGGACATTAAGCCGGCGAATATTTTTCTTGCCGAGCGCGGGCAAGTGAAGATTCTTGACTTCGGCCTGGCGAAAGTGAGCCGTAGCGAGAGCGGGCAGGGCGCAGCGGTCGAGCAGGGGGAGACCGTGGCTTTCGGAAACGAACTGACTTCACCGGGCGCGGTCGTGGGTACGGTTTCCTACATGTCGCCGGAGCAGGCCCGGGGGCAGTTGGTGGACGCGCGCACGGATATTTTTTCGACGGGCACAGTGCTCTACCAGATGGCTACCGGAACGCTGCCTTTTCCGGGCGACACTTCGGCGGTGATCTTCGACGCCATCCTGAACCGCGACCCACGGCCGGCTGCCGAGTTGAATCCTCTGCTGCCCGCCGATTTTGTACGCATCCTGGAGAAGACGCTGGAGAAGGACCGGAATCTGCGCTGCCAGACGGCCACGGAGCTGAAGACAGACTTCATCCGGCTCAAGCGCGATCTCGAATCCAGCGCACGGCGCACGAGGGAGAAGACCGAATCGGATTCCGGCATCCAGAAGCCCACGAAAAAATCCGTGGCCGTTCTCTACTTTGAAAACCTGAGCGGCGCCAAGGAAGACGAGTACCTGCGCGACGGCATCACCGAGGATGTGATCACCGAACTCTCGAAGATTCGTGGACTGAACATCTTCTCGCGGCCTACCGTTCTTTCTTTCCGGGACAAGCAGGTGACTCCGGGGCAGGTGGGCCAGCAGTTGGGGGCAGCGTATGTCCTCACCGGCACGTTGCGACGGGCGGGAGCCCGGCTGCGCATCAGCGCGCAGCTGGTGGATACGCGCACGGATTTTCCGCTGTGGTCGGAGCGTTTCGACCGCGAGATGAAAGACGTTTTCGAAGTTCAGGACGAGATGGCCCGCCGAATCGCAGAATCGCTGCGGGTGACGCTTTCCCCGGAGGAACTCGAGGCCTTAGCCGTCAAACCCACGGAAAACCTGCAGGCCTACGATCTCTACCTGCGGGGCAAGCGCTATGCGCGGCGGCAGACCCGTCAGGATCTTGAGTTTGCCCTGCAGATGTTCGAAAACGCGGTGGCGCTTGACCCCAGCTTCGCACTTGCCTACGCCGCCAGCGCCAATGCCTGCGCCATGTTTTATTGCAACTTCAGCCGCGATCAGGTTTGGGTGGAACGTGCGCGGGAGGCCTCCGGCAGGGCGCTGGCGCTGCGCTGGGATTTGCCCGAAGTGCAGGTCAGCCAGGCTTGGGTGCTCTACGCAGCTGAACTGCATGACGAAGCCGTGCGCATGGCCAAGAAGGCCATCGAGCGCAAGCGCGACTGCGAGGGCGCTCATTACCTGCTGTGCCGCGCGCTGTTCGCCGCGGGACGCTACCAGGAAGTTCTGGATGTTGCGGAAGCCGCCGTGGAAGCAAGCGGTGAGGACTACAACGTCTACGTGCCGATCCTGAACGCACTGGGCGCCATGGGCAAAGATGAGGCGATTCGCAACATGCGCCAGCGCAGGATGGCGGCGCTCGAAAACCACTTGAAACAAGTGCCCGAAGATCCGCGGGCACGCATCCTGCTGGGGTCCGACTACGCTCATGTGGGGCGCGCGGACGACGCCTTGCGCGAACTCAACATGGCGGTTACCTTGCGCGCCAACGAAGTGTCGATTCTTTACAACGCGGCTTGCCTGTACTGCAAACTGAACCGGAAGCCGGAAGCAATGGATGCCCTGCGTAAAGCCTGGGAAGGGGGGTTCAGGGACTCCGCGTGGGCGCGCCGCGATCCCGACCTGGTTCTTCTGCATGACGATCCGGAGTTTGACCGGCTCTATCCGGAACACCGGCCGGCTGCGCCCGCGTCTGGCTCGCATTAATCCGAAGAAATAAAAGTCACGTGTACGACGCTTAGTCTGCTTTCTACTCCTCGAAAAACCTTCCGACGCAAACTACTTACAGCCTCCAAACTGCGATTGAATCGTGCCGAACGCCTCGCTGAGAGGCGCATGCACGCCTTCGCGCCACGTAACTGTAATTCCAAAATGGGACGCTACGACCATTTGAAGTGACCGAAGTCCTTGTATTCGTCACCGCCGCAGATTAGTTTGCGGACTAGAGCCGAGTAATCGCGGCGGCAGTGAAGTCGAGGAGAAGAAGGATGAAGGTCATGCGCAGATACAACGATCTTATGATTTGGTTCGCGGCGTTTCTATTGGTTTTCAGCGCCGGATGCAGCGACCATGACAAGGCAGGAACCAACCAGATCGTAACTCCACCTATAGTAATTTCCGTAACCCCTCTTGCTACTGCCAGCGCATGTTCCAACACGCTAGTTACCGCCACCTTCAGCAAAGCGATGAACCCCGCAACGATCAACGGCACGACCTTTACGTTGACGGGGCCGGGCGCGGCCGCTGTGAGCGGAGTAGTTACCTACGATGCGCCAAGCGATACCGCGACCCTTACATCAACGGCCACGCTCGCACTCGGCACCGCGTATACGGCCACGATCACGACCGGAGCCACGGACATGTACGGCAATGCTCTGGCCGCCAATTTTGTATGGAGCTTCACGACCAAAGCCAATCCTTGTCTGATTCCGGGTCCACCCACCACGGTGACCCCTCCCAACGCGTCCTCCGGAGCATGTCCCGACACGGTAATCGTTGCCACCTTTCCGCAGGCGATGGATCCTTCGACCCTCAACGCGACAACTTTTACGGTAAGCCCCGGCGTAACTGGAACGATTACGCCAGATGTAACTGACACCATTTTCACATTTACCCCGTCCAGCGCTCTCACGCTGAGCACCGTTTATACGGTGACGATTACTACCGGCGCCACGGATTCGTTCGGGGATGCGCTGCCCAGTAATTATGTGTGGACCTTCACCACCGCGGCCGCGCCATGTACAGCGCCACCGCCGGGACCCACAGTGATTTCCGTGGCCCCTCCGGTTGGTGCGTCACTTATCTGTCCCAACACCATCGTCACCGCCACTTTCAGCGAGGCGATGAACCCTTTAACCATCGATGGCACGACCTTCACGCTGATGGGGCCGGGCACTGCAGCGGTGGCCGGAGTAGTTTCCTACGACGCGTCGACCAACACGGCGATCTTCACCCCGGCGAGCAGTCTCGCTTTGAGCACGATCTATACAGCCACGATTACGACCGGAGCCCAGGATCTGCTGGGCAATGCGCTGGCCAGTAATGTTGTGTGGACCTTCAGCACGGGCGCGAATCCGTGTCTGCCGCCGGCTCCGCCGGTTTCCGTAACTCCGCCTATCGGCGCCACCCTGGTGTGTCCCAACGCACTGGTTGCCGCTACTTTTCCGCAGGCGATGAATCCTGCAACCATTAACACAACAACCTTTACGGTGACGGGGCCGGGCACGACGCCCGTGACCGGGACAGTCACCGCCGACTCAACGAACAAGATTTTCACGTTTACACCGGCCAGCGCTCTCGCGCTGAGCACCCTCTACACCGCCACCATTACGACCGGAGCACAAGACGCGTTCGGCAACGCGCTGGCGACCGACTATGTATGGACCTTTATGACGGCAGCCGCAGCGTGCGCGGCGCCACCGCCGCCCACGGTGATCTCTGTCACCCCACCGAATGGGGTGGCTGGCGTTTGTCCCAACACCGTGGTCACGGCCACATTCAGTGAGGCGATGCAACCGAGCACGATCAACATGACAACCTTCACCCTGGCGGGACCGGGCGTGACGCCTGTGACCGGAGCAGTCACCCTGGATGGAACCGCGAAGATTGCGGCCTTCACCCCGGCAGTCGCTCTCACGCTGAACACGCTCTATACCGCCACGATTACCACCGGAGCCCAGGATCCTTCCGGCAACGGGCTGGCCAGCAACTACGTTTGGAGTTTCACCACGGCCACGCAGGCATGTCAGACTCCGGTGCCGCTGGGCTCAGCCGCGTTGTTCGAAGTTCTGGCGGGCTCGACCGTCACCAACACGGGGCCGACCATCATTACGGGTGGAGATCTCGGCCTAAGCCCGGGAAGCGCGGTCACGGGGTTCCCGCCGGGAACATTGGTTTCGCCGGCGGTCA
Organism: uncultured Acidobacteriaceae bacterium; assembly: GCA_963807655.1. GTDB lineage: Bacteria > Acidobacteriota > Terriglobia > Terriglobales > Acidobacteriaceae > Sulfotelmatobacter. The sequence continues at coordinate 17,680 of CAWEDF010000037.1, read as the reverse complement.
TGCACATCACCGACTCAACCGCGGCGCAGGCGCAACTGGATCTGACCACGGCGTATGTCTACTCCGCTGGGCTGTCAAACGCAGCGGTTCTGCCTGGAGATATGAGCGGGTTGACTTTCACGCCGGGCCTGTACAAGACCTCGAGCACGGTCATGCTCTCGGCCGGCAACGTCACGCTCGACGGGCAGGGCGACGCGAATGCCGTCTTCATCTTCCAGATTGGGTCTACGCTGACGACGCTGGGGAGCACACAGGTGATCCTGGCCGGTGGCGCTCAGGCCAAGAATGTCTTTTGGCAGGTGGCCAGCTCAGCCACCCTGGGGACGAACTCGATCTTCCAGGGAAACATCATAGCCCTGCAAGCCATCACGCTCGATACCGGCGCCACACTAACCGGCAGAGCGCTGGCCCGCAATGCTGCGGTCACGCTGGACAGCAATACGGTTACCGCCCCGTGAGTTTTGGATCGTTCGGGGGTGAGCCGGCTTGCGGCCGGCTCACTCCCGGTTCAAGAAGCAAATTTCAAGTCTTGTTCCTGGAGAAATTGTCATATGTCATCGCACTCGCAAAACGTTCGTGGCTGGTTTGCATTTCTTTGGTTGGCGGTAGCTGTTCTCTTGTGCAGCATGGGCACGCTGGCAGCGGCACAGGATCAGCCTGCGCCGAAATGGGAGCTGTACGTTGGATATTCTTTTATATATCCCGGCACCGATGTGCACGGGTTGCTTCCGGGGGGAGTGCTTCCGGTGAGCGCCAATTTGGAGTCGAATCCGCGGGGCTTGGGCGCCAGCGTCACCTATGACTTCAACCGCTGGATTGGATTGACCGCCGACATCAGCGGAAATCTGAGCAGCGGTGAGGGCGGCGGAACGGCCATGCGAATCGACGACGCCAAATTCTTCAACGTCTCGGCGGGGCCTAAGATAACTTTTCGCGGCCGCCATTTTTCGCCATTTCTCGAAGGCCTCGTGGGAGGGCATCGCCTGACCTCGGAGGTCTTCGGGAACGATGACCGCTTCGGGTTCATGGCCGGAGGCGGTCTGGATCTGAACTTGAATCGGCACATTGCCTGGCGCATGTTCCGAGCCGACTTCGCGTTCTCGAACCATCAGTATGGTCCGGGATCGGTGGTTCCGGCCACGGATGTGAGAGGGGCAAGGCTGCAAAGCGGGCTGGTGTTCCTGTTTGGACCTGAAGCCGCCGGGCCGCTGGTTTCGGCGAGTTGCGCCATCCAGCCGAGCGAACTGATGGTAGGCGAACCGGCCACAGCAACTGCGGCCGGAAGCAACTTCCATCCCGGGCATTCGCTGAATTACACATGGACCAGCACCGGCGGCACGATTCGCGGCAAAGACAACACTGCGAGTCTCGACACTGGTGGCATGGCAGGCGGCAGTTACACCGTTACCGCCCATATTTCAGATCCTCATGTGACGAGGGGTGGCGACGCGAGCTGCATGGCGACTTTCGCCGTGAAGGAGCCACCGAAGAATCCGCCAGTGGTTTCCTGTTTCGCCAGCCCGACCAACGTTCAGACGGGCGTGTCTTCGATTATCAGTTGCACTTGCAGCAGTCCGGACAACGCTCCAGTTACGGTCGGCGGCTGGACCGCGAGCGGCGGCCGGGTTTCGAGCAGGAGCGGGAGCGACGCAACCCTGGATACTTCCGGTGCTTCCGCGGGGCCGATCACGGTAAATGCGAGCTGCAGCGACTCGCGCGGGCTGAACACTCAGGCCGGCGCACAGGTGATGGTGGAGAACCCGCCACCATCGCCTGAGTTCTTGCGCCTGGAAGCCAGGCTTGCACTGCACAGCATTTACTTTCCGACGGCTCAACCGAGGATCGCGAGGCCGAACGGCGGCTTGCTGACCAGCCAGGAGCAGACGCTCATTTCGCTGGCAGAAGATTTCAAGAAGTATCTCGAGACCAAGCCGGACGCGCATCTGACTCTCGAAGGCCACGCCGACCCGCGGGCCTCGGTGGAGTACAACCAGGCGCTGTCGGAACGGCGCGTTGAGCGCGTTAAAGGCTTCCTGATCGAGCACGGCGTTCCTGCCGCGAACCTCGAAACCAAAGCCTTTGGCCAGCAGCGAAATCTCACCGAGGACCAGGTCAGAGATGCGGTTGAGAAGAACCCGGAGTTGACTCCAGAGCAGCGGCAGAGAGTGCTGGCCAAACTGCAGACCGTGTTACTGGCAAGCAATCGTCGCGTAGACATTACCCTGAGCACCACGGGGCAAAGGTCGGTCCGCGAATACCCGTTCAACGCCGCGGATTCCCTGACGCTGCTGCAGCAAGAAGGGACCGGGAAAACCGCCAGGCCGGCGGCCAAAAACAGAGCGAAGGCTAAGGCTCGGCAATAGGATTTTACTCAAGCCGGGATTGCGGGAGAATTGGCGCGCTCACCGCTTTCCCGGCGCAGAGTGAAACGGCATCGTTCTTGTGGATTGTCGGGCGCGTCCTCCGGGCTTGGAATGTCCAGGTTGACGACGATGGGCTCCTGACCGCTGCGCACGATCACCGCCTCCACCGGTTGGTCTTTGCGGGCGTTCAGCTCTGCGGGACTTATACGCCGATGAAAAGACACAGCAACAAGCCAGACGTGAATACCTGCCGTCGGCCTCGTGCTGCTCGAACCATAGCTGGCCGTTCAGAACTTCACCGCGACCGGTTCGCGGTCGGCGGCGTCGGTGGTTTCGAAGAACTGGCGGGCGGTGAAGTTGAACATGCCGGCAATAATATTCGTCGGGAACGACTGGATCTTTGTATTCAGATCGCGCACTACGGCGTTGTAATAGCGGCGCGAGTTCTGGATCGAGTCTTCCGTCTCGCTCAGAGATGCCTGCAGTTGGGTGAATTGTTCTGAAGCCTTCAACTCAGGATAATTCTCGGCCACAGCAAACAAGCTCTTCAGCGCTCCGGTAAGCTGATTTTCGGCGACCGCCTTGCCTTCGGGCGTGGTGGCCTGCATGGCCTGGGAGCGGAACTTGGCAATGTTTTCGAACGTCCCTTTTTCGTGCGAGGCGTAGCCTTTGACGGTCTCGACCAGGTTGGGGATCAGATCGTGCCGCCGCTTGAGTTGCACGTCAATGTCAGACCAGGCAGAGTCGCAGCGCACCCGCAACTGCACCAGGCTGTTGTACATCCCGATGAGCACGACGGCGATGACGACGAGGATTACGAGGAAGATGATGCCGACCATGAGCGTCTCCTTGGGGGGCGGAGGATTGATCCTGGAATCTTGATCTTGGAATCTTAATCTGGAAACAATGGGACGTTAGCACAGAGGGGGCGCGGGCGCAAACGAGGGCGAGCAGCGATATGTCGGTCACCCCACCGGTGTAGCTGCCCTGTGACGGCCTGGTTCTGGCAATGTGAGTGATAAGGCGATATTTCGGCAACCATGCTGGCCCATGTGCAGACTCGGTAGTGGGTCAGCAGACTGACCCACTACCGCAGACTCCTGCACATTGACAATTGTTTTCGTCGGGTGCATGCTTCGCAGAAGCGGCGGCCTCTTCTATAGGTCTTTCATTTCTATCCGCCCAGAAGTTGGGCCGAGACTCTCAAAGTCGGTAGTACTCTGGCGGCGATATGTCCTCTCTGACAGGAGCCGATATGAGGACCGAGAAACTCTCGGAGTACCGCCCAAAATGGCGTTGCGTGGCCAAACTTAGCGGATGGAGAAGCGCCTGCGGAGTCTTTCTGCTCTGTGCTGCCACGGCGGCTGCCTCGCCCGCACAGACCTTTAAGACTCTGGTGGATTTCAACGGTCGTAACGGCGCTTTTCCCGGCTCTGTCGTCCAAGGCACCGACGGGAACTTTTACGGGACAAGTGAAGGCGGAGCCAGCAGCAATTGCCTTGTTGCTGGCGGGTGCGGCACGGTCTTCAAGCTTACCCCCAAAGGCTCTCTGACGACGCTGTACAACTTTTGTGCCCAACCCAATTGTGCTGACGGCGGCTTTCCTTCTGCAGAGCTGGTTCAAGCTACCGATGGGAACTTTTACGGGACAACCTTCTCTGGCGGCAGTGGCAGTAATCTCACCATCTGCGGTAGCCTCGGCTGTGGAACGGTCTTTAAGCTTACTCCCGCCGGGGCTCTGACGACGCTTTACAACTTTTGCGCTCAAGCGAACTGTAGTGACGGTGCCAATCCTAGGGCAGGACTCGTTCAAGCTACCGACGGTATCTTTTACGGGACAGCCCTCGATGCCGGGAATACTACGTGCAATGCGCCTTTCGGCTGCGGAACGATTTTCAAAATCACTCGGGCGGGGAACTTCGCCACGCTGCACAGATTCGACAGCACCGAAGGCACCTGCCCTGCCGCAGGCCTACTTCAAGCTATCGACGGGAACTTCTACGGTACAACCACCTCTGGCGGCGGGTGTAACGGCTCGGTCTTCAAAATCACCCCAGGGGGCAAGCTGACGACACTTAGCCTAGGTGTCGCCGCTCCGTCGGGGCTGGTACAAGCCACCGACGGCAACTTTTACGGCACAACTTACTTTGGCGGAACTGGCAATTACGGCACGGTCTTCAAAATCACTCCCAACGGCACTCTGACAACGCTGTATAGTTTTTGCGCCCAAACGAAATGCACCGACGGCGCATTCCCGTATGTCGGACTGATCCAAGCTACCGACGACAATCTCTACGGCACAACTTCCTATGGCGGGATCTTCGGCCCAGGAACGGTCTTCAAGACCAACTCAGCGGGTACGCTGACGACGCTGCACAACTTCGACTCGACTGACGGCAACCAGCCCGCTTGGTTGGTTCAGGGAACCGATGGGGCCATTTATGGGACAACCTCGAAGGGCGGGCCCGCCCACCATGGCACGGTTTTTAGCCTGTCGGTGGGGCTAGGCCCATTCGTGGAAACACGGCCCACTTCAGGCAAGGTGGGAGCGAACATCATTATCCTCGGCAACAATCTAACAGGCGCCACCAGCGTCACTTTTAACAGCACCGCGGCGACGTTTACTGTCGTCGGCAGTTCCGAGATTACAACCACTGTGCCTATCGGCGCGACCAGCGGAACAGTTCAGGTGACGACACCCGGCGGCACGCTCCTGAGTAACGTGGCCTTTCAAGTGAAGCCGTAAGACTTCTGAGCTGTTCGGAATTAAAGAATACAGGCCGCCTTTCACCGGCGGCCTTTCTTTGCATCGCGCCGACCTCAGCCGCGTGATAGCTGATGTAATCAGGCGTGGCTGTTGAAAAACTCCCAACCGCGAAATTCACAAAAATAAAATCACGCTAGGATGCCCTACAAACGACTTTCTCGGTTATCCTGGACATTTTCTATCCCCAAAATTTCCGCTTTTTTTCAAGAAACTGGACTTTTTCAACACCCACAGGCCATTACACTCAAAACCCCTTCCAAAGGTCAAATGAGTGCGCGATTTGGCGTCATAACTGGTTCGCTGAAAGAGCATCTTGTTCGCGGCGTGCAACCTGAAAACACGGAAGTTGCAAGGGCAGCGCATGTTCATGGAGAGGTCACTATCAAGGTTACAATAGACCCGTTCGTGGCAAATCACGAACCCACCACAGTTGAAACTACTTTCGTTTTGGACTGCTCCAGGGTAAAGAAGGAAAAGACAATTACCTGCTGGCAGAGGTGAAGCTTCTAGTTATCTGTCATTTTGAACATGGATAACTGTCGTAATCAGGCGGTTACACGTTTTCACCGCCAGTCATTGAGTGTTAAGGCGATGTTTCAACAATGATTTAGTTAGCACCTCAGTGCAGTGAAAATCCACTTCGACCACGATCTGGGTCGCCACCGGCTTTCCGTTCTTAGTGGCGGGCTTGAATTTCCACCTTTTGACGGTATCCACTGCTTTTTCGTCCAGACCTTATTCCCACCCCGCTGATCAGAGTGACATGACTGGTGCTGCCGTCGGCCTCCACAATGAGTCCGATGATGCAGGTGCCTTGGTACTTCGCCTCCCGCACCTCCTCGGAATACTCCGGCTCAGGATGAAAGACGACCTGCGGCGGCGAGACGCACCCTTCGGTGATCTTTTCGTTGCAGATTGGCGTCAGCGGCATTGACCCTCAAAGCCCAAAGGCGATCTCCCATTAACCAAGTCTTGCGTAAGGGCGACGTTACAACAGTCAGTTACAGGGCTCCATCGCTATCACAGCTTTGAATGGCCCCTGGGGCGGGGAAGCACCGGCGGCAAGAACAACGGACGGTAATGACGACGCGTACATCCATGGCATCTCACAACTTGGAGGATGAGGATCACACACAATTCATCCCGCCAACTCCTCGGTCTGGAAGAATATATTTCGTCAGACCTGCCGCAATAAGGACAGTCCTTTAATCCGATCTTGCGCACGAAACCCCCTCTGCAAGGGAATAGTTTCCTCCGAGACGCGCTAGTGGAGAATACAGGAACCTCCGTATCGTATTGAACAAAAGTTCCTGAGAACAGGCGATGGCGCTCAAAACCCTCGATGAGCGCTATTGATTCCATGACAATGTCGGCGATTTTTCATCACTTGAGCACTTTCCTTAGCGCCTTCAGCCTCCGATAACTCCAGTTTGCCGACCACTCAGCAGTGGAAGAGCCTCCGGCCAATTCGCGTTCGGTCACGACTAAAGTCGTGCCGGCCTAGTGCCGATGAATCAAGAAGAGATCTCGGAACGAGTCTCTCCTTTCGAGTCAAGATAGAGGATATGAGATTAGAAGTGCTTTCACTTGTGTGGCGGCTTGACTGCTTGTCTTGTGTGCTCACGGTTTTTTCGACGATTCTGATAGGGAAAAAATGCTGGACGGGCTGGGTGCTAGCGGCCGTCAACAGCCTGATCATTTGCGTCATCGGGTTAAGAACAGGGCAACTAGGCTTGATTCCGGCGAACCTATTTTGTATTGTGCTCTACGCGGTTAACCTTCGAACGTGGCGCAAGGCCGAGTTCTCCTGAGCCGCGCGGCTCGAAGATGCAACTTGAGAACTGGCCGTTACACGTTTTGACCGCTCCGCTGATCATTGAGTGTAACGGGGACTGCTTTCGCGAAGCATTTCCTTCGCTCGGGATGACAATCGGAATAGTATAAACGTCGCGGCCTCATCGGGGCCGCGATTTCTATTTGCGGCGAAAAAAGGGGGCGAGAATGAAACACCGGCGGTGCGACGATTCTTTCGAGGAGTGTTTCAGGGGTAAGGCGAAAAGCCCCTTGGCTACACTTCCTCCAAAAGCCGCACACTCTTTTGAGCGTAATCGAAGAGTTTCTTACAATGATCTTACATTTTCATGACAACTAGTCGCACCCCGTCAGGTAAATCTTGAGCAGTGCCACCAACTTACAATTTTGATTAGGAGATAGGAAAAATGATCAGGAACATTAGTAAACTCATGGCAACCGCGTTGGCAATTCTGGCCTTCGCCTTAACGTCCAGCGCCGCGAAGGCGCAAAGCTTTACCGGCAACTATCCGGTGCTCGAAACTCAGGTAAAGGCTGGTATCGGTGGCACTATCAAGGGCGCCAACCAAAATTTCTGCCTGGTTCTGACTGACGATGGCAGCTTCGGCAGGCCGCACAGCGGCACGGCTACGCTGGAGGGCTTCGATGGCGGCTCGCTCACCGGAGGGGAGTTCTACGTCATCGGCAACAATATCTTTGTGAACTTCGTAGTGGGCTCGCCCACGGGAGAGGCCGTGGGCTTAGTGATATTCGCTCCCGCCAACGCCAGCAAGGGGACCATCGGAACGGGCATCCTCGGGCTAACCGGCGGGGTGCCGTCCTCCGGTTTGGCGACGTTCGGTGTGAAAAACGGCTGCTGAGACGGTCAATAAGAAAGGGCAGCCTCGGATTCACCCGCGTGGGGGCTGCCCTCGTTGTTTCGCTGATGGCGGCCTACCGCTTTTTCATTGAGTCAATCGTATTGCTGACCACTTCTCGCAAAAGACGCGGGAAATGGGCACCCGCCGCGATAAAAGCTTTCACCACACAGACACAGCGGCACAGAGGCACAGAGAAAAACCTCTAATCGTGATTGTTTCTTTGGTTTTCTCGGTGTCTCAGTGTCTCTCTGGTGATTCTGGTCTGTAATGACTCGGTTACTAACAGGGCGTACCAAAAGAGATAACCTCGTTCTCGTGCTGAATCGGCCTATCATCCCTAAGAACAATCAGTAGGAGCGACTCACATGGCAGCAAATCAAGTAGTTCTTTACTTCGACAAGCAAGAGGATGCTGTGCTTTTCACTCTGGCTGCCAGTTCGGTCATGTCAGCGGAAGGTCCAGTCCACAGCAACAACGCAGCGGCCAAGGTTGCGGAAGAGATTTGCAAAGCCAGTCGAATCACGACTGAGGGTGTTCTGAACATTACGTGAAGGGCGGAATATTTTGATGATTCGAAAAGCTGCGCTGCAAGTCGGAGTCCCCGCGCTACTGGTTTTCATGGCATGGAATGCCTATCTTTCGGTCAACCATCTAAACCGGATGCAGAATATTGCGGCTCTCACACTGGAAAGCTCGATAATGCAGGCCGACATCGCCAATGTTCAGAAAGACCTGACCGATATGGAAACAGGTCAGCGCGGATACCTCCTGACCGCGGATCCTTCGTACCTTCAGCCTTATACCGACGCAAAGGGGAGGATCGGAACCGATTTTGCAGGCCTTCGTGCAAGGCTCGCGAATCGGGCGCAGGGGGAACGATCGCTGGAGTCGCAGTTGGAGTCTTTGGCCAATTCAAAGCAGGATGAAATGGAGCGGTCTATCAGTTTGCGGCAACAGGGGTATCGCCATCGCTCGTTCATGCTCGTCAACACGAACGAAGGTAAGAACTATATGGATGAGGTCCACCGTATTGTTTCCTCGCTGTCCTCGGTGGAGAGCGGCAGTTTCGCCAGATTCAACAACGAGAGAATTGCCGGACTGAAAAAGGTTTTGTCGGCAACCATTATCGCTAATTCTGGCCTGCTTGCGCTAACGGCATGTCTGTTCTGGCTGATCCACTACCACGGACGACTGCTGGGAGAAGAAGCCGCCCGGAGCAGACAAGAGCTGGCAGTACGGGATTTGCAGCTGGAAAGACTAACCTCTGCCCTCTCGGGCCAGGCACGTTCCAACATCACTGCCATTAATACGAACTCCCGGTTGCTGCTGGAGAATTACGGAGGGTTCCTTCCACGACAGGGACACGAATATGCTGAGCAGATGAAAGAAGCAGCGATACAAATGGAGCGACTCCGACAAGATTTGGTCAGCCCAGGCTCCGACCATGAGGAGAAGGTAGCTTAGCGATATAAGGCGGTTGGGGCAAGGTAAGGCGTGGATACTGGGATTTCCGAGAACTGAGAACTGGTTTGCTACTGCTGCGGCGCGAAGTAGCCTTTGCGGGCGCGCACTTGCAAGTCTTTCTTCAGGGCGGAGATTTCGATGGAGCGGAAGCGGCCGTCGGCGTCGAAGTCGGCGGGTTTGTAGCTGACGATGTACTGGCTGCGGAGTTCGTCCTCAATGGCGGCGAAGGAGCGGGTGATGTCCTTCATCTTGAAGGGGAAGAAGGCGCGGCCGCCGGTGGCGCCGGCGAGCTGTTCGAGAACTTTGTCGCCGCGCAGGATGAGGCCGCTGTCGTCGGTGGAGATGGCGTAGATGATGACTTCGGCGCGCTGCGCCATTTCGATGGCTTGGGCGCGGCTGACTTCACTCTGATTATCTTCGCCGTCGCTCACGATCACGATCGCTTTGCGCACGGGATGATCGGGACGATCCTTCAAAAATTTCTCTTTGCACGCGCGATAGATGGCGTCGTAGAGCGCGGTGCCTCCGCCATCCTGCAGCTTGTGCACGCCGGCGGAGAGCAGCGCGACGTTGTCGGTAAAGTCCTGGGACATCTGACTCTTGGTGTTGAAGCCCACAATGAAAGCCTGGTCGAAGCCGGCGCGAACCGAGTGCTGCAGGAAGTTGATGGCGGCATCCTGCTCAAAATCAAAACGGCTGTGCACCGATCCGCTGACGTCGATGAGCAAGCCGAGGTGCAGGGGCAGATCGATCTCGCGGCGGAAGTTGAGAATAGACTGCGGCGGTTTGTGATCGTCGAGAATGGCGAAATCGGTTTGGCTGAGGTCGCGGACAAATTTGCCGTGCTTGTCGGTGGCAATGAACAGAACATTAACTTCATCCACCCGTTTGTGAATGGTGAGCAGCGAGCCGGACTGGGGATCGTCGTCAGAAACGGAAGCAGAGGCACTGACAGGGGCCGCAGTGCTGGCATAAGACTGGGCGAGAGCCGGGGATGCGCAGGCCAGGGCCAAAGCCGCAAGCAGCGGCGCGATCAGCCGATAATGGAAGAACGTGTACTTCATGCGCAAACCGTCCAATTTTTGCACACCTACCCATGGCCAGAGGGCTCTCCTTCTTATTAGATGCACGCCGCGGGCCGAAGAGCCATCCGTCATAATCTTCATTGACTTTAGAGGGGCATGAAGCTGCATGCCAAGTTACAAAAGGAGCACTCGGATGGTCATGGCTGAAAAAGCGGCGGGATGGGCGGTTTCAGCTGTTTGGAAATGACCCAGAAAGGCTACCGATTTCCACAACTCGGGAATTACAATTCCTGCGAAAGGTTCTAAGATAGTTGGGCCGTATGCAGGGCAGTGGGTCAGGAGTGAATCCGGAGGAACTTATGCTGAAGATGATCAAGATAAAGGTGAGAAGGGTTGCGGCGTGGTTTCTGACCATTTGCTTGTTTGCCGCTCCGGCATTCGCAGCCGCCAACGACGAAAAAGAAGAAGAGCGGGTGAAGGAATCGGGACAGGTGTTGAAAGAAATCCTGAACGTTCCCGACGACATTCCGCAGGATCTGCTGGATAAGGCGGAGTGCGTGGTGATTCTGCCTTCGGTAAAAAAGGGCGCTCTGGGAGTGGGAGGCAGTTATGGCCGCGGAGTTATGGTGTGCCGCGGCGGCGCGCACTATACCGGGCCGTGGGGAGCTCCGGCACTGTATGCGCTTGAAGGAGTGAGCATCGGATTCCAGTTGGGCGGGCAGGCCACGGATTTTGTTTTGCTGGTGATGAACCAGAATGGGGCGCGCTCGCTGCTGTCGAGCAAAGTGAAGTTAGGGGCGGACGCTTCGGCGGCGGCTGGTCCCAAGGGCCGCACGGCAGAGGGCGCTACCGATGTTGTGATGCAGGCCGAGATTCTTTCCTACTCGCGCAACAGAGGGCTGTTTGCGGGCGTGTCGCTGGAGGGTTCAACCCTGCGCTCCGACGGCAGCGCCAACGAAAAACTGTACGGGAAGAAACTGGACGCGAAAGATATTATCGTAGGCCACAAGGTTGCGATTCCCGCCTCTGCGAAGGAGTTGGTGTCGCTGCTGAATAAAAAGTCGCCGAAGAACAAGTCGGATCCGAAGTCGCTGCAATAGGGCGAGCTGCAGTAGTGCGCCTCTTGAACAGTGAAGCGGGTGGAGCAGGCCTTCCCAGCCTGCGTTGAAGCTTGCGTTTTGGATTCGGCTTTATCTGCTAAGGCCTCCCTTTCATTCATGCCGACAAACACCTCAAAGACGGGACCAATTCGCTGTGCATGGGCGCGCAGCGAGTTGATGATTCGCTATCACGATGAAGAATGGGGCGTGCCGGAGCATGATGACCGCACGCTTTTTGAGTTTCTGATCCTGGAGGGCGCGCAGGCAGGGCTGAGTTGGGAGATGATTCTCAACAAGCGGGAAAACTACCGCGCGGCGTTTGACGGCTTCGAGGCGCAGCGCGTGGCCCGCTACGACCGGCGGAAGATCGCGCAGTTGCTAAGAAATCCGGGCATCGTACGCAACCGGTTAAAGATCGCATCAGCGGTGGGCAACGCCCAGGCGCTGCTGCGGGTGCAGGAAGAATTCGGCAGTTTCGACAGTTACGTGTGGCAATTTGTGGACGGCCGTCCGCGCGTGAATTTGTGGAAGTTGCAGCGTCAAGTTCCGCCGCGCACCGCGCAATCCGATGCCATGAGTAAAGCGCTGAAGAAGCGCGGTTTCAATTTCGTGGGATCGACCATCTGCTATGCGTTTATGCAGGCCGTGGGCATGGTGGATGACCACGTCGTGCAGTGCTTTCGGCATGGCCATCGCGGGCGTGAGTAAGTAGCTTATTCGGCTGGAGTGAGAAAGACCCTTAACCACCGGGGACCCTTCGACCTCACTCATCAGGGCAGGCACAGAGGATCACAGGCAGGGCAAGAATTCCTTCTCAATCGTGTGGTGCAGGCTAGGTATTTAGGGCTTCGACGCGGGCGGGGCCACTTTCTGTGCTTTCTTATCTCTAAGGTCAAGGCCAAATGTTGGATGCTCATAGGTTCCGGATATTCGCACCGGGACAATTTCTCCTTTTTTCTTCTTCTTGAAAAAGGGCTCAATCGCCTTCAGGAACAAGGCCTTGGCTCCGCTCTCGGTGTTCGAGATTTTCGAATCCACTTGCAACTGGCCCCGCAGGTCAATCTTGTGACTGAGCAGATCGTAGGTTCCATGCATGCGGGCGGCCGCGCCGGGAACGCCAAAAGAAAGATCGGAGAATTGGGAGATTCCCCCGAGCAGGCTAACTTGTCCGGTGAGATCCATTAGCACAGTCTCGGGATCGACCGGATCTTTTTCTCCCCTTGCGCCGGCGCTTAGTTTGTTCACGCCTTCCTGGGTGGAGGATTTGGAGAACATCCCCGACCCAATTCCGAAGGTTCCGTGCAGCTTCACTTTTTTCAGGAATTCTTCCTTGCCTGGCGGAATCTCGGTTCGGGCGTGCAAAGTCACGGCGCCGGACATCGGTGCGCGGCTTTCGTTGACAAAGAGCCGCAGAATGTCTTCAATCCGCGCATTGCTCGCTCCCAGATCGATTCGCGCAGTCTTTCCCTTCCCATCAGGAGAACCAGCGATACTTCCCTCCGCCTCGACATGAGTTTTCCAGAAATTGGCGCCTACGCGCTGCAAGAACGTATCGCCCCGCGTAGCATCCACATAAGCGCTGAATTCAATGGTCAGCCGTACTGGATGTTTGCCCGATTTCACCTCGAAATCGGGAGTATCCGTTGTGCCTGAGATGTCGATATGACGGAGTGTACCATCAAACTTTCCTGTCGAAGACAACTTGCCAGCGATGCCTTTGTATACGCTCAAGTCGGCCTGTGCAAAAGTATATTCGCCTGAAATCGGCGTCTTTCCTGGATCGCCCTTATGCCATGCCCCGAACCTTCCCGCGACCGAGACCTCGCCCGGCGGTTCTGGATTGTGCACTTTCACGCGGTAGCTAAGAGGTCGTTGCGCTCCCACGTCCCGCAACGTGGCTTCCCAAATGTCGAAGCGCAGCGGCGGTTTGCCCCGATCGTGCGAAGCAAACTCAACCGCGGCGCCGTTAGCGACAAACTCGTCTATCGTAATTTTTGACGGGGTCGTATGAAAAGCTTCTCCGGTGCCGAAGGCCGGGATATACACGCGCATGTTGTCGGCGTTGATCCGGTCTACTCGCGTAGAAATCAGGCCAAGGTAGCTGCCTCGGATGGTTACCTTTTCGATGGTGATAAGAGGTTTGGTCTGGGGAGGACCGTGGCGAAAAATCACACCGTCCAGAATGCAACCTGGGACAGGGAAATAGGTCTGGTGAAAGGTACGGACTTCTACCTGGCTTCCGCTCGCCTCCCGTAAATCCTGTAGAACTGCGACCCGTCCAAATGCCCGCCGGCACAAAACCAGCAGAATGGCGCAGAATACGCAGCCGGTTACGATCAGGATCAGGGCGAGCTTGCGCCATCGTCTCTGGCCAGTTTGCTGTCGCGATGCGGATTTAAGAGACGGCGTGGCCGTAGCGGAAGCCATCAACTTTGGAGGCAGACCTGGGCATCGAGGTTGCTGTCGAAAACGTCGAGAGTTACGAAGCCGCCTCTGTGCGCCTGGCGGGACTTGCGCCTTGGCTCGGATTAAAGGCCTTAGGCGGACGACTACAATAGAAAAAGTCGGCTTTCTCTGCAACCGATGACTACTCGAGTTTCGAAAATGTTTCGCCGAGCGGCATTGAGCTTCCGGACGCTTATTCTGCGCTCATTGGTGCTCGCTGCAGTTGTGTGCGGGAGCCTCGCTCTTACTCCCGCGACCGCGCAATCGACTCCATCTCAGGGCCAGGAACTCAGGCCGATCCTCGACTACATTGCAACGGCGTGGGACAAACTCACGCGTTCCATGACCGATTGCCTGAGCCTCGTCGACCCCAAAATGAAAAGCGCTCCCGTTCTGTATTTGCCGGCGGGCATGGCCGGGCCGCAGGCGCTGCAGAAGCTTTCCCGCGACTGCCATGTGCAGGTGGAACACTTGCCGGTTGAGATTCATCGCCTCGGCGATGTCGACACCAGTAAGATCCAGCCCCACGGCCTGCTCTACCTCGAGAACAAATATGTCGTGCCCGGGGGACGCTTCAACGAGATGTACGGCTGGGACAGCTACTTCATTATTCGCGGGCTGTTGCGGGCAGGACGGGTCGAATTGGCGCGGGGTATGGTGGACAACTTCTTTTTTGAGGTGGAGCACTATGGCGCAATGCTCAATGCGAACCGAACCTACTACCTGACTCGTTCGCAGCCGCCTTTTCTGAGTTCGATGTTCGTGGACGTGTATGACGCGCTGCAGAAGTCAGGACATCCGGATGCGGCTTGGCTGGCGAAAGCCTACGCCGATCTTGAAAAAGACTATGAAATGTGGAACCGCGATCCCCACCTCGCGGGCGATACGGGATTGTCCCGTTACTACGATTTCGGAGAAGGTCCACCCGCCGAAGCAGTGCAAGATGAAGCTGGTTTTTACCGAAAAGTCGCTACTTATTTCTTTTTTCATCCCACGCAAGCCGAGAACTACATTGTGGGGAATCTGCCGGGAGCAACGAAGCCGGTTGCGGGCGCTGCCTACACGCTACAGGTGTGTGACGTTTCGTCCACGATGGCGCACGCGGAGTGCGAAAAGCAGCGGGAATTCAAGCTGAGTTCCGACTACTACAAGGGCGACCGGTCGATGCGGGAATCGGGATTCGACGTCAGCTTTCGCTTTGGGCCATTTGGCGCGGCGACTCATCACTATGCGCCGGTTTGCCTGAACAGCCTGCTCTATAAGACCGAGAAGGATTTGGAGCAGATCAGCCGCTGGCTGGGCCATCCGGCCGATGCGGAACAATGGAGCAAGCGCGCCGCCGAGAGAGAAAAGCTGATCGCACGCTATCTTTGGGATGAGAACGCCGGATTCTTTTTCGACTACAACTGGCAGACCGGGCAGCGGTCGTCTTATCGCTACGCAACCACTTTTTATCCGCTATGGGCTGGGCTGGCTACAGCCGAACAGGCGAAAGCCGTAGAGAAGAATCTTGTGGCGCTTGAAAAACCTGGCGGTCTGGCGATGAGCGCGGAGGATACGGGCGCCCAGTGGGATCTGCCTTATGGCTGGGGAAACATTGAAATGCTCGCCGTCGAAGGCTTGCGCCGCTATGGATTCGATGCTGATGCCGACCGGATTTCCTACAAGTTCCTGTCCATGGTGGCGGAAAATTTCCGCCGCGACGGAAACATTCGGGAGAAATACAATGTGGTCACCCGGTCCTCTGAGTCCCACGTGGAGCTTGGTTACGAGATGAACGTGGTTGGTTTCGGCTGGACCAATGCTGCCTTTCTGGAATTGCTGCACGGTTTGTCGAAGGATATGGTGGAACGGTTGGCTAGAGAGCAGGATCAACCGGCGCCGGCGGCCGCAAAATAGGGTCGTGGTGCGGTTGTGCCGGCGTGCATTGACCCCGGTTAGAAATCAACCTAACGTTCGGAATCGGATTATGTGCCATCTTCGATAGAGGCCCTGAAAATGAAGAGCATCATTTCACGCATAGCGAGCTTGCTGGTCTGTGTATGCGTTTTTGTGCTGACTGCTGCCGCGCAGACATCCTCCCATGCCGTGGATGCGGAGGGCCATCAATGGTGGCAGCATGCGGTGTTCTATGAGATTTATCCGCGCAGCTTTGCCGACAGCAACAATGACGGCATCGGCGATCTGAAGGGGATTACGTCGAAGCTGGATTACCTGAAGGACTTGGGCGTGGATGCGATCTGGATTACACCTTGCTTCCCTTCGCCGCAGGTCGATTTTGGCTACGACGTCTCCGACTACGAAGACATCGATCCCATGTACGGGACGCTGGCCGACTTTGATGTGCTGGCCAGCGAGGCGAAGAAGCGGGGCATCCACATCATTCTTGATCTGGTCGTCAACCACACCTCCGATCAGCACAAATGGTTTCTGGATTCGAAGTCGTCGCGCACCTCCGCGCACCGCGACTGGTATGTCTGGCGGGATGGGAAAGGCCCCGGCAAACCTCCCAACAACTGGGTGTCGATTTTTGGAGGACCGGCGTGGAAATTCGATCCGGCGACGAGTCAGTATTACTACCATTTCTTCTATGCGGAGCAGCCGGATCTGAACTGGCGCAATCCGGCCGTCAAGGATGCGATGTTCGACGTGGAGCGCTGGTGGTACAAGCGCGGTGTGGCGGGCTTCCGGCTGGATGCGGTCGACACTCTGTTTGAAGACCCGAACCTGAAAGACAACCCCATCAAGAGTCCCGGGAAGAACGCCTATGGAGATCCGATCGAGGATAACAAATACAACCAGAAGCTGCCTGAGGTGCACGACGTGCTGCGCGGATTGCGCAAGGTCGCCGATGAACATGACGCGGTGCTGATCGGCGAAACCTGGACGGCAGACGTCGCCGAACTCAACAAGTATTACGGTCAAGGCAATAACGAACTTCAACTGCCCATGGATTTTCTTTTCACCATGGTCAACAAGCTGTCGCCCGCGGAATTCCGCAAGCAGATTGCCGCAGTGAACGGGGCCACCGGCTGGCCCACGTTTGTGATCAGCAATCACGACATTGTGCGCTCTTATGACCGTTATGGCGACGGCCAGCACAACGACCAGATCGCGAAGCTGATGGCGGCTCTGTATCTCACCTTGCGCGGAACTCCGATCATGTATTACGGGGAAGAGATTGGAATGAAAACCACGCCGCCGACGCGCAAGGAGGATGTGAAGGATCCGATCGGGCGTATGGGGTGGCCGGAAGAAAAGGGACGGGATGGCGAGCGCACTCCCATGCAATGGGACAGCAGCGAAAACGCCGGCTTCTCCAAAGGAACGCCGTGGCTTCCCGTGCCTCCGGCATACAAGACGCATAATGTGGCGGATGAGTCGAAGGATCCGGATTCGGTGCTGGAGTTCTACAGGAAGGTGCTGAAACTGCGGCACACCGACGCGGCGCTGCTGGATGGATGTTACACCGCGATCAATGAGAGCGATGCGAACGTGCTCTCCTACCTGCGGGTTTACAAAGGCCACGGCGTGGTAGTGGCGCTGAACATGTCGGGCACGCCGCAGAAATTGAACCTCGAATTGAAACGCAACGGCTTCACGGCGGCGAAGAGCCTGCTGGCAACGGGGAAGTCGGCAGCAAACGGAAGCGAGGTTTCACTCGAGCCCTACGGAGTTTTTATCGGCGAGCTTACGAAGTAGAAGTCGGCTCCAGTTGCAAAGGCTAAGCTTGTAAATTAAGCTTAAAGTCTCCTCAGTTTGAGCACTCAGCCGGGATGGCGGAACTGGCAGACGCAGCGGACTCAAAATCCGCCGGTACTTAGTACCTTGGGGGTTCGACTCC
>CAWEDF010000036.1:0-69185 GCA_963807655.1 uncultured Acidobacteriaceae bacterium | reverse complement strand
AACCTGAACTGCAAGCGCTGCAAGTACTACAAAGAAATTCTGCGGCACCTGCCCCGTAAAGCTGGGCTGATGAAGCTGATCGACCCCGACGTTCACCATATATTTGACCCAATAGTTTGGGTACCAGTTAAGGCCGAACGTGATTTCGTCGGTGTGAAAGTCGTAGGTCGGAACAAATCCCGGCGTGAAGGGGTTAAAGATAATCTCGCCCGGCGCTTTCGCCTGGATGCCGGTATAACGGATCCCCACTTCCCAGGCTCCCAAGCCGCGTCCTTTGCCGCCGGGAGTATCGGGGCCAAAGAATGGGCTCTTCACCCGCGGAGTGCCGTTTTCCGGCCGCTTTTCGCCGGTCAGCAAATACGTTGCGCCGATGTTCCACGCCTTGGCGCCAATGCCAGGAACGGATAGAAAACCAAGACCGCCGGGGGTTTCCGATCCAATGTCGTAGCGTTGTTGCTGCATCTGGACGTACTCTCCGCGCACTCCGAGCGGTCCGGTAAGGTAGGTGAATTCGCCTTCGTAGCGCTCGACCGGGCCATTGATCGCGCAATTGCGGGAAGAAATTGTAAGCGGCATCGGGGAGGGCGCCGCTGAAGCTCAGATCGTCGGAAAGACCGCGAGAGCGCGCGTGATCAATCGAGCCGCCAAACGCGAGCTGCTTCAGCCGGTCGTCCTTGCTTTTGCGGAAAGGATAGAAACGCACCCTGCCCACGAAATCGGGCTCGTTGGTGTTGTTGTTGGTGACGCCGTTGCGGCCGTTGAAGGCACCCGCCCACCACTGGACGACGCCTCCGTTAATGTCCCCGTGTAAAGTGATGCCGGGACTGCGAAAGGCGGTGCCCGGCGAGGGGTACAGCAGGGATTGCAAGCCGCGTTCGACGAAGTCGAGGTTGGTGGCGCCGATGCCGGTTTCCTGCGCAAAGGGCTCTTTGAACTGGCCGGCCTGGAACTGGAATTCGGGCCGGATGCGCACGTTAAGATAGGCGTCGCGAACCGTTGCGCCGGTGGTGGCGTTGGCGTCGGTCAGGATAGCGAAGTCGAAGTGGGAGCCGAAATTGCCTTGGAATCCGAAGCGGGCGCGGCGAATGATGAATGTGTCCGAAGGCGCGCCGTCGCCTTTGTAGGCGCGATAGTCGGTGTCCAGGTAGCCGTAGGGACTGATGCTGAACTGTCCGTCGGCGCTCTTGATGAAAAAGTGCTCGCCGCTCCATCCCGCCGCGAGGGGCGGGGCGTCTTTCTTCGGCGCTGCGGCAGGCGGAGTTTGCACGATGGCCGCAGCCACCGGCCCAGGATCGGCCTCCACAAGAACCGCGTTCATCAAACGAGGTGAACTCGCTGCTGTTGCGGAAACTTCAGCCGGCTGTGAACTGGCTCGTGCCGAGGCAGCGTCCGACACCGGCCGAACCTGAACCGGGCCGTTGTCGCTTGCCCGGGTCGCAACCAGCTTCTCGACCAGAGCCTTCAACTCCTCGATGGTCTGGCGCTGCGCCGCGACCTCGCTGCGCAATTGGTTGACCTCTTCCTTGGTGGCGCTCACCGAGGTCGATCCGTCGCTCTTGCCCGCGGGTTCCGTGCCTTGAGCGTGGGCCAGTGAACCCGGCACCATGAAGATGACTAGCGCAAAGGAAACCATTAGCGAGCGCATGCTTTTCCTCCCTCGGAGTGACATGTAAAGAACGAGGCCTAACTTATGGGCCGAATGCTCAATAGACACACCTCAGCCTGTGTCAGCCCAACTCACAAGTTGCGTGACTACCAAAAACAAATTTCAGATTCCCACTGGTCTGATAAGCGGACTTCTTCAGCCCGCTTGGTGTAGCACAGCGACAATACAGCTGTCAAGCGCAATTTCTAGCAATTCTCCTTACACAGGAGTGGGATTCGGGCGGGTTCACCATTCGGCGGAATTTACGACGTTGAGCGCTCATGCACCTCATAAGCGGGCCAGTAAGGTGGGTTCGTGAAGACACAATGGGCGCGGTGTTCGCACATCTCAAGGGGCCAAGTTAGCAGACACTAGCATCGGGAGGGGACAGGGTCATAGCAGCCCCTCATTCTGAGGTTCGGTGTTGTATAATCATGCTGGTTTTACTGTGGATTCGATGATGGGAATTGGAACAGCACAGTGTTGAAAGTCGCGGTGCGCGACTGTGGCGCGGTGCGCTTACTGGCCTTGCTGTGCTTTCCCTTGTGGTCACGCTAACGACTCGATTTCAGGGCACCGTTCACGACACAGCCACGGTGCACTCCAGTGCGTCGCGTGCAATGCGGCAACACATGAACCTAGACGCTGTTCGCTGGACTGTTCCTATTCTGCAACTCACGGTTCTACATGCTCCCACCTTCTATCCGCGTGTGGAGCCGGCCGGACCGGCTCTTCCAATTCTCCTTATAGAGGAGAATCTCTACAATCGACCTCCTCCTGCTTGTTGATCGGTATCCCTCCGTTGTGAAGAGCTAGTTACTCCAACTGAACTTCAACTCGGTAAGAACTGGGCGGGAACGGCGCTAACCGCCACGCTCGTGCAAGATGTTCCGCGGGGCAAGGGAGCTATATCGGTTTTTTCCGAAATCGCATAGTGTAGGAAATCCGATGTGCGAGACACGGCGTTGCTCCGGATTGCGTACCGTCCCCTTCAGAGAATTGGCAAGTCGTGATGTAAAAGGTACTATCGCCAGTTTGATTGCGGATGGATTTCGAAATGGCCAAGATAGGACATTCTAGCGCTTCCGCGTTGAGTGACTGTAACAATGCCTAAGCTATTGCCCTCGATTGTGGTTGAAGTAACGGCGTTTGGTCTTATGGCGGCTTGCCTTGTCGCCGCGAGTGGCTGCAGACGTTCGGGCGGGGCGTCCGCATCGGTGTCAGCGGATGCACCCCCACGGGCCGCAGTCGTGCAGGTTCGGCGCATGCCGCTGTCCAACACACTCTTCATCGCCGGTGAGTTCCTTCCTTATCAGGAAGTCGAACTCCATGCCAAAGTGGCAGGCTACATTAAGAACATCAATGTGGACATTGGGGACCGCGTCCATCGGGGGCAGGTACTCGCTATTCTTGAGATTCCGGAACTGACAGCACAGCTACAGTCTGCGAGTGCCGGCGTGCGCCATAGCCGGGAGGAGATCACTCGCGCCCAGAACGAAGTAAGCCGTGTGGAAGCGGATCACGCGGCGCTGCACGCCGCTGCCGCCCGCCTGAAGCAGGCATCGGAGGCCCGTCCCGGCCTGATTGCGGAACAAGAGCTCGACGATGCGACGGCCAAGGACCGCTCTTCGGAAGCGCAGGTGGATTCCGCCAAATCAGCTTTGGCCGCCGCCCGGCAGCAATTAGAGGTGTCTCAGGCCGACCGCGAGCATTACTCCGCACTATCGGAATACTCCCGAATTACTGCTCCGTTCGACGGTGTCGTGACCTGGCGTTACGCCGACACGGGTTCGCTGATTCAAGCCGGCACTTCTAACGTGAGCTCGGAGCCGGTAGTCAAGCTTTCGCAAGTGAACATGTTGCGCCTGCGCATTCCGGTGCCCGAATCGTTGGCCGGCAGCGTGCGTGATGGCGAGCCCGCGGATATCCGGGTCAAGGCAACGAATGAACACCTCTCGGGGAAAGTCATACGGTCAACCGACTCGCTCGACCGTTCCACGCGAACCATGCAGGCTGAAGTGGACGTTCCCAATAAAAACTACAAGCTAACCCCCGGAATGTACGCGGATGTTTCATTGCGTGTGCAGAACGACCCAAACGCACTGACCCTTCCCTTGCAGGCTATTAACAGAGGCCCGGACAAGACTACCGTGCTACTGGTCGATTCACAGAACCACGTGGAAGAACGCGAGATCCGCACAGGAATCGAAGGGTCTGATCGGATTCAGATCCTTTCAGGAGTAAAGGAGGGGGACCGCGTTATTGTCGGGAACCTGGGAGCGTACCGGCCCGGACAGCATGTCGATCCCAAGATGAGCACGATGGCGGAAGAAGGGTACACCGCGGAACAGGGAGCCCACTAGAGATGCCCGGCTTCGCCATTCGATATCCATTTTTCATCATCATGCTGTGCCTGATCATCGCGGTGGTGGGCCTGACGACGGTTGCGCGCATGCCGGTGGATCTGTTTCCCAACATCAACATCCCCGTAGTGGTTGTAGCGACGTTTTATTCCGGCATGCCTCCGGAGCAGATTGAAGCCAACATCACCAACCCCTTCGAGAGATTTTTCACCCTGGGAAGCGGTATCGACCACATCGAATCGCGGTCGCTGACCGGGGTCAGTCTGATTAAGATCTACTTCCAGCCGGGGACGAATCCTGACGCTGCGGTGAGCGGCATTTCCAACCTGGCCATGGCGCAGTTGCGCCGGCTGCCGCCGGGCACACTCCCACCAGTAGTGCTTAAGTTCGACGCCTCCAGTTTGCCGGTGTGCTTAATCACACTGAAAGGCCAGGGACTGAACGAGACGGAGTTGCACGATCTGGGGCAGTTTAATGTACGCAATCAGATTGCGAACGTGCCCGGCGCCTCGGTGCCACAGCCCTTCGGTGGCAAGTACCGGCAGATTCAAGTCTACGTCGACCCTGTAAAGTTGCAGGCGCACCAGTTGAGCCTGATGGACGTGGTTCGCACGGTGAATGATGCCAACACCATTTTGCCGTCCGGCGATGTGCGGATTGGACCGAAAGACTACAACATCTATACCAACAGCCAGCTGCCCACGACTGAGGAAATGAACCGGCTGCCTCTCAAGTCGGAGGGCAACGCCGAATTGATGGTTGCCGATGTGGGTCACGCCGTAGACTCGGCCGCCATTCAGACCAACATTGTTCGCGTGGATGGGCAAAGATCGGTTTATCTCCCCATTCTCAAGCAGGGCGGGAACAGCAACACCATCGCCATCGTTGACGGAATCAAGAAGTCCGTCGGAGATCTGCTGGACGTGCCAAAGTCGTTGGTGACGAAAGTTGTATTCGATCAATCAGTCTATGTAAAGACGGCAATAACCAACCTGGGGAGCGAAGGCGGCATCGGCCTGGTACTGACTGCCTTGATGATCCTCATTTTTCTGGGCAATGTCAGGGCTACCTTTGCGGTGATGCTGTCGATTCCTTTATCCGCCCTGGCTGCTTTCCTGGCCATTGACGCCAGCGGCGGGTCGATTAACACCATGGTCCTGGGAGGACTCGCGCTGGCGTTCTCGCGGCTGATCGACAACTCCGTCGTTGTGCTGGAAAACATATTCCGTCATCTGGAACTGGGGGAAACACCCGAGGTTGCAGCCGAAAAGGGAGGCCGCGAGGTGGCAATGCCCGTGCTTGCCGCGACCTTCACCACCGCGATCGTATTTTTTCCGGTCGTTTTTCTCTATGGCGTTAGCCGATTCCTGTTCACGGCCCTGGCCGCCTCCGTCGTTTTCTCCCTGTTCGCATCGTATGCGGTAGCGATGACAGTAGTGCCGTTGTTTTGCGCTCGTTTCATCAAGTCGCCACACGACGAAGCGGCGCACCATCCGGGGAGAACGATGTTCGAACGGTTTGTACGGGGATTTAATCGCCGCTATGACCGGATGCTTATGCACTACGACATCGCCGTGAGGCGCAGCCTCCTTCGTCCCGTGGCAACGGTTATCGGAATCCTTGGCATCTGCCTGTTCAGTTTCGCCCTCTATCCGTTCATGGGTCTCGCATTCTTTCCGCGAACTGATCCTGGACAATTCGTTATCAATATCAAAGCTCCCACGGGTACACGCCTGGAACTAACAAACCAGTACATCAAGCACGTGGAAGAGGACATTCGTCAGGTGGTCTCGCCGCGAGACCTGGACATGATCGTCTCGAATATCGGTATCACACCGGACTTTTCCGCGATGTACACCAGCAATTCTGGACAGCACACTGCATTCGTGCAGGTGAGCCTCAAGAAAGAGCACTCGACTGGAAGCTATGAGTACATGCGCCGCGTGCGGTTAAAGCTAAGCGATGATCTGCCGGAGCTTTCTACGTATTTCCAGTCGGGAGGACTGGTGGATGCGGTTGTCAACCTGGGCCTGCCTGCTCCCATCGATATCCAGGTCAGCGGCAACGATCAAAAGCAGGCTTATCAGATGGCGGTCGGGATTGCTCAGAAGGTCGGCCAGCTCCGTAACGTGAGTGACGTGCTTATTCCACAAGATCTCGACTATCCGGGAATCCAGCTCAATATCAACCGCGAAATGGCAGGCCGCCTCGGCGTATCGTCCAAAGAAGCGGTGGACAACGTCATCACCGCACTTACCTCGGACAGCATGATCGCTCCCAGCTATTGGGTAGATCCGAAGAGTGGAAATAACTACCTGCTGACGGTGCAGTATCCAGAGGCTCAGGTCAGATCCATCACGGACCTGAAACAGATTCCGCTGCATGCAGCAGGCAACATCAACCCGACCAACCTGGAGGCGGTGTCGGATGTGAAAATGATCAACACTCCGACTGAGGTGGACCACTACCAACTGCGTCGCGTCATCGACGTTTACGTGTCGCCGGCGAGTGAAGATCTCGGAAGCCTTGCCAATCAAGTGGACAAGATAATCGGCAGCAGCAATCTGCCCGAGAACGTCCGCGTCACCATGCGCGGTTCGGTGGAGGGTATGCGGCAGTCGTTCAAAAGCTTTGGGATCGGCCTGATACTGTCCGTCATTCTTGTTTACTTGATCCTGATGGCGCAATTCTCCTCGTTCATCGATCCTGTGATTATTCTGCTGGCAATTCCACCGGGAATCACGGGTGTCATCTTATTTCTGCTGGCAACGCACACGACGGTTAACGTCATGTCTTTAATGGGTGTCATTATGATGACCGGGATTGTGGTTTCGAACAGCATCCTCATTGTCGAATTCACGCGCTCGCTGAGAAAAGAAGGCATGCCGATCAAGGAAGCGGTGGCGACCGCGTGCCGTGTGCGCTTGCGTCCCGTTTTGATGACCTCTTTGGCGACTATTCTCGGCATGATTCCGATGGCACTTGCGCTCGAAGCCGGCAGCGAACAGTATGCCCCGCTGGCAAGGGCCATTATCGGCGGCCTTGCGATGTCGGTCGTTGTCACTGTGTTCGTCGTCCCTGCCGCATATCTGCTGATCCATCGAGGGGAGGAAGAACAGACGGACGCCGTAGCAAGCTAGGATCCCAGGTAAATTCCCGAGGGCGAAATCGCCTTCCAAGCAGCGTTGGTCGCTCACAGGGACGGGGCGCAGGAGATACCCTCAACATGAGAAGAGTACTGGTTGCTGTCTTGTCTTTTTTGCCTGTGTGCGGTCATGCCCAGGTACCCATCAATCTGCAAACGCCACAGAGCATGCCCTCGGCTCCGCTGCCTCAGGCAACGTCGGATCCCACTGCGCCAAGTATGCCTCCGAGTGGAGAGGGCACATCCCCAGCTCAGGCCGGTGCTGTGGCGCGCGTGTCTTTGTCGTTGAAACAAGCCGAGGCCCTAGCGGTGCAGAACAACCCGCAAATCTCCGTAGCTCGCCTGACGGCTCTGGCTGCCCAGCAGGTCACTCGGGAAGTACGCTCTAGCCTGTGGCCGGCCGCAACCGCCAACCTCACGGGCGTGGATTCCCGTGACAACAGCCGCATCACGGCCGGAGGTCTCAATAATCCCATTATTTATCGGCGCGCTGCCGCTGGGGTCACAGTAAATCAGTTGATCACTGACTTCGGACGCACGACGAATCTGACCTCCAGCGCCGATTACGCCGCCAAGGCCGAGAACCAGAATGCCCTGGCTACAAAAGAGCAGATTCTTCTGGCTGTGGATCAAGCCTTTTATAGTGCTTTGCAAGCTCATGCCGTGCTCGCCGTGACTGAGCAGACTGTGAGCGCGCGGCAGACGGTATCGGATCAGGCAGAAGCGTTATTCAAGAGCAAGTTGAGATCTCAACTGGACTTCAGTTTTGCAAGCGTCAACCTCGCACAGGCCAAGCTCCTCGTCTTAGACGCACAAAACAGTGAACGCGCCGCTCTGGCTACGCTTTCTGCGGTGCTTGGATATCCTCGGTTGCAGGACTTTCAGCTAGTCGAGGACAAGACGGTGCTTACTGCGCCTCCGGGAAACGTGGATGATCTTATCTCCGAAGCACTGGCCATGCGCCCGGAGATATTGGCGCTGGGGTTCCAGTACCAATCTGCTCAGAAGTTCCAAACCGCGGAACGCGACTTGTTCCTCCCCACAATCCAGGCTGTCGGAGTTGTAGGAGACACGCCCGTGCGCGACCCGGTCCTTTCCAATTGGTATGGCGCCGTGGGGGTCAACGTTGGAATTCCTCTATTCAATGGTTTTCTCTATAACGCGAGGTCGCGTGAGGCACGTCTTAGAACCCAAGCCACACAGGAGCGCCTGCTTGATCTTCGAAACCGGATTTCACGGGATGTCCGCACCAGTTGGCTCAACGCGAATACTGCTTACCAGCGGGTTAGCGTTACGCAGCAGTTGTTGGATCAAGCAAACCTGGCGCTTGATCTTGCTCAGACCCGTTACAACATGGGTCTGAGTTCAATCGTAGAGTTGAGTCAGGCTCAGCTTCAGCAGACACAAGCTCAGATCGGCAATGCCCAGGCTGGGTATGACTACAGGCTTGCCCTGGCAATTCTGGATTATCAAACGAAGGGTATCTAGCTGGAATCGAGGAAGCTAGTGGGTTGCGATTCGCGTCTGCAGGACCGTGCGATAGGGTATTTGTGAAAGCCGTGACGCAACCGCCGCAACAATCGAGCGGGGATCCCAGCTACGCGGTTCGGGCACTATGATGAATCGCTTCCGTGTAACCTTTTGTCGTGGTTTTCAAAGGATATCTCCCACACTCACCTGGGCCTCTTTCGTGCTTTGTCTCGCCAGTCATTCATCAGAAATTAACCCGGTTGTAACCATCCCGTAACATCGCGCAGATAGAACCGGAACGTCTACTTCAACGGATCTATGAGAGTGCGGCGTCGACTTGTCCCGCAGCCGATGAGCAGGCGCAAGTCAGGCCATTTGAACATTAGAAGCGCAAGCCATTTAGGATACGTGCGCCAAGAATCCAGTTGATCGTGCAGGCTCGGAAGACTCTGCACCAATTTTCAAAAAAAAGAGGAGAGCGTAATGAAATCGGCGTGGAAGTTGTGCGTGATCCTGTTTCTGGCGGCCTCGCTGGTGGCGCAAACCAGCCCGGCGTCCAAACCCAAGAAGGCTAAAGCCAAAACCCCGTCCGCAGCCATCACGGCGGCAGATGTGCAGGCATTGAAGGACGCGATCGCGTCGCAGCAAGCCGCCATAGCGCAGCAGGGGCAGCAGATCCAGGAACTGCGTGATGCACTGCAGCGCAAAGATCAGGCTGTGATGCAGGCGCAAACCACTGCGGCCGACGCGGCCAGCAAGGCTGACGCGGCACAGGCGCAGTCCAGCCAGCAGCAGCAAGCTGTCGGCCAGCTAAATGCCGATGTGTCTGACCTGAAGACCAACGTGACCAACACCGCCTTGACCGTGCAGGAGACACAAAAAAACGTCAATGCGGCGATCGAAAGTCCGGTGGCCCTGCACTACAAAGGAATCACCCTTACTCCTGGTGGTTTTCTCGTGGCAGAAACCGTGTGGCGGAGTCGGGCTCTCGGAGGCGAAGCCACGCCCTTCAACTCTGTGACCATGCCCGGTGCGACGCAAAGCACCATCGGGGAGTTCTACGGGTCGGGGCGCCAGTCGCGCATCTCGGCGCTGGCCACGGGACAGTTGAAGGATGTAAAGATCGGCGGCTATTACGAGGCTGACTTCCTCGGCGTCGGCACCAGCTCCAACCCTAACCAGACCAATAGCTATCCGTTGCGCCAACGCCAGGCATGGGCCCAGGCCGCCTTTGCCAACGGTTGGACCATCACTGGCGGCCAGATGTGGACCCTGCTGACTGAAACCAAGCACGGTGCGGACAACCGCACCGAGGCAACCCCCATGACCATTGACCCGAACTATACCGTGGGCTTCACGTTTGCACGGCAGTACGGATTCCGCATCTCCAAGAATTTTAACAACAAGGCGTGGTTCGCCGTGTCGGTGGAAAACCCCCAGGCTACGATCACTACGCACGGTAATGGCGACAATTTCCTGTTGGGCTCGGCCGGCGCCGGTGGCGGTCTCTACAATGCGGGTGCCAGCGCAAGCGCCGCAGGCACTGCTGCCAACCTCGCCAACTACGCGTTTAACCCGTCGCCCGATATCGTCGTGAAGGCCGCCTTCGAGCCGGGTTTCGGACACTACGAAATTGTCGGCATCTACAGCCGCTTCCGCGACCGCGTGTTTCCCTGCGCGGAGAATTTTGCCAGTGCCGCCTGCGGCAGCCTCGCCGCCGCGAGCGCGGCACAAGCCCACAACAGTTCTACGGATGGCGGAGGCATTGGCGCCAACGCCCGCTGGTCGTTCGCCCAAAAGCACGTCGACTTCGGTCTGCACGCTTTTACCGGCAGAGGAGAAGGCCGTTACGCCGCGAGTGGCCTCCCCGATGCCTCAATCCACGCCGACGGATCGATCGATTTAATCCGAACCATTCAGGCTCTCGGAACCCTGGAATACCATTCGCAAAAGTTCGACATCTACTTCAACGCTGGCGTGGACTACGCCGGCCGCTCTTGGGATTTCGATCCCGTTACCGGGAAGTACGTGGGCTACGGATCGCCTAAGTTCAGCAACTCCGGCTGCTTGACGGAAGTCGCGCCCACGACTGCCACCGGATTTTTCCCGGGCGGCCTTGGAAGCTGCACAGCCGACACACGCGCAGTAGTCGAAGGCACCGTCGGCCTATGGTTCAAGCCCTACGACGGATCGAAAGAAAAGGTGAACCGTGGCCGCATTCAGTGGGGACCGCAGTTCTCCTACCTAAACCGCAACGTATGGACAGGTGCGGGCGGAGAGCCGCACGGGCTGGACGCCATGATTTACACGTCCTTCCGCTACTACTTGCCCTAGGAACCACGCTACAAACACCGGCGCCCCGGGCAGCAGCAGCTGCTGCCCGGGGAACTTGCTCGCACTTCGCAGAAATTTCCCTCCGAACTGCAATCTTGTGCGCATTCGGGCCCGCCGGATTCCTTGTGGATAATCCGTAAATGATTGGAATATCACAGCGTTAGGAGATGTCGCGGCCTTCGCAGAAGCGGACTCGCGTTTGCTAATGTCTGCTATGTCAATAAAGTCTACTATTACAATGGACTTTATGGCATAATCCCTGACTACTCGAGGGCAATGCAAGAAAGCGGGCACGAACCTGGTCCGATTTACTACTCGGTGATCATGACAACAGCAACAGTCCGAACGAGCGAGAATCCGCTCAACTACGCTGGCCGAATGATTGAAGATCGTCCAAACGCGATTCTCAAAATCGCAAGAACTTTTCTGTGGTTCCCCAAGAATAGGTTCAAACCCGAAAACTCAAAAAGGAGAGGATTAACTTCCATGAAACGATGCAAGCACGTATTCCTTACCGCTCTGACGCTGGCCGCACTTTCTGGCGGCGCCTGGGCAGAAGATGCGGCGACCGGTACGCCGGCCCCTAAGTCCGCGGCGGCTGCACCAGCGCCGCCAGTTACCGCTGCCGATGTCCAGGCCTTGAAAGACGCTTTGGCCGCGCAGCAGCAACAGATCGAGCGCCTTACACAACAATTGCAGCGTCAGCAGGATTGGCAGTCGCAGCAATCCGCGAAAGACGCTACGGTCAAGACGGACGTAACCCAGGTGGCCGCGGTTGGCAACAGCGCTCTGGTTCAGCAGAATACCGCCCCCAGCGGCGGGCTTAACCTGCAAGACACGCCGGCTCAGACTCCCGCCAACCCGATGGAGAGCGCCGTCGTGTCCATTCACTTCAAAGGCATCACCATTACTCCGGGCGGATTCGCCGCTGCGGAATTCGTGCGGCGGTCAAGAGCGCTGGGAGCGGACCTGACCACGCCCTTCAATTCGCTGACCATGCCGGGCGCCTCGCAGAGTTCATTGTCAGAGTTCTTCGGCTCGGCCCGTCAGTCCCGGCCCACCATCTACGTCGACGGGCGTATGAAGAATGTAGAACTCTCCAGCTATGTGTCCGGTGACTTTCTTTCTGCCGGGGTCACCTCCAGCGCCACGCAAACCAACAGCTACACCTTCCGCCTCCGCCAGGCATGGGGCCAGGCCAAATTCGACAATGGATGGAGCATCCTCGGCGGCCAGATGTGGAGCCTGCTGAGCGAAAATAAGGCGGGCATCGCCCCCAGCGATGACGTGGGCAAAGCGAACGACGCCCGCCCCGCGACCATCGATTCCGCTTACAACGTCGGCTTCACTTTTGCACGCCAGTATGGCCTTCGCCTCACCAAAGATTTCAACCATAAGGTGGCCCTCGCCGTATCCATAGAAAACGCGCAGGGCACGCTCACCACTCACGGTAACGCCAGTAATTTCCTGCTCGGTGAAGCGGGCGCCAGCAACAATTACAACTCGACATCAAACTACACCTTCAATCCCTCGCCCGACATCATCGTCAAAGCCGCCTTCGATCCCGGCTTCGGTCACTATGAGGTCTTCGGCCTCTTCGACCGGTTCCGCGACCGTGTATTTCCTTGCGGCGAGGTAAGCCCGACCTGCGCAGCCGTCAGCGCTGCCGGAGTCTATAACTCCTCGAAAAACGGCGGAGGCATCGGCGCCAACGCTCGCTGGAATTTCTACGACAAGCACATTGTTTTCGGCCTGCATGGCTTCGGAGGCAGCGGTGTGGGCCGCTACGGAGCCGCGCAGCTCTCTGACCTCGCGGTCAATGGCGATGGAACTCTACATCTGATCCGCGACTACCAGGGCTTGGGCACGCTCGAGTGGCGCGGCAAGAAGCTCGATGTCTATTTCTACACCGGAGCAGAATATGCCGCCCGCACCGCCAGCTTCGATCCAAACTTGAAGAGCGGAGCAGGTGCCCAGGTTGGCTACGGCGCGCCTACCTTCAGTAACGCTGGTTGCTACACCGAACTGGCTCCCGCTGTGAACACCGGCTTCACTCCGACTGCACTCTCCAATTGCACCGCCGACACGAGGGCGATCATCGAGGGCACGGCCGGCTTTTGGTACCGCTTCTACAACGGTCCCCGGGGCAAGTTCCAGTTCGGTACGCAGTATTCCTACGTAACGCGTCAAACCTGGTCAGGCACCTCATCGCTGGGAAACACAGGACAGCCAGAAGGACTGGACGGAATGGTCTTCACCTCGTTCCGTTACTACTTGCCATAGGACCGAAAATGGTCCCGCGTCAGCCGCTGACGCGGGACCACCAGGTTCTCAACGAACAGGTAACAGCTTCTCAACTTTCTGAAGGGCGCCTTCCCTTCAGAATCACCGCTGGCCCGGTTTTGGGCACACTCTCCTTTTTCCGGGCCGGTGGTGTTAATGGTGTTAATGCTTTCATCCGGGTGATATTGTGGCTGCAAATGATACGAGAGCGATTGGCACCCCGGCGTCAGGACGCCAACGATTATGAGGCGGCATCTAACTTGTCCAGAAAAGTAGGGTTGCCGGAATTTCCATACAAGCGACTTTTGAAGGTCTTGGTAGCTCTGAGCACATTAATCTCCTTTCCTATCTCAGCCCACGCTACGCTATACGTCGTCGTTCTGGACGCACGGGAGATTGCAATTGCATCCGACGGAAAGTGGCTAATAGTCCCCGGCGACAACAGCGGTCCCGTCTCACAGATCAAGGAGAAAGTGATCCGGTTGAGCCCCCAACTGGCATTCATATGCGATGGACGCACGGAAATCGATACAACGTCGGTCAAAATCCGTGCGGCGGAGTTGGCACAACAAATAAACCATGAGTATCAGTCCCAAGGCGGCAGCAATCACGTCATGGCCGTATTAGCCCTCGACGCTACTCGCGCAAATCGCGTTTGCGCGAGTAAAAGTTCTGCCTAGCGCGATTTTATTTTGGGGAATTTCGCGCGAAGGAGTTTTTCAACACCCAACTCGCGATTTCACTGATGGACCAGGCTATGAGCGAGTCGGTTTGCACCTGATCAAACTTGGGTCCAATTTGAGTCGAATTACGTCCAAACAGCATACAAAATCAATCTATAAGACGCAGAAGCAACCTAAGCGGATCAATCACATAGCGTAAAATAGTTTGCCTTGGGCGCAGGGGGTCCGCGGTTCAAATCCGCGCTCCCCGACCAATGATTTCTTCCGCACTCGGTTTGCCCAGCCGGAATGCTGTTACTGCACGATAAGCGTGAACGTGCTGGTGTGGGTTAATGAGCCTGAGGTGCCGGTGACAGTGACGGTGTAAGTCCCGGCAGGTGTTCCCGTCTGAGAGCCCCCGCCGCCTGACCCGCCTCCACCAGATCCGCCACCTCCGCATCCGGCCAACCCGATACCAATCGACAGAAGGGCAGAAAGTGCCAGCACAGGTGCTCCGATGAGGCGTGGCTGGCGCTGCGAGGCAAGCATGATTGCGAAAAAGACAAGCGCTATAGTCAGGCCGCACCAGATGGGCCAATGGGAAGGCCAGCGATCTGTTATAGGCCCCACAATTGCTGCACCTCGCACGGTTGTGCTCACCGACATCGTGCCGATACCGGCCCCGCTCGCCAGCGAATAGGAAGCCGGGGTTACCGAGCAGGTGGTCGCTTTGGCAGGGACTGTACAGGCGACAGTCACGGTCGATGAGAATCCGAAAAACGGCGTCACTCCAATGTCATTTACGTACGATGCGGTGTTTCCCGCCGCCACGGTTTGTGAAGTAAATCCCCGGTTGTCGACACTGAAGTCCGCAGTCAGGTTCAAGGACACAGACGCAGAGGTTGACGCTAAGTAGTTCGCGTCTCCAGGATAGCTTGCGGTGACGTTATATTGTCCCGGAGGCAACTGCGTGCCATCGAAAGTTGCGGTTGCCTGGGTTGTGCCATTTGACGTGGTCCCATTGGTTAACGTGGCCGTGCCCAGTACGGAACCGCCTGAGTTGAAAGTGACCGCACCCGTGGCTGGCGACGTAATCCCCGAAGCGCTCACCGTTGCGGTCAGCAGAAGCGACGTTGGATTTTGCTGCGACGCGAACGACGTGGTAGTGGCAAGGCGGGTGATGGTGAAATTGATTGGTGTCAGGTCGACGCTCGAGGTGAAACTGCTGTCGCCGTAGTATCCCGCCGTGATGGAATGCGATCCCGCCGTGATTTGCGTGACCGGGGGCGCCGAGGCATTGCCGCTCGCATCTGGAAAAGCTTGCGCTATGGCATTGCCATTGTCCCAGAAGGTTATATAGGTGCTCGGCGCTCCGTAGCCGGACGGCCAACTCAAATGGGCCTGAAAATATACGGGAGTTCCATAGGGTCCGCTGGTAAACGGGATCAGGGTTCCGCCGGGGCCAGTGGTCAAAACGGAAAAAGTTGTCGTCGTGTTCTCTGGCTGAATTGTCAGTTGAACCGCTGGACTCGAATCGCTCCCTGCGTAAGTTCCATCTCCGGCGTAGTGTGCATTGACCGAGTAGGTTCCGCCCGGCAACAGATGGGTCACGCCGGAATAGGAGCCCTGGGAACCTAAGGCGAAGAGATCTACCGTGCTGTCGCCAACTAGATTGCCGCGTGCGGATCCGCCCTGAAGCCACACTACCCCGGTGGGAGTCGCGGTGCCGCTGTTCGGCGTCACGGTACCCGCTGCGTTCAACGGCGAGCCGTGCACCGCAGTTGTGGGGCTGATGGAGAAGGTCGTCGTGGTGGGACTGAATGTCACCGTGTTCCATTGAGTGATCAGATTCGTTACATTGACGGACCCGAGTCCCGTGGCGAGGTCATAGCCTTTCCCAGTCTGGTAGGTTGCGTTTGAAGTCCCGTAGTTCGCCTCGCCGGGCACCGCGTTATTTCCCGCGGTAACATCGTTGAAGACACAAGTGGTCGCGGGCAGCGTGGTTGCTGAGGCGTTGCATTGAGCGAGGTTCTCCGCCGCAGCCAAGCGGTACAAGACGTAATTTGGCTGCCCGAGCCGCACAAGTGTCTGGTTCGCAACCAGGGCCATGATGCCGGCAAAAGCGGGGGTGGAAGCGGAAGTCCCGCTCACGCCCACAAAGGTGATTAAGCCTTGCGCATTTGGAATGCAGGAACCACGCAGGCAGATCAGATAGGGGTCATGACTGGCCGCCGTCAGGGATACATCGGGAAGATCGCGCGCGTTATCGGAAGGAATTCCGGCGACACCTGACTGCCACGACGGTTTGGTGAAAACCGCGCTGGCGCCTCCTCCTCCGGCCCATATACCGGGGACGCTGCATCCTGATTGACCCGCCCGGCAGCTCTCATTCCAAGCGTCTTCCGGGATATAAGAAATAGCGGATTCTAGCGTCGGGTTGGCATTGGTCGAGGACCAGTAGGTGCTGTTATGGCCGTTTTCATTGAACACTGTGCCGCCGACAGCCACAGTGTACGGCGTCGATGCCAATAGATTCACGCCGAGCCCGTGGGTGGCGACGGTTTCGGTATTGGGATTATCGCAACCAGCGGATCCGGAATCCCCCGCCGCAACCACATATGTGATTCCCTGCGCCGCCGCTTGCTGCGCCAGTGCCGCAACACCTGCCACTTCGGTGCTGGTAAAATTCGCTTCGCAATCACCAAAACTCTCGCTCATCACATCCGCCAGATTGTTGTCTATGATGTAGGTTTCCGACAGGTCGACGCCATCGGTGGTCGCGGTTGACTTGGACACCACCAATTCCCGAAACGCCGAAGGTGCAACTGCGCCGGCCCACGTCGTATCCAGGACTGCCTCGAGTTCTTCGGCTCCACCCAGATCTCCCGGATCCGGGCCGTTCAGGATAACTTGGTCGGATGCTGCCTGGTCATACATCCAGTAATGGAAATATCCCACGTCTTGCAGATTGATGTTCGATCGACCTACGATTGCGATTGATGCAAAACCGGATCCCAGCGGATTGAAGTTGTAGATCTTGTAGTAGTCCGCCGGACCGAGCGCATGGGCCCCGTTGGTCGCGGTAAGTTGCGGTCGGGCTCCCGGCACCGCCTTTGCTGTGAAGTCTCCTTCGGCTAAGCGCACCTGTGGTTCTTTATAAAAGTTGTGTAGCGTGAACACTCCTGCCACGACCGGCGCCAATTCCGCGGGTATGCTCGGATCGGTGGCGTTAGCCCAGTGTGGCTTTCCGGCCACAACATACTTCCGGATCGACGTTCCGAACGCAGTCTGCACCTGAGCGGCAGATCCGGAAAATTCGATTACTGTTCGTCCTTTGCTGACGCGGATATCATGAAAGCCCTGCCCTTGCAGCCACGCAGTGATTTTCTGCATATCGCTGTCGGCTGGCCCGAATTGGTGTCCAAATTGGCCGGGCGTCAACCACTTGTGATATTGGCGCGAGTTCTTATCCTGCTGGTCGTCGAGCAACCTCTGTAACTCTGCTTGCTGTTCAGGGCTGCGCCTGAGCACAAGCAGCATGCGGTCCATAGGCAGGTCTGGAGGTGCGGCGCCGCGATCCGAATCCAAACGAGCCAAGGGATGGATATTTCCTGCCAGCGTTACCCGCTTTGCGTCGTCGACTAGTCCAAGCAGGCGCGGGGCCTCCTGGCCCGAAACGCCTGAAGTACTCAGAAGGTAGAGAACCAAGATGGAAGGGACCGATGCCAGCAGACGATTGCGATGGGCGCGCATTCGCTTACTCCTTAGGTACTGCGAA
Organism: uncultured Acidobacteriaceae bacterium; assembly: GCA_963807655.1. GTDB lineage: Bacteria > Acidobacteriota > Terriglobia > Terriglobales > Acidobacteriaceae > Sulfotelmatobacter. Next base: position 51,505 of record CAWEDF010000036.1, on the reverse strand, counting down.
AAACACGCCATTCTACCTCACTTTTACCTTCCCTTTTTCCGGGATTTTACAGGAATCGGACGAACAAGTTACTCGATTAGTAACTGCCCAGAGCTGGTCCGTTTCTATTATCCATTCGGCGATAACTAAGTGGATCAATCCCATAGCCTAAGTTAGTTTGCCTTGGGCGCAGTCCGGTATATATGTGGGCCGGATATCTGGGTGATATTCTTGGCCTGGCAAAGGCAAGAAAACCCCGAGGTCCAACCGCACTCTCAAAGACCTGTGGAAGAGGCCCAGACCAGTGTGTGCGCGCATTAGCCGGGCTTTTTGGCGTTGGCAGACCATGGGCGAAGACGTGCCTGTAGTGAAGGATCCCCCTCGAAAAACTCGCAGCGCGGCGTTCTCAACAAGTGACAATCGTAACCAGCGTGATTACGAAAGACCAATGCGCCAGCAGTGGACGTGCGTGCCTTGCCCCATTCCCAGCCCGCCCCTACGATGAAATGTACGACGGGGTACGCTCGAACATTTCTCTCAATATGCTGAAACTGACGACATCGCAAGAAAACGCAGGGCTTTTCGCTGATCGAAGTAATGATCGTGCTCGCCGTGGTATTGATTTTGGCAGCGGTAGCCGTGCCTCGTCTGTTGAGCACTGTCAGCGACATCAGTCTGCGGTATGCCGCGTCGGATCTGAGCGGCTTGGTTCAGACGGCTCGCATCCAGGCGGTCCGAAAAAATACCTTTTACACGATCCAGCCGGGCAACTTGCCTTCGGGTACGGCCGCCTACTATCTCGATCTGCCCAAGACCGGCGCCTATGTTAACGGTGATCCCACGCTACCCTTCGGACCCAGCCTGACGATCCATCCCGGAATCGGCAGCGGCGCACCCGGCGAGGCGGGCTTTATCGCGGGCCTGAATTTTACCGTCAATCCGGGTGGAGATCCGGTCAGTTTCAACGCGCGCGGTTTGCCCTGCGTTGCGGCAGCGAACTCCTGCCCTCAGACCCCCGGTCAGGGCTTCGTAGTGTTTATGTCGAAAGCAACAGTATCGGGTGGCGTCCCCTGGGCTGCCGTTGTCATTAACCCCAGCGGGCACGTGCAGCTTTGGACCGCCGACATCAACGGGAATTGGGTACAACGGGATTGAGGAACAGAATGTCTGAAACGCTAGACAATCGAGTTGGAAGCACCCGCAAACAAGCCAGGCTCGGCGAGAGCGGAATATCGATGATCGAGCTTCTGATCGCCATGACCGTGCTCGCCGTCGGCATGCTGGGCGCTGTGGGCATGATTCTGGCGGGCGTGCAATCAAACTCTCGAAGCAAAACGGATACCACCGCGGTCGTTCTGGATCAGGAGATCCTGGAGATGTTTGCGACCTACAAGAATTATCCGACCTCTGGATTCGTCGCGATTAACGACTGCAGCACCGGAGCTACCAGTGTCCACAATGCCTCAGTAGTTCAGGCGGCTGGTCCGCTGGGAGCCGGCGCGACCCTTTACACCGCCGCCACCGCACCCCTGCCGGGTAACGTGGGAGATATCGACTGGACGCAACCGTCTCCGGCTCTGGCCACTAGCGCGGTCACCGGATATGCCATGCAGTACCAGGCCTGCAATGGAGACACGTATGAAGTGCGTTGGAACGTCATGGAAGTCAGTCCAAATCCGAGCAGCCGCATCAGCTTGCTGACGGTCTCGTCGCGGCAGACTGCGGCTGGCGCAACCCACAATGCCACCCTTTTTGCCACCCCCACCACGCTGAAGACCATGATTGAGAACTGAGCGAACTGGGCATGCACATGAATTGGGAAATGAACATGAAGATATCACGACAAACGTTGGTTCCGAGGCAAGCAGGCTTCTCCCTGGTTGAACTCATGATCGTGTGCGCAATTCTGGCGATCGTGCTGGCCTCTGTGGTCTCAGGAATCAAGACCACTGTCCAGCGCAGTCAGGCGGAGCAGACCAAGGTCGATCTTACTCAGGAAGGCCGAGAGTTCGTAGATGAGTTTGAGCGCGACCTGCATCAGGCGGGGTATCCCAACTGCCGCACCGTCGCGGCTCCGGGACTCGGAGCTACTCCCAACTGTCCCGCGGACAACTCCAATCCCACCGAAGCGATGAATTCGAACGTGGCGGTTGGACTGGTGTCGGTTTCCAATACCAGGATCATTTTCGAGGGGGCCATCGATGGCAGCGGCACAGTCTACTCCGTCCAGTATCGACTGGTGGATTCCGCAGGCAACTACCCGCCCGCTACGACCTGCCCGTGTACCATCCAGCGCAGCGAAATGGCGAAGGTGAATGGAGTCCTGCCGCTCCTTCAACCTGTTACTTTCAGTCAGGAATTGCAGAACGTAGTTAATAGCGGAGTGCCCGCCGGCGGTGCGGCTTACGGTGGCGGATTGGCGATTTCAGGGAATACGGCCTGGGGCGCCACCGATAGCGCCTACTACGCTGCCGTCAGCAGCTTTAAAGATTATCCCGTCTTTCAGGCCTACGACCAGAGTGGCAATATCGTCGCTCTGCCTCTGGACATCACCACTCCAGCGGGCACGGCAGCACTGACGTGCGCCGCCGCTTCCACATCTTGCGTCAAGTCGATACGCCTCACCATCAATCTTCTCGCAAACGCCACCACCGGCTTCGATTTGCAGACCAAGGTGCGGCCGGTAACCACCATGGTGGGGAATGCTCGCCTGGTGAACAACTAAGGAGGACTTCTGCCCATTATGCGCAAAAACAATGGTCGTAACCCCGAACGGGGAATGGCGCTCATTCTCGCGCTCCTGGCGCTTCTTCTGATCACCGCCGTCGGTCTGGGCATGATTTACATGTCAACCACCGAAAGCTCGATCAACACCAACTACAAAGATACGCAGTTGGCGTTCTTCGCCATGCGGGCCGGGCTGGAAGAAATGCGCGACCGCATGCGCAGCAATAGCGTAAGTCCGATTGCCCTTCCGGCGGCCATGCCAGGCGCGGCAAATTCAATCCTCTATATAACAAATCCTGCCGGGGCAGCGGATGTGGTCGATCCCATAACATTCGGCAACACCTACTTCGACGATGAGTTCTGCCACGAATCATTTGTCGGCTCAACGGTGGCCTACGTTGTTCCAGGTACACCATGCCCCGCTGCGGGCGCGCCCCCTGCCGGCAGCGTGGCGCCGTACCTAGCCAGCGCTTCGCCTTTTACCAATACAGCTTCTTCCCTAAAGTACAAATGGGTTCGGATCACGCAGAAGCAGAATGGAACTTTCCCCAATGCCTTGGTCGATTCTACCCAGCCTGCGTCTTCGCCAGTCTGCTGGAACGCTTCAACCGCCCAGGAGGTTGCGGTGACTTCACTTGGACAGCCCACGTGCGCCGCAGCGGCAGCAGCCGGCCTCTATGTCGAACCGCTATACCTTGTTACCGCGTCTCGCCATCACGCCGCAGGGCAGCCGACGCGTCGGCCAGTACGAGAGCGCATCTCTCAACATTACACCGCCTCCGGGGGGTTTGATGTTGGACGGGAACAATCCTACCTTTGGCACGCCCCACTCGGCCAATGCCGGAATCAACGGCACCGATGGAAGCTCCTCCGCCAGCGGCACCGCTCCTCCGGCCGTCGCGGGCTGCGCTCCTACCGGCGCGGCACAACCGGCTATCGGTGTTGGCAACGCCGCTGATGCCGGTACTGTTCCTCCGCAAATCTTCAGACCCGCCAACTTCACCGGGCAAGGAGCGGCGCCCTCGGTTGTCAACGACTCAGCCTCGCTGACCCAGTGGTCAACCCCGGCAGAACTCAACAACCTGGTTTCCGAAATTGCCGACTCGGCAGATCAAAGCTACACCTGCGGCATCGGCGGAGGAGGATGCAGTGGATCTTACGGAACAACCGCAGCCCCGCAAATCACCTTCATCAATGGCGACGTCTCCCTTGGCGGCGGCGCCGGGGTGCTGGTTGTGACCGGCACGCTGACCATCAGTGGTGCGATGCAATTCGACGGCCTGATCCTAGTCATTGGCCAAGGACAGGTGGTCATTAACGGTGGTGGGAATGGTCAAATCTTCGGCGAAATGCTGGTGGCTCAGACCAACAGCTCCGTTGCTCCATACGCGCAACTTCCCGCTCTTCCAAATCCCTCACCTTCCTTTGTCTGGAACGGCGGCGGCAAAGCCTCGATAAACTACAACAGCTGCTGGGCCAACATCGGCAACACCCTGCATTACATAGTGGTCGCTTCCCGCGAAGAGATGTATTAAACCGGCGGCCGACAGATCCCCGGTTCGCTACGCCTTTCGTAGTGAGTTCGAACACCGTCCGTGGCCGCAGGCCCCTCCATAAATGGCAGGGCTGCGGCCATTTCCCTTCTGTGTTTTTCTTCTTGCATCCGTTTCTTCTCGCATGAGCCGCACGAAGTTCACGGGACAATCACCGCCGCTCCGTCGATGGCGTCATTCTTTACGGCGGCGAGCGCCTGGTTGGCCTGGTCCAGAGAGAATACGGTTACCTTTGGTTGCAGGCGGATGTCGGCGGCGAGTTTGAGGAAGTCTCGCGCGTCGGAGCGCGTCATGTTGGCGACGCTGCGGATTTGGCGCTCGCCCCACAGCAGCCGGTCGTAATCGAACTCAGGAATGCGGTCGAGATGGATCGCGTTGATGGCAACGACGCCGCCTTTTCGCAAGCTGGAGAGCGCGGCGATCACCACGTCTCCGCTGGGAGCGAAAGTTACGGCGCGGTCGAGTTCGACCGGCGGCTTGTCGGTTTCGCTGCCCACCCATGCGGCTCCCAGGGATGCAGCCAACTGGCGATGCGAAGCGCCGCGCGTCGAAACATACACCTCGCAGTTCCATGTGCGCAGGACGGCGATCGTGAGATGCGCGGACGCGCCAAAGCCAAATAGTCCAACGCGGTCGCCCGGCTCGACGCCGGCCACTCGCAGGCTGCGAAAGCCAATGATGCCGGCACAGAGTAGCGGCGCGGCGTGCAGGTCGTCGAGCGCCGAAGGAAGCTCGAAGACAAAGTCGCTGCGCGCCACGGCATACTCCGCATAGCCGCCGTTGACGGTGTATCCGGTGAAAACGGGCGCGTCGCAAAGATTTTCGAGGCCACGGCGGCAGTACGGGCAGGTTCCGTCGATGCCGCCGATCCAGGAAACACCTACGCGGGTGCCGAGCGGCAACTGGGCCGTCGCGCCGTCTACGATGTCGCCCACGATCTGGTGGCCGGGGATCAGACGCCTGCTTGCGCGGCGGCAATTCGCCTTCCACGATGTGCAGGTCGGTGCGGCAGACGCCGCAAGCGCGCACCCGCAGCAGAACCTGATCCCCGGCGGGTCGGGGCCTGGGAGTGTCTTCGATCTGAATAGGCTGCTTCGCGGCTTTGAGGATGGCGGCTTTCAACGGCGTTGCCCCGCGGCTGAGTTACGACTTGCGCTTGGCCTTCGAACGGACGCGTCTGTACTTGAGCGCGATCATCCCTTTGGAAAAGGTCTTATTCTCCACCAGCGCGAAGTTGCGCTGCGGGAAGCCGCTGGGGAACAGCGGAATGCCCTCTCCCAGCAGTACCGGAACAACTCCGATATAGAGTTCATCGACCAGATCCGCCTTGAGGAACTCGCGGGCCAGTTCGCCTCCACCCATCAGCCAGATGTCTTTGTCTTTCCTCTTGCCCTTGCCGTTGCCCTTGCGTTTGCGGAGCCGCCGAACGAAAGCGGCCGGGGATTCATTGACGAACGTGAGTCCGTCCCGCTCGCCCGGCGGCTTGGAATGGGAGAAAACGTAGGTCGCCATTCCTCCGCCGCTGGGGGACGATCCCCCGCCCATCTTGAGAACGGCATCGAGCGTCTTGCGTCCCATGATGGCCGTATCGATGGTGGCGAAAAACGGACCCATCGAGTAATCTTTCGGCATAAATAGGAAGTCGACCGCCCCGTCCGGGCGCGCGATGTAACCGTCGAGGCTGATGCCCAGACCGAGGACAATTTTTCGCATGATGCAGCATTGTAAATGTTAATGGGCTGTTCCGCCTTTCTCGCTCGAGACGATTTTGAGAGAACGAGCTGAACTGGAAAAGCTGCGGGCATGCCGGCGTGAGGTCCACCAGCTACCTATTGTTTCGATACCTAAAAGTGGACTTACATTCCGTGGCAATGCAGATTCAGGATCTCGTCAGGGCATACCAGACGAAAACCGACGAAGAACTCTTGCTGTTAGCGATGGAGCCGGAACAACTAACGCTTGAGGCTCATTCTGCCCTCAGAGGCGAATTGGCAAGACGCCGAATCGACAGTACGGAGCGCTTGAAAGTACAGGAGCGAAACGGACAGGTTGGCATTGAGCAATCGACGTTTGGCGGGCCCCTATCCCAACCTGATTCGTACGGGGTCGGCGAATTCATAGCAGAGGTCCTCCGTGTGTACGACGGCCAGCTATGGCTCTTCGTCAAACTCACTGGCCCCGCTGTGATTGTCGGCTACCTTGCGCTTATGCTCGGTCGTAACGAAGGACGAGAGATTGCCAGGCACCTTCCCCGCGGCGTTGCAATACCCGGACACCAAACTGAACTTTTCGAGATTTGGCTAGCAAACACCGCCGGTTATTTTGTCAGTTGGATGGCTTCGTGTTATTCATTTGGCGCTATTTCCTCGGCCGTGCGCCAAATCACAGCTGGAGACATCCCGTCGGCCTCAGACTGTTTTGTAGAAGTCCGCGAAAGGGTTGGTCCATTCGTGCGGCTTTCCCTTCTACTCTTCGTTCTGCTTCTTGTAGGCGTGGCGGCGGCAGGGTTGTTGGGGATAGGCGTTTTCTGGGTGCTGCATCAGGTTCATTACCGCTATGGCACCTACACAATCTGGACCGTCACGTTCGTATCGTTTGGGTTGATGCTACTGATCTTCTCAAGATTCGGACTCGCTGTCCCTGCACTTGTCCTCGACGACCGCGACGTGTCCGAGGCAATGTTCCGCAGCGACGAACTGACCGAAAGAAAATGGCCTGCACTCGCCATTCTTCTGACGAAGTCGCTCATCGGAGGCTACGTTGCTGGGATGCTTCCGTTCTGGCTCGCCCGTTGGGCTTGGGCCTATATTCAATTGCCGTGGTGGGTTCCTGCCGTTGGCTCGATTGCTGGCGGTTTCACTAGTCGAACCGTTCCTGTTCATCGGCTTCGCGCTGCTGTACACAAGAATGTCAGGACCCTCTTCCGCACTGAAGGCGGCACAAAGTCTCGCCCAGTTCGCATAGGTAACTACAGTAACTCCCCTGCTGCACAATTTCTGTTGCACGTTAACATTCTCGAAACATCCTGCATGTAGGATTAATGCAGGAGATACCCCATGGGCTCGCCGCGCATTGCGAAGTCGCTGCCGCTGCAGGTGGCTGCGATCTGCTACCGCAGACGGGGCACGGCGGTGGAGTTCCTGCTGGTGAACACCAACGGCGGAAATAAGTGGACCTTTCCCAAGGGATCGCCGGAGGCCCGCCTCTCGCACAGCCAGGCCGCCGAGCACGAGGCCGCGGAAGAAGCCGGCGCCCTCGGCACCATCGAGCCGCGCCACTTTCATCTCTACATTCACTCCAAGGGCGTGTTCTGGCAGCCGGGCGGCGTGCAGGAATTTGTGGTCAAAGCCTTTCTGATGGAAGTCCATGAGATGCGCCGGCCCGATGAGCCGCAGCGCCGGCCGACATGGTTCAGCCCGGAAGAAGCCCGGCAGCGGCTGGCCAAAGGCCGCGAAGTGAAGTACGCGCATGAACTGGAAGCGGTGATCGATCGCGCGCTTGAGCGCATTCACTTCCACAGCGAGTTGTGGGGCAAGTATCCGGAAACCCGCAACGGCCGCGCCGCCGCGCACTCCTGATTCAACCCTCGCTACTCGGTACCAGGTACTCGGTACTCGCTTTTTGTGAGACGATGAATCCAGCCCATGATCCAGCTTTCCGGCGCCGGAAAACGTTTCGGCCACAAACTTCTTTTTGAAAATACCGACTGGCTGATCACGCCTCACGACCGCGTCGGTCTGGTGGGCGCGAACGGCACCGGCAAATCCACGCTGATGAAGGTTCTCGCCGGGCTCGACACCTTCGACTACGGCTCGCTCATCGTCGCCAAGGGTACGACCGCTGGATATCTTCCGCAGGATGGCCTCTCGCTTTCCGGCCGCACCGTGTTTGCCGAGTGCATGACGGTATTCAGCGACCTTCACGCCATGGAGCGCGAACTGGAAACGCTCACGCATCAGATCTCCGAACTCGACCACGACAGCCCGGAGTATGCCGATGTCGCCGACCGCTATCACAGCCTGGAGCACGAATTCCGAACGCGCGATGGCTACTCGATTGAAGCCGAAGTGGGACGCGTGCTGCAGGGGCTTGGCTTTCGCAAAGAAGACTGGGAGCGGCAGACGGACGAATTTTCCGGCGGCTGGCAGATGCGGCTGGCGCTGGCCAAGTTGTTGCTGCAAAAGCCCAACCTGCTGTTGCTGGACGAACCCACGAACCATCTTGATCTCGAAGCGCGCAACTGGCTGGAAGAATATCTGCACGATTATCCGCACGCGCTGGTGCTGATTTCGCACGACCGTTATTTTCTCGATGTGGTGGTGAACAAGATCGCGGAAATCTGGAACAAGCGCTTCTGGTTCTACACCGGAAACTACGACAAGTTTCTGGCGCAGAAGACGCAGCGCAACGAGCAGTTGCAGGCCGCTTACAAAAACCAGCGCGACCGCATCGAGCAACTGGAAGTGTTCATCAACCGCTTCCGCTACCAGGCCACGAAGGCGAAGCAGGTGCAGAGCCGCATCAAAGAACTGGAGAAGATCGAGCGGATCGAAGTTCCGCCGGAAGAAAAGACGATTCACTTTTCGTTCCCGCAGCCGAAGCCCAGCGGGCGCATCGTGGCGGAGTTCGTCGGAGTGGCGAAGAGTTACCCGGCAAAGCCGGACAGGCGGCGAAAAAGAAGTCTTCCGCGACGTTCAGCTTTCTGATCGAGCGGGGCGACCGCATTGCTTTGGTCGGCGTGAACGGCGCAGGCAAGTCCACGCTGATCAAGCTGCTGGCGGGCACGGAACCGACGACGCGCGGCGAATACAAACTCGGCCACAACGTTGAGGCCGACTACTTCGCGCAGGATCAGTACAAAGAACTGGATGCCGACGCGCGGATGATCGACGATCTCGGCAACGCTTCTCCCGGCTCCACGCAGACAGAACTGCGCAGCCTGCTCGGATGTTTTCTGTTTTCCGAAGACGACGTTTTCAAAAAGATCGGCGTGCTCTCCGGCGGCGAACGCGGCCGCTATGCCTTGCTGCGCCTGCTGCTGCATCCCGCGAACTTTCTGCTGCTCGATGAACCTACGAACCACCTCGACCTGCGGGCCAAAGACGTTCTGCTGGATGCGCTCATGAAGTACAGCGGCACGGTCGTCTTTGTATCGCACGACCGTTACTTCATCGACAAGCTGGCCACGCGGGTTTTCGAGATTGGAGACGGAAAGGTCGAAGTCTATCCCGGCAACTATGAAGACTATCTCTGGCGCAAGCAGGGCGGCAGCGCGAAGCAGAATGAAGCCGATCCGGCAGCAACTGAAAATAGTTGAGCCCGCGCTGGAAGTCGCCCTCCAACGGCAATCAGGCCGCGGGCGATGCTGCTCCCGCCGCCAAGGCGAAGCGTATGAATCCCATCAAGCGCAAGAAGATGGAAGATCGCATTCACGAACTGGAAGCGGAAATCAGCCGCGCCGAAACTTTGATCGCGCAGTGTGAGACGGCCTTGCAGGACTTCGTCAGCGCCGAAGAGAGCCAGCGGCAGTCCGAGGAACTCGACCGTCACCGAGCCGCGCACGCTGCTTTTATCAAAGAGTGGGAAGACCTCAGCCAGTCGCTGCAGGAAACCGACTAACTGTCAAGGTCTCTTGCGCAACCGTACACTCTCTTTCGTAATCTCGGAGGATGACTTACCTCTGTGCGATATTGAGCATGGCCGAAGGGACAAGAACGACCAGAGGCCCAAGATCCCAGACTCACCGCAGGGCGGCGCGACAGGCCGCGCGGAAACAAAGGAAGGTCGCATGCTCCAGTCGAACCAGTACGACGTGAAGTCCACCTCGCCAGCCTCGAACCCTAACTCTTACAATCCCGTGAAGACCACCAGCGCGCCCATCGAGCAGGCCACCATCGGCCGTACGCTCGTCATCAAGGGCGAACTTAGCGGAGCGGAAGCGCTTTACATCGACGGCCGCGTCGAAGGCAAGATCAGCCTGCCCGACCACCGCGTCACCATCGGCCGCAACGGCAGCGCGCAAGCCAACATCGCCGCCCGCGAAGTCGTGGTGATGGGCAAGGTGAATGGCAATATTGATTGCAGCGACCGCGTGGATATCCGCAGCGAAGGCTCGGTCACGGGAGACGTTTCCACCATCCGCATCAGCGTGGAAGACGGCGCCATGCTCAAGGGCGGCATCCAGGTCAAGAGCGGCGAGCAGAAACATAGCCAGGCGCAGTCTCATCCGAAACCGGCGGAAGCTCCGAAGCCCGCGACCGTGGAACCCGCGAAGGCGCTCTCCGCAACTGCCGGTGCGTAAGCAGAGAGCAGGGTTCAGGGTTTAGCGATCAGGGATAAGTGGTCAGTGCCTGGTCGGCAAGATTTGCAGCAACGAATCAGGGCGCTCAGCGCCCTGAATTTTTCCATGCCGTTATCTTGTTGTGACGGTCTTTTTCTGATTCTGACGGTCTTCTTCTGACGGTCCTCGGGCCCTAACCCCTAACCCCAGGCCCTGGCCTCACTTCTTCTCCTTCGGCTTCAAGTCAAGCGCGGCGGAGTTCATGCAATAGCGCAGCCCGGTCGGCGCGGGACCATCTTCAAACACGTGCCCGAGGTGAGCGCCGCAGGTCGCACAGCGTGCTTCGGTGCGAACCATCCCGTAGGTGGAATCTTTGTGCTCCTCGACCTTGCCCTCGTCCGTCGGTTTGAAAAAACTCGGCCAGCCCGTTCCGGAATCGAATTTTGTCGAGGAATCGAACAACGGTTCTCCGCAGCAAACGCAGTGATAGGTGCCCGCGTCCTTGGTCTTCCAATACTTGCCGGTGAAGGCCGGTTCGGTCCCCGCCTGACGGGTAACGTGGTACTGCTCCGGAGTTAGCTTCTGCTTCCACTCTGACTCGCTCTTTGTGACTTTCTCTGCCATAAATGTATGCCCCAAATCAGTGGCCGTGGCTAGTGGTCAGTGGTCAGTAAAACCCTTATTTCCAGCCCGACCCAGGTCTTACTGGCCACGATCACTGATCACTGACCACTGTTCTTTAGATGTTCGGCAACCAGAAAAGTGCCCGGGGCCGACAAAGCCCCGAGCTCAAGTCCGAGCCGGGTTTTACTGACCCCTGATCACCGACCACTGACCACTGCTTTGTGACATCCGTCACAACCCAATTGTGACATCTAACCTTGTCATCCACAGGCTCGTCAGGCCACTATAGGCGAAACGTCTGCGAGTCCCTCCGGTCCGGTGTTCTCTTCATGAGACGCCGGGCCTTTCTAATTAATCCCCCACTTCTTCGCCCAAGTCAGTGTCCAGTGGTCAGTGGTCCGTGATCAGTAAAACCCAGCGCACAAATGGGGAACGAGGTCTTACTGGCCACTGACCACTGACCACTGGACAGATTTTAACCCTCCACTTCCTCGCCGATCTTCCGGTACTTGCCCCGGAAGAACAAAAGCGGTTCGCCCTGGCGCACCACCACGTCCTCGACTTCTGCAATGAAGATGGTGTGGTCGCCTGCCTCCTCGGCTGACTGCAGCCGGCATTCCAGATAGGCCAGCGCTCCGTGTAATATGGGAGTTCCCTGCGCCGTGCGGTCAAAGCGCGCCCCGGCTTCCTCTTCCGCATGTTCGTGGGTGTGTACCGGTCGCGCGTAGTATTCGGAAATCACCCGCTGGTGCTCGGCCAGAATATTGATCCCAAAGCGTTTTTTGGCGTGCATTTGAGCGTGAGTCCGCGCGCTGTGGTCCACGCACACCAGCAGCAGCGGTGGATCGAGCGAGACCGAGGAAAACGCGTTGGCGGTCATGCCCTGGACTTCGCCCTCCAAGTCGAGCGTGATGATAGTCACGCCTGTGGCAAAGCTTCCCATCGCTTTTCGAAATTCGGCCGTACTGAGGCTCATGCGTCTCTGGAGTTTTTCCTGCCGCGACTGCCTACATTACCATGGCAGTGGCGGAAGGCAGTGGTCAGGGGCTGGTGGTCAGTGGCCAGTAAAACCCAGAACAGAGCACGGACTCCTTAAGTTTTGCTGATCACTGACCACTGACCACCGACCACTGATGTATGATTCGATGCAGCCCCACGCGCCGCGGAGCGAACTTAGTGACTCCAACCGCCATCAGAACGGCCGCCCAGGAACGCAGTTCGTCGTGTGTGCCGAGGCTGGCCCAACTTCTTCCCGAACTTCAGCCCGGCTACGCCTTCTCGCCCGAACCTGGCCCTGCGCCTGATCCGCTGCAGCGACGACGATCTCCCCGCGCTGCTCGCCGCCGCCCGGGCTGCAAGGGATCACTTCAAGCCCGGCGTCATCACTTATTCGCGGAAAGTCTTCCTGCCGCTGACCAACCTCTGCCGCGACTACTGCGGCTACTGCATTTTTCGCCGCGACCCCGGAGACCCAGGCGCGCACACCATGACTCCGGAAGAAGTCCTCGCTGTAGCTCGCGCCGGCGAAAAGCTGGGATGCACCGAAGCTCTCTTCAGTCTAGGCGACAAACCAGAACTGCTTTTCCCCGAGATGCGAGACACGCTGAAGCATCTCGGCTATAAATCGACGCTGCATTATCTGGAAGCCATGTGCGAACTGGTGCTGCGCGAGACCAGCCTGCTGCCGCACCCGAATCCCGGATTGCTCAGCGCCGAGTGGGTCTCCCGCCTGGCGGCCGTTTCGCCCAGCATGGGCCTTATGCTCGAAACCACCAGCCGCGCCCTGCTTGCTCCCGGCGCGGCCCACGACAACGCTCCCGACAAAGTCCCGGCCAAACGTCTGCGCACGATCGAAGACGCCGGAAAGCAGCGAGTTCCCTTTACCACGGGCCTGCTGATCGGCATCGGCGAAACTCCCGAAGACCGCGTCGATACGCTGCTCGCCATCCGCGACTTGCACGATCGCTATGGCCACATCCAGGAAGTGATCGTGCAAAACTTCCGCGCCAAGCCCACCATCCCCATGGCTCACGTGCCCGAACCGGGCCAGGGCGAGATGCTGCGCGCCGTGGCGGTAGCTCGCTTGTTAATGCCCAGCGTCAATATTCAGGCGCCTCCCAACCTCAATGCGCCGTATTATGAAGAGTTGATCGACGCTGGCATCAACGACTGGGGAGGAGTCTCGCCGCTGACCCCTGACTACATCAATCCCGAAAAACCCTGGCCGCATCTGGAACAACTGCGCCTGCGCACTGAGCGCAAAGGATTCCAGTTGCGCCAGCGCTTGCCGGTCTACCCAGAGTTCTTGCCTGCGCTCGCCTCGAAACCCGGACTGCTTTCGGAAAGAGCTTCACGCCGCCTGCGACCGCGAAGGCCTCGCCAGAGAAAAGAGGGCGGCATGATCTGTGTGCTCACCGGCGGCACCGGCGGCGCGAAGTTTGCAGACGGTTTGCGGCAAGTCATCCCGGCGGAAGAAATCACGCTCATCGTCAACACCGGCGACGATTTGCTGTGGTGGGGACTCTACGTTTCCCCGGACATTGATTCCATCACCTACGTACTCTCCGGCCTGCTCAGCCGCGAGCGCGGCTGGGGCGTCAAGGGCGATACTTTTCTTTGCCTGCAAGCCATGGGGCAACTCGGCGAGCCGACGTGGTTTCACACCGGCGACCGCGACCTGGCTGTGCATCTGGTGCGCTCGCGCCTGCTGGCGGAGGGCAAAACGCTTTCCGAAGCCACGTCGGCGATCTGCGGCAAACTCGGGGTAAAGGCGCGCATACTTCCCATGAGCAACTCGCGCGTTGAGACGCGCGTGGATACGCCTTCCGGCGAGTTGAGTTTCGAAGAATATTTCGTGCAGCGCTGGTATCAGGATCCCGTGAACTCGGTGCGTTTCGCGGGAGCCTCCGACGCCGAGCCGGCGCCGGGAGTGATCGAAGCCATCGTCTCCGCCGACGCGGTGATCATCGCACCCAGCAACCCCATCACCAGCATCGGCCCGATTCTTTCCGTGCCCGGAATCCTCGGGGCTCTGTGCAGCGCCCGCGGCAAGGTTGCCGCCGTAAGCCCGATCATTGGAAACGCTCCCGTGGCCGGACCCGCGGGCATTCTCATGACCGCGCAGGGGCTGCCTTGCTCGATTGCAGGCGTGGCCAAGGCTTACGAAGATTTCCTCGATCTCCTCATTTGCGACACGCGCGATGCCCATGCGGCGGAGGCGCTTCGCAAGAACGGATTGCGAGTGCAGTGTGCGCAAACCATCATGCGCTCCGTGGAAGACCGGGCCGCGCTGGCTCGAACTGTTCTTGCGCACGCGATCAGCGGACTGGCTACTGAAAAATCCGGTAAGCCGGCGGCCAGCGCCGCCACTGACCAGCCGTGATTCTGATTCCCGTCAAGAATTTGTCGGCGGCCAAGCAGCGCCTGGCCGCAGTGCTTGATCAACCTGCACGCACCGAGCTGGCGCAGACCATGTTGCACGACGTTGCCGGCGTACTGGCCGCGTGGCCGCGCCGCCCGGCCTGCGCTCTGGTGACCAGCGACCCCTTCGCGATTGAACTCGCCCGGCAATACGATTTCGAAATCATTCCCGACCCGGCGAACCCGGGGGAAACCGGCGCTATCGAGATGGCCACGCGCTTCTGCGTGGTGCGCGGCAGCGATAGCACACTGGTCGTGCCCGCCGATATTCCTCTGATCCAGGCCAGCGAACTGGACCAGATTCTCGCCTACGCCCCTGCAAAAGGTTCGGTGCTGGCCCCCGCCGGCGACGGACGCGGCACCAACGCCGCCTTCCGCCGCCCCGCGAATCTTTTTTCCTTGCGCTTCGGCAATGACAGTTTCAAACCGCACCTCGCCGCCGCCCAGGCCACGGGCAACCCCTGCATCGTGCTGGAATTACCCGGCATCGCGCTCGACGTGGATAATCCCGAAGACTTGCAGCAGCTTCTCGCGCATGCCGGCGAAACCCGCACTCAGAGCCTGGTTCGCCAGTGGGTACGCGATGGCCGCTTTGCCGCCAATGGGAACTAGCTGCGAAGCAGCGGCATGGGAAAGCCCGGCACGGCACTGCCGGGTAAGCGAAGTTAGAATGATCTAGTCCCGTAAGGGACGGCACTCTTTATGCCGCGTTCGAAACCGAAACGCAAAACAGATGCCGCCAATGCCCGCACCGAGCTGGGTATCATTCCGATCCCTCTGGCCGGCGAAATCAATCCCGGCGACTCGATTGCCGACAAACTGCTGCAAGCGCTAAAGCAACACGGCCGCGCATTCGAAGCCGGCGACATTCTCGTCGTCAAACACAAAATCGTTTCCAAAGCAGAGGACCGCACCGTTGACCTGGCGACCATCAAGCCATCTGACACTTCGGTCGCCTGGGCGCAGAAATACAAGCTCGACGCCCGCGTCATCGAGCTTGCCCTGCGCGAGAGCCGCGACATCATTCGGTCTAAGAACGGCGTGCTCATCACCGAGACGCGGCATGGCTTCATCTGCGCCAACAGCGGTGTGGACGTCTCCAACGTCGATGGCGGCCGCCACGCCCTGCTTCTGCCCGCCGATCCCGATCGCTCCGCCCGCAAACTTCATGGCGAAATCAAGAAGCGCACAAAACTCGCCATCCCCGTTCTCATCACGGACACATTCGGCCGTCCCTGGCGCGAGGGATTAGTGGACTTCTGCATTGGCATCGCGGGGATGAAAGCGCTCCGCGACGATCGCGGCCGCCGCGATCCGCACGGCTACACTCTGCAAGCCAGCCTGGAAGCTACCGCCGACGAACTGGCCAGCGCCGCCGGTCTGGTCTGCGGCAAGCTCAACCGCACCCCGGCGTGCATCATTCGCGGATTTCCCTACCAACCTGCCCGCGGCCGCGCCCGCGATCTGCTTCGCCCCGCCGCCAATGACTTGTTCCGTTAGGCCCTCGCCAAAACGCGGTCTCTAGGAGTAACTTGGAATACCAACAGGTTTGGAGGAACTTGTGCCCCGCGAACTTTCATCCTCGGAACTGGAAAGCTTCCCATCCCTTGACTGGTTCGACATCGCGCCGCGAGTTGCGCCCACGGTGCGGTCTTCGGTGGAAAGAATTCTCGAAACTCAAAATGGCAACGCCGTCTCGCAGGATGAAGCTTACGCACTGGCTCACGCCGAAGGCGACGACCTGCTCGGCCTGCTCGCCGCCGCCAACCTGCTGCGCGCCGAAGTTTCCGGCAATCTCGTCACCTATGTCGTGAATCGCAACATCAACTTCACCAACATCTGTTTTGTGGGATGCAAATTCTGCGCCTTCAGCCGCGGCCCGCGCGAGTCCGACACGTATTTCCTCGAGCCGGATCAAGTCGCACAAAAAGCGATGGAAGCATGGCAACTGGGCGCTACGGAGGTCTGCATTCAAGGCGGACTGCCGCACGGCCTGCCTCCGTTCTACTATCGCGACATTCTGCGCGCGGTGAAGAGCGCCGTGCCCGCGATGCACATCCACGCCTTTTCGCCCATGGAAATCGTCTACGGCGTCGAGCTCACCGGCATGCCGCTCGCCGATTATCTTTCGATGCTGCGCGATAATGGCCTGGGCACATTGCCCGGCACGGCCGCCGAAATTCTCGACGACGAAATCCGCAACATCCTTTCGCGCAACAAACTTTCCACCGCGCGATGGATCGAAGTCATCCGCACCGCTCACCGCAGCGGCATTCGCTCCACTTCGACCATGATGTATGGACACACGGAAACGCCGGAGCACTGGGTCCGCCAGATGCGGCTCCTGCGCGAGATCCAGGATGAAACCGGAGGCTTCACCGAATTCGTCCCGCTCGGCTTTGTTCACCAGAACACGCTGCTGTTTCATCAAGGCCTGGCCCGCAGCTGGACCGACTCTCGCTGAACATCTCAAAGTGCACGCGCTGGCGCGCCTGCTACTTGCCGGCTCCATCCACAACATTCAGGTTTCATGGGTGAAGTTGAACCGGCGTCTTTCGCAACTCTGCCTGCACGCCGGGGCCAACGATTACGGCGGCACGCTGATGGAAGAAAACATTTCGCGCGAAGCCGGAGCCACCGCCGGCCAGTACACCAGCCCGGAAGACTTTCAAGTCGCTGATTCTTGAAATGGGAAGAGTCCCCGCTGAGCGCAACACAACCTATACGCGCATCAAACTCAAGCTGCCGCTGGAAGATTTCACCTGCGAAGAAATGCTGGAGCCGGAATTTGCATGAGCGACGCCTCGCGTCCCATCGCCATCCTGGGCGGAACCGGGCCCGCGGGCATGGGCCTCGCCTTGCGATGGGCGCGCGCCGGAGAAACCATCATCGTCGGCTCGCGCGACGCGCAGCGCGCGCAACAGACTGCCGACAAGATTAAACAGCGAGCAGGAAACGAGGCCCGCGTCTCAGGCACGGAAAACTTCGCCGCCTGCGCCGCCGCAGATCTTCTCGTGCTCACCGTCCCATTCGAAGGCCAAGCCGCGCTGCTCAAACAACTCAAGCCTGCGATCCGTGCTGGCAGTATTCTCATCGACGCCACCGTGGCGCTGGCTGCCGGAGTCGGCGGACGCGCCTCGCGCACTCTCGGCGTCTGGCAGGGCTCAGCCGCGCAGCAAGCCGCCGAACTCGTGCCCAAGGGAGTAAGCGTGGTGGCGGCGTTCCACAACCTGTCGGCGGAGTTGCTCAACGGAGACGAGCCTCTCGACTGCGACGTGATCGTCTGCAGCGACGATGCCAGTGCCGCTCAACTCACGCGCGTCCTCACCGCGAAGATTCCCGGCCTGCGCGCAATCGATGGCGGCAAACTGGAAAACGCCCGCATCCTCGAGCAGATCACGGCCCTGCTCATCGGCCTGAACATCCGCCACAAAGGCCACGCTGGAATCCGCATCACCGGATTGCCGCCCGAGGCGTATCGCTAGAACCCTGCCTTACTCTTCCACCGCCTGCGCCGTCATCTCCGGCGGTTCGCCGCCAGCGGTGGCCTGGGCCACGATCAAGCGCCGCGCCTCCACGCGAATCTTCGGCAGTTGCAGCGCGAACCAGCCCGCGCCCACGAGACATGCCAATCCGCCAATCGCTACGGTGCGGGGCGCGCCTAAACGCTCGGCCAGCGCGCCGCCCAGCAGTGCTCCAATCGGCGCCATGCCCATGAACATCATCGAGTACACCGCCATTACCCGCCCGCGCAGCGCGTCCGGCACCATCACCTGAATCAGCGTGTTCGAGCAAGCCATTTGCAGCATCATCGTGTAACCCACCGGCAGCAACAGAATTACTGAGAGCCAGAAGGTGTGCGAGAACGCAAACACCGCAAGACTGGCGCCGAATCCGGCGCAGCACCATGCCACCCAGCGCCCCAAACCTTTCACGCCCTCGCGAAACGCCAGAGTCAGCGCGCCAAACAAGGCTCCCACGCCAGTAGCGCCCATCAGGATGCCCAGCCCGCGCGCCCCGCCGTGCAGAATCTGGTCGGCAAAAATCGGCATCAGCACCGTATAAGGCATGCCCACCAGGCTCACCAATCCCAGCAACAATAGCAGCGCACGGATTGGCGCGGTCCGGTCGACGAAGCGGAATCCTTCCATCATGTGCTCGAAGGGCGACGCCATCGCCGCGCGCACCGGGCTTTGTACTCTCATCATCAGCAATCCGATGATCACCGCGATGTAGCTCACGGCGTTGCCAAAGAAGCACCAGCCTTCGCCAATCTTCGCCACCAGAATTCCGGCGATGGCCGGACCGATCACGCGCGCGCCGTTGAACATGGAAGAATTCAGCGCAATCGCATTCATCAAGTCTTCTTTGCCAACCATCTCCACCAGAAACGATTGCCGTCCGGGGATGTCAAACGCATTCACCACGCCCAGCAATGCGGCCAGCACAAAGATGAGCCACACCCGATGGTCAATCTCATGAGTGAGCGTCAGCACGGCCAGAATAAAGGCCAGCGTCATCGACGCCACTTGCGTGGCAATCACAATGTGGCGGCGGTTGACGCGATCGGCAGTGATTCCGCCGAGCGGCGCAAACAGGAACACCGGGATCTGGCTGGCGAATCCCACCGAACCCAGCAGCAAAGCCGATCCGGTCAGCCGGTAAACCAGCCACGACTGCGCCACGCTCTGCATCCAGGTGCCGACCAGTGAAATCAGTTGTCCGCTGAAGAAGAGCTGGAAGTTGCGATGCCGCAGCGCCCGCACTCCTGCCTGCCAACGCGATGCGGCCACGGAGCCCGTTTCCGCGACACTTACCGACGCGTTTTCCTGGATTGGAATTCTAGATTCGGCCACGATCACTTCTTTGGATGATGACATCCCCTCTCACGATTACTATAACTTGCATCTTGATTGGTAGTGGTTCAGTTTCCGAGTAGTCGACCAACGGACTAGGAGGGTCAATTCGGGTTTGTGAGTATAATCGCGATTCTCAACTGAGACGATTGCCTACCAGTTGGCGACTCGGATAACTTCCTGTTTGCCGACAACTTGCCAAGAATGTCGCGCGCGGCTGTATCGCAAAACGTAAAATAGATTTCGGCATGTGCCTGGAACACGAGAAGGCGCGAAAGGCTGGCCAGGTGGGAGGTCATCATGAAGATTTATCGGCTGCAGGACATGCATTATGACGCTGCTGACTTTGAGTCTGGTCATTCCAGGAGTGTCCGTTGCCCAGTCTAACCAAGATTCCGGACGCGTAATGAGTCAAATAGATAACGTAAGTTCCGGCGTCCATGACTTCGATTTCTTGGTAGGCCATTGGCGAGTTCATCATCGAAAGCTGAAGGAGCGGCTCGCCAACAGTCACGAGTGGATTGAGTTCGAGGGTACGTTGAGTAGCCAACCGTTGATGGGCGGCTACAGCAATGTCGACGACCTCGTGCTCGATGTGCCGGGCGCTCCATATCGGGGCGCAGCGCTGCGATCCTTCGACTCGAAGACCCAGCAGTGGTCAATCTGGTGGCTCGATAGCCGGACGCCACTGGGACCGCTAGATCCACCCATGAGAGGGACCTTCAAAGACGGTGTGGGAACCTTCTTCGGGGATGATACCTACAATGGGAGACTGGTCCGCGCACGATTTTTATGGACCAAGATTACTTCGACATCGTGTCACTGGGAACAGGCTTACTCGCCAGATGGAGGCAAGAAATGGGAGACCAATTGGGTGCAGGACATCACGCGAGTACGCTGATCGAAGGGAGCGACGTTCCCAAGTAGCGGCCACTTACCCTCAAAAACTTACCTGGCCGGGCAGGATTCGAACCTGGGTCGCCGTGAATTAAGAGCACTTGGCGGTTGTTCCCGAATCACGGGCTACTCGGAAGTAACTGTTCTTAACAGGCGATCGCGCTCGCAACCAGAGCTTAGATTCTTGGACATTAACGGGAGAAGCCGGAAACCGACAGACTACCTATTGATCACACCTCGGCAAAGGGAGTTTTCCACAGATCGGGCAAGCCGGATGCCATTCCCTATACCGAGCGAGTGCATAACCGCTTTTCCGCCACTTACTTCCCAATTTCGCACGCGGACCAATTTTTTGACTTCCCAGACCGTCCGGACTGCGCTACAGTTACGGATGCAGTTGCGCTTTCCCGGCGATTCCCAAAGGAAGTGACCGCCCATGACTGCTCTCCCGGTTGGTGTCGAGCGCCGCATCGGACAGCGCTTCGCCTTTAACCTCCCTGTTTCTCTGCGCGACGTTACTAGCGCCGTTGAAGGACTAGGCTTCACTCAGGACCTGAGTTCCCGCGGAGCTTTTCTGTTCACTGATATGGCGCTCAGAGAGGGCGCGGAAGTCGAACTTACGCTCAAGATGCCAGCCGAGATCACTCTCGGCGAAAACATGCGCGTCCGTTGCCGGGGCCGCGTTCTGCGCATCGTGAAGCCCGCGCAGAACAGTTGGAAGCCCGCCGCATCCCGCGAAACCGAGGCTGGATTGGCTGAGACCAGATCGTCTGACACTGGATCTGCCGAAACCAAGTCCGCCGAGACCAAGATTGGCGTGGCCGTCTGCTTGAAGGACTACGAATACCTTCCCGACACCGAGGACAGTTCTGCCGACTTCCGGCGCATTTCTGCCCTGCACAGCGCCAGCGAGACCGAGCGCCCCGCCGTGCCTGCGTCCGCGAATCCGCGCGCCGCTGCCCACTAAGCCTGGGCCGGAGAATTCCGCTCTACCCCGCATATATACTAACTTTAGTTTTTTTTTCACAATTCTCAGTCCTGTTCAATAGTCTCAGCTTGGCTTAGAATTGGGTAACAGTGCGGATTGGTTTGGAAATAATTCCTGCCGTGCATTTCACACTGACTTTCATGGCCTTGCATACCTTTGCTCTTATCTACCGGCGCGGGTCCCGGCGCAAGTTGTGTACGCGCTTGCTCTCCCCTAGTTACCTGAGTCACTTGGCGAGGGGGACTTTCTCTTTCTAACATGCAAACACCGAGAGAAAGCAGCGAGAACCGCGCCATGCATGGCATCGCCGTAGCAGTTCTGACCGAGAGCCGCGAACATCTATCCGAACTGCAGAACCGGCTGGAGGCGACGCGCCTGGCCCGTGTGGTCTTCACCAACGTCGGCTTTCCTACTGGACCCACCCACTCCATCCTGCGCCAGATTCAGGATCTGCGGGTCGAAGTTGTGGTTGTCGATATCGCTGCCGAGAACCCTCATCCCGCCATCAAAGCCATCGAACTTATCCAGGCCAACACCCTGCAACTCGCCATCTTCGCCATTGGCACCATGCAGCAGCCCACCACCATCGTGGCCAGCATGCGCGCCGGAGCCGGCGAATACCTGGATGACAGCGCCGGCGCGGAAGCTCTTCTCGAAGCCCTGACGCGTTTCAGTTCCAACCGCACCCGCAATCGCGGGGGCGTCGGCAAAGCGCGCGTCTTTACGTTTCTCAGCGCCAAAGGAGGCGCGGGCGCTACCACCGCCGCCGTCAACACTGCTCTCGCTCTGCAGCAGGCCCACGGCAGCGTGGTGTTGGTGGACTTTGCTTCCGTCGGCCACGCCCAGCTCCATCTCAACCTGCGTCCCAGCTTCGGAGTTCCCGATGCGCTGCAGAACCTGCACCGCCTTGACGTTTCGCTGCTCGATGGCCTGATGACCATCGCCAAAGACGGCTTGCATCTTCTCGCCGGCCCGCAGCAGCCTTATCCTTCCATGCCCACGCCGGCCGAATTGGCCCGCCTGTTCGATCTGCTGGTGAATCATTATCGCTATGTGGTGGTGGACGCCTCTAGCCGTCTCGATTCCACCACGCGGTTGCTCTCCGACCTCTCGAATGCCGTGCTCATGGTGGCTCAAACTGATGTCGTCTCTCTGTGGAGCGCCAGCCGCATTCACGCCTTCCTCGAAGAAGGCACGGGCCGCAACCGGCTGCGCCTGGTTCTGAATCGCCATAAGAAGATTCCCGGCTTCACCGACGAGGACGTCGAACAAGCCACGCGCTGCAAAGTATTGTGGAAGATTCCCAACGCCTTTCACGCCGTCTCGCCCGCCATCGATCATGGCACGCCCGTGGTTCTGCAGGAAAGTCAGGAAGTAAGCCGCGCCTACCGCGCACTGGCAGCGGCGTTGGCCGAGGCCACTCCCACCGACGAAGGCGGACTCGATCTCGTCTATGCGCAAGAAAAAGCCGACAGCAAGAGGAAGATCCCTGGACGCTTAGTGATAACTCCCGCCCGCGCCGGCCAGTAGGGGAGTACCGAGTTGCTAGTACCGAGACAAACCCACATCTAATCCAGGAATTGCCGGTAGCCAGGCCCCGGATTTTTTTCTCGTCACTCGGTACTAGGTACTCGATACTGGTTAAGATAGAGTGATGTTCCAAACGCCGGGCCCAGTGGTGGAAGAGGCCGAACCGCCGGTGGCAGATTTGCGTCTGCTGGTTGAGCCCGAACCTTGGTATCGCGTCTTCGCGCAAAACCTGCGAGCCTTCTTTCAGCGGCCCGAGGTCTTCAATCAGCAATCAACAATCACCAATCATCAATCTGAAGCCACCTTCTGGCCGGATGTATTCGTCGAGCGCACACTTCCCTGGCGTCGCTTTGTAGAGTCGGGAGCCTGTCACGTTCTAGCGCTCACTCTGATCTGGGCGGGATCGCGCTTGCTCGCACTACAACCCCGCGTCGCACCCCAGCCTGCGTTCACGCACGCCGACGTCGTCTACTACACACCCTCGGAATACCTGCCGCCGCTCGACACCCGGCGCTCGGATTCTGTTCGCCTCCGCAAAGCCGATCCCGAATACTCTGCCCAACCCATCATTTCTGTGCCGCGAGAGGCCGACAACCGATCGCAAACCATCGTCACTCCCCCCGACATTCACTTGCAGCACGACGTGGCTTTGCCCAACATCGTCGCGTGGCGGGAAACGCCGCAGGTTCCAATCGGCCCAGTGCCCGTCGTTCCTGCATCGGAGATCTCGCACCTTGCGCCGCAGATGGAACGCTCCGTCATCGCGCCACCGCCCGATCTGCGGAACGATGTGCAGCCTGAACCGCAGAAAACCGTCCTCGCTCCGGGGTCCGCCGTCGTTGCTCCGCCGCCCGCCGTGGAGGCTGGCTCTATCCGCCGCCTTGGCGATCTCAACATCGCATACAGTTCTGTGATCGCGCCTGCTCCCCACCTTTCTCTGGACGAACAGCGCGCGATTCCGGGCAGAAGCTCCACAGCTATAAGCAGACGTGCGCCTGAAGTGATCGCACCGCCGCCGTCGCTGGCTGCGTCGGGACGCTCCCGCTCCGGCGGAGGCGTGATTGCGCTCAGCCTCCATCCCGCGGTGGACGCGCCGCCCGATCCGCCCGTGGGCAATCGCCGGGGCAATTTCGCCGCCACGCCGGAAGGCCATCGCGGAGCCTCGGGAGAGCCCGGACCATCCGCTGGAAGCGGCAAAGAAAATGCAACAGGATCCGGTAGCAGGACGAACAGCGGCGAACTTCCCTCGGGACTGTACGTCGGCAAGACCTCGAATGCCACGTCGCCGGTTGCGGGCAATCCGGCCCCAACGAATCCAACCGCCAACACGATCAATTCCAACCTGATTGCCAGCGTGCGCCCGCCGCGAGTGTCGGCTCGCATGCAACCGGAAGGCGAGAGCAAACTCTCCGACGAAGAGCGTGCCGTCTTCGGCAGCCGCAAGTTCTACTCGCTCAGCCTCAACATGCCCAACCTGAACTCCGCCGGAGGCAGTTGGATCGTCCGCTTCGCCGCGCTCAAGCCGGATGCGGGCTCTGAACATCCATCCAGTGATCCTTCTCCCGAAGACCTCTCCGCGCCGTCAGCCACGCGCAAAGTCGATCCCGCGTATCCGCAAGAACTGATGCGGCAGAACGTAGGCGGTACCGTCATCCTTTACGGCATCATCCACGCCAACGGCACGGTCGGAAGCGTGCGCGTGCTGCGCAGCGTCGACCAGCGCATCGACCAGTTCGCCGGCGAAGCCGTCGCCAAATGGCAATTCCAGCCCGCCACGAAAAACGGCGCTCCCGTGGATGTTGAAGCCACATTCTCGATTCCATTCCGGCCGGCGCGTGTGGGATCAAGCTTCTGAAAGGGCCAGCGCTCAAGACATTACTTGCGTTACCCGGTACTTTCGCTCAAATCCGAATACAATCGAATTGCCACGACGACAACACTCCCGCCCGAGGAGGATGACCGTGTCCAACAACCTAACCGAAGCAACCATCACGTGCTCGTCGTGTGAATATTGCTATCCTGCGAGTGAGGCAATTTGCCCGATGTGCGGGACTGAACCCCTCCGGCCGCTTTCGATCATTCCCAGAAAATCCAGCCGAGCCAGTCACAAAGTCCGACCTCCGAGTTCCGATAGTCAGCAGAGACTACCTATACCGCGGATCTGGCGATTGATCCCGGTTGTTGCCTTGATAGTCGCTCATGGCGGTTGCGTCGTTTTTTTACAAGACCCGCAAAAGCAACCTGGCTATAGAATCCGGCTCACCAGCCCAACTTAGGGCTCCATCAGCGCAGATCAAGATAGAAAGCGCCAGTGAACCAATCGTTCACGAATCCAGTCGGAGGAGTCGAGCAAGTAGTCGCAGGAAAGCTGGGAACTGAACTTACCGCCGCATCAGAGCAAATCAAGGTAGAAAACGCTGCTGAACGGCACATTGTCACCCCGGCAGCAAGAAGGGTTCAGCAAATCGCCGCCGCTAAACTAATGACGGCGCCGGCAATCGACGCGGCGAAGGTTGATCCGGTTGAGTTGTGGAAGGCGGTCAAGCGAGGCAGTGTGAACGCCGAAGTCGCGCTAGCCAGCCTTTATTTGGAGGGAGAGGCAGTCCCCCAGAACTGCGAACAGGCGCACATGCTTCTGTCCGTGGCATCGATGAAAGGCAGCAAAGCTGCCGATAATCTTCTGAAAAACCGCTATGCCGAACGATGCCAGTAATTGCCTCCGCTGCCGTTGGGAATCCCATCGCCTTGCAATGGGCGCAAAGGATGCGCCCCCTCCGGTACCCGGTATTAGGTACGAGGTACTCGCAACTATCGGCCAGCCGCTTTCTTCTTCTCCAGCGCGGCGTAGATTGCGGGGTCGGTGCAGACTTCGTAGTAGGTGCGGTCGGTCCAGCCCTGGACGGAGAAATCCTCGACATTGATTCGCGGCACGCGGCTCTGGCGCACCACGATTTTGCGGAAGATGTCGCGGTCGACCGGCACGGTGGCGCTGAATAGCCGATACTCGCCTTTATCGGAAGACGCGATCGCAGGCGGCAGTTTCACCACCAGGGGCACGAGGGAAACCTCCTGCTCCAGCTTGCGGAAGGCCGCTTCGTTCATGCGAATGCCGCCCAGGTTGTAGCTGAGGACGTCGTCGGGATTCTCGGCCTCATCTTTCGTAGGGTCGGCGCCCGCCGCCTGAAAGACGAAGACGTGGAACGGCCCGGCCTGTGGTTCCATTTCTTTGCGGGCGCGCTTGTTGCAGGAAGACAGCCGGTCGCTGTCGTTCAGCGCTTCGGAAATCATGATCTGATGCTCGCCATCCATCAGGTACAGCGGCGCGGCCTCCTGCAGGGTAATGCCCACGCCCAGCTCCAGGCCCGGCATGCCCGAGCGCTGCATCAGTTCGTTATAGCCGCGTACGATCTCGATGATCTCGCGGGCCAGCACGCAAGCCCGGCTCACGGCGAGTTCGGGCTCGCCCGAGCGCTCAAGGATCGCCAGAATGATGGCGTCGCCCTCGAGAAAAACTTTCTGCGCTCCGTACTTGCCGAGCAGCTTATTTACCGGATCATAAAAGTTAAGGCTGAAGTAGGAGGCGGGATTCAATCCCTTTTCCATCAAGGTGCGGGTGAGCCGCGTGGAGTCGCGCACGTCGGCCTTCAGCACCACGTGCCGCAGAACGCGTTCTTCCTCCGGTTGCTGCTCTTCGGGCAGAAGGAATTCGTAGAGCGTGCCGTTCATGCGGGAAAGCTCGCGCAGTTTCTCGGTGCTCACCACGTTTACCGAGTCGAGTGCCGCGTTCAGAGTCTCCAGCCGGCGCAGGTCGCGATGATACTGAGAAAAATCCTGCAGAAAGCGCGCCGCCACCTTGGCCCGCTCCGTGCCGCGGCAGCCCGCGACCTTGCCCACCGCAGCGTACAGGCTGTTAGGCGAGAGCTTGCCGTGCTCCTGAATCATGCGCTCCACGCGGTCGCACTCGGGACGCGAGATCAGAGCATTCTTCAATTGCTGCGGATTGATTCGCGGCGCGTACTCGCTGAGCAAAGGCACGGCATGATACGAGGCAATCACACACTCCATGACCTGCTCATCTTCGAGCAGCCTTACCCACTTGGCGAGGCGCTCCTGCTGAGCCGCGCCCTCCGCGGAGGAATCGTCGGGCGTGCCGGTGCCCACTAGAGCGCGGGCATTCTGCGGGGCGCACACCCAGGCGTCGATTGTCTCGGTCGTGGTGTCTTCGCTGAACAATGACCGGATGAAGCCCCACACGATGTCTTTCAGGGCCGGATAGCGGTCGGGATCGCGATCCCAGTTGCCCAGCATGACGTAATGTTCGGCGCAGAGGTAGTCGTCGCGACCATCGTCGGAGAACGCCAGACGGTTCAGGAATAGGCCGTAGCTCGCGAGTCCGGTGCTGCCCGGCTCGCCAGTCTTTTCCTCAACCCTAGCTTCTCCCGTTCTCGCTTCTCCCGTCTTCGCTTCTCCAAATAACGACCGACGCATGCGGGCGAGCGATTCCTTCTCGATCTCGCGCAGAGTTTCGAACAGATCCTGCCCGGTCTTGCGCAGAATGATCTTCTTGCGCACCTGGAAGGCGGCCACGCGCTCGCGATATTCGACGGCTTTACCCTGCCGTATGCCTTCGTAATTCTTGAGCAGAACCCGGCAGCGCTCCAGCACTTGCGCGAACTGCTGGTTCATCTCCGTGCGGAGGAACTTGGTAACGGCCAGCCGCGCCAGCAGGTCGACGGAAATGTTTTCTTCTTTTTTGGCGCGATTCAGCGCCGCCAGATGCAGTTCGGCCAGCAGCGCCTTCCAGTCAGATTTGTCCGCTGGATTGCGCGTTGACCGGCTGGCGGCGTTTCTCATCCACGACGGGCCCTGCGTTTTCTGCGCGCCCTCCGCGGCGAGCAGTCCTTCCAACTCGCCGTGGTGCACGATCAATCGCATCACATGCGAGCGCGCGGCTTCAACGAAGCGCGGGCTCAAAGCCACGTCGTGCCGCAGGTTGTCGACGCCGACGGCAAGTCCATCGAGCGCAATCAACGGCGCAGCCGCAATCATCTCCGGCAGAGCCAGCTTGTCGGGCTCCTTGCCCAGGCGGAAGATGGGAAATCGAGGCATCGTGAATAGCTGAAAATTGTTGGAAGCTACTGATTACACATGTACATATCGAGGCTAGCATGCGTCCGGCGGCGGCTAAAGTTACCTAGGTTATGGGCGAACCGCATACAGCGCGAATCGATTGTTGATTGTTGATTGTTGATTGCTGATTGCTGATTGAAAAACTTGGCGTACGCCGGGTTTTGGTTCTTAATCGTCAGTCCTCAATCCTCAATCAACAATTTCCGTGGGGTAGGAAATCTCTCCGTTACGGCTGCGGCCAGCAGAGCGTGGCTGGGTGTAAAATCGTACGAAAAATTAGGAGGCTGCAATGATTGCCTTCTCGGTTAACGGCAAACGAGTTGATCTCGACGTCGATCCTTCCACTCCGTTGCTCTGGGTTATTCGGGAACAGCTTGGGCTCACCGGAACAAAGTATGGATGCGGCATGGCACAATGCGGAGCCTGCACCGTGCATATCGAGGGAGAGGCGGTCCGTTCGTGTGTCGCGCCAGTCTCGCGCGCGACGGGAAAGGCTGTGACGACGATTGAAGGGCTATCGCCGGATCTAAGCCACCCGCTGCAACGGGCGTGGCTGGAGGAGGACGTTCCCCAATGTGGCTACTGTCAATCAGGTCAACTGATGAGTGCGGCGGTGCTGCTGCGCGAGAAGCCCTCGCCTACCGATGAGGAAATTGATGAGGCGATGACCGGCAACATCTGCCGCTGTGGCACCTATCCACGCATTCGAAGAGCCATCCATCGCGCCGCCGCGATGGCGGCAAAGGGAGGTGCGCGATGATCCGGGAAAAGATCCGTCAAGAAATGATTGGCCAGGAAGTGCCTGGCAAACACAACGACAAAGACACGATCCGCCGAAGCACACCTAGCGGGATGCAGCGGCGGGACTTCCTGAAAGTCTCCATCGCAGCCAGCGGTGGCTTGCTGATCGGGTTTCACTTTCCCGGAGTCAGCCAGCTGGCATCGGCACAGCATGCCTCCCCTAACTCTTTCATGCCAAACGCATTTGTGCGGATCGGAACGGATGAGCGAGTCACCGTGATCGTGAACCACTCCGAGATGGGCCAGGGCGTCTACACTTCGCTGCCCATGCTGCTGGCGGACGAACTCGATGCTGATTGGACCAAGGTGGGCTACGAGCCTGCTCCGGTCGACCCCAAGTACAACCACCCGGCGTTCGGCATGCAGATCACGGGAGGAAGCTCCAGTGTGTGGTCGGGGCTCGAGCAATTCCGCCAGGCTGGCGCTGCCGCGCGCGCCCTGCTGATTGCGGCGGCGGCGCAACAATGGAATGTCGATGCCACCACCTGCCGCACGGAATCGGGCGCCGTATTCAACGGCACCCGCAAGCTAACATACGGCCAACTCGTGGGCGCAGCAGCCAAGCTGCCGCCGCCTGAGCATGTTCAATTGAAAGATCCGAAGACTTTCAAGCTGATCGGCAAACCGATCAAACGGCTCGACACGTCCGAGAAGATTAACGGCGGAGCGGTATTCGGAATCGACGTCAGATTGCCCGGAATGCTGACGGCCGCGATCGCTCGCCCTCCTATCTTCGGAGCAAAGATGAAGAGCTTCGACGATTCCCGGGCACGTTCGATGCCAGGAGTCCGGAAGATCGTCGCCATTCCCGCCGGCGTGGCCGTGATTGCCGACACTTTCTGGCAGGCCAAAGTAGCAAGGGATGCTCTGCGCGTTGAATGGGACGAAGGAAGTATGGGGACCTTCAACACCAGCAAGATGATGCAGGATTTCCGGGAGCGGGCGAAGACGACGGGCGTCAGCGTGCGCAAGGATGGCGATGCGGCGGGTGCGCTCGCGAACGCCGCAAAGAAGATCGAGGCAGTCTACGAAGTTCCTTATCTCTCGCACTTGATGATGGAACCGCTGAACTGCGTAGTGGACCTGCGCGCGGATTCGTGTGAGGTTTGGACCGGTTCGCAGTTCCAGACCGTGGACCGGGCAAATGCCGCGAAGGTAGCGGGGCTGCCGAACGAAAAGGTTCAGCTGCACACTACTTTCCTCGGCGGAGGCTTTGGACGCC
This sequence comes from uncultured Acidobacteriaceae bacterium, assembly GCA_963807655.1. Classification (GTDB taxonomy): domain Bacteria; phylum Acidobacteriota; class Terriglobia; order Terriglobales; family Acidobacteriaceae; genus Sulfotelmatobacter. The sequence goes on along the minus strand of CAWEDF010000036.1, from coordinate 21,498 downwards.
GGGCGAATCCGCAGTCAGACTTTGTCGTGGAAGCGGTCCACGTCGCCAAAGCGGCGGGCGCTCCGGTCAAAGTGATCTGGACGCGCGAAGACGACATGCAGGGTGGTTGGTATCGTCCAGCGTTTTTGCATTCCATCGAAGGCGGGATCGATGCGAGTGGCAATCCGGTGAGTTGGAGATCGCGTCTGGTGGGGCAATCGATTATGGCGGGGACGCCGTTTGCGGCGGCGATGATGAAAGGTAAAGCGTATGATCCCGCCTCAGTTGAGGGCGTTGACGATCTTCCTTATGCCATCCCGAACGTGACGGTTGAATCGCATCAGGCGGAGATTGGCGTGCCCGTGCAGTGGCTGCGTTCAGTGGGACACTCCCATACCGCTTTCGCGGTGGAATGTTTCGTCGACGAACTTGCCGCGCTCGCGCAGAAAGATCCCTACCAGTTCCGGCGTCAACTGCTGCAGAAACAGCCTCGACTATCTCGGCGTGCTGGATTTGGCCGCACAGAAAGCGGGATGGGACAAGCCTCTGCCCAAAGGCATGGGCCGCGGCATCGCCGTGCACTTTGCGTTTGGCAGTTACTCGGCGCATGTTGCCGAAGTCTCGGTTACAGACGGGAAAGTGCGCGTCCACCGCATGATCTGCGCCATCGATTGCGGCCAGTACGTGAACCCGGGCATTATCGCCGCGCAAACCGAAGGCGGAGCGATCTTCGGCGCGTCGGCAGCTCTGTTCCAGGAGCTTACTTTCGCGAACGGGCGCCTGCAGCAGACTAACTTTCACACCTTCCCCGTGATGCGAATGAATGAGTGTCCTGAGATCGAAACCCACATTGTGGAAAGCAACGAGAAAGGCCGGCGGAATCGGCGAGCCGGGTGTTCCCTGTGCCGCCCCGGCCATCGCAAATGCTGTGTTCGCGGTTACTGGGAAGCGAATCCGCCGGTTGCCCATCCGCATGACGGAGACGGAGGCTGTATGAAGCGCACGCACTTGGGAGCTCGCTTTTTCGCGGCGAGCCTGATTGTGCCAGCTATCGCTGGAGCGCTATGGTTCTCAGGCTCGGCAGCTGCGGCAGAACCACCGGCCGCGGCTGAGAAACGCTCTGCCGCCGCATCCGGCAAAGATGGAGTGCTCTTCCTCGCTTTCGTTTCTGTTCTGCGAAGCCCACGCTGCATGAACTGCCATTCGCAGGGAAATTTTCCGCGGCAAGGCGATGACGGGCATCCTCACACCATGAACGTTCGCCGCGGCCCAACCGGGTCAGGAGTAACTTCGGAAAAATGCAGTACCTGCCATCAGGATCACAATCTTGACGGGGCGCACCTTCCTCCCGGCGCTCCGGGCTGGCGATTGCCTCCCCCCGGGATGCCCATGATCTGGCAAGGCCTGACCGACGCGCAGCTTTGTGAATCCATCAAAGATCCAAAACAAAATCGCAACCGGAACATCGATCAACTGGTCGAGCACCTCACCGAAGATAAGCTGGTGATGTGGGGCTGGAATCCCGGCGAAGGTCGAACTCCCGTCCCCATGCCGCACGATGAGTTTGCAGGCGAAAGTAAAACAATGGCAGGCGGCAGGCGCTCCCTGCCCGGCGAAGTGAAAGTCTTTTCCGGTACTGGTACCAGGTACTGGCTGCTAACCCGCGACCGCGGGATCAATTCTTCGAGCTTCAACCAGCGCGGAAGTCGCGGACATCTTCTCCGGGCTTAAACAAGGACGCGAGGGGAATGTTTCGCGCCTCCGCCATCTTTCGACTGACCTCGTTAAAGTCCGCCTTCACCCAACCCACGCTGGAGATTTCGATCTCACCGTCCTGAGCGATCCAGAACACGGTCGGGACGTTAGTTAAGCCGTAGGCATTCGACACGGGATAGGTTTCCGTATCGTCGAGCAGCACGGGGAAGGTCACGCCAAATTCCTTGGTGAACGCGGACGTCTTCTTGGGATCGTTCTGCGAGACACCGATAATTCGGACGCCCTGGTGCCCATAAGCACGCTCCAGCCGCTCCAGGAACGGAAACGCATACTGGCACACGGGACACGACACCTTGAAAAAAGCAAGAACCACGGGCCCACGCGCCAGTTCCTCGCTCAGCACGAAGCGCTTGCCATCCATCGCCTTCAGTTCAAAATCGGGCGCCTTGGTGCCCGCGGTCAATGCCGCCATCGGTCGTCCTCCGGTTTGTTTTTTCAGGATGCTTCGCAGCCAGCGCATAAGCTCCTCGCCCTGACCTGTGTCTATTTTAGATGATGCCGGGAAAGGCAGTTGTAGGCCTGCATCGGGTTTCCACCTCAAAGCATTTCCGCCTTCCGCAGAATCTTTCGTGCCAGCCCCGTGAGTGCAACTTTTCTCAGACGCGGTCACTCGGGATCCATTTTCCATCGGCGCGCGACGTCGGGACTCCGCGCCAAACCCGCACCGTGTAGTCCGTCCTTGTGATCGAATGCCGCAGTTGAATAGTCGGCTCGGCGCTCGTTCCGCGCGCCATCCCCAACAACTTTGTCATTCCGACGGCTCGCGAAGCCAGGCGGAGGAACCTGCTGTCCTCTCCCGTGCGTCAACTCCGGCAGTCTCCCACATGCCCGGCATCAGCGACGCGTCGGCGCTCGCCGCACCAGAAATACCTCGCCTTCGCGATAATCCAGCGCGTAGTGAATCTCGCGCTTCTTCTGCCGCCGAGCTTTCTCAGCCGGAGCCAACTCTCCGCGCGTCGCACACATCTCGATGACCGGGCACGTCAAACACCCCGGCGCGCGCGGCGTGCATACTACAGCGCCCAACTCCATCATCGCCTGATTGAAATCGCCGGGTCGCTTTGCATCCAGCAAATACATTCGCCGCCGTCCACAATTCTTCGCCAGCCAGCCGCTTTCCCGCTATTCTCTGCAACACACGTTCGACGTTGCCATCGACCACCGCGACCTTCTCTGCAAACGCGATGCTGGCAATCGCCGCAGCGGTGTAACGGCCGATCCCAGGCAATGCACGTAATCCTTCCACATTGGCCGGAAACTTTCCGCCGTGCTCACGCACGATCACTTTTGCCGCCGCGTGCATCATGCGCGCCCGGCGATAATATCCAAGACCGCTCCACGCCGCGAGCACGCTGGCCTCGCGCGCGGCAGCCAGCTTTTCTACTGTGGGAAAGCGTCGCAGGAATTCCTGATAGTGCTCGATCACCGCCGCCACCCGCGTCTGCTGCAGCATGATCTCGGAAAGCCACACGCGGTAGGGGTCGCGGCTCGCGCGCCAGGGCAAATCGCGCTGGTGAAGGTCGTACCAGGCGAGAAGGCTTCTTGCGAACCAGCTGTTGCCGACTATCAGTGTCGTGGCGAGCACGAGGCAGGCCACTCTCGTCGTCGGTCAGTTCCTCGCGCGTCCAACCCCGATTTTGGCGGGTGATGCGCGTGCCGTTAGACCTTGTGTCTTTCGCAGTTGTTCGGCCTGGAGTTCATTCAGCCATTTCGTGTTGGCGTCGAACAGTTCCAGCCGTTCGTCGGCGGTTAATTGGTAACCGGCTCTGGCTTTGCGGGCAGCAGTTCCTCGACTCTTCGGCCATCGGGCATGGAGTCGCCTTATACATGGTCTCTTACTTTATCAAGAATTTCATCCACTAATCTTTACCGGGCGAAGCCTCCCCGCCATTGACCCCGCGCTGCCAACCACGAAATAATAGCCCTGCCTGGCATCCGCAACATTCGCGTGAGTTTATTCACGCCCAGCAGCATCGAGGAGCATCATGGACGACTTCAACCGCAAGGTAGAAGACGCGTCGGCGCGCGTCAGCAAGACTGTCGCCGAGGCCGCCGAACGCATCGAGAAAGAGATTCCCGGAATTCATCAAGTACCTGAACGACGAGGTCGTCCCCACCGTGCGCCAGCACTCGACCAAGGCGTTGCGGACAGCCAGCCAAAAGCTCACCGAACTGGCGGACTACATGGAGCAACAAAAGGCTTCGAAAAAGTAAAAGTAAAGCTGCGTTCTGCTGCCCTTCTCGACAGCGCCCTGATCCTGCTTCTGCTTACGATTTTGCTGGTCTTCCTTACGGGCTGCGGCCATCCCAAACAGACGCCGCTGAATGTACCGCCGCCACCGCAACCGGCCCTGGCCGAATCGCCTGCTCCGCCTCATCCCAGGAGCGCCGCGAAAAATAACCGCACGCCTGCGTACGCGAAACCGCGCTATAGCAAGCAGACGCCGACCTCGCCGAACCCACGCTTGCCGCGGGCGCCACGCCGCTGGCCACTGAAACTGGCCGGGCGAGCTGGTACGGTCCGCCGTATCACAACCGGCGCGGATCGAACGGCGAAGTCTATAACATGCACGCCATGACGGCGGCGCATCGCACGCTGCCGCTAGGATCGATTGTGCGTGTGACGAATCTGAAGACTGGTCACACCGCGTTGGTGCGCATCACGGATCGCGGACCGTTCATCCCCGGGCGCGTTCTTGACTTGTCACTGGCCGCTGCGCGCAAGCTCGACGTTTACCAACCCGGAGTCGCCGAAGTAAGAGTGGAAGTAATGCAAACTCCGGCGCCGATCGAGACTGGCGGAAAGTGGGCGGTGCAGATTGGCGGCTTCCCTGACAAAGGCGAAGCGACAAGCCTTGCCGACCACCTCATGCGCCGCTATCACACGGCGAAAGTGCAGCGCTTCAGCAGTCCCGCGGGAGATTGGTGGGTGCGGGTGCGAGTGCTCGACGACGATCGCCAGCGCGCACAGCAACTCGCGGCGGAAACCGAAACGACCGAGGGCGCGGTATTTCTGGTCAGACTGGATTAGTGAAGTGGTCAGTTGGTCGGTGGTCGTAGTCGGTGGCCGTCAGTAAACCAGAGGGATATTACTGACCACTTGCCACCGACCACTGGCCAACTTCTACAGCGTCAATGCCATGCTACGCACCGGAGTTCTCATGACCGACCCCACGAGCAACTGCCTTTTCTGCCGCATTATCGCCGGCGAAATTCCCGCGAAGAAGATTTACGAGGACCCGTATGTGTTCGCCTTTGAAGACATCGCTCCCAAGGCTCCCACGCATGTGCTGGTCGTCCCGAAGAAACATTTTGCGGGATTGAATGAAGCGCAGACGGAAGACGCCGAAGTCATCGGGCGCTGCCACCTGGCGGCGGCTGAGATAGCGCGCCAGCGAGACATCGAGCAGGGGTACCGGACGATAGTCAACGTAGGTCCGGGCGCGGGGCAGTCAGTGTTTCATCTTCACGTGCATCTTTTGGGAGGACGCGGGCTGAGCTGGCCTCCGGGGTAGTGCAGTTCTCAGTTCTCAGTTTCCAGTTTCTGGTTTCGGCACCGGCTATCGGAACCCCATTCCCAGTTTGACCTTGCTTCAGGGATGTAATTACAATGTAATTACGAGAAAACTATATGCGACTGGAACTTACACGCATCGGCAACTCGCGCGGCATCCGTATCCCCAAGCCGTTGATCGCGCAGTGTGGCTTGGGGGACGTAGTGGAGGTCCGCGTCACTCCCGAAGGCCTGGTCATCGCGCCCCATCGCGCCCCGCGCCAGGGCTGGAAAGAGGCCTTTGCCGCGGCGAAGCCGATTGAGCGGGAAATGTTGCTCGACGGCGTGCCCGCCAATGCGTTTGATGATGAGGAATGGGAATGGTGAGCTATCCCAGGCGGGACGAAGTCTGGCTCATAGCTCTGGACCCGGCGAGGGGAGCGGAAATCAAAAAGACCCGGCCGTGCCTCGTGATCTCCCCTGACGATATGAATGAGAACTTGCAGACGGTCCTCGTCGCGCCCATGACTACGACCCAGCGCAGCTACCCCACGCGCGTGAACCTCACTTTCAGGAATAAGACCGGGCAAGTGGCTCTGGATCAGTTGCGTAGCGTAGCTCGGGAGCGCCTGATCCGCAAGCTTGGCGTGGTTTCGACTAAGGCTGCCCATATCGTTTCCAGCGTTTTGGTGGAAATGTTTACACGCTGAAACCCCGCAGAGCGTCAGAGTTTTGACCGCCGCCTGCGATGCCCGGTCCGGCGATTCTCCGCCACGCTGAGCGCGTTCGGGCTCCGGAATGACCTTCGGCCCACCCCGCGACACGGCTTCAATTAACCGGACAGTTAAATCGATTTAACTCACGGCTGCATATGCCCTGGAATCAAGCGATTGGCGGGTAGGCACAATAGCTCAAAGCAATAAATATATCCCGAAAAATGGAGGGGCAAACCCGCCGCTTCTCTTTCAATCACTTGCGGTCGAGGATGCGCTACTGGACCGTCGGATTCTCTTCTTCCGGCGCTCCGTGGCGGCGCAGGAGTTGGGGAAGGTTCTGGGAGAACGCTGAACGGGGCAGAACCATGTCACAGCCTACTTCGTGGGCCTTCTGCTTCAGATCGCCTTGCACGTGCGAGAGGAACCCTATGATCGAGGTTCCCTTCTTGAGCTTCGCCTTGAGCTTGGGGATTAGCGTGAGCGGCTTGGCATTGGCGTTGTTGAGGTCGAAGATGATCAGCGAGGGCTTTTCTTCGCCGTTTTGCTGCATGCGCTCGGCCAGGTCTTTGTCGTTCTTGGCGAACTCGACCTTGACGTTCAGTTTGCGCGCGGTCTCTTGAATCTTGGCGGCGAAAAACAGGTCGTCGACGAAGGCAAAGATGCGCGAGTTGGAATCTTCGCGCAATGCGGGCAGAGGCTCGGGATCGGCCGGCGCGAAGGGCGCGGCGAAGCCGGGACGAGGGCCACGACGCGCGCCCTGGCCGTTGCCGTTGCCGCCAAGCGCGGCGCGATAGCTGTGGTCCATGGGCGCGGTGTAGATGCCGTCCTGATTGTGGCGCGACTGGCTGGGACCGGCGGGGCGGGGTCCACGGGGATTGTTAGGGCGGCGTCCGCGACGCCGTCTGTTTCTGCCTCCGCCACCACCGGAGGGTCTTCCTGATCCTGATCCTTGTCCATGTCCTGACGGTCCTGCGTTCATAGTCCTCTCAAAGCCTGCTGGGCCGGGCTTTCTACCCGGTGCAGGGTTGCAAACGTACAGAATTTCAACTACTGGTGAAGCTTGCCAAGGAAGCGAGCCAAACGCGCGATTAATCTGTCGCAAAGTACGCGACACTTCGCGCGGCTCGCCCAGATCCTTCACTGCGCAAAAAACGCTCGTTCAGGATGACAATCAAACCGTACCCTTACAGAATGACAAATTCCCCATTGGTTGCGGCGGGCTCACACAGTGTTGGCGCACTGCCAATTTTCTCGCGGGGGCCTATTCACTGACTCAGTCAATCCGTCAACCATCAAGCCTCGCGGCAGCGCTCCAGGGGGCATGAGCAACTTTCCATGCGGGATTGCGCGTTGGGGCTGGACGCAATCGTGAACGCAACTGCGGTCAACTACTCTCGGGTGAAGCAACTTCGCACTGGCAAAAAAACATTCTAAATTTTGCGTATTCGGTTATCCGTTGTCGGAATCCGTCGCGCCGCCGGGAACGGCCTGGGACGCGGAAGGCCTACGCGGGAACGTGGCCAATGAGAACAACCTTATGGTACTCGCCCCGGCGCGGGCGCGCAAGGGGCAAAGTGGAGGCCTTTTTGCACAGGAGGTCATGGACAGCCGGCTTCCGGCTTCCGGGCTTCGGGCTTCGGGCTTCGGCGAGGCTTGGCTGCCCGAACCCGACTCGGCAAATTGCCGATTGTCGATTGCCAACTGCCGATTGTTAGTTCCATTTCTGCCCGCAACAACCTGCTAGCAATCCATTGGAAATTGGAAGTCGGCAATTGACAGCGTTGGCTGGCCTCCGGCGACGATTACTTGTCCGTCACCTGCTCTCGCTTCTCGTCGTATACGCCGAACTTCTTCGCCACTGGCTTCAGCGTGGGATAGAACTGAACGAAGGTGTGCTCCACTGCGGCGTGCGCGTCGTGACACGACCAGCAGCCGTTTCCCTTGGGCATGGCTTCGGCGGTCTTGCCGTCGGCGTCGAAGCCGAAGTACGCCCACTTCTCGGGATAACGGCTTGAGTCTTTGATCTCGACCGCCAGGCCCATCAAGTCGGTCTGGAAATGGCCTGTCTTGTTGATGGAGCCTTTGCTTTGCGCGTCGCGCTCGTCGATCACGAACATGGTCTGCTCCGGCCACTTGCCCGAACTGACGAAGTCCTGATAAGCCCAGCGCTGGACGAAAACGTTGGTAAACATTTCATGGCTGCCCGGGGCGGGACTGTAGTTCATGCCGTAGCCGGCGGAGAGGAACATCCAATCGCGGTAGTCGTCGGGACGAAGCAGTTGACCCTTGGCGTCGTATTGCGGCTTGGGATACTTTTCTTCGGGAGCGGCCGCCAACAGCGCGAAGCAGAGAGCGAACAGCAGGACAGCGGAAAGAGCGATTTTCAAACGGCCTCCTCGCCAAAGCGGACAGATTGTGAGCTCCGAAGGAGCCTTACGGCATATGCAAGAGACGTACTAAACTCCGAAACAGTATCAAGCCGAAACTCTTCCAAGGCCAGACTGCCCACTGCACAGGGCAGCCGATTCGCTGCTTTCCCAACCACTCTGGCCAAGCCGTAGAATACGATTCTAAGAATGGGCATGCCCCGCAAACTCTCCGAGTCGCCGCGATGGTTCTGGATCGCCGCCATCTGGTCTGGCATTGGATTGTTCGACGCGACGCAGAATGTCTTCGTGATGCGGGCCGAAGGCATGCGCCATTTCTGGATCCGCCTGTTCTTCACGCTTCTGTTTTCGTGGCTCCCCTGGGCATTGGCGACGCCGTTGGTGTTGCGCCTGGTTCGCAGATATCCCGCGGCGCAATGGAGGCGGCTTTCCACCTGGCTCGTGCACCTTGCCGCCTGTGCCACCATTGGTCTGGTTTATGCCGGATGGATTGCGGTGTGGGAAGAGTGGCTGAACCCGTGGGCTCTTTCACCGGGGCCTGATCCGTTCGCGCAACTCTGGCTGAAAAAGTTCGATAACGGGCTTCTCTCGTACGTTATCCTCTACGGCGTGATCCTGCTGGTAGGCTCCATGCTGGGCTCGCGTGAGCGATTGGCGCGGCAACAAGCCGAGACCGCGCGCCTCAATGAGCAACTCTCGCAGGCACAGCTCAATGCCCTACGGAGACAAATCGAGCCGCATTTTCTTTTCAATACGCTCAATGCCATTGCCGGGCTGGTGCGCGAGAAAAGAAACGACGCAGCGGTGGACATGATTGCAGGCCTGAGCGACTTTCTGCGCCGCGTGGTTGAAGAGTGTGGCGGGCAACAGGTGCCGCTGGCCGAGGAATTGGACTTCGCACAAAAGTATCTGGACATTCAGAAGGTGCGATTCGCCGAGCGCCTTCAGGTAAGCCTGGATGTTCCCAGCGAACTCTTTCCCGCCCAGGTTCCGAGCCTGATCCTGCAGCCCATGGTCGAAAACGCAATCAAACACGGCATCGCGAAACGAGTGCAGGGCGGCGCGATCCGGATTGCCGCGTCGCGCTCCAACGGCAGGCTTACGCTCAGCGTTTACAACGACGGCCCCGGCCTGCCTGTGGGTTGGGAGAAGACTCATACCGGGGTAGGCATTTCCAATGTGCGCACGCGCCTGCAAAACCTTTACGGAGACGAGTTCGACCTGAGCATGCAGAATCAGGAGCCGGGTGGAGTGGAAGTGTCGGTTTCAGTGCCCTGCGTTTTCGCGGCTGTCGTTTCCCCGCAATTCGAGGAGTGATTCGTGCGCCCGAAAGAACGCTCTACAACAACAACAACGAAGATACGCACGCTCATCGTGGACGACGAACCGCTCGCCCTCAGCAACCTTTCCGTGCTGCTGCGGCGCGATCCGCAAATCGAAATCGTCAGCGAATGCGGCTCCGGCGCTGAGGCCCTGGTGGAGATTCGCGGAGCCAGACCAGACCTGGTCTTTCTCGACGTGCAGATGCCGGAATGCGACGGCTTCGACGTGCTCGAAATGCTCGGCCAAGACTTGCCTCCTGCCATCGTCTTTGTGACGGCCTACGACCACTACGCGCTGCGCGCCTTCGAGGCCGGGGCCCTTGATTATCTCTTGAAGCCGTTCGACAACGCCCGATTCGATCGCGCGCTCGACCGGGCTAAACAAAGACTCGTGAGCAGTAAAAACAAAGACACGCCGACGCAGTTCGAGCGCCTGGCCATTAAGAGCGTGGGTGAGGTTGCGTTCGTGAAGGTTTCCGAGATTGATTGGATCGAGGCTGCGGACTACTACGCGTGCCTCCACGTGGGACCGAAAACCCACCTATTGCGCCGCAGCATGGCGGAACTCGAGCAGGAACTGGATCCGGCCGTGTTTTCCCGGATCCACCGGTCGACGATCGTGAACCTGGAACGCGTCCGAGGTCTAAAGCTAGGAGAGGATGGCGAATACGACGTGCTGCTCGAAGATGGCGCCAGACTCCGCCTGAGCCAGCGTTACCGCAAGCAACTGCAATCCCGCCTGGGCATGGACGGCTGCAACCGCCAGTGATGCGTCTTCGCAAACTGCGCGCCTGTTCTAAGAACAGCGCTCCGCCGATGCGGAGCGCTGTTTTCGTAGAGCCTCAATTCACCACGAGCTGAATCGTGAAGGGTGCATTCGAGTTGGTGACAGGACTCGCGCCGCCCGTAGTCGCGCCAATGGTCACGGTGTAGGTTCCGGTTGGCGTCCCGGGGTTCTTCGGGCTGTTGTTGCTGCCGCCCCCGCCGCAAGAGCCCAGCCACAATGTAGACAAGCCGAGAACCACAATCAGGCTGAGCAGGCGCAAGCCGCGGGTGCGCGACCCCGCCACAAAAACGACTCCGAACAAACCGGGAAGCAGCAATGCATAAAAGATGCGGCTTCCGCCCAGGGGCGGACTGGACTGCGCCGTCGGGGCTGTGGTCGTCAGGGTGACAGTCACTGCGGTCGCATTGGTGGGTTGACCGTTGCCAGGACTGATCGCGCAGGAAATCTCTGCCGTCGCAAGAGATGGGCTTCCAGTGCAGCTATAAGTGAGCGCCAAGGCGGTGGTAGCGCCGGCGCCACTGCCCACAATGAAGCCGTTGGTGCCGGTGACAGTGACACTGACCGGAGACTCCCGCCCACTCGCGGTGAGTGAAGCTGCCGCGTTGTCGTGAGGCTGAAGGTCTGGTTGGTCGCGGTCACGGTCAGGCTGACCGTTGCCGTGTGCGATGTACCGCCGGAGATGCCGGTAACGGTAATGGTCTGCACACCCGAGGGTACCTTCATGTTGGCGGTAGTGGTGATGGTTAAGGTGACGGTCTGGGAATTCGTGCCGTCGAGCGTGACGCTGCCGGGATTGAAACTGCAGAGCGCCCCCGCGGGCAGGCCCGCTGAGCAACTTTGCGGATTTGAACTTGTGGAATTCGTGAAGTTGATGGTCTGGGTGGAACCGTTCACCGGTGCGATGGTCAATGTGACCGAAGCCGATTGACCTGCCGGGACGGATGTGGGAGATGCGGAGCCAGCAGCAAGCGTGAAGTCGGGAGCCGTTAGCGCACCCGCCCATGCAAGGAACAGAGCATCAGTATTGACTGAGCCCAATCCGGTAACAAGGTTGTAGTGTGTAGTTGCGTCGAAATTGGACGCACTGTACCCGAGCACTCCTGCCGCGGGGCATTGCACATTCGAAGGCTGGCCGGCTGGCGTGTTTGGCTGGCAGTAAACGTTGTTGTCCCCGCTCGTGACGGTGTGGAAGGCGTTATTGGAAGGGGTGGCGGCCAAAGTGTAGAGCATCGGATTGACATTTCCCAAGCCCGGCGTGCTTTGGAAGCCGGTTGCTACCACATACTGGTTGAGCAGAGTTAGGATGCCGGCGAAAACCGGAGAAGACACAGAGGTCCCACCCACGATGGACTGGAAGTTGTCCACCGCAGAGGAGATTCCGCCGACGCAGGTGCTGGCACTGTTGCTCGGCGGGTTTTGCGCCGTACAAAAGATGTACCCGGGAAAGTTTGGCGATGCGAAAAAGGAGACATCGGGGACGTACCGAACGCCTGAGGGTGCGCTGGCAACCTTCAGTCCCTGCTGCCATGCGGGCTGCGCGAAGCCGGCCGTGCACATACCGGTAGGGCTTTGCGTGAAGCAGTTGCTTGCGCCGCCGCCGCTGATGGAGGTCCAGATGTCTTCCTGCACCTGCGCCGCGGTCGCCGTAGATGTGAGCGGAACCCAACCGGGCGTGGGGGAGCTGCCTCCCTGGCTGCAGAAGGTGTCGCCGGAGATGGGAGCTTGGCAGTACTGCGCGAATGCAACATCGTCGTTCCAGGCAAGTTCAGGAATGTAAGTGACCGCCGTGCCACCGTTGGCACCGATGGTGGTGCTCCAGAAGGTCGAGGGGGTGGGATAAGAATCGTCGGCGAGGGAGATCGCGGTGCCGCCGACGCCAGTCACTTCCGGGCTGCTTGCGGGATAACTCACAGCTAGTCCGTTTACCGCAGGACTAAACGGCTGAGAGTTGTTAGGAGGGTTGCGATCACATGTAGCCGCCCCTGCGTCGCCGGAGGAGTTCACAATCGTTACCCCTTCAACATTGCCCTGTTGCAGAAGGGTTTCCAAATCGCCCGCCTCAGCTTCGCATGCACCGTAGCTCATGCTGACGACCGGGGCGAGGACAGGTCCGCTCGAAGGGTTGATGACCGCGCTTAGAGAGGCATTGACTCCGCCACCGCCAAGAAAGCTGCAGTTAGCGCCGTAGCGCACAGGGGAGTTAACAAAGACGATTTGTGCATTCCGCGCAACCGCGCCGGACCACTCGATGTCGAGGTCCGACTCACCCAAATCACCGCATGCATAGGTCGTACCCGGATCGGTGCTGCCCGCCACCAGCACGTACTGGAAGTGGGTGGTGTTGCAAGGCGATATGACGATCCCGCTTGAATTGGTGGTGCAGGAGCCCGCGCCGGTGGTGGGGATGGGACTAAGCCCGAACCCGGAGCGGAAGTCGTTGATGTCGGCCAGGTAAATGTCGGTCTGTCCCACGATGGCAAGCTTTTGACCGGTACCGTCGATAGGTGTTGAGGCTGAGTACAGCGGAGTGATGTCGTAGATCGTCGCAAGATCCCCCGGAGCGAGGAAATTCGGGAAGATGAAGTTTGCGTCGTAGTAGTCGGGGCGGCCGTTTCGCATACCGGTAGTACCCCTCCCCTGGCTGGCGGGCCGCGGTAGAAAGCTATGCACGCCCATCACGCTCTTAACGATGCCGTTAAGCGCGGCGGGCATCATGAGCGGAGTCGAGTTAGCAAAATGCTCTTCCCCACGGACTTTGTACCTGTGAATCTCGGTTCCAAAGGCATGCTGCACCTGGCCGGCGGTGCCGCTTATACTCACCGAGTTACGACCGCCCCCCACACTCAGTATTTGGAACCCCTCGGACCTGAGCCAACCGGTAACCTTGTTCAGATCGTTTTGACTGAGTCCGAAGCGATCGGCGAATTGCTGGGGCGTGAGCCACTGGTGGTAGAGGGGTGAAGTGCGATCCTGTTGTTGCGCCAGCAACTGGTCGAGCGCTTTTTGCTGGCTCGGCGATGGGGCCATCAGTAGCGTGACATAGCTGAGCCTCATTGAAGGGTCGACACGGCCCAAGTCATATTGAGGCTGCGCTTGCGGATGAAGGCTCTTGGCCAGGGCGGTTGTCTGGCTGGAATCAATGGGGCTTGTGATGCGGTCTTGCTGAGCGGCGAGGCACAGGGTTGAGATTAGAAGGGGTAGCAGAAACTTCCAAAAGCGCATGAAACACTCCGTCTGGATTCGGGGTTGAGTGCCAGTAGTCCATTAGCTTATACGGCTTTATTGCAGTCTGATCAAGTTTCTGGGGAGGAAGGTTGTACGCGACGGGGAAAGTTACAAAGTCGCGCGGGTCGGGCGAGCCGGCATGGTGGTGACTTGAGTCACATTCCGAGCAGGTTGGGATGGAGCTTGGCGTATCCGTGCTCTTGCGCCCAGAGGTTGAGCGGGACGGAGGCGAGTTCGTCGACCAGGGGGTCGGCAAGGCCGTTCCTAGTGAGGTCGATAGTTTTAATGTAGGTCTGGCAGGCGTCGCAGCACTCCACGCGGATGTGCGGGAGTTCTTCGGCGGTGTAGACCGGAAGTTTGGCGTGGTCTTCCTGGCCGCATCCGGGACAGATGACGCGGCGGAACTCCCACTCGGTGAGGCAGAAACCGCAGAGCAGGCTGCGGCGGCCTCCGTCGCCCTGCTGGCGGAGGATGCCGAGCGCGGGTTTGCGATTGCAGAACGGGCAGAGTAGAGACGAGTAGTCCTCCAGTCGCAGATTCGCCTGCGAGCGGGCGAGTTCGGCATAGGGCTGGAAAAACGCGAGGACCAGGAATTCTTTGGGATCAGTGGGCGCGTCGATGTGCATCCAACATTCCGCGAACAGGTCAGTCCAAGAGTTGGGGTTTGAGTCGCGCAAATCGTGCGCCACTTGGGCAAGCCGCACTGGAGCTTTTCCCTCGACTAGCGACAGAAATGACGGGAAGCTATCGTGCAGTTCAGTCACATCGGGGTCCGGCAGAGAGACTGAAGTCCTCCCGGAAGCGCTTTTGATGCGCTGGTAGAGACCTTCCTGAAAGCGCGCGATGTGAATGTAGAAACCGAGAATCTCCGCCGCGAAGGGATGCTGGCCGACGAGGTGTTCCGCGCGCCGGATGCGCCGCTGCCAGGCAGTGATGGCCACGGGGCGATTATGGGGCTTGCGGGCGTCGCGAGGCAAATGCGAGTACCGAGTACCTAGTACCCAGATTCTCTCCGCCGCTCGCGTTCGCTTGCTGGTCGAAACTACAAATGTTCGACTGGGTACTGGGTACTCAGTACTGGGTACTCGCAGCGGGTGAAAGTCCGTTGACTGTGACTAGCGGAGAGGATTATAGTTCTGTGCAAATCTGGGGTGCAGTCCGGCTTGTGATACGAAGCAGTCGGAGGATGCGCAATGGAACTTTCCCGCAGAACCTTCCTCAAAGGCGCGCTTGTTGGCGGCGCGGGCTTTTCTATTCTGGGATTCGATCTGACTCCAGCGGTCGCGCAACTCAAAGAACTCAAGATTGCGCGCGCGACCGAGACGCGATCCACCTGCCCGTATTGTTCCGTGAGCTGCGGCGTCCTCATTTATACGATTGGCGACAAGGCGAAGAACGTCACGCCGCAGGTGATTCACGTCGAGGGCGATCCCGACCATCCCATTAATCGCGGCACGCTGTGTCCCAAGGGAGCGTCGCTTGAACAGGACATTCTTAATCCGCGGCGCCTGCTAAAGCCGCAGGTGCGGCGGCCCGGCTCCGATCACTGGGAAGACATTGGCTGGACGCAGGCTATCGACGAGATCGGGCACTGGGTAAAGAAGACGCGCGACGACACCTTCATCGAAAAAGACGCGCTGGGACGCACCGTGAACCGCTGCGAAAGCCTGGCGTTCATCGGCGGCTGCACCGACACCAACGAGTTCAACTACCTCGTCGTCAAGACCATGCGCAGCATGGGCCTGACCTATATAGAAAACCAGGCCAGGGTTTGACACGGCCCTACGGTCTCAAGTTTGGGACCAACATTTGGACGCGGGGCCATGACGAATGGCTGGGTCGACATCAAGAACACCGACATGATGTTGATCATGGGCGGGAACCCCGCCGAGAACCATCCTTGCGGCTTCAAGTGGGCCATTGAAGCCAAGCGCACGCGCAATGCGAAGATGATTGTGGTTGATCCGCGCTTTACGCGGACGGCGGCCACTTCCGATTTGTTCTGCCAGATTCGCGCGGGAGCGGATATTGCATTTCTCGGGGGAGTGATCCGCTACGCGATCGAAAACAACCGCATCGCCAAGGAATATCTGGTCAACTACACCAACGCCGCCTTCATCGTGAAGGAAGGCTTCAAGCTGCCCGAAGACGGGCTGTACTCCGGCTTCGACGCGGCTCGCAGACTTACGACCGATCTTCGTGGACTTATGAAGACGGGAACGACACCGGCGGCGTTGCTCCGGCACACGCTGCCGCACCCGCCCCTGCGGCACCGGCGGGAACAGCACCGCCGGTGGGATCGGCAAAGCCTCTGCCCGCGCTACCGCCGAAGGTCGCCTATGACCTGACCTTGCAGCATCCCCGATGCGTGTTTCAGTTGTTGAAGCAGCAGTATTCGCGCTACACGCCGGAGATGGTCGAGCGCATCACCGGAATTCCGAAAGATCAGTTCCTGAAGGCCGCCGATACGTTCACATCGGTCCGCAAAGATGGCGACATGAAGAAGGTTGCGACCATCCTGTACGCAGTGGGATGGACGCAGCACAGCTTCGGCACGCAGATTATCCGCACCGCGGCCATGTTGCAGTTGCTGCTGGGCAACGTGGGACGCGCGGGAGGCGGCGTCAACGCTCTGCGCGGCCACTCGAACATTCAGGGTGCGACCGACATGGGTGGGGTTTTCGACTCGCTGCCGGGCTACTTGAAGGTGCCGAATCCGACCGATGTGGACCTGGCAGCCTGGTTGAAGCGCATCACGCCCACGGCATCCAAGCCGGCGCCGTGGGATTCGTTCAACTACTACTCGAACACGCCGAAGTTTGCCGTCTCCTACTTGAAGGCGATGTACGGTGACGCGGCCACGAAAGAGAACGACTACGCCTTCCAATACATGCCGAGGGTGGATCGCAACTATTCCTGGACCCAGATCTGGGACAACATGTATCGCGGCTCGGTGAAGGGGATGCTCGCGTTCGGCATGAACGGCGTCGCGATTGGTCCGGACTCGCAGAAAAATATCGATGCGCTGAAGAAGGCTGACTTCCTGGTGGTCGGAGAGATTTATCCCGACGAGACCAGCGAATTCTGGAAGTCCCCGGGAATCACACCCGAGGAAATGAAGAACATCAAGACCACGGTCTATCGCCTGGCGTGCGCCGGCTTCGCCGAAAAAGATGGAACGATGACCAACTCGGCGCGCTGGCTGCAGTGGAAAAACGTCGCCGTGCCGCCGCCGGGCGAGTGCCGGCTCGACCAGGACATCATTGCGCAAATTTTTCTCAAGGTGCGCGAGCTTTATCAGAAAGAAGGCGGCAAGTTCCCCGACCCGATCCTGAACCTGACCTGGTCGTACACGAATCCGCAGCATCCTGCGCTCGGCGAATTGCTGAAAGAGTTGAACGGCAAAGCGCTGGCGGACCTCACCGATCCGAAGACGCAGGTCACGATCAAGCGCGGCCAGCAGTTGCCGGGATTCGCCTGGCTGAAAGACGACGGCACAACTTCGTGCGGGAACTGGATTTATTCCGGAAGCTGGACCGAGGCCGGGAATCAAACCATCCGGCGCGGCACCGAAGATCCGTCAGGCCAGGGCATCTACCAGAACTGGGCGTGGTCGTGGCCGGCGAATCGCCGCGTGCTGTATAACCGGGCGTCCTGCGATCCGGCGGGCAAGCCGTGGGATGCCACGCGGAAGCAGGTGTGGTGGAACGAGTCGGCGCAAAGCTGGGTAGGAAACGATGTGCCCGACTTCAAGCCGGACTCTGACCCGAAAGACCACATGGGACCGTTCATCATGAATGCCGAAGGCGTCGGCCGCGATATTCGCGCCGCTGGGCGCGTTCGCCGATGGACCCTTCCCTGAGCACTACGAACCAATCGAGAGTCCGGTGCAAAATGTGCTGCACCCGAACCAGTCGAATAATCCTGTGGTGAAGAAGCTCAAGACCCCGGCGGATAAGTACTCCACGATGGGCGATGGCTTCAATGTGATCTGCACCACCTACCGGCTCACCGAGCACTACCACTACTGGACCAAGAATAACCAGATGAACGTGCAGTTGATTCCCGAGGCGTTCATCGAGATTCCGGTCGAGTTGGCCGCGGAGCTCGGGATCAAGGGCAACGACAAAGTGAAGGTCACGAGCGCGCGCAGCTTCTACATCGCCAAAGCGTTCGTCACTAAACGCATCAAGCCGATGACCATCGACGGCAAAAAGATTTACCAGATCGGCATTCCGATCCATCAGGGTTTTCGCGGCATTCAGGAAGACGAAGATAAGAACGCCAGGACGCTGCTGAACCGGCTTTCGCCGACGGTGGTGGATCCGAACGCATATACGCCGGAGTTCAAGGGCTTCATGGTGAAGGTGGAAAAAGCTTAAGGAGATTGAGTGATTGAGCGAGTGAGTCATTGAGTGATTTGAAAGCCGCCGTGGCGGCGATTCAGGTTAGTCAATGACTCAATCTCTCAATCGCTCAATGACTCAATTCTTATGAGCCAGGCAACGTTAGCAGTCCGCAGGATTTCCGGCCACGCTGGAGCCGCTCCCGGCGAGGATGTGGAACGCGACTATCAGGTTTGCAAGCTGGTCGACACCACAACTTGCATCGGCTGCAAGGCCTGTGAAGTCGCCTGCCTCGAATGGAACGGGTATTCGTTCACCGACACGGTGTTCGACAACAGCTACCAGACCATGCCGGAGACGTCTTGGAATTACTGGAACCTGATCAAGTTCAACGAGCACGAGCGCGCAGACGGCAGCATCACGCTGCTGATGCGCAAAGACCAGTGCATGCACTGCGCCGATCCGGGCTGTCTGGCGGCCTGTCCCGCGGATGGCGCGATCGTGCAATACACCAACGGCATCGTGGATTTTCAGCAGCAGAATTGTATCGGCTGCGGATATTGCGTCAGCGGATGCCCGTTCGACATTCCCAAGTTCAACCCGAAGACCAAGAAGATGTTCAAGTGCACGCTTTGTGTGGACCGGGTCAGCGAAGGCTTGGAACCGGCGTGCATCAAGTCATGCCCCACCGGATGTCTTCACTTCGGAAGCAAAGACGACATGGTAGATCTGGCGCAGACTCGCGCCAAGCAGCTTCGCGAGAACTATGGCATTGAGAAAGCGGGCGTCTACGATCCGGCGGGCGTGGGCGGAACGGGCGTCATCTATGTGCTGCACGATGTAACCAATCCCGAGGCGTATGGCGGCTTGCCGAAAGATCCACACATCCCATGGGTGGTGAAGTTCTGGAAAGGACCGGCGAAGTGGATTGGAAATCTCGCCATGCTGGGCGGCATTCTCGGCGTGACCCTGCACTATCTGCGTTATGGTCCGAAGGAAGTGCATGACGACGACGCGAAGAATGGAGAACGGAGGAAAACCGTGAGCACTTCGCACGTCATTTCCTCCGCGCGCGCGACACGGCGAATCTGGCGGCAAGATTCTTCGCTACACGCTGAGCGAGCGGGTTCACCACTGGCTGGGCGCATTGTTCTACATCTATTGTCTGATCACAGGGCTGGCCTTCTGGTCTCCTTACATGTTTTGGCTGGCAGTGATCGTGGGTGGCGGGACCGACGGCCCGCTTCTGGCATCCCTGGTTTGGCCTGGCCTTCACGCTCTCCATGGGCTGGATGTACAAGATGTGGAGCAGCGATCTGGCTAGGACCGACGCTGATCGGCGCTGGTGGAAGGCGATCAATTACTACGTCGAAAATGATGATGAGAAACTGCCGCCTGTGGGCCGCTTCAATTTTGGCCAGAAGCTGTTCTTCTGGGTGATGTTTTTCGGCGTGATCCTATTGCTGATTTCGGGGCTGGGACTGTGGTTCGTCGAATCCATCCCGTGGAGCCTGCGCTGGCTGCGTTATCTGGCGGTGACGGTGCACGTGGTCGCGGCGTTGGCGACGATCGGAGCGTTCATCATTCATATCTACATGAGCGTCTTCATGGAGCCTGAATCGTTTCACGCTATGGTCCACGGACGCGTCTCTGGCGCCTGGGCGCGCACTTATCACCGGCTTTGGTACGAGCAGGTCACGAAAGGCAAATCCGCAGAGAAGTAGTCTCTTTTCGCAATCCCAGCGCACCCGAAGTGCATCAAAACCCACTGGGCGAAAAATGTCTGAAAAGAGGTTTTATGCGCTGGTTTGCCAGTTCATCCGCCTTCATCACGTTTGCGATTCTGCTTTCTGTTGCAGGTCTGTTCGCGGCAAGTGCAAACACGAAGTTCCACAACGCGCCGGCTTCGGTCCGGGCCACCAAGAATCCTTATGAAGGCGACGCCGCTGCCGCTCAAACCGGAAAACGGCTATACGCCCGCAATTGCCTGTCGTGCCATGGCAAGCTGGGAAAAGGCACGGGCAACGTGCCATCGCTGGTGGGTGGCAAGCTCGATTCCGTCACGCCGGGCGAAGTGTTCTGGTTCATCACTCAGGGCGATAAAGATAACGGGATGCCCTCGTGGGCGCAACTGCCGGTAAAGCAGCGCTGGGAAATCGTCACTTACGTGAAGTCGATGGGAGCAGCGCCGGCTGCGACAGAGGTCAACGCGACGGCTCCGCCCGATGTGAGTACATCGACGCTGAAGGCCCCGCCGCCGACGCCGCCCTTCACCGACTTCCGTTACGAGAAGCCGGGAAATGTGCGCAAGATCACAGTGAACGATCTGCCGCAACCGTACGCGACGCATTCGTCGTACAACGGGCCGAGTATTGTGGCAAGGCCGGAAAACGTGTGGCCGATGGCGCTTCCCGGATTCAAGGTGGAACTGTATGCCGCCGGACTCGATAATCCCCGCAACTTGCGCACTGCGCCGAACGGCGACATTTTTCTTACGGAAAGTGATGCCGGGCGCATCCGAGTATTCCGCGGAATCACAGGAGACGGCAAACCGGAGCTGTCAGCCGTTTTTGCCAGCGGCCTGAAGCAGCCCTACGGTCTGGCGTTTTATCCTCCGGGACCTGATCCGCAGTGGTTATATGTCGGCAACACGAACGAGGTTGTCCGCTTTGCATATCACAACAGCGATCTGAAAGCGAGCGGTGCACCGGAGCATATCGCGGATCTGCCCGGCGGCGGGCACTGGACGCGCGCGCTCGCATTCTCCAACGATGGCAAGAAGATGTTTGTCGCGGTAGGTTCCGGATCGAACGTGAGTGACCCCGACACGCATCCAGAGGAAAAAAACCGCGCCGATATTCTTTGGTGCGACGCCTCAAACTGCCAACTCAGCGTGTATGCCTACGGCATTCGCAACGCCGGGGGCGGGATCGCTGTGAATCCGCAGACCGGCGAGTTGTGGTGCTCGGTGAATGAGCGCGATGCGCTGGGCGACAATCTCGTCCCCGATTACATCACGCACGTGCAGGAAGGCGGATTCTACGGCTGGCCATGGTGGTACATCGGCGCGCATCAGGATCCGCGGCATGCGGGCAAGCATCCGGAGTTGAAGGACAAAGCGATCGTGCCCGACGTTCTGCTGCAGCCGCACAACGCGTCGCTGGAATTGACCTTCTACGACGGCAAGCATTTCCCAGCCGAGTACAAGGGAGACATTTTCGCGGCCGAGCACGGCTCCTGGAACAAGTCGGTGCGGGTGGGTTATGAGGTGATCCGCGTGCCGCTGCATCAGACCGGCCACGCCAGCGGAGAGTATGAAGACTTCCTCACCGGCTTCGTGTTGCCCGATGGCAACGTGTGGGGGCGTCCGGTGGGAGTAACCGCAGCTCCCGACGGCTCGCTGCTGGTGAGCGACGACGGGTCCAACTCGATCTGGAGGATCAGCTACACCGGGAAGTAGAGGCCGC
>CAWEDF010000035.1:0-79610 GCA_963807655.1 uncultured Acidobacteriaceae bacterium | reverse complement strand
TCCGGAGATGTGAATCTTGCCGAACTGGGCTACGGCGGCGGCGCGGCCGATGGTGGCACGGCTGCCTTTGTCGAAGTAGTGAAATGGCGGACGCGAGTCAACACCCCCCTTCGATTCTCTGGCAATTAATTTGGCTACGTAACGGCCTTGGAGGATGGCGACGGGGGCCACGCCAGGTAACATTTTTCCATGTTTGTCTTTGAGTGCGGCGAGGTCTCCGATGACGAAGACTTCAGGATGGCCGGGAAGGCTGAGATCGGGATTGACGAGCACGCGTCCGGCGCGATCGACGGGCCGCCCAGAAGTTTTCCCAGCGGCGAAGCGGCTACGCCCGCGGCCCAGAGGATGACGGCGGCATTCATTTTCGTTTCGCCCATGTAAATCACGCCGGGCTCTATCTTCGTGACCACGGTTGAAGTCAGCACTTCCACACCCAGGCGCTGCAGTTGTTCAAACGCGCTGCGCGAGAGATCCTCGGGATAGGCGGGCAGGACATGCGGACCGCCTTCGAGGAGGCGAATGAGAGCGCGGCGCGGATCGATGGCGCGGAAATCGTGGGCGAGGGCGTGACGGCAGATCTCGGCGAGGGTTCCGGCGAGTTCCACTCCAGTGGGCCCGGCGCCGACGACCACGAAGTTCAACGGATCGCAGGATTCGCCAGCAGCGGCCCGCCGTTCCGCAAGTTCGAAAGCCAGCAGAATGCGGCGGCGGATTTCGAGCGCGTCCTCGATGGTCTTGAGCCCGGGCGCGAGAGCCTGCCATTCGTCATGGCCGAAATAGGCGTGGCTGGCGCCGGCGGCGACGATGAGAGAATCGTAAGGGATCTCCTGAATTTCGTTTTGCGCATCGGATTGCGCGTCGGTCTGTACGGCGGTTCGCACCACGCGGCGTTCGAGGTCGAAGCCGGTGACTTCGGCCATGAGCACTTCGACGTTTTTGTGCCGGTTCAGAATCGAGCGAATCGGCGCGGCGATTTCGCCGGGCGAAAGGCCGGCGGTGGCTACCTGATAGAGCAGAGGCTGAAAGGTGTGATGATTCTTCCGGTCGATGACCGTGATGTTTACGGGTGCATGGGCCAGCTTCTGGGCCGCGTTCAGGCCGCCGAAGCCCGCTCCCACGATCACCACGCGATGCGCCGCTGGATGTTTGTGCTCGTCGTCCATTCTCTTGTAGATCGTTTCCTTGCCGATCAGGCTCCTACTCTATAAGATTCAGCGCGATGGCAAACGGCTCCACAAGTTCGACAGCGGATTTGCATCCGGAGTGGGTGCGGTGGCTGGTTCCGTCGGCGAGCGATGTATTCTTCGTGGTGCTGTTCGGTCTGCTCGTGTTTACCCAGCTATCGATGCGGCTGTTGGGCGATGCCGGAATTGGCTGGCACATCCGGACCGGACAACTGATTCTCACAACGCATGAGATTCCTCGCGTCGATCCTTTTTCGACCATGGCCGGGCAGCCGTGGTTCGCCTGGGAGTGGTTATACGATGTGGCCGCAGGCTGGTTGGATAATTCGGCGGGTCTGAACGGCGTAGTGTCGTTCACGGCCTTGATTATTGCCGGGTTGTTCGCCTGGACTTTCCGGCTGCTGCTGCGGCGGGGAACGAATGTTTTGGTGGCGTTGGTTCTGGTGCTGCTGGCGGAGTCGGCGTCGATGATTCATTGTCAGGCGCGGCCGCACGTGGTGAGCTGGTTGCTCACCGTGGTGTGGTTTTGGATCCTGGAGTCGTCTGGGAAAAGTTGCGATGGGTCTCATGCGAGTCTCGCCGAGTCTCCCGGGGCACGCATTGGACGCACGTGGCTTTTGTGGCTGCTGCCCCTGCTGATGCTGGCTTGGGTGAATCTCCATGGCGGATTTCTGGTGGGCTTTGTCCTGCTGGGCATTTACTGGGTCAGCGCGGTTTGGCAATGGCTCAAGCTAAAGCAGGATCGGTTCGACGATGTCTTGCAGAAAATCCGGATCGGACGGCGGGTTCGGAATCTCACTCTTACCGGGGTCCTGAGCGCGGCTGCGACATTCGCGAATCCTTACGGCTTTAAGTTACACATTCATATCTACCGCTATCTTTCGAATCGATTTCTGATGGATCACATTGACGAGTTTCAGTCTCCGAATTTTCACTATGTAGCGCAGAAGTGTTTTGCGGGACTGTTGCTGCTGACCCTGGTCGCGTTGGCGGCGAAAAGATACAAGGCCAGCGCGAGCGAGGGTCTATTGGTGTTGTTCGCGGTCTACTCGGGCCTGTACGCGTCGCGGAATATTCCGGTGTCGTCACTGCTGTTGATTCTGGTGATTGGGCCCTGGTTGTCGGATGCGATGGAAAGACTTGCAGAGACACTCTCACGTCAAGGAAGTGCAGTTGGCTGGCGCGGGCTGGCCTCTACAGCATTTCTTCAGAGAATGAAGACGATCGAGTTGAGCTTGCCGGGCCATCTTTGGTCAATCGCGGCGATCATGCTGACCTGCTGGATCGCGGCGCATGGTGGAAAGCTGGGCGCCACGCCGTTAATGGACGCCCACTTTGACGCGAAGCGGTTTCCGGTTCATGCCGTCGATTATCTGGAGAAGCAGGATGTGCCAGGGCCGCTGGTTGGTCCCGATTATTGGGGCGGGTACTTGATCTACCGGCTTTATCCTCGGGTGCGGATGGTGGTCGACGACCGCCATGATTTCTACGGGGAACAATTTCTAAAGTCTTACTTGAAGATGATGCACGTGGAACCGGGCTGGGAGGATTTTCTTCTGCAGAACGAGGCGCACACTGTAGTGGTTCCTAAGGCTTCCGCAGTGGCCAACATTCTCGCCGAAAACCCAGGCTGGCAGACCATCTACAGCGACGATATGGCGGTGGTATTTGTCCGCCCTCCCGCGCCGAAGCAGTAGCAGCGTCTCGTAAACGCCTGGACCTTCCCACCGACAGTGCAAAACCGTTCACATTGACAGGGCTGACAATTCTGCGATATGTTCAGCGGCGCGGCAGCTACTACCGTGCAATCGTTGACCCCCCGAGTGTCCTGCCATTTTAGGGGAGCAATTTGTGCAAGTCATTCTCCACAGCAAAGGACAAATCCTGATGAATCGCATTCTCTCTGGTTGTGGCAGTCTGCGTCCTATCTTTGTCTGTTTGGTCGTTTTGATCCTCTGCATGGCGGCGGCTGGCGGGTATGCCCAGGACGCTCCGTCGGTCAGCTTGACGCAGATCAGTTCCGATCCATTTACGATTGGCCCTGGCCAACATGCTACCGAAGTTGAACCGCACGTGCTGGCCAACGGCAACACGCTGGTGGCCGCGTTCCAGACGGGGCGCATTTCCCCCGGCGGCGCGACTGCCATTGGCTGGGCTACTTCTACGGATGGCGGCTCGACCTGGACGGATGGATTTCTGCCCGGCCTGACTTCTGGAGATGATGGCGGACCCTACAGCGCGGCCAGCGATCCCGCCGTGGCGTATGACGCCAAACACGGAGTGTGGATCATCGAGAGTTTGCCGCTCAACAGTTCCGAGACGCCGGCTCTCGTGGTAAGCCGGTCGACCGATGGAGGCCTCACCTGGAACGACCCGGTAAGCGTTGGGCCGAACGTGGTGAGTTCCGACAAGAGCTGGATCGTGTGCGATAGCAATTCCACCAGCCCGTTCTACGGGAACTGTTACGCCGAGTGGGACAATCCTTTCAGCGGCGACGAGATTTTCATGAGCACCTCCAGCGATGGCGGCTTGACCTGGGGTGCAGCAACCGCAACCTCAAACAAGGCTACCGGCATTGGCGGGCAACCGCTGGTGCAGCCGAATGGCACGGTGGTAGTACCGATTGAAACCTCTGGGATCTCCGCTTTCACTTCGAGCGACGGAGGTGTCACCTGGTCGAAACCGGTCACCGTCGCCAGCATTCAGACGCACACCGATGCGGGAGGAATTCGCAGCAGCCCGCTACCCTCGGCGGCGCTGGACGGCGCAGGGAGGGTTTGGGTGGTGTGGCAGGATTGCCGTTTCCGCAGCCACTGCGCCAGCAACGACCTGGTTTACAGCACGTCAAGCGACGGCGCTACGTGGTCGGCGGTGAAGCGCGTGCCCATCGATTCAACCGCCAGCACGGTGGACCACTTCATCCCTGGAATTGGCATCGATCCGGCGACCTCGCGTGCCACCGCGCACGTTGGGATTCATTACTATTACTACCCGAAGACTTCGTGTACAGAGTCAACCTGCCGGCTCTTCGTGGGCTACATTTCGTCAGCCAACGGCGGATCGACCTGGAGCGCCCCGATTAAGCTCGCGGGGCCGATGCAACTCGGGTGGTTGCCCAATTCCCAGAACGGCCTGATGGTGGGCGATTACATTGCCACGGCTTTCAACAACGGCGTTCCGCACGGAGTATTCGCCGTCGCCTTCTCGAAGTCGGGGACAACGTTCAGGGAGGCCATGAACACCGCACAGGGACTAACTGTGGCGGAGGACGGTCCGCAGTTCTCTTCCGCGAACGACAAGCCGTTGCATAACCTCTCCGACAAGATCGAGAAGGAGCGCCCAGAGAAGGCTGTTCCGCCTTCGAAGCGCGCCGCCAGGCGGAGTGCTAAGTAGGACAACTGACTCTTCTGAAGACTTAGCCGCCGACGCGAAATCGGCGGCTTTTTTCTTGCTTTCTGTATGTAAGTGCGAGAGTCATCACTGCCATCGAATCCGCGGTCCTGCTAAACTTTCTCCGTGCCACGCCTCACCCACCTGGAATGTACACGCTGCGGCGAGCACTATCTGGGCGACCGTCCCCAAACCGTTTGCCCGAAGGATGGCGGCATCCTCTATGCGCGCTACGATCTCGCGCGCATCAAGAAGAGTTTTTCGCCGGCTTCGCTGTTGCCGCTTGCGCCCACCATGTGGCGTTACGATGCAGTGCTTCCCGAAGCGACGCCGGTGTCGCTCGGCGAAGGATTCACACCCATGCTGCGCAGCCGTGAATTCCCCAGCGTTTTTATCAAAGACGAAGGACTGAATCCCACCGGCTCTTTCAAAGCTCGCGGACTCTCTGCCGCGGTTACCATGGCCCGGCATTTCGGACTGAAGAAGCTTGTCATTCCCTCCGCCGGAAACGCCGCCGGAGCGCTTGCTGCCTACGCCGCCGCCGCCAATATCGAAGCCCACATCTTCATGCCCAAAGATGTTTCGATGGCCAACCGCATTGAGTGCCACTACTACGGCGCGCAGGTCACGCTGGTCGATGGACTGATCTCCGACTGCGCGCGCAAAGTTGCCGAGCTAAAGGAAAAACCCGCATTGTCCAGCGAAGGATGGTTCGACGTTTCCACTACCAAAGAGCCTTACCGCGTCGAGGGCAAGAAGACCATGGGTTATGAAGTTGCCGAACAACTTGGGTGGAAACTTCCGCAGGGGATTATCTATCCCACGGGCGGCGGGGTTGGTCTGCTGGGCATGTGGAAGGCCTTTGATGAGATGGAGCAACTGGGTTTCATCGGCCCGGAGCGCCCGAATATGATCAGCGTGCAATCTTCGGGATGCGCGCCAATTGTTAAAGCATGGGATGAAGGCCGGGCTGTGGCAGAAATATGGCCGCACGTCTCGACTCTAGCCTCTGGACTGCGTGTGCCAAAGCCCTACGGCGACTACTTGATTCTCGAAATCCTGAAGAAAAGCGGGGGGCTCGCGCTCGCCGCCACCGACGCCGAGATCCTCCAGGCCACACGGCACTGGGCGAAGGTGGAAGGCATCTTCGCCGCGCCCGAGGGCGCTGCGTCGCTCATTGCCTACCAGAAACTGCTGGCCAGCGGCTTCTTCGCCGCTGACGATACGGTTGTGCTTTTCAACACCGGCTCCGGCCTGAAGTATCTCGACGTGCTGGACACGAAAGATGCTCAAGCAGAGCGACCGCCGGCGGCCCGGGCCATTGCCGGAATCATCGGGCCTTACTAGGGGAACAACTGAAAGCGCGTCTGATTGCGGTCGCGGTGACCAAGTTGTGAGTGTAAACGCTGTTATCGACAGTGACCCATCAACACTTCAGTATGCAGAAACCTGCGTGGGCTTCAGCGCCTGGGGGCTGTTAGCGTCGACTGACTTGCGACACATTCCCAGTGGCTGTTTTGGAAAATCCACGTATCCGTGAATCGGACACGGCGATCCACGTCCTTCCCCTTGATTTTCATTTTCTCGAGGTAGACTCCGATCACAACTACCGCGTCGCCATATGCACGCGCATTCTGCTCTACGTTAGACAAGTGCAGATAGTCTTTCGCTCGGCTCTGGACTTTTCTCAGCCATTGGTCCCGGTCCGTAATAGTTCCGTCATAGTCTGTGTACACAAATGTTTCGGCTAGCAATAACCTCAGAGCATCCCCATCATGCCGCTCTTCGGCGTAGTTCCAAGCGTTTTCAAGATTGATAACAGCCTGGGCCTTGTCGGCGGCAGTCACGGCTGCCCCGGCTCGCATCACGAGAAACGCTAGAAGGAGTACACAACCCAAAGCAATGAAGCGCCGCATTTAGCCTCTTTTTCGGGCTCACACGTCCAATTTTGATCGATCCGACCTCCGCTATCTTAAATTGCTTAGCCTCCGAGAGTACCCTTACCAATGGCCGTATTCGACCCAAGGTCTTGCCGTGAAGAGCCAAGCTAAAGCGCCCCATCACGTCGCTTTTTCGTGGTGAACCCGAGCCAATGCCTCCTCAATGGCCGGAACGAGCATATATGCAGTTGACTTTGATATGACTCGTTGGACGCCGACCCTTTCCGCTTCCTTTTCGACCTGGGGAAAAGCGTAGAGCGTGAGCATGAGGATCGGAACACCAGGAAGCACCTTGGAAATCTGGTCGGCTGCTTCGAAACCGTTCAGTTCGGGCAGCGCGAGGTCGAGGATGACCAGATCGGGCTTGAATTGCATTGCTCGGTTTACGGCTTGAACACCGTCTTCCGCTTCCGTGCAAACGTCCCATCCCTCGCGCCTCTCGATCAGTTGGCGAAGCTCTTGGCGGATATGCCGCTTGTCGTCTGCGATGAGGATCTTCATAGGCACGCCACCCTCGACCATCGCCATTCAGATGACAGTGGGCCCGGACAAGGTTGCTATTCGGGCTTTCGTGTAGATTTTGCGCGTGGGGGCGAGCTGTTCTTGAAAACGGCGGGCTGCCAAGCCGGGCAGAACCGAAGAAGGGCGACTCCACCGCGACCGCAGTTGGTGTGCCGAACGACCCTTTCAGTAAACCATAGTAGAATTCCACCCAGCTTCCAATATGACAACCACGGCAGCGCCTAACCGTTCCGACCGCACGATCTCCCTCGACTCGATTCTGGCGGCTCGCCAGCGCGTTTATCAGGCGGCGGTGCGGACACCGTTGGTTCGGCTGTATTACGATGACGCTGCTGCCGAAATCTATCTCAAGCTCGAATCGTTCCAACCTATCGGCTCGTTCAAACTGCGCGGGGCTTATAACGCGATCTCGCTGCTCACTCCGGAAGACAGGGCGAAGGGCGTGTGGACCGTCAGCGCGGGCAACGCCGCCCAGGGAGTGGCCCTGGCCGCGCGAATTCTGAAGACGCGCTGCGATGTTCTGGTCATGGATACCGCCCCCGCCGCGAAGCTCGAAGCCATCAAGCGCTTGGGCGCAGGCATTATTCAGGCGTCGATGGATGAATGTTGGTCCGCGGTCACCGACCGAACCCATCCCGCGTTTCAAGGCGTCTTTGTTCATCCCTTCGACGACGACGACTTCATCGCCGGCAATGCCACGACCGGTCTGGAAATACTCGAAGACTTGCCGGACGTCACCGCGATTGTGGCCGGCTTCGGCGGAGGCGGCCTGAGTTGCGGGATCGCATCGGCGATGGCCGCCCTCAAGCCGGAGGTGAAGGTATTTGCTGCCGAACCTGAAACCGCCGCGCCTCTTCATCTGTCGTTTCTCAAAGGTTCGGCGCAGAAGTTTCCGGACTGGAAAACAAGTTTTGTGGACGGCTGCGGCGGTAAGTCAGTGTTGCCGAGTATGTGGACGCTGGCCAGCCGTCTGCTGGCTGGCTCGATCGTTACCTCGCTCGAAGAAACCCGCAAAGCGATGACGATCGTTGCGGCCCGGAACCACGTGATCTGTGAAGGCGCCGCCGCGTGCGCCGTCGCAGCCGGACTTAGCGGCAAAGCCGGGCACGGCAAGATCGTGTGCGTCGTCAGCGGTGGAAACATTGACCTCGGCAAGTTTGCGGAGCTGGTTTCATCCCCGGCTTAGTGCTCCGGCAGCAGGTTGTTCACGTGCTCTCGCAGGCGTATACTGCGCGGCTGCGAGAGGTTAAGTTCGGGCAAAGGGAAAAGAGGTTACCTCATGAACTGGAAAAGCAAACTAATCCTGGGCATGCTCACTGCTCTGGCGATGATGTTCCTTACCTATGCTTTGCCTAGAGGTGGCATGATGCGCGACGCAGCCGTGGTGCAGTTTCCAGTCACAGTTGGAGTTTGGGCGATCTTCGTTTTGCTCTTCGTGAAGCTGAAATAGAATGCTCGGGGGATTTTGCGCATGTAAGGCAATGAGTCCAACGGCGATAGTGCGCCAACTATCATCGTTCGGTTGTTTTATCCTTTCGTGCAAAACCGAATGGGCACACTATTTTCGTAGATGATTCCTTCCATCTGGCAGTTCGCCTTACTAGCCTGCTGTAGGACGAAGCGCTTCGCTTCTTCGATATCCGTCTGCATTTTCCCGCTAGTGATTTCATTCAAGTGTTCCAGCAACAGCAACGTCATCCTAGGACGGCGGTCATCCGTCACCTTGACACAATATTGGGGACAGTCAAACGCCATTCGAACGATCAGCAGTACGAACTTGACACTCTCCGGCGACCCCATTTCACTGTCATCCAGTGTTTTCAGAACTGCAACTGCTACGAGGTCGCCAGACCGATTGAACGTCTTCTCGTCCCACCCCGAATACATCCGAGAACTCGTCACCCTATGCACCGCCGCCTTCACATCGTTGAATGAGTAATCGCCTTCCGGTTTGCAGGCCTGCCAGTCCTGTGCCGGTGCGGCAAGGCTCCCAAGAAACACAAACATCAATAAGCAATGGCCTCTCATACAGAACCCCATGTTGAGCAGAGCTATCGTAGCAATTCCTGCGTCCAAGTTCGCACAAGTGTTGCAAACACCTTAGCATTCATTGACCTTGGTCCCCGCGCCCATCGTTTCCACTATCATCATTCGCTATTCCAGCCCGCGCTCCGCATACCGCCCGAGGCCGGGTGTCGCAAAATTCCGTCAGTGCGTATAGACCCGCCATTCATTGACTTGCCGCCGCATCCCCCCTAATATAGTCGCGCACGGAGCGGGCCCCTTTCGTTAATCGGCAAGACGACAATGATCGGCAAGACCATCTCGCATTACCGAATTGTCGAGAAACTGGGCGGCGGCGGCATGGGCGTGGTTTACCGCGCGGAGGACATCAAACTTGGCCGCTTCGTCGCGCTGAAGTTTCTGCCCGAAGAACTTGCCAAGGACCGCCAGTCCCTGGATCGCTTCCAGCGGGAAGCGCGCGCCGCCTCGGCGTTGAATCATCCCAACATCTGCACCATCCACGAGATTAACGAGGAAAACGGCCAGGCTTTCATCGTGATGGAGTTGCTGGAAGGCCAGACGCTGAAACACCGCATCGATGGGCGTCCCATGGACACGGAAACGCTGCTCAATCTGGCGATTGAGATTGCCGATGCGCTCGATGCTGCGCATTCCAAAGGGATCATTCATCGCGACATCAAGCCGGCGAACATTTTCGTGACCAAGCGTGGGCAGGCGAAGCTACTGGACTTCGGACTCGCGAAGCTGGCGCCGGAAAATCGCCACGGCACTTCGGAATCTGCGCTGCGAACGGCTGACGAAGGCGCGATGATGACCCTGCCCGGCTCGACCGTTGGAACCGTGGCCTACATGTCGCCGGAGCAGGTCCGCGCGGAAGAACTTGATCCGCGCACCGATTTGTTTGCCTTCGGATCGGTGCTCTACGAAATGGCGACGGGAGGACTTGCCTTCCCTGGCAATAGCAGTGGCATCGTCTCCGAAGCCATTCTGAACCGCACGCCGCCGCCTCCGTCGAGCGCGAATCCGGCGATCCCTCCCAAGCTTGAGGAAGTCATTTTCAAGGCGCTCGAGAAGGAGCGCGAGTTCCGCTATCAGACGGCAGCCGAGCTGCGCGGAGACTTGAAGCGCATCAAGCGCTCTCTGGATACGTCACGCGTACGGGCAGCGAGTGGGATTGTGTCAGCGTCCGGAACGGCGGTGGCCCCGGCCGTTGAGACCCCGGCATCGCGCAAGAGTGTGCTGGTGCCTGTATTGGCAGCCGCTGCCATCGCGCTGCTTGCCGGCGCCACCGCTGGAAAATACTTGTTGCAGCGCTCGACCCCGCAGGCCGCTCTGCCGGTCTACCATCCGCTCACCTTCCGCCGCGGCATGGTTCACGCGGCGCGTTTCGCTCCCGACGGGAAGACCATCATTTATAGCGCAGCATGGGAAGGGAAGTCGCTCCAACTTTTCACTACCCGACCGGAAAGCCCCGAGTCGCATGAACTCGAGCCAGCGGGAGCCGACGTCCTGGCTGTCTCGGCGACGGGCGAAATGGCGCTTTCGCTGCACAGTCATCCTATTGCTCAATTCCTCTATTCCGGCACACTGGCGCGTGTGCCACTGGTGGGCGGAGCGCCGCGCGAGGTCATGGAAAATGTCGAATGGGCGGATTGGTCTCCGGATGGGAGCAGCTTGGCGATCGTGCGCCAGGAGCAGGGCCGGCACAGCCTGGAGTTTCCCCCGGGCAAGGTTCTCTACCAAGCCGACGGATGGATTGGCCATCTTCGCATTTCGCCGAAGGCCGACAACATCGCTTTCATTGATCATCCCGAACTGGGTGACGATGGCGGCGCGGTTGCCGTGGTTGACCTGGCCGGGAAAAAGACAACTCTTTCCACCGGCTGGGACAGTATTCAAGGCATCGCATGGTCGCCCAGCGGCGATGAGATCTGGTTTACCGCGACCCGAACCGGTGGCGACAGGTCTCTCTATGCCGTCAATCTTTCCAGCACAGTAAGATTGCTGGCGCGTGTTCCCGGAGAATTGACCTTACTCGATGTGGACCGCGTGGGGAATGTGCTTTTGACTCGCGGCAACGACCGGGCCGGAATGATCGGACTCACTCCGGGCGAGGCCAAGGAACGTGACTTGTCCTGGCTCGACTGGTCCGTGCCCGGTGATTTGTCCGCCGACGGCCGCATCGCACTTTTTTCAGAAACCGGCGAGGGTGGCGGACCAAAGTATGCGGTCTATATGCGCAAGACCGATGGTTCACCTGCGATTCGTCTGAGCGAAGGAATTGGGACTGGTTTGTCGCCCGACGGAAAATGGGCAATCGCGCGACCCAATGTCACTTCGCCACCGCTGATTCAGCTTCCAACCGGGGTCGGCGAAGCCAAGCCCCTCACCCACGATTCCATGAATCACCTGTGGGCGCATTGGCTGCCGGACGGGAAACAGATTGTGTTCTCCGGTAACGAGGCCGGACATGGGGTTCGTCTTTACGTGGAAACCCCCGAGGAAGGCAAGCCCCGCCCCATCACGCCGGAAGGAGTGAGCCCCTTCTTTGTGACTTCTTCGAAGGGAGATCTTGCCGCCGGAGTGGGGCCGGATCACAAGATTTATCTTTATCCCGTCGCCGGTGGCGAACCCGTTCCCGTCCCCGGCACCACGGCAGACGAGGCGCCCACGGGCTGGTCGGCGGATGGCCGTTCCCTTTATGTTTTTCGTTTCGGAGAGATTCCAGCCAGACTGTTTGAGCTGGAGTTATCCACCGGAAAAAGAAAGCTATGGAAGCAACTGGAGCCAGCGGACGCCGCGGGCATCGATACCATCCGTGGAATCACAATCACACCGGATGCCAAGGCCTACATCTACGGCTACATCCGCACGCTCTCCGATCTCTACGTTGTCGAGGGCTTGAAGTAAGACCCGCGTAGCGCCGCCGCCTCGGCCGTGGCACGTAGCCGCCGAAGCGGATGGTTGTGAGGGATTCATTGCTTCGCGCTACGTAGCTGGAAACTCCTACGGTTGCTCGTCTTGTCGACGCTTGTCTTCCTTCTTCTTATCAGCTTGGGTTGTGGAATCAAGAGAATTTTCTGGTACAAGAAGCGTTTTCTTGTGATTATTGATCGTCCTATGCGCATCCTTCTGATTGGCGGGAATGGCTTCATCGGGCGGTTCGCCGTGGCCGCACTAATGCAGCAAGGGCACGCGCTGGCGGTGTTTCACCGGGGCACGACGGCCGTGCCCGCCGGTGTTGACGAGATTCGGGGCGACCGTAACCAACTCAACGCCAGCGCTCAGGAACTGAAGCGCTTTGCTCCCGATGTCGTGATTGACCTAGTCATCAGTTCGGCTCCGCAGGCGGAAGAGCTGATGAACATCTTCCGTGGCGCGACGCGACGCATGGTCATGCTGAGCAGCATCGACGTGTACCGTGGGGTGGGCATTTTTCACGGTACGGAGAGCGGACCGCTGCAGGATGTGCCCCTTACGGAAGAGTCGGATTTGCGACGCTGTTTGCATCCCTACCCACCCGAGAGCATGCAGCTCCTACGCAAGACTTTCGCTTGGGTGACGGACGATTATGACAAAATTCCGGCCGAGCGCGTGGTGATGAACGACCGCGAACTTCCCGGTACGGTGCTCCGGCTGCCCATGGTGTATGGACCCGGCGATCCGCTGCATCGCTTTTATCCCGTGGTGAAGCGCATCGCCGACTTACGGCGACACATCATTTTTCCCGAGACGCTGGCTGCCTGGCACTCGCCGCGGGGCTACGTCGAGAACGTTGCCGCGGCCATTGCCCTGGCTGCTACAGAGGAACGCGCAGCTCGACGTATCTACAACGTGTGCGAGGAGCCATCGTTCAGCGAACTGGAGTGGGCACGAAAGATTGCCGCTGCGATGCTGTGGGATGGAGACTTTGTCGTCCTGCCCATTGAGCACACGCCGCGGCATTTGCAAAAGCCCGGCAACCCCGCGCAGCATTGGACCGCGAGTTCGGCGCGTATTCGCCAGGAACTGGGGTACGAGGAACCGGTGGCGATTGAGGAGGCAATCCGGCGGACGATACGCTGGGAGAGGGACAATGCGCCGGCCGGCGCGTTCCTGGCGCAGTTCGATTATGCGGCAGAAGATGCGGCGGTAGCAGCCCGCAACCAAGGAACTTGATAACCGGCTTTTTCCGCAGTAGCAATTCGAAGACGAGTTTTTCCGCAGTCCGGCTAAATTCCGAAATCATCGATCTCTAACTCGATCTCCTCCTCAAGAAAATATTTTGTTCTTCAAGTCCCGCTCCGCCTGCGCCACATTCTCTGGCCGTCCCAGATCGCGCCAATAGTATTTATCGGCCCCTATCGCGAGGATATTCTCTCCCTGGGCGGCGAGCCGCAAGTAGGAAGCGATGATTGAGAAGACGCCTTCTTCGGTCATCATTGAAAAAATCCGAGGCGAAATAACGTGGATGCCGGAAAACGCCAGCGCCCGCAGGGGGTGCGCTTGTGTGGGGACGGGCGCCTCGCCCGTCCAGCCGCCCAGCGGCGCCCCGTGCGCTTGCTCACTCGCTGTTCGCCGTCCGCAAAGACGAAGCTTCTCATCGAACAAAAGATATCTGGAAGTCTCGCGCTCCTGCACCGCCAGCGTGGCGAGCGCTTGATGCTCTACATGAAACTGCACCATCATCTCCAAATCAATCGTGCTGATCGCGTCGACATTGTGCAGAATGAAAGGCTCGTCCAAACGGCTGGAGTCCTCGAGAAAAAACCAGGCGGCTTTCTTCAACCCGCCGCCAGTATCGAGTAGCAGATCCTCGCGCGAAATTTCAATCCGCATGCCGAAGTTGTCATTCATTTTCAAGTAATCGACAACCATGTCGGCAAAGTGATGAACATTGATGATCACCTCGCGAACCCCGAAGACCCGCAAGCGGGTAAGTGTGATATCGAGCAGCGGTCGCCCGCCGACTGCCACCAACGCCTTGGGACGATCATCCGTAAGCGGCCGCAGGCGCGTGCCCAGGCCAGCGGCCAGAATCATCGCTTTCATGGAATTGTCATCCTGAGCAAGCGGTCTCTGCGCGGCGAAGGATCTGGGCGAGCCGCACGACGTTGTTTGCGACACAATAATCGCGTCTTTGGCTCGCTTCCTTATTAAACTGCACCGCCACCCTCCAACTCGCGATGCCGAACCACCACGTCCAAGCCATTCCTGCCGCGCAGATGCTTCGCCACCTGCTCTGCCAGATAAACCGAACGATGCTGCCCGCCTGTGCAGCCGAACGCCACCATCAAATGTTTGAAGCGGCGCCGTTGCCACTCGGTTACGTGGTCATCCACGATCGACATAGCGTGAGCTAGAAACCGATGAACGCTCTCCTGCTGGTTGAGATAGTCGATTACCAGGGCATCTTTGCCCGTGAGCGTTTTGAAGCGCTCTTCGCGGCCAGGATTCGGCAGTAAGCGGCCATCGAACACCGGGCCGCCGCCGTTGCCGCTCTCGTCTTTCGGCCAGCCGCGGTGATAGGAAAAACTCCAAATCCGCACCGTAAGGTTCTCCGCTTCGGAGGCCAGGCCCTGCAGTTTCTCCGACGCCAGCATGCTGTTGAATGCCGCCATCATCGTGGGCAGCGCGATGGGCAGCTTGACGTTGTGCAGCAGCCAGCGCAGATTTTTCAGCGCGTACGGCACGCTCTGCAGAAAATGGGCCTTGCGCTCATAAAAGCCGCGAAAGCCATAAGCGCCCAGCGCCTGCAGGATGCGAACGTAAACGTAGCTGTAGTAATGATGCAGGAACGCCTCGCGGTCCAGTTCGATAAAGCCGCCCACCTTCTCGATATAGAGATCGAGCAACTGCCTGCGCAACTCCGGCGGCAGATCGGCCTTGGCATCGTACAGAAGAGAAGCGATGTCATACTGCAAAGCGCCTTTGCGGCCGCCTTGATAATCCAGGAAAAACGGCCGCCCATCGCGCAGCATAATGTTCCGTGACTGGAAATCGCGGTAGAGAAAATAATCGCAGTTGGCGCTCAACAGAAAATTCGTCAGGCAGTCGAAATCATCTTCCAGTGCCTGTTCGTTGAACGGGATGCCGGCGAGCCGGAGAAAATAATATTTGAAATAATTCAGGTCCCAAGCGATGGATTGGCGGTCGAAGCTGCCCCGCGGATAACACACTTCGTAATTCAAGTCGCGTCCGGCCTCGATCTGAAAGCGCGGCAGCTCCGCCACAACTCTGCGATAAGCGTCCACCACTTGCGGAGCAACGTTCTCGCCTGCGCGGTTCTTCGAGAGAAACTCGAAAAGGGTCGTGTCTCCCAGGTCTTCCTCGAGATAAGCGCCCTGGTTTAAATCTTCCGCATAAATTTCCGGCACGGGCAGTTTGTGGCGCCGAAAATGCCGGGAAAATTCCAGAAACGCAACGTTCTCTTCGCGCACGTTATACAGAATGCCAATCGCGCTTTGTTGCGGGCTGGAAAGCCGGATGATGTTTCGTCCCGACCCGCCGAGCTGGCCCTGCAGCGGCTGCACACGCGCGGCCGGCGTATGAAAGTGCTGCTCGAAAAGCCTGTTCAAAACGTCCATAGGAAATATGTCTTCCCGCGCAACCACTAAAGATAACATCGAGGACGAAAATTTCGACGTCGCCGCTCTTTCTGTCCGACCAAAATCTTTAACACAGGGGACACAGAGGTTCACAGGGTAGATCTGAATCATCCCCTGCTTGCTACTAAGGGAGCAAGGCCCTTATGCTAATACGCGCTTCCCCATGACCAACCGCCTCTACTACGACGATTCTTTTCTTTACGACTTTGACGCCGAAGTTCGCTCGGTGGTTGAAACTCCGCGCCCGGCGGTCATTCTCGACCGTACGGCTTTCTATCCCACGAGCGGCGGCCAGGTGCATGACACTGGCTGGTTAGTTGTTGGAGATGAGAAACACCGCGTTACCGAAGTAGTCGATGCCGAAGATGGCCGTGTTGTCCACTACCTGGAGCGCCGCTCAAGGACGCTCAGCCTGGAGCCCGCGTTCGCGGCGAAATCGACGCCGCCCGCCGCCGCGATCACATGCAGCAACATTCCGCCCAGCACGTTCTCTCCGCCGCCTTCGTGCGTCTTTTTAATATGCCAACAGTTTCGTTCCACATGGCGGACGACTACTGCTCCATCGATTTGCAGATCGACGATCTCGACACGCCTTCGCTGAGTAAAGACCAAATCGAATCTGCGGAACGCCTGACCAACGAAATCGTCCTCGAGAACCGTTTGGTGGACATCCGCTTCGTCACGCGCGATGAAGCCGCGAAGCTTGGTCTGCGGAAACTTCCGCCCACCGAGCGCGACCAACTGCGGCTCATCGACATCCGCGACTTCGATCTCACGGCCTGCGGCGGCACGCATGTAAACCGTACGGGACAGATCGGGGGCGTCTTGCTGCGCAAGTATGAAAAAGTTCGCCAGGGATACCGGGTCGAGTTCGTCGCCGGCCAGCGCGCCGTCGCGACGGCCCGCCGCGATTTCAATACGCTCACCGAAACCGCCGCGCTATTTTCCGCCCACATCTACGACCTGCCGCAACAAGCCCGCAAGTCTCTGGATGAGGTCCGTTCGCTACGCAAGGAGTTTGAGCAATCGCGGGAAGAATTGGCAGCCGCCCAGGCCACAGCCTTGTTAGCGGAAACTCCAGAGAGTGACGGCCGCAAGGTAGTAGTGCGTACTTTCTCCGGCCACGATCTCAATTTCATCAAGCTGCTGGCCCAGAAGCTGACGCGGGAAGCGCCCGCAGTGATCGCGCTGCTTGCCACCGACTCGCCGCAGCCCGCGGTCGTCTTCGCTCAATCCGCGGGCCAGCCCCACGACATGGGTAACTCCTGAGGGAAACGCATGGCAAAGCTTGGCGGACGCGGCGGTGGCACCAAAGACTTGGCCCAGGGCGGAGTGCCCCAGTCCGCAGGGATAGCTGATAGCCGCTGCCCTGGCCGCCGCCGCCCAAACCCTAACGCCCTGACCACCGCCCTCAACGCAAAACAAAAGCCCCCGACCGGGACCAGAGTCCCATGGAGGCATCTACGGTTGGGTTTCCAGCCTCGAGTTTCCGGTTCGCCACAATTGGAAACCGGAAACTAGAAACTCAGATTCCCTTACATTAAGCGATGCGACTGCGCCGGCCGCCCTTTTCCCACCAAACTGCGGGGTCTTCGGGCCGGTTAAGCATCTGTGACAGCTCCTTCTTGATCTCCACCAGGCGGTTGGCGCGCATTTCCACCGCCGATTGGTCGATCTGGCTATCCGCGGTCCTGGCCGCAGCGCGAGTGTTCATGTTGCGTAAATCCGTGATTTCCTGACGAAGGCTGGTGAGATGTTCCAGGATATAAGGCATATCTTGATCATACCCCATATTTCCCAACCCGCCGCTTTATAATCACCGCTCCGGACTGATTTCGGCTTGAAATCTGGCTCCCTGAAGCCCCCGCCGCATCCAACGGGCGGTTCTGGGCATCGAACAGACGCCGAGATTTGTAAGCAGGAACTAAAGACAATTACGCGAGGAGAAACTGTTTATGGCTAAGAAAGACCGCAACGCGATAACGCCCACCGCCGAGCGAGGGAACCTGAGCGCCCAGCCTCGTCTTCACCAGAGTGCTCCTGAAATTCAAGCGTATGGCACGGTTTCGCACATGTTGCCTCTCGAACTTGAAGAGCCGGTTCGCCTGGAAATGACCGAACAACTCAACCTATTGCTAGCCGACACCATGACCCTGCGCGATCTCTATAAGAAATCGCATTGGCAGGTCGCGGGACCAACCTTTTATCAGCTCCATCTCCTGTTCGACAAACATTACGGAGAACAATCGGAGATCGTCGATACGATCGCCGAACGCATACAACTTCTCGGCGGCGTCTCCATTGCCATGGCTGCTGATGTGGCCGAAACCACGCGGATCGCGCGTCCGCCGCGAGGCAGGGAAGAAGTCCCCGTGCAAATTTCCCGCCTGCTGGACGCACACCAGATCATCATCGGGCACTGCCGG
Organism: uncultured Acidobacteriaceae bacterium; assembly: GCA_963807655.1. Classification (GTDB taxonomy): domain Bacteria; phylum Acidobacteriota; class Terriglobia; order Terriglobales; family Acidobacteriaceae; genus Sulfotelmatobacter. The sequence goes on along the minus strand of CAWEDF010000035.1, from coordinate 61,536 downwards.
ACATTGGCGGAGCTTGCGGACAAACTGGGCGATGCCGGCACCAACGATCTGGCCGTCAGCGACGTACTGCGGACCAATGAACTACAGGTCTGGTTCCTCAGCGAACACCTTGTGGATGCGCCCCTGGTACACGCGGAACAGCCGCGGTTGCGGACGGCCGGCTAATCCAGCCTTCAACCCCTCGAGGCGTGCAGGCCTGCTGCTGATCGTACTTCGTCATCGTCACTTCATCATTCGTCACTTCAGTCATTCGTCACTTCGGTCATTCGTCACTTCGGTCATTCGTCACTTCAGTTCGTTGTCGCCCGGCAAAGCAGACTGCTACTATGGAACTCCACGCTAAAGAGTGGAGACCATGCAACCTTCCATTGAACATATTCTCTCCAGTTACGACGAGCGCGCCCCGCTGTCGCAGGCCTCAACCATTCCGGCAGCCTGGTACGTTGACCTCCGCATCGCCGAACTCGAGCGTCTGAGCGTGTTCAGCAAGACCTGGCAACTGGTCGCACGCACCGATCAAGTGAAAACGCCGGGACAGTTCGTTCGCGCTACCGTCGCCGGTGAGCCTATCGTCATCGTCCGCGGCAACGATGGCATTCTGCGCGCCTTCTACAATGTTTGCCGCCACCACGCCGCTGCGGTTGTAACGGAACCCTGTGGCCAGGCCTCTCTATTGCATTGTCCGTATCACGGATGGAACTATGGCCTCGATGGCTCCTTGAAAGGGATGCCTGAGTTCGAAGGAGTCGAGAACTTCGAGCGCACGCAGAACGGCCTCGTTCCTGTGCGAGTCGAAACCTGGGAGTGCTTCGTCTTCGTCAACCTCGACGACCATGCCATCCCGCTGGCCGAATTTCTGGGCGGCCTCGTTCAACGTGTCGTGCCTCTCAGCGTCGGCAAGTTGCATTACTTTGACCGCCGGACCTACGACATCCATTGCAACTGGAAAGTTTTTATCGATAACTACCTCGACGGCGGTTACCACGTTCCACATCTGCACAAAGATCTGAACTCGATGCTCGATTACAAGCAGTACACCGTTGAGAACGAAGACCGGTACTGTCTGCAATCCAGTCCGATGGTCGTTCTGGCGAAGATGCCGCCACCGGAGCCGCGCGCAAAGGCGACCGAGCCTGGTATTTCTGGCAGCATCCTAACCTGATGATCAACTGCTACGAGGGATACATGGACACAAACGTGGTGATCCCGGTTGACGTCGATCACTGCACGGTGATCTTCGATTTCTATTTCGCGGACATCAGCGAGGCAAGCCGCGAATACAACGCGCAGTCGGTGATCGTGGGCAATCAAGTGCAAGAGGAGGATCTCGGCATCTGCGAAGATGTACAGCGCGGCCTGAAATCGCGGGCCTATCGTGCCGGACGCCTTTCCGTGCGCCGTGAGGCGGGCGAACAATTGTTTCACCGGCTGCTTGCCGGTGATCTCAGGCGCGGAATGGCGCTCTCGTCCGTGGCCGCAGATTAGTGGGGGTGGAAACTCACTCCTGCGAGCCTTGTTCGCGCCGCATGGCCCGCAGATCGATTCCTAACTGCTCCGCCTTCTTATAAAGATGGCTGCGCTCCAGCCCGAGCGACTTCGCGGCCAGACTTACATTCGAATGGCTGCGCTTCAACTCCGCCAGGATGACTTCCCGCTCAAACGCGTCCACGCGCTCAGCCAGCGCTCCCGAGGAGAACGCGGAGACGCCGCAACGCCACTGCTCCCTGCTTTCGGCAGAGCTATCTGCGCGGTCTCAAGATCAACTTGGCCGTCGGTCGCTAGCAGCATCAACCGCTCCACCATGTTGTGCAACTCGCGAACATTTCCCGGCCACGCGTGCGATTGCAAAGCCGCCATCGCCTCCGCAGTAAATGGAACCGGCTTCCATCCATTCTGCGCGCTCACTTGCGCTGCAAAGTGGCTGACCAGAGCCGGAATGTCTTCCCGCCGCTCGCGCAGCGGCGGCAACACCAGTGGAAAAACATAAATGCGATGAAACAAATCCTGACGGAATTTGTCATCGCGCACGCGCGCTTCCAGATCGCGATGCGTCGCCACCACCACGCGCACATCCACGCTCACCGGCTTATCGCCGCCGATGCGCTCCACTTCTCCTTCTTCCAGCACACGCAGCAGCTTGGCCTGCATCGCCAGCGGCATATCGCCAATCTCATCCAGAAAGATCGTCCCATGATCCGCCTGCTCGAACTTTCCGATGTGTCGTCCCGCCGCGCCGGTGAACGATCCCTTCTCATGCCCGAAGAGTTCCGACTCAATCAGTTCCGCCGGAACCGCCGCGCAATTCAACGTCACAAACGCGCCCCCGGAGCGGGAACTGCGTTCATGAATCGTCCGGGCCACCAGTTCTTTTCCCGTCCCGGTTTCTCCCAGGATGCAAATCCTTGTCTCACTCGCCGCTACCCTATCCAGTTGCGCCATCACGCGCTGCATGGCCGCGCCCTGCCATACAATCTCGTGCTTACCCAGCCGCTGCCTGAGCTGCCGGTTCTCGCTTTCCAGCCACTGCAGCTTCAGCGCATTCTCCACCGTCAGCAAGAGTTTTTCCGTGGAGATCGGCTTCTCCAGAAAATCGAGCGCGCCCAGCCGCGTGGCTCGCACCGCCATTTCAATGTCCGCCTGCCCTGACATCATCACGACTGGCGCCGTTACTCCCTGCGCCTTCAATTCTTCCAGAAGTGCCAGTCCGCCTTTGCCGGGCATTACTACATCGGAGAGAATTACATCGAAGTTCTGTGCCTTGGCCAGTTCCAGAGCCTTGGCCGCGTTGTCGCATACTGTAACCTCGTGCCCAGCCAGGCGAAACGCCCGCGCCAGCGACGCCAGCGTGTTCGCTTCATCGTCCACAATCAGCAGATGCGCTTTTGTTGCCAAAACGCCCTCCGAATCTCTGACGCGGTTCGTCGGTTGGAACGTCCCGGATCTAACCTCTCGGCAGTTCGATCACAAATGTTGTGCCTTGCCCAGGCTCGCTCTGTACTCTGACTCTTCCTCCATGATCGCTCACCACAGACTGAACAATGGCCAGCCCCAGCCCGGTGCCGTGCTGCTTGTTCGTGTAATAAGGAGTAAAGATCTGCGCACATTCCTCAGGTGTCAACCCCGAACCCGTATCCGCCACCTCGATCAGCAATTTGCCGTCGTCATTTCGCGTGCGCAAGGTCAACGTCCCGCCTTTCGGCATCGCGTCCATCGCATTCAGAACAAGATTTGAAATTGCCCGGTGCAACAACTCTGCATCCGCCGCCACGGTTTCCAAGTGCGGATCGAGTTGCAACTCACAACTGATCTTCGCACGCCCCGGCGCTTCCAGTTGTGCCTGAAAAAGCTCCATCACGCACCGAATCACTTCATTCACCTGCACCCGCTGCAACTGCGGCTGCGGCATCTTCGAAAACTCGCCGAATCGCCCGATGATCCCCTTCAGATTCGCGATCTCCGCCAATAGCGTCCGCGAGCTCTCGCGGAATACTTCGTCGAACTGCTCAAGATTCTGCTGCCGCGCCCGCACCAGATTTTCCACTGTAAGCTGCAGCGGAAACAGCGGATTCTTCAATTCATGCGCCAGCCGCCGTGCCAGCTCACGCCACGCCGCCACCCGTTCCGCCTGCAACAGACGCTCTCGTTGGCTCAGCAACTCCGTGGTCATTCGATTGAAGGAATCCGCCAGTTGCCCCAACTCATCTTCGCCGTTCACGTCCACACGCACATTCCAATTTCCTGCCGCAACTTCCTGAGCGGCGTGCGCCAATTGTTCGACCGGACGCGTCACCCGCGCCGCCGCCCAGCTGCTCAACAGAATCGCCAGCAGGATCCCTCCGCCTCCCACCAGCAACGCCGTCGAGCGGATGTGCCGCTTCAACTCAACATACGTCCGCCGCGAATTGCCGATCAGCAGGATCGCCAGCAAAGGACGATCCTTACCCGCGCCGGCTCCCAGCAGCGGAATCGCATGAAACACTTCATCCTCGGCTTGATCGCCAGACCACGGCACCACCGCTGTCATTTCCTGCCCATACTGCCTCACCGCATTAATCAGCGGCTGGAGTTTTTCCTGAGAATGGGTCTTGTCAGGGGAAGAACTAGAAGGATCGATCAACAACTTCACCGAGAAATGATCGCCGCGATTCTCGTACAGCAAAGCCCGCATGCCGGCCGGCATATCCAATCCGCCGAGAAACGTCCTATCCAAACGGCGCCCGCCAATCGTGTAGACCGGATGTTCCCCCACTCTTGTCGCACGGACCGCGAACAGACCTAGCGCCGTTCCATCCTGCAATTCCTCCTGCTTCAGAAACGCTCCCTGGTCGGCCTCTGCGGGAAAGCTGCCAACCGCGCCTTCCGGATATCCAAACTTGGCCGGCCACTGCGCCGAAGAAATGATGGTCCCATCACTTTTGGCAAACTCCAGAAAATCGAGTTGATTATTCTCCGCCGTCGTTTTCGAAAGTTCGAAATACGGACCCGAATCCGCTTGGGGCCGGTTCAGCTTCAACGTCATGCGGTTCGCTTCCTCCGACGCCGCGATCGCCTCCACCCGCCGCGCCACATCCTCGCCCTGCCGGTTGAATTCCCGCCGGAACTGTGTGACCAGCGCCGCCGTTCTTTCATCCTCAGTGCGATCGAAGGCCCGGCGGGTGACGGCCGACACCAGCAATGCCACTGCTGCTACCGACAGAAATACTGTCGGCGCGAATACGCCCAGCAGTTTGCGGCGAAACATCATTCGTTTTCTCTTCCCACCCGCACCAGCGCCATCCGAACCAGGTTCCGCGGATGCCACGGAATCGTCTGCATGATATCTCACCCTTCAGTTTCGCCGGTGTAAAAACCGCTTGCGGAGTGGTCAGATTTCGGTGAGAGTTTGCGCGGTTGTGATCCTACCTCTCACGCCGAGGGAATGTTTCGATATCTTCGCATCGGGCTGCCGGTTTTTTCGTTAGAGATCTGAATAAAGCTCGCCGGCTTGCTCGGGCGGCTTGCGGCCGGGATTTCCCTCGGCAGGCCGCCCACAGCAGCGCCCGCGCAAATTATCTCGTTTGTCGTTCTGGCTGCCTGCTTTGGCTAGCCACATCCATGCCGCGCAAAACGTCGTTGGCAAAGAAGAATTTCCCATCCGCCGGGACCATCATGATCTGCAGCTTGTCCGAGAGCCGCTCCGCCACGATCTTATTAATCAGTAGGGGATTATCTTTCAGAATCGCCGCCTCGCCGTGCAGTCGCTCCGCATCGGCCACTGCCGTCACCCGGATGCGCTCCGCCTCCGCATCCGCCAGCAATCTTCTTCGCTCGCCCTCAGCTTTGCTGTCCATCACTTTGGCCTGCGCCTCCGCGTCCGCCAACAACTTCCTCCGTTCCCCTTCAGCCTTGCTGTCTATCTCTTTGGCCTGTGCCTCGGCCTCGGCATTTTGGATGGTAGCTTCTTTCCGCGCCTGCGCCTCCAGCCGGCTCTGCTGGATCTGCTTCTCCTTCAGCGGCAGCGTGTATTGCATAGCATCCGCGTCGCCCTTTGCCTGCAGGACGTGCACCTGCGCCTCGCCTTCCGCCTGTTTGACTTGCTGCACTTTCGCGGCTTCGGCCTCCAGTTCTGCAATCCGTACTTTCTTGCTCTTCAACTCCGTCTCCACCCCCATTCGGTCGTTTTCCTGTTCCTTCAACAGCAGCGCCTCCAACCCCTTCGCGTATTCCGGTGGCAGTTGTATGTCCCGCAGCATCACTTCTTTCACCACAATCCCATCTGCCGCCAGCTTTTGCGTGATCAGCCCAGCCGCCCGCTGCCGCACTTCCTCGCGCTTCGCGGAAAAAACATCGCGCACCGTGTAGTTCGGCACAATCTCCCGCCACACGCTCGCCACCGTAGGCGGTACGATTTCCGTTTCCACCGGCCGCGGCAAATTTCCCTGGATATAATCCAACCTCTTCGCATCCAGCCGGTAGCGCACGGTGATCGCCAGTCCCAGCGTCAACCCTTCCTTAGCCTGCACGTCTAGAAGCTGGGGCCTCGTGGGAAGACCACCTGCTGAGGGCTTTGCCGCTTCTGAAGCTCCAGTAGTAAAGACTTGATCCCGGGTATCGAACAGCGCCACATCCTCCACCAGCGGAACGACCATGTGCACCCCTGGATACAGCGTGCCTGGTACTGTCCCGCTCATCTGACTTACCCGCACCCCGGCTGTCCCGCTCGGCACCACCACAATGCTGAAGGCCATCAGCAATGGCCCCCAGGCCAGCATCGCGAGCGCCAGCGAAGTCCGCCACCGAACCACAACCGGCGCCGCGCCCGCGGCCCCGCCCGGCGTCTCCAGCGCCCGCCGGTACAACAGTTCGCGATACAGATCGTAGGCGAGAATGCACATGGCCACGATCATCATTCCCAAGCCGCACGTGATCAGCAAGTACTTCAACGTCAGCATCGAAGTTCTCCTTTGCGCCTCAGCGCTTCTGCTCTGCTTTTCCCGGTACGGCCTGCTGGACCATCTGCCGGGCAAAGAAAAGCCGGAACACTTGCCCGAAAATCAGTTCTTCGGCCAGCAACGCCACCGCTACCGAAAAAATCAGGCCCGCCACCACCGCCATGAATGTGATCGCCATCTGCATAAAGCCCTCCGAAAGAATGTCCTGTGACTCGATCCCAAACTTACTAGGTGCACGGGACTTGGTACTTAAGCCCGTACGTACACTCGTAAGGCAGGACGAGCACCAAACGTCAGAGCCCTAATACAAGCGACTTACCCTATTTTCTACGGCTGGAGCGGTCGCAAGCGGAGCACACCGTGTCACCGGCGACACACTTCGGCCAACGTATCAGGACAACGATGTTTGAAGTACACCGGGATTGAGGACGCACGGAAGCAACCGATTCAGGCAAGGAAGCTTTGGGGAGGGCCATCTGATTTTAAGGGGACCGGCCCCTGCCGTCCGGGGCAAAGGCTGTGTGGGGTTCTGTGGGTTGGAGCCGGACGATCTCTAATTAGTAATGGACTAGTTCAATATCGGCATTCTGCCATGACAGAATCTTCACTGCAACCGTCGTGCGTGACCCCGATCATCATTCGTTTACCCTCCGTTCCTCTGTGTTCTCTGTGGTAAAGGTCTTTGACGGTATTTGACTTCCCCTTCTCCCCGCCGCTATTGTTGCCCGCATGAACGTCGTCAAGGCCACCCGCCAGTTCGAAGCCTGGCTCGCGCAACGCACTCGCATCGACCAGAGAGACCTCCGCCTCAAGCACACGAACATGAAGGCAGACGTCTTCCTGTTTCTCCGCGCCACTTATTACCGCTGGGCGCAAGTCTGGCCTGAAGTCTGTCCCGACCTCGCCCGTGCCCCGCAAGTCCTCGCTGTCGGCGATCTCCACGTCGAAAACTTCGGAACCTGGCGCGACATCGAAGGCCGCCTCATCTGGGGCGTCAACGATTTCGACGAGGCCTGGCCCATGGCCTACACCATCGATCTAGTTCGTCTCGCCGTCAGCGCCCATCTTGCCGTCGAGGCCGGACGTCTGCCCGTAAAGCGCGAGGACATCTGCACCGCCATGCTCGAAGGCTATCGCGAAGTTTTGCAGCAGAAAGGATGCCCTTTCGTCCTCGGCGAAAAACATCAATGGCTCCGCCGCATCGCCGAAGGCGAACTCCGCGATCCCGTTCGTTTCTGGCAAAAGATGGACGCTCTGCCCACCCTTAAAACCGAGGCCCCGGTCAGCGCTATCGACGCCCTGGAACATCTAATGCCGGCGCCCGGCATTTCCTATCGCCTCGCCCACCGCACCGCCGGACTCGGCAGCCTGGGCCACGCCCGCTATGTCGCCATCGCCGACTGGCACGGCGGACGCATTGCCCGCGAAGCCAAAGCGCTGGTGCCGTCGTCCTCCCATTGGGCCGAGACCCTCGAGGTTCAGAAGAGCGAGGTTCAGAAGAACCAGTCCCACGGAAGCGACGGCCCCGGCGAAATCCTCTACCAGACCCTCATCAGCCGAGCTGTCCGGTGTCCCGATCCTTTCGTCCAGTTGCGCGGGCGCTGGATCGTCCGCCGCCTCGGTCCTCACTGCTCCCGCATCGAACTTGCTTCCTTGCGCGCCCCCGACACCGAACTGCGCCTGCTCCACGCCATGGGATGCGAAACCGCCAACATCCATCTCGGCACCCCATCCGCCCGCAAACTCATTCTCCGCCATCTCGACAAGCAGAAGAGCAAGTGGCTGCACCACGCTTCCGAAGCCATGCTCCAGGCCGTCCGCTCCGATTGGGAAGTCTGGAAGAAAAAAGGCTACGCCTGACGTCGAACATGCTTGTGTTGGGACTGGGCGCCTTCGCCCCTCCCGCCGAGCGAAGCGAAGCGTGCACTGGAATGAACAAGATCTGAATCTCAAGGGAATACAAGCGTGTGGAGCAACCGTTTTCAGGCGTGCGTCAAAAACCCTAGTACTCGGGACGGGGCTTCCGGCCCCGCGGTGCTCACCTGCGTTACACTATCTCGCCACCCATGCCGACGCATTCCCACGATTCTAAGGAACACGATCCCAACCGCCTCCTCACCCAACTAGAAGCCGCAAAGAGCAGCTTCGACTCCAAACACGCTGGCCTCATCACCAAACTCCTCTCCCAAATCTCAAAACTTCCGCTCAACGATCCTCATCACCTGATCCGTTTCCACGAAGCTCTGTTATTCCTGCGAGCCTTCCTGCACGCTCCATCTCTAGTCCCGCGCGTCGAGCATCTGCTCAACACGTTCCACGCGCGTATCGAAAAACTTCGCGCCGCCGGCGCCGATATGTCTGTGTTTGACGACTTCGATACTTCCGGCATCGCCGGCACCACCATGCAGGACACACTCTCCTTCAACGTCGCTCGCTGGCTCGTGCGCCGCATCCCCAAGAACGTAGAGATTGCCTGGGACGATTACTCGGACGACTATCAGGCCGAGCGCGCCCGCAGCAACACCTGGCCGCGTTTCATGCCGCTCCTCGAAGAAGATGCGGACGTAGAAGCCAACATCCCATGGCCGCGTTGGCTCGACGCCGCCCGAGGCCGCCAAAATGCGCTCGCCTGGCTCCTCAACCGCTTCGCGCAACTTCCGCTTCCCGACCGCCAACGCGCCGAACTCTACGATTCACTGCGTCTTCCGCTTCGCTGGAAACTCGAAAACCTGAAGCTCTCCCGCACCCGCAACTGGGCGCGTCCCCCCCACCTCTACTTCCACAGTGCCCCACTCATCCAGCGTGCCGATGTTTCCCTCTCGGACGAACTAGCCCGTCCCGCGCCCAAACTCGAAAAGCTCTCCGTCGCCGCCGGAGAATCCGTGATGCACGCCATCCGCGAAATCATGGCTGTGCGCTACCGCGAACTCTACGGCACCACGCTCGGCGACCCGCGTACGGTCGTCCGCGCCGACTTGGGCCGCGGCCTGGTCGTGCATTTCTGGGGATTGCCGCCCGCGCGCCGTCTCCCCCTGCGCGCCTATCTCGCAGGCTACACCCTGAAGAACGGCGTCCCCATCAACTACGTCGAAGCCATTGGACTAAGCGAGTGGGTCGAAGTCGGCTTCAACACCTTCTACACCTACCGCCAGGGAGAAACCGCCTGGATCTACGCCCAAGCCCTGCGCTGCCTGCGCGCACTCACCGATGCGAAGTGCATTTCGATTTATCCCTACCAGATCGGACGGAACAACGACGAAGCCATCAACTCCGGCGCATTCTGGTTCTATCGCAAACTGGGATTCCGCTCGGGACGCGCCGATCTGCGGGCATTGTGTGAACGAGAAGAGAAAAAAATCTCCACCAACCCGAAATACCGGACCCCGCCCAGGACGTTGAAGCGGCTAGCCGAAGCTCATATGTTCTACGAATTAGGCGGAGATATTAGCAAGGGCACGCTCAAGAACGGCAGGCTCGGGAAGGGCACGACTTCCAGTTGTTCTGTAAACCCCACCAAATTGTCGACGGCTTCAGCCGCTGAAGGATTGCCCGGCCCGTGGGACACCTTCTCCACGCGCACTCTGGGCCTCCGAATCAACCGCCGCATGGCGCGCGAGTTCGACGGCAGCAGCCGGAAGATCCGCGACGCTTCTACCTCCGCGGTTACGCGGGCTCTCGAAATTGATGCGTCGCGTTGGTCTGCGGCACAGCAGCAAGCGCTGGAGAATTGGTCGCTGGTTCTGGCGTTGATCCCGGGCCTAACCCGCTGGTCGCCAGACGACAAACAACAACTAGTGAAAATCATTCGCGCCAGGTCCGCGCCTAACGAGATGACCTACCTCCGCCAAACCCAGCGTCACCCGCGCCTGCGAGACGAACTGCTCCGCGCAGGATCGTTTTCATTGGTTTCCTTCGTGTGACATCGTATCCTTCGTGATTAAGTCTTCTTAAACTTCGACACGACTAAAGGCCGCAGGCGATTGACGATTCCTGAGTCTCCCCTTACCCTGTAGCGTGCACTTGAAAAACTACGATGTCTCTCATCTGTCGGTTGCCGACGACATTACGGAATTAGTCGGCGGCACTCCCATGCTGCGACTGAAACGGCTGGTTCCCGCCGGTTCGGCCGACATCTTCGCCAAACTTGAATACTTGAATCCCGGCGGAAGCGTGAAAGACCGCGCCGCCATCGGGATCATTCGCCGAGCCGAGCAGGAAGGGCAAGCTCGCGCCCGGAGGGACGATCGTTGAAGCGACGGCGGGGAATACGGGGATCGGGCTGGCGCTGATCGGAGTGAATCGCGGATATAAGGTGAAGCTGTTTGTGCCGGAAAACTTCTCGCAGGAAAAAGTGATTATCATGCGTGCCCTGGGAGCGGAGGTTGAGCGAACCCCGGATGCAGAGGGCATGCAGGGGGCGATCCGGCGAGCCAAAGAATTAGTTGCCGGCGATCCCAGTGCGTTTATGGCGGGACAGTTTGAGAACCAGGCGAATCCCGATTATCACTACGAAACCACCGCCGTGGAAATGCTCGAACAAATGGGCGGAAGAGTGGATGCCGTGGTTCTGGGATGCGGCACTTGCGGAACTTTTTCCGGCGTGGCGCGCTACATGAAGGAGCATGCGCCGGGAGTGCTTGCGCTCGCGGTGGAAACACAGGGATCGATTCTGGCTGGGGGAGAGCCCGGTCCCCACAAGGTGGAAGGGATTGGAGTGAGTTTCATACCCAAGACGTTTGACGCCTCGGTGTGCGATGGGGTGATCATGGTGACTGACGACGACGCCTTTGCGACCGTGAAGCGGCTGGCGGCGCTGGAAGGCGTATTAGCCGGATCGAGCGGAGGAGCGGCCGTGTTTGCGGCTCTGCTGGTGGCCCAGCGGCTGGGCGCTGGGAAACGGGTGGCAACGATCATTCCGGATTCGGCGGAGCGGTATTTGTCGAAGAAGATATTTGAGGGCGGGATTTAGCTCCGGCTCTGAAGGTACAGCGAGCACTACCCTGTGTGGCCCCGTGCCCTCCGTGTTTCAAGATCTTGACTCTAACAAATTCTCCTTGACTCTAACCACAGCGGGGTGAAACCCTTATCGTTGTTGGCAGGGCTGTTGGCACGATTGATATTGAACGAGGACGCTGCTAGCACACTTCGGACTCTGCCGACAGTCAGATGTGGTTGCTAGTGCTTAATCGTTTGCTAAGTCGTTTGCCCTCAAGATTTTGCATGACGTTAGTTTAGGCAGGAACTGATTTTAAAGGACTTGCAGCTCGCAATATAGTACAAGTCCTTTATTTACAATATTTTGCCCGTAACTTATTGAGCCGCTTGGATCTTTTCGCGTTTTTCCGCTAAGTTGAAGATTCTAAATGACCGTGGGGGAGGGGGTACCTCTGCGACTCCGAAACTTCCCACATTGGAACGCCCAATGAAGGCAAGCAAGCAGCTAGGTTTCGCAACCCGCGCCGTTCACTTCGGGCAGGAGCCCGATCCCCTGACCGGCGCGGTCACCGTCCCGATCTATCCGACTTCTACCTATGTTCAACAGGGGATCGGCGAGAACAAGGGCTACGAATATTCGCGGGTCTCAAACCCCACGCGCACTCGGCTCGAGCAGAACCTGGCGTCGCTGGAAGGTGGAGTTGCGGCGCCTGTATTTGCCAGCGGGATGGCGGCCATCAACGCGGTCGCGATGATCCTGAAGTCGGGCGATCACGTTGTGTGCGGGAACGATTTGTACGGTGGGACGCCGCGTCTCTTCAACCAGGTGCTGGCGGGTTTCGGGCTGGAATTTTCCTACGTAGACACGTCGGATGCGGAGAATGTTGAGCAGGCAATCCGCAAGAACACGCGCATGGTGTACGTGGAGACGCCGACGAATCCGCTGATGCGGTTGAGCGATCTGGCCGCGATCAGCCAGATTTGCCGTCGCAAGAATACTGAGTTGGTGGTGGACAACACCTTCATGTCTCCTTACTTTCAGCAACCGCTGGCGCTGGGCGCAGACATGGTTGTGCACTCGACCACGAAGTTTCTAAACGGCCACAGCGACGGACTGGGCGGCGTTGTGGTGTGCCGCAAGCCGGAGCACGCGGAAATGCTGGCGTTTTTGCAGAAGGCCGCGGGGGCGATACTCTCTCCGTTTGAATGCTGGCTGGTGCTGCGCGGGGTGAAGACGCTGGCGGCGCGCATGGAGATTCACGACCGAAACGGGCGCGCGGTAGCGGATTTTCTGGCGAACCATCGCAAGGTGAAGAGGGTTTTTTATCCGGGACTGGCGGATCATCCCGAGCACGAACTGGCGAAGCGGCAAATGAGCGGCTTTGGGTCGATGATTACGTTTGAGACCGGATCGCTGAAGAACGCCAACAAGATGCTGAAGAAACTTCGCGTGTGCTCGCTGGCGGAGTCGCTCGGAGGAGTGGAGACTCTGATCTCGCATCCGGCGACGATGACGCACGCAGGGCTAGGCGAAAAGGGGCGGAAGGCAATCGGCATTGCCGACGGGATGGTGCGCATCTCGGTGGGGATCGAGGATATCGAGGATATCCTCGATGATCTGGACGTGGGCTTGACTGCGATCTAGAAACCTGTTGCCATGGATTTGCGCGGGATCAAAAACCTAAGTCTGGCAATTATTCTGCCGCGGAAACAGATTCGCCGATCCATTCCAAGTAGTTGGGCGATCCGTCTTCAATCGTCAGGCAGACGCATTCCGGGACTTCGTAAGAATGGAGTTCTGCGATCGTTTCGCGGACCTGGACGAACGCCGCAGCCGTCGTCTTCACGATCAACAGCCATTCGCGAGCTTCTTCTACCGCGTCTTGCCAGCGGTAGATAGAAGTGATTTGCGGGACAAGGTTGACGCAGGCGGCGAGGCGGCGGTCCACCAGAGCGCGAGCGATCTTGCTGGCCTCTTCTTCCGAGGCGGCGGTGGTTAGGATGATGCGTTTGTCAGTCATGTGAAATTGATCCCGCTGAACTTGAATCCGCGAAGGTTGTCGGCCACGATGCAAATGTAACAAATTGCGGGGCGCGCGGTCGCTGAGCCAGCGGTTGCAGGCCTTATATAACCAAGTTGGTTCCCATTGTCTGTGGCGCGAGAACTTCCGCTTGACGCGGAAGGTGAAGAGAAGTTCACTGGGAAGCTAAGGTTTGATCGACAAGACTTCTGTGAGAGCGAGGCAGCAAGCAATGGAAGTTCGTGTAAAAGTTGCAGGAATCCGGCGATCTCCGAGTCCGCAAGATCGGTTGCGCGCAATGGCCGAGAAGGCCCCACAGGCCGAGGCTCTGGCGGCCTCGTGGGTGGAGAGTTTGCGTCCCTTGGCGGTGCGGGTGTATGCCTTGCGGCGACGCATTGCGACGATCACCGTCATGGTGCTGGCTTGCCTGCTGTTCGTGCATGTAATGTTTGGCGCGAATGGGATGATCGTTTATAAGCAGAAACGCATGGAATATGAGTCGCTACAACGACGGATCGTGCAGGAAAAAAAAGAAAACGAACTCTACGCGCAGAGGATTCGGGGATTGAAGACGGACGAAAAATCGATCGAGAAAGAAGCGCGCGAGCAGTTGCGCTACTTGCGTCCCGGGGAGTATGTGTACGTCCCGGCAACGGCGGCGACTCCTGCGCCCCCGGCCAATCACTCAGCGAAAAAGTGAGCGCGGAGCGCGGTTGGTCTCGCATGGCGCTTGCGAGGATTATTCTGCCCGGACTGTGACAATCGGAGGGTTCCTCTGTGGTATAGTTCGGGACGCTGATCGGCGGCCGGTAGCTGTGTGAATTGCCGCCCGGACGTACGATTAGAGTTCCTGCCGTAACCTGCGGCTTGGGGCCGCCATCAAAAAGGAGAAAAACCGGCCATGAGAAAAGTGCTAGTACTTTGTCTTGCAATCTGTTTCGTGTTCGCCCTGACAGCGTTGGCGTTTGACGATATGGGGAAGAGCACGACCGTCAACGGGTGGGTGTCCAACGACAAATGCGGCGCGAAGGACGCCAACGAGAAGGGCGGGGCGTGCACCAAGAAATGTCTGGAAAAAGGCGCGAAGGCGGTGATCGTGACCGACAAGGATCAGAAGATTCTGGCGGTGGACAATCCGGACGCGCTCAAGGGGCATGAGGGACACCACGTCGCCGTGACCGGAAACGTGGGCGCCGATTCCGTGCATGTGGAGAGTGTGAAGATGCTGTGAAGGAAATTGGCAGTGATAAGGGGCGGCTGCGGCCGCCCTCTTTATTTCCAGCATGTCTTTGTAATCGAGGTTGGCGGCGAGGACGCCGCCGCGACGCCGGCGCTACTTTAACGCACCACGCCTTCTAGCGGGGAACTCGCTGTCGCGTACAGCTTCTTCGGCATGCGGCCTGACAGGTAGGCTTGGCGCCCAGCCAGTACCGCGTGATGCATCGCTTCGGCCATCAGCACGGGATCCTGCGCGTTGGCGATTCCCGTGTTCATGAGGACTGCGTCAGCGCCCAGTTCCATGGCAATCGCAGCGTCGGAGGCCGTGCCTACGCCGGCATCCACAATCAGCGGAACCCCGATGATCATTTCGCGCAGGATGCGAATGTGGGCCTGGTTTTGAATACCCATGCCGCTGCCAATGGGGGCGCCGAGAGGCATTACGGCGGCTGCGCCGGCTTCGACGAGGCGCTTGGCGAAAACGATGTCGTCGGAGGTGTAAGGCAGAACGGTGAAGCCTTCGCTGACCAGCACGCGCGTGGCCTCGAGGGTGGCTTGCACGTCGGGGTAAAGCGTGGCCTGGTCGCCGATCACCTCGATCTTTACCCAATCGGAGAGGCCGACTTCGCGGCCGAGGCGCGCAGCGCGGATGGCTTCATCTGCGGTGTAGCAGCCGGCCGTGTTGGGCAAGAGGAAATATTTCTTAGGATCGATATAGTCGAGCAAGGATTCCTTGCTGCGGTCGAGGTTCACGCGGCGGACCGCGACGGTGACCATCTCGGCGCCGCTTGCTTCGAGCGCGCGCGCTGTTTCCTGGAAGGACTTATATTTTCCCGTGCCGACGATCAGGCGTGAGTGGAAGGAACGTCCGGCGATGATGAAGGGATC
This sequence comes from uncultured Acidobacteriaceae bacterium, assembly GCA_963807655.1. Classification (GTDB taxonomy): domain Bacteria; phylum Acidobacteriota; class Terriglobia; order Terriglobales; family Acidobacteriaceae; genus Sulfotelmatobacter. The sequence continues at coordinate 46,043 of CAWEDF010000035.1, read as the reverse complement.
TGTCATGATCCTCATTGTAAACCGGACACGGGCAATGTCGAGCTGGGCTCGCCGGACAGCCGAGGCGGCTGTCCTCCCCACATATTCTTCATCCTAAGGCTGTGGAGTCTTGGCCTCGGCTTGGGTGTAGAGTTCGTCGATCTGATTGCGGTAGCGGTCTTCGATCACGCGGCGGCGGAGTTTCATGGTCGGCGTTAGAGCGCCGTTATCAGCGGTGAATTCGTCGGGGACCAGCAACACGCGTTTCAGCTTTTCGAATCTTGCGAGATTCTGGTTTACCTCTTCGACAATTCCTTCGTAGAGTGCTTGAACTCTTGGGCGGGCTACGAGTTCAGCGCGCGAGGAGAAAGTGACATTGTTGTTGCGGGCCCAATCCTCGAGGAGCGCAAAGTTCGGCGAGACGATGACAAAGGCGAACTTGCGCTTGTCGCCGAGGATTGCGGCTGTGGCGATCAGTGGATTCAGTTTGAGCGAGTTCTCGATGGGCTGCGGTGCGATGAACTTGCCGCCCGAAGTTTTGATGAGTTCTTTCTTGCGGTCGGTGACGGAGAGATATCCATCAGCATCGATCTGTCCGATGTCTCCGGTCTTGAACCAGCCGTCCTCGAAGGCGTTGCTGGTTTCTTCGGGGCGGTTCCAATATGCCTTGAAGACAGAGGGGCCGCGGACAAGAATTTCTCCATCGTCGGCGATGCGAACTTCGAGGTTGGGCAGGACCTTGCCGACGGTGCCGATGCGGTGGTTGATGGGCGTGTCTACCGCAATCACAGGCGAGGTTTCGGTCAAGCCGTAGCCTTCATGAATGCGGATGCCGACGGTGGCATACCATTCGGCAAGTTCGCGGCCGAGAGGCGCGCCGCCGGAGATAAAAGTTTGGACGTTGCCTCCCACACCGGCACGGATCTTGGAGAACACCAGTTGGTTCGCCAGCTTCCAACTGAGCGAAGTGGGAGTTTTCCCGGCGAGAATTGCCGGCTTGTGGGCGCGGCCAACGGAGAGCGCCCAGCGGTAGATCGAGCGCTTGGGAAATCCGCTGGCTGAGGCCTCTGCCTTGGCGTAGATCTTTTCGTAGACCCTGGGTACGGATACGCATACGGTGGGGCGAACCTCCAGCAGGGTTTCGGTGAGACGTTCCATGAAGGGACAGTAGGCCAGCGTGACGCCGTGGTAGAGCATGGCAAAATCCACGTGGCGCGCCGTCACATGCGAAAGCGGCAGAAACGAAATGCTGGTCAGCCCGGGGTGCATGTCGAAGCCGAGCAGCGAGCAATTAATGTTGGAGGCCATGTTGCCGTGGGTCAGCATTACGCCCTTGGAGGTTCCCGTGGTGCCGGAGGTGTAGATGATGGTAGCGAGGTCGTCGGGTTCGATGGAGCGGGCGAAAGATTCGGTTTGGGAGTCCAGGGTGCTGGGGCCATGTCTCATGAACTGAGCCATGAGCGCGCAGGTTGCGGATAGATCGCTGGGGATCTGGACTTCATCCATGACCACGACTCGCCGCACGGCAGTCTGGGAGAGAATGGTTTGGATTTTGCGGAATTGAAGTTCCGAAGAAACGAAGACGACGCTGGCGCCGGAGTCGCGCAGGGTATAGGCGGTTTGTTCGGGGGTTAGCGTGGAATAGACGGGAACGGTGACAGCGCCGAGCAGCAGGATAGCGAAGTCGGCGGTCGACCACTCGGGCCGATTCTCGCTGAGAATGGCGACGCGGTCCCCTCTGCGGATGCCCCATTCCTTCAGAGCGTGGACGGTTCCAGCGACGTTGCGGTGAAGATCGGAAGAAGAAATAGGCAGCCATTTTCCCGACGCACGGGAGAGCATCACGCGATCGAGATTCCGCCCGGTGGCGGCGAAGAAAATGTCGTTCAGCGTGGCCAGGTTCATTGCGTGCTCGTCGGGGCGTGGAAACGGGTCTGAACAGCAATGTACTGTTTTGCGGCTCCCTTCGGCAACGCGAAAGGTGCGAGGGAGGGTACTGATCGGCGTCCTGGCCAGGGTTTGTGCAGCCCAAAATTACAATGTCTCCGCGGTGAGTGGGCTATTATTCGGGAAGGAGGTTCGTGATGCGGAAGAAAGAATCGCACGTGTTGGAAGCTCTGCTGCTGGCGGGGTGCATCGCGCTTGTCGGGGTCGCTCCGGTTGCGGCGCAGAGCAAGCAGTCCGAGGGCGGGTCGATGTCCATGCCCAAGGTGGGCGATGTGGCGCCGGATTTCACGCTGAAGTATTTCGACGGCAACGACTTGAAGGACGTTTCTTTGAGCCAGTACCGCGGAAAGAAGAACGTCGTGCTGGGATTTTTTATCTTCGCTTTCACCGGTGGTTGAACGGCGCAGATGAAGGCTCTCCAGCAGGATCTGAAACGGCTGGAAGCTACCGACACCCAGGTTCTGGGTGTGAGCATGGATAGTGCTTTCTCCAATAAAGCCTTTGCCGACCAGATTGGAGTTACTTTTCCCTTGCTGAGCGATTGGGGCGGCGAGGTTACGCACAAGTACGGAATTTATTTGGACGAATACAAGGCTGCGCGGCGGGTGAACTTCTTGATCGGGAAAGATGGGAAGATTCTCGAGGAGCAGGTGGATAAGGATGCGATTGATCCGACGAAGATTGTGGATACTTGCGAGCGGCCGAAGATGAAGAACTGACATCGGGGCTTACAGCCCTAGCCGGCCGACTTCTGATCGCAGCGCTGGAGGCGCTGCGCATTCAACACCGGCTGATGAGTCGCTGCCGTCGAAACCAAGATCCCTCACTTCGTTCGGGATGACAAGGGTGTGGTGTTTGCAGAAGCGTTGAGGAATCAGGCAGCGGGCAGGTCGAAGGAGAATACGGAGCCTCGGCCTAGTTGGCTAGTTACGCTTACCGATCCGTTGTGGGCTTCGACGATCGCTTTGGCGATGGCTAATCCCATGCCCGTGCCTTGCACGCTGTAACGCTGGTCGCGGCCGCGGTAGAACTTGTCGAAGACCAGGGACTGCTCGAAGTCGTCGATGCCGGGGCCGTGATCCGTGACGCTGGTGACGACGCGGTCTCCCTTGCATTCGGCGGTAATGGTGATGGGCGCCGTGGGCGGGGAGTATTTAGCGGCGTTCTCGAGCAACTGCTTGAGCACTTCGACGATGCGGTCCGAATCTACGCGCACCTTGGGCAGCGATGGTTGCACGCGCAAGTCGATCGGGTGCTGGCCAAGAACCGTTCTAGATGCTTCGACCCCCGACTCGATCACGGCGGCAATATCCGCGGGAGCCATGTGGAGTTCGACCTTGTGAGCGTCGAGCTGCGCCATTTCGGTGGCTTCGCCAACCAGGCGGTCGAGGCGGTCGGTTTCTTCATTGATGACAGTAAGCAACTCGCGGCGCTGCGCCTCGTCGAGGTGGTAATCGGAGAGCAGGCCGGTGACTGCGGCCTTGATGCTGGTGAGCGGGGTGCGCAGTTCGTGGGTCACGGAATCGAGCAGGACGGCGCGCAGGTTTTCGCTCTGGTGAGCGGCTTCGGTCTGAGAAAGTTTTTCGATAGCTCCGGCGCGCTCGATGGCGATGCCGATCATACTGCCCAGAGCCTCCAGGGTGGCGCGTGAGAGCGCCGGTCCGGCGATGCCGACGGCTCCGGTGGTGCGCGTGCCCAGATGCAATGGCGTGAGAGAGATTCCACGTTGTGAATCGATTACCGGCTCGCCGCGCGAACTTACCATTTGAAGATCCTGCAGGGAAAGCCAGGTGGCTTCGGGGTCGGTGCGGTAGACCTGGCGCGAGCTGAGCAGGTAGATGGCAGCGGCCTTGGCGCCGAATCCGTCACACACGTAGGTGGGAATCGCATTCAGTAATTCGGCTACATTGTCGGTGGCGAGCAGGCGCTGACTGAAAGCGTAAAGCCGTTCCACGTCGCGGCGGCGCTGATTGGCGTCGGCGGCCTGGCGGCGGGCGCGGTCGGCGAGTTGGCTGGCGATGCCGGCGGTCACAAGAAAGGCGAAGAGTGCAACCCAATTCTGCGGGTCGGCGACGGTGAAGGTTCCAACAGGGGGAAGAAAATAATAATTGAAAGCGAGCGTGGCAAGTATGGCGAGAAAAACGGAGAAGCGAAATCCCCAGTAGGCCGCTACCCACAGCACCATCAGCAGGAAGGTTAAGGCCACCGTGGTGGGATTTACGTGGGCCAAGCGCCGGTAGACTTGTGCCACCAGTTCGGTCGCCACGGCGCACGCGGCATAACGGAACAGGGGCTGAGGCCAGCGGGCTTTCACGGGCACGATTGTAACCGGAATCGAAGGTTCAGTTTCAAAGTTTGAAGGTTTCAAAGCGCGAGGATTGACTGTGAAACCTTCAAACCATGAAACCTTGAAACCCGCTCTGCGTCCAGATTCGACAATTTCCTCGCTGGCGTGGAGAATAACGGCGATGCCTAAGACTCCCGAAGAATGGCTTAAGGAATGCGATCCCGCGAAGCGGCCGGCGGTGTTCAAACTGTTTCTGGGCTATGCCCCCGGAGTTGGAAAAACTTACGCCATGCTGAGTGAGGGCGTGCGGCGTGCGAGCCGCGGCGAAGAAGTGGTGATCGGCGTAGTGGAAACTCACGGGCGCAAACCGATTGTGGACCTTTCTTCGCGTCTGGAGACGGTTCCGCGAAAAAAGCTGGAATACAAAGGGACCATTTTTGAAGAGATGGACGTGGACGCCATTCTGGCGCGCAAGCCACATGTGGTGCTGCTGGATGAACTGGCCCACACCAATATTGAAGGCAGCAAGCACGCGAAGCGATATGAAGATGTGTTTGAGTTGCTGGATGCGGGGATCGACGTTCTTTCCACGCTGAACGTGCAGCATATCGAGAGCCTGGCGCCAACGATTCGCGGACTGACCGGAGTGCAGGTGCGCGAGACCGTGCCGGACTGGGTGATCCGGCGGGCGGGCGAGATTGTTATGGCAGATCTCACACCGCAGGCGCTACAGACCCGCATGAAGCGTGGAGATATTTATCCACTGGAGCGGGTGGAGCGGGCGCTGGCGAATTTTTTCCGCAACACAAACCTCGTGGCATTGCGCGAGCTGGCGCTGCGGCAGGTGACGCAAGCGGTCGACCGCACACTTTCGGAACTCAAGAACGAAGACGGCCAGTTGTTGCAGGTGCGGGAGCGGATTGCGGTGTGCATCAGTTCGAATCCCGCGGCGCAGTATTTGATCGCGCGTGGAGCCCGCATGGCCCAGGCGATTGATGGCGACCTGTTTGTGCTCTACGTGGACACGGGCGCGGATGAGAGCGATGAGAACCAGCGAACTCTGGCCGACAATGTGCGCTTCGCGGAGAGCGTGGGCGCGAAGGTAGTGAAGACCGAGGGCAAGGTCGTCGCGGAAAGAGTTGCGGAATTTGTGCGTGAAAATCACATTACGCAGGTGGTTTTCGGGCGCTCGGCGACCAAGGGATGGAAGAGGTATTTTTATCTTTCGGCGATTCACAAGTTTTTGCGCGAAGCCCCCGCGGTGGATGTGCACATCGTCACCCAGGAAATGCGGTAGTCGCGGTCGGCGAGCAGAAGATGACGAACGAGCACAAGCGAATCCTGGTGGTGGATGACGAGCCGCAGATCACGCGGGTGCTGCGCACGACGCTTTCAGCGCAGGGGTACGACATCCGCATAGCCAACGACGGGGAGATGGCGCTGGAGTTGATGAAGAACTGGACTCCGCACGTGGTTGTCACCGACCTCGCGATGCCGAATCTGGATGGTGTAGAGCTGTGCCGGCAAGTGCGGAAACTGTCGCAAGTGCCGATCATCGTGCTTTCCGTACGCGGGCAAGACCGCTCGAAAGTTGAAGCGTTGGACGCGGGCGCGGATGACTACGTCACCAAACCGTTCAGCATGAATGAATTGCTGGCGAGGATCAGGGCGCAATTGCGGCGGACGCCGGCAGTCGAGGAACAACCCAGCATAATCACCGCCGGAGATTTTTCCATCGAACTGGAAGCGCGTTCGGTGAAGGTGGCGGGGCATGAAGTTCACCTCACGCCCAAAGAATTCGATCTGCTGGTTTATCTGGCTCGGCGTCCGGGCAAAGTGGTGACGCATCGAACCCTGCTGGCGGCGATCTGGGGGCCGAATAGCATCGAACAGCCGGAGTACCTGCGGGTCTTCGTCGGTCAACTCCGCAAGAAAATTGAGCAGGATCCATCCGCGCCGAAATACCTGGTCACCGAGCCATGGGTTGGATACCGGTTTGAACCCGGCCCATAAGTCCTGCCTGTCATTCGCCTTTGTGTCTTTACGAACATTTTATGCGGCCCTTATTCGTTTCTTTCAACCTTATGTGTCCAATGAATCGTAGCGACCTTGGAAGTCAGCCGATCAAAGCTGCAAGGTCAGGGAGACAAACAGTATGTGGACTCATGATGTAGCGCCGGAACGGTTGGCAGAAATCTTCCATCATTATCAGCAGGCACTCTCGCCGGAGCCATCGGGCAAGGGCAGCGAAGGCCAAGGCTCATGGCAGGAAGTATCTCCGCAGGTAAAAAGCCGGCTGGTCGCGGCAGCGAGATCAGCGTTGCTCGAGTTGGAATCGATGACCAGCGACCGCGCAAGGACCCGGCAGTACTTTGCCCAGCCGGGTGAAGCCGAGTGGGGCTGCTGAGCCCGGAGGGCGCGCGGGGTTTGTGGAGTAATCATGTCGAGCCGAATGAGCGTTGTAGCCTCGTCTCCAGACTGCATTTGTGAAAAAGACCCTTTCTGCCTTTACGAATTCCTTAGCGATTCCTTAAGCCGCCTTTACATGTGAAATGGTCTACTGAAATGTTTGCGCTGCGGGTCGGCGCAATGGCGCAGGAGGCGGGAGTATGTGGCCAGCCTGGGTAATTGCCGCCATCGCTTTGGCGGGAGCCGCGTTCATGTTCAGGTTTCTGATGGCCTTGCTGCGTGAGAGAGCGCCATCGGTCTGCTACTGGGTAGTGCCAGTGCGCCCGGGACCCAGAAAGAGGTTCATCTTAGAGTTCTGCGCGGCATCTATTTTGATGACGACTGCCGCGTTACATAAAACCACACCAGCGCAGGCTGCTTGGAATTATTGGAGAGGGAAAATTATGCTGAGGAAGACTTTTCTTCAGGTCTCATTGCTCTTGATGTTCGCCCTATTGCCGGCTTGCGCTGGCGCACAATCCACCCGAGGCGCGGCCACATCTTCCGCGAACACCGGCTCTAGTTCGGCTGCATCAGCAGAACAGCAGGAAATGCGGGATGAGTTGAGAGCGCTGCGCGCCGAGGTGGAGCGCTTGCGCGCGGAAGTGGAGCAGCAGAAGAGCACGCCGGCCTCCAAGCGCGTCGAGCCAGCGGCAGCGGCAACTGGCGCGGGGCCAAACGTTCCGTCAGCCACGGCGTCAAACTTTGCCAACTCATCCTCCCTAACGGCCTCAGGGCAGGCAGCGCCGGCTATACCGAGCGAGTCTGCGGCAACGAAGCCGGCCAAGGAGGAGCCCTTCGCTTTTGCAGATTGGACCTGGCTGAACGGCAATCCCCGCACGAAAGATCTACCCTTCGACTCGAAATTCTTCACGCCTGAAATCCGCGCCGACGTCGCCTACCACTACGACTTCAACCACCCACAAGACGATACGATTGTCGGTTCAAGCGAAGTATTTCGTTCGAATGAAGTTGGCCTTACGCATCTGGGGCTGGGTGGAGACTTTCACTACGACCACGTTCGTGCACGCGTGCTCAGCCAGATAGGTTTGTACGCAACCGCAACGCCGCGCAACGACGCCAGCTATTCGCGGGGGCAGTGGGATTTGGCCAATGCTTACCGGTATGTCAACGAGGCCTATGGTGGATATCACTTTGATGCGCTGCATGGGATCAACGTCGATGCCGGTATCTTCCTGTCGTACGTAGGCCTCTTCAGCTTTTACAACTTTGATAACTGGGCCTACCAGCCGTCTTATGTTTCATCGAACACTCCATGGTTTTTCACAGGCCTGCGCATTCAGGTATTTCCCACCAAGAAGTTGAAGATCGAGCCTTGGATCATCAACGGATGGCAGTCCTACGCTCGATTCAATGGCCGGCTCGGGTTTGGTGGGCAGGTCTTGTATCGCCCCAACAGCTGGATTTCCATCCTCTCGAACAACTACGGGGCTGGAGCCGACGCGCTGGGCATTCCTACCCGCACTCGCTATCACACCGACAACAGTATTGAAGTGAAGTATTACGACCATCCGGAACGCTTCCTGGACAAGATGGCCTTCTCGCTAACTGGCGACGCTGGTTGCGAGAGCGGCGGAGGAGTGAACTGCACCACCAATCAGAAGGACTCTACCGGAAAGATCACTTCGTACAAGCAGAGCTTTCTCGGCTACATGCTTTACAACCGGTGGTGGTTCCACCACGACCGTTACGGCGTGACCATTGGCGGAGGCAAGATCAACAACCCTGGACGCTATCTGGTGTTGCTGCCGCCGATTAATGGCGCAACGGCTACTTCGGGTACGCCGTATTTCACGGAAAATCCCGGCGATCCGTTCAAAGCCTGGGATATTTCGGGGACCTATGATTACATGCCGAGCCAATACATCACCTTCCGCTGGGAGCTTAACCACCGGCACGCCAATGTGCCGTACTGGAGCGGTCCGGGCGGAGTTACGCCGCCCGGCGGGAATAATGGAAATCCCGGTTCGACGATCCCAGGCTGGCAGCCGGATCTCCGTCAGACCGAGGATCGGGCCACCATGGCGATCCTGGTGAAGTTCTAGTCGACCTGGGGTTGGAGGGGAACGATGCAGGACGTGATTTTTCTCGCTGTGACGATTCTGTTTTTCGCGATTTCGCTGGCTTACGTTGTCTTCTGCGAGCGAGTGCGTTGAGGCGGATATGAATTCTGGATCGATCATCATGCTGATCATTTGCGCGGGGCTGCTGGTGTATCTGGTCTACGCCATGTTGCGGCCGGAGAAATTCTGATGACAGCAAACGGATGGCTGCAAATCCTATTTCTGTTGCTCATGGTGTTCCTGGTCACCAAGCCGCTGGGCGGGTTCATGGCGCGGGTGTTTGGCCGCGAGCGGACGTGGCTCGATCCGGTGATGCGGCCAGTGGAACGGATTCTCTACCGGCTTACCGGCGTGGACGAAAGCCACGAGATGGACTGGAAGGAATACGCGCTGGCGCTGCTGTTGTTCAGCGGCGTTTCCATGATCCTGCTTTATGTGCTCGAGCGGGTGCAATTGTGGCTGCCGTGGAATCCGCAAAAGCTGGCGGGAGTGCCCCCCGCGCTGGCTTTCAACACCGCGGCTTCGTTCACCACGAACACGAACTGGCAGAACTACGTGCCTGAGACCACCATGAGCTACCTGACGCAGATGGTGGCTCTGGCTTATCACAACTGGGTTTCGGCGGCGGCGGGCATGGCGCTGGCGATCGCTTTCATTCGCGGCATTGCGCGGCGCGAGCAAAAAACTATCGGCAACTTCTGGGTAGATCTGGTTCGCGGCACGCTGTGGGTCCTGGCTCCGCTGTGTTTAGTGGGAGCGCTGGTGCTGGTGTCGCAGGGCGTGGTACAGAACCTGAAGCCTTATGACACGGTGCAATTGCTTGATCCCCACCAGACGCCGCAGTTGGGAACTGACGGCAAGCCCGTGAACGGACCTGATGGCAAACCTGTGATGCAGACGGTGAGTACCCAGGTGATCGCGCAAGGGCCTACGGCTTCGCAGGAGATTATCAAGGAACTGGGAACGAACGGTGGTGGCTTCTTCAATACGAACAGCGCGCATCCGTTTGAGAATCCCACGCCGTTCACGAACTTTCTGGAGATGTTCTGCATTCTGGCGATTCCTTCCGCTTTCACTTACACGTTGGGAAAGATGACCGGTTCGCCGCGGCATGGATGGGCGGTGTGGGCGGCGATGGCATTGTTGTTCCTCGCGGGAGTCACCACGGCGTACTGGGCGGAGGCGCGGGGCAATCCCCTGGTAATGGCCGCGGGGCAGCATAGCTCGCAGCATCTGACTTCGGTTCACACTGTTCAGCAAGCCACGGGCAACCTCGAAGGCAAAGAAGTGCGGTTCGGCGTGGCTAACTCGGCGCTGTTTGCAACCGTGACCACTGACACAAGTTGCGGCGCGGTCAACTCTATGCACGATTCGTTCACACCCCTGGGTGGAATGGTCCCCATGATCAACCTGATGCTGAGCGAGGTGATCTTTGGCGGAGTGGGCGCGGGAATGTACGGAATGCTGGTCTTCGTCATCCTTTCGGTTTTCATCGCGGGATTGATGGTGGGGCGCACGCCGGAGTATCTGGGCAAAAAGATCGAAGCCTACGACGTGAAGATGGCGATGCTGGTGGTGCTGATTTTTCCGCTGGTGATTCTGGTCTTTACGGCAATTTCGGTTCTGTACAGCTTCGGCACTTCTGCCATAACGAATGCTGGGCCGCACGGTTTCAGCCAGGTGCTTTATGCCTTCACCTCAGCCGTGGCGAACAACGGCTCGGCTTTTGGCGGGATTAGCGGGAACACGCCCTGGTACAACACGTCGCTGGGCATAGCGATGCTGTTGGGGCGGTTCATGATGATTCTGCCCATGCTGGCGATTGCGGGCAATCTGGCAGGCAAGAAACAGACTCCGGCAACGCTGGGCACTTTCCCGGTGACCGGACCGCTGTTTACGGTCCTGCTGATCGGCGTGGTGGTGATCCTGGGGGCGCTGACATTTTTCCCGGCGCTGAGTCTGGGGCCAATTCTCGAACACCTGCTGATGATGGCGGGCAAAACCTTTTAGGCAGGATTTTTCAGGCAAACATGGCAAGCAAGAAATCAAAACGCAGCTTGTGGGACGCGAGGATCGTGCGCCGCGCGGCGTGGGATTCGCTGGTGAAGCTGCATCCCGTGACCATGATGCGCAATCCGGTGATGTTCGTAGTGGAAGTGGGCAGCGTGGTGACCACGGTCCTGCTCCTTGTGGAGCGGGCCCACGGTGGGTTCGGATTCAATCTCCAGATCACGCTGTGGCTGTGGTTCACGGTGTTGTTTGCCAACTTCGCGGAGGCCATGGCGGAGGGCCGCGGCAAGGCGCAGGCCGATGCGTTGCGCCGCGCGAAGGCAGAAACCATGGCGAACCGCCTGCTTCCTGACGGAAAAACGGAGACGGTGCCTGGATCAAAATTGCGTTCAGGAGATTTGGTGCTGGTGGAGGCAGGAGAATTTATTCCCGGTGACGGCGAGATTGTAGAAGGCGTGGCTTCGGTGGACGAGTCGGCGATTACGGGCGAATCGGCGCCCGTGATTCGCGAAGCGGGCGGCGACCGCTCGGCTGTCACCGGCGGAACGCGCGTGCTTTCGGATTGGGTGAAGATAAAGATCACTTCCAATCCTGGAGAAACGTTTCTCGACCGCATGATCGCGCTGGTGGAAGGCGCGGAGCGGCAGAAGACTCCGAATGAGATTGCATTGAATATCCTGCTGGCGGGGCTGACGATCGTGTTCCTGCTGGCGGTGGTCACGCTGCAGCCGTTTGCCATTTATGCGGGAGCGCCGCAAACGGTGTTCGTGCTGGTGTCGTTGCTGGTGTGCCTGATTCCGACCACGATTGGCGGATTGCTTTCCGCCATCGGCATTGCGGGCATGGACCGGCTGGTGCAGCACAATGTGCTGGCGATGTCGGGACGCGCCGTGGAAGCCGCGGGCGATGTTAACACTTTGCTTCTCGACAAGACTGGAACCATCACGCTAGGCAACCGCCAGGCCACAGAATTCATCACGGCGCCGGGAGTGACCGAGGCGATGCTGGCGGATTCGGCGCAACTCTCTTCGCTCGCCGACGAAACTCCCGAGGGGCGCTCGATTGTCGTACTGGCGAAAGAAAAATATGGACTGCGCGGGCGCGAAATAAGTTCGCATGACGCTGAATTTATTCCCTTCAGCGCGATGACCCGAATGTCCGGCGTGAATCTGGATGGGCGCGCCATCCGCAAAGGCGCGACGGATGCAGTTGCCAAATATCTCGAAGAGCAGGGCAGTTCGCTTCCCGCGGAAGTGCGTGCGGCGGTGGAAGTGATTTCGCGCTCTGGCGGCACGCCGCTGGTAGTGGCCGAGAACGGACGCGCGCTGGGAGTGATCCAACTCAAAGACATTGTGAAGGGCGGCATGCGGCAGCGTTTTGATCAACTGCGCGCGATGGGAATCAAGACCGTGATGATCACGGGGGATAATCCGCTGACGGCGGCGGCGATTGCGAGCGAGGCCGGCGTCGATGACTTTCTGGCGCAGGCTACGCCGAAGGACAAGCTGGACTTGATCCGCCGCGAACAGGGACAGGGCAAACTGGTTGCCATGACCGGCGATGGCACCAACGACGCGCCGGCACTGGCGCAGGCCGACGTTGGCGTCGCAATGAATACGGGCACGCAAGCGGCGAAAGAAGCCGGCAACATGGTGGACTTGGATTCGAATCCGACCAAGCTGATTGAGATCGTGGAGATCGGCAAGCAGTTGCTGATGACGCGGGGCGCGCTGACCACGTTTTCGATCGCGAATGACGTCGCCAAATATTTCGCCATCATTCCCGCAATGTTTGCCGGGACGTTTCCGGTTCTGCAAGCTCTGAACGTAATGCGGCTGGCGACGCCGCAGTCGGCGATCTTGTCGGCGGTCATCTTCAATGCGCTGATTATCGTGGCGCTGATACCGCTGGCGCTGCGCGGCGTAAAGTATGTTCCGCAGGGAGCGGCCGTGCTGCTGCGCCGGAATCTGCTGGTCTATGGCGTGGGCGGAGTGATCGTCCCATTCATTGGAATCAAGCTCATTGACTTGCTCATTGTGCGGGCGGGGTTGGCATAGAGGCTAATATGAAGAAGAATCTGATCATCGCTGTGCTGATGACGCTGGTGACGACTGTGTTGTTTGGTCTGCTGTTTCCGCTGCTGATTACGGGACTGGCGCAGGCCATGTTTCCGAAGCAGGCCAATGGAGAATTGCTGATACGGAATGGCGCGGTGGTGGGATCGCGGCTGATCGGGCAATCCTTTTCCTCGCCAGGTTATTTTCACTCGCGTCCGTCCAGCGCCGGAACTGGCTATGACGCGGGCAATTCCAGTGGCTCGAATCTCGGTCCTACCAATCAGTCGCTTATCGCGCGGGTGCAGGGAGATGCCGACCGATTGCAGGCGGAGAATCCCGGGGCCGCGATCCCGGTGGATTTGCTGACCACATCAGGCTCGGGGCTTGATCCCCACATTTCGCCCGAGGCGGCGGAATTTCAGGTGCCCCGCATCGCGAAAGAGCGCAAGCTGAGCGAGGATGTGGTTCGCGAAGCAGTGCGCCAGCATTCAGAGTCGCGGCAGTTCGGATTTCTCGGTGAGCCGCGGGTGAACGTCCTGGAATTGAATCTTACCTTGGATGAGATTTCGCCAAAGCCAGTGACGCACTGATTCGGAATTGCCATCCGCTTGCGACGGGCCAGGAAAGACCTCCTAAGAAACCACATTTGACGCGAACTGCTGGAGTGCGGTCAGATAGTCTCGCATGCCATGCGACTTGCAAGTGGACCGACTTGGGAGCAGTCATAGGACGATAGCGCCCGGATAGCGCCGGGGAATGCGGAGAACCAGTGCGCTCCCGGCACATTTATTTGTTGCGATCTTGCCATGAACGAACAGAAGCGTCCGGCGATCAACTGGATGGATCTTCTCTGGCTGCTGTTCCTGGCCGGACTGGCGCTGCTGCCGCCGAGGGCGGAGATCCACAAACAGCTCACCCTGTTGGCCATTGGAGTGGTGCAACTGAGTGAGGGCTGGCTTCTGGCGCGCGCTCCGCGGCGGGGCGCGGCGTATATCGTCCTGCTCAAGATCGGGCTGGCGACTTTGCTCATCGATCACACGGGCGAAGTTGGGATCAACAGCAGCTACTATCCAATTTTCTATGTTCCGATCGTTACGGCGGCAGAATATTTCAGCCCACTGGCGACGTTGCTGTGGACGGCGCTGGCCTCCGCGGCCTATTGCTCGTATCTTTATCCGGCGCTGCAGGAATATGAAATCACGCCAGAGAACTACGGCTTGCTCGCCATCCGCATTGTCTTCTTTTTTCTCGCGGCGATGGTGGTGAACCGCTTCGTGGTGGAAAACCGCCGCCAGACCAAGCTTTATCAGGAATTGGCGGAGACCCTGGCCGAAACCAATCGCATGTTAGCGCAGGCACAGGCTGAGGCCAGACGTTCGGAACGACTGGCGGCGCTGGGGCAGATGTCCGCTGGACTGGCGCATGAGATTCGCAATCCGCTGGGAGTTATCAAGGGTTCGGCGGAGATGCTTCACCAGAAGCTGGGGGAATCGAATCCGCTGGCCAGTGAACTGGCGGGTTATATTTCGAGTGAGACCAACCGCTTGAGCGCGCTGGTGACGCGGTTTCTCGATTTTGCCCGGCCGCTGCATGCCGAGTTGGCTCCACAGGAAATTACCGCGGTGCTGGACCGCGCGCTGCACTCGGTTGCGTTAACGCAGAAAGACACGTTGGTGCGAGTGGAGCGGCAGTACGAGGCGAACTTACCGCTGGTTCCGTTGGATGAGAGTCTCTGCGAGCAGGCGTTCGTGAACCTGATTCAGAATGCTTATGATGCGATGGGCAGTAACGGAGGGCTGTTGAGGGTGAAGGCGGCGAGGACAAACAATGCGAACCGTGATGGAGTGGAAGTGCGGATCGAAGATACGGGACCGGGAATTCCGGCGGAGCTGCGGGAGCAGATTTTCAATCCATTTGTGACTACCAAGAAAACGGGTGTGGGGCTGGGACTCTCGATTGTTTCCCGGATTGTTGATGGCCATCACGGAACCATTCGCGTCGAAGGTGGCAAGAACGATCAGCATGGCGCCTGCTTCGTGGTCTTTTTTCCTGTGAGCGACCGGGCTGAGCAAGCATCTTAGTGAATAGCGGTTCTAACGAGAAGCTTCTAGGGCGTTGTGAAGATCGAGGAAGCGGCGAGCAACTGCAACAATATGCCAACAATTTTGATTGTCGAAGACGAAGCGAAGATGCGGCGCCTGCTCGAATTGAATCTCGGCGAAGACGGCTTCAGTACGCTTTCCGCGGGCGACGCGGAGTCTGGGCTGAAACTTCTGCGCGAGAGCACCATCGATCTGGTTGTCACCGATCTCAAACTGCCGGGGATGAACGGTCTGGAATTCCTGCACGCGATCAAACGCCAGAATGCGGCGCTGCCGGTAGTGGTGATGACGGCTTTCGGCAGTGTGGAAACCGCAGTAGAAGCCATGAAAGCCGGAGCCAGCGACTATGTACTGAAGCCGTTCTCGCTGGGCGAGATGCGCCTGGTGATCCGCAAGGAGTTGGATGTCCACAACTTGCGCGAGGAGAACCGCTCGCTCCGCGAGGCGCTGGGCAGGCGCTATGAGCATCCCAACGTGGTGGCGCGCAGCGTCAAGATGCAGGAGGTGCTCGCGACGGTCGAGAGAGTGGCGCCCACGAATTCGACCGTGCTGCTGGGCGGCGAAAGTGGCGTCGGCAAGGACTTGATCGCGCGCGCTATTCATGAAAAATCGCGGCGCGCTTCTGGGCCTTTCATCAAGATCAATAGCACGGCGATTCCGGAGAGTCTTCTGGAGAGTGAACTGTTCGGCTACGAGAAAGGCGCGTTCACGGGCGCCAACGCGAGTAAGCCGGGCAAGTTCGAGCTGGCAGACAAAGGAACGCTGTTCCTCGACGAAATCGGCGATGTCCCGCCTGCGACACAGGTGAAGTTGTTGCGTGTGCTGCAGGAGCGCGCGTTTGAGCGGCTGGGCGGCACGCGCACCGTGAAAGTGGATGTGCGGCTGATCGCGGCCACCAACCGCGATCTGCGCGAAGCCCTGGAGCAGGGCACGTTTCGCGAGGATCTCTACTATCGGTTAAACGTTGTCCCCATCGACATCGCGCCGCTGCGCCAGCGCAAGGAAGATATCCCGGATTTGGTCAATCTCTTTATTTCGCGTTTTGCGGGAGACTCCGGCAAGCCGGTGAAGGGTATTTCACCGGAGGCGATGCAGATTCTGGTGAACTATCACTGGCCGGGAAATGTGCGCGAGTTGCAGAACATCATCGAGCGCGCCTGCGCGCTGGCCAAGGGCACGGTGCTCGAGGCGGCGGACATTCATCTGGATTTGCGTCCGGCCAAAGCCGCGAATGGTGCGAGTGGATTTCTTCCAGAGGGTATGACGCTCGAGCACTGGGAGGATGAAATGATTCGCGAAGCGCTGCGGCGGGCGAATGGCAATAAGAGCCAGGCGGCGAGGCTGCTGGGGCTGTCGCGGAATGCGCTGCGGTATCGGCTGTCGAAGATTGGGATTGCGGATGAGGGGGAGAAAGAAGCGTAGGTTACAGTGACTGGCTAAAAGCGGCGTGATACCATGTGTTCATGGCGAACACACGAAGTGCGACGCTCAGCATCCGGCTGAAGCCGGAAACTAAGAAGCGGCTGGCCAAGCTAGCTAAGGCTTCCGGGCGAAGCTCAAACTTTCTTATCTCCGATGCGGTCGAATCTTACGTGGCGGATCAGGAAAGAATGCTGGGAGAGATCCGCCAGGCCGAGCGCCAGGTAAGGTCCGGGCACTATGTGAGGCATGAAGATATGAAGGCCTGGCTGCTTTCGTGGGGGACTGACCGCGAACTGCCGCCGCCGAAATGCGCTTGCGGCGGAAAACACGATGAGGCGCTGTGCCGGTAGAGATTGTCTGGTCTCCGCGCTCGCTGGCGCGGTTCCGAGATATACGAGACTACGTGGCCAAGGACAAGCCGGACGCTGCGGCGATGTTGGCGACGCGGATTGTTTCGTTGGTTGAAGCTCTGAAAGAACATCCTCACTTAGGTCGCGCGGGCAGCGAGCCCGGAGTGCGGGAGTTGGTAGTGGGAGGCACTCCGTATTTGATTTTCTACCGGGTGCGGGGGAACCGGGTTACGATTACGACGATTTGGCACGGTGCGCAGTCTAGGCAGCCGCGACGGCGACCAAAGTCAGGTTGACGAAGTACTGGCTGAAATCCACCACCTTGGCTCAGTGCGGCCACCGGCTTCGAATCCCACTCCAATTCTAGCTGCATACCCATGTCTTACTCCCTGAAAACAAACGAATTACGGTTCTTCTTTCCCGCGAGGTTTTGGCATGGCGGTTGCTTCGAACTATAACGTCATCCAATCCTTCAGATTCAAGTTCCGACGAGTGCGGGATTGGTCCCGGATGAGGTGGACTATGAAAAGCGAATTCACAGCAGGTTTCGCAGTCTTGACTCTGACGCTGGCGGGCGTGCTCTCAATCAGCGCGCAGGCGCAGACTACAGAGGAAGGCCCCGGACCTTCGGAGCAACCCAGCGCGCCGATGGAAATGGGACAGATCAAACCCGCGCAACCGGCACAGGCCGCGCAAACGCCGCAAATGCCGGAGGAAGCTCAGCCCGGCGGACCTTCGGGCGAAGCTGCGGCCAAGACTGACCAGGGCGTGGGCCGCGTCAGCATGATTCATGGCGACGTGTCGACGCAGCGCGGAGATTCCGGCACGTGGTCTGCCGCTGTGTTGAATCAGCCCGTGGTGAACGGCGACAAAGTTTCCACAGGAACTGGCGGACGCGCCGAGGTGCAGCTCGACTTCGCCAACATTCTTCGCCTGGGACCGAATGCGCAAGCCAATATCGCGCGCTTCACCGACAAGTACATCCAGATTCAAGTGGGGCAGGGCTTGGCCAATTACTCCGTATTTGGCGAGAGCGAAGTTGAACCCGAGATCGATACGCCGAACGTCGCGGTTCATCCCGCCCATAAAGATGGCGTGTTCCGCATTGAAGTCCGCCCCGACGGCGACTCCATCGTCATCGTGCGCAGAGGCGAGGCCGAGATCTCAACTCCTCAAGGGATTGGCCAGGTGAAGCAGGGCGAGATGGCCACGGTGCGCGGTTCCGGCGCCGATGCGAAGTACAAGATCAGCGCCGCTCCTGAACGCGACGACTGGGACCGCTGGAACGTCGAACGCGACCGCATGATTCACGAGGCGTCCGCGTGGAAGCACACCAACAAGTATTACGTTGGCGCCGAAGATCTCGATGCCAACGGCACTTGGAAAGACGCTCCCGACTACGGTGAGGTTTGGGTACCGAATGAACCGGATGGTTGGGTTCCGTACCGCGACGGCAACTGGGTCTGGGAGCCTTACTACGGTTGGACGTGGGTTGGCTATGAGCCTTGGGGTTGGGCGCCTTATCACTATGGGCGGTGGATGTGGTATGGCGGCGCGTGGGCTTGGTGGCCGGGACCGGTGTGGGGCGGGTTCTATCGTCCGTTCTGGGCACCGGCTTATGTTTCGTTTTTTGGATTTGGTGGCGGTTGGGGATGGGGTTTCGGGTTTGGGTGGGGCGGATGGGGCGGCTTTGGGTGGTTCCCGATTGGGCCCTGTGACCGTTTCTTCCCTTGGTGGGGCGGATATCGCGGGCGTTTCGGAGTGGTGGGCTTTAACCGATTCGGCACGCTGAACCGCTTTGGCGGGATCGCACCGTTGCGTGCCGGCACTGGATTCTCGAACCTGGCGCACATTCACGATGCGCACATCGCGAGCGCGGTCTCGACCGTGGGCGCGGGACAGTTTGGAGCAGGAAGGTTCGGAGCAGGAAGGTCCGGGGCCGGGCGGACAACAGCGGTGGCAGCTACGCAAGCGCAGTTGAGCGGCGCTCACATGATGACCGGCAACTTGCCCGTGGTACCCACGCGCGCCAGCTTGTCGGCCAGCGGACGGGCTGCCGCGCCGTCTACCATTCACAGTAACGCCTCGCAGCATTTCTTCGGCACGCAAAGCACGTCGCGTCCGGAGTCGTTCCAGCAGCAGACGGCCCATCTGCAGCAATCCATGCAGCGGAGCCAGTTCTCGCCGGTCACGGCTGGAGCCCGTTCAACGGGCCCGGGCTCCAGGGAATCCCGGAGCACGACGGCCGCGGGCGCAGGAAGAGCAGCTGCTACAACCGCGTCGGGCAGGGAAGCGGGCAGCGCTGCGGCGAAGAGTGCAGGCAATCAAGCCGCTGCGACTGAGAATGAAAATCGTGGCGGCTCGACGACTGCGGCGTCTTCGGCGAGTCGTGCGGAGTCGGCGGCTACTCGTGGCGAATCGAACGGCGGCGAGTGGAGGACGTTTACTCCGTCCTCGCATGGCAGCGAGACTGCGGGTCGCAATGAAGTTGCCGGCGCCGGCAACACTGAATCTGCCAGCCGGGGCGAGAACAGGAGTTACTGGAATCGGACCTCGCCGAGTTCCGGCGAATCACGCGGACTCGGTTCGACTGGCTACGGCCGCAGCGGTTACTCACGTCCGCAGCTCAACATGAGGCAACCGATCGCGCAGCCGCGGTCTCCTGGAGGCTACGGCGGCGGAGGCTACGGCGGCTACCACGGCGGCAGTTCAGGGGGTTCGCACAGCGCGCCGAGTGGCGGCGGTGGTCATTCCTCCGGTGGAAGCGGCGGACATTCCTCTGGTGGAGGTGGTGGACATTCGAGCGGTGGCGGCGGAGGGCACCACTAAGTCGGAAGTGATGACGATGTTAGTGAAGTGAAGGTCAGAGGCGAGAGGGGCGTGCTAAACGGCACGCCCTTTCTCTTGTTGATTTCTGCTTGAAAAGAATTTCTGCCGAGCGCGACGCTGGGCGGGCGGCTGGGGTGCGCTCCGTGCCGAAATCATAAAATCGGGAGTGCTGGCCCCCCCTCCCCCTTTTTTCATAATCTCTGGAATCATCGAGTTAGCGCGAAATTCCTCGCACAATATAGATGTCAAAGAACTTAGGTAGACGATTATTCACTTGACACAAATAGTGCACTAGTCCTGCCCGTGACAGGGCCACCTTCCTTGACTTTCCGCCGTGGTTTCAGTACCTTGGATGGAGTGTGATTTAGAAATCACACTTGGCGGAGAGACTGGGAATTGGGCGATCCCAACAGACTTATAATCTGACGACTCTCACAGGGTTCTGCGGGTTCGAATCCCGCTCTCTCCGCCAACTCTTGCTTTTATACCACACTTACGGCAATGTGTATCGGCCTTGATTTCCAGCGGAGGCGGTGCTATCGTTGGGTGTGTATTATATATCACACCCTGACGGGAGGCCCGCGATGACCTTGTGGACACATCCCCGAAAGAGATCCGCTTTTACGAACCCCCCCTTGGTCGTGTACCTTTCGCTGAATGGATGGATTCCATTGAGGGACAAGACATCTACGAAATCGTCATGCTGCGTCTTGACAAAGCTGAGCGCGGTAATCTAGGAGAGACAAAGAGCGTCGGAGACGGAGTATCCGAGATGATTATTGAGCACGGGCCTGGGTATCGCATCTATTATGGGTTGCTTGGGAAGCACGGCGACATCGTTGTGCTTCTGGTCGGCGGTGAAAAGAAATCGCAAGCAGCAGACATCAAGTTGGCTAAGAAGTACTGGAATGATAAGGAATTTAATGCCTAATGCGAATAAAACATACGCGGCGTGGCGACTAGAAAAGCTCTCTGATCCAAAGCGTGCTGCCAGATACTTGAATGCCGCCAAACGGGATTCGAAAGAGGCATTTCTTCATGCGGTGAAGAATGTCGTTCAAGCAAACCAAGTCGCGCGAGTTGCTAGGGAAGCAGGTGTTTCACGCGAAAGTGTGTATCGTTCATTTTCTGCTGAGGGGAATCCAACGTTCGATACTCTATCGTCTGTATTGGAAGCCCTCAACATCGGGATTGAATTCGTTCCTACCGGGTCAGCTTCCGAAGGTGGGTCTGGCGATTCTTCAAACGAGTTACACACGAAATTCGAATTACACTCAGCGGTTCGGCAATCAGCAAGTCTCGCAACCTCTGGAGCGGTAATGGAAGGCTATGGTGCAGGAACGCCCCTAGGGGCGAACACTTCAGTCAAGTACCTAGGTATGTGCGTCGTCGTCGTCTCATTGGATGATCCATTGCTATCCGCCAGTAGCCTCCAAGCTAATCTTCTTCTTCCAAATGCAAACCCCGGCAAGGAATTACGTTTCTCGCCGGGATTCCTACACCACCAGCAACAGATGAGGCAAATCGAGAGCATCAATGAACAATAAAACGAAAACTGAGGCCGCGATTACTCCACCAGCGGAGATTGTGCGCCAACGCACTGCTGATTTTATCGCTCGGTACGCGAATTATTGCCATCTTGAATCATCATTATGGGATATACGAATCAATTTCGGTCAGACAGATCAGTCGTTAGGAGCAAACACAGTTCCAATCAATACTGCGGTCACTCTGCCATGGCCTCAGTTAAAAGTACTGTCGTATTTCCTCAGGGTCCATCTTGCCGGATACGAAGCGGACAATGGAAGGATCAAAATTCCACCTGGTATCGTACCTGAACCGTCGCCAACCGCGGTGTTTCGAGAGATCTACGATGAATTTATAGCCACAAATCCTGAGGCCGCTCCCAAGGAATAACAATAGTGAAAGCCGACAAAGGGCAATTCGATGAAGTTCTCCGGCGTATGCTGAACAAGCCCCCGCAAAAAACCTCAGAGATAAAGGCCCCGAAGAAACCGTCTAAGCCTTCTCAGAAGTGAGCGCGTCGAACGTCAGCGGTGCGAATCCTGCCAATCGCCGTACTGTCTCCATGAATGCGGCGGGTGGCCCAGCCTTAGTGATGGTTGTGTGCACCATTCCTACAGAGGGTGCCCCATCCTTGCGTTCTTTGCAAGGGTGGGCGACGATGCTGCCTGTACATTGTTGTCTGTCGTTTCACCTACACTACACTCAGGGCAGCGCAGCGTGAGCGACCCCCTGCGCAGGCATTTCCGACTCCCGCCCTTCGCAAAGTGCGCGAAGGACGGGGCACCCGCTGTGTTGGTAATACCGGCGAGGTCAAAAACCTTGGCCACCCGCCCAGCGAGTGTCATGACCACGGTGAGGGGCGGACCCTTTAACACTCGCCCTTGATTTTCAAACAGACGGCGGGTACAAGGGAATTTATGCCAACACTGAAGAGATTCCAATATGGAACGCTCGCTTTTTCTGTTGATACATATCGACTAATGTACTCTGGCGGACCAATGCTAGGTGAAGATTATGTGAAGAGGCCCGTGTACGAAGTGTTCGATGAATTAGCAAAAGACGGATGGGAACCGCACGTGTTCTTTTGCGAAAATGATACCCCAGTGTGGGTTATGCGCCGCCTGATGAAATAAGCTACGCTCCACCCAGTAAGCGACTGGCAGTTCACCCAACAGATTGAGAGTTCTGCCCGTGATAGCGGCGGCGGCCAAAGGTTCCAACCCGCCTGGGAGTTAGCACACCTTTCGGCCCATGGTTCTCTTGCCATACTGGCTGAGGTTGCCCACCTTTGCGTCTTTTGCAAAGGTGGGCGGCGGGGGTGCCAAGGCAAAGGGGAAAATGGGAGGACAGACGGGACTGGCCACAATCCCAATCGCGGGTTAGACATTGAGGCTCACACCCCAGCTGTGTACCATAAAAAGTACGTCGCGCGCCTGTCAAGTCTACTTTAGTAGACATTCGACGTCCTCGAAAGTAGACATTTCTTCCACAGCCTAACCCATTGATTCCATTGACTCGCCCAAAAGCCCGCACGAAGAATCAACAACTTACGCCGAAAATTTCCTGCAAAGTGAAATGTTCCAGTTGGAACATTCAGCACAATAAGAGCTTAAACGAAAGGAACACCGTTGTATTGGTATCAATTTCAGGGCCGCCGGATACGCGGACCTAGGAACCCTGTACACGTCTGCGCCGTTCTCACACACCCCCACATGCATGCGACCTGTTCACTTTGCAGCAAGTCTTTGGATCGCTTTGGTTCGCAACACGTCCATGCGCCAGGGGAACAACGGGTCGCCCCGTATCCGCCCGACGCGGCTTGGAACTGAACAACAAGGGAGACTATCCCTTCATCCAGCCTCTTTGCCGCAGACTCTGCGTCGCTTCGCGTTTGCGCTGTGGCGACCGCACTGACGCCCCGCTGAACTTCCTCCGCTCTGATGCGCAGAGCTCTAAACATTTGGACCCCGAAGGGCTGGTGGCGGCTTCGGTACAAACGCTCCAGCCCACCCGCTACGAGAACGATTTCAGCGGCTGTGGAGTTCATATTGCTGGAAGTCGTCGTCCGACGCTCTGAATTGGCCGCTTCGCTTCGAGAACCCACCTGCGACTGGATTGAAAGCCGCGTTCAAAGCCTCCTGCTGCTGCGCAAGGAGAGTCAGCTTAGTGTCCAGTATGCTAAAGCTACGGAATGGTTCCTCGTTAGAGGCTTTCCGGCTGTCCGGGATCCGTTTCTGTGCAGCGACTAAAGTCGTCGATAGAGCCGCCACCGTGAGCCATGCCATCAGACGCTTCGAGTCCATCATCGACGTTTCCGCTTTACGCCTCCCGGTTTCAGTTGAAGTTGATCCAGAACAGACCTGAAGGGAAATCGGTCGCCAGGACATGTGGTGCTGGAAATGTCACTATGGCGGACGATGTGTTGTAAGGGAATGTGGTAACGGTCTATCAGGCGGCGACAGAGTTTAATTAGGGAGGCAATCTGCTTCGCGCTCGGTCCGATCGGTCCCTTGTTCCCGGTTGGGTTATCTTCGCTGCTGAAATCACCCACGACCGAAATTCCCAGGTATGAGTTGTACCCTTGCGCATGCGCTCCCTCACACCTTTCGGGTCTGCCGGCTTTCACACTGCCGTTGGGCATAATGAGGTAGTGATAGGCCACATGGTAAACGCGCCCGAAACAAAAGATTTCGAAGCCGCGCGCCTGATGATATTTGTCGATATCGCCCTTGCTCCGGGGCACGGTATCTTCGCCCGGAATCACCGCCGTGTGGTGAATCAAGATCCCGGTCACTGTGATCGTGTTAAAGAAAGAAACGACCGATGATAGATATTTCTCAATCGTTTCTCTCGGTACTGCGTTTCGGACCGCATGCGAGGTGTCCGCGTCGTGCCGAATGACGCCGCTGGCTTCGCTGCTAGAGAGCACGCCCGCCGCCCCTTCATAGGTAAGCAACTCGGCGGTAAGTTCAACCTGGGTGGTAACCGGAGTTGTACTCACGAGAGGCGCGGCCGCCCGTTTCTGTCCTCCGATCTGCAATTCGCCAGACCGCAATGCCCGCACTCCCGTGTCACTCAACACAAAAACCAGCAAATCAGAACGGTCAGCCCGAATATCCGCGCCCGTTGAATTTGACGAATGCAGGAGCGCCCCAGGTATCCGCTGCTTCACGGCAGCTAGCCACTCCGCCAGCGCTGACATTTACCGTTCCCCCAGTGATTGATGGAATCACCACAACGCACTTCGTGCTGTTCAGGACGGCATCGGGGACCGCATTCTGAGACTTCTTGGAAATTTCGTTCAGCACACTGGCGGCTCCTCTTATACTTGACAATGCCGAGGATTTTTCATGTTTGGCTGGGTAGGCGCTCGCGATTGAGCTGGCTACCAGGGAAAGAAGCAGGACTTTCTTCGCGCAGTGTAACAAGGGCGTTTTGGTCATCCTTTGCAGCTTCGATTCAGGTGAGATTAACGCACCAGGCTCGCCACGGGAGTTCAGCCAAAGCTCGGAGCGCAGGGACTACCAGAGGTAATGGCTTACGGAACTGACTTGACCAGAGTAGTAGATCGGCTAACACAGCAGTATACTAAACCATCGTGAAGGTCTGGGTATGGCGAGCTTTCCCTTGCCTGACAATTCAAGTATTACGAGCTCTCCTGAGAAGCCACCACACAAACGTTGCGCAGAGCCCACTCCAATTCAGTCCAATCACGACTTCTCGAAGCAAAGAGTCGGAAGGCCCTGAACCCGACCTTCAAGCCATTTTGGAGGAGGCAATAGAGGGAACAGGGGCAACCGGAGCGGCTATCGCGCTCAGGACAGAAGACGCTGTGTGCTGCCGAGCCTCCACTGGCGCGCCCGCTCCAGAAGTTGGGATGCATTTGCATGCGGACATCAGCCTGACCGGGCTTTGTCTCGCTACCGGCGAAATCCTGCTCTGCAACGACACTAATACCGATCCGCGGGTTAACCCCAAATTATGCAAAGAAATGGGCATCCGGTCCGTGCTGATATTGCCAATTAAGCAAAATGCCAAGGTGGTGGGAGTCCTTGAAGTACTGTCCATCAACCCGAATGCGTTCAATCAGCATGACGCGACCGCGATGAGTAAGTTAGCCGATCGGGTATTACCATTGCTTTCGGAGTCCGCGACAATACCGGATCGCTGCCTTGATGAGCTGCCGAGCCAGGATATTGGGGCGGTAAGGGATCCCCAAAACCTGTTGGCCCATGCCGATTTACTCAAGGAGCAAGACAACCACCTACGGACCACGGACACGGCTGAAGCGCCCGAATGGAACGGGCACTACATCGGATCACAATTACCTGATCAGCCGGTGACTATGACGATCCAGGAGCATCCGAGGGGGTCTCGCTGGTTAACAACAGGACTAGTCACTGCCCTTGCTCTGGTAATCTGCGGCTACGGATATCACTTCATTCATCCAAGAGTAGCAACAAACGTCTCAATACTTCCAATTGCGGCCGCGAACCACAAGCCGGCTATCCCGGACCAGCAGCATATGTTGTCGGAACAAGGCGAGAAGACCAATGGGCAACCGAAAGCGCTGGACAGTGTACTAACAGCCACCAGGCAAGAGCTTATTCTAGCGATCCAGGAAGCAGTTCAGGGCACGGATGTGAATCGCATACTCAACCGAGCAGACGCGGGTGATTCCATTGCTCAATACGAAATGGCTCTGCGATATGCTGATGGTGAAGGCGTACCGCAGAACTACGGGGATGCAATGGCATGGTTCGCGAAAGCGGCGGCAAACGGTAATGACAATGCGCAGTGGAAGCTTGGGCTAGGCTATATCAACGGTATCGGAGTGCCACATGATGAGCGCAAGGCAGTGGTGTGGTTCAAACGAGCTGCAAACCACGGCGATATCCGAGCTCAGAGTGCTCTCAGTGACCTTTACTTGAGCGGTCGAGGCGTTCCAAGAGACTACGTACGTGCGTATACCTGGGCCAGTATCGCTACAGGATTGCGAGGAGACGACAACGACCGATTGAGGGTCATAGGATCGCGAATGACAGCAGCCCAGATTGAGGACGCCCATCGGCGAATATCCAGTTGGCGGGAGCGCCGGACGCTGAAAGCTGCCCCGCCGGTCACTTCCCAGAGAATTGCCGTGCCAGATATATCAGACAAGTGAAGCATACTTTTTCTCCAGCGTTCGCACGGATTCTCTTGCTGCTCGCCCATATTGGCAAGGAAGGGGCACGCATTATAAAAGGGCGCCCCATCCTTGAGTTCTTTGCCAGGGTGGGCGGCGATGCTGTCTGTACATTGTTGCCGGTCGTTCCACCTACACTACACTCACGGCAGCGCAGCGTGATCGACCCCCTGCGCAGGCATCTCCGACTCCCGCCCTTCGCAAAGTGCGCGAAGGACGGGGCACCCGCTGTGTTGGTAATACCGGCGAGGTCAAACACCTGGGCCACCCGCCCATTTTCCCGCAAGTAATCCTCGCTTTCCGTGTATTGGTCCCAGCTTGGATTGATCATCGATTTAACAGTGATACACTCCACTTCCGTTCGCGACCAAGCGAATGAGCGCATAACTGGAGAATAACCATGAAACTTCGAATTATCAGCGTAGTCTTCTTGCTATTGACCTCGGCGGTTTGGACGAATGCTTCGGCAGGGCCAATTTCCTGGTGGTGTGAAACTCATCCCAAGTCACCGATCTGTAATTAAGGAATTGGTCTTACCCGCCACTTATCCCGCTCGGGTTTTGTGGGGGGACAGATTATCCAGCATGATGTGGATTTCCTTCGGAGGCTGGCCGAGCTTTAGTTCGACGGTTCTATAGCCATGCTAACTGAGGATGCCCCACCTTTGCGTCCTTTGCAAAGGAGGGCTGCGGTGCGGGACAGACTGCATCGCGGCCCGCCCTTCGACAAGCTCAGGGCAGGCTCTTTCGAAAACCGCGAAAGGTGGGGCAGCCTCAGTTTTGTGGCGCTGCGGGCGTGGGCCAGCGGTCACAGTCAGAATGCCTTTCCGCACTCCAGTACCCCTGCGCGATAGGGATCCCCTCGGCGTCGCTCGGGGCAGGCTCTTCGACTCCATTTGTCACGCGCTTCGCGCGCGACAAATTCCGCTCAGGATGACAGTGCTGTTAACCAACAATCCTAAGGGCGTGCGTAGGCGGGGCTGTCGGGGTCCGGGCGATCATAGTCGCGGCCATACTTGTTCTTGTGAGATAGTCGATGTTGGATTCGGCCAGGGTGAAACTTCCCAGGAAGGTATCGTTCGGAGTTACGGTGATTTCGCGTTCTGCGGCTTGCAGGGCGTCCGGCGAGACCGACGGATGAAAAACGTGCATCTCGTAGCGGCCGGGGACTACGTGGGCCATGCTGATCTCGCCGCGCCCGTTGGATATCGAATAGTAGGGCGTGTTGAGCGCTATCACTACCGCGCTCATTTGGGCATGAATGTTGCAGAAGATGAAAGAAATGCCGGGCTTCTCGAACTTCACAAATTGAGTGGTGCCGCTCTCATAGAGTCCGAGATCAAAACGTTTGCCGTCGAACAACGAAAAGACATTGTGAAAAAAAGGATCGCGGTTGGGAAACTCGACCTGCCCGCCCGCCGGGATCACCAACAGCGAAGGTTGAAAGCTTTTGTCTTTCTGTACGAGTTGGGGAATCGGTGCCGTCTGCTGCGGCGGCGCGGGCACGGGAGTAGCGCCGAGAGGAGTGAGCCAGATTACGACCTTCGAAGCGTCACCTACTTGGTGTCCGTTTCTGGTGAGCTGTACCTTGCCCCTGAGCTCCACGCCTTTGAGTTCCATGCCCTTGAGTTCCGTGCCCTTGACTTCCATGCCCTTGACCTCTACATTTTGCGCCTGGGCAAAAACCGCGGCAAAAGCAAAAATAAAGACGAAGGCACACGGCAGCCATACCGTGCACCACATCATTCGGCGATGAGCGTAGCGAAGCATGCTCAGAACAGTATCCCCACGGCAAGATTTACCTGATTGGTGACGTTGGCACTATCAAAGACGGGGAAAGTGTGCAAACGTCTGAACTCGGCGGAAAGCAGCAAGTCGGACCGTGGCCGGTAGACCAGATTACCCAGCGCTCCGCGATTGCGCCCGAGAATCTCTCCGCCGTTGTTGGCGTCGGTGGTGAAGCCCCGGATGTTGGCGGTGAACGCGTCGTCTTCGGCGAAGACGCCGTTCAGTTCCAGCTTGGGCGTGAGTTGAAATTTGAGTTGGCTCCATCCTCCGGCAGAGTCAAAGGCGCGAATCGGCGTGGCGGAATAGGGCGAACTGCTGCCGAACAGAATGCTTTGGCCGATGGCGCCTCCCAGGCCTCCCGCCCCGCGGCCGCGATAGAATTCACCGGAAAGAATCAAGCGGCGAAGAATCGGAATGTGCCAATCCGTCATTGCAGACCAGGCGTCAACATAGCGGTTCGAAGACCAGTTCTGGCGGCCGTAATAACCCGCCACGCCAAAGCTCAGCGTGTGATTGAACGCTGGCCGGGACCATGCAGTGCGCATGGCATAAGCCGGCTGACCGGATTGTTCGCCGGCTTGTAGCGTTCGGGTGAACGAAAGGTAGGGAGGTTCCCAATCCAGGTTGTCGAGAATTCCACCTTGCAACGTCAGCGTCTGCTGGTTGGCGAGATCGAAGCGATGCTCAACGCGAATCTGGGGCGTCCATCCCCACAGGTTTCCAGCATAGGCGAAGGCCGGAATGGCGAGCGAGGCAAACGATGTGGGAGAAAGCGGTGAGATGAACAGGGAATCCTGCCCGGCGATGACGGAGGTTTGCTTCCAGTCGAGCCGCAGGCTGCCGGTTTGCAGGCGCGCGATGCCAAAGTTGACGCCGTTGGGAGTGGAGGGAAAGCCTCCGGCAAAGTCGAATTGCACATTGGCTGAAGTCTTCGCGCCGGCTAGCATGGGGCCGAAAATTTCCAGGCCAATCTCGCTTTGCCGCAAGGTGGCTCCGAAATTGGCCTGATTGCTGCCCATCGCCACGGGTTGTGCATAGTCGGGAATGTCCAGGTTGTCGGAGCCTCCCACATTGTGGAACGCGTTCATCAGTACAATGCCGGAGAGCCGGGCCCGGTATTTGGCGGCGGTTTCCACCTTGGTCTGGTATTGCTCGTTAATCCTCGATCCCAGCAACTGACTGGATTCTTCCAGGCGTTGAACCCGTGCGCCCAGATCGTTGGCTGAGGTCTGACTGGCGGCGGAAGCTGAAGTTCCGACTGAAGGCGCGGATTCGACGGCGCGCCGGAAGAGGGGTTCGCATTGGTTGACGCTACGAGCGGGGTCAGCAGCTTGCGGGTTTCCTGTAATTCCTGGCGCAGTTCCTGCATTTCGGCGCGCGACTGGGAATTCTCGGTTCGCATCTGCTCGATCGTGGCGCGTAGTTCGCGCACTTGCGCAGCCAGGTCGTGCAGTGCGGCATCGCCGGATTGAGGGGCCGCTGCGGGCGTGCTTTCCTGCGCCAGGCTGCACAAACTCAGGTTGAACGTGCTCAAAAGGACGAAGGCGGCTGCCGTCACGGTACTGGTACGAAGCCCAAAGGCGTCAAGGTTCGTCACACATCCTCCTGCGCGACATGCGGATCGTTGTGAAAATCAGAAAAGTGAGGCCGGAGCTACGTGTCCGAATGTCGAATTGAGTTTTCCGTCGCTCGATCATGGTCTACCGCTAAAAAAGGATGGGCCGTCAGTTCGTCGTCTCCGGCGTCTGTCGGGCCCTGCTGGGCGCGTCCGGGAAGTGTGATGCGGAAAACGGTTCGAGCATCCGCGGTGCGTTCCAGCACAATCTGGCCGCCGTGATCCTGAACAATCTTCTGTACGACGGTAAGTCCAAGCCCGGTACCGTTCTGTTTGCCGAAGCTTACAAAGGGATGAAACAACTTGTCGCGAATCGGCTCGGCAATGCCGGGACCGTTGTCCGAGACGGCAATCGTGACGGCGGGGCCGGCCCGTTCGACCGTGACCAAAACCCGGCCCTCGCTGCTGGGAGCCGCCTCACAAGCATTCAGCAGAAGATTATAGAGCGCACGCTCCAGCTTGCGGGGATCGAACCAGGCCAGGCTTTGGCCACTGCCGTGGACCTCGATCAACGTGCCCTGATGGCGGGGATGCAGGCGCACCGACTGCATGGCTCGCTGCACGGTTTCGCTGACGCTGGCGTAGGTTGGGCTCAGCGATTCTCGGGTCCGGGCAAACTCCAGCAGGGAGTCGATCAGGTCGGTCATCTGGTTCACGCCCGTCCGAACCTCCTGATACAGTTCCTCGCGTTGCGCCGAAGTGAGGCCGCCATCACAAAGAAACTCGGAGTTAGCCACGACCGCGGCCAGCGCGTGGCGCAGGTCATGGGAAATCGAGCTGGCCATGCGTCCGATCGTGGCCAGTTGCTCCGACTCCAGCAGGGCCTGCTGCGTCTTGAGCAGACTTGCGCGCATCCGGTCAAAGGCTGAGGTCAGCTCTGCAACTTCGTCGCTGCCTCGAGGATCGAGAGGATGGTAATAATCTCCGTGCTCCAAGGCGCGCACGCCGTCCACCAACGTCGCGAGCGGACGCGTGAAGGTGTACGAGATCAGGAACACCAGCCCGCTGCCCAACAGCACCGCAGTGAGGCCCAGTAGCAAAAGCAGCCGGTTCAGGTTGCCCAGGAACTTGGCCGCCTGATCGTAGGATCCCAGCACGGTCAAGCGGACCGGTGTTTTCTGATGGGCTGACAAGTCGAGCGAAGTAGCTACAAAATTCTCTTTACCGACTTCAACATCTAGCGGTGCGCTTTGCGAGGTTCCTGCAGCTAACGCGCGCACGCCCGCACTGTGGACTTGATCGGAAGTCAAGGTAGTGGCCACGATTTCGTCGCCATAGGAGAACGCAACCTGGCTGGCCGAGACCTTGCTGACCTCGCGGGCCAGACGGTCGTCAATTTCATAGCCGATGATCAGGAAGCCGAGCAGCGGACCTTCCGTCTTCGAACCGAAGTAAACCGGCTGCACGAATGTCTGGTAGAGATGGTGATCGCCAAACCACCAGTGGCTGGAGTCCTCTTCGTTCAAGGAGCGCTCGAAGTATTTCTGGGCTGCTTCGCGGGTGAGCCCCTCCGATTTTGTGTGCAGGGCTACGACCTTGCCATTACGGTCGACGAGCACCAGAAGATCGCTGCCGGTTAATTGCCATACATCTTTGGATGCATCCTGAATCGTAGCTGCGTCGCGAGCCGTCATGATGGCTCGCGTGATGGGCAGGTAGGCCACCAACTCGGCGGAGTGGGTCAACATGAGTTCACGGTCATGCTGGAAATTCTGGAAGGTAGTAACCGAGTTCCGCAAATCCTGCACGATGCCTTCGCGCACGTGGCTTTGCATGCTCTGCCGCACCACCAGAAGGCTCAGTGCCGTGAGGCCCGAGGTGATCAGCACCATCGAGAGCAGAAAGCGCGTGCGCAGTCGCGTTCGGGGCACCAGCGCCCCTCCAGACGGAGGGGGCAGAGTTTGCGAGACGGATTCTGATGAAGGGTTCAAGGGATCTCAACGAACGAACTTGTAACCCATTCCATGTACTGTGCGAAAGTGTACCGGACTGGCTGGGTCGCGTTCCAGTTTTTGGCGAAGCTTCAGGATATGATTGTCCACGGTGCGGGTCGAGGGATAATTCTGGTATCCCCAGACTTCGTTCAGCAATTCGTCCCGGCCAATCACACGATCGACATTTTGCACCAGAAATTGCAGGGTCTTGAATTCCTGCGCGGTCAAAACCACGACCTTGCCCTCACGCTGGACTTCCATTTTCTTGAAGTCGATGGTGATGCCGTCGAAGCTTACGAGATTGACGGTCGCCGTTCTCGAGGTATGCCGCAGAGCCGCGCGCACGCGCGCCAGCAGCTCCCGGGGGCTGAAAGGCTTGG
The DNA here is from genome assembly GCA_963807655.1 of uncultured Acidobacteriaceae bacterium. GTDB lineage: Bacteria > Acidobacteriota > Terriglobia > Terriglobales > Acidobacteriaceae > Sulfotelmatobacter. The sequence continues at coordinate 14,100 of CAWEDF010000035.1, read as the reverse complement.
TGACATAATCGTCCGCGCCCAACTCAAGCAACAGAACCTTGTCGGAGACGTCGCTGGTTGCGCTGAGCACGACGATGGGCAAGGTCGGCGCCTGGGCCTTGATCTCTTTGCACACGTCGCCGCCGGACAGCTTGGGCAAGCGAAGGTCGAGAATTACGACCGCCGGCGGCGCCGCCTGAAAACTCTCCAGCGCCGACTTCCCATTCCCTTGCACCTCAACCGTGTAGCCTTCGGACTCGAACAGCCGCTTCAGCGCCTTCTGGACCGCGGGATCGTCCTCGACTACCAGGATTCTTCCCATCGGCCGCGTGGTATTCATGGTGGTATTCATCGGTTCTACCGACCTTGCTGCGATCATTGGTGTGGCGATTTGACCCATAAATTTGTCCTCAACTCGATTAATATCCGTCTTTCAGACTGAAGCTTACAATGTTTCGTCCCATTTTCAGCGCAAGGGCGAAGGTTTGACAAATATTTTACATTTTCACGGGGATGTAAAAAGGCTGTACGGCAAGAGGCTTGCTGAGAGTTCGACCTGCCGTAGAATACAAGTACGTTGCCGGTTTCTGATGAATTCGAGCGTCTCCGCGTTGTCCTGGTAGATGCGCGCAATCCCCTCAACATCGGCGCCGCCGCTCGAGCGATGAGCAATTTTGGATTTCACCATCTGCGGGTGGTGAATCCCTACGATGTGGCATTTGAAGGCGCGCGTTCCGCCGTGGGCGCAGCGGAGGTGCTGGCACGCGCCGAAAAGTTCGAAACCGTAGCCGAAGCTGTTGCCGACTGCTCGCTGGTGGTCGGAACCACCGCAGTCGGCCATCGCGACCTGCAACATTCCCTTCAGCGCCTGGAAGCGGGCGCGCCTCTCATTCGCGCCCATCTGGTATCCAGTAATTGTGCATTGCTGTTCGGATCCGAAAAATTTGGCCTCTCCAACAAAGACATGAGTCACTGCCACTGGCTGATGCACATCCCCACGCGAGAGGAACACTTCTCAATGAATCTGGGACAGGCGGTGGCGATTTGTTTGTACGAATTGATTCGTGATCGCGATTCTGCCGCCATGCCGGAATCGGAGAAGGGAAGTCCGGCCTCTTCAGCCGAGGTGGAGCGAATTACCGAGACCTTGCTCACGGCGCTGCGCGCCAGCGGTTATCCGAAGTTGAACACTTCGGATTCTTTTGAAGGCGCGGTCCGCCGTTTAGTGCGGCGGCTCGACTTGCAGACCGGCGACGCGGAATTCCTATTGGGCATGCTGCGGCAAATGGTCTGGAAGATGAAAACGAAAGAATAACGCGCGGGGCAGAAGCGTGAAGTTCTTGATCGTGAACGCCAAGTTAAGCCGCGGAGCGGCGAAAGAATGCAGCCCAGCGCCTGCCCTGAGCCTGCCGAAGGGGCGCAAGCCCTGGGCAGGAAGCGAACGGAGAACAAGCCCCGAAGCGGCGAAAAGAGAAGCTATGACATCCTTCCCCAGAGCCATCCGGTTCAAGGCTTAATTTCCATTGGAACGACCTCCGTGCCCGTGCGTCCAAACTGAAAGCGCAAAACCCACTCACTGGCGGCCGCCTGTCCGTCCACCTGGGGCGGAGTGAATTTCCAGCGGCGTGCAGCGGCCATCGCCCGATCCGCGAAGTACTTGCTTGGTCCCGCAAAAACCAATTTTGCCTGCGAAACGTTGCCGGAAGCGTCCACCGAAACCTGGACGCTGACTTTCACATGACCCGTGATCGTGTTCAGCGCGCCGCGCGAGACATCCGGCAAGACTTGCTCCAGCACACGACCTCGCACCACTCGCTTCTGCGCGGGCGTCTTGTTCGCTTTCTCTGAAAATGGCGCAGGCGATTGCGCTGGGGCAGTGTCAGCGGCGGGCGGCGGGCTTGCACGGCGAGTCTCCGCAGCCGGAACACCCGGCTGATGAGACATAAACTTGCTGCCCATCCAAGCTACAAGCAAGAGGGCTACGACGATGATGGGCACTGCGATCCACCGCTTCAGACGCGCTTGCGGGACATGCCCCTCGCCGACCTTCGCACCGTCAAGAGTCTTCGTTTGGAGAGTCGGGTTACGAAGTTGGCCGATGATATCGGCCACGGTGCAGCGCCGCTGAGGATCAACCCGGAGGCACTGCCGCTGCAATTTCACGAAAGGGTTGCGGAATCGTTTCGGGCACGGCAACCTGACCGTCGGTCGACTTCGGTTCCTTCTGCGTCAGGACGGCAACCAACGTGACCCCGAGCGACCAAACATCGGCTGCCGGGGAGAGTCCGCCGCTACCGACTTCAGGTGCGTCGTACGCGCTGGGCGCGCGCGGGCCAGCGGGTTCCCCGACGTGGCCAAGTCCGTCAGCAGAAATCTTCAACTGGTTGTCGACGGCCATGATGTTCGAGGGTCGGATGCGTCCGTGCACTAGCCCCGCCTGGTGCAGGTAAGCCAGGGTTCCCGCCGTCGGCCGCAGCATCTCGTGAGCCTCTGCCGCTGTGAGCGGCCGCAGCGGAAGAATCTCCGCTAGATTCTCTTCGGCATATTCCATGACGACGTACAGAAGGCGCGTGCCGTCGATCACAGCGCGTCCGCATTCGAACAGGCGAATCAGATGGAGATGGGAGAGCCTCGCGGCGCCGGCCCAGCGGGAAAGTTGCGCGTCTCCGCCCGAACTCCCGGCGCGAATGAGCTTGATCACGGCCTTTTGCGATCCTGCCCCGCTTCGCTCCGTGCGAAATACGGCGCTGTGATCGGAGCTTCCCAGCCACTGCCGCAGCGGGAACTTCTCATCTACTACGCGGCCTTGCCAGCTTTTCCAGAGTTCGGTCAGCGTGCTCATAGTTTCGGTCGAAGGATTCATAGGCCAATCACTTTAAGCAGCCTATTCTATTCCAGCCTTGGTCCCGGCGCTCTCTGAAATTCTATGAAAATATCCGCCAGCGGCAAAGCCGCGGCTCCCAAGGCTGCGCATGAATCCCGCATGAATATGTTAGATTGAATAAAAGGCGGGCGCGTAGCTCAGTTGGTAGAGCAATGCCCTTTTAAGGCATGGGTCGAAGGTTCGAATCCTTCCGCGCTCACCAGTAATCCCCTCGCATTATTGGATTTGCACTGTCAGGGCTTTTTCAGCCAATAGTTTCTGACCAGCCTCTGTGAAATGACTGCTGCCATCGTTGTGGTAAACCAGTGGCGCGATAGCCTTGAAAATGCTTGATAAGACCGATTGCGGACGTGTGACGGGCAAAACGGAAGTTACGTTTTCACGCGGACTCCGACGACGTTGTCCCGAAGTCGGTTTCGAGGAGATTGCCCTGAATTCGTCTGTTCGGAGTGCTGGGGTTTGTCTCGCGCGAGCCGAGGGTGCAAGTCGCTGGCGAGAGCAGCGGGGCCCTGTGTAGCATTCGACCGGCGGCGTTATACTCTGCCGACTATCAAGCGTGGTCTGGAGGAGGCGAGTATGCGAAAACTTTTGGCATTGATTCTTCTGAGTTGCTTTCTGTGCGTGGCGGCCACGGCACAACAACCAACGCTCACAGTGGGAACCGCGACAGCAGTCACTGGGCAGACCATTACCGGATTCATCGAAGTTGCGGCGGGGAGCGACGCGGGCACGAATATCCCGGTTGCGGTAATTCGCGGCCCGAAGCCCGGGCCGACTCTCGCCCTGGTGGCCGGCGCGCATGGCACCGAGTATGCGTCCATCATTGCGCTCGAAAAGCTTATACAGGAACTCAATCCCGCGGATGTTTCCGGGACGGTCATCATCGTCCCATTGGTGAACATCGCGTCGTTTGAACAGAAGGTGCCGCACGTGAACCCGGTGGACGGCAAGAGCATGAACCGTTTCTATCCGGGCGATCCCAACGGAACGCAGACCGAGCGCGCGTCGTGGGCGATGACGAAGCAGGTCGTGGAACAATCCGAGTACCTGATTGACCTGCACGGCGGCGATCTCGATGAAAGCCTGCGGCCGTATTCCTACTGGGCGCCGACCGGTAACGCGCAGCAGGATGCCGTCTCGCGCGCCATGGTGCTGGCCTTCGGGCTCGACACGATCATCCTCTCAACCGATCGCCCCCGCGACCCGAACACCGCCCGCTATCTGGAGACCAACGCCAGCCTGCGGGGGAAGCCGTCCCTCACGGCTGAGGCGGGCCATGCTGGCACCGTAGAGCCGGAAGACGTGACGGCACTGATCCACGGCTGCCTGAACGTGATGCGCTACCTGAAGATGCTGCAGGGCAATGCGCCCCCGGTGCAGAACCCAGTGTGGATCGAGCGCATTGCCAACGTCACCAGCGAAACCGCCGGCGTTTTCTATCCCATGGTCAAACGCGGCTGGTACGTGCAACAAGACATGAAAATCGGCTACGTCACCGATCTGTTCGGCAAGACGGTGTGGGAAGCGCGTGCGCCGTCGAGCGGCGTGGTCCTGTATGTCTGCGCCGTGCCTTCGATGAAGAAAGGTGAGACGGTAGCCAACATCGGCGTGGTCGCCGGCAAGGCGCCATAGAAGGCGGTGACCGATTCGGCGATGGGGGCCGCTCTATTTTGGGCCAGAAGTCGGCTTCTGGGAAGTCTGCCGCTGACAATCAGTAAGATTCCTTCCACCTGTCACGGGCTGAATAACGTTGCGGTTGCACCCGCGCGAGTGCTGATTCATAACAAGGCACGCCGAGAGCCGTCTTTGGAGGAAAATACGTGAGGTTCTTAATGTTCAGGTGCGTGTTTCTGGGCAGAGAGAGTGACGAATTGACCAAGTATAGAAACAAAGTAAAACAAGCTCACTGATCAATTCGTGCGGATCTCGGTAGAGATCGCCGGAGATGTTATGAGATTCGGGAGGCGGAAAAAACATCTTGCCTCGACAAGTTTCAGTCGTAATATGCATACTGGTTGGTATGTTAGCGGGTAGAAACAAACCGAGACGCAGCGGGGCTGCGCCGCGCGATCCAGAGCGCACGCGGGAGCGCTTGCTGCAGGCGGCATCTCGTGAGGTCTACAGATCGGGTTTCCAAAGTGCTAGCCTGGACGCAATTCTGGCTGCAGCTGGGGTCACTAAGGGAGCGCTGTATTACCACTTCGGCAGCAAGGAAGCCTTGGGATACGCCGTTATCGAAGAGATCATCGCCCCCGACAACCGCAGCCAGTGGTTGCGTCCTCTGAAGAAGTGCGAGGACCCTATCGACGCTTTAATCGGCATTGTTCAAGGATTATCAGTTCGGCCCGAGGCCGTACGGGGTGGCTGTGCCCTGCTCAATTTGGCGCAAGAGATGTCTCCTCTTCATGAAGGATTCCGCAAACGGCTCGCAAGAGTATTTCGTGACTGGCAGGAAGGCATTGCCGCTGCTATGCGAGATGCTCAGAAGCATGGACGGGTCCGCCGCGACCTGCAACCGGCTCAAGCAGCTGGATTTTTGATTGCGATGGTCGAAGGTTACGGCTCGCTGGCAAAGAATGCTCAGGATGCGAAAGTGATGAAAGCGGGGATCCAAAACATCGTGGACTGGCTGCGGTCCCTGCGCCCGCCGGGCAACCACAGGAGGGGCTGATCGCATCGTTTACTTGCGTACGTACCAACCGGTTCGTATGTTACGAAACGTATGTTCCGAAACGTATGTTCCGAAACGAGTTCTCCTCGACGGCAGGCGCGTCGAGGAGAGAGCGAACGGCAGAACCGAGCTGGCCGATCATAGGTTTGGCGCCATATTTTAAATCTGCATCACAAGGATTCAAGGAGAAAATCAAATGAAACGAAAGACAGTCAAGATGATCGCATTGGCATTCTTTGCGCTGGCCCTTGCGTTAGGCGCAGCCCGGCACGCGCTGGCACAGGACGCCAAGAATCCGTATCCCACCACCATGGCCTCAATCGATCTATATCTGATGGACCGCGATGCGGAGATTGCGATGGCCCGCAGCGCCGGCCCGAACTCCGTTTCAAGCGGGGCCAAGGTACTGGTTCTTGGACGGCATGGCTATGAAACAGCCGTGGAGGGGAAGAACGGTTTCGTATGCGTGGTGGGACGATCATGGGACTTACCAAAAAACAATCCGGCTTTTTGGGACCCAAAGATACACGGTCCGATCTGCCTGAGCGCTCCGGGTGCGCGGTCTTTTCTTCCGATCTATTTCAAGAAGACCGAACTGGCGATTGCCGGACGTTCGAACACTCAGATAGAGGACGCCATAATAGACGGCATCGCGAAAGGTGAGTTGCCCACGCCCGAACCCGGCTCGGTGTCCTACATGATGTCAAAGCAAGGGTATTTGAATGCCGGCATCAAAGGACCGTGGCTTCCCCACGTGATGTTTTTTGTCCCCGAAATCGACCCTAAAGCCTTGGGATCCGACTTGGGGGATGACGTCCCGTTGGACGCGCACGAAGAAAAAATAGGCCGCTATACGACAATTGACGTTCCTGTAAGCCAGTGGTCGGACGGAACACCATCGCCGCTCGTCGCCGGCGGGCATTGAAGGAGTGTGCGGCAGCCAGGCATGCCTCTGTGAAGGAAAATGCCGCAGCCTGCTGCCAGGACGGTGCTGCCGATCACTTTGATGAGGACAAAATTGGCACTGGCTGGAAAATCGATGGCTGAGGTCAGGGAAGGTATCAAGGACGCGATTGAGAAAAGGGAACTGCCGGCCGGTGAGTGGAAACCATGCGCGTGTTGATCGTGGATGATGAGCCCCTGGCCCAAACGGCTCTGGCAAATATCCTGTCGGCAAGGAGCGCGGGCTAACCGGCAGTATCCGCGCTGGACGAAGGAACGAAGACTTGCCGCCTCAGAAATTGCTGATCAATGCCCGAACACTCAGGCGGCAGCGGAGTTGAGAAGACCTCGCGCTTTGTCAATCAGCACCGCTGCGTGCTCAGCTTTTGAAACCACTTCCGAGATTCCTATTAACCAGGCTTGCTTTTCCGCGAGCTTGTCACCAAATGCGCTGTACATAATTAGCGGCACGGCAGGCATCAGCCGTTTCAGAGCACGCGCGGCGTCAAAGCCGTTCATCACAGGCATGGAAAGGTCTAGAACGATCAAGTCGGGGCGCAACTCCTGACCCCTCTTAATTGCATCTTCTCCGTTCTCTGCCTCTCCGCATACTTCAAAGTCGGCCTCGCGTTCAAACAGTCCACAGAGCGCCCGACGGATAGACGCATTGTCATCCACGATCAAGACGGATTTCGGAGCGGTTAGGGTCACGGAATATCCCCCGCACAGACAGGAGCACAGTTTCCAAACGAAACTATGATGCGGAGAAGAACGATGTGGTTTACCGAAGATTACCTACCAGTGGAACTCGTACCGACTCAGGATCGGGCTCTTTTCTTAGAACGATGACCGATGACGAGCGCATGCAGCGATAGTCCAACCTGATCGCGATCATCCGAAAGGAGCTTCTCAAATTTATCTCCGGGGCACGAGGTTGTGACTTGAATACGCGCCTCCGGCGATCCCTCATTTAGCTTACAGCCCTGAAAGGGCAGTCAGCATCGAACAGATGCCATGCCCAAACCGAACCAGGAATCCGAGCCTCTCAAGGGCTGGCGACAGATAGCCCGCTTCTTGGGTCTGCCGATTTCGGCGGCACAACGTTGGGCAAAATCCGGCATGCCAATCAACCGCGAGGGTCGGCGAGTGCAAGCTTCACCCGAAGACCTGAATCGCTGGCTGGGACGTGAGGTCTCCGAACCGGTCCAGATCGCGACCGAGTCCACCGATCTCAGCGCCGAACTGAGACGTGGACTTTCGTTTGTTCGAAAACACCCAGCTGTTCGGAAAAGGAAGCGAGTGGCCCGAGTCTCGGAGCTACGATGATTGTTCCCGGAGGACACACAGGGAGGTCGATATGGTTCTACATCGTTGCGCTTTGTATCATCCTCTGTCTTGCCTTCCTCTTCTACGAGTCGAAAACCCGCCCCGGGCAACCGACGACCCCGAAGTCCCCGTTGCACGATTCTCGATTACGCAATGCCTGTGATGAACGGGCTTGAAGCAGCGCGAGTATTGAGCGGCCTCGCTCCTGAGTGCGCTATCCTGATGCCGACGATCCAGTCCGGTGGCTACTTTCTCCTGACCTCCTGATGAACAAGGCCAGTGGGTACATGGAAGAATCCGTTACGACAGAATTTCTTCCGCGCCGGGCGCGCGCCATGCAGGCGTCATCGTGATCCTTTCGCTGGTTTGCCAGATGCTCGCGGACGCGGCAGTCCTCCCTGATCTACGCCGGGGCGGTGATTCTCGCGGTTGGAGTTGTCAGGCTCGGTGTTGGGTTGTTGCGGTCTCCTCAACCGAACTAGAGGTTGTCTTTCAGTAGAATGAGATTCGAGTACCTCGTGAGGTGAAATTTATTATGCAGCGGGCTTTCGGACTAGATATTCCGCAAACGCTGGATGACGTTTGTGATCCCGCACGATTGGCGCTGGTCGTGTATGACATGCAAGTCGGGATTGTGAAGCAGATCGAGAATGGACCGGAGATCACGGAGAGAGTGGTTCAGGTTCTCGAAGCGTCCCGCAAAGCGGGGGTTCGAGTCTTCTTCACCCGCCACATGTCACTTCCGAAGGAACTCATGGGAGTGTCTCAGTTCCGTATGGCGATGGCTTGGCAAAGGGTGAAATCGGCAAATGAGGTCAAACCTTGGTTCTTGCGGGACGCGCCGGGATTCCATCTGACTCCTGAGATGAATCCTCTGCCGAGCGAAGCCATCTTCGACAAGATTACCATGTCGGCGTTCGAAGGTACGCCTCTTAACATCGCGTTGCGGGATTGCGGCATCGATGCTTTTGCCATTGTCGGCATCGCCATGGAAATCGGTATTGAACCTACCGTGCGGCAGGGCTCTGATCTTGGTTACATCCCAGTGGTTGTTAAAGACGCTTGCGGTTTCGGTCATCGCGATGCGGCAGAGCGTTCGATTGCGAGCCTCGAATTCGCGGGTGATGCCTTGTTTACGAACGCGGATACCTTCTGTGCCAGGTTGGGCGCGTAGAGCCCGAATGACGAGCGGTTTCAGCGCTTGCATGCAACCGTCCTCCCCACCACCGTTTCCTATGCTATAGTTCGCCGATTCCCATGTGCGCGCTCCCGATTATCAGTGCTGGATCTAATTCCGCGATCGGCCAGCACGAGCGGTCGTATGGGCGGCCGTTCCCGTGAGGGAACGGTGTTCGACCCACCCACCCTCGCCACTGTCGCGGTCCGCTATACCAGCAAAGTCAACTGATCAGACAAGCGATTTCTGCGTCCCGCGAGCGAAATTGACTTTCCGTGGTGAGCCTGTCCCACAACGCGCCCAGCGACAGTGCGACGAAGACCATGATCACTATCAGAACCAGCACCAGCGCCCCGGTCATCAATGGCGCTCTCTGGAACCCCAACTTTGGCAGCTTTAACAGTGGCTGCTTCTTGGCAGGGAGAATAAAGTAGGGTTCACGGCTCGGTGATTGCATGGCTGCTACTCCTTTGCCATGCAGAATCCCACGATTCTTCTCCCTCCCTGTTTACTACGTTGATTGTGTTACGAAATCCGAACATTCATCGGTCCCGGCGCGCGCATATCCACTGCAGGCCGACACTGCCAAGGCCCGAGCCGCATATCACGACTTTCTTACGCTCTGGAAAGACGCCGACCCCGACATCCCCATCCTGAAACAAGCCAAGGCGGAGTACGCGAAGTTGCAATAGAATCTACGGCAACCATGGTCATCGCCGCATCGGTCATCCTGGTTTTGGCCCTGCTGTCTCCCGTGCTTCTAATCCGGTACCGCAAACGGTGGGTCGCAGCCTTCAATTTGGCTGTCACGAACCGAATCACGAGCCGATTCGCCGCCCGACTTCCGGGCTTCGGCATTCTTACGGACGTTGGCCGAAAGTCAGGCAGGCTTTACCGGACGCCAGTGAATGTCTTTCGAGCGCCGGAGGGATTCCTGATTGCGCTCACCTACGGTCGGGAAAGCGAATGGGTCAAGAACGTAGTAGCCGCTGGGGCGTGTCAGCTTGAGACCCGCGGCGTGATATATCAACTCTCCGCACCAACCATCGTGCATGACCCCACTCGGCGACGATTCCCCCTTTTCGTGCGTACAGTCCTCGGGATCATTGGTGCAAACGATTTCATGGAGCTTTCAACATCTCGTGCAGTACACGTCGTTCCGTGCTAATTCAAATACCCTTTGGCGCATGGTGCTCTGTTAGCCTACCGCCATGCAGAACCCCGTCAAAGAGCGCACCGTGAGTTGCGAGAACGGCGATGTTACGCCAGCTATGCGTGCCTGAGCCATGGTTAAGGTAACAGCACCAGTCATTTGACCGAAGAATGTTGGCTGGCGTTAGCATCAGTCGCCGCTTGCAAGCGGAATTGCTCGCCAAGAGTTCTTGCCAGGGAGTTCAGAGTACTGGCAAGGGCGAGCTGCCACCGTTCGACTGACTGCTGCGCCAGTTCTTCCATTCTGTGCTCAAAAGATTGCAGAGTCTCAGCTACCTGGACCCTGAGCGACTCGGAAACCGAGGCTTCGATCCCTTTCTGGATCGTCTGCAAATTTGCGCTTGCCTCATCCAGTTGATTTCGGAGTTCCTGGACATTGCGAGTGGCGAGCTCACTCAGAACCGCCTCTAGCGCGTTATCCAGTTGGCTGCGTGCACTGCGCATCATGTCGCTGGACAATTGCGACAGGCGTTTATCGAGGCCGGACTCGAGCCAGCGAGCGGACTCGTCCAGCTTTGCCATGCGGACTTCGAGGCCGGCGATTTGTTCCTGTAAGCGCGACGATTCCAACGCGACCGTCGCTTGCACTTGTTCCAATTCCTGGCGGCGCACATCGTGTACCTCACCCAGGTTATGCTCCATAACCCGCAGTAGGTCGTCACTCAGCCGCTTGAGGCGGTTACCTGCGTCGATGACGTGCTGGTGAAGTTCTCCCAGTCCACGATTGAGGTGCTCCCGCAGATTCTGAACGACGTCGGTCGAGAGGCCCTGGGTCCGCTGCTCTACCGATTGCAGATCCAGGGTGACCCGCCGCAGAAATTCTGCATGGGTTTCCCCCGTCCTCTGGTCGATGGCTACCTTCGCCGCTTCAAGTATTTGTTCGGACTGCTCCCGTGCCTGCTTCAGGACTTGGGGTCCTAACTCCTTCTTCAGGCGCAGCTCCAGCTGCTGTTCAAGCTCGGGAGGAATTTGCGACAGCGACACCTCAAATCGGCTCCGCTTTGCCCCTTGCGCGAGCTTTTCCTTGAGGTCCGTTACCTCCGCCTCAAGTGGGTGAACAAGTTCGGCAAGCATCGACTTGAGGTGCTCGTTGGAGAGTTGCTTCTTGATTCTATCGAGCACGATTTTCGCAGAGGCGGTGGCCTGATTGGGTGGAAGGATGTTAGTAGACGAAACCACGGGTGCGACGTTTCCCTCGACAGTCGCCGGCGTTTTCGCCCAATCTTTCGGACAAGTCTGCAACCCCCAGAAATTTTGCGGCCTGTCGAACCGCGCGCCTAGCATCCAACTCTGCCGCGCAGGCCCAATGGCCTGACAGTAGACAACTTGCGCCGTCGTCTCACGGCCTTCCTGGCTGTGAAAGTGCAGCGGAACCCCTGCTTCCAGCTTCATAGGAGCCCGCATCGCACAACCATGGGCGCTAACCACCAAGGTCTCGCAGACTTCAGAGAAGTTGGATCCCGGATCTAAACTGGTAACCAGTATCGGAACCGTAATCGGTACCCTCGAGCTGCGACGTAATGTGGGGACATTTGAATTGTGCATAGTCTCTTCCTCGTTTCGTACCGCTCGGCCCTTAGCGGGTGAGCGCCCTGTACCATCTACGTTACCGCCAAGTTCGTTTAGGAGGGTTAACCCGTAGTCTCGTTTCCGGAATGATCGATGGGGCAATAGCGACAGATGTCTTTCGTAACCGAAGAATGCAGGGGATTGCTAGGGTTCGCTGAGACGCGCGTGTCCTTTTCTATCAACTCCCGAAATTCGGTTTTCGGGTCGAAGTCGTATCTAGGAGAGACTCGGTTGCTTGACACCGCTGCCATTGTTAGAGAGGCGATAGTTCGACAAGGTATACTCATTGAGAATTGGCCGATCGGGGTCAGTGAGCGTTATGGCGACATTACAACAACAATCCTCTTGATCAACCGTCAACCCCACGCGATTCATTGACTTGCCAGTTTCACAGACGTAACATTTTGCGCGGGTGAGGTAAAACCAACCGTCCCGTCCGGCGCATCGTGTTCACATCATATTCAAATGCCGTGCCGCAAAGGAGGCAGACCTGATAATCCTGTCCATCAATGCCGCAGTGCGGCCAGGAGAAGCGATGCGGGCAGAGCCATCGAAGAATTTGCTTGAGTAGTGCCGACATGACTGGCCTCGCGATAAAGCACGTCAAGTATTCTCGGCCAGAGATTAGTATTGTTTTGGTGGCGATAGCGCGCGACTAAGCAGACAGTAGCACAGAAGCGCTCCGCCGAGTCCAGCACGGTAGTTCACGCCGTGCGAGCAAATGGCCAAGGCCCCGTGCCGTTACCGGGTCGATGCGCGTGACCACCTCCCGTAGATTCCCGCGCTGTTCTGGTGCGCGCGAGCGGCCGCCCTCAGCACTTCTGGCGCCTGGCTGACGTGGGGTTTCAGGGCGATTTTTCGCCAGTCATGTATCAGTGTTTCGATGTCGGGATTCTGACCTTGAAGTCGTTGAAAAGACAATTACCGCTACACTTTTAAGGCATGGGTCGAAGGTTCGAGCCCTTCCGCGCTCACCACTTCTCCTCACACCTACGCCGCATCCGCTCCTGCCGTCGTCGCAACGGCAACTCGACGCAGCGGCTCCGCGATGGCCTTCATCACCTTCTCGAATCCAGCAAAATCAAGCGACTGCGCCCCATCCGATAGCGCCCGCTCCGGGCAAGGATGCACTTCAATGATCAGGCCATCCGCCCCCACCGCCACGGCTGCCCGCGACACGGCGGCAATCAGACTCTGTTTGCCCGTCCCATGCGAGGGATCGGCGATCACCGGCAGGTGAGAAAGATCGCGCGCCAGCGCCACCGCCGCGAGATCGAAGGTGTTGCGCATTTCCGTTTCAAACGTCTTGATGCCGCGTTCGCAAAGCACAACCTGGCTGTTTCCCCCGGAAAGCAAGTACTCCGCGGCCAGCAGCCACTCCTTCACCGTCGCCGACGGACCCCGTTTCAACAGCACCGGCATGTTCACAGTTGCCAGCCGCCGCAGCAGCGCGAAGTTCTGCATGTTGCGCGCCCCCACCTGCAGCATGTCCACATGCTCGCAAATGATGTCCACATCTTCCGTGCTCATCACTTCCGTCACGACCGGCAGCCCTGATTGCTCGCGGGCCTCGCGCAGGATCTTCAACGCTTCCAGGCCGAGTCCCTGAAAATCGTAGGGAGAAGTGCGTGGCTTGTAAGCCCCGCCGCGAAGCATGGTAGCTCCGGCGCGCTTTACCGCGTGAGCCGTGCTGAGCAACTGCTCGCGCGATTCCACCGAGCAGGGTCCGGCAATGATCACCACCCCTAGTCCGCCGATCGGGACTCCGCCCACGTTCACGACCGTCCGCTCCGGCTTCACTTGCCGGCTGACCAGCTTGAAAGGCTGGGCGATCGCGACCACATTCTCCACGCCGGGCGCTGCTTGCAGCGCCTCGATTTCGTGGCGGCGCCCATTTCCCACCGCCGCGACGATGGTGCGCTCCACTCCCCGCGTAACGTGCGGCTGGTAACCCGCCTCGCGAATGCGTTCGATAATATGTGCAATCTCCTGCTCGGTCGCTTTCTCGGACATGTCGACGATCATCGGCCGCCTCCCCAGTAAAAGTAGCAAACCTTCCACACAGAGACACAGAGGCACAGAGAAAAACGAAAGAAATAAAGAACGATTTATTCAGAACGATAAAAGGTTTTCTCTGTGCCTCTGCGCCTCTGTGGTAAAAGCCTTTCTTTGCCAAAAAGCAAAAGGCCGCGATCTTGGCAATCGCGGCCTTTGGCTGAAGCTTGCTGAATCTAGGCGATCATGGCTGACTCGGTCTCCCCGCAAGCTCCGCCGCAGCCGCTACCCCGGTAAACCCGCAGTAGCGAAACGGCCCCGTAAACGAGGTAAATCGCATCATCC